>JAKLEA010000014.1 GCA_022711755.1 Planctomycetota bacterium
GACAATGTCCGGCGTCTCGTCTACATTGCCGTCCGGATCCGTCACCGTGAACTGCACGTAATACGTCCCGGTGGCGTTGAACTGCACAGCCCCGGGATTCTGCAGCGCGGAGTTCGATGCCCCCCCGTCAAAGTCCCATTCGTATGTGTGTCCGTCTGCGTTGTCAGGATCGCTCACCAATCCGTTGAACGTCACGCTCTGGCTTGCCTCTATCGTGATCTCCGTCGCCAGACCGTCCATCGTCCCGTCCGGCGCATACTTCTCTTTCACCGATTGCGGCGACACCGTCTCCCCGTCGCTGAGATACCCCGATCCGGCGAAGAATCCGACCGCCCCCCCGGCCCCGTAACCCGCGCCATCAGCAAGGTAGTCGTCACCAACTCCCGTCAGATCAACCGTGTAGGCCGGGTCTCCTGAATTGAAGATCACGAGCCATTCAACATCCCCGTCCCCGCTGTACCATGCGTTCGGTATCTCGTTCAACAACCCCCCGACCGGGTCATACCCGCTACGATTGCCCAGATTATCCGTGACGATGAAGTCCACCGGGTCAAACCCGAAGATCGTTATCCCCCCAATGTCCTCGTCGGGGAGCATTGCCCCGTCCTCGGAATACCCGCCGGAGGGATCAGGCAGGCCAAGCAGCGCGAAGATCGCGTCCTGCGCCTCGTGGTCGTGGAACAGGTTCCTGTGCTTGACGTGCGAGACCGTGATGTCGGTTATCCCCGTCAGCACGCTCCCCTTCTCTCCGCTCGGGTCCTGGATAACTATGCCATCGCCGTCCATCATCCCGTTGAGCTTCATCCTCCCGTTGGTCTTGATGATCAACTCCGTCGCCGACGCATGGCCCGTGCCGGAAATTGTCGTCACGTCAACCCCCGGCAAGGTCAGATACGACAGCTCGGCGTTGATGTCCCTCAGGAACGTGTTGTCGGATGTTGAAATCGGGTCGTTGCTCACCCCCTGCTGAATGAGAAAGTCGTAAGTCGGGATGATGTCCTTGTGTACAAGTCGGCGTAGACTGGGGCGAATGGACCATCGCCAACCGCATAGTTGATCCCGGTCTGGAAGGTACCGTCTCCCCGCAGGGCGGTGAACTGATAGCTTCCCGCCGAATCGGGGAATATCTTCTGATCGGTTTCTCCATCCCCGTCGTAGTCAATCTCGATCCGCCTGGGACCGTTGACCGTGACGTCAAACGTCGGCGTGTTGTCATTGGTAATATTATCCGAATCGGATACGCCGCTGTCCGATGCGGCCTGCAGTTTGATTGCGATTGCGGGAGGTTTCTGGTTCAGGAGGATGGAGACATTGTCTTTATCACGGTTGCCAATCGCCAGATCTGCCGCTTCATCCCCGTTAAAGTCCCCGATCGCAACGCATCGTGCCCAATCCCCCGCTGCATAAGTGAGGTAAGTCTTGAAGGTGCCGTCGCCGTTTCCCAATAATACGGACACCGTGTCGTTGATGGAGTTTGCGGTGACTAAATCTGCAAAGTTGTCCCCATTACAGTCCCCGGTGGCAATACTGTAAGCTCCCGGTCCTGCAGGATAAGTCACCTGAGTTTTGAAAGTTCCGTCGCCGTTGCCCAGAAGTACAGACACATTACTTTCGAGATTAGCCGTAGCCAGGTCTGCAAAACCATCCCCGTTATAATCATCAACAACTACGCTCTCCGCGGTGTTCACCGCATAGGATAAATGAGGCATGAATGTTCCGTTGCCGTTGCCCAGAAGCACTGAAACCGTGTCGCTGTTGCTGGCGCTTGATGCTGCAATATCTACAAGTCCATCCCCGTTGAAGTCCCCGACGGCGATACCGGTCGGCCAGTAATCAACAGCATAACTTACCGGAGCCATGAAAGCGCCATTGCCGCTGCCAATCAGCACAGACACATCGCTGCTGTTAGCGTTCGCCGTGGCAAGGTCTGCAAAGCCGTCCGCGTTAAAATCCCCGGTGGCGATGGCATTAGCCTTATCGCCGGCGGGATATGTGTTTTGAGGCATGAAAGCGCCATTGCCATTGCCCAGAAACACGGAAACATTGTCGCTGTTTGAATTTGCCGTGGCAATATCCGCCGCCCCATCCCCGTTATAATCGCCGAAAACAATGTCTTCGGGGTAGTCGCCAGCCGAATATTTGGATTGAGGCATGAACGTGCCGTCGCCATTGCCCAGGCAAACGGAGATATTGGCGCTGAAACCGTTTGCGACAGCGAAATCCAATACGCCATCCCCATTGCAATCTCCCACTGCGATGCCATATGGGGCGTCGCCGGCAGCATTAGCTGTCTGTGCTATGAATGTGCCGTCGCCATTACCCAGAATTACGGATATGGTATCACTTAAGTAGTTGACTATCGCCAGATCCGCTGCTCCGTCCCCATCGTAATAACCGGCAATAATACTCTGAGAGTCACCGCCCGCAGCTACGGCGATCTGTGGTCGGAAGGTTCCATTACCATTGCCCAGGAGCACGCTGATCCCGTTAGCGTTCCAGTTGGCAGTAGCCAGGTCTGACGCGCCGTCTCCATTGAAGTCAAGTGTGTAAATGCTATTAGGCGAGTCAGATACGGCATATATGCTTTGAGTTCGAAAAGTCCCATCGCCATTGCCCAGTAATACGGAAACGCTGGCGTTCCAACGGTTTGCCGTCGCCAGATCGGCAATTCCATCGCCGTTATAATCGCTGACAGCTATGCTGATAGGTCCATCGCAGGCGGCATACGTGGCTTGAGACCCGAAAGTCCCATCGCTATTACCCAGAAATACGGAGACGTTGGCTGTATATAGGTTTGCCGCCACCATGTCCGTATCCCCGTCCCCATCAAAGTCCCCAACCGCAACACTCATAGGGCCATCAGCAACAGCATAGGTGACTTGAGTACCGAAAGTCCCGCCGCCATCGCCCAGAAGCACGGAGACGTTATCGGCATTGAAGTTTGCCGTAATCAGATCTGTATCTCCATCCCCGTTAAAATCCCCTACGGAGATACCATCTGGACCATCACCCACGGCATAGGTTGTTTGAGGCATGAAAGTCCCGTCGCCGTTACCCAGGAGCACAGAGACAGTATCGTTACCCTGGTTTGCGGCAGCCAGATCAACAGCGCTGTCGCCGTTAAAATCCGCAGTTACGATACCTTTAGAGGCTCCGCCGACCGCGTAGGAGACTTCTGTTCTGAAACTCCCATCGCCATTGCTGATAAGAACGGATACGCTGCTGTCGCCGGATATGGTGACTGCCATATCCGTTGTGCCATCCCCATTAAAATCCCCCGCTATGCTCCTGGCAGGCGCATGGGACACGTCGAAAGTCGGCGCCGGGAAGAGAATGCCATCGAGCAGCAATCGCGGTTCCAAGACTTCGACATTCCTGAAGCCTGGAAAGTGAGGCAACCTACGATATGCTTCAAATAGCTCTCTTGTTACCATGAAAATCGGCTTCAATATTTCATGCGCCACATTTTTGTGGATTGGACATTCAACGTCGTTCGGTTCGATGGATGTCCTGGATAATCTCGATCTATACAAACTGGTTTTCTTAGACTCTCTGCGAATAAATCTCATGGCTATTCTCCGTTCTGTTTCCCCATGCGGACGGTAAAAACCTCTTTCCTCTGGAATTCAAGACTTGAGTGATGATCGCAAAAATTTTATTCTACATAAAAGCCATCTTATTACTCAAAGGATTTTCTCAGGCCGGATGGTATTATTAATCCCTATTATGCGAGCCGTTGGCTTAGCTGAATCACGTTCACCATCTTCGGGCAAGGCTCAACATGGTGAACGATTGACCACTCGACCAGATGACCTATTGATCCCTGAGGACACGGTCAGCATTTCTTTTCCGATCCTGCAAGGGTATCCTGTCAGTCATGCATCAAAGACCTCCATCTGTCCTGGTTCTGCCGACTTTCCTGTCAGCGGTGTCTGCACTGGTCGCGACGGCCACAGCGGGCGAGGCGCCTTTCCAGATCAGCGGCGTGTATCCGCATTTGGCCATGTTCAACACGCAGAACGAGTGCGGGACGGGAGCTGTCGTTCCATGGGCAGGACGACTGTGGGTGATCACCTACGCCCCGCACAAACCAAACGGCTCGGACGACAAGCTCTATGAGATTGACGACGATCTGCGGCAGACCGTTCGTCCCGAGAGCGTCGGCGGCACCCCCGCAAGCCGCATGATCCACAGCGAGAGCGGCCAGCTCTTCATCGGCCCATACGTCATTGACGGCAGGGGCGATGTTCGGGTCATCCCGCCGTCTGCCATGCCCGGACGCCTGACGGGCGCCGCGCGGCATCTCACGGATCCTGCAGGCAAGATCTACATTGCAACAATGGAGGAAGGCTTCTACGAAGTGGACGTCCAAGGCCTTAAAGTCACCGAGATCTATCCCGATGCGAATTCATCGAAGGACATCGGCGGCGACCTACTGCCGGGGTATCACGGAAAGGGGCTCTATTGCGGGCAGGGACGGCTGGTCTACGCCAACAACGGGGAGAACTCCCAAGAGGCGAAGCACAATCCGCACATCGAATCAGGTTGCCTCGCCGAATGGGATGGCAGACAGTGGACCGTCATTCGTCGCAACCAGTTCACGGAAGTGACCGGCCCAGGCGGCCTGAGCGGCAACCCGAGTTCTGAAACTGATCCGATATGGAGCATCGGGTGGGACTTCCGCTCGCTGATATTGATGCTGCGCGACGGCGGGAAATGGGAGAGTTTCCGCCTTCCGAAGGCCTCCCATTGCTACGACGGAGCGCACGGGTGGAACACGGAATGGCCCCGAATCCGAGACATCGGGGAAGGCGACCTGCTGATGACGATGCACGGCATGTTCTGGCGATTCCCCCGGACGTTCCGCTCCGGGCATACAGCGGGCATCGCGCCTCGGTCCTCATACCTGAAGGTCGTCGGAGATTTCTGCCGATGGGGAGACTGCGTCGTGCTGGGTTGCGACGACACCGCCAGGGCCGAGTTCCTCAACAAGCGCAGGGCGAAGGGCAATCTTGCCGCGCCGGGGCAGTCACAGTCCAACCTCAGATTCATTGCTCCCGAACGCCTGGACGAATTCGGCCCCCCGATCGGCCGCGGTGCAGTCTGGCTGAACGATCATGTTCGGTCAGGGGAACCGTCAGATTCATTCCTGTTCTCCGGCTTCGATCACCGGGGGGTTCATCTCGCCCACAGCAACCCGGCTCCGGTATCGTTCACATTCGAGACGGATCGAGAGGGGGATGGACATTGGGATGTTCTGAAAACGCTCACGGTTCCCGCCATGGGTTACAGGTGGCTCGATTTCGGGCGGGAGGAGGTCGGAGCATGGGTTCGTGTGCGTGTTGACCGTGACTGTGAACACGCCACGGCCTTCTTCCAGTATGCCGATAAGGATCAGAGAACATCCATCCCCGACGCCATGTTTGACGGGCTGGTTCGTTCGGACAGTGTCCAGGTTTCGGGAGGACTGTTGCGCGCTCAGGGCGAGGAGAAGAAGACGTTGCAGTTCTCTGCCGCTAGTCCCGGAAAGGATGGGGCTCGGGACATCGGCTACTACGAGATGGGCGTTGACATGAAGCTGTGTTCCGTCAATGACCCCAAGGCCATGTCCTGGATGAAGAAGAACGTAGCCGTCCCCGCAGGAATCGTGGTCGCCGATTCGGCCTCTGTCCTCTATACCGACGAGTCGGGAAAACGCTTCAGGCTCCCGAAGGGAGACCCGTCTTTCTACAACACGGGCCTCTTTGGTCCCGAGCGGCTTGACCGTGAAGTCTGCACGGAGCGCGACCTGTTCAACTGTCACGGGACCTTCTACGAGCTGCCTGCGGAGAACGCGGGGGGATTCGTCAGAATCCGCCCCATCGCCACACACAACAGGCACATTTCCGACTATTGCTCATATCGCGGCATGCTGATCATGTCGGGGATCGAGAATGACACGCCGAAAGCGAATGGGCACATCATCCGCTCGGAAGACGGGAAATGCGCATTGTGGGTAGGGGAGGTTGACGATCTCTGGAGGCTAGGCAAGCCTGTCGGCAGGGGCGGCCCATTGAAGACCGCCAAGGTCAAGGCCGGGGTTCCCTCAGACCCATATCTCATGACCGGTTACGACAGAAAGCGGGTGGAGTTTTCACATGACGGTTCAGAAACCATCCGCTTCACGGTTGAGATCAACGCAACTGGAGATGACTGGTTCAGATACGGGACTTTCGATGTGCGGCCCGGCGAAACGCTGCCCCACGACTTCCCGGAAGGCTTCAACGCCTACTGGGTTCGGATCGTCTGTGACGCCGACTGCACGGCAACGGCATGGTTCACGTACGAGTAGTTG
This sequence comes from Planctomycetota bacterium, assembly GCA_022711755.1. Taxonomy (GTDB): domain Bacteria; phylum Planctomycetota; class Brocadiia; order SM23-32; family JAKLEA01; genus JAKLEA01. The sequence continues at coordinate 6,335 of JAKLEA010000014.1, forward strand.
CGGACGCCGAAGTGATAAGGCATCATGTTGAGGATTGATGCTTGGCGTTACTGTATCCGTGCATCTGTGGTTGTGTTCACGCGGTCAGATAGCGAGGCATTGGCGGAATATGACAGAGAGACCATATCCCAAGACCTGGTGGGTAGAGGAAGGAAGCTTACTGGCCGGTTGCTATCCTGGTGACATGATCCGTGTAGAAGCCGAGAGAAAGCTCACGGCGCTGCTCGACCTGGGCATACGAGCCGTGATCTGCCTTCAGGAGGAGGATGAACGCGGCTATGACGGAGGCCCCTTTGTCCCCTACGAGCCTGTCCTGAAAGAACTGGCGAACAAACGCGGGATCGAGGTGGACTGCAGACGGTTTCCGATACGGGACTACGGCGTCCCGAGCATCGAGACAATGAAGACCATCCTTGACGCGATTGACGGCTGCATGTCGCGCGGCATGGCGGTCTATGTTCATTGCTGGGGCGGCCATGGCCGTACAGGAACCGTCGTCGGATGCTGGCTTGTCAGGCACGGGATGACGGGCGAACAGGCCCTCGAAGAGATTGAAAGACTGCGGCGGCAATATAATGAGCTTCGAGGTTGGCCCTCACCTCAGGCGCCCGACCAGATCAGTATGGTCGAGTACTGGAAGACAGGACAATAACCTGAGCAGGAACGGAACCCACCAAGAGCCCTCCTCAGTGACGGAAACGGCATCGGAAACGACGCCATCGCAGCGATAGTCGGGGCTTCCGTGGGCGCCTTGCACGGAAGGAAGATGCTGCCTTAGCGATGGATCTCAGGATTGAGCGGACGAACGGGTCACAGTGATGAAGGCAAGGTTTTTGAACTGCTGGAGTGGGCGAGTATTCTCTGGTGGCGCTGATCGGCAGGCCGATCTCTGATATGGACCGCCCCGTAATCGTATTTCTCGTTGACGGGCCTTCCGTAAGTGTTTTTACTGTGGCACAATCATTTTTCTGGCACAAAGAAGCAGCTATCTTTGCAGAATCGCCGTAGTCATTGATCCTGACCTTGCCAAATGCGCAGCAGATCTTCTCGTATGGCAATCTTTTCGGCACAGAAGATCATGACTGAGAACGGGAAAGCAAAGATAACTCACAGGTTGTATGTTTGCTGCAGTATAGCGCGTTCAAATGAATAAAGCGCTCAGATATTGCTCAGCGACTGATTTCGGGCAGGTCATCAAGGTGGCGCTATAGTCATTTCGTCCAGGATTCCGCTACTACCGATTGTATTTAAAAGAATTACCGCATGATATCCTGTTTTCTGCTTGACAGCAGTTTCTGCGCAGGAAAGAATAGGATCAGAGAGCAATTACTGCAACGACACCCATTGTAAGCATCACATCTACTCAGATTATGACGAGGGGAGATCAGGATGAGCACCCATGTCATCACCACAAACAGCGTTGACGGCGCCTGCGCCGCAGCCGCCGTTCTCTTGAAGCGCCCCGACGCCGACATCCAGATAACCAGCCAGTACGCTGTCGGCAAGACCCTGGGAAGCATACTCGACCAGAATGACCAATCGCCCTGTGTGCACATCTGCGGGGTCGGCCTGGCGGGGGGTGAGGAGGACAGTATTGGCATGAGGGCGGACGTGGCGGCCAAACTCTCCCGAATACGCGGGATGGGCGGCAAGACCGTCTGGCACTGCGGGCGGAACTACATGGACGTCCATCAGAAGAGCCTTTCCGAGGTCTGCGAGGTAGTCTTCGACGCCGCCAAAGCGACGAACACTGCTGCTGTGCTGGCCTATTTGAACCTCGGCAGCCATGCGAGAGCGGAGCTTCTTCTGTCCCTGGCCGATGAATACTGGACCAGCCGCATTGACGGGCCAGATCACCAGTTCTGGCACGATCTGATTGACCTTTCACGGGAGCGTTACTTCGGAGAGGGAGACCGCGAACACGCCGTCAGAACCATCAGGAAGCTGTCCGGAACAATCGAATATACCGCTGAGGAGATGCAGCGGGATACCAAGGAGATTGAACAACACGAGAGGTTCGGCTTCCACTACGCGCTTCTCGGCTCAAGCGAACAAATGGTTCGGCTGCGCAAAGAGATCATCAACGTGGCGCAGACGGACAAGCACGTCCTGATCGTGGGTCCCGTCGGCTCTGGAAAGGAGTTTGTGGCGTGCGCCATGTGGAAGCGGGGGGCCAGAAGGGGCAAGCCATTCGAGAAGGTCAATTGCGCGGAGTTCGTCGGTGATTCCCGGGAGGCGGGCATACGTCTCTTTGGCTCCAGAGGCGGCGAGGAAGGCACAATCGAAGGCGTTTTCGAGAAGGCCAGGAACGGCACGGTGTTCCTTCGCAATGTGGATGAACTGCCGCTCGAGATCCAGAGCAGGCTCCTGCTCCTGGTGGAGGAAGGGGCGTTCCGCCCCGTTGGCGCGCGCGAGAAAGTGGACACCCATGCCCGTATCATCGCGTCAACCAGCAGGGATCTGGCTGTTGATGAAAGGTTCAGGCGGGACCTTTACTACAGACTCGGTGTGGTCAGGATACAGGTTCCGTCATTCCGGGAACGGATTGACAGCAATCCGTCGGACGCATGGGTCGTCGGAGACGGGATACTTGGGGAGATGGGACAGAACGGACTTAGCCTGTCGGAGAGAGATCGCCAGGCGGTACTGGAGTACGACTGGCCCGGCAACGTGGCTGAGTACAAGGGCGTTCTGACCCACGCGGCATTTTCCCGCAGACCAGTCTGGGAGATACTCGAAGGGACCGGGGGCCTTTCACATGCGGTCAGACACCGAGAAGCGATGTATAGCGCAATGCAGGAGTCACCCGCGCGTCAGGCTGCCTGCCATGCCTCTCCGCCCGAGAACCGGGAGCCTGTAGAAGGGATGGAAAGCCTGCCGGACGAAGCATCAGAAGGTCCCCTTACGCCAATCTATAGCAAGGAAGATGTAATTACAGACAACGACATCCGCAAGCTCTACATGAAACAGGTGTGGGAGATCTGCGGGCGGAACTATCGCGATGCAGCAAGACGGCTTGATGTATCCGAGAACACGCTCAGGAAGTACCTGAGGATGCCCTGAGCCCATCGGGCACGCGCCCATCATTTCCTGCGCGCATCTACCGCAACAGGCAGATGACGGGGGAATCGTTCTCAAAATATTCGCTATTTTTCTGACAATTTGTGCTTGGACGGCAGGAAACTCATATAGAAATGCCGCCGTAGTATCGGCGTATATTATTTGATATCAATCACTTAGATTGATAGAAGCCACTCCGGGCAGATCATTTATTTACTGCGCAGAGAAATATTTGCTTTTTCCCTTGACATATTCTGACGTGGTGTTATATTACGGGCAGTGATGAGCAGATGTTGATGCGCAGGTGCTCAGCATTTGAGGCCGCAAGGAATCGGGAGCCTGTCACGAGGCTCGGTGACAAAGGTAGTTCATCAGGAAGAAGGAGCTGGACATGGCGATCACGGCAGACAGGTTCATGGACCTCAACGGGTTGAGTGAGCTGAGGATTACGGGACACGCGCTGGACCGCATCCAAGAGCAGGTCGGGTGCGAGGTCAGGGCGGACGACATCGCCGATACCTTCCTGTCGTCCAGGCAGGTAAAGCCGCCCGAGATGCTCATCCTCGGATACCGTCCGAAGTACGGAACTAGGAAGAGCAGCGGAGAGAAGTCGTGGTACTTCCGATTCCTCTTCAAGGCATGGGAGTTCATCGCGGTGCTCAGCCAGAAAGGGGACGGACAGATCAAGTGGGTGACAACCTATGCCCGCAACCCCCAGAACGACGCGCTGCGGCTGCTGGACTTTGACGAACTGATGCCGGCGGCGTGAGGAAAGACGATGAATGCCTTCTGGGCTAATGGCGCACGAGACGCCGCCCGTGGAGATCGGGCTGGATGAGATCTTCTCGGAGGCCCGTGAGCGGGTCTGTCAGAGCGCCTGAATCGAACCGTAGAAGATTGTGAGACCTTTTTACTCTGGAGAGACGCAGATGAACGAGAACATCAGTCAGATCGTGAATCAGGTCGAGGTGGGGAACCCCATAGAGATGGGCGCGTTGACGGTATTTCCCCTGAGGTGGCGTCAGGAACGGGCCGGGCAGGACCAGGTGGTCGTTCTGGACGAGGGGCTGGGGACCGGCAAGGTTCTGGTCGAGGAGATCTCGGAGGGGGGCAGCGTGCCTGAACTCTCCGTTCAGAACAACCTCGACCAGGACCTCTTTATCCTCGAGGGCGAGGAGGTCAGGGGCGCAAGACAGAACCGTGTCCTGAACATCTCCGTCTGCATCGGGGCGAAATCGAAGGTCATGATCCCCGTCACCTGCGTCGAGCAGGGGCGGTGGCATTACAAGGGCAGAAGGTTCAGTTCGGGCAGCCGGGCCAGCTGGAAGATGCGCAAGGACTCGTCCAAGTCCGTCAGCGAGTCACTCAAGCATCGCGGCGTGTTCAGGTCCGACCAGGCGAAGATGTGGATGAACGTGGACATGGAGCTTAGGGACAAGAAGGCCATGAGTCCCACCCGCGCCTACTCGGACGCTTTTGACGCAGTGGAGCGCGACATCGAGGCATCGCTTGACAGGAATGCCGAACTGCCGTCGGGCACGGCCGGCGTGGTGGTTGCCCTGGCGGGGAAGGTTGTGTCCGCCGAGTTGTTCGGCTCTCCGTCCCTTTTTGCCAGGATGCGGGACAAGCTGTTCAGGTCATACGCCTTCGACGCGTGGGGGATCGAGAAGGATCACAAGCGTCCGGGGCGCGAGGAGGTCGAGGGCTTCCTGAAGAAGGCGGAGACCATGGAGGCCATCCCGCGCAAATCCCCCGGCAAGGGGGAACAGATCCGCCTGGACGGTCGGGATGTCACAGGCGGGGCGCTGGTCGTTGATGACGAGCTGGCCTACGCCTGCCTGATGTCGTCGGATTAGGGCGACGCCTGCCCGAATTAGGGCGTGGGATGAGATGCCGCCGTGTCTTCCCTGAGGAGACTCGGCGCTCTCATCCGTGGTGACACTGACGGGACATGCGGCCCGCATGCGCGGTCTGCATCGGCGAAGTCGCGTGGAAGCAAATGTGATAACGGGTTCCGTTCGCCGCGACATGGTGTTGCGGCGCGGAACACATAAGGAGAGGCTGAGATGAATAACAATCTCACCGAAATCGTCTGTATCGTGGATCGTTCGGGCTCGATGAGCTCTGTCCGAGAGGACGCTGTGGCCGGGTTCAACAGCTTTCTGGGCGACCAGAAGAATCAACCCGGGGACGCAAACATCACCCTCGTGCTGTTCAACGATGGTTACGATGTCGTCCATGACGGCAGGCCCATTGCGGGTGTTGATCCGCTCAATGATCAGACCTACGTGCCAAACGGTTGCACCGCCCTGCTGGACGCCGTGGGACGAAGCATTGACGACGTGGGCAAGCGCCTGGCAGCGACGCCCGAGGACGAACGTCCGGGAAAGGTCATCGTGGCGATCCTGACCGACGGTCTGGAGAACGCCAGCACGGACTACACCCGTGAGCGCGTGTTTGAGATGATCAGTCACCAGCATGAGACATACAGCTGGGAGTTCATCTTCCTTGCCGCCAACCAGGACGCGATTGCCGAGGGCGGGAAGATCGGCATCAAGTCCGACAACTCCATGAACTTCGCGGCAAGCGGGGAAGGCACAAAGGAAGCCTGCTTGTGCATGAGCGACGCCGTCATGGGGTTCAGGACGACGGGCAAAACCGGCGACTGGAAGAAGATGCACAAGCGCGTGCCGGGCAGCCACAGGCGGAGCCGCAGCAGGACTCCGAGTCAGGGACAGACCAATGGCAATAACGGTCAATGACTTCATCCGCGTGGTGAAGGGCTACATCACCGACCGCTTCCTGGAGGCGGGGCATCCGGATGGTCTGGAACCGGAGGAGATCGAAAGCATGGGGCTTGCGATCTCTTCCGACCAGGCCGACGAAGACAATCCGTCACAGTGAAGGAGAAGTCGGATGGCAGTCACAATTGATGATGTCATAAACGAAACGAAGGACTTTCTGACGGAGGGGTTTCAGAAGCACGGTAGAGTCCGTCCCACGGTCTATCTCTTCACCAGCGATTCAAGGCTCTTTCCTTTGCCGCCAACAAGGGGCATGGGTATGATGGAGGTCGAAAGAAGGGTGGCCGCCTTCCGCCGATTCTGCAACATGGTTCAGGCTGAAGCCCTCCTGCACTTCTATCTTGCTCGCGTGGGGAATCCGGAGGACGTAGAAGCCGATAAGGACGGAGCCGATGCGGCCCGCCTGCATGACAGGGAATGCCTGGTTCTTGAGATTGAGACCAGGCAAGAGCACTACTGTTTCGTCTGGCTGTAAAGGGTGAAGAAAAAAGCCGATGGAAACGAGATGAGCTGGCATGGGACATTCAAGACCACGAAGGATGACAGCAGACGGCTGGCAGTGGCTTTGGGAGTTTCACTGCGCGGAGTTCCCAAATTGCATGACGATCTTACGCAGTTCGTCGCCAGAGCGTAGCGACACATTCAAGCGTTTTTTTTATAAGACGGGAGCGTAACACATGATCTTTGCCCACACGGCCGACTGGCAGATGGGGATGAAGGCATTGAGCGCCGGGGACAAGGCCGGCGAAGTCCGCAAGGAGCGGATCGAGGCCGCTGACAGGCTGCAGATACTGATACTCACCTGCCATCCCGAGCGCTACGCCGGGCTTTCCGATGTGGAGCGGTTCAATCTCGAAGAGATACTTTCGAAGTCCTGACGGCATGGGGAGATGACATGAACGAAGGGCAGATGAACACATTCATTGCTGGATTGAGGCGCATCTGCGCCGAGCGGCTGCTTGACGAGAAGCGGCTGATCGCCCCGAACATCCGCGTCGGCTACCAGTGGACGCGGTCCGTGGTCAGGGGCGGCCAGGCGGTTGTGAACTGCCGCGTCATGACAATGACGAGCCTTGCGATGGAGCTTGCCGCCGATGAGATACAGACCAGGGGGCTGAGGATACCGGGGCGTCGGATGATGGAAGCCCTCTGCGACAGCGTGTTCAGCCGATTGCAGGCGCGCGGGGGAGGCTACCTTTCCAGGCTCCAGTCCAGCCAGGGGTTGACGGAGACGATAGCCAGGACGGTGCGGGACATGAGGCTGGCGGGGCTGACGCCGCCCGATCTTGACAAGCCCGCGTTCGAGCGACCCGACAAGGCGGGGGAGATCAGGGAGCTTCTTGAGGCCTACTGCGATGAGCTGGGAAGGCGCGGGTTCGCCGACCATGCCGACGCGCTGAGAATGGCGGCGGAAGCGGTCAAGAGACGATACGGCAGGGACGGGGATGGAAGCGGGGACGAATGTCCCCTCTTCATCATGCCGCAGGACATGCTGGAGCGCCTTGGCAGACTCGAGTCCGATCTCTGGAGGGCAATACCGGAGGAGCGGAAGGTACTTGTCCCTGTGGATGCGGCGGGGACGCTTCCAGAGGGGGACTGCCCCGACATCGCCCTGCTCAGGATGATGAAGACACCTTCCGAGGCGCCGCAGCCGAGGAGGGACGGCACAGTCCGCTTCCGGAGAATGATAGGCGAGGTCAACGAGGTCAGGGATGTTATCAGAACCTGCATCTCCGAGAGCATCCCGTATGACGAGGTCGAGGTCATCCACACCGACTCCGAGACCTACATCCCGATGCTCTTCGAGGAGGCGTGCAGGTACCACGCCGATCCCCCGGGGCAACCGCCCGTCACCTTCGCTGAAGGCATACCAATCGGCTATTCGAGACCGGGCAGGGCGTTCAGGGCGTGGACGGACTGGATACGCGGGAACTTCCCCCAGGCGACGCTGGTCAGGATGGTGCAGGACGGACTTCTCCTGATACCCGAGGCCGATGAGGGTGATCCAGCCAGAGGGCTGGACTGTTCCAGGCTCGGCACGATACTCAGGGCGGTAAAGATCGGATTCGGGGCCGACCGTTACCTGATGATGATTGACAAGGAGTTGAACGCCGTCGAACTCGAACTGAGGGACGGGGAACGAGTTGACCCCGAAGAGAGAGACGAAAAGCGGGAGGACAAGAGGCGCAAGCTTGAACTCAAGAGTGGCGCGCTGAAGAGACTCAGGACGCTCTGCGAAGGGCTTATCGCCGTCATTCCGAAAGACAACGGACAGATAGCGGCTCTTGAAAGTGCAAGGGACTTCCTTGAGAACCGATGCAGCAAGGCCTCGATGCTGGACAACTACGCACGAAAGCGGCTGCTTGACGAGATACGGGAGCTCTCGGACTGCGTGCGGGAAAGGGGCGAGATTGCGGGACTCGATATCTGGGCATGGCTGTCCTCTCTTTCATCCGAACTGACCATCTGCGGACAGGGGCCTCGCCCGGGATGCATCTATGTCTCGGACATCGAGACGGGAGGGCATTCGGGTAGGAAGCACACGTTCATCATCGGCATGGACGACACCCGCTTCCCCGGCGGCGGGAGACAGGACCCGCTGCTGCTGGACAACGAGAGGAAGGAACTGTCCGATGGTCTCGCCACATCTGAGGCGGGGGTGGCCAGGCGCGTGGAGGGGTTTCACAACCTGCTTGCCAGGCTTTGCGGGGCAGTGACGATGAGCTACTGCTCCCGCAGCCTTGCCGACGATCGCGACATGTTCCCCAGCAGCGAGTTCATGTCCGCGTTCAGAGCGGCCACGGGCATTCACGACGCCGACCAGAACAGCATAGCGCAGGCGCTCAGCCCGCCGGTGTCCTTTGCCCCTGAGACTGAAGGAGGATGCGCCGCGGCGGACGAGTGGTGGCTGGTCAGGCTGAGGGGCGGAAAGACGGTAGCGGACGCCGAGTCTCTGATAGCGGACATCTATCCCAATCTCGGACGCGGATTCAAGGCCAGGGACGCGCGAGACAGCGACAGGTTCACAGAGTATGACGGGCATGTGCCCGAGGCAGGGAGGGACAGGAACCCCTCGAAGCCCGACGGGCATCTGCTGTCTTCAAGCCAGCTTGAGATGCTGGGGCATTGCCCGATGGAGTTCTTCCTGAAGCATATCCTCGGGGTGGAGCCGCCGGAGGAACTCGAGGTTGACCCCGCCGTCTGGCTCGACCCGAGGCAGAAGGGAAGTTTTATTCATGACCTCTTCTGCGAGTTCATGAGAGGGCTTGTCTCGGAGGGGCTGAAACCCGAGCTAGAACGGGACCGGGAGAGGCTGCGGGGCATGCTCGACAGGAAGATTGACGAGTACAGGGAACTCGCGCCGCCGCCGAGCGAGGAGGTGTTCAGGATCGAATGCAACGAGCTGCGCAACATGGCAGATACATTCCTGCGCAGCGAAGAGGAGATGCCGGGCATCCCCAGGTGGTTCGAGGTTTGCATAGGCATGAAGCCCGACGGGGAGCCGTCGGAGCTTGAGCGGGCCGAGCCGGTCTGGATGGAACTGCCCGACAGAACCCGTATCAGGATTCGTGGGATAGTTGACAGGATAGACGAGGTCGCGGGCTCGAAGGGGAAGCGGTTCAACATCTGGGACTACAAGACGGGCAGCGCCTGGAAGTACAACCAGAACCCCCCCTTCGACCATGGACGGGTGGTACAGAACGCGCTCTACGTCAGGCTGGTCGGCCATGTTCTGAAGGAAAAGCGGGGACCCGAAGCGAAGGTCGAGCAGTTCGGATACTTCTTCCCTGGCAGTCGCGAGCGAGGGCTGAGATTGACCTGTTCCGCCACAGGCCTTGAGGCGGGATACGACGTGATAGCCAGGCTATCGAGGATGATACGGGAGGGATGCTTCCCATTCACGACGAAGGCCGAGAAGGACATGCGCTTCAGCGACTACGGCGACGTTTTCGATGATCCGATAATCGAGGAGGCGCGCATAAGGGCCAAGCTTGCCAACAATGAGAACAAGGCGCTGTCAGCCTACAGGGAGTTGAGAGCAGATGAGTAACGGACAAAAGACGACCCCGCTTGTGGACCAGGAAGCCAGGGACCAGATCCTGACTGAACTGGAAAAGAACATGCTTGTCGAGGCGGCTGCGGGAACCGGCAAGACGACGAGCATGATGGGCCGCATGGTGGCGCTCCTGAAGAACGGCAGGTGCAAGGTCGGAAGCATTGCGGCGGTCACGTTCACCCGCAAGGCCGCAGCGGAGCTTCGCTCAAGGTTCCAGATCAGACTCGAGCAGGAACTCCGCAGATCCGAGGGAAAAGAGAGGGACAACCTCGAGGAGGCGCTCAAACACGTCGAGCAGTGTTTCATAGGGACCATACACTCCTTCTGTGGCAGGCTCCTGAGGGAACGCCCGGTGGAGGCCCATGTTGATCTCGCATTTGAGGAGATCGAGCCGGATGAGGACGAGAGGCTGCGGCGGGAGGCCTGGAGCGGCTTCTGCGCGAGGTTGACGACCGACGATCCGGAAGACTGGCTCGGGGAACTGCAGAGGCTGGGGCTGAACCTGTCGGACCTGGAGGACGCCTTTGTCGCCTTCTGCAACTACCCCGACGTGGAGGAATGGCCCGCGCCCCCGCCCAAGGGAGAACTGCCCGACATAACGGGCATCAGGCGGTCCGCGCTGGACTACGTTGACCACATCCTTGTCCTGCTGCCCACGCTGCCTGATGACGCCGGCACGGACAAGCTGATGCCGATCTACAAGCGCATTGCCAGGACAGCCGGGCACGTCAATCTGGACGATCCCGTCCAGTTGATGGCGCTGCTTGATGAGTTCAGACTGAAAGGCGATGTCACCCAGAAGATGTGGCCGGGGAAGAAGCCCCAGGCGATGGAGGAACTGAAGAGGTACGACGACTTCAAGGAAACCATCGCGGGACCCGCGATGAAGCGATGGCGGGAGGTACGCTACGGCTCCGCGCTGCCGATACTGACGCTGGCGAGGGCGGAGTATGACAAGCTCAGGCAGGACCGCGGCAAGCTCAACTTCCAGGACCTGCTCATGAAGGCCGCCGGGCTGCTCAAGGGCAACCCGAACGTGAGGAGTTACTTCAGGAAAAGACTCACACACCTCATGGTTGACGAGTTTCAGGACACGGACCCGATACAGGCCGAGGTCATGATGCTCCTGACGGCTACAGAACCGAACGAGGACAACTGGCGCAGGTGCATTCCAGCCCCAGGATCGCTGTTTGTCGTGGGCGACCCGAAGCAGTCAATCTACCGCTTCAGGCGCGCCGACATCGTCACCTACAACGAGGTCAAGAGGATCATCACCGGCAATGATGGCGGCATGTGTGTTCAGTTGAGCGCCAACTTCCGCTCCACCCCTCGGATCATCAACTGGGTCAATGAGACCTTCAGCCCTGCCTTTCCCGCAAAGGCGACGGACGAGTCCCCGGAGTATGTTAGCCTCGGGGTGGGCAAGGCGGACCTTATCGGGGGATCTCTGGATGGAGTCTACAGACTCACCCAGACGGAAAAAAAACAGAAGGACGACCGTCTGGACGAGGAGGCCGAACGCATTGCGCGGATCATACGCAACGCGCTGGACGAGGGGCTCACGGTGGCGTGTTCGGAGAAAGATGCGCGCGGCGTCGCAGACGATAGCGACGGTGACGCGCAATCTCCCCTCACCCACCGCAACCTGCCCGCTACCGGGCAGGCGCGGTCCCCCTTCTCCCCCGGGAGAAGGTGTCGTCTCGCTTGGCGAGACGCCGTCGCTTGCGACACGACGGATGAGGGGCCTCGATGCGCGTCTGCTCCCGACATTGCGCGTGATGGAGGAGGGCGCAGGATCAACCCCGGCGACTTCCTCATCCTGTCACCCGTGCACTTTCCGCTGAGCCTCTACGCCTCGAAGCTTCAGAAGTACGGAATCCCCCACCGCGTTACGGGCGGTAGCGCCCTGAATGAACTGGCGGAGCTGAGGTTGCTCTACAAGTGCGTCGGCACCGTCGCCAATCCCGACAATCCCGTTTTCCTGGTCGGAGCGCTCAGGAGCGAGCTGTTCGGCGTCAGCGACGCGCAGCTCTACGCGTTCAAGAAGGCCAAGGGCAGGTTCGACTATCGTGAACCGGTTCCTGACAAACTGGATGATGCGACACGCCAGTCCATAGGTTATGCATTCGACAAGCTGAGCAGATACAGCAAGTGGCTTGACAGCATGCCAGCCGTATCCGCAGTGGAACGCATCGCATCGGACTCGGGGCTGATGGTTCTGGCGGGGCACCGGCCCGGGGGCGAGGTTGACGCCGGCAGCCTCTCAAAGGTGTTCGAACTCCTGAGAGAGTCTCGGGATGACATGTGGACCGTCGCTCAGATGGTCGAGTATCTGGGGCAGCTCATCGAGAAAGAAGAAGAATACGACGCCGTTTCGGCCTTGTCGGAGGACAAGCCGTGCGTGCGGGTCATGAACCTGCACAAGGCGAAGGGATTGGAGGCGCCCGTAGTCTTCCTGGGCAACCCGCTGTACCAGTGGAACACGGACGCAACCACGCACATAGACCGTTCAGGCGACCGGGTATGCGGCTACATGCTGATACAGAAGAAATCAGCGTCAAGGTTCGGCGGGGCGACGCTGCTGGCCCAGCCCGAGGGCTGGGACGAGCTGGCCGAGAAGGAAAGCGCATTCCTGTCAGCCGAGATGACGCGGCTTCAATACGTAGCCGCCACCCGGGCAGGCTCGGCGCTGGTGATTGCCCGCCCGTCGAAGTCACCAAAGGACTCCACAGCGGATGATCCCTGGCGAGACAACCAGCCCGACGGCGAGATCAAGGCTCCCGACGAGGCTTCCGCCCCGCAGGCGGAAGAACAGGCGCTGACTTCCGCAGAGGTAAGGGAAGCGCTGGGAGAGATAGAGTCAAAGAGCGCAAAGGCTGGAAAGCCGACCTTCCTTGAGGGGGCGGCAAAGGAGCATGCCCTTGCCGCTGGCAGGGATGGGGGGGCGCAAGCGTCAGCGGGCGGCGGTGCCGGCGGCTGTGCCGTTCCGATCCTCAATCCCGAAGGCGAGCACGGCATGGAGAGGGGCAGCGTCATCCATGCCCTGCTTGAGGCCGCGATGCGCAACCCGGGGGACGACCTCGTGCGTCTTGCCGAGTCGTCCTGCAGGGAGCATGGTCTTGAGGTCGAGTCGGCGCAGGGGCTGGCGGAGATGGCCCGCGTCGTGGCCGGGTCGGAGACCCTCAGACGCGCCAGGGCAAGCCTGAAGTGGATGGTCGAGGTCCCCTTCGAGACCATGATTGAGGAACTGACCCCCGAAGAAGGCCCAGTCTGTCGTCACATGAGAGGCGGAATTGACCTCGTCTTCAGGGAGGCCGACGGCTGGGTCATCGTGGACTACAAGACCGACCGGGGCAGGACGCCCGACGAACTGGTCAGTCAGTACGCCCCCCAGGTCCGCCTGTACGCCAGGGCGTGGGAGAAGATGACGGGACAGCGGGTCAAGGAGATCGGCCTGCTTTCAACCGAGACGATGTCCCTGATCAATGTCCCCCTGGATAGGTGAGACAGGAATTCAACCTGTTACCCGAACGCCATCGCACAGTAGGTGGGCGAGAGTGATGAGAATCTCCTATACGAGACATTAACACCAACGTAGAATCCTGTTCACGTGATGTGTTCTCGGTCCAACGTTGTCCGAAAGGTAGGAGGAAGGCAAATGTCTCAGGCACGAAAGGAATCATGGGACAGAGAGCAGCTTGATTTCAAGCCGGGCGAGCGATACGAGAACCGAAAAGGCACATACGAGGTAATTACGATATCTGGCGACGAGATGTTGATCGAATACTATGAGGGGTTGTCGAGCGGATGGCCGAGAGAGTCCGTTCCGAGGAAGTTTGTGCTACCGGTGTGCACCAGGGAGCGGAGGCCAAAAGCGGGGTTGTTGTAAATGGCGGCCAGGCAAGGGATATAGAACAAGATGAAGATGGTGGAGGATACGGGATTCGAACCCGTGGCCTCGTGAATGCCATTCACGCGCTCTCCCAGCTGAGCTAATCCCCCACGGGAAGACAAATATTCATACTCAATGCCTGCCGGGATGTCAAGCGCGTTTTCACCATGATTTCTTCCCTTGATGTCCAACTCAATAGAAATATCCGCGCGCAGCGGGGAGCCATGTTTCTTTGTTCCGCGGGCCGCACAATCGCAATATCATGTCGCCTGATGAGCCATTCGTGCCCGCTCAATATCAGGCTGCGATATCCAGGGATTCCTGAATGGTTGACATTCTCACCGGCTGAGACGATTCTGGCGTTTGCCGCCCCGCGCCGGGGCCAGAGCATATTCTTTACGTTTCACCCGCGCGGGATGCAGTCTTCCCTCCAGCAGCATTCCTTCTCCGGGCATTCGGCCCGCCCGGTGTCGAAGCACTGCGGGTTGCCTTCCGCCTTTTGGATATCCCTGATCAGTTCCCTCTTGCTGCGCGTTATCTTGCAGTCAATCCCGAAACATTTCGCCTTTTTCCTGACTTCCGAAATCTTCATCTTTCCATTCCTTCCGTTCTCTGAATGCCGCCGGGAGCGTCGCAAGCCCTCTCGGTTTCGATTTCTTCCCGGCTTCCACCTCCTGCCTGTGCATGCGCTTTCTATTCCTTAATTATAATCGCTTTGTCAACAACCGTCCATCGGCCCGCCCTTCTGCGTTGTCGGCGGGTGTCTTGCCGCGTCCGTGGCTGGCGCCGTGCCGATTTGCCGTCAGAGCGAGCGTATGCTCTCGATCAGGTAATCCAGCGCCTCCCGCGTCTGCCGGGGGTTGATGGGCAGCGTGACCAACCGCTCGCCGACCGAGTCCGCGACCGGGAACTGCCCCGGTTCATAACCGCGATTGCGGAACGCCGTGGTCCAGTGCAGCGGGATATAGTGCGTCCCGATCCTGACGCCCTTTTCATGCAGCATCCTGTAGACGAAATCCTCTTTATTAATGCCGAGCGAGTCCGGATCGAGCATGACGGGATAAAGATGGAATACGTGCTTGCAGTCCTCCATGACCGTCGGCGTCCGCAACCCCTTGACGCCCTTCAGCCCATTCGTGATGTATGCAGCGTTTTCGATTCGCCGGGCGTTCAGCGCGTCAAGTTTCTTGAGTTGCTCGACGCCGACGGCCGCCTGTATGTCCGTCATGCGGAAGTTGTATCCTGTGTCATCGAAGTCCTGCCACCAGAAGCGCTTGCCCATCGGGAAGCGCATTTCGTCCAGGCTGCAGTATTTCGTGCTGCGCCCGTAGACGCGCGTGCAGTGCGAGCGATAAAGCGCGACGCGCTCGAAAAGGTCGCCGTCATTCGTGACGACCATGCCGCCCTCGCCCAGCGTGGAGATGTTCTTCTGCTCGTGGAAGCTGAAGCACCCCGTCGCGCCCATCGCGCCCGCCTTGCGCCCCTTGTATTCCCCGCCAAGCGCGTGGCAGGAGTCCTCCACCACGGCGACGCCGCGCCGGTCCGCGATCTCCAGAATCGCGTCCATGTCGCAGCACTGGCCGTAGAGATGCACGGGGATGATGGCCCGCGTGTCGGGCGTGATTGCGTCCTCAAGCTTCGCGGGATCGAGGTTGTATGTGACGGGATCAACGTCAACGAAGTCAATCTCCGCTCCCAGGACCTCCGGCGCGGCGGCGGTGGCTATCCATGTGAGCGGCGTCGTGATGACGCGGTCGCCGGGCTTGATGTCCAACGCCACCATCGAGAGGAAGAGCGCGGCGGTTCCGTTGGAGCAGGCGCGGGCGTATTTCGTCCCGCAGTACGCCGCGAAATCCTTCTCGAACTGTATGCACGCCTCGCCGCTGGTGGGGGCGTTCTTGTGAAGAATATCCAGAACGGCGCGCTCCTCCTCGGGGCCGTATTCGTTCCCAAACTTGATTTCCAGACCGTGTTTTATTTGTGGAGATGCCATTGTGTCATTTCTCCCTTGATGAAAGTATCAGTTCCAGCGCGTCGGCCAGTTCGAGCATGGGCGTCCGAAGCGTCCTTCGCGCCAGAGAATTGTCGAGCGAAGCGTCATTGGGCCGCGCAGCACGCCCCGGCATCGAATTCGAGTCCGTGGCGACGACAAGCTTGCCGGGGTATCCGAGCCGTTCGGCGATCCGCAGGCCCATCTCGTGCCGGTTCAGTCTCGTGCATCCGGCCAGGTGAATCGTCCCATGAAACTCGGAACCTGCAAGTTCCAGCAGGGCGCGTCCAAGCGTGATAACGTCAATCGGAGTGCGGATTTCGTTCTGCGGGAAACGGACTTCCCTCCTGGCTTCGAGACTTTCAACCATCTTCGCCAGGAACGAGTTCCCGGCTCCCAGAACCGGCAGTCCAACGACGAGAGACAGTCGCGCGACAACGCTCCCGGGGGCCAGTTCCCTGACTGCCTTCTCGGCGCGGACCTTCGTCTCGCCGTAGAAGTTGACGGGATGCGGTTGGTCGTCTTCCGTGTAGCGTCCCTTCGCGCCGTCGAAGACGGTGTCCGTGGAACACGCGATCATTTTCGCCCCGCTCCGTCCGCAAAGGCGGGCGATTTCCGCGGTGACGCCGACGTTGACCTGCTCGGCCTCATCCTGATGATTCTGGCAATAGTCTATGTCCGCCAGCGCAGCCATGTGGATGACGGCGTCGGGCTTCTCTTCGGCGAAGAATTCTCGAAGCCGCGCTGTGTCGCGGAGTTCCAGTTGACGACGGCGGACGCCGGGGATTTCCGGCGCGGAGTCGAACTGATGGACGGCGCAGACGTCCCATGCGCCTGCCGCCTGGCGAACGACGCTGCCGGCTACAAAGCCGCCGTATCCGGTGACAAGCAGGCGTTTCTTCATGCGGTTGCCGCCTTTTCAGCAGGCTGATTCTCGAGGCGATTGCGGGCAATGCTCACGCGCCAACTGACAATCAGCATCAACACAATGAAAGCGACGCTCATGCCCAGGAAGAGGTGGTTGCAGTTGCTGACGCTGCGGACGGGGTTCTCCTTGTCAATGATCCGTCCGATGACCTCCTCCTGCACGACCGGGCCGATGCTGGCGATGCCGTTCACCAGCCCGGCGATTGCCACGGCGTTGCGCTGACCGGCCACGGAAATCGCGCCCGCCGCCACGAGGATGCTGTCCGGGCCATACACCATGAACCCGACCAGCCCGTAGCAGACCGCAAGCGCGACCGGATTGCCGCCCAGTACCATGACGGTAATGTAACTGGCGACGATCCCTATCCCCATGACGAGGCAGAGCCTCTCCCACTTGCCGCGGAAAATCCTGTCCAGCATGAACCCCGCCGCGATCATCCCGGCCACGCCCGCCCAGTTGAAGATCGAGGAGTAATAAGCCGCCCTTCCGACGTCCATGCCCTGAAGATTGAGAAACGTCGGCAGCCAGGAGTCGAGGGCATAGCGCAGGAACTTGATGCAGAAGTAACAGCAACCCATGATGGGGACGACGGGATTGAGCGCGAGTTTCAGATACTGGACGAACGTGAGGCGCTCCGCCGAGGATGCGTCAATCGCTCTCTCATTGGAATGGGCGTGGTCAACAATCGGTTCAAGGCCGACGTCTTCCGGCCTGTTGCGCTGCCATAAGAAGAGAATCCACCACGCCGCGAAGGCCAGCACCGTGCAGCCCAGGAACGCGTAGCGGACGCCGTAATGTCCGCCGAGTTTTGCCGAGAAATGCGCAAGCAGGAATCCCCCCAGCCCTTTCACCACGATATCGCCGACCGTGTAGCTGGTGGACCATATGCCCATGACCTCGCCGCGCTCCTTCTTGCGCAGCCATTCGGCGACCGAGCCGACCGTCGCCGGCCAGCCTGCGGCCTGGACCAGGCCGTTGAAGAACATGAATGCGAGGAAGGTCCAGTATGAATTGGCGAAGCCGAAGACGATGTTGATTGCCATCGAGACGCCAAGCCCGCCCAGCAGCAGAACGCGCGGCCCCCACTTGCGACCGATGAAGCTGTTTATGAACTGGCCAAGCATATAGGCGAACAGAAACGCGCTCCAGATATGCGCTATATCCTTAAGCTCAATGCCGTACTCCTTGGCGATCGTCGTCTTGCAGATCGGATAGACCTTGCGGACGAGGTAGAAACCCGCGTAGCCGCAGTAGGTCGAGATTAGAACCTTCCATCGCCAGACCCGCTGCTCGCGCGACAGCGCGCGGTCCTCTATCGAAACGAAATCCTGTGCGCTCACCTGGACCCGCCTTCCTTGTCTTCAGCGATTGAACGACTGCCCTGCCTACCGGCATCAGGATACCCGTTTGGCCATGAAGAACAAGCAAGGAAAACATGAGTATCTCATCAGACGCTCGCGCCCCTTTTGGACTGCGGCGGCTTGACGCCGCTTTCAGCGGGCGAGGCACGACTCGCCCGCTCTTGCGAGAACTTGACCGAAATCACCATGCGCATAATCTTGATGCTGCCGCGCGCCGTCTTGTTGGCGGCGGAAAGCGATGTCGTGCTTTTCAAGCGCGCAGCCACCACGCACCAAAATAAGCGTCGGGGATGCAAAACCTATACCGCGTTGCAATGTGTCCCTGCCGGGACAGCGCGTCCGTTATCGACTCCATGCTCGAGTTCCCCCCAATCCCCTTGCGCCACGGCAGCGGCGAGCATATCATCACACGTAGTGGGTTGCCGGCGGGCGGAATTCCAGCCGGCCTTTGATCTTCTCCCGACATGGTGACTTGAATGAAACGTCCCATTGACCCGAGACGCTACCTCGTCCAGTTCAGCAGTCACAATCTGCCGCACATTTTCACCGACGTTCTCATCATCGGCGGCGGGATTGCCGGCCTTTCAGCGGCGCTTGAAGCCGCGAAGTCCGTGAAGGTCACAGTCGTGTGCAAGGAGGGGGCGCGGGACTGCAACACGTGGCACGCTCAGGGCGGAATCGCCGCCGCAATCGCGCCGTGGGACAGCCCGGAGAAACACTTCGAGGACACCATCTCCGCCGGGCAGCAACTGGCCGATCCTGAGATCGTCAAGCTGGTCGTGGAGCGCGGGGCTGAACGCATCCGGGAAATGATCAAGGAAGGCTTCGCTTTCGACCGCGACAACGGGGAGCTGGCCTTCGGTCAGGAGGGCGGGCACGGGCAGCGCCGCATCCTTCACGCCGACGGCGACTCCACCGGCTCCGCCGTGCTGAAGTTTCTGCTGGCCTGCGTGAAGGACAATCCCAACATCCAGATGCTCACGAACGTCTTCACCATTGACCTGCTGGACGTGCAGAAGCGGTGCGACGGGGTCGTGGCATATCATCCGGATCGCGGCGTCTTCCTCGTCCGCGCGAAGCAGACGATCCTGGCCGCCGGGGGATGCGGGCGCATATTCCGCGAAACCACCAACTCCCCCGTGGCCACCGGCGACGGCCCGGCGATGGCCTGGCGCGCCGGGGTTGAGCTGATGGACATGGAATTCATGCAGTTCCACCCGACGACGCTTTATGTGGCCGGGGCGACTCGCGCGCTGATCTCCGAGGCCGTTCGCGGCGAGGGCGGACTGCTGGTCAACTCCCGCGGCGAGCGCTTCATGCCCAACTACCACGAATCGGCGGAGCTTGCCCCGCGCGACGCCGTCAGCCGCGCCATCGTCGAAGAGCTTGCCCGCACGAAGGGCACGTGCGTCTACGTTGACGTCCGGCACATCCCGGCAAAACAGTTCAAGGCCAGGTTCCCGCTCATAACGCGCCTGTGCGCCGGTTTCGGCATTGACCCGGCGCACGACCTGATCCCTGTGCGCCCGGCGGCGCATTACATGATCGGCGGCGTCAAAGTCGGCCAGGACGCGCGCACGAGCATGCCGGGCCTGTTCGCCTGCGGGGAGGTCGCCTGCACCGGCCTGCACGGGGCAAACCGGCTCGGAAGCAATTCCCTCCTCGAAGGGCTTGTCTTCGGCGGCATCGCCGGGCGCGAGGCCGCAGCCGCCGTCTCGACCGAAAAGGAGGAAATGTTCCTCCACAGCGTCCAGGGCATCCTGGGCGAGCCGAAATACGGCCAACTGGACCTTGAGGATGTGGGCGCGGCGCTGCGAAGCCTGATGTGGCGCGACGTCGGCGTCGTGCGCGATCAGAAAAACCTTGACGACGCGGAGGAAATGATCAATTTCTGGTGCCGCTACGTCATGGACAAGATATTCGACTCCCCGGAAGGCTGGGCGCTTCAGAACATGCTCACCACGTCGAAACTCATTGCCATGTGCGCCAGGCAGAGGGAGGAAACGCGCGGGGTTCATTTCCGCGCCGACTTCCCGGAGACCAAATCGGAATGGCACAGACATATAGTAGTGCGCAATTCCGGACGCGGGTGGCTGTGAGCGTTGCCGGGCAGCAGCGTTCTTCCTTCTCTCCCGGGGAAAAGGCGGCGCGTCCGCAGAAAGCGCCGGATGATATTGTGATCCTGCTGAATCGCATCGCCACGCCCCGTATAACCACCCTTCCGCTGATATCAATTCCGGCATCGGAAGTCTGATTTGCCCAGGTGTCCTGCAAATCGCGTTCGTCGGATTAATCCGCCGATGGGGATGGTTTATGGCGGATAGTCGCGACCTGTTCTCCCTCCGCAATGCGCAGCGCCCGCTATCGGTTTGACAATCCCATCTCCTGAAAGAGAATTATATGCGCAATCAGAGGGAAACAGTTGCGGGGGGCTTACGGTGGGAACCGGTGTTGGGTGGGGTCGGCGCAATACCGTCCGGCGTGTGTCAGCATGCCTGCTTGGAGGCTGGCTCTCGGCGGGATGCTGCGCCACGCTCGGGGACGGGGGCGTGATCCATAAGATAGGGTTCGGGGCTGTTCTACAGAAGACCGATGCGCGCACAACCGTCATCCACAATCCGCTCTCCCTCCTTGACCTCAGTTTAAATACCGGCGACAACGGTATCTGCGTCGGACCTGGCGTCAGAACCACCGCGACGCCGACTCAACGCGCGGGGGGAGAGCGAATCGGAGCGCGGCGCTTGTTCTTCGTCCCGCCTCTGGCTCTGGCGGTTCGGAATGGCTGCGCTACGACCACGCTTGGTTTCTCCTTAATGACAATCCAGGATTGGCCCAACGCCGACTCCGGCAGGAGGTGGCAAACCCGGATGGAGGCGATGACCGGAGCCGGTCTGATCCTGGATTTCGCATCCGCAGGACGTGGAGTGAATCTCGGGTGCATGCGCAGTGTCACGGTTATGGCCGATGCTGAAAGCGACCGTGTTTGGACTGTCATTTACGACAGCCGCAGTCCGATGGAAACAATGTTCAGAGAGGAGAGGTTGGAGAGATGAAGATTCTCATAATCACGGCGTGTCTGTTGTTCATTGCGGGTCTTTCCGGCTGCGCCGGGGATTCGCTAGTGTTCGTCAGTTGCACGAAGCTCGGTGTCAGCGCGTCCGCCGCCCGGGAGGCCCCGGCGGAGGCGCAGATCGGATATCACCGATTCGAGGGCGCAATAATCCCCGTCGGCAGGGACGACGCAGGCGGCGCGAAGGCCCCGCCCGTTCTGGCCGTCGTGGACATACGCAACAGCCTTTTCGGCGAACTGGCCGTCAGGCACGTCTTCGCCACGGGAAAGGCGGCGTCGGATGCCGGGGGGGCGGTATTCAGCGAGGCGGTCCGAAACTCCGCCGGGAAAGACAACCAATCTCAGAACTTGCCGGACGCGGAGGGAAACCGGGATCAATCGCCGGAATAGAGAGGGGGGGGATATGGAGAAGGCACATCACGCGCTCGCCGTCCGGGACGCAGCAGCGCTCGTGAAGCGATGGGCGGAAAATCCATTGGAGGCTCCACAAGGGATTAACGTCAGCGCCGTCGCAGATGCCATAAGAGACGATAACTCCGCGCGAAGGCTTGAGCGCCTCGTCAAGGCGGCGGATGAAATCAGGGACCTGCGCGTCAGCCGGGGCCTGACAAGCGCTGTCATGGAACGGTTCGGCAATCCGACCTGCTTCCAGCACTTCGCGTATTGCGGCTCGATGGGCGACCTTGCCGGAGGCGGGAAGGTCGCGCGCATGTATGACGGCTACTGCTGGGACTGCGATCCGTTCATGCAGTGGCCGGGAAGGATCGCCGACCTGTCGCAGGCGCGTATCCGCCACCATCCGGACAGCAAACCGTTTGACCCGGAATTCCTGAAATGGAGTCCCGGCGCGCGCATGGTCGCCGGCGGCGAAGCGTGGGACGATCAGAAATACCCGTCCGCGATTGACCTTGCGGAATTCTATGGCGGCGGCTTTTTCCGCTACTTATCACGCGGAGACCGGGACAAGGCATTCG
Source organism: Planctomycetota bacterium (assembly GCA_022711755.1). Classification (GTDB taxonomy): domain Bacteria; phylum Planctomycetota; class Brocadiia; order SM23-32; family JAKLEA01; genus JAKLEA01. The sequence continues at coordinate 28,471 of JAKLEA010000014.1, forward strand.
CGAGCCTTATGTTCGCGGTTCACATGCTTCAGGACCTGTGCGTTCCGCATCACGTTCTCGGCACGGTTGACCTCGGCCATGCGGCGCATGAGCGGAAGGCGCTGGCGCGCTGGCGCGAAATCCGGCGCGGCCTGCCGCGGAAGACCCGCAGACTGACATGGTCGCGTCTTTCGCTTGAAGCGCGCGAGATGCTCGACGGCGACATCGGAAGCGCAACCGGTTTCAGGGAGCTTGGCGAGGCGGCGGTCCGGGCGACGGCCCTGCGCCTACCCGCTCCAGACCGCGCGCCATCCCCGACCCGCGCCGAGACATGGAAAATGACGCGACAGGCGATTGCCTGCGCGATCAAGGCGTTTGACCTTATTGCTGCCGGCCTTATGCCGCGGCAGACTCTTCCCGCGTAACAAGCCGGCCTGTTATGATTACAAACAGTCCTCAGTTTTTACGATTTCAGGGCTAAATGCGATGGAGACTTCATGCTCGTCATTTCCTGCCATGCCGACACGGGTTTTATGACGCACCGTCTCGCCCGGGAGGCGGACGGAACGGTCTTCGGCCACCTCGACAACTTCTCCGGCGTTTATAGCGTCATGCAGGCTTACTTCTCCGGACGCATGGACCGGGAGAACGTGAGAATAGAATTGACCTACGGCGAGGAAGTGGATTTCGCCGGGGCGCAGGAGGTGCTGGAGACGCTCAGCCCGCATGACTTCGTCATCGTCGTTGACGTGACGGGCACGCCGACCGGCAAGGGACTCGTCATTGAGAAATGCGCCGACCCCCTGATGCGGGAATTCGCCACGGTGGCCCTGCGCGGGATGGAATACGATCTCTATGAGGGCTGCCCTGATCCGATCGCCAATCAGGATGAGGTTGACGTCTACCGGGACAAATGCCGCGCTGTCTGCTTCCTGGGCTTGCCGTGCGCCGGGGGGGATTACAACGCGGGCCGCGTCCGCTGCCGCGAGGAATCGCTCAAGGCCGTGACCGAGGCGCTTTGCAGGATGGTCGAACGCTTCCACGATTTCTGCGCGGAGAAAGGAATCAGGGAGGACTGAGCGCCTTCGGATTCTGCCTGTGCGGTGTCATCGTATGTGTTCAACGCAAATGTTTGTTTTGGACTGCGGCGGCTGCGCGCTTGAAAAGCGCGACGCCGCTTTTTGCGGGCGAGGCACGACTCGCCCACCGTTGCTGGCTTTCAGCATCCGCGGCAACAGTTATAATGTCAACTGGCTTTTCCGTTCAGCCGGTTCCCCGAAAACCCGTCAAGGAGACACGGCATGAGTTATCGCCATGCAGCCGCTGCGCTGTTCGCCTCATTCGCGCTGACCGCCTCCCCGGCCTTCTGCGCGGAGGCAATCGAAATCGGCTCGCAGCTTGAGCCGTTGGTTGACGATTTTCTGATTGAGCGGCTAGACGGCCTGAGCCTGACGCTCCATTATCCGGTCCCGCACGACGTCGCCATAGTCCACGACGCTCCGTGGGAGGGCAATACCTGCTGTTACCATACCATTTTTAAGGACGGCGACATTTATCGCCTTTACTACCGCGGATCGCACTACGTCCCCGGAAAAGAGACGCACACGGAGTTCGCCTGCTACGCGGAGAGCGGCGACGGCAAGACGTTCACAAGGCCGAATCTTGGTATTCATGAGTTCAACGGATCGAAGGACAACAGCATCATCGTCGCCGGCGGCGTCCATAACTTCGCTCCGTTCAAGGACGCCAATCCCGCCTGCGCGGCGGACGCGCGATACAAGGCGCTGGCAAGCGGCAAGGGCGGGCTGATGGCATATAAATCCCCGGACGGGATCCATTGGTCGCTGATGTCCGACGCGCCGGTCATCACCAAGGGCGCGTTTGATTCTCAGAACCTGGCTTTCTGGGACACGCACCGCAAACGCTACGTCGAATTCCATCGCGGCTTCAAGGACGGATTCCGCGACATCATGACGGGGACGTCCGACGATTTCCTGGTCTGGACAGATCCGGTCTGGCTTGAATATCCCGGTACGCAGATGGAGCACCTTTACACGAACCAGATAACGCAGTGCCCCCTTGCTCCGCACATTTTCCTCGGCTTTCCGAAACGCTTCACTCCGGACCGCAACGTGGACGGGCACGAACACGCGGGAGTTTCCGACGGCATCTTCATGACGAGCCGCGACGGCCTGAACTTCAACAGGTGGGCCGAGGCATTTGTCAGACCGGGGCTTCAGGGCGAGCGCTGGGTGAACCGTAACAACATGACCGCATGGGGCGTCGTGACGACGAAGTCCGACCTTCAGGGCGCGCCCGATGAGCTTTCAATCTACTCCACCGAGGGTTATTACCGCGGCGATGCGTCCCGCCTGCGGCGCTTCAGCATCCGCGTGAACGGATTCGTTTCCGTCCAGGCCCCGATGAAGGGGGGAGAGATGACGACGAAGCCCCTCGTCTTCAGCGTCGGGGAGAAGGTCGCGCTCCGCATCAACTACTCCACCAGCGGGGCCGGCAGCCTCCGTTGCGAGATTCAGGACGCCGACGGAAAGCCGATACCGGGATTCTCGCTCACGGAGGCGGACGAGATTTACGGCGATTCGCTTGATCGGACGGTGACATGGGGCGGCAGGTCCGAATTCGGCAACCTCGCCGGCAAGCCCGTGCGACTGAGATTTGCAATGAAGGACGCGGACCTCTACTCGGTGCAATTCAAATGACGAAACACAAGCGCGACGGGCCGGCCGCGGACGCCCAACCCTGGAGTGCGGCAGACTTGCTGCCGCCCTGTTGTCGGGCGAAGCTCGCTTCGCCGCGCAGCCTTGCGGCTGCGATTCATACGGCCATTGAGAAAGTCTCGTTCCTGAAGGTAACCCGCAAAGCGCCATCTGTCGCTCTCGCCGGCATGGCGTTAGCGTTGATGATTTCCGCCGCTGCGGCGGATTCCGTTACGGAGACCAACATGAACAAATTCTCGGATAACCCCGGCGTTCCGTGGCCGGCTGTTGACGGGCTGGGGCGCGCGCTGCCGACCCCTGAGTCCGTCGGTCCGCCGAAGCCCAACCGCTTCGTGGGCATATTCTACTTCCTTTGGCTCGGCCAGCACGACCAGCCCGGCGCGGGGCCGTTCGACGTCTCGAAAATCATGGCGGGGCATCCCGACGCGTTGCGGAATCCGGATTCGCCTCCGTGGGGGCCTGCCGGCCACATGCACTTCTGGGGCGAGCCGCTCTACGGATATTACCTTGTATCAGATCCATGGGTGCTAAGACGCCACGCCCACCTGCTGGCGGACGCCGGCGTTGACACGCTGATCTTCGACACCACCAACCGCGTCACCTACAAGAACGTCTACATGAAGCTCTGCGAAGTCTTCGCGCAGGTCCGCCGCGAGGGCGGGCGAACCCCGCAGATAACATTCATGACCAACACTGAGGCCGGCGCGACGGCGGACGAACTCCTCAACGACCTCTACAAACCCGGCCTCTACCCGGAAATCTGGTTCCGCTGGGAGGGCAAGCCGCTTCTGATCTGCGATCCGGCCGCGGCCGGTCCGGCGGTCAAGGACTTCTTCACGCTTCGCAAGGCCCACTGGCCGTTCCAGATGATCAACACGCCCTATGCCTGGCATTGGGAGGCGGCGTATCCGCAGCCCTACGGATACACGACCGACCCAGACAGGCCGGAGCAGGTCAACGTCTCCATCGCGCAGAACCTCCGCGCAAGCGACGGCCAGGTCACGAACATGAGCCGGGGCGACGCCCGGGGGCGCAGCTTCCACGACGGCAAGCTCGACCGCTCCCCCGGCGCGGTCAACCACGGCCACAACGCCCGCGAGCAGTGGAAACGCGCCCTGGAGCTTGATCCCCCGTTCGTGATGGTCACGGGTTGGAACGAGTGGATCGCGGGGCGCTACGGCAACGAAAACGAGCCGGTAATGTTCGTGGACCAGTTCGACGAGGAGTTCAGCCGCGACATCGAGATTATGAAGGGCGGGCATCTCGACCATTACTACTACCAGCTTGTGGACGGCGTGAGGCGCTACAAGGGCGCGCCGCCACTGCCGAAGGCGTCCGCCCCGAAGACGATTGACGTTCGCGGTGGCTTCGATCAGTGGAACGACGTCGGCCCGGAGTTCAGCGACCACGCGGGTGAGACCATCCCGCGCGATCATGCGGGTGTGGCCAACCTGCATTACAGGAACGACACGGGCCGCAACGAACTCATTGCCATGAAGGTCGCCAGGGACGACAGGAATCTCTACTTCCTCGCGCGGACAGAAAAGGCGATCACGCCCCGGACCGATCCGAACTGGATGATGCTGCTCATCGAGGTCGCCGGCGCGAAGGGCGCAAACTGGGAGGGCCGCAACTTCATCGTCAATCGGACACCCCCCGGCGCGGACAGGGCCATCCTTGAGCGATGCGTCGGCGGGTGGAACTGGGAGAAGGTCGCCGAGGTCGCCTTCCGAGTCGAAGGCAATCGGCTTCACCTTGCCGTCCCCAGAGCGGCGCTCGGGCTGCCGGAAGGCCGCGCGGCATTCGCGCTGAACTTCAAGTGGGCGGACAACGTCCGCCCGGGCGACGTGATGGACTTTTACATAAGCGGCGACGTCGCCCCGCAGGGGCGTTTCAAGTTCAGATACGCGGCTGAGTGACACCCTGCCGGGATTTCCGGAATGTTCGGAAGGCCGGTTGGACGCAACGCGTAGGGCGGGTTCTCCTGATCCGCTCGGAATCATTACGCGCCGAACAATACAGCATGGGCGCAGAGCTTCCATCCTTTACTGCCGATCATTATTTCCCGCATTCCAATCCGCCTCACACCCGCAGCAGCATCTTCAGCCTGCCGCCTTCGGACGCCTTCCTGAGCGCGGACACGCCGAGTTCCAGCGGATAGGTGTCCTCGATGAGCGCGTCCGTATCAATCGCCCCTCTCTCCAGCGCCCTGAGCGCCGGCTCGAACGGCCCGCAGCGCGATCCGATTATCGTGATCTCGTTGACGACCGCCACCGTAAGGTTGACCGCGTGATTCCCAGCAACGGTCGTCTTCAAAACAAGCTTTCCCCCCGGACGGCAGAGCGGGAGGGCGTTGGCCATCGCGTCCGGATTTCCGCTGCACTCGATCACTACGTCGTATTGCACCGCCGGCAGGTCGTCGCCGAAGAAACAGCGGACGCCTTTCCCGGCAAGCGTCAACGCCCGCTCCCTGTGCCGCCCCAGGAGCGATACGTCCGCGCAGGCCAGGCTACAGACCTGCGCGACGAGCAGCCCGAGCTTGCCGTCCCCGATCACCAGGACGCTGTCGGACGGGCGGACGGCGTCCTGCTTCAGGACCTCGAATGCGGCGGCTAGCGGCTCGGTGAAAACCGCGCGCTCGTCAGGAACATTATCCGGAATCTCGTGAAGGTTGGCCGCCGGCAGCGTCAGGCATTCGGCGAACGCGCCGTCCCGCCCGGAGATCCCCAGCACGGTTCTGTTCGGACAGTGGTTCCCGCGCCCGGCCATGCAGGTTGGGCAGGAATTGCACGGGCAGTTGATCTCCCCGACCACGCGCCGCCCGGCGAGTTCCGGACGGCTTTCGCACGACTCGACTACGCCCGCAAACTCATGCCCGGGGATTCCCCGAAAATTCATGTAACCTTTCGCCAGTTCAATATCCGTTCGGCAGATTCCCGCGAGCGTGACGCGGACCAGCGCTTCTCCCTCGCCTGGGACAGGCTCCGGGCAGTCGTCCCGAAGCGCCGGTCCGCCATTCAGCATTATTGCCTTCATCAGCAATCCCGCAGCGCGCGATCTTAATGGTACTTAGGCAGGTAGTCGCCGTGGGCCTCGATGAGGTCGTCGCACATGGCGACGATCTCGTCAATCGTCAACTCCGCCGCCGTATGCGGGTCGAGCATCGCGGCCTGGTAGATGTGATCCTTGCGCAGCGTCAGCGCCGCCTCGATCGCCATCTCCTGCACATTGACGTTGGTGCGCGTGAGCGCGGCGCACTGCGGCGGCAGATCGCCGACGTAGGTCGGCGTGACGCCGTTACGGTCCACGACGCAAAGAACCTCGACACAGCAATTCGTCGGCAGATTCGTTATCAGCCCCTTGTTCAGCACGTTGCCGCCGAGCGTGAACGGCTTGCCGGTTTCGACGGCCTCAATGATGTATGAGGCGTATTCCCCGCCGCGGTTGTGCTGGAGGGGTTCGTCGGAAACGAGCTTCTCGCGCATCTCCTGCCATCCCTTGATCTGCCCGATGCATCGCCGGGGGTATTCGTCCAGCGGGATGTGGAAGCGGTTAATAAGTTCCGGGGCCTTCGTCTTGATGAACCAGGGGACGTACTCGCTCGTGTGTTCGCTGGATTCTGTGACATAGTAGCCGAAACGCTTCATCAGCTCGAAGCGGACGGTGTCCTTGTGCTTGTACTGCTCCAGTTGGGCGCGGCGCTTGATCTCCGGGTAGAGGTCTTCGCCGTGCCGTGAAATCTCCAGCAGCCAACCCTGGTGGTTGATGCCCGCGATCTTCCATTTCAACTCGTCGTGCGGGAGTTCAAGCATCCAGCAGAGGTGCCTCGCGCAGCCCTGGACGCTGTGGCAGAGGCCGACGGTGTGGACGCTTGTCGCCTTCAGGATCGCGCCGGTGATCATCGCCATCGGGTTCGTATAATTGAGCAGCCACGCCCCCGGCGCGACCTTCTCCATGATCCGGCAGTAGTCGAGCATGACGGGTATCGTGCGCAGCGCGCGGAAGATGCCGCCGATGCCCAGCGTGTCGGCGATGGTCTGCTGAAGGCCGTATTTCTTCGGAATCTCGAAGTCTATGACTGTTCCCGGCTCATAGCCGCCGACCTGCACGGCGTTGACTACGTAATCCGCGCCCTTCAGCGCCTTCTTCGCATCGGCGGCTGGGTAAGCCTTGATCGTCGTCTTCGCGCCGAGGGTCCGGTTGATGTTTTTCAACATCTTCTCAGAATCGGCCAGGCGCTGGGGGTCAATGTCAACGAGACTGATCTGCGCGTCCTTGAGGATGTCAACGTGCATGCAGTCGCCCAGCACGCTCTTGGCGAACACGGTGCTGCCGGCGCCGAGGAAGCAAATCTTGACCATTGATGAATCTCCTGAGGAATGGAATCGCTCTTATTATCACGCATGCGGCAGACGCAATGCCGCGGGTCCGCCGCATGATGGGCATTATCACAACGGGCGCCTGGTTGCGCAATCCTATTCAGGAACGAGCGGACGCGGTGTAGAATTGAATGCGGCGAGACGATACCGGAGGCGAGACATGCGGCACAAGAAATGCGGAATGATTCTGTTTTGCGCGGCGATACTTGCGCTTATGACGCCGAGATCGGACGCGGACTTCCCCGCCCGCCGCGCCCTGACCAGCGATGAAGAGATTGCCCGCCTGCGCGCCGATCCGGCGGTTCAGGAGGAGGCGAAGAAGCTACGTCAGTCGCTGGATCATTACTTCGCCATGAGCTACGAGGAGTTGTGGAACTTCATCCCCCCGGCGGCGCAGTTGCGGGCCGTGAACGTCGCTTTCGACCGGGGCTGCCCGATCTGCGGGCGGGAAATCTTCCGCAAGGCCGGGCATTACCCCTGGAAGCGCGGTCCGGATCGCCCATTCAAGGTTCAATGCCCCATCTGCAAAACGGTCTTCCCGTCGAATGACTTCAAACCCTGGACAACGGCGCGGGGGCAGCTCAAGCCGGGGCCGGACGACAAATATTTCGACGACGGATTCGGATACATCAACGAGAAGGGGGAACCGTTCTACTTCGTGGCGTATTATGTTTTCTGGCAGGTCTGGCGCGAGCTTGTCCCGGGCGCAATCTCCGGCATGTCGCGACTCTATCTTATAACCGGGGATGAGGAGGCCGGGCGGCGCGCCGTCATCATGCTGGGACGCCTGGCAAGCGAGTATCCGAAGATGGACTACAACGCCCAGGCGGTGCATATCGGCAGGTGGCCGAGCGGATACGCCGGGAAGATTTGCGACTACGTCTGGGAGAACAGCAGCGCGACGACCTACCCGGCAGCCTACGACAATGTCCGCGATGTCCTGAGCGATCCGGCGGCTGTCGAATTCCTGAAGACAAAGGGAATCGAGGATCCGCGCGTTTACATCCTCCAAAACCTCCTGCAGGAAATAGTGAAGGCCTACCTGGACAGGAACATCCACGGCAACATGGGATGGCAGCAGCATCTTATGCAAGCCGTCAGGGCGATCAACAACGACGATCCGGCCTATGGCCATACCACGAAAGAGATGGTTGACTGGCTGCTGTACGGGGGCGGGGAGATCGCGGTTCTGCTCTATAACGGCGTGACGCAGGACGGCGCGGGCAGCGAAGGCTCCCCCGGCTACAACGGCATGTGGTGGACGAATCTCTATCGCCTGGCCCGCCCCATGAAGGAGCTTGGCTATGACATGTGGAGCGTCCCCCCCTGGGCGCCGAGGCTGAAGAAGATGAGCGATTATTACATTGATAATATCGTGGCTGAAAACTACGTGCCCAGCATCGGGGACACCGGCCACGCCATGAAGCCGATGGAGGAGATCAAGTCGCCTGTGAACTTCCGTCTTGCCTATGAGAAAACCGGCGATCTTCGTTTCCTGCGCCAGCTAAGGCGATGCGGCGAGGACGTTACTCCCCTGTTGGACAGGCTTGACGAGCCGACGCGCAGCGTGTTTCTTGCCGAAAAACCGCCATACTTGCTCTCGCCTCGAACGCGCGATCTCGGCGGTTACGGCCTGGCCGTCCTGGAAAGCGGTTCGGGGGATAACGCCCGCGCAGTCGCCATGTATTACGGCTCGCAGGGCGCGTGGCACGACCACAAGGACCGGCTCAACATCGAATACATCGGAAGGGGCACAAGCTACCTGCCGGAAATGGGCTACCCCGCGCACTGGGGGGACAAGGCCTACGAATGGACGATGGGCACGGCGAGCCATTACACCGTCCTGATTGACGAGAATGGCCACGCGGGAAAGCCGCCCGGATCGCTGCATATGCTGGCGGACGGGAAATGGGCGCGCGTCATGGAGGCGTCCGGAGAACGCCTCTACCCCGGTTGCGATCTCTATCGCCGCACCGTTGTTATGATTGACCTTGGCCCCGCCGATTCATATCTGGTTGACGTCTTCCGCGTGTCCGGCGGGCGGAAGCATGACTATTCCTTCCACGGACTGCCGCGCGCGGAACTTTCCTTCGAGGGTGTGGAGTTCGGGCCGGAGCAGCCGGGAACGGTCTCGGGCAGGGACGCGCCGTTCGGCAAAAGGCCGACGCTCGACTATCGCGGCAACGGGTATTACTACCTGGAGAAGCCGCGCTACAGCCGTCCGGCGGGGGCATGGCGCGCGACGTGGCGGGCCGCAGGCGATGCGGAGAAGCCCAGGGGATTAAGACTGCATGTTCCGGAAAACGCATGTTCGGAGGCGATACTCGCCCTTGCTGAGCCGGAGCTGGATCGCGGGAACCCCGAGCGGATGGAATGGCTCCTGCTCAGGAACGCGGCGGGGAAGGATCAGACCGCCCGCAGCGATTTCATCAGCGTCATCGAGCCTTTCGAAAAGGATGCGTCAATCGCCGGGGTTGAAAAGCTGACGGCGAAGGACGAGGCGGCGGCGCGACAAGCAGGATGGGTCGGTCTGCGGATTCGCCACAGTCTGGCGACTGACACAATCTGCAGCGCGCTTGACGAGACCGCAATGATTGAGACATCCGACGGCGTTCGCTTCCAGGGGCGTTTCGGCGCGATACGGAAAGCGTCAACCGGCGAGGTCTCGACCTACCTGGCGGGTTGCAGCGTCATGGAAGCCGGCGGCGCGGCGGCATCGGGCGGCGGGATTGTCCGCGCGAAAGTGTCCCGCGTATTGTACGATAAGAATGCAATCGAGATTGAGCCGGCGCTCGCCGCCCCGGAGCGTTTCATCGGGCGCGTCGCGGTGATTTCCAGCGGAGACCACCGGACCAGTTACACGATCATCAGCGCGGAGAACGCGGACGGGCGCAGCCGGTTGTGTTTCGGCGACGTGACGTGCGTCATCGGAATCGTCGAGGCGAGCGAACCCGGCCCGGCGCCGGTGTCCAAGGACCGCCCGGCGCTCGGCCCGAACGAATTCGTCACGCGGACGCGCCTGAACGGATACGGGATCAAGTTCGAAGCCGTGCCGATAGCCGGACTCTCTGCGGTGAGCGAGGACTTCTCCGCCTGCGCTCGAATTGTCGCGCGCGATGTAAAACGTATTACATTGGAAGAGGGCGCTGCCGTCTCGGCGTTCGGCGACGCGGACGGAGACGGACGCCGGATGATCTACCTGTCCGACATCAGCGTCGGGGAGGACGTCGCCCTTCCGACGATTATTGACACGCCGTAAGCCGCCGGTCTGGTCCCGCCGGGGATTACTCGCGTCTCTCCGCCCATCCGTCCCGCCCAATCAGCGGCACGAAGACGCAGCCGCAGACCTCGCGCTTGATGACCGCCCCGCTCCTGCGCTCGAAGACAGTAAGCTGCTGCAAAGACTCGCCGCCGATCGGGATTGCGAGCCTCCCGCCCTCGGCAAGCTGTTCGATAAGCGCCTCCGGGCAGCGCGGCGCGCCGGCGGTGACGATGATGCGGTCATACGGAGCATGTTCCGGCCATCCCAGCGTCCCATCCCCGATCATGAATCTGATGTTCGCATATCCCAGCCCGGACAGAACTTCCCGTGCCCCTTCTGAAAGCTCAGCGATACGCTCGACCGTAAAAACCTCCCCCGCAAGCTCCGCCAGCACAGCCGTCTGGTATCCCGAACCGGTTCCTATCTCCAATACCCTACTCGCCGCGGCGGGAGCAAGCTCCTGCGTCATCAACCCGACGATGTAAGGCTGGCTGATCGTCTGGCCGAGGTCAATGGGCATGGCGCTATCCGCGTATGCCCGGATTCTGTCCTGCGGGCGGGTGAACAACTCGCGCGGAATCCTGCCCATCGCGCCCAGGACCCTCGGATCGCCGACTCCGCGTCCGCGGAGATGATCCTCAAGCATGCGTTCGCGCTGTTCTTCAAGGGGCTGCTTCATAATGCGGCGGCGTAAGCGGACAGGCTCAGATCGTTTCCGGGATTGCGGAATACATTTGCGCGCCCATCTGCTCCAGATTCTTGCGCGTCTGCGCGGAGAGGAAGGCGAACTGAACCTCGCATATGAACGGGAATCCCGGGGTCGGATGCTTATCGGCGCGGCACTTGACGACCGACCCCTGCAGCTCCAACCCCGCCACGACGCCCTTGCATTGCAAGTCCTGGACAACGTATTTCCCGCGCGCAATGTTGTCCTCCGTGCGCATGATCATGCCACGGCTGTCCAGCTTGATAATGCGCCCCTTGCGCAGCGGCTCGTCGGTGAGGATCGTTCCCGGAAGCGGGGCCTTCGGCAGCGCCCGGAACTGGAATTCCGGCTCTTCCTTCGCCGCTTCCTTCTTCTCCCCCCCGTCCTTGCCGGCGCCCATGCTCCCGCGCGCCTCCTCCATCTGTATCGAGAACCACGGCGACGCCGGCCCGCTGCTGGCGGACACCGGGGCGCGCACGACGTGCGACCTGCCGTCCTCGCTGCGGTACGTAAGACTCACCCTGGCCCCCTGGTCCAGATTGGCCCTCTGGCAGTCGTCCTTTTCGCGGCAGAGCATAAGCTCGTCCTTGTCAGCGGAGAGTATCCTCGCCCTGAAAACAACCGGTCCTTCGGGGGAATCCGTCTCGCACACGACAAAGTGATTCACCCGCAACCCGACCGTCGGGGTTACGTCCGTCGGCACATTATCCAATGGGGCCATTACGCCGGAATCCTCCAGCGCCTTCAGGAAGGAGCCGACGTCCATGACCTGCTTGTTGACAGGCTCCTGGAAGGGATCAATTCCCGGGCCGTCTTCCACCGGCGCGGGCGGCGTCGCGCCCGTGCCCGTCAGCACCGGATCATTGAAGAGGTCGTCCTCTTCTTCCTTATCCATTGACTGGAGGAGATCCTCGGCCTCCTTGGCAAGCTCCCCGCCCTCGGGGAACTCGTCAAGCTCGATCCGCTCGCTACTTTCTACCTCCTCGAAAGTATGGATGGGCGCGTTGCGGACCTCCGGGGGGGGGTGCCATTTGTCGCTCCCGCGTTTTTCGCTGAATGCCGGGAGCTTGTGCGGGGTGATGCCTGCTGCGCGTCTGGTGATCGCCTCCTCGTGGATGGGCGTCGCCGGGGCGGAATCGGGGGTGTCCGGCGGCGGGGGCGGTGGAGGCGGGAAGGATTCCTTCGGAGTCGGTTTCGCCGGCTTCGTAGGTTTCGTCTCGATCACGTCATCCATCGGCTCCGCTTCCGGCAGGGCTTCCGCCTCAGCCTTGCCCAGTCCAGCGCCTGCCGGGCGGGGGCTGCCGCTGATTTCCACCTGTTTCAATCTTGCCATGAAGGGGTCTTCGGCAAGGTCTTCATCGTCATCAATTTCAGGGATAAGCAGCCTGCCCGGTTCGTCGGCCTGAGGTTTGCGCCTGTCCTTGAGCATCCGCCAGACCAGTTTGGCCAGCAGAACTATGAGCTTGAATATGCCCTTCAATATGAACAGCAACAGCCGCCCCAGCAGCCTGAACAGGCGTTTGCCTATTCCGGGCCTGGGAGATTGGGCGATGACGACTGGCACTTCGGCTGGAGCTTCGGTCATGGCGTCACGGAGTCCGCATTGCTCGGAAACAAATTCCCAACCTTAATTGTAGAGTCGCGGTTCAAAACGTGTCAAGAAAATCCGGCGCGATGGAGTATCCCATCGGTCGAGCCTGTCAGCAACCACATTACGCGACGGAAGGCGGATGGGACTCACAACTCCGAGTTCGCCTTCACGAACTCAATCAACTCATCCACCTGGGCGAAAGCCAATCCCACAACCGTATCCGCCCCGCCGTAGTAGATTGCGATGCGGCCCGTCGCCGCGTCCGTGAGGGCAGCGCAGGGGAAGACGACGTTTGGCGTGTCCCCGACGCATTCGTAAGTCTCCCACGGCGACATGATGTACGGAGCGGTGCGATAGAGGACTTTCCACGGCTGCTCGATGTCCAGCAGGGCCGCGCCGAAGCTGTAGACGAAGCCGTTGCAGGACGTCAGCACGCCGTGATAGATCATCAGCCAGCCCTCGGTCGTCTCGATCGGTATAGGTCCCGCGCCGATCTTCGTGGACTGCCAGCCTCCCTTGCGTCCCATGACGAAGCGATGGCAACCCCAGTGGATCATGTCCGGACTCTGGCTCAGGAAGATGTCCCCGAACGGCGTGTGGCCGTTGTCGCTGGGGCGACTGAGCATGACGTACTTGCCCCCGATCTTGCGCGGAAAGAGGACGCCGTTGCGGTTGAAGGGCAGGTAGGCGTTCTCAATCTGATGGTAGGTCTCGAAGTCGTGGGTGTATGCGATGCCGATGGTGGGGCCGTGGTAGCAGTTGCACCACGTGACCCAGTAGCGGTCCTCGATCCAGCAGACGCGAGGGTCGTAACCGTAGCCCCAGCGGGCGATTTCCGGATCGTCGCACTGGAACCTTATGCGCTGCTCGTCAATCTCCCATTTGATCCCGTCCCTGCTGCGCCCGGAGTGCAGTTGCATGTTGCGGCAGCGGTCGTCGCAGCGGAAGACGCCGCGGAACTCGCCCTTGAAGGGGACGACGGCGCTGTTGAAGATGCTGTTGGAGGTCGGGATGAGGTCGCGCGGGATGATGGGGTTGCGCTTCGATCTCCACGCGGCGTCCGCGCAACCCTTCGGCCTGTTCTCCCACGGTATGTTCGGGAGGTCAGGACCAATTATCGTTTTCTTCGCGGTGTTGGCCATCTGGCGGGTTCCTTTCGCATCTCGTGATTCGGAATGTCCGGATCCGGTTTCCACATCGGGAGTTTATTCAGATCAGGCCCGGCATACAAGACGCAATGCCGGCAGGGCATTTTGCGGGAAGCCATGCGTTGCATCATTCAGCGCCCCCCCCATCCGTCGCGTCCATCCCCATATCTACTATGAGCGCATCTTGCGCGCTACTTGGGATTCTCCGTCTTTTTCGGCGGCTTGCGCTTCGCGGCGGACATGACTTCAAGATACTTTTCCAGCATTCCCGTCCGCTGCGCGAAGACGGACATCTGGACCATGATCGTCGGCATGTAATCCTCCGCGCGAAGGTCGAAGGACGTCTCCCGGGGCGGAAGCTCGCGATAACCCTCCACCTTTGTCTCGCCGGCGGATTTTATCGGAAACGGCAGGTCAATCTTCTGATATTTTTCCACTATCCGGAACCGGCCGTCCTGCCATTCAATGCTCCGCGCGGCGATGTGGCGCTCATGAACCTCATATACCTTGAAGGGGTAGCGCCCGGTCTGGCCGAATTTCGGCGCGCAGATGTGCTTGACCCTCCCGAACTTGAACTCGACGTCGGGGTGCAGATGCCCGGTAAGCGTCGCGGCGACGCAGGGGGACGCCTCCAGAATCCGGTCCATCTTGCCGGCGTCGGAGAAGTCCGGAGGCCAGACGTTCTCGTGCATGAGGAGAATGACGGGCATGTCCGTTTCCGGTTGGAATTCCTTCTTCATCCACGCCCATGTGTCTTCAGCAAAATAGCCGATCCCATGGCCCTCGTCGTCATGGTCCAGGCCAGTGAATACGAATCGGATTCCGCCGCACTCGAAGGCGTACCGGGTTGATCCGAACACCTTGGAAAAGTTGCGCGCCCAGTTGTCCCCGCGGATGATGTAGCAGGGGGCCTTGAGATTTTTATCCAGCAGGTTTTTCAGGAACTGCTGACGCTCCACTGCGCTGTTGCCTGCGTTGTCGCCCGTGATCGCGACGAAGGCCGGATGAACCTCGGAATCAATGAACTTCAACGCTTCAATAAGATACGGAGGAAGCGCGTCGTGCATGTGAATGTCGGTGATCTGGGCGAAGCGGAAAATCGGCTTTGCGGCGGGGTCATACCAGTCCGGCGGGGCGGGGACGTCCTTGATCTCCATATCATATACGATTTCCGAGAAGGCGTCGAACAGGGTTTTCGGCGGCTCGCCCCGGGCGGCGGAAGCGCCGAAAAATGACGCCGCAAGAAAAGCGACAATGACTGATAATGCCGGACTGCGAAACACGCGTGGAAACCTGCGCGGGAGTGTCATGTTCGGTCTTTGCGGCGCCGCCGGCCCGGCATGGACCGGCGAAAGGTTATTCCTTTGCATCGGGCGGTTTGCCTAGCTCGCGCTCAAGCTCGTCAACGCTGAGAATACGGGAAACCTCGCTGGGGTCCCGCTTGATGAATATCTGCTTGGCCGACAGTTTTCCGCCGCACCTGCACTGTCTGCCTTCCTGCTTGCCGTTCAGGACGAAGTTCTTCCGGCAGGTGTCACAGTGATGGAGAACGGGCTGCGGAACCTGTATCGGCTTCCCGCAGGAGGTGCAGAACGCCTTCCTGCCGAAATGGCTGGACGGAACTTCCAGCTTTGCGCCGCATTCCTTGCAGCGGAACCTTACTGGCACGTTAAATCCCCTTTCCGGTTGGAGTTCATGTGCGCTGACCTGAAAGGTTAACCGCCCGGAGCGGGGTTAGTCAAGCGGCAAACAATGTCGGGATCTTCCGCGCCGCGGAGACTTCCACGCCGTTGCCGAATGCCGCGCGGCCCGATATAGTGTGCAAGCGGCAACGCCCGGGAGACGCAGACAGCCTTGAAAATACTCTTCATCAAAAGAAACATCGCTTTCTGGGAACCGCTGGGCATCATGTACCTTTCCGGAGCGCTAAGGAAAGGCGGACATGAGACCGGCTTCCTGTTCAGCACGCGCAAGGACTTCCTGGACCGCGTCAGGGAGTTCAGGCCCGACGTCCTGGCGTACAGCGTCACAACCGGATCGCACGCCTACTACCTGTCCCTGAACCGGGAGATCAAACGCCAACTGCCGGAGCTGCGCATGATCTCCGTCATGGGCGGGCCTCATCCGACCTACTTCCCGGAAATTGTGGAAGAGGACGGTATGGACGCCGTTTGCATGGGCGAGGGGGAGGAGGCGTTTGTTGAGTTCTGCGACCGGCTGCGGGACGGGCGCGACCCGGCGGCCACTCTGAACTTCTGGGTCAAGACGGCGAAGGGCGTCGTCAGGAACGAGCTTCGTCCGCTGAACCACGAACTTGACGCCCTCCCGTTCCCTGACCGTGAGACCGTCTACGCCGGCGCGCCGCACCTGGCGCAGGACAGCCACAAGAGTTTCTTCCCGAACCGGGGTTGCCCGTATTCCTGCACATACTGCTTCAATCACGCGCTCAAGAAGATGTACAGCGGGCGCGGCCCCTGGCTGCGGACTCACTCCGTTGACTACATGATCCGCCAGATCAGAGAGGTCAAGGAGCGTTACCCGCTTGAGCTTTGCGCGTTTTCCTCGGACATCTTCACGCTCGATCCGGAGTGGGTGCAGGAATTCCGGGACAAGTTCCCGCGCGAGATCGGCCTGCCCTTCTGGGTGAACATTCGCGCAAACCATGTTGACGACCGCATTGCCCGCCTGCTCGCAGAGGCCGGATGCCGCGCCGCCTACATCGGCGTCGAATCGGGCGTCGAACGCATCCGCAACGGCATCCTGAAGCGCAGCATGAAGCGGGAGACAATCCTGACCGCCTGCCGCGCGCTGCGCGAGAACGGCATCCGCATCGCGACCCAGGCGATCATAGGACTCCCGGGGGAAACCTTCGATGACGCGCTGGAAACCTGCCGGATGAGTTCGGAATGCAGGGCGGACTTCGGCTGGTCCTCCCTTTTCCAGCCCTACCCGCGCACGGAGCTGTGGAAGTACGCCCGCGACAATGGCTTCTTCGAGGATGGCGCGGACATACCGCAGACCTTCTACGCCGTCTCGAAACTCAAATTCCGCGACCGGCGCGAGAAGCTCATGATCGAGAACCTGCACAAGCTCTTCGCGCTCGGGGTCGAGTATCCGGGCCTCCTGCGCGTCATGCCTTTGCTGTGCAGCCTGCCGATCGAGTCGCTATACAAGCTCCTGTATCAGTTCGCTTACGGATACGCCCTGCAATGGCGCATCTTCCGCCAGCCGTACGGCCCCGCCGAGTTCCTGAAGGTCTCGCTGACGCGGTATCTGACCAAGGAAGTGCATTGAATCCCCCGCCGGCCGTGCCAGGTCAGTCACGGGCGCGGGCTGCCGACTTGGAGTGCGGCAGACTTGCTGCCGCCTTGCCGTATTATGCGGCGGTGGCAGGCAAGCCTGCCGCCCAAAGGCGCAAGCAAGCGCGTCAGCCTTGCTGACGAGCGCACTCCAGGACTTTGCGGCCGTCACTGACCTGTCTCCGCCGATCCCTTCAGAGGAGGCAATCGAATGTTGGGTTGCGGATTGAAGGTCCTTTCCCCGGATGACGCCGCGCGCATCCACGACGCCGCGCTTCGGACGCTTGAGCGCCGCGGGGTCTGCGTCGGCGACGCCCGCTTCCGCGCGGACATGCTCCGGCGCGGCGCCGCGCCGGGGCTGAGGGGAGATGAAATGCTCCTGCCCGGGGAGCTTGTCGCTGAATGCCTGGCGACCGTCAACCGCAGGCCCTTCCTCAAACGCTTGGACGGGCGCAGGCTGGAACTTCACTCCGATAACCGTCATTACGGCTCCCTGGTCACCGATCCGATCATAATCGCTTATCCGGGAACGCTGCGGAAGGCGACGCTGGGCGACATAGCCCTCCACGCGCGGCTGGCCGACTCCCTGCCGCTCGTGGACAACATTCACCTGATGGACGACACGATTCCCGGCATTGACGCCGGGGTCAGCGTCCTGAAGGCGCTGGAGGCGCTCGTCTCGAACACGACATGCAGTTATCACTGCGCGCCGGGGACGCTGCGGGACACGGAGCATTGGATTGACATTGCCGAGATCATGGCCGGGGGCGACCTGAAGGAAAACCCGATCCTCGCCGCCTATGTCCCGGTCGTCAGCCCGCTGATGCTGACAGAGTTCAACCTGACCCAGTTGCGGATTTTTCTGGAGCGCGGGGTGGTCTGCAACGTCGGGCCGTGCGCCATCGCCGGGGCCACCGCGCCCTACACCGTGGCGGGGCTTATTGTCCAGTCCTGGGCGGAATATCTCGCCATGCTCGTCGCGTCGCAGGTCATCATGCCGGGTTCCGCCGCAATCGGCGGGGGAGGCGGCGCGCACGAGATGAACATGGCCACGATGGACAGTCTGTACAGCGGCCCGGTCAAGTATCTGGCAAGCGCGGCAATGAACGAGCTGTGCGAGGCGCACGATCTGCCGACGATGACGGGGAACTTCTCGTGCCTCTGCTCCGGCTTCGGCGTTCAGAACGGGCTGGAGACGATGATGGGCATGTTTGCCACGTTCTTCTCCCGCTGCAACCTGGCGCACGGCATGGGTTCGATGGCCAACGCATGCGGGATGAGCGCGGCGCAGATCGTCATCCACCACGACGTCATCGAGATGCTTGAGCGCTTCAGGCAGGGCGTTGACGCGGGCGATGAGAAGCTGGCCCTGCGCTCGATCTTCGAAGCCGGGCCGGGCGGTAACTTCCTTGAAGACGGAATGACACTGGAATACCTGCGGTCAAAGGAGCATTTTTACGCATCGTGCTACGAACTCTGCGCCGGGGGGAGGGACGCGAAGACGATGGAGCAGCGGGCGCATGAGAAGGCGGAAGACCTCATCGCCTCCCACACACCGCGCCCGCCGGAGGAGCGCGTCGAGGAGGTCAGGCGTTACGTGGAGCGCGAATTGCCTTTTTCCGGGAATTCCTGACGCGACGGCAGCGGGTTATTCGGCGACGATGATTTCCAGTCTTACCACGTCGGCCATCTTGATCTTGATCTCCCCGTCCTTCCCATTGCCGACAAGCAGGGAATCCGCGAGCCAGCCTGAAGCTTTGCGTCCGTCCCGTAATTCCGCCGTCGCGACGCCGTCTTTAATGCTCAGTTCCTTGACGCAGGCAAGGCGGATGCCCTCCGCCCGGCCTTCGGATTGCTGGAGCGCGATCATCGGCAGGCTGACTTCCTGCGGATCGTCGTCGTCCTCATCCCGCCCCAGAACAAGCATAAGGGACGCGGCGTCCCTGTCCGACGCGGACTTCGGGAAACGCCCCTTGCAGTCGTATGACACGCGGCACTCCGCCATATCCACGCGACCCTTCAGCGTCAGCGCGCTGATCCTGACGGGGGCATTCGATGCCGCCGCGCCGGCTTCGCCGTCGGCGGCCGGTTCATCGAGAGCCGCGATCTTCGCGCATTTCGAGTATGGCATTGCGACCGCGCCCACCCTGGTATCGAAAAGCAGGAACGCCGACTTCCATTGCTCCTCCCGCTTGAATCGCATGAAATGGTCAATGTCGTCCCTGCTGTGCTTCGGGTGCGCGAATCCGCGCAACCTGTGCGTTCCCCCTTCGCCGAGCGTGACCGTCCCGTCCGTAAGATCAAGTTTCTTCACTTCCTTCATTGCGAAGTGCAGTGTGGAGGAGCCATTGTCAACCGCGACGCAAGGCCCGCCCAGCAGCGCATCTTCGGTCAGGTATCCGCCGACGTAGTAGTATCCCGCGCCGGGATCGTCGTAATCCTTCCCGAAGTGATATCCCCGAAGGTTGGAGACCGTTATTTCCCGCCTGTCGGCGTCGGTAATTTTCCAGCGACGCGAGGCCGAGGCGGTGATGCCGTCATCCCACAGCTTCAGTGCGGCGGAGGTGTCGGCGCGTCCCTTTGATACCATGCCCTTTATCGCGTCCGCCGGGCAGATGAGGCGCATTGACACGCCCGGGCGGCGCTCGCAGACCAGGACGTGCCAGCCGCCCGGCCTGGCCGTGACGGGCGCTCTTTCCCCGCCGGGGAAGATCACGAAATCAGGGCCGAAGCCGTAGATTTTACAGCCCGACGTTACGATCAGGTCCGCGCCTCCGCATGAAGCGTAAATATTCTGATGCGGAGACGAGCCGCCGTTCTCCAGAAGCCTGTCTGCCAGGACGAATGACATGCCGGGGAACGCGGCGATTTCGTAGAGCATGTTGTCCCACGATGCCCCGGGATCGTCGCCGGTTCTTTCCGGGGGCGGTCCGTCAACCTTCTTCCATGTGAATTGGGCGCGCTCCCACTTCGCGGCCTCGGCGAAGAAGCCTTCGGCCGTGCCATTCAACTCCTGCGCCTTTGCGGTTCCGGTCAGGCGTCCGCCGTTGTCGCGTTCCAGCGTTGTCTTGCCGTCCTGGACGGCAATGGACTTGATCAGCGAGAGCGGGACCGTCTTTTCGCCCTCGTTTGTCGCGATCTCGAACGTCTGCTCCCTGCCGCCGTTCCAGTTGACGCAGACGCCTTTGTCCGAGACCTTGCCCACGAGAATTTCAGGCGAGGCGACGCCGCCGGCCGAGGTGAATACGGCGAAGAGCGCCGTCCCGGCCTCGCGCGCAGACCCATCGGCAACCGGCGCCGCTTCCGCCGCCTGCCATCGGAATTCCGCGCTGTCCCACTTCGGAGCGTCGGTCTTCAGCCCTTCGCTGGTCCCGCGGATCGTCAGCGGCAGGCCCGTTCCCTTGAGCGCCGTCCCGTCGCTCAGCGTCAGGAGCATGTCCCCGCGCGTGATCGCGTCCGGAACCGGGGCGGCGTCGGACTTTGGGGGCTGATACCTGACGCTTCTGATTGTTCCCAGCGGGCATCTCACGCGGGCGTCGCCGATGGCTATCTCGAGGGTCTGGCCCATCGCGCGGGCGTTCTCCCTGTCCGGATCGTCCCCGGCGATGAAATGCCCGACGGTCATCTCGACCGCGCGGTCTTTTCCGGACAGTACCTTCGCCGACAGCGTTGAGCCATCCCCGGGGGGATTCCCTTTTCGCGCGTCGGCGGCGGCTCGCTCAAGGGATGCCATGGCCTTCAGGCGAAGGCGAACCTCAATCGCCATTTCCAGATCAAGGCATGAGAAGGCGATCTCTTTCCCCGGGCTTTTTATCGCCCCGTTGACGGTCTTCCCATCGGTCAGAATGATCTTCGCCTCGCCGCCGGTCCCGGTCCATCGGAAGGTTGCCCTGCTTACGCCGGATAACGGAACTCCTCCGGTGGGGCCACCCTCGATCTCAATCTTCTCCCCCGCCGCGGCAACGAGAGTTCGCTTTGAGAGAGCAGACAAATCCTTGCTGATCGGCTTGAATCTGAAGGCGACTGTTTCGCTTTCTGCGCCCTCAGCCGTTGCTGCGGGCATGGCGGCGCGGATGAGCAGGACGACGAGGAGCACTGCCGCCCCGCGCGGCATCCGGAGTTCGGACGGCTTCCGAGGTTCGTTGGCTGGCATGTTACGGAATCCCGCTGATTCTCGCACAATAAGGATTATGTATTCCCGGCTCGTTACCCGAGCGAAAGGACGATTTTGTGCCCGTTCAACGCAACCGCAATGCGCGAGCATCAGTCAGACCGGATCATGATGAGCATCATCTTGAATTGCGAGAGGGCCTTCAATGCGTGGGGTTTGTTGGCGGGCATGATGATCATCTGGCCGGCGCCCAGGGCGCTCGCCTTGCCGGAGATGGAGATTTCCACCTGCCCGTCAAGCACGCACACCAGCGCGTCGAACGGGGCGGTATGCTCGCTCAGTTCCTGATCCGCGTCGAACGCGAAGAGGGTCACATTGCCGGTTCCCTTTCTTAGTACTTCGCGGCTGACGATGGCCCCGTTCTGGTAGTCAACAAGCTCCAGCCAGTTCAGGGGTTTTCCTTTCAGGGTTGCCTGTTTCTTTGTGGACTTTGCCATTTTCCTCTTCTCCTTGCGTTTGTTGCTTTGCGTCGCGGCGCGACCATGCGCCTGCCGGGATTGCATTCTACCACGAAACCCCTGATTAATTCCGCCATGCGAGTTCGCCATTCCGCGCGCGGCGCGAGGGCGTGAGGCGCGAGGGCTTGCAAACGGCGCGCCGGGGGCATAACCTCATGCGGGATTCCGGAGGATCAACAGATGAAAAGACGCGACTTTCTGAAATCGCTGGCGGGCGGGGCGGCTGCTCTTTCGCTTGCCCCGCGCGCCGGCGCGGCGGAGGAAACCCGCATGAGCCGACGGCCGAACATCCTCTTCCTGTTCACGGACGACCAGCGATTCGACACCATACGCGCCCTGGGCAACGAGGAGATCAGGACGCCCACGCTGGACGGCCTTGTCCGCGACGGGACGACCTTCATGCGCGCGCACATCATGGGCTCGACCTGCCCGGCCGTCTGCATATGCAGCCGCGCATCGCTCCTGACCGGACGCGGGCTTTATCGCGTTCCGCATCAGATTCCGGGCGACATGCCCACCTGGCCCAGGACGCTCAGGGACGCCGGCTACGAGACTTTTGGAACCGGGAAATGGCACAACGGCGCGCCGTCATACGCGCGGGGTTTCGCCTCCGGAGCGGACATCTTCTTCGGCGGAATGGAAAATCACGCGAAGGTTCCAGTCTTCGATTTCCAGCCGGACGGGAAATATCCGAAGGAGAGACAGCGCATCGGGACGAAATTCTCCAGCGAGCTTTTCAGCGACGCGGCGATTGACTTCCTCAAGCGATATGAAGGCGACAAGCCTTTCTTCATGTACGTCGCGTATACCGCCCCTCACGATCCGCGAATGCCGCCCAAGCCGTTCGCGGACATGTATGACCCGGAAAAGATCGCCCTGCCGAGGAACTTCATGCCGGAGCATCCGTTCGACAACGGGGAGATGAAAATCCGCGACGAGATGCTGGCCCCATTCCCGCGGACGGCGGAGGTTGTCCGGCGGCATATCGCGGCATATTACGGAATGATAACGCACGTGGACGATCAGATCGGGCGCGTGCTCCAGGCTCTGGGCGACGCCGGCCACGCCGGGAACACGATAGTCATCTTCGCCGGGGACAACGGGCTGGCCGTCGGGCGGCACGGCCTGATGGGCAAGCAGAACATGTATGAGCACAGCATGCGCGTGCCGCTGATCATCTCCGGTCCGGGCGTCCCGAAGAACGCCCGCTCCGACGCGCTCTGCTACCTGCACGACGTCTTCCCGACGTGCTGCGAGACGGCCGGGATTCCGATTCCTCCGACTGTCGAGAGCCGCAGCCTTCTGCCGCTTGTCAAGGGGGAAGCGAAGACGGGGATTGACTCGGTCTTCGGGGCGTACATGAGCGTTCAGCGGATGATCAGGGAGGAGCGTTACAAGCTGATCGAGTACACGGTGAAGGATATGCGGATGACGCAGCTCTTCGATCTTGCGGAAGACCCGTGGGAGATCGTCAACCTGGCCGAGCGGACGGAATACCGGGAGAATCTGGAGCGGCTTCGGGAAAAGCTGGCCGGGTGGAAGAAGACTGTGGGCGATCCGACGGCTGGTTGAGTGATTTGCCGGTCTTGCCCGCTCAAGGAGCGTTCCGCTTCAACGCGCTCCTGCTTCTGATTCCGGTCTCTGCCGCCGCGTAAAGCGCAAACAGGATCGCCGAGGCCAGGTACGGCCACCGCAGTCCGGCGTGCTGCGCCAGTACGCCCCCGAAGAACGATCCGGCCAGCAGGCCGACCATGACCACGATCTCGTTTATTCCCACGAGTTTTCCCGTGTTGCGCGGCGTGTTCATGCACACCGCCACCGCGTAATGCATGCGCAACCCCATGAACCCGCCGAACAGCCCCATCCCCAGGCCCAGCAGGACCGGGTGCGAGGCGGCGGACAGCAGCATCATTCCCGCGATCCCGGCCAGCGTAAGCATCGGCCCCGTCATCGGGCGCGCCAGCAGTCTTTCCGCCCAGGCGGAGCCGGCGAAGTAGATCAGCCGCGCAAGCCTGAGCATGAACAGGATGTCCGAAATCGTCGAGGGCGTGAATTGCAGTTCCGTGCCGAGCTTCGGGAATTGCGTCCCGATGGACCCGCCGGCGTACACCGCCACGAAGCAACCCGCCCAGCCGAGCAGGAGGTCCTGCCGCGTCGGCATCTCTTTGCATGACGCAGGCGCGGTTTCTGGATCCGTAGCCTGTGGCGCGGGCTGCGGCGCGGGCATCGGGGACGGCTTGATTTCGCGCGGGGCGGATTGACGGGCCTTGAAGGCCAGCGTGACCGCGCAGGCCAGCGCGCAGCCCCCCACCGCGCCCATGACGCCCATCCACGGCGCGATCTGGTAAAGCCTGCCGCCGATCAGGATGCCGATCGTCTCGCCGCCGCCCCAGCTTATGTTGTAGTAACTTGCGCTGCGGGAGATGTCGCCCTCGCGCTCGTGCCGCAGCCAGGACTGGAAGGGCGCCCAGAACAGGCCGTTGCACACGCCGCTGAACACCCCCAGGGCGTAAATGTGCCACTTTTCCGACACGAAGACGTAAAGCGCGCACATGGCCAGACTGCTGACGGCCCCGGCTACGACCAGCCGCTTCGGATGGGACCGGTCGGAGATGTGCCCGGTGACGTAGGACACGAGCATGTAGAACGGCCCGCCGACGCAGCCCAGCAGGCCAAGCTCGAAGGAGTTCATTCCGACGCGCTGGATGGCGATCAGCGATCCGCAGATGGACAGGACGCCGCCCATCGCGACGGACATTCCCAGCGGGGCCAGGAACAGGAGGTATTCGCGTTTCATTGCCGCAGTGGATCTCAGGCAGGCAGGTCGGGAATTTGCGACTGAAAAGGAAGGCGGCATTGTCCGCTTTCGCCGCCGCCAGCGCAAGAGCGGGCGAAGAGGCGCAGTGAAGACTCAATCAATAATTCTCACACAAGCTCCAAAGGCTCCCCCTGCCGAATCTTGCGCTTCTGTCTTTCATCCCCCGCTGTCTTCCGCGCCATCATCTGCTATACTTATCCAAACGCTCCGAGAAGCGGCCCTGCGCGCCGCCGAACCTGAATCCGCCGGAAAAGAACCCACTGAAAAGGGAACTGAGTCATGCGAATTCTTTACCTGGACGTTGACACGCTCCGCGCCGATCATCTGAGTTGCTACGGCTACTGCCGCGAGACCACGCCGAACCTCGACCGCCTGGCCGAAGGGGGGACGCGCTTCGAGAACTGCTACGTCAGCGACGCCCCGTGCCTGCCCTCGCGCGCATCCCTCTTCACGGGGCGATTCGGCATTCACAGCGGAGTAGTCAACCACGGCGGAACCTCCGCCGACCTGCGGCTGATGGGGCCGGAGCGCGGCTTTTTCCACGGGGCCAATCACAATTCCTGGATTTCGGCCATCCGGGACGCCGGGTATCACACCGTCAGCGTCAGCCCCTTCGCAGAACGCCATGCCGCGTGGTGGTTCTATCGCGGGTTCCGCGAGATGTATGACACCGGCAAGCGCGGCATGGAAATCGCGCAGGACGTCTCCCCCGTCGCGCTGCGCTGGCTCACTCAGAACGCGAAGAGGGACAACTGGTTCCTGCACGTCAACCTCTGGGATCCGCACACCCCGTATCGCACACCGCTCGAATACGGCAATCCCTTCGAGGGCAAGCCGTTCGATGAATGGCTCACCGAGGAGCAGATCCGGAAGGACTTCGAGGGCTACGGCCCGCATTGCGCCAACGACCTTTACGGCAACGGCCCCGTCCCGGATGGGTGGCCGCGCATTCCCAGACAGATCACGAACATGGACGATTACGTCCGCTGGATTGACGGCTATGACACCGGCATCCGCTACGCCGACGAGCACTGCGGCATGATCCTGAAGGAACTCGAACGCCAGGGAGTTCTGGACGACACGACCGTCATCATGAGCAGCGACCACGGCGAGAACCAGGGCGAGTTCAACATCTACGGCGATCATCACACCTCCTGCCACATCACGGCCCGCGTGCCGCTCATCATCCGCCGGCCCGGACTGCCCGGCGGGCGCGTTGACACGGCATTACATTATCAGACCGACATGGCCGCCACCGTACTTGAGATGATCGGCGCGCGCGTTCCCGCCGACTGGGACGGCGTCAGCTTCGCCCCGGTCTTCCGCGAGGGACGCCAGGCCGGGCGCGAAACGCTTGTCTGCGGCAACTGCGCGTGGAGCTGCCAGCGCTCCGTCCGATGGGACAACTGGATACTGCTCAGGACCTACCACGACGGATTGAAGGACCTGCCGGATGTCATGCTCTTCGACGTCGCCGGCGACCCGCATCAGACGAAGAACCTTGCCTCCGCAAGGCCGGACCTGGTCAACGCCGGGCTTGCGCGGCTTGAGTTGTGGACGGCGGACATGATGAAGCGCTCCGCTTCCGATGTTGATCCCATGTGGAACGTCATGCGGGAGGGCGGCCCGTTCCACACGCGCAACCAGCTTGAGCCGTATTGCAAGCGACTGCGCGAGACCGGGCGCGAGCATCACGCCGAAGCCCTCATGCGGCGGCACGGGCGCAAGTTGTAGTCTCATTGGTGGGTCAACGCATCGCGCTTTGCGCGCCGCGCCTTGCGCGCTGCTAACGACCCACCCTACTTGCTGGACCATGACGGGCAGGCGAGACGCCTGCGCTAAAACTTGAGGCTGAGCCAGGCCGCGTGGGTTCGGAGAACCCGCCCTACGCGCTAAACACGCACAAGCGATCCGCCACATTCCCGGACGGCTCCGTAATGGAACCTGAAGACGGCTCTGCGACAACCGATCTCGCAATTGAAGAAACCGGGAGTCACGATACTCCGGTTCTGACGGTCAGGAGTTTTGCGGTCGGCGCGGCGGGCGCGGTTTTCGTCTCCGTTGCGGATTACGTCAGCGGCGGCGTTCTGCAGAACAGTTTCATCGTCGGAACGCAGCTCGGCCCCATCGTTGTCGCCTTCTATCTCTGCCTCCTGCTTGGCAATGCGCTGCTGCGCCGGGTCGCTCCGTCCGCCGCGATGAGCGGCAACGAAATTCTCCTGAGCCTCGCCATGGTCTGGGTGGCCGCCGGAGTCGCCGCGTGGGGGACGGTACACGGAGTTCTACCGGGCCTTGTCATGCCATTCCGCCTCGCGCTCAAGAGTCCCGTTCCATGGGCCGAGATCGTAAAGGATATTCCCGCGTGGATGGTCCCCTCGACCGATCCCGACAGCGCGATCTGCGCGGACTTCGAGAACGGGACGCGGACGTGGGGGACCGTCGCGTGGCTGCCGTGGGCCAGGGCGCTCGCTCTCTGGGCAATCGCCTTCGGGGGGCTTTACGGACTTGTTCTGAGCCTGGGCGCGATCTGTTTCCGGCAGTGGGCGCGCTCGGAGCGGCTGCCCTTCCCCGTCGCGCAGATTCCGCTCTCGCTCATCGAGGCGCCGGAGCCGGGGGCGCGATTCAACCGCCTTCTGTCCAGCCGCGCCTTCTGGATCGGCCTCGGAACCGTGGTCTTCCTCGGCCTGCTGCGGGGTATTCATGATTATTACCCCGTCGTGCCGGAGGTCGCGCGCCGCTGGACGCTCTGGCAGTTTTACCTCGTCCGCCCGTTCTGCTACATGCACCCTTATATGTTCGACGGATACATTTTTTTCTCGATCATCGGCGTCACGCTCATAAGCCCGCAGCACATATCCCTGAGCATCTGGCTGGCGTTCGTTCTGATGCAGGTTTATTACGTCGCCAGTTACATGCTCGGCGTGCCGCCGGATTCGATGGGCTGGAAGAACTGGTCCGCGCAGTCCGGCGGCTGCATCGTCTATCTGGGCGTTCTGCTTTACGTCGGGCGGGTTTATTACGCCGACGTGCTGCGGGCGTTTGCGTCGTCTGCGCACGCCGCCGCGCACGACCTGCGGCGGGAGCGCGCCTGGGCATGGGCGGCGTTTCTCAGTTGCGCGGTCATCGTCGGCTGGTTCAAGGCGGCGGGGCTGCCGCTCTGGACCTGCCTGCTGCTGACGTTCCTTATGACGCTGATCTTCATCATACTGATGCGCATGCTGGCGGAGAGCGGGCTGCTCTACATGCAGCTCGACTTCCGTCCGAGCACCTACGTCGTCGAGCTTTTCCACGGACGGGGGTTGAGCCACCAGCAAGCGGCGATCAGCATGATGACCACGCCGCTGTGCCTGGAGCAGCGCGATCATCCGACGCTGGCCGCGCACACCTCGATGTACTGCAACTCCGGGCCGGACTGGCGACCGCGGCGGGGATTCTTCTTCGCCATAGTCGCGGCGATGGCGCTGGCCTACGTCGCGGCTTCGGCAGCCGGATTATTGAGCATCTATCGCTACGGCAGTTTTCACGTGGACCGCTGGTGCACGATAGCGCCGGACGCGCTGGGGACGCCCGCGTGGCACGCGCTGAGGATGGGGCGGAGCGGCGCGAGTTTCACGGCGGCGACCGCCGGCGCGATCATCGTCGGCTGGCTCTCCTTCATGCGGCTGCATTTTACATGGTGGCCGCTGCACCCGGTCGGGTTCCTGATCGGGATTACGTATCCCGGCGCGAGGATATGGTCGAACGTCGCGATCGGGTGGTTCCTGAAGTGGGGCATGATCCGCTACGGCGGCACGCGGATGGTTTCAGTTGCGAAACATCTGGGGATCGGGATCATCATCGGGGAGGCGGTGATACAGATGTTCTGGGTGCTGGTCGGGACGGCGGTGTGGCTGGGGGGGGGAGAGGCGATGAAGGTGGAGTTCAGTTATTATTAGCGGGCCGCGCGGGGGGCTTCGCACGGCGTAATACGCGCGACGCGCGGGGGAAGGAAGGATTTATAAAGCATTTGCGGCTGACAGCGGTCCGCTTGTTTGTTTTGAAATGTGTAACGCGGGAAGCATGGCTTCCCGCTTTGAAGGCTGTAGCATGGCTATAGCACTCCAAGATTGCGCCGTCAACGCCTCTTTCATCGGCTTACACACCCCGCGCCTTTCTGCACACGACCAGCGTGTTGGTTGAGTTTATGACGGCGATGTCCCTGACGATCAGAGTGTCGGACGCGCAGAATCCGCTCTCCTGCGCGTCGCTCACGACCGGGGCGCAGTCGAGCTTGTGCCGCGTGACGACAAGCCGGGTGTTGTCCAGGTCCTCCGTGAGGCCGACGGCGACGTAGTCCCCGTGGCCAGCTTCGTCGGCGCTTTCCGCGATGTCGCTGGCATAGCACGGTATGCGCAGGCGTTTCAGGTGCGGATGCGCCGACCGGTCGGTCGTGTGAAGCGTGCATTTCGTCATGGCGTACGAGCCGGGCACGGACATGTCCCCCTCCTGCGCGCCGGCCCCGTCATACCAGTCCCCGGCCCAGAGCGGGTACCAGAACAGTTTCACGTCGCGGTCGTCATCGCCGCCGCCGGAGATTTCCGAGGAGCCGCCGAAGATGACGCCGATGTCGCTCACCGAGGGGGCGGCGCCCCAGGCGTCGAGGTATGCCGTGAACTCGCCTTCGCCGTTGACGGGAATGGGCCACTCCAGGCCGATCTTCGGGCGGTAGAATCGGCACTTCACGTAATTCAACTGGGAGTAGACCGCCGTCACCATCGCCAGTCGCCCGATGAGCGGCTCGATTTCGACGTATCGCCCCGGCGGAAGAGCGTCCGGCTGGGAGGAGTGGCTCCATTCCTGTTTCGCCAGGCGCGTCATCATCATCTGGTTGTTCATGTCCGCGCCGGAGACGTCTATGCCCCCCCGGTAGAACACCTCCCCCTCGACGGGGTATTTCCGCGAATAGCCGATCACCTTCCGGACCAGGGCGTTGGGCGCGAAATCGCTCTCCGAGGCCGAGACGACCTTGAGGTAATCCTCCGTGTCGGGCTGGGTCGCCAGCGCCTGGCGGACGAGGCAGCCGCGCAGTTTCTCCTCCTTGTAGAGCGCGTTTTTCATGAACGCGGAAAGCTCCATGCGACGGCGGGCTTCGCGGTATCCGTCCAGGGCTGTAATTCTATGCGCGACGGTGTGGGTCACCCGTCGGCGGGCCGGCTCCCAGTCCGTCTGCATGATGCCGACGTCCAGGTCGCTCCACTTGTTTCCGTCGAGATTGGCGAAACTGATGCGCCTCTCAAGGTCAAGGTCCGAGCGCGAGGCGGCGTCAATCGTCACCGTCCCGCATATCCGCGCATCCCCGTATTGCGCGACAAGCTCAGCGGCAAGCTGCGCCATGGCGTCGCTTGCCGACTGGCTCGACTGGGGCCAGCCCGTCGGACTCTTCCACTCCGGGTCGTAGATGACGTATTCCGCGTCGAAGCCGTAGTCGCTGTAGGCGCTCCCGGACGGCCCCGCCGTCACCTTGAATGGTGTGTTGTAGTAATACCATCCCCAGAGCGTTTCGTCCTCGCCGAGTTCCCAGTCCGCGCCCGGCCAGACGTAGATCATGAAATTCTGCGGGTTGTAGAACCAGTCCGTCGGGGCCAGCGCGATTTTGCCGCCCTCCCGCGTTCCGCGATAGAGCCTCGGCCCGTTCGGGAAAGTTCCCCAGCCTTCGGGGACGTCGCTTGAAACCGGACGCCAGCTCATCCGCTCCTGATCGTGCGGGAGCCGCCAGACGGAATGCCATCCCGGCTCATCGGAGCTGACCAGCAGGACCTCTGAATTCCCGGTTTCCTCGTTCTCCCCCTCCAGGACGTTTGCAGGCATGACCATATCCGTTCCATCATCGCCCTGGATGGTCACCCTTGTGAAGACGCCGTCGAGGTTGAAGCTCAGGCGGTTGTCCTCCAGGTTGTAGTCCTTGCCCGCCTCGTCAACGTAATGGCCCTCCTCGCCCGCGCGCACGCTCACGGTCGGGCAGAGGCGGTGGTTCACGACGCGGATCCGGCCGTCCGGAGCGACGCGCCAACCGTAGTCCCCCCCCGTCGCGTCAACCAGTCGCGTTATGGCCTCCGCCAGCGATTCGCCGTTCACGCTGAACTCCGTCACCTGCGCGTCCATCGCGAGGACGTCGGAAGCGATGTATGTGTAATCCGACGCGCTGAGGAACGGCTCTGTGACGTATGAGGCGTCGGCATGGTGCGACGGGATCGCGCTGCCGTCCTCCGGAACGCCCAGGGCGTGCTCGAGGATGTCAATCAGGATTTCGCCCGTTGTCCAGAGCGAGTTCAGTCCGCCCGGGCCGGCGGCTCCGGCGCCGTGATCGCAGTGGAAGCCCCGGCGGTTCCAGGCGTATGAGTAGCCGCCGTTGACGCGAACCTTCGCGTCGGCCAGCCGCGCGCGCCTGTCAAGCGCGAGGTAAGAGACGCCTTCCGTCGCCACGGAACCAGGTATGACACGGTATATCCATCCGTGGAATATCAGGTTCTCCGACGACTCAGAGGCGTGCCAGATCTGGACGAGGTCGTTATTCTCAAGCAGGCCCGACGCCGCGTCCAGCCTGTCCGCCGCGAAGAGTTCGGCCCGCGACGGGCCGGTGTAGCCGAAGCTTACGCGCCTGACCTCGACGTCATTCCTCAGCGTCCCGTTGATTTTCAGAATGCAATCGTTCATTGTCTATTCGTCCTGCGGCGTGTGGACAAAGGTCACCTTGAATTTGCAGATGCCCCAGTGGTCATTCGGGGTCGAGGCGATTCGCTCCAGACGGCAGTCGCTCCATGAGTTCCCGTTGCCTGCGAGAGCAACCGGTCCGGGGCCGATGCCCTTGTGGATGTCCCTCAAGTATGCTTCGATCTCCGTCCTGCTTCCGGCGCGGGAATGGACGCAATCCAGCGTGAAGCGGATTCTCCGCCCGGCGATGAGCGGCGCGATGCGAGCGCCGTTGCACCTGGGGACGCGCTTCAGCGTCGTCCGCCGCGCGGCCTCGACTTTCATCGTCGCGTAATCGCCAAGCTGGATCCCGTTCGCGAGATAGAGGTTTCCCGTCGTCGTTCCTTCGTATGTCTCCGCCTCAGCGGGGATTGATTCCCAGGCGTTGTCGGACACGCTCAGGTCATGCGCGGGCCGGATGAAGCGCAGGAGCAGTTTCGCCTCGGAGTTCGCTTCGACTCTGCCGCTTCCTCCCACGAACCAGCAGCCGGAGAAGACGACCCTCCCCCCCGCATAATCCTCGATTCCGACGTCGGCAATGCCTGTCTCGCTCAGCGCGAGCAGTTTTTCGATGAGCCAGCGTTCCGCGTCACCGGCGTTCGCCCGGATCGCCTCGCATTGGACGCGCAGAAGCTGCGCATCGCCGCCGCGAAGGCAGTATCGCAGGTCAACCTCGGCGGCGCTTTCGACCGCCAGCGGTCCGCCGGAATAATCCGGCGCGGCGAAGGCGTAATCGCCCAGGCCGATCAAAGTCTCTCCATCCGTCACGTATCCGCCAGCCATATCCCCCCCCTGCGCGATTCCGACGCGCTAAGGCTGTTCCGTCGAGCTTCGCTTCAACTGTTCCACGTCGCCGCGGATTTGCCGCAGGCTGTCCTGAAAGCGCTCCTCCGCCTTCAGGAACTCCGCCCTGACAACTTCCAGGATCTCCAGGTTCGTCTCAAGCGCGCGCGTAATCGGGGCGACGATTTCCGACGGATCGGGAAAGGCGTCCGCGCCAGGCTGTGTATCGCGGGAAGGTGCGATGCTCCCCATTCCGCGATTCATCCAGCGCGGCGGGATCATGTCAGCATCATCAAGCCCGCCGTTTGAAGGATTTGCCCAGTCAGGCATGCCGTCATTTGAGGTGAATGCAGGCATTGACGGATCCGGCGCGGGCGTTATCTGCGGCGCGCCGTCTTGTTTTTTCCGGCGTTCGAATCTTCGAATGTTGTCGCTCATTTTATTCACCACTACAGATGCGGAAGCGCGTTGCAACGCGGCGACGCGCTTGTCAGGCGCGTTGATGCCGCAGTCCAAAAAAACGCTCGCCGCGTAGCCCCTCACCCGTCGCGCCATACGGCGCTCCACCCTCTCCCGAGGGAGAGGGAAAGGCGCGTGAATCGTATTCCAGAAGGAAGACGCTAAACACATACTCGGGAGAGGGGGAACAGCGACGACCGGGAGAGGGGAAATCACACCGTCGGCGTCTACGCGACCGTCGCTTCGATGTCGTCGTGTTCCGCGGTCGCGCGGGCCTGGAAGCAGAGCGTTTGCCTGACGACGTCGCCGGGGCCGCCGCTTCTGGGAGCGTCCCGCAGCCATATCTTCGGCAGCCTGATGACGACGCTCCCGCCGCTCCCGCCAAGCGGGTGCGCGAAATTCAGCGTCAGGCTGGTCTCCTCGAACTCCCTGAGCGCGTCATCGTAATCGTCCGTATCGTGCGCGAGCCGCACCCATCCGGACACGCTTCTGCGCCCGCC
This sequence comes from Planctomycetota bacterium, assembly GCA_022711755.1. Classification (GTDB taxonomy): domain Bacteria; phylum Planctomycetota; class Brocadiia; order SM23-32; family JAKLEA01; genus JAKLEA01. The sequence continues at coordinate 61,491 of JAKLEA010000014.1, forward strand.
CTTCAGGAAAACCGGCTCGTAGTCGCTGAAGGCCGGGCCGACGATGACCCCGTTGTCAACGTCAACGGCAAACGCCTCCACGCCGGCCGCGACTGTCCCGTCCGGAATCTGCGCGACGCCGTGCTGGTACGAATACGGTATTTCGTCGGCATACACGAAGTCCGAAGCAACCGGCGCGTCTTCTGTAATGCGCTCCTCATGTTTGCCGATCAGTTGCGCGGAGAAGGTCAGACGGCCGGACGGAGCGTCTCCGGACAGGCGGAAGCGCGAGAAGACCAGGCCGCGCTGCTCCGATGTTTCCACCGGGCCGCAGTATTGCGCCGTGAAGGAGCGGAGGTCCCAGTTTTCGTCACGCGACAGCGCGGCTTCCAGCAGGAAGGCCGCCTGGTTCCGGAAAAGGCGCGTTGCGAGCGATCCGCCAAGCTGCCTCATCAGCGGCATGACGAAGCGGCGCCGATATCCGCCGACATTCAGCGCGGGCGTGTGCGGGACGCTCGCCAGGCGGACGGCGTACCCCTCCCCCCAGAGTGGGCAGCACGTCCACTGCGGCGACTCCGGCTTTTCGCACCATTCATCCTCAAGACACAGTCGCAAATGGCGCTGCGCCCCGATGTGCGCGTTAACGATCGTTCCAGTCATTATTTTGTCCCCCTCTGCGGAAATATACCGTATTACGCCCCGGTCGCCGGCGAATGGAAAAGCGTCCCTGCCGTCCGGGCGTTGACTACGAACATCACGTCAATGCTGAAATCCAACTGCCAGACGACGCCGTAGCGTCTGGCGGGCGCGGGGCGAAGGCTCGGCGCGCTTATCTGGAAGCGGTTCACCTTCTCCGGGTAACCGAGGTGGCTGTCGGTGCGCCCCATCAGGGCCTCCCAGACGACCGCGTAACGCCGCACCGGAACGAATGGGTTTCGCGCCGAGTCCCAGATTGAGGCAGGGTAAGCGACCTTGAATTCCTGTGTTGCGTCGCTGCGCCATTCCGACGGGAGGTCGCCGATGCGGATTGAGAGCGCGGGGCAGTCAACGTCCGCCGCGCCTCCATCGGCAAGCGACGGGGAGTCAGCGTCCCCGCGCGTCCAGCGATAACAACGCCCGTCCCGGAACGCCTCACGGAAATTCGCGCTGGCGTCCAGCGCGCTCCAGATCAGATCGTGCGTTCTTTCGAAGATTGTCGGTCGCTCAATCATGCATTTCCTCCGTGCTGGGCGGGCGAGTCGTGCCTCGCCCGCTGAAAGGCGGCGGCGTGCTTTTCAAGCGCGTGGCCGCCGCAGTCCAAAACTCAAAAATCGTCCAACTTCCTGCTGAAGTCCGCATTCTCGACCGCTCCGGATTCGCGGTTCATTCTGGCGGAACTGAGATTCGTATCGGCTGTCCGGGTTGTGGAGTCCAGTTCGCGGCGACGCGCAATTCCGCCGCTCAGGGACAAGCCCCGCGACGCGACGGCATCCAGGAAGGCCATGTCCCGCTCCCATGCGGCGCGGTATCGGTCATCCTCGCCGTCCGGGAATCCTTTTCTCGCGGAGAGCAGCCGGATCGCGCAGCGCGACGCGATTGCACGAATTTCGTCCGGCGCGGGACAGAACGGGACGACGTATGACGCCTGCGCGATGGCGTCAATTTCCGCCCCCGCCGCCAGCGCGGCCCCCGCAATGCCGGATTCCTCCTCGGCGCTCAACTCGCCGTCGTTGTCGTCGTCCGCCCACTTCAGCAGCAGCCTGTCGCTGACTCTCTCCCGAAGGTCTTCGCCGCAGCAGTATGCAAGCGTAACATCGGCCAGGAAGCAGACGTCAGAGACCGACGCGCAGGCATACGCGAGCCTGACCATCGGGAGCGGGAGGCGCGCGCAGGCGCGGTAACGCCCCGCGCGGCTGATCGGACGGAAAGTTTTAATCTCGTGCCATTCCGATCCGTCCTGGGAGACCTGCACACCGAAAACCACCGACCCGCCGGACTCCGCTTCGATCGAGACAACGTCAACGGTCACGACCCCGGCGGGATACGGAACGCCTCCATGCACGGGGCTTGCCGGTTCCGTCGCGCCGGCGTCGTTGACCTTCGTCAGACATTGTATCACCGTCTCAGCCTCAGCCATTGCTTCAACTCCTCGATGCAAAATGACGCGGGGGGGGAACCCTGTCTTCGGCATGTTCGGGGGCGGCTGAACAAGCCGCCCCCGAGGGTTTTTACGCCACGGCCGCGGTCCAGAGGAATCCGCAGCTCAGGTCCACCGCCTTCTGATCGTAGTAGCGGCTGATCCTCACGCGGTCCGACTCCCGGGCCGGCTCGCGCCATTTCTTGACGACGAACCCCTTGATACCGTTTGGTACCTGGCCCCACTGGAATGTGTAACCGATGCTGCGTTTCAGCAGACCCGGAGAACGCTCGCTGTAGCAGAGCAGGGCGAACTTTCCCCAGATGTAGTCCGTCGCCAGGGCCTGCCCGCGGGCGTTGGTCGCGTAGAGCGCGCTGGGGGTCAGCACATGCTCCACGTCGAAAAGGTCCGCCAGCGCCGCGCGAATCGCCTTCGGCGTTGACTGCTGGACGTACTTCACACGCTCGATCACCTCCGGATGGTCAACCACGGCGTTGTAGACGAGCTTCGGCAGGACCAGCGTGTTCGGCTCGACGCCCGTTTCCTTGTGGATGACGGCGGCAGCGGCGCGGACGGCCGTGATGGGATTCGAATCCGAGTGCGACCACTGGTCGCTTCCGGAGAGCGTTGCGCGATGGCCGGAGGCGTAGAGGTCGCTGTCCGTCAGGGCCGCCGCGCAGGCGCTTTCCTTGCGCCTCATCAGTTTTTCCATGATGAAGTCCACGCCGTCCTCGTCGGCCTTCTCGGCCGGGTCGGAGTTGCGGCGCACCTCGTCCGGGATCAGATGGTCCAGGCTGTGCTCCTCGCACGAATAGGAATCCGTGGAGGTCGCCCAGTCAACGAGCTTCGCCTCAACTCCCGGAACCCTCAGATCGCCGTCCTCGATCATGAAAACCTCGCCCGCAGTGTCGCGCTTGAAGTACTTCCCGCTTGATTTGTTGACGGAAACGACGGGAAGCACGCGATCGCAGACGAACGACTCCTTGCTGGACTGCCAGCCGACCGAGAGATTGGTCAGCGCTGCGTCAATGTGAACTTGACTTGGCTCAGGCATTCTTGACTCCTTTGGGAATTAATTCCGCGTGGGTTCAAAGAACCCACCCTACATGCCCTTTTTATGTTCCGACGTAATACGTCCACGGGCCGGTCACGAGGGCGCGGATGACGTCCCCGTCGCTGCCGGCGGCGTCAAGGGCGACGCCGATGGCGCAGTCCCCCGCGGAGGAGATTGCGGCGGCCTTGCCGCCGGAGCCGGCGCCGACGTAGGCCCCCTTGCCAATCACTCCCCCCGCCAGCAGAAGACTCACCCCGAGGACTCTGACCTTCAGCGCCCGGCCGGACGCGCCGGCGGCCTCCTGCGCGACGCCGATGATCCCCTCGCCCGCGCTCGCGCAGGCAACCACGTTATCGCCGGAGAACTTCACGGGGCCGTACTGCCCGATCGCCCCTCCCGACGTGAACACCAGATCAAGAACCGGATGCTCAGTGTAAGACATCTTTTCTCCTTTCAACTGCGCCTAATGGCGCGCAACGCGCCAAGCCGAATGACAGGCTCCCCCCCCCCGTCTATTCCCACCCGCGCTCGGCCCCCCTGCGGAAGGCCTGAGCGAAACTCGTTCCCGGATTGCCGCTCATGTGCGCCAGGCACCACGCCGTCTTGCGGTCGCCGTCCTCATCCCTGGGTATCCCCCCCGGGACCGGCTCCCCGGCTCTGATGTCCACGCTGCCGTACTCGCCCGCAAGCTCTCCCGCGCACACGCGGTTGGCGGAGTCGGCGATGTAATGGAGCGTCTCCCACGCCACGTCCCCGCCATCCCGCTCACCTTCTGCGAACTTCATCGGGCCGCCGCCCGCGATGAGCGCGGCCATCTCGTCAAGCTTTGCCGTGCCGAGGCCGAAGCGACGGCACAGATCGAGCGCTTTGATTTTTGCCGACTCAATCCGCTCCGCCGCCGCGCGTTTTTGCTCCGATTCCCGATACGCCTGCAATTCATGGCGGATCATCACAAGCTCTTCGTTGGCATCATCGGGCTGGCTGCACGGCTCTTCGCCGACCGCACTCGTGACGGTGATAACGTCGTCAGGCGTTCCGGTCTCCTCAAGGTAGACCGTCTCGACGTCCGCCAGTGTTTTGATTTCCGGGAGTTCCGCGCCCAGGAGGGCGACGCGCCTGAGAGTCAGGCCGTTTCCGCCGTAATCACGGTAAAGCTCAACCGAGCGTTTGCGGTAGGCGGCAGAGGCGATCAGGCGGGCCACCGTTTCCGGCACGCTCCGGAAGTCCGCCAGGAGCTTCCTTCCCGCGCGTCGCAGTCCGCTGACCCATCCCGCAGCCGGAAGGCCGCTGTCCTTCAGCAAATCCTGTCCCTCACCGTGCCCCAGCACGAGAGGCGGGTGCAGCCCCTCATCCGCATGGCTCTTCCAGTTGGCGACAATCGTGTCGAGATCGGCCTCGGAGAAATTCATTCCCAGGCGCTGTCCGGCCTCGAAGACTTCCACGTCTCTCAACTCCGCGAATTTTGCTTCATCCGGTTTTACGGCATCGGGAAGCCCAAGCGTTGAGCGATGCTCCGCAAGATGCTTCAATGCCTGAGGCGCGGCCCGGGAGACGTCGCCGCCGTTCGCATCTTTCCATGCGGTTTCAAGTCTCTCGCGGTGAAGGAAGAGCTTTCCATCGCGGATCCAGTGATGTGGATAGCCCCACGTTGTGGATTTCGCCGGCCTGCCGACGAACGCGAACGCCTCCTGCGGCAGTTCCGCAATGTTCACGTCCTTCCACGCCGGCTCATCGGCGCGGACTTCCGAATTGTGCATGTAGACCTCAGTTTTCATTTTTTCCCTCCGTGGAATGCGGACGTCTGCTTTACATTCTCATTGGTGGGTCAACGCGCCCGCCGAGGGCGTGGCGCTAACGACCCACCCTACTTTCTCCAAAATTGCCCACGATCTCCTCGCCATCCGCCGGGATTCGCCAGCCGTATTTCCGGTAGACGTCCGCCTTCGGAAGCGCCATGCCGAGTTGCTCCACGAGCGCGGCGTCAATCGAGACCTCGGCCCGGCGGTCGGGCGGCTCAGTCGTCTCGAACTGGAACTCCGGCGTCAATCGCCGCGCCGCGTCCGGGCCGAAGTTGTAAAGCGTCATCCAGCAAAGCAATTGGGAGCGGACAGTCGCCGCGAGCGAGCGCCCGTCCCAGAACATGATGTCGCGGCGAATCCGCTCATGCACGCCGCCCAGGGCCTGGGTGCCGTGGCGGCCCTCCCCCCCTGTCAGCGTGCCGCCGAGGACGAGTTTCGCCATCCACGAGTCCATCACGTTCACGAAGCTCTCGTAGACGTTGACGCTCGCGCTCCGGGCGCAGTCCATCAGCTCAAGCCTGACGCCTTCCGGAAGCGCGACGCCCGTCGTGCTCATGTAGCTTTCCAGCACGTTGAGCGCCTCCTCCTTCTGGCCCCTGGCGCCGGCCCGGTAGGTAACAGTCGCGGTCGGCATACCGAACCGGTCCATGAAGACGGACCAGAACTTCACGGCGTTTTTCTTGAACCAGTGCGGCCAGAACGCCCGCAGCGCAAGCGGCTGACCGAGCGGGTTTTCGTGTTGCGGCATGTGGACGTGAAGGATGAATTTGCCCGGCGGGATCGCCCTGCTTCGGCCCGGCCCCTGATGCGAGCGCAGGCGGAGCGCGCCGCCGGCGTCGAACGTGACGCGCTGCTGCGGCCTGCTCCTCAGCGAGTCAACGATCCAGCGCCGCCCGTCCAGGCGCCACATGATTTCAGAGACCGCGAAGCCCTTCGACACCGCGTCAAGCAGTTCGAAGAGGTCCTGCTCGAAGTTGGGCAGTTGCTCCAGGCACCGCCGCGCGAAGTCGGCGATTTCCTGCGCCCGGGCATTGTCACTCCTCCCCGACCGAGCGGCCTCGACCTTCCATCCGCGCTCCAGCAGGCCGAGCTTGCGGCTTTGAATCAGGCTTGCGTATTGGGCGTCGGCGTGCTCAAGGTAATCGAAGTACCACATCGCCATAGGCAGATACGTCCAGTAGAAGGCCCCCGCGTCTCCCGGCGGACGGTTGCAACAATAAAGGTAATCGTAGAGCGTCCGCACTGCCGTCGGGTCTTCGCTGGAGCCGACGAACCACGTATAAAGGGCGCTGTCTGTTTCCCTCGGCGCAAGCTCGCCTGTTTCCGGCCTGATCTTTTTCATCTCACACCTCCCCCCGTCGCCGCGACTGCTTCCACGCCGGCAGGAACACTGAATGGGGCATGGCCGCCGGCGGCAATCGCCTCGTATGCCTGTTCCCACATGCGCCATTTGTCGGCCATGTTCCAGTTGCGTCTTACGCACTCGAATGCGCGGCGGCGCATGTCGGCGCGGTATTCATCGTCAAGGATCAAGCGCGCGAGCGCGTCGGTCCATTCCGCCGCGCCGCGGCAGAGCGCGCACCCGTCATTCGGCTCGACCGCATAGGTCTCGATGGTGGTCGCGACAGAGCAGGCTCCGGCGGCCGCCGCCTCCAGGTATTTGATGTTCGACTTGCAGGCGTTGAAGCTGCGGTCCGGCTCAGTGACGGCGTTCAGGGGGGCGACGCAAATATCCGGTTCAAGCGCGGCAAACGTTTTCCAGTAATCATCAATGTTCACGCGGGGGAGTCTGAAGCCGAGAGGCGCGTCGCAGAAGGACTTGACGATGTCGCGCGGAGCGTCGCCGAGGACGGCGAATTCGGCCCGCCGCCCCAGGAGCGCGCGCGATCCTTTCAGAGTGTTCAGCGCGCGGCCGATCTCGCGGAAGTCGTTGTTGTGCGTGGCCGAACCCGCCCAGACGATTCTGACTTTTTCTCCGTTTCGCGGCGCCGCCTTGAATTCGCAGGGGCGGATTTCATGCCCGCCCGCTCGCGTGTCCGGCCAGAAGTCGAAGTCAACACAGTTAGGCAGGACGAAGACCGGCTTGCCCGGAAACGCCCTGCGGAAGCGGGCGGCCAGCGCATCCGTCGTTACCGTGATCGCGTCAGCGACGCGGATCACCTCGGCCACGCCGACTGGATCAATAGCCCCGCGGGCGGGGTTGGAGGGGGGGACTGCGAAGACCCAGTCGTCGCATTCGTAGACGATGCGGGCGCGGGCGCCTTCGGCGCGGCGGCGATCAATCTCGCGGGCAAGTTCCGGGTTCTGGCCGCGCGGGATGACGATCACGTCGTGCCGGTTCATCGTTCGTCGGTCCAGGTCGGCAACCCGCGATACATGATGCCATCCGGCGCGGGCAAGCCATTTCATGGGCAGGCCGACGCGATAATGGAACGTTCCGGAGTTGTCGAACATGACGCCCTGGACGCGGGCGGCGGCGTAATACATCGCGCCCGGTCCTCGCCAGCGCCCGATCATCCGCAGAAGTTGCTCCCGCTTCGCGGCGTTGAGCCAGTCCGCGCGGGCAAGGCCCACGAGGTTGAAGCGTTTGCGCATGTCTTCGAGAAAATCGTTCCACGACGGCAGAAGAAAAGCGATGTTCATGTTTTGCCTCCACACGGCGCGCCGCAAATCCGGCGCGGCAAACCACAACTCACGACAACCCCCCGCCTCTTTCCCCAAGGGGGGGCACGTATTCAGCGTCAAGAGATGCGTTGAAATGGGACGCGATAGCACACCGGGGCCGATTATTGCCCCCTTCCGTCGCCTCGACGGGTGAGGCGACACCTTCCCCCGCTACTGCGTGCGAAGCGCACGGCGCGGGGGAAGGAAAGGCGCTGTTAGAACGATCATGCGTAAAACAGATGCCGCGGCGCGGCGAACGCGCCGAACCGATGCGGCGCGGCGTCAAGCCGCCGCACTCCAAGGTTGGGCCAGGCGCGTCAGCGGCCCCTAACCCAAGTTCGTCTGACTTTCCCCATTCACAATTCAAAGTTCCTCCTTGTCCTCCCACTGCCGCCAAGCTCGATTCCGGGGGGGGCGTCTCTTTCAGCCCAGAGGGCAAGGAGAAGCGATTCTCCGGAATCGGGGCTGCGGCCCCGACGGGATTTGATGTCCGCCTTGGCCTCGATCCTCACCCGTCCGGATTCCGAATAGCCGGTTTTGACGCCGGACAGGTCCTCGACGTCCTCTTCGTTGATTCCGCCGACGCTTCCCTCGCGGAAGCGTTCCCGCCCGTTCCACCACAACTCGTCCCGCAATCGTTCGAACCGATCCGGATTCCGGAGCGCCCTTCCGCCGAAGTTCATCGCCAGGGGATCAAGCCCCAGTTCCCTGAGCTTATCTGTAACTCCCCCCCCCAGGCCGGTGTCGTCAACCGCGATTCTGACGTCAGCGCCGGCGAACTCGCGCGCCATGTCCGCGATGCGGGAGGCGGTATCCATCAGGTCGCGCCCCCGCATGGCGACACGCCGGACAACCCGCCCTCCGCGAACGGCAGTGATCACCGTCCGGTCGTCCCCGAACCTGGCCACGTCCGCCCCGATTCCGACCGATCCGCCGCTTGCCTCTCCACCGGCCTCGTCCATTGCCCGCTCAAGCAGAGACAACGCAATAAGCGTGTCCGGCCCCTCCTCCGGAAATTCCCCCAGCGCCCGCGAACGGAAGAGGCTGGACCCCTCCCCCCAAACATCTCTGCGCTCGTCCACCCATCGCCGCGTCACCAGCCCGGGCCACTCGTCCGCGCCTGAAACGGCGTTGGGCGACTCCGTCGCCGGGACGCGGATCGTTCGCCATATTTTCGACCGGCACGCCTCATAGAACGGCCCGCCCGGGCTGAGGGGATTGCCGATCGCCAGCATCCTGCAATGCTCCGAAGTCATCAGCCCCTCTGCCGCCTCCCACACGCATTCCCGCACTCCCGGAGCCTCGTCAAAGATCACGAGCATGCGGGGCGAGTGGTATCCCTGGAAGCGTTCCGGCTCCGCCGTTGACAACCCGACCGCGTACCACCTGTCATCGCGTCGCAACTCTGTCTCCTTCAGTATCCCGCCGAAGCCGCCGATCCCCATCTCCTCCAGCCGACGCTCCGACCGCTTGAACTGCCCCCTGACCTCGCCCCAGAGCAGCGTCTTCACCTGCCGCCACGTCGGCGCCGTCGTCACCACGATGCACGGCCCGAACCCGTGAAAGAACCAGAGCAATGCGTCCGCCGCGACAAATGTCTTGCCCACCCCATGGCCGCTGGGCACCGCTGTGCGGCGGTTATCCCTCACCGACCTTAGTATCTCCCTCTGCCTGCTCCACAGCCGGTTCCCCAGAATCGTCTCCGAGAACCACTCCGGGTCCTCCCGGCACTTCCTCTGGAACTCCCTGATCGCCTTCGCTTCGCTTTTCATCGCATTTCATCGCCATCTCGAGGATTTCAACCAGGCTCATCTTCTTCGCCGTCTCTCCGTCCAGAGTCTTGCGCCGCGTCTTGAGCACACCAGCCCTGTCCAGAAGTTCAACGCACGCCCTCAGCCTTACCTGTTCATTCTCCGCCCTGTCTCGCAGCGCGATCAGCGCCTTCACCGTCCCCACTGTCTCCGTAAGCAGTTCCGCGTCGGCCTCGGTAAGGTTGCTGAGCCACTTCTCACGGTAGTGCCCCACCATCTGCTGAACGTCAGGTCTTTTCAGCAGTCGGGACGCGCCCTTGTGGCAGTCGGATGGAGTCTTCGCCATGAAGCCGGCCCGGCGATAGGCCTCCGCTCCACATCCCGTGCGCACGTACTCCCGCGCAAAACGGTCGTACCTCTGCGCCATCGCGTCGGAAGCGCTCACGGCATATCCCCCCCCCCAACTCGGCGGCCTTAATCCGGCGAGGCGTGGCTGGGCCTGAGCAGTATCACGAACCTCCCAAGCTCCGCCTGGCCGCCGTCCGTCGTGTCGAACAGTTCGCCCTGGAAGGGCGCGTCGCTCCGGACGCGGCCCGTCCACGCCGTGTCATCCCGCTCCAGCGTCACGCTCAGTTGCCCCTGAGCCGCTTTGCTCTTGTCGAAGTCCTCGTCCTCTTTGGCGAAGAGCGCGCGCCCGCCCCAGCCGTACTGAACGCGCAGGGACACCGTCCTGCCCGTCAGGTCAACGGGCGCGCCGAGGATGTCCGTCACCGTGAATGTCAGTGTCGGCGTGGTGTATTGCGCAAGCTCGTAGCACGACGATGACAGGTTCGGCGCCCTCAGGCTGAGCAGGGCTGGGATGGCGTCCGTTTTCGCCCGCACGGCCTCGATGCTTTCGCGCAGGGACGGGAGATCAAGCTCGCCGTCCGGGGTTCTGCACCTTCCGTAATCCGCGTAGGCGCAGATGTCCTGTGGCGAAGGCGATTCGCCGGACATCTCGTAGTAGAAAACGCTATGCGACTCTCCGGATTCGGTCTCGGAGAAATTCGCGTCGTCAATCTCTGCGCTGTACATCCCGCAGGACTCCGGCGATTCAAATGCCTGGTGCGCGAAGTCCGACCACGTTTCAGCGGTCAGCGCGGCCCAGTCGAACGCGGTGTTGTTCAGGAATTGCCCTGAGGCGTTTCTCACGAGGCAGTAAATGATCTTCCCCGATTCGTAGGACACCGGGCTGAGAATGAATGCCATTGTTTTCCCTCCAGTGATGGGCCGGTGACGGGCGCAAGTTGAGCGGCGGAAGGGGGCCGATCAATGCCCCCTTCCGGCGTCTCGCCCGTGATGTTCCATCACGAAGCGAGACGACACCTTCCCCCGCGCACAGCACGGGGGAAGGAAAGATTTAAAAACAATTGCGGCGGACAGCGCTGCATCGCAGGCGGGCGGCGCTATTGCACCTGCCCGCCATCCCATTCCGCGTTGCCGTCGCCGGCGCTGACGTTGTCGCGCCTGACGTATGAGTTCATGCTTGCTATCACGCGGCCGTAGTTGCTCCCGCCGCAGGTTGAGCAGTAGAGGAACGAGAGCCTGTCCGCGCGAATGGCGTCGCTGTTTTTTTCGACCGTCGTCCCCTCGATGTCCAGTCTCGAACCGTCGCACGCCTGAATCCCAAGTCCGCTGTAGCGCGCAAGGGAGTTCTGGATTTTCGCGTCGGACCTGTCAAACCACCATGCGCCCCCCGCGCCCAGGGCGGAGCCGAAGCCGCGCCCCCCCTCAGCGCACACGCCGTTGAAGACAAGGTTCGTCCCCCGGATTCCGCTCACTTTGAGAACCGTGCTCAACGACGTTGTGGCCGCCCCCGTTCCGCTGGAGCCGGCCTCGGCCGCCCCGGACGCGTTCGTCACGTCAATCGTCTTTGCGCCATCGTCATGCGCCTGAACGGTGAACTGCCCGTTGTTCCCGCTCTGTGCGCACCCCCATGCCGTGAACTGGCTCTGGCCGTCCGCGACGGCCGACAGGTCCGGCCCGCCGCCGAGCGAATAGCGCCACACGTTGCCCGAAACATTCGCGACTGCGGTTATCACGAAGGTATTACCGGCGTTGGCAAGTCCGCTGAATCTTGCGTTGGCCGGCGCCGCCGGATCGCCGTAGACCTCCACCCTGCCCGATCCGACCGTCTTGGCGCATTTCGTCAACTCCTGCGTCGCGGAGAGAAGGAAGAGGCCCGAAACGTTTATGCGAAGCGTGGCCGAGTCCTGGACGACGCGGTTCGCTGTGGCGGACAACGCGTGGGAAAGCGTCGCCCACGCCTGGCCAACCGAGTTCCCGTTGTTGGCGTCGTTTCCAGTCGGACGGACGTAAAAGGTGACCGTGCCGGAGATCGTCGCGGGGAGGTTGAACCTTACCCCCGGGGCGAAGAGGATAACGTGTCCTTCACCCAGGATAAGGCCGCATGCATCATAGAATGCCACGCCGGACGGGGCCGTCTGCGTCCACTCTCCGCCTGAGCCTGCGGAGACGTAAAGCGCTCCAGGGGAGAGACCGGACGTGTCGAAGTCCGTCCATTCCACTGCGCGCGCCGCCCATCCGTAGGCCTCCGGGTCAAGGTCCTGTAGCAGGATGTGCGTCGCCGGGAAGAATCCGCTCAACGCGCCGTAGGCCACGCCGCGCCCGTCGGACTCACCGCTCAGGAAGACCGGCGCGCCGCGGCTCAACCCCGCCGTTCCGTTGCACCTCACCCGCGTCAACCCGACATATCTGCCCAGATACGCCGTCGCGCCCTGAACCGTCGCTGTGGGGCCGCTCATCTTGCGCCCTCCGCTTCATGTATCTCGCTCTGTATCGCCGTCGCCATGCAGGAGACCGTCCCCGACTGCCTGACGCAGACCATCCCCGCGAGGCTGGCGGCCTTGTGATTCTGAAGGCGGATCACGCAACTTCTTCGCCTGCCCCACGCTTTTGCCACATCCTCGGAAAGTTCCCAGGCGTCCTGCCTTAGCCGCCTGGCGTCGGCAGGTGCAATCGTCGCGCCGCCGGACGCGCCCATGCCCGTTGAAATCATGTCAGTGTCTCCGGATTAAAACCCATGCTCGAGAACGGAATCTCGCGCCTGAAACGCATCCGTCTGTCGAAATCAATCACGGCGTTGCGCGCGATAAGTCGCGCCAAGGCAGTCGGATTCGGATGCCTCCCGATCTCCTCAACCCGCGCAAGCAGCGCCGCCCGCGCCTCAGACACCGCGTCCTCCTGCCACGACTTTGGAATCAGGCCCGATCGCGTCATCCTCAGCGCCACGACCGCCGCAATCTCCATCCCTTCGCAGAATGTTTCCCTCACTTTTCTCTACCTCCTTAAAACGCAAGTTTTCGCGCCTGGACCGAAGATTTTCCGGAAAATGTTTCATCCCTTTGCCCCCGCACGACTTGCGCCAGATAAAATCTTTTGAGAATTTGATTCCGGCGGCGGGGACAGCGCGAAGAATGCTCCGATTCCCTGTATGTACGTCAACTATAGTCATGCCTTGCACATGCCGTTGCTATGCATCATTAAGCCCACTTATGCGCTGTTCAGAGGCAAATAGCGCATTACACATCATATGTATAGTATATCATGGCGGACTATAGTTGCAAGCAATATTCGGGGGAATTATGGCCCGGCAATTTTGGAGCGCGGGCGACGACCATTGCCCCCTTCGCCCGCACTGCGCGCGTCGCGCGACGCGGGGGATAAGGAAAGTTTTGTAAAAAGCGCTCGGCGCGGGTTCGGCCTGCGGAGCAAACCCACCGTGTATGCTGTTACACCATATCCGCGCCCCCCCCCTCACCCGGCGTGCCATACGGCGCGCCACCCTCTCCCCAAGGGAGAGGGAAAGACGCGCGCATCGTATTCCCGAAGGAAGGCGCTAAACACCGACGAGGGAGAGGGCGGGAAAAGCGGAGGCGAGTCGCGTGCGCCCGCCTTTACGGCAACTCAACCTCGAATGCGACGGGCAGTCCTTTGCCCGGCTCGACGAGGAAGTTGTCGGCGATATATTTCAGCATCGCGGTTTTGGCGTTCTCCGGGGGGCGGAATCGGATAAGACCGACGCTTCGGGGTTTAAGCGTCATCGTTCCCGGCCCCGGCCCATCCGTCCGCGTGAGGCGAATGGTCATCTCGCTATTGTTACGGACGCTCGCCCAGGCGTCCTTGCCCCGGTAATGCGGCATTTCGATTTTCACGCACTCCCTGAAAAGCGGGGCTATAACCTCCTCCAGACCGATCAACTGATCGTTGACCCAGACGGCAGTGCGGCGCTCATTCAGCGCTTCGCGAATTCCCGCCTCCGCGCGTTCCTTTGCGAAAATGAGGGTCACGGTTCTGTGGTCGGCATCGGTATTTTTCAGGCGCAGGTCCGGGTCGTGGATGTCGGAATTGCCGAGCATGGTCATTTTTTTCTCGATGCACCAGCGATGGGCGTCCGGGTAATAAGTTCCCCCGTTGGCGACCTCAAGGCCGTGAAGGCGTTTGGCGTCATAGAGTTTCTGCTGCGTGTCGGTCCAGCGCCCGGCCTCGGCGCCCTTCCACGTGTGATGGTTCCAGAAGACAAACGCGCCCTGCTCGTTCGCCCGGTGAACGCATTCCGGGAAGTCCGCGACAATGAACGCGTTATCGCTGAGGAACAGCGCATTGTAATGGCCCGGCGGGGTTTCGCGCGTGATCTCCGCCGCATGAATCAGGATGATGTTCCGCTCCTTCGCCGACTCCCGCGCAAGCTCAAAGGGACGATTATGGTTTGTCGGGACGTCGTCCTTGTGCGGCTGGTATTCGATGTGGTCGGTGATGGCGATGGCGTCCAGGCCGGTACGCCAGGCTTCCTCGACTCTGACCGGCGGCCAGACGTCCCCGTCGGAGAAGACGGTGTGCATGTGGAAGTCGCATTTGAGGGTCACATAGCCCGGCACGTCGGGAAAGGCGATTTCGTTGCGGACTTCCTGCGCCGACAGCGAACGGGCGAGGACAAGGGCCAGGACGAGGATCAGAAGCAATTTTTTCATGGCGCGCTCCGTGGCAAAGGGTGTGTTTCAGACGGCGGACTTTCGCGCAAGTCAGATCGGCATTGGAGCATTATAATCGTCTCGACTCAAACCTTCCAGGCTCCCGGGAATCTGCAACCGGAAATCGTCCGACTCGAGAGCCGTCCGAGCGGGCACGGGAAACATGCCTTCACGCGTGTTCAGCATCAAGTGATCCGGTAAGATGGGACGCGGTAGCGGAGGGGCGGCGATCATTGCCCCCTTCCGTCGCCCCGCGAGACGGGGCGACACCTTCCCCCCCGCGCCGCGTGGGGGAAGGGAAGTTTTAAAAAGCGGTCCGCGTGGGTGCAGGCGTCTCGGAGCGAGACGGCACCCACCCTACTTGTTGGCGCACTTTTCATACGCGCTCTTCGAGTCTTTTTGGCGCGTTTTTCCCCGCACAGTCTTAACCGATGTCGCAACCGGATCATAACCAGGAAATTATCCGCCATCGCGAATACGGCGGCTCCGGCCCGCGCGTGGTACTTCTTCACGGCGGACCCGGCGCGCCGGGTTACATGGCCGCGCTTGCCAACCAACTCCAACACGCCTTTTGCGTTCTGGAGCCGTTCCAGCGTGGCAGCGGCGCGGAGCCGCTGACCGTCGCGCGCCACGTCGCCGACCTGAGCGACTTCATCGCGTCCCGCTGCGCCGATTCCCGCCCGGCCCTGGTAGGCCACTCATGGGGCGCGATGCTGGCCCTCGCCTTCGCCGCCGAGCATCCGGGAGCCGTCGCGTCGCTGGCGCTCATCGGTTGCGGGACATTCGACCTTGCGGCCCGCGCCCGCATGAACGAGATCGTCCGGGAGCGCATGGGGGAGGACGTTCCGCGCCGGCTGGAGCGACTGCGCGCGCAATGCGACAATCCCGACGACGCGCTCGCCGAGATGGGCAGACTCATTGACCCGGTCTACTCCTTCGACGCGATCCCGGATGAGGGGGAACCGGTCCGGTGCGACGCGAAGGGGCATGAGGAAACATGGGCGGACATGCTGCGGCTTCAGTCCGACGGGGTTTATCCCGCCGCCTTCAGGCGCATCATCTGTCCGGTCGCCATGCTGCACGGGGCATTTGATCCGCACCCCGGACAAATGATCCGCGACGGTCTGCGGTCGCTCATGCCGCAACTGGAATACGCCGAATGGGAGAAATGCGGTCACTACCCCTGGCGGGAGAAGGCTGCGCGGGATGGATTCATAGCCTTTCTCACATCATGGTTGGCCGAGCACGCCGCCGGATCAGACAGTTCCTTGCGTATTCAACCGGCATGATGAATAATGCTTCGTGTCGTTGATTGGACCGCGTGGGTGCGGAGCACCCACCCTACTGCTTTGAGTCTTTGTGGTTGAGTTTTCGTGGTTGAAATAGTCATTCAGAAAGGCAGTTAAGAATGCTTCCCAATCTCATCTGCGCGTCGTTGCTCTGCCTGGGGGCGGACGCCCCCAAGCCGCTCGACGTCCCGGCGCGGTATCGCAGGGCCGTCCAGATTCACCGCGTTTTCGGCCCGGAGCACCCCGGCCCGTACAAGCACCCGGCCTCGATAACCCAGCTCCGCAATGGGGACCTGTACATCGCCTACTACGGCGGCTCTGGGGAATATGAGGACGACTCCGCCGTTTTCGGCTCCCGTCTGCGGGTGGGGGAGACCCAGTGGACTCCGCCTGAAGTCATCGCGGACAGCCCCTTCCACGGCGACGGGAACGCCGTCGTCTGGCAGGCCCCGGACGGCGTCGTCTGGCTCTTTTTCGTCAGCCGCTTCGGGGACACATGGTGCACATCCCGCGTAAAAATGAAAATCTCCCTCGACGGCGCGCAGACGTGGTCCGACTCGACCATGCTCACTTTCGAGGAGGGGACAATGGTGCGCGGGCAGCCCATTGTTCTGAACGACGGCGATTATCTGTTACCCCTTTATTCGGAGAAGGGCGGCGACCGGGAATGCACCGCATCCACGACGTGCAGTTTCTTCATGCGCTTCAATCCCGCCACGCGCAAGTGGAGTGAGACCAACCGCATCCATTCAAAGGAGGGAAATCTCCAGGCGCAGGTTGTCCAGCTTACCGATGATTACCTCGTCACCTACATACGGCGGGGGGGGGACTTCCTGCCGACGACGGAGGGGTATACCCTGCGCGCGGAGTCACGCGACGGGGGGAGGACATGGACGGACGCCGTCCGGACGAAGATTCCGAACCCCAACTCCGCCGTTGACTTCATCAAGCTGAAGAACGGGCATCTGCTGCTGGTCTACAACGACAACATGTGCGAGCGCACGCCGCTGACAATCGCGATTTCGACCGACGGCGACAAAACATATCCCCACAAGCGCAACATTGCCGGGGGGGACAACAGCTTCGCCTACCCGTACGCGATACAGACGGCGGATGAGAAGATTCACATCATCTACACCACCAACGACCGCACGACCATCATGCATGCCGTTTTCGACGAGACGGCCATACTGGAATGGCCGGAGCCGGAATAAGCATCATGGAGGGATCAAGCGTGAAACAGGCCGAACTCAGGAAGGCGCTGCATGAAGGCAGGCGGGTCTACGGGACGTGCGTCGTTTCCACTTCTCCGCAATGGCCTCCGATGATCGCCGCGACGGGGCTGGACTTCGTTTTTCTGGATACGGAGCACATGCCCATTGACCGCGCGCAACTGGGGTGGATGTGCCGTGCGTATTCGGGCGCCGGCCTGCCGCCGATCGTCCGGATTCCGAAGCCGGATCCCTTCCTGGCCTGCATGGCGTTGGACGGGGGGGCGGCGGGGGTCATTGCGCCTTACGTCGAGACAGTCGAGGAGACGCGGCAGCTTGCCGGCGCGGTGAGGCTGCGCCCGTTGAAGGGAGATCGCCTTCAGCGCGTTCTTTGCGGGGCGGAGCGGCTTGACGAACCGACCGCGCGATACCTTTCCGAGCGGAATGACGCCAACCTTTGCGTGGTCAACATTGAGAGCGTCGCGGCGATTGAGCGCTTGCCGGAGATTGCCGCAGTTCCCGGCCTTGACGCGCTTCTGATCGGTCCCCACGACCTTTCGATCAGTCTCGGAATTCCCGAGCAATACACGTTGCCGGAGTACACGGCCGCAGTCAGGCGGATAATCGAGGTCGGGCGGGCCGCTAGGGTGGGGGTAGGGTTCCACTACTCGTTCGGGGTGGAGATCTGCGTCGAGTGGGCGCGAATGGGGGCGAATTTCATCATTTACAGCAGCGATTACTTCGTTGCGCGGGACGGGCTGCGCGCCGACATCGAGCGGATTCGCGCGGCGCTCGGAGATGATGATTCCGGGCGGATGGGGGCAGAGGGGGCCGTTGTGGTCTGATACGCGAAGCAGGTTTTCAGCGGCATAATCGGCGGCTAGCGTGTGAGCGCGTTTTCCTTCAGCATGGAATTATGATAGAATACTCTGAGCGAAAAGAGGCAGGGTTCGGCGACGACGACGCGCGCCGTCATGCCGGCGCGCGAAAAGCGGTGTCGTGCCACCGCACTCCAAAATTGCGCATCGTGAATGCTGAACACATGCCGTGACGCACGGCGGCGCGCGGAAAAATGCCCGGGGAGATTCTGAGCAAGGGAGACACGGCCAGTGGCCGACGCCGGGGAAATTAACAGAGAGATGGAGCGGCTGAAGAAACGCGTAGCCGAGATGGAGACGCGCAACGCCGAACTCCTGCAAACCCTCGCCGCCCTAAGAAAAAGCGAGGAGCAGCATCGCTCCCTGCAGGAAAACCTGCCCATCGGCGTGTTTCGCTCGGATCTGGAGGGAAAGGTCATCGCCGCCAACGCCGCAATGGCCAGAATGGTTGGCTACGAATCCGTCGAGGCGATGCTGGAGGATGCCCCGACAGAGGCGGACTTCGTCGTTCCCGGAAAGCGCGCCGAACTCATCCGCATCACAGACGAGACTGGCTTCATCACTGATTACGAAACCAGACTCATACACAGGAGCGGGACCGAGTTCTGGGCCTCCATCAGCGTCCGGGCCGTCAAGGACGACGCCGGCAACGTCACGCACTACGACGGAACCGTGACCGACATCACCGAACGCAGGAAGACCCAGGAAGCCCTCCGCAACAGCGAGAGGAAATACCGCCTTCTGGCCGACAACGTATCCGACGTCATATGGATCATGGACATGAACCTGAGGTTCACGTACATGAGCCCCTCCGTCGTCCACATGCGCGGATACTCGCTGGATGAGGCGATGGGGCAGACGATGCAGGAAGCACTTACGCCGCAGTCCGTCGCGCTGGCCCGCCGCATCATGGAGGAGGAAATCACCCGCGAAACGACGGGAACCACCGATCCATTCCGCACCCGAACGCTCCTGCTTCAGCATAGGTGCAAGGACGGCTCCGCGATCTGGTGCGAGACGAAGGTGAGCTTCATCCGGGACGAACGGGGGGAGCCCGCCGGCATACTCGGCGTTGACCGCGACGTCACGCAGCGCAGGCTCATTGAGGATCAGATGGAGCGCCTGAATCGCTTCCTGAACCTGGTCATCGAGAGCGTCAACGTCATGCTTTACGTGCTGGACGAGCAGGAGCGCGTCATCATCTGGAACAAGGCGGCGGAGGAGATAAGCGGATATCCGGCCGACGAGGTGCTCAACAGCGACCACGTGTGGGAACTGATTTATCCGTCAGCCCAATACCGGGAGGACCTGAGGGAACTCGCTCCGGGCCTTTTCGACGGGCGCCGCCCCGTCAACGGATTTGAAACGACCATCCGCGCGAAAGACGGACGGGAGCGGCACATTCTCTGGCAATCCAGAAGCATGTGGGACGACAACCGCCGGCTTCACGGCTGCGTCGTCCTCGGCCACGACGTCACCGAGCAGCGACTGGCCGAGAAGGCGCTGCGGGAAAGCGAGGAGAAGTACCGCACCCTCGTTGAAAACGCGGAGGAGGGCATCTGCGTCCTCGGACCCGACGGCATGATTTCCTACACCAACGAGCTTGCCGCGCGCGAGCTTGGCATCGTCATGAAGGATATCGCCGCCGTCCCCGTCTGGGATCTCCTTCCCAGGAAGGACGCGGACGTCGTCATGGCCGCGGTCCGTTCCGTCATCGCGACCGGGAAGGGCGTCACGCGCGACATCAACCTTGATCTCATCGGCGCGAACCGCTGGCTCAGGCTCAGCATCCAGCCCATCCGGGACGCCTCCGGAAAGCCCGTCTCCACACTGGTGTTCGCTTTCGACATCAGCGACAGGCGCCGCCTTGAAAGTGAACTCCTCAACGTAAGCAATGTCGTCCACAAGGGCATTGGCGAGGACCTCGAAGAAGGCCCCGTCAAGACCCTCGAAGAACTCTCGCGGGAGTGCGCCGCGCTAAGGGACGCGCTTGCCGCCGGGAGGATTCCCGAGGCCGGGCAGGCCGAAAGGATCGCCGCCGCCGCGGATCGCGCCATGACCCTGACGCGCGACATGGCCAACATGCTCAACCCCCTGGCTCTGAACGCCGCCAACCTGGAAATCGCAATCAGAGACCTCGCGAAAACGGCCTCGGAACTCTACGGCATCGAATGTTCGTTCAAATGCTTTGCGAATACCACCCGGATAAGCCGCCCGACGTCCGCCAACCTCTACCATATCGCCGAGGAGGCCGTCTCCACCGCCGCCAAGCGCCACAAGGCCAAAACCGTGCAGATCGGCCTGTTTGAGAAGGATTCCAACTTCGTTCTCATGGTCCGGCATGACATTGGGGCAGAAGGAGGCTCAGACGAAGAGCGCCGCTCCCTGGACACCATTGAATCCCGCGCGCGCATGATGGGCGGAACGGTTGAGTTCCGGAACAATGACGACGGCACGCGGACCATCACCTGCAAGATTCCCGCGGCCGCGTGATTATATCCCCCCCCCCCTATTGATTCATGAACACCGCGACGCACTCCGCCAGCGGCTTTGTGGCCGGTTTTGTGCAGTATGACGGGAACAGCAGCATGTGATGCGCCCGGATGTTCTCGCACCCCGACCTTTCGCGCAGCATGTCCATCGCCCCATGCTCCTTCAGATCCCCCCTCACCCACTTGTCAAGGTCGCTCATGCAGACCGTCCTGCACCGGACCTCCTCCCCCCCCATCGGGTTTCTGACACGGTAGATTTCCGCGCGCTTGTCCTCGGGATAATGATCCGCAAGGACGACCTTCGCATTGCCGTCTCTTCGGATGGCCTTTACCACGTCCCGGAAATCCGTAGGCCCTCCGCCCTCCAGCGAGTATTCCATGTTCGCCATGGAATCCTCAGCCAGGCAGACGTCGCGTCCGTCCGATTTGACCTGAACCACCACGAAGACATGCGTCGGGAAGCTCTCGAATGGCTCCGGCAATCCCCAGCTTGCCATGATGGACTCGTATCCGAATCGGCTATAAATCTTGCTCAGGAAGACGGCATGTCCATAACACACGGCGCCGAACTCCTTCCTGTCGAACCCCTCGATGATCTCCTCAAGCGACATGTCGAGAATATGCTTCCTGGGAAGGCATCCTTCCCCGGCTCCGTTAGCGTTGCGGGCGGCCCAGCGTCTCAACCTTCTGACGATGGTCGGTTGATCGCCCTTGCGCATCGCATCCTCTAGGCCCGCAGTCTCGCTTATGATCCGCGTTTTCACTGCGTCATCCGCCCAGGGCGGGCGCATGATGATGGAGGCCTCCCCCCCCGCCGCTACAAGCGCAAGCGACAGCGCGATCAGGATTACTGGAAACAGGCGCAACACACGCATTTGCATACCGAGCATCTTACTTTTTATGACATGAAGAGTCCACAGTGATCATGCCAAGGGACGCTTTTCCGCGCGAACGGCAGCTTGTGGCGATGCCGATTCGGCGCGCACACCCGCGGTCATTTTACGTTCTCGTTGTAGCAGGCGTAATTGACGAACGCCTCCTCGCTTCCGCCCGTCGCGTCGAACTGCTTCCAGTGCGTCGGGAAGTAGAGATCGCGCGCGTCCACGTTTCCACGTCCGCCGCCGATCGGCAGGCAGCACGGCCCCGCCATCGGCGGATATTTGTTCCACCATCCACCCTCGACCGTTTCCGCGTGGCCGTCCGCAAAGAGAACATTCGTCCTGTTCCTGCCGTGCCAGCCTTCGGTCCTCGCACTCTTTGCCGGGTCGGCGGGATCGTCCCAGTCGTAATGCTTCGCCATCTTTCCTTGCTTGTGGTAACGAACCTTGCCGAATTCGGCAAACATGGGTTTCCTGGCGGAGCGTTTTATCCCGACGCGCGTCTCCCCCCGCGCGGTGGGATAAAGATCGTCCTTTTCGTCCTCTAAGGGGCGCGTTGTTCCGTTCGATCCCTGCTTGCCGGGGGGCATGAGTTTGATTTGAAACAGCTCCCATTCCCCGAGCGGCCTGTCGGGGTCGGCCATGGCTTCGAATAAGGCGTCCCTGTCCCATTTCCCGCCGTTGTCGCGGATCCACCGTAGAACTTCCTCAGACGCCGCCAGCCCCGTCATATCTCCCGCCATCTGGCCCGACCATGAGGATGAAGCGAAGAAGTAGCTGCTTTCGATGTGCCGAAGGACTTCTGAATCCATGTCGGGCTTTATCCCTGATTGTTTGCAAAGTTCCCCAAAGCCCGACAGGTCTTCGCTCATCCCCTTTCCTCCCGACTGGAACGGATGGTCGAAGCCGCTGCTCCAGTCGGAGTCGGATGGGCAGTGAAAGATTGTATTATCAGAACTGGACGGACGAACTGTTCCGTCGGGGTAAACCTTTACACGGTCTGGACATCCGATGATGAATGGAAACATCTGTTGCCTTGGGGACATCATCATGACAGCGCTGATGTAATCCCAAGCGCATTGGGCTGAACTGTCACCGCCGGTTGTTTCCCAGATGGTTTGAAGCCGATTGCATGCGCCCAGGAGATATGGGCCGCCGTACAACTCAAACGCCCCCTCCTGTTCCCGCGATGTTCGCAACGGCTTCCACGAATTCATCCGAGCCGTGAGGGCGAAAGGAGGAGAGGCGTCGTTCTGACTGGAGTAGAGGTTGACCGCAACTCCTATCTGTTTCATGTTTGACAGGCACTTTGAGTTCCTCGCGCTTCTCCGCGCAGAATAGGCGCTGTGGACAATGATGGCTAGCGAACTCAGGACGACGGCGGCGACGATGATCGCCTCCTTGAGCGTGAACCCCGCATTACGTACATGGATTTTCTTCCGCATTTCATTATGCTCCGTTTCAGATACGCCGTAATGTCCCGCCGCTCCGATTCCGTACAGCCTTGAGTATAGCCATTATCCCGCTACCCGACAAGCGTCTCAGTGCGCGCGCGTCTCAGTGCGCGCGCCCAATATCCCCCGCGCAAGTCCGTGTGCGTTCGATCTTCCTGCGGATTTTTACGGATTCATTGACGGGGGGCGGGGCGATGCTATAATTCCGCGCGTTCGCGCCAGTGCGCATCGGCGCGCGTTCGCGCTTTCGAATGTTTCCGGGAAGGCATAGGCGCAAGCCCATGCAGGGGCGCGTTGCAACGTGCCCCTGCAGATTCGCGCCCAATTATCGCGTCCGTTGCCGACCGGTTACATTTGCGAATGAATTGCGCTTCATTTATGTCCCTCAGGTGTCGCTTTGATGGAAATCAGAAAAGCCGCGATTGCAGACGTGCCGAACATTCACAAACTCGTGAATCACTGGGCCGGGCGGGAGCGCATGCTCGCCCGCGCGCTGAGCGAAATATACGAGAACCTCCGCGATTTCGTTGTCTGCGAGGAAAACGGCGCGATCATCGCCTGCGGCGCTCTGCACATAATCTGGAGCGACCTGGGGGAGATCAAGTCGCTGGCCGTCGCCCAGGAGCGCGTCGGCTCCGGCGTGGGCCGCGCCGTTGTGGAGGTCTGCCTGACGGAGGCGCGCGCGCTGGGGCTTCAGCGCGTCTTCGCGCTGACCTACGAGCCGGAATTCTTTGAAAAATGCGGTTTCCGCCGCGTCAGCAAGGACAGCCTTCCACAGAAAATCTGGTCCGAATGTGTGCGCTGCCCGAAATTCCCCGACTGCGACGAAGTGGCGGTTATTTATGGAAACGGCGCGTCCCTTGCCCCTGAAACCCGCGGAGGCGGTCAATGACCGTCCCCGTCGGTCCCGCTTTCTCCTCGTATGACGACGCCGTCGCCTTCCTCATGGCGGCGATTGATTATGAAAAGGTCGTCCATTTCAAGTACGACTCGGACGGCTTCAACCTCCGGCGCGTCGAGGACCTTATGGCGGCGGTCGGCTCCCCGCACCGGGGGCTGTCCTGCATCCACGTCGCCGGAACGAAGGGCAAGGGAAGCGTCTGCCACATGCTATCCGCCGCGCTTACCGCCTGCGGGCTGAAGACCGGGCTTTTCACGTCTCCGCACCTGGTCAATCTTGAGGAGCGCATCCGAGTCAACGGGGAGCGCATTTCCCGCGACGCTATGCGCGAGCGCATCTCTGAGATTGCGCCATATGTCGCCGGGGCCAGGCGGGACGCCATGGCCGCGTCCCCGACCTATTTTGAAATGCTCACGGCGATCGCCTTCCGGCACTTCCGCGCGGTCGGGGTTGACGCAGCCGTCGTCGAGGTCGGACTCGGCGGCAGGCTCGACTCGACAAACGTGGTCAGTCCCGCCGCCTGCGGCATCACGACGATCGAATACGACCACATGGACAAGCTTGGCCATACACTGGCCGCAATCGCCGGGGAGAAGGCCGGCATCATCAAGCCGGGCGTCCCCGTCGTGAGCGCGCCGCAGGTCCCCGAGGCGATGGGCGTTATCGCGCAAGCTGCGGCGGAGAGGAAAGCCCCGCTCTGGGCGGTCGGGAAGGACGTATTCATCGCGGACGGCCCGGACGGGAGTTTCAGCGTTGTCACCCCGGCGTCCCGACGGGAAGGTCTGCGGCTTGAATGTGACGGGGGGCATCAGAGGATCAACTGTGCCGTCGCGCTGGGGCTTCTGGACCTTTACGCCTCCGCGCGCGGACTGAAACTGCCGGACGCTGCGGTCCGGGCGGCGCTGGGGAGCCTGGTTATTCCGGGACGGATTCAGGTCGTGGCGCGCAATCCGCTGACGGTGGTTGACGTCGCGCACACGACGGGTTCCATGAGCGCGCTGACGGAGGTTCTGGGCGGGCGGCGCGACTGGAGGAACGCCTGCTTCGCGGTCGGATTTTCAGGGGATAAGGACGCGCGCTCGATGCTGCATGTTCTGCGGCGATGGCAGTCTGGACAGTCCGGACGAAGGATTTCCTTCTGCTTCACGAAGGCGCCGAGCGCGCGCGCGGCCGAGCCGGAGACGCTGGCCGCCATCGCGCGCGAATGCGGGTTGAGCGATTGCGAGGTCAGGCCGGACGCCGCCGAAGCGCTGGCCTTCGCGCGGGTAGTTGCCGGCCCCGGCGACCTCATCTGCTGCACGGGGTCTTTCTATCTCGCCGGGCGGATATTCGAGCTTCTGGGCGTGGAGCCGTGAGCGATTGCGCCTACCTGCCGAGCTTGCGCCAGACGCTTTCCATGAGTTCCCGCAGGCCCGCCCCCGTCACCGCCGATACCGGCACGATCTCGATATCTCCGATCTCCCTCAGCCTTGCAAGATTTTCCTCTGAATCCGGCAGGTCCATCTTGTTCGCGGCGACGACCTCCGCCTTTGAGGCGATGGTTTCGCTGTAGAGCGACAGTTCGCTTCTTATGGACCGATATGCGTCCGCCGGGTTTGAACCGTCTGTCGGCGCCATGTCAATGACGTGGATGAGAACGCCCGTTCTTTCGATATGGCGCAGGAACTCCTCTCCCAGGCCGACGCCCTCGTGCGCCCCTGCGATCAGGCCCGGCAGGTCCGCCATCACGAACCGCCGGAAATCGCTCAATTCCACGATGCCAAGCTGCGGCTGAAGCGTCGTGAACGGGTAGTCCGCGATCTTCGGACGCGCGTCGGAGAGCCGCGAGAGGAGTGTTGATTTGCCCGCGTTGGGAAGGCCGACCAGCCCGACGTCGGCCATCAGCTTCAGCTCCAGGATCAGGCGGCGCTCCTGCCCCGGCTTGCCCTCCTCGGCCTCTCGCGGGGCGCGGTTGGTGGGCGTTGCGAAGTGACTGTTCCCCCGGCCGCCCTTTCCGCCGCGCGCGATGATGACCGATTCCCCGTCGCTGCGGAAGTCCTTCAGCGCCAGCCCGGTCTCCTTGTCCTTCACGACAGTTCCGACCGGGACCTCGATCACGATGTCCTCGGCGGACTTTCCGTGCCGCCCGTATCCCATGCCGGGCTGTCCGTTGCCGGCGAAGCATTGCGAGCGGGAGCGCATGTCCATGAGCGTGCCGAGGTGGCAGGACGCGCGGATGACGACGTTGCCGCCGCGTCCGCCGTCGCCGCCGTTGGGGCCGCCGCGCGGGACGTATTTCTCCCGCCGGAAGCTGATGCATCCGTCCCCGCCCCGCCCGGCCTTCACGTGGATTTCCGCTTCGTCAACGAAAAACACTACGTTGCGCCTTCAGCCTTGCGACCATTAAAGAAAACCGTCCGTACTGAAAATCAGGACGGACGGTGTCAATGCGTTTGCCTGACGGGCGTCAGTTGCTTTCCGGGTAGACGCTCACCCGGCGGCGGGTCTCGAACTTCACGCGGCCTTCGACCAGCGAGAAGATCGTGTAGTCCCGCCCCAGGCCGACGTTCCTGCCCGGGTGAAACTTTGTTCCGCACTGGCGCAGAATGATCGCGCCCGGCTTGGCCGTCTGTCCGTCCGCTATCTTCACGCCTCTGCGCTGCGCGTTGCTGTCGCGCCCGTTTCGCGAGGCCCCTTGTCCTTTTTTATGTGCCATGTTTTCAGTCTCCGTTGCCGGCCTCGGCTAGGCGCGGATTTCCTCTACTATGACCCTGGTGAACTGCTGGCGGTGGCCCTTCTTGCTGCGCGAATTCTTCTTTCGGCGGAAGTGGACCGAGTAGGTTTTCTTGCCCTTCTCATGTCCTTCGATCTTTCCGACCACCGTCGCGCCCTCGACCAGCGGCTGGCCGACGCGGATGTTCCCGCCGCCGTCGCTGACCATCAGCACCTGGTCAAACTGTATTTCCTGGCCTGGCGCCGCGTCGCGAAGCTCGATCTCAATCCGGTCTCCGCTCGATGCGCGGTATTGTTTGCCGCCGTCCTTGAAAACCGCGTACATTGTCGTCCTTCTCCTGAATCCGTCCTAACGGGGGCCGACGTCGCTCAGGAACGCTCAGGCGACGCATTCCCCAAAATAGAGAGACACGCCATTATGCCACAACGGATTCAAAGGTCAAGTCTTATGTGGCGGAATTTTTCCGGATTCCGGGACTGGTCGGCGACGTCAGGATCAGTAGCTCCTCGACCTTGCCCGGACGTATTCCCGGTCCTGCATGTACCCATAAATGAAATTCTCGAAGGCCTGCGCAGTCGTGAACTTCGGCGCGTAGCCCAGCAGTCGCTTCGCCTTCTCAATGCTGAAGACGCAATCGTTGAGCAGGTAGCCGATCTGGTGATCGGGGCAGTCCGTCAGGCCATGTCGGTTGGCAAGGCGGACCAGCGGGAATACCGAGAATCTGGGTATCGGTATCAGGCGCAGCCTCCTGCCGGCCGCGCGGGCCATCGCCTCCATGATCTCCCGGTGGGTGGCCGGAATCTCGGCGGCGACGTTGAAGGCTTCCCCGGTCGCCTCCGGCTTGTCCAGGGCCAGCAGGAAAGCGTCAATCGTGTCGTCAAGATGCACGGCGCTCCCCCTCGGCCCGCCCGCGCCGACCACCGGCAGCGGCTTGCCCTCGATGATCCGATCCATCACGTCCAGAAACGGGCCGTGGTTGTAATGCCCGGGGCCGCAGATTATCGGCAGGCGCAGCATCGTGACGGGCAGTCCCTCGGCGATGTATTTCCGGCAGAGCCATTCGCATTCCAGCTTGTGGCGTCCGTACCAGCCTGTCGGCTCATCGGTCGGCGCGTCCTCCCCGCAGGGGACGGGCGGCTTCACGCCGTAGATTTCGATGGTTGAGGTATGCACGAACTTCGCGACCTTGCGCTCCGCGGCCGCGCGCAGGAAATTGTCCGTCCCGGCGATGTTCGTCACCCATTTGTCGTCTTCCGGACGTTTCGAGAGCGACTGCAAGAAGGCGCAGTGGATGACGCGCTCGACGCCCTCCATCGCGCGGCGGACGTCGGCGATATTCTTCATGTCGCCCCTGACGAAGTCGGCGCCGGGAGGGAGGTACTTGCGCTCCTCGACGTCGAAGACGCGCACTTTTTCCCTCCGCGCGAGGAGGCGATTGGCCAGGTGACTGCCCAGGTAGCCCGTTCCGCCGGTTACGAGAATCATTGCGTTTCCCCCTTTGCGCCTGAAAGCTCCGCGACGTGCCGGGCGGAGCGGATGTTGATTATCGTCCCGACCGACGCCACTGCCGCGCCGAACGCTCCCACCGTCCACAGCCCGCCGCGATCAACCGCATACCCGAGCAACGGCGCAAGCGCGACGGTCACGATCCTGTTGAC
Source organism: Planctomycetota bacterium (assembly GCA_022711755.1). Classification (GTDB taxonomy): domain Bacteria; phylum Planctomycetota; class Brocadiia; order SM23-32; family JAKLEA01; genus JAKLEA01. The sequence goes on from JAKLEA010000014.1 coordinate 89,358, forward strand.
CTGGGAGTCAATGGACAGGACCGTCGCTGTGGAGCCGCTGTCCACGAATACGTTATAGCGGCTCAGGATGGTCGGGCTCCAGAGATTGTCAAGTGCGTACAGCGCCACAAATAGAAGGATGGCGGCAATTTCCAAGCCGGTCAGAAGGAGAGGAACAAGGGCGGCGTATCCGAACAGGGAGATCAACCATATGATTCGCGCGGCCTGGTAATCCCCCCCGGCGCGTTCGGAAAGGACGTGGGCGCGGCGGGACGCCTGGCCGGTCAGAATGTAGACCCCGAAGAAGACCACTCCCACGGCCGCCGCCGTGCGCCTCTCCCCGCTGAGCGAAACCATGATCGGCAGGGAAAGCGCCGCCGCCTTCAGCGCCGGCTGGAGGTAGTCCTTTGCGAGCGAGAAGATTCCGTCGTACAGCGCCGACTCAATCAGCAGGCCGCGCGTAGAGGCCCTGGACACGGTCTGCCGGAAGGAATCCCACGTCACGCGGAAAATTTGCCCGAGGGACGGAATCTTCGACTCCGTCGTCCCGTCCAGCGACGCGGGGTATCCCATGAAGTTGATTATATTTGCCAGGTAGGCCGGTATGCAGATCCAGAAGACGTGGCGATAATTTTCTGTCAGGAAGACGATCAACGCCCCGATGATGACCGAGACGGCTGAGCCATATTGCGACCATGAGCGCGTGAAGCCGTAGACCTTCGTTTTCTCCTTTGTCCGGCCCTGCTGCTTCAGCCAGTCGAAGATCATGGCCTTGTGCGTGCCGGTGCGGAATGCCTCCCCGACGGCGAAAAAGAACATTCCGGGGAAGAACTGCCAGTAACTTGTCCCGAAGGAGAACAGGACGAAGGACAGGACGTAGAAGGCGAAGGAGAGGATCATGGAACGCCGCCTGCCCCAGACGTCCGCGAATGCCCCGGACGGGGTTTCCATGATGTTTATGCAGATTTCCCGGAAGGCGACGAGCCAGCCGATCTGAAAATAGGTCATGCCCGCCTGGAGGAAGGCGAGGTAGAGGAAGCTCTCGAAATAACGCTGGTTCTTCAGGAACCCGTAGAGCGAGAAGCGGAATATCATCCAGTCCCGTTTTTCAGGCCCGGCCACTTCTCATGCCCCCCTGCATAGGGAATCGTCGGCGCAGACGCGAACACGGGACTCGCCGGCTCATTTTTTCGCCGCCGGCGGTTCCCTGCCCGCCGGCGGAGCCAGATTGAGCTTTGAAATCTTGTCTATGGCCTGCGTTGCGGCGTCCATCGCCGCGTCGCTCATCGCGCTGACCAGGGACGGGATGTCCTTGTTGACAAGCTGCTTCTGGGAGCGGACCTCCCCGGACCAGATTATAGCCCACGTGTCCGCGTCGCGCAGTCGCAGGTCAAGCGCGCATTCCGCCAGGCTGCCCTCCGGGCGCTCCACCATCTCGAAGCTGACCAGTTCGCCCTCCAGCATGTAAGCAGGGGGGCGGATTTCCTCTGCGGGGACAACCTGCTCGAACATGCCGCAGGACGCGAAGGCGCTGCGAAACGCCCGGGATACCATCTCCTCCGGCGGCTCGATCCAGCGCTCATCCTCGTAGAATTCCAGCTGGTAATCCGACGTTCGCTTAAGGATTTTATCCCTGAAGCGGCTTGCGCTCATGAACGCGCGTATCCCCAGCCTGGCGTTTGCCGGGGGGAACTTTTTCGTCGCCAGCGGGTGTGTGTCAATGCTGTAATACCGCACCGGCAGGGGCGGTTGCTGGGAAAGGCATCCCGTAGCCGCGATAGAAAAAAGCATGACGGCGCATGCAGTTCTTGCCTTCGTCATTTCTTGCCTCCGCGCTCCTCCATCGCCTCCTCCTTGGGCAGCAGACGCCCGCGGAGCATGGACGACGGGTCGCGTTCAAGGTAATCAACAAGCCTGCGCACGCTCGCCAAGGTCAGGCGCAGGCTGGTAAGGCTCTGGCGCATCTCGTATTCAAGGTTTGCAACATCCCGCCGCAATTCCACCACGGTCTTGTCGAATTCGACCGTCGCGGTCTGAAGCTTGCCGATCAATTCTTTCGTCTCATCGGCGGTTTCAAGGATTGTCTTGTTGGCTGTTTCAACGTCCAGCGTGTCAACCTTCTGCTCGACCTTGGCGATAAGCGGTTCAAGTCTCTCAGTGGCCTTGCGGATGTTTTCGCGGTTCTCGGCCAGCGCCTCATTGGTCAGCGTGATCGTCTTGTTGGCGTTCTCGCCGACCTGCTTCCACGTCAGCACCAGATCGTCGGCATCCTTGACCAGCTTTGTCAGTTGACCCTCCTCCATCTCGCCCAGCCCGGTGTTGACCTTGCCGATGATTTCGTAGACCAGATCGCTTGAGAGGAGGGCTTTTTCCTCAAGCGTGGTAAGGAAGGAGGGTTGGACGGGGATATCGGAGCCGGGCTTGAGTATCTCGCCGGGCGTCGCGCCGCCCGGGCTGGTCAGGTCTATGATCTTCTGGCCGGTGGCAATACTCTTGTAGTTGAGCTTGGCCTCCATCCCTTTCCGTATCGGAACATCCTTTCTGATACTGACGCGGACCAGAATCATGTTGCCGGCGCCGAGGTCAATCTTCCTGACCTTGCCGATCGGCACGCCCTTGTAGAGCACGTCAGCCTCCCGGGAGAGGCCGCTGATGGATTCATTGAACTTGATGAAGTAGTCATAAGTAGGCTCTCTATTTTTGGTTAGGATCATTATCAGCACGCCGGCCAGCGCAGCCGCGCAGATCAGCATGAAGAACCCGACCGAAATCTTCTGTTTTACTGTTGCCACTTTTTCTGTCCTCTCCCCGAATCCCCCGGAAGGCCGCGCCTTCTGCGCGCTCCGGCGGGCGCGGGTCAGGCGTTTCTTGGCGCAATGTGCGCGTCCGGCTTGCGCTGGAAGAACTGGCTTACGCGGGGATGGTCGCTCTCAAGGGCTTCGTCCAGCCGCCCGTTGAAAATCACGCGTCCCTTGTCCAGCATCACCGCCGTATCCGCGATCTCCTTAATCGAATCAAGCTCATGGGTTACGACAACGACCGTGATCCCCAGCAGGTGTCTGAGGTTCAGGATTAACTGATCAAGCCCCGCCGCCATGATCGGATCAAGGCCGGCGGAAGGCTCGTCAAGGAACAGGATTTCGGGATCAAGAGCCAGCGCCCGGGCGACGCCCGCCCGCTTCTTCATCCCGCCTGAAAGCTCGCCCGGCGTTTTATTCACAGCAGCCGAAAGGCCGACAAGCCCCAGCTTGATGCGCACGAGCATGTCAAGCGTTTCCCTGTCAATGTCCGGGTTCTTCTCCTTGATCGGCAAGGCCACGTTCTCGCCCACGGTCATGGAGTTGAAAAGCCCGCCTGATTGGAAGGAGATGCCGACGCGGGTGAGCATGGGGCGCAACTGGTCTTCGTCCATACGCGCAATGTCCTGTCCCCAGAGCAGGATTTCGCCTGATGTCGGCCTCAGTAATCCGATCATATGTTTAAGGAGAGTGCTTTTGCCGCATCCGCTTCCGCCGAGTATCACGACGATCTCCCCCCGGCGGACCTCCATTGAGACGCCGTCAAGCACCAGCGCCTCCCCGTAATGAGTCGTCAGGTTGCGGACTTCGACTATTGTCTCGTTGGCCACTTTATTTGAACACGAAGTAGAAAAGGATCGCGAAGATCATGTCCGCGACGATTATGAAGAAAATGTCCATGACGACCGAGCGGGTTGTCGCAAGGCCCACGCCCCTTGCCCCGCCCTTCACGCGCAGCCCGTTATGGCAGCCGACCAGCGTGATGACAAAGGCGAAGACCACGCATTTGATCAAGCCCTGCGCGATGTCGCCGGCTTTCAGGTAGGTCTGCGTCTGCTGGAGCCAGAGGTTGGTTGATATTTTTAACAGAACAACGCCTACAAGGGTTCCGCCCGCAACGCCGGAGAACATGGCAAGGACGGTCAGGCACGGCATGACGGCGATCATGGCGACCAGTTTCGGGGCCACGAGGAAGCGCGCCGGATTCAGGCCCATGCCGCGCAGGGAGTCAATCTCCTCCTGGACGACCATGGTAGCCATTTCCGCCGCGATGGCCGCCCCGCTTCGCGCGCTAACGACCACGGCGGTCATCACGGCGCCAAGTTCGCGCGCAAAGCCGATCACCACGACGGTCGCCACGTAAATGCCAAGCCCGAAGGGTTCGACCTGGGCGATGGACAGCATTGCGATGATCAGGCCGAGAAGGAAATTGATCAGGCAGACGATTCCGACGGCCCGGACGCCCATCTCATGCATCTCGTCGAGCGTGTTTTCAATGCGCAGCCCTTTTCCGGTCAGGGGGCCGATTACGGCCCAGTAGACTGCCTCAATGACCAGTTCAAAGGCCTCGCGGGCTTCGGACAGCGCGTTCAGGAATGTTCCGCCGATGTCCTCAAAAAGGCCGATTCGCCTTGTTCCGGGCGCAGGCTCGGCGGAAAGGGTAGGCGCGAGCATATCCAGCAGTTCAGCCGCCTGGCCGGTGGCGCCGGAGATTTCCACATTGACCTTTTTCAGCCGGGCGTTGGCCATAAGACGCCCAAGCCACGCCCCGCCGAGGCTGTCCATATTCTTAACAGAGGAAAGGTCTACCGTGATCTCACAGGCCTTGCGGCGGATGCAGCCCTGAGCCGCTGCGAACATCTCCCGACCGGTCTGGTCGGTAAGGTCGCCCTCGACCCTGATCATTTCTTTTGCGGCTGCGGCATCGGACACGGCGAAAACCCCGGACGGTGGAATTGAAAAAAAAGCGTATGAAGCCGCTTGACATGGAAACCAAGTTCGGATAAATTACCGCAATGCAGGGTTCCGGTCAAGCGATGTCGCAGCGCCGTTTGTCGCGTTCTGTTGCCCGCGCGGATGTAAAATATCCGTTCCGGGCGAAGAGGCTGGAACAGGGAAAATTGCCAGAAAAAATTTTGGCAAAATCCCTTGAAACGGGTTGAATTGCCTGATACAATCAGGACAGTCGGGCGAGGGCTTGTGGTGTTTCTCGCCTGTTTGTGTGGTTGAGTTTGTGGGTCATTCCCGCTCTCTCAAGCGACATACAACCCCCAAGGGGCAGGGATACTTGATCAGGAAAACAAGTCGCCGACCCGGTTGAGTCGAGGAGGCAAAGCATGAAGAAACGGATTCTAGGCTGGATTCTGGCGCTGGTGGCTCTGTGCGCGACGTGGACGGAGGCGCGAACATACCTGTTCGGCGTCAATTCCACGTACACCAACTCCCTCAGGCTATGGGCTAACGCGCCCGCCTACGGTAACCTGGGCACTCGCGGCACACGAATCACGGGATGGTTCGTCCTGAATGTTGACCCCTTCTATACCGGCACAAAACGGGTGGAATGGGTTTCACTGGACATCCGCAACATTGACCGTGTGACGTTCGAGATGGTCTACAGCGGTTACGTTGCTCAAGCATACCTGAACCCGAGCGCTGGGACGACCGACGGCATGCTGCTTGATCTTAACAACTGCTCGCTTGACGGCGCCATTCCGATGTCAACCGCCAGCACATGGCGGATGATTGACAACCTCGGCGTCCAAAACCAGCAGATGCGCATCACGTATAATCTGTGGTACATCCTTTCAGGTATTGAGGAGTGGCAGACCATCTACGGAACCGAATATTCCGGAAACAACGGCGAGCAGGTTATCTGGGATGGTGCATTCACCGGATGGTCAAGCACACAGGGCGGAACATTGACCGCAAGCATGGCACTGACGCAGGGGTACAGGCTGAGTCTCGAAGACGGCTTGATCGTGTTGTATGCCTGGGCCTCCATGTCAGGCACTGCGACGGTCACTGCCGAGCCAACCCAGTTTGCAGTGCTGGACGTAGGCCGCACTTATTACGCGGGTCTGGCCAACGGATATGACCTCAGCCGCATAACGATGAGCACGGCGGGGATGACATGGTATCCCACGATCTACCTGTCCAATACCGTCAGGCGTTACGCGGCCTATGAAGGCGGCGCGACTCAGGACGTGGCCAACTACGGCAACATCCTCTGGCAGGGCTTGAACTCTCAGTCCGTCGGCGCCAGGCTGTATCGCTCCGGCGACACGCCTCCCGGATACACCAACGTGACGACGACCTGGGGTTCCGCCAGCTACGCATTCGGCATCCCGGCCAGCTACATCGGAACCTATCAGGTTCAGATGAACTTCGCCGGCGGCGGCAACTACCTTGCCAGCAACCCGACGGAGCAGATCGCCATTTACCACCAGACCGGCGTGTCCTACACCGGCCCGGGCAGTGGGCTCCAAAGCAGCACGATCAACGTTTCAGCCCAGTTGAATGATCTTCCGCTGGCAACCGGACTGGGAAGTCAGGTCATCACGTGGGTGCTGTCCAGCGGCACGACTCCGGTCAGCACTGTGACCGCCGTGTCCAATGGATCCGGTTACGCATATCAGGCGATGACACTGCCGTTGACACCCGGAGGCTACACGATCACGACGACGTTCACAGACAGCGGGTTCTATGTCGGAAGCAGCGATTCCGATCCGTTCACGGTCAACGTGCCGGAACCTGCTTCAGCCGTCCTGATGCTCGGCGGTCTTGGCCTTGCCGGGATGCTCCGCCGCAGGATTCGCGAAAAGAAGCAGGAAAAGAAGTAATAGCCCTCTCGACTCGACTCTTCACAAGGCGCATTGCGGACGATCTGCAATGCGCCTTGTTGTTTAATGGCTGCTGCTGTAAAGGTGGGTTAGCCCGCATGTGTTCAGTGAATGAGAACTCCCGGAAAAATCTTCCTTCCCCCGCGCACGCGCGGCGTGGGGGAAGGTGTCGTCCCGTCTCGCGGGACGACGGAAGGGGGCAAAACGCGCCCCCCCATCCACCAGCCTTTGGCTGGTCCCCCTTCCCCCGATGTACGGCACGGGGGAAGGTCGTTGTATTTGGCGCGGCGTTCCTGGCATCGCGTGGCGCGCCATGCACATACAAGAACCAACCCTACATGGAGTGAATCATGAAGGGATTGCCGCCCAAGAGATTCGACGTTCTATGGTTTATAGACGACTATAAGCGCCGGTCCGGCGAAAGCCCGTCTTATGACGTCATAGCCGGGGCGATGGGAACGACCAAGACCACCGTCGCGGAGCATCTGGACGTTCTTGAAAGCGAAGGCTACATCGTCCGCCAGCCGGGCAGGGCAAGGTCAATCCGCGTCGTCAAACTTCCCCCGCAGACCGTAATGCGCGATCCGATTCTCAGCGGGTCGGTCCTTGCGGGCAAGTCGCCGATGCCTACCTTGAATGAGCGCGTTGATCTGTTCCGCCTTCTGGGGCACAAGCTGCGCGTGGAGGTTTTGATAGTGCGCGGCGATGAGTTGAATCATCTGCATATCGCCGACGGCGACCTGCTTGTCGTGAACCGGGATGCTGAACCGGAAGAGGGGGACCTTGTGGCTGTAAGGATCGGGCGGGGGCGTCATGCCCTGGCAAGAAAGGGAAAACCGGGAGAACCTCCGCAGTATTGCCACAGCCTGCACGGGGAAATCCCGGAGCGTTATGCGGGCGCGGACGAGGTCGCCAGAGTGACAGGCATTATCAGGAGATTCCCGGAGCGAATTTCAGATGTCGTCCGGCCTGAAGAGGGCGGGTTGTAGGCGCGACTGACGGATGGCGGCGATATCGTGCGTGAATTCCATCTGCAGCCTGCCATGAGCAGCGCATACGCGGATCGGCATTGCGCCGCGGCTTATAAGTATCGTGTTACCGCCGCACTCCCCGAAGGGCGGTGAATAGAGACATGCGCGCACTGCTCTTCCCATCCGGAGCGCTTTGGAGGCTGTGAACATTGTTCCGCCGCGCGGTTCGGCCTGCACGGCGATGACCATTCTCGATAGCGCCGCGACAGTCGAATTTCTTATGAAAGCCCACCGGGTCATCCAGCCGGAGAACGGCGGCGCGTGGCTGATGATCAGGGAGTTGCCGGCATCGGCGATTCTCCGGATTTCCGGATGATGAACGAAACAGGCTATCCCGCAGGCCGGCACGAACACGCTGGCCCCGCCGGATTCGAGCACGGCGAAGTGGGCCGACCTGTCAATGCCGTCGGCGTTTCCGCTTATCACAACACCCTTGTCGGCAGCGACTTGCGCCGATATCGCTCGCGCGGCGAAGACGGCGCGGGGAGCAGGCTCGCAAGCGCCAATTACGGCGACAAGCGCCCTTCCCAGCAGATCAACATTCCCGCGATAGAAAAGCGCGCATGGCGCGCCGGCGCCTAGGTCCCGAAGTGATGAAGGATACGAGTCGTCCGTATCAAGAATGACATGAACTCCGCTTGCGCTCAGGAGCGACAATTTCCTACGCAGGATTGGAATCTCCTGCAACAAACGGCCAAGCCCGGCAGCGGCGGGGAGGCTGACGGAGTCGGCAAGCCATCGCGGGAACGGCCCGCCGGGGCGCAATATCTCATGCAGCGGCGCGCCGCGCGCGCGGCAGGCAGCCAAAATTCTCCGGTGATTGATGGGGCCGATTTCAGGAACACAGGCAAGCAGAATCCGGGCGTCGCGGATGGCATCGGCTTCATGCAACGTAGAATAATCAACCATTATCGTTAGTATAACATCTTATCAGTCATGTTGCAAGTCTTGCGCCGCTGCCTGCGGCGGTATATTCTGAGAATACAACGGACGAAATTGAGCCACAGATAAACGCGGATGGACACAGATGATGTTTTGGATGACCATTAAAGGAGCGAGACAGTGCCAACGGTGAGAAAGACGGCGGAAGTTGAAGCGAAGACGGTCGGGCCGGAGGCTCCGGGCGTGACGATGCGCGTCCTGATCGGGCCTGAACAGGGGGCGCCGAACTTCGTCATGCGGCGCTTCGAGGTCGCGGAGGGCGGTTCGACCCCGTTCCATGCCCACCCGTGGGAGCATGAGGTCTACGTAGTTTCCGGGACGGGCGCGGTCGCGGGGGAGAATTCGCGGCAGGCTCTTGAAGGCGGCGACTCGGTATTCGTTCCCGGCGGGGAGAAGCACAACTTCGTGAACATGGGGAAACAGCCTTTCGTGTTCCTCTGCGTCATACCCGGGGAACAGAGCTGCAAGAGAGGCTGAAATACGTAATGGGTAACTAAAGGGCGCGCCTCTTTGGAGTGCGCAAGCTTGCTTGCGCCTTGTCGTTGCACAAGCTTGCTTGTGCGCGTCTGCAGGCGCAGACGACCGCTCCAAATCACGGCCACGCGCCTGGTTGAGGCTATACGTCCAGGACAACCGTTGTCTCCCAGATCCCGCCGCGCTGAATGATTGCCGCGTTATGCCACGTGACGGCCTTCGCCACGTTTCGCAGCTCGTGGCGGCTCGGGTCATATTCCTCCCCCTCGGCAAGCGCGGCAAGTTCCGTGTCGGAAAATGTTTCAACCTGTATCCGGCTGAAAATAAGTCGGCGCGTTTCGAATATGAAGAGCAGTTCATCAAGCAGGGCGATGAGCAATTCGCCCGGATCGCTGCCGGTGACTGTGATTCTTTCCTGAATGGCCGGACGCGCGCCGGATGTGTCAACGAGTATGTCCTCCAGGGCGAAGGCCGCATTCTCGTAAAGCCCGCGCAGCGAATCAGTTCTGACCCGGAAGGCAATATCGGCGGTATGCGGAAGGAGTTCGTATCGCATCATGCGAGTTCCGGGGCGCGGTAGACAATCCGGCCCGCGACCATTGTCATGACCACCCGATATTCATCGCCCGGAATAAAGGCTGTGAGATCGGCGTCGTATCCCGGCTGGATTCGGCCCTTGCGTCCGGACATACCAAGCAGGGCCGCCGGGGTTTCCGAGGCCATGCGCAATGCGTCGGGCAGGGCGGCCTTCCCGAAACGAACCATGCCGCGGACGGCCCTGTCCATCGTAAGCGCGCTGCCGTAAAGCCCGCCGTCAGAGTTGCGCGCCCCGTCGCCTTCGCGGATTGTGATTTGAGCGCCGTCGGGAAGGCGATAAGCGCCGGAGGGAAGGCCTGCGCCCGTCATGCTGTCAGTGACGAGGACGATGCGTTCCGGCCCCTTGCAGCGCAGGCATATCCGGAGCCACGTCGGCGGGACGTGAACGCCGTCCGAAATTATCTCCGCGAATATCCGGTCATCCGCCAGTATGGTTTCCACAATGCCGACCGGATACACGCCCGGCTCGGTCGTCCGCCCCTGTTCATAGACGTCGAAAAGGTGCGTGGCGAGCGACGCGCCGGCGTCTGTTGCGGAGTTCAACTGCATGATGTCGCAACGCGTATGCGTGACGGCGACGACGATTCCCCTCGCTGTCAGATTCCGGATGTTACCGGGGGCGCGAATGAGTTCAGGAGACAGCCCGATAATGCGTATGCCGCCGCCGCCCGCCTCCATGATGCGTTCACGGAGATCGTCTTCCATGCTTTGCCGCAGGAACCGATCATTCATCCCGCCACGCGCGGCCAGCCAGGGGCCTTCAAGGTAAATGCCCGGGCAGCCTGCTCCCGGCAGATCGGCGCGCATTTCTTGTCGAATGCGGCGGATGGTCGCCAGAAATGCCTCCGCCTCGCGCGGTATCAGGGTCGGCAGGAAGGACGTGACGCCATGCCGGGCCTCCACAAGGCTGTATTCCGCAAGCGGCGCGTCTGCGGCGTATAATCTTTCGATGCCGTGCGTGTGAAGGTCAATGAGGCCGGGCGAGAGCACCGCCCCGTTCAGGTCAACGCTGATTCCGTCCGGAGCATCGGAGTGGGGGCCGACGTATGTTATCTTTCCGGCGCGAACCGCGACGTCCGGATTGCGCAGCCGCCGGCCTTGCAGGACCCGCGCATTGGTCAGGATAACGGTTTTCCCGTCGGGCATGTGAGCGCCTCAACCCAGCCGTTTTCTAAGCCGCCGCTCCAGTCCCGGGGGGAGGGGTTTGCCGCGCGGCTTCTCCGCCGATTCGGCGGGGGGGGCGATGTCGCGCCTTTTTCGGATCAGCGGCTTCGGTTCATAAGGTTCCAGGCCGAGGAGTTCGTGCAGGATGACGAGCGCGGCCTCCTTGTCCGGAATCCGCCCCTTGGTTGTCGCGTCAACGTCCGCGCGGGAATAGACGGGCATCGGCGCGCCGACACAAGACGGGCATCCGTCCGGGCAGTCGCAGCCGTGAGCCAGGTCGCATCCGGCCTTTAATATCTTCTCGATCAATTCAAAGCTCTTGGCGGCGAAGCCCATGCCGTCGGGATACTTGTCATAGATGTAGGCGCCTATCCGCCCGAAGCTTGCCGAGCTGACCGTCGCGCCGACGTCCATCGCGTCGCACATGACGAACAACGGCGCGACCGACGCGATCAGGTTCGCCACGCCGGTCATGCCCTCGACGGCCACGCGCCCGTGGGCGTCCACCTTGCGCAGCGTATCGTTCGACGGCATCACCCACGTGCCTGTCGTGTTGAGCGTCTGGACGGGCAGGTCAAGGTTCTCATAACCGATGCTGTCGCGCGTGCCGAACTTGATCTTCTTGAACATGTAAATGGCCGTGTTGACCTCGACCGGGCCGAAGCCGCAATCGCCGTCGGCGCAGAGCTTGCGCTCCTGCTCGATGTCCTCGACGCGGATGCGCGATTCGGACATCGCCTGCGTGTAGTAATCCAGGTCCTGCCGCTCGACGAAGGCCATCTTCTTCTCGGTGTCGAGGGCTTTGACGTGATAGGTCTCCGCCTCATGGATATAGACGGCATGGTTGTGGACCTGGCTGAAGGCGGAATACTCGTCCATCGTTCCGATGACGCGCCCGTTTTCCCCCGCCTCCATTATGACGTAGACGGCGTCGGTGACGTTGCGAAGGTTGACCTCGGACGCCGGGAAGCCGCTGCCCTTCCAGTGGTATCTGTCCCGGATGGTCCGGACCTGGTTGCCCTCTTCGAGGAGTTCCATCAGGGAGGGCGCATATTCTCCGAAAAGCTGTATCTCCTCATACCGCAGGGGCAATTCGTTGACGGCGGAGCGCAGGTGGCCCAGGACTATGAACGCGTTGTCCGGGTTGATGACGGCGTTTTCCGGGGGGGAGCCGAAGAAATATTCCGGGTGCTCCATCAGGTATTGGTCAATCGGATCGTTTTCCGCCAGGAGGATGACGAGGGACTGTTCCTCGCCGCGCCCGGCGCGCCCGGCCTGCTGCCACGTGCTGGCGATCGTTCCGGGGTAGCCGACGATGAGGCATGCGTCCAGAGTGCCGATGTCAATGCCGAGTTCAAGCGCGTTGGTGCTGGCGACGGCCAGGAGGTCGCCCTCGGAGAGGCGGCGCTCTATCTCGCGGCGCTCCTCTGGAAGGTAGCCGCCGCGATAGGCGTGAACGGAGCGGGCAAGGCGGGGGCTGACGTGGAGAAGGTTCTCCTGCGTCGCCTTGAAGAGCAGTTCCGCGCCGCGCCGCGTTCTGGCAAAGGCGATAGTCTGGATCATCTCCGTCACCAGCAGCGTCATCAGGTCAACGCCCTCGGTGTAGGGGCTTCTGCGTTCTTCGAGGTTGACGCCGTGGCGCGGGGGATTCCAGAGGGCGAAGATTCTGGGACCGTGCGGGGAGGAGTCCTCGGCAACCAGCTCCGCCGGCAGGCCCAGGAGCGTCTCGGCGTGATCCTTCGGATTGGCGATTGTGGCGGAGCAGCAGACGAAGCGCGGGCTGGAGCCGTAATGCGCGCAGACGCGCTTGAGCCTGCGCAGGACGTTGGCGACGTTGCTGCCGAATACGCCACGATAGGTGTGAATCTCATCGAGGACGACGTATTTCAGGTTGGTGAAAAATCGCCCCCAGCGGCTGTGATTGGGCAGTATGCCCTGGTGGAGCATGTCCGGATTGGTGAGGATGAAGTTGCCCTCGTCGCGCAGCTTGCGGCGCAGGTCGGTCGGGGTGTCGCCGTCGTAGGTTCCTGCGCTGAAGTCCAGCGATTCGTCCGCGTTCTGGAAGGTCCGCAACGCGCGGAGCTGGTCCTGCGCGAGGGCCTTCGTGGGGTAGATCATGAGGGCCGTCGTCTTCTGCTCCGCGCTGTAGCTTTCCAGTATCGGCAGCAGGTAGCAGAGGGTCTTGCCGCTGGCCGTGGGGGTGACGATGACGGCGTTCTTTCCGGCGCGGACATGCGCGACGGCGGAGACCTGATGCTTGTACAGGCGGGCGATGCCGTTGGAAGCGAGGACTGCGGCCAAGGGGGCGGGAAGAGGGGGATCCAGGTCGCCGAAGGCGGCCTCCCGGGCGGGGATTTCGCGGACGTGGACGATCTGCCCGCGATACTCGCGCCGGGTTTGAAGGTGGTCTATGAACCTGTAGGCGTCCATCGCGTCGCGACGCGCATTTCAGCGTCCGGCAAAGCGCCGGGCTGCGAAAGCGCGGATTGCGTCCTCCTGCCGGGAGGTTTCGATGCTGCCGGGACGCCTTGCGCGGACCTCGTTTATCGCGTCGTCCGCCTCGCTGCCCGCGTAGACCAGGTAGCAGGCCAGCATGGTTCCGGTGCGTCCGTAGCCGGCGGCGCAATGCACGGCGACCTTCTCGTTGCGCGAAAGCGCCTCGTCAACGAAGGCGACAAAGGCGTCAATCTGTTCCTGACTCGGGGCCTCGAAATCGGGGATTGGAAGATGAAGGTAATGGAAGGCGAACTCATCCAAAAGGGTCTTGGAGAGCGGGGTCTCGGTCAGGGACACGATGGCGGAGATAGCCTGGTCCCTGAGGAATTCCAGGTCGTTGACGCCCTTTCCGGGCCTGGACATGCCGGCGAGCCGGTTGTCCAGAAGCCAGCCGAAATTCGGAATCATGCGATGCCGTTCTCCGCGATCCGGGCCGGGGCGAACCCCGCCTTTAGCAGGAATTCCGCGGCAAGGCCCAGCGGAAGCCCCACGACGTTTGAGAAACTGCCCTCGATCCTGGCGACGAAACGGTCGGCCGTTTCCTGTATGGCGTATGCGCCGGCCTTGCCGTCGGCCTCGCCGCTTTCGACGTATGTGGAAATTTCCGCCTCGGACATGGGGCGCATCCAAATCCTGGTCTCCGCGCTCCCCGCAAGCTCCAAACCGGAATTCCTATATATCAGAGCGAGGCCTGTGATTACAAGATGCGCGTTGCGGGATAGTGCGCGAAGAATCTCCCGCGCGTCCTGGCGGTCTCGCGGCTTGCCGATAATGCGTCCGTTGAGCCAGACCACAGTGTCCGCGCCCATGACCGCGCAATGGGGGCGGGCGTCGGCCACGACCCGCGCCTTCGCCAGGGCAAGCGCGCGGGGTATGAAATGGGCGTCGTTCGCCGCATCGGCTTCCCCCGCGGCGCGATCTATGACGGCCTGCTCGTCAACGTCGGCGGGGACTATGTCGAAAGGGATTCCAAGTCGGGCCAGAAGGACGCGGCGGCGCTCCGACGCGGAGGCGAGAATAAGTTTCGGGGTTGACATGGCGGATATGATACAGAGCGGGAGAGGGTTTTCCAGCCGCAGGTCGGAAGCCTGCGCATTTTCCGTCGCCGCATTCGTCCATCCTCGATGCCTGCGTTTGTCCGTGTCGGTCCATGTTGTCGTCCCGGAGAAAATCTTTGCATTCGTGTTTCATTGTATATAAAATTCCTTCCCTATGAGGTGATGGCGAGATTACCGGCAGAGAGAGTCGTTGGTTCATGCTTCACCCGGAGAAAGGTCCCATGGGGACAAGTTTTCTGACAAAACAGGACGAGGCTTTCGCCCGGCGTTGCCTCGGGTCGTCCACCCTGACCATGAAACAGGTGGAGGAACTCCTTGCGGAGCAGCGCAAGGAGATCGAAAGCGGCATAACGCGCAGCCTTGAAGATCTGGCGCTGGAATCCGGGGTCATATCCCAGCTTCACATGCTTGCCGTCAAGGATTCAGATGCCGGCTCCATGGTCGGCGACGAGGAGATACCGGGGTTCAAGCTCCAGGACCTGCTTGGCCGGGGCAGCATGGGCAGCGTCTACAGGGCGTGGCAGACCGCGCTGAACAGGACCGTCGCCATAAAGATCATGAAACCCGAGCATACGCTGGACAGGACTCTTGTCCAGCGCTTTGTCTCTGAGGCCAAGGCACTGGCCCGGCTTGATCATCCAAACATCGTAAGGGCATACATCCTCGACGAGGTCAACGGCTTCTACTACCTGGCGATGGAGTACCTTGAGGGGGACGACCTCCGGGTGCGAATCGAGAAGGAGGGCAGAATTTCGGAACTGGAGGCCATCCAGATCGGCATACAGGTGGCCGGAGCGCTTCATCACGCCCATCGCAACGGGATCATCCACAGAGACGTCAAGCCGTCGAACATCATCCATCTCGGCGACAAGGCGCAGTTAGCTCCTGGCGTGCGGACCGTCAAGTTGACCGACCTGGGCCTTGCCCGGTGGAAAGAGATCGGGGGTTCCATCCAGGCTTCACAACACGGCATGATCGTAGGGACAGCAAGTTACATGTCCCCCGAGCAGATTGAACGCCCCAGCGAGGTTGACGGCAGGTCGGACCTTTATTCGCTCGGCGCGTGCCTCTATCACATGGTATGCGGGCAGGCTCCTTTCAATGGCGCCATCACGCAACTGATGCTTCAGCACGTCACGGAGCCGATGCCCGATCCGCGGGATTTCAATCCTCTGGTGTCCGCGCCGATGTGCGGCGTTTTGCAGAAGGCCATGGCGAAGAACCCGGCGCAACGGTACCAGACCGGGTTGGAGTTCGTCGCCGCGTTGCGCGAGGCGCTCCAGCATCATCATTACGCCGCGCAGATGCCTTATATACCCGGGCTGCGGATGATCGAGGAGATCGGTCCTGCGACCCAGGAAGGGAGAACGTGCGTTGCCGAGCACGTCGGCATGAGGCGAAAGGTTACGGTAAAGGTCATAAACAGCCGCCTGCTCAGGAAGCCGGGCCGACTTGAAATGGCGCTTGAGAACGTCCGCGCGACGGGCAGGCTGCGCGTGCCGGGCCTGCCGCCAGTGCATGACTGCGGTTTTTCCGCAAAAGGATTATTCGTCGTCAGCGATTTTGTGGAGGGCAAGTCCATCGCCGAGACGAAGCTGGACGAGGAATCGGCCCTGCTGATCGCGTTCAAGATCGCACAGATGCTCAAGGCTCTCAGCGACGCCGGGTTGTGCCACGGATCCCTGATTCCGGGCAACGTCATCATTGACAAGGATAATAATCCGTGGCTCCTGCACGCCGGCATCCGGGCCGGGATAGGGCGCGAGCCGGATGATGGAAGGAAACGCGCCGCCGATCCGCTGAAACGTTATCTGGCGCCGGAAGTGCGTGTCGAGAACGCAGAGGCTTCGATAACATCGGACATATATTCTCTGGGCGTAATCCTGAATGATGCAATGCAGATGAAGCCGGCGGTCGGAAAGGGAGCATCCGCAGATGAGTCTTCGGCGCGGATAAGCGACGCCACGGGCTGCCTGAGCGGGCTGCTCAAGTCCATGACGGCTAAAGACGCCGCGGAACGCATCCAGACCGTGGACAAGCTGATTGACGCCATATTGGAAACGCGCCGGCTGCGCAGGTTCGGCGCGATGGTGGACGACGAGGTCGAGACTGCCCGCAGGGAGCAGAAGCCGCGCGCGGCGCCCGCGACTCCAATGAAGATGACGGGTGGACTGGGGGAGCCGGCGATAAGCCCGTTCATAACCCAGGAGCTTCCGCCGATAGATCTGGACGAGGAATCCGAAAGCGGCTTCACGCCAGCCGTCTCTTGGCCCCCCCCGGGCAGCGCGGAGAACGCGGGCGGCTTCATCCTGGAGGTTATGAAAGGCCCGCGCAAGGGGGTTGCGTTCCAGCTTCGGGAGGGGGAGGCGCTGACCTTCGGACGCGTGCGGTCGGATGGAGTCATATCCCTTGACGATTCCGCGATGAGCGCCCCGCATTTCAGCGTCAGCCTTATCAAGGGGGAGGCCGTCCTGACCGACTGCGAGAGTAAGAACGGGACGTTTGTGAACGCGCGTTCTGTGACACAGACCGTATTGAGAACCGGGGATCGGATCAGGGTGGGGCGCACGACAATGGTTTTCCGCGGATAAAGTGACCCGGCGAGCGCCCCCGCCAACTCTCCATTGACAGCCCCGGCGCGGCGTTTCATAATGACCCCTTGTTCCAGCCGGAAATCCCGCCTTCGCGAGCGGCGGATTGTCCGCATCAGCCGGCTCGAAGAACCTTCTCCTTCCAGGCAATGAAAGCGATAAGGAGCGACTGCGAATGATAAAACTTGGAGCCAATTCCGTCCTCTTCGGCGCCTTCGATCTGAAGACCGCCATGAAACACCTCAAAATGGCCGGCTACGACGGCGTCGAACTCTCCGCCATCAAGGGCATGTGCGAACACCTGAACCTGGACGACTGGAAGTCCCAAGCCGCGGACATCCGCAAGATGTCACAGGATTTCGAGCTTGAGCTTCTGTCCATGGAGGAAGCCGGACTTGACCTTGAAAGACTCAAGCTGGCCTTCGAGGCCGGCGCGGAAATCGGCATTCCGATCATCAATATTGGTCCAGGCGGCAAGAAGGATGTCGAGGAGGACTTCCAGCGCCAGACCGACCTGATGATCAAGGCTGCGGAGATGGCCGAGGGGTACGGCGTGACTCTGTGCTGCAAGGCGCACGTCGGCGGGTCAATATATAATACGGCAACAACGCTCAGGGCGCTGGAGAAGATCAAATCTCCTGCGTTCGGCTGCGACATGGATCCAAGCCACATTCACCGCGAGGGCGACACGCCGAGCGAGGCGCTCAAACAGGTTATCTCCCGCGTGAAGCACATCCACATCCGCGACTGCCTGGGACGCCAGCAGAACCCCGGCAAGCCGGAGAACCAGGCCTGCGGGCGCGGGGACATTGACCTGCTGGCCTACGTGAAGGTTCTCGTGGACGCGAAGTGGAGCGGCCCCGTCTGCCTCGAGGTCATCGGCGCGGGAAACTACGAACTGCCCCAGGTCGTCACCATCGCCGCCGAGACTCGCGGCTTCCTCAACGCATGTCTGAAAGCCTGCGGCGCGCGCTAGGCGCGAGCGCGCGATAAACGCGCAGACGCGTGGTAAAACACGCGCGCGCGGCGCGGAAAAACCTTTTTCGGAGACAAACGAAATGCCGTCCAAGAACAAGCCGAACCTGATCTTCTTCGGAATTGACAGCCTCAGAGCAGACCACATGAGCTGCTACGGCTATCGCTGGGACACGACGCCGCACATGGACAAGTTCGCGTCCAAAGGCGTCCTGTTCGAGAACACGATCAGCCCGCACATTCCCACCACGCCGGGCTACGGCAGCATGCTGACGGGGCTTGACTGCTTCTCCACGCAGGTCGTCGCCCTGCGACATCAGGGCGGGATGCCGGACAAGGTTCAGACGCTGCCGGAAATCCTGGCCAAGTCAGGGTATGAGACGACATGCGTCGGCTTCCGCGGGAACGCCGGATCGCGCGGCTTCCAGAATTACCTGGACTTCGCGGGCTGGGGCAGCTGGGCCGAGGGACGCAGCCCGAAGGCCGCGAACCTGAACGCCGTGACCATGCCGGAGCTTGAGAGGCTTGCGAAGGGCAAAAAGCCGTTCTTCCTCTTCATGCGTCACATGGACCCGCACGCGCCGTACCTCCCCCCCCTGCCGTTCGACCGGATGTTCTACCACGGCAACGAGTTCGACCCGGCGAACAAGTCAATGGAGCCGGTCTTCGAGTTCAAGCCGTTCTGCGATTTCTTCGCCGCGTGGATGCCGCCCGGCATCCGCGACAAGGATTACGTCATCGCCCAGTACGACGGCGCGGTGGCCTACATGGACGCATGCATCAAGCAGTTGTTCACGGCCATCGAGGACTTGGGCCTGGTTGAAAACAGCGTCGTCGTCATCACCGCCGACCACGGCGAGACGCTTTACGATCATCAGTGCTGGTTCGACCATCACGGCATCTACGACACCGTCCTGCACGTTCCGCTCATCATCCGCTACCCCGGGCATCTGCCGGAGGGCAAGCGCATAAAGGGCTACACGCAGCACAAGGACCTCGTCCCCACGCTGCTTGAGCTTATGGGCATCCCGACGAAGGCGAAGTTCGACGGGCACAGCCTCCTGCGCATGGTCGAGGGCAGCGTCGCCTGCTACGAGGCGGAGAGCTACATCACCGAGGCGACGTGGATGCGCAAGCACGGATGGCGCACTCCGGAGTGGAAGTACATGCACGCGCTGGAGCCGGACTTCCACTTCAAGCCGGAGCTTGAGCTTTACAATCTCATCGAGGACCCGGATGAGAACAACAACCTTGCGCAGAAGGAACCGAAGATCGTCGAGATGCTCGAGGCCCGTATGCAGGCCCACATCGCAAAGCGCGAGAAGGAGACGAAGAAGCCCAACCCGATGTTCACGAACCTGAACTGGCACGGGCACAACTGCGGCCCGTTCAAGACGTCGCAGCAGGCTTATGACACGATGCACATCGGCGACCCCGGCGAGGCCGCGAGGCTCCAGGGCAAGGGGGGAACGGGCGGGAAGAAGTAGGCTTTCGCGTGCGCAAAACCTTCGGTTTCGCACATCCTGCTTGCTGAGGGATTTGCGAAACTGAAAGACCGGCAGTCTGAGGTTTTGCAGACGCAACAGCATGCCGAGGAATATCAAGGGCGTTCCGATGATTGTTATCGGAACGCCCTTTTTCTTCGCACTGATGGGGGATTGACTGCTGGAAATTGAAGAAAGATGATCCCGCGGGAAATCATTACCATAATACATCATAGTCTACTGGAATACTGCGATATGCAATATTTATTACCAACCAACTTGAAATTCCCCAAGATCGAAGTATACTATATGGAAAGCGGAAAAAGCAACTTCGCTTGTTTCTCCGCGTGGGATTGCGCCCCGGGGGATTGACGGGGGGCGCGGGCGGTCCGGAGGCCGCTGATTTCCGACGTGGAGCGGGTATGCAGGAGCAGGCAAATCGTTATGACAGATCATGATCCCAGTCCGCAGTCCTACAGCCACGGATTGCGGAGCGGTGGTGACAAATACAGGATCGGGGACAAAACCGTCCCCTATTGCAAGGAGGTATTGAGATGAACGCTAGAAACTCACGCAAGTCCGCAGTTCGTGGTCGTATGTTTCTCGGTTCGGAACTCTGTATTCTCGAATCGCTGGAGCAGCGGTTGCTGCTGAACGGCTATCTGTTTCCAGAACCCCAGTTTGACACCGGTTACCGCTCTTGCGCCATTGTCAGCGCCGACTTCAATGGCGACAGCGTCGCCGATCTGGCGACGGCCAATGAAGGCAACGTGTCAGTGCTCCTGGGCGGCGGAGGCGGGATGTTCCCCGTTCACGCGGAATACGCGGTCGGCAGTTTCGCTGTTGACATAATCAACGCAGATTTCAATGGCGACGGCGTCGCCGACCTGGCGACGGCCAATTACTGGGGTTATAGCGTCTCCGTGCTACTGGGTAATCCTGACGGCACGTTTCAGGCTCAGGTCTCTTATGCGGCTGGGGAATGCCCTCAAAGCATTGCAACCGGCGATTTCGACGGCGACGGAGATGCCGACCTGGCGGCCGCCAACTCCGAGGACGACAACGTCTCAGTTCTGCTGAACAGTGGGAACGGCTCGTTTGGAACCCAGACCACATTCGCTGTCGGCGCCGATCCCAACAGCATGGTCAGCGGGGACTTCAACGGCGACGGGATAGGCGACCTGGCGGTCACCAACCGGACGGGAGGCAGCATATCAATCCTTCTTGCGAATGGCGACGGCGCGTTCGGGACCCAGGCAGTCTATGCCGCAGGCGATTCTCCCATTGCCATCGCAACCGGCGATCTGGACGACGACGGAGACACGGATTTGATCGCGACAAATTCAACTGATTTCGGCATCTCCGTGTTTCCGGCAAACGGCGACGGGTCGTTCCAGCCTCAGGTCCAGTATGGCACCAACACTGACTGTGACGATACGGTTGTCGCTGATCTCGACGGCGACGGCATCCTCGACCTGGCGACGATACGAAGCGGGACATTTCGCCCGATTTCCGTATTTCTCGGCAACGGCAACGGGACATTCCAACCGCGCACTGATCAGGAAGCCGGCGGTGATCCATTCAGAGCCGTCGGCGGGGATTTTGACGGCGACGGACTAACCGACCTTGCGACATTGAATGAGCTTGGCGACGGCGTTTCCATACATCCTGGCAACGGCGATGGAACCTTCAGGACTGAGATCGGATTCATCTGGATGGACCATAATGAGTTCTCCTCGGTGGCGCCAGCCGATCTCAATGGCGACGGTCTGGACGATCTGGCGATTGCAGACGCAGATCCGGTTGGCAGCGTATTTGCAATCCTGAGCAATGGCGACGGCACATTCAGCGAACAAGGCTACTTTGACGGTGATTACCTTGATATTGTCAGCGCTGACTTCAACGGCGACGGGGCAGCAGACGCGGCCGCTGTGGCAGGCGCCGGCGGCGTCCATGTATTCCTCGGCAATGGGGACGGAACTCTCCAACCTCCGGTATCGTACGCTTCCGGCGAAAGGGAGGCGCGCCTCGTGACCATCGGAGACTTCGACGGCAACGGGACCGTTGACCTGGCTGCGATAACACACAGCAGCAACCCGGGTTTGGGAGACGGCATTTCCATCCTCCTTGGCAATGGCGACGGAACGTTCAATACTGAGGTTATCACCTCCGGCGTGGACAATGCCCATGCCATCGTCAGCGCGGATTTCAATAGCGACGGGTGGGATGACCTTGTAACGGGAGGCCCTTATTCATGGACCGTCATTTATTTCAGCAACGGCGATGGAACTTTCGAAACTCCGGTTGAATTGTTTTTCTCTGATGAGACCGCAGTACTCGTCTGCGCGGATTTGAACGGAGACGGCAATCCAGATATTGCCGCTGTGGACATCCAGGGTCGTGCTGAGGTGTTCTTAGCCAATGGAGACGGCTCCTTCAACGCACTGGCGGCATTAACGTTAGCGCGCGGCGTCACCGGCATGGTCAGCGCAGACTTCGACGGGGACGGAAATGCCGATTTGGCCGCGACGTATGAATTCGGCGACGGCGTAGCCGTTGTCCTCGGGCTGGGAGACGGAACCTTCGGCCCCATGGTCCGTTACTCCACCGGCTTCGATCCGCGGGACCTTATCAGCGCTGATTTCAACGGCGACGGCGCTACGGATATTGCGGCAATCAACCCTTACTGCATTTACATTCTGATCAATCAGCCGCCGATTGTTGACATCGCCCTCCAGCCTGGCTCCGACAGCGGAGCGTCCGACAGCGACAACCTGACCAATGTCACCGATCCCGTTTTTGACATCACCGTCAATCAGGCCGGACAACTGGATCTTGATTTCGACGGCGACGGAATGGTTGACCTTTCGCAGTTTCTTCCCGCCGCCGGCGTCTACGCAATCTCGCCGGAAGCTCCTCTGGCTGATGGAACGTATCCCTTTCAGGCCATATTCACAGACGGCAATGGGCGTGTCGCCGGCGACGGCGAACCTGTGACCATTGACACGGTCGGGCCTGCGGCTGACGGGTGGCGGATTGCATGCTCCCATGGCGGCGGGGTGGGAGAGGTCCTGACGGATATTGCCGGCGGCTACGTCGAATCCCGTTTTCAGGGGATACACAAACTCGTAATCGTCATGGACGAAACGATGAATGCCGGCAGCGTGGATGTTTCCGACCTAAGTGTGGTCGGCGTAGCGCATGGCGATCAGAGTTCGCTGATCACGAGCGCGACCGTCGCGGGCAATGCGATTACCATCGGGTTGTCCGCCGCTTTGCCGGACATTGACACATATACGGTAACTCTCGGTAGCGCGGTGGAAGACGCTGCGGGAAATGCGGCCGCCGGACTTTCGCAGATTTCCGTGAAGGCGCTGAGAGGGGATGCCAACGGCGACGGTATTGTCAATTCCTTCGATCTCTTGAACATACGGACCCAGGTCGGACGCGCGCTCGACGCGTCAACGGCGCGGCATGACATCAACGGCGACGGAGTCATCAACTCGTTTGACATGCTGATGGCGCGCGTCTACGTAGGGAACAAGATAACGTAGGTTTAGCGCGCTGTAGTGCGATATTTGACGAATTCCAAGGGCGTTCCGAAAATTGTTTTTCGGGGCGCCCTTTTCCTGTACATCCTATCGGGATGCCGGTGCGGGTTTTCCTTACGACCTCTCATGTGCGATAATGGAATTCAGAGTCGCATGGCGGTTGCGCCACAGGGACACGATCGTTGAAAGGAAGCAACATGACCGGAACAGGAAGATGCCCGCATTCGCGCGCGGCGGAAGCTCTTTGCGTGGCGGCGCTGGCCGCGTTTGCCCTCATGCCGCTTGCGCCCGCGCGGGGAATTCCCGGCCTCGCCGGAATCGAAGCCGGGGAATTCAAGGTGAACGCGGAACCCGGCGAACTGGGCGCGATGGTCAACGTCTTCTCGGGCACGGGCGGCATCACGTGGGTCTGCGCCACGAATTCCCCAGCCGCGACGCTCCCCTTCAGCAGAATCCGCCTGGGCGCGGACACGGCGTCGGGCTACAAGTCCGACAGGCTCTCCAACCAGTCAGGCTACTACTACGGCGACAAGAAGATAATCGGCTTCAGCCACACGCGGCTTATCGGCGCGTGGGCTGAGGACGGCGGCCACGTCCGAATCTTCCCGACCATTGAGTCGCGCGTCGCGAAGGCGCGCGCCGGCGACCGCTCCGCCGCATTTAGCCACGCGGAGGAGAAGGGTTTTCCAGGATATTACGCGGTAAGACTGCTTGATGACGACATCCTGGCCGAGGTTACGCTCACCCCGCGCGTCGGCGTCCATCGCTACGCCTTCGGCAAGGGGGAGCCGGCGCGCCTGCTCGTAGAGGCGTCCAGCGTGCTGGGCAACAAACGGCGCGAGAACGGCTACGCGCGCGTTCTGCCGGACAAGCGCGAGATTGAAGGCTCCGCGCGGACCTTCGGCGGGATGTCCGGGCGGCCGGGCGGGTTGGACGTCTACTTCGTCGCGCGATTCAGCAAACCCTTCGCATCGCACGCCTTCATCTCCGGGAAGAAACTCATCAAGGGCGCGGCAGAATGCCGGGGCGATGACCTGACGGCAGACCTCGCCTTCGACCTGAAGGACGGCGACCGCGTCATTGAGGCTCAGGTTGCCATTTCCAGCGTCAGCATCGAAAACGCGCGGAAGAACTTGGAGGCCGAGGCCGCCGGGAAGAGCTTCGACGAAATCCTGGCGGCGGCGAAGGACGCATGGGAGAAGAAACTCTCGGTCATCCGCGTAAAGGGCGGGACTCAGAGGCAGCGGCGCATTTTCTATACCGCGCTCTATCGCGCGCTACAGATGCCGACGCTCTTCACGGACGTCAACGGAGAGTATCGCGGATTCGACAAGGCCGTCCACAAGGCGGAGGGTTTCACCTATTACACGGATTTCTCGCTCTGGGACACGTTCCGCGCGGTGCATCCGCTGTTCAACATCATCGCGCGGACGGAGCAGCGGGACATGATGGTCTCGCTCATCGAGATGGCGAAGGCGGGCGGCTCGCTCCCTCGCTGGCCGGCGGGCTGCGGCTACACGGGCAGCATGATGGGCTCCCCGGCGGACATCGCCATCACGGAGGCCTACCTGAAGGGCATACGCGATCTTGATATCGAGGCCGCGTTCAAGTTCATGAAGCGCACGGCGCTTGAAGGCTCCCCCCCCGGATGCGACGGGCGCGACGGCTTCCAGGACTACAACGCGCTGGGCTACGTGCCGTCGGAAAAGCACGGCATCGCGGTATCTCTGACTTTGGAATTCGCCTACGC
This sequence comes from Planctomycetota bacterium, assembly GCA_022711755.1. Lineage (GTDB taxonomy): Bacteria > Planctomycetota > Brocadiia > SM23-32 > JAKLEA01 > JAKLEA01. The sequence goes on from JAKLEA010000014.1 coordinate 114,087, forward strand.
CGATCACGCGATATCGCTGCTGGCAAAAGAGCTTGGGAAAGAGGAGGACGCCGCGCTCTTCGCTAAACACGCCCAGTTCTACCGCAATCTCTGGAATCCGGAGACGCAGCACCTCCAGCCGAAGGACAGCGCCGGCGCGTTCATGAAGGACTTCCGCCCGCTCGCGCTCTCATACACCGACATCGGCGGGAAGTACACGGACGATTACTGCGAGGGTAGCCCGCTGCAGTGGCGCTGGTTCGTCCCGCACGACCCCGACGGCCTGATCTCGCTCTTCAAGAGCCGGGAATACTTTGTAAGCGAGCTGAACGAATTCTTCGAAAAGTCAACGCCCAACATGGGCGCGATGAATCCGGGGTCGTACTACTGGCATGGCAACGAGCCGGACATTCACTCGGCCTATCTGTTCAACGCGGCGGGCCGCCCGGACCTGACGCAGAAATGGGCGCGGTGGATACTTGACACGCGCTACGAGGATAACTCGGTCGGGCTTGACGGCAACGACGACTGCGGCACGCTCTCGGCGTGGCACGTGCTGAGCGCGATGGGCTTTTTCCCGATCGCCGGGACGACGCGTTACGAACTCGGCTCGCCGATCTTCGAGGAAGCGGAGATCAGGATCGGCGACAAGGTGTTGAAGGTCATCGCCCGGAACTACTCGCCGGAGAACATCTATGCGACAAAGGTCATCCTGAACGGGAAGGTTCTCGACAAGCCGCGATTCGAGCACAAGGATATCGCCGAGGGGGGGACGCTGGAGTTTGAGATGGCGGCGAAACCGGCAAAGTAATTCCACCGGTTTGAGGATGGCATAATGAGAGAAACCACATTCTTGGTTCTACCGCTGCTGATTGTCTTTGTTGGCCGGAATTCCTGCGCCGCCGAAACTCAGACCGTCCATCCCAGCCCCACCGACGCCCGTCTTGTCAACCCTCACATGGGCTTTGTCTACTACGGCGGGAACGATCATCCCGACGTGGCCGACGTCTATTATCCGAGCGTCGTCTGGGGCGACTTCGAGCCTGAGGAGGGGAAGTTCAACTGGGACGGCGGCGGGCTGGGCGACTTCATCCGGGCGGCCCGTTCGCGCGGCAAGCGCGTCGCCTTCCGCATAATGCCGTCCTTCCAGGGCAAGGAATGGGCCACGCCGAAATGGGTGCACGATCTCGGCGTCAAACGCTTCCCAGTCTACCTCGGCGACGATACGTCCGGCCCTCCGAATCTGCACGAGCCGGAATGGTGGAACCCGGTCTACATTGAGAAATACTGCAACTTCGTCGCCGCCTATGGCAAGCAGTTCGACGGGCAGCCGTGGCTCGACTATGTTGACATCCGCTGTTACGGCTTCTGGGGGGAGGGGCATCGCTTCCACGCGAAGGTTCCCTGGCCCAAGGACGCCATCAGCAAGCGGGACCTGAACATCCGCTTTATTGATGCCCACCTCGCCGCCTTCAGGAAAACGCCCCTCGTGGTCGAGACCGCCTGCGACGAAAACACGCCATATCCCGAAGGCACTGCCATTGACTACGCGCTGGACAAGGGGTGCTGGATGCGGCGCGACGGTTTCGGCCCGTTCATCTCCGACGGCGAGATAACGCTCATCAAGGAAAGATGGAAGTCCTCTGCGTTGATTGCCGAGAACGGTTACGGCTACTTCGATTTCGTCCGTGGGAAGGTCAGCAGATACTGGGTCCCCGGCTCGGAGCCGATCACGCTTGAGGCGATGTTCGATCAGATGCTCGACCTTCACTGCAACTACATCCCCCTCGGCTGGGGCGACCGGGACTGGCATGTTCTGCAATGGCGCCCCGACCTGCTCAGGAAGGTCTGGATGCGCATGGGCTATCGGTTCGTGATCACGCGGGCGACGTTTCCGGTCTCGGCGCAACGCGGGGAAACGGTCAGGCTGGCGCACTGCTGGAAGAACGTTGCCGTTGGGCGGTTGCCGGTCAGATATCCGCTGGCCGTCTACCTTGCCGATGTCGAGGGCAACTGCCGCCGCGTCCTGCTTGACGAGAACTTCGACGAGACGCGGTGGTTCGACGGCGAGGAACATGAATTCGAGCATTCCTTCGCAATTCCTGAAGACCTTGCGCCCGGAGATTACTTCCTGGCGGTCGCGCTGGTTGACGCGGCGGGCGGGAAGCCTTCGATCGCGCTGGGAATCGAGGGGGAAGATTCGCAGAGACGTTACATCCTGGGGACTTTGCTGATCCAATAAGACAGTAGGGTGTGCAAGACCACAGGGCTTGCACACGCTGCATAGCTGTCTTCCCGCGTGTGCAAATCCGAGGGATTTGCACACCCTACCCGGCTGTCCTCACGCGCACGCTACTTGCAGTTCACCATCAACTCCGCGTAAATCGGGTAGTGGTCCGACGGGTAGCGCCCATCCTCGTTGTAATACACTGTCTCACACGTCTTTGCCTTGACGTCGCCACGGAACATGATCCAGTCAATGCGCGAGTCGCCCTCAGCCGGCGGGGGCTTGTAACCGCCGAAAGTAACTGTGCCGCCGACGCGTTTCTCCGCCTCCAGCCAGGCGTCCTTCAGCCCGGCCTCGATCAGAATCTTCCACGGGTTGCTGCTCCCGCCGAGGGTGTTGAAGTCGCCGGTCAGGATCATCGGCCCCTCGCCCGCGATCTTCGGCATGCGCGCCGCCAGCAGTTTCGCCCCCTCGTCGCGCGCGATGGGGCTGGCGTTATCCAGGTGCGTATTGAAATAGAAAAACTGCTTCCGCGTCTTGAGGTGGTAGAAGCGTATCCACGTGACCATGCGCGTGGACCCCGCCAGCCACGACCGGCTGCCGACGACTTCCGGAGTCTCTGAGAGCCAGAAATTTCCGATCTCGATGGGGCTGAGGACGCTCTTGCGGTAGAAGACGGCCATGTGCTCGTTCGACCCGTCCGCCTCCCGGGCCACGCCTGCCCAGCGATATTCGGGCAGCTTCTCGACGATGTAATCTGCCTGAATGTCCAGGCATTCCTGCGTCCCGACCACGTCCGGGGCGTAATTGCGGATGGTGTTGACGAGGATGTCCTTGCGGTTCGGCCAGGAGTTGTCCCCGTCTTTGGCCGTGCCGTATCTGACGTTGAAGGACATCACCTTAAGGGGGATTGCCTCCCCGTTCGCTGTTCCGCACAGGGCGGCCAGAAGAGCCGGCATCAAAAATCTCCAGTTCATTTCCATGTTGCCTCAGAGCTGGCGCGAGAAGAGCGCCAACGGGTAGGGTGTTCTTCGAACCCACGCGGACCGCGCGCTCTCAATCAAGTCCGTCGTCTCCCGCCGGAGCGAAGGCGAAGGATGCCTGAATCGAGTATCCGCAAGTGCAGCCGGAACTGGCCTCCGGAACAAGCGCCAGCCCTCCGGCGGGGACGATGTTTATCCAGCACCCGGGCCGCGAGACGCTGCTCAGACGCGACATTATCCCGCCGTTGCGCGTATCGTACATCGTCGGGTTGCCATCGCGGAAGAAAATACACGACGCCGAGGCGGAAATCGTGCCGCACCCGCCGCGCGCGGGCATCACCCAGTCCCTCCCGCCGCCGGTCGGATCAACCCGTTTCCCCGTCTTCAGCTCATACGCGCAAGGTTCCGCGAATATGAAATTCCCCGCAATGACGGGGTGGTGAACCTGCTCGCCGTGGTCGCCGCCGATTCCGCCCTTGTTATTTGGATGATCCGCCCGCCACAGGAGCGCCCCGCTTGTGGCGTCGAAGCCGTATAGGAAGTACCACGCCTTGCCCTCGCGGTTACTGGAGCCTTGAACCAGCAATATCCCGTCCGCGTAACTGAAGTAAAGGCAATGCTGGCAGTCGCGCAGATCGGGCTTCTCCCGCCAGAGGACCTGCCCCGTCGCGGCGTCAAGGCAGACTATGCTTATCCCGTCGCCTTCGGCCAGAGTTGGAAGATTGACCAGCCCGTCGGCAGATTCTGCGGCCTTTGGGGACGCGCTTTCCGCGAAGAACAACCTGCCGTCGCCGATGGCGATGGCGGGAGTGATTATCACCCCTGACTTGTAAGTCCAAAGAGTTTCACCCGTGTGACGGTCAAGTGCGAAGAGGGAATCGCTAGTAACCATGCCCTTGAAGTCGCCCCACTGAATTTCGTAATCGGCGGCCTTCCCGATGGAACTGTAGACCGCGCCCTGTTTACGCCCGCTGCCGAATAACATTGAACCGGCAATTGCGGTGTAACCCCAATGGCGCGTTTGATTTTCGACAAGCTGGGGCATCGTGAAGGTGGCGGACGGCCTGCCGGTCTGAGCGTCAACGCAGACGCAGCGATCCTCGGTGGCGACATATAAGTAGGAGTCTGACAAGGCCATGCTGCCGGCCTCGCGCGGGGCGGCCAGGCGGCGCGTGCCGGGAATGTCCAGGTCCCAGAGGCGCGTCCCATTATAAGCGTCAACCGCAATTATCCTGTTGTCCGCCGGGATGAACATGCGTCCGTGCGCCGCAAGCGGCGATACCGTCCGGTGGTGACGGTCAATCATCAATCGCGGACCGGGAAGCCCGAACCATTGGACGCGCGTCGGATTGCCGATGCGAGCATCGCCGCTGCAGGCCGTGTTGGCGGGAGTGGCGTACATATGCGTCCATTGCCCTGCGCCGGGCAGCGGTCCGCGCCGGATCATTATCCATGATCCCTCATCGGGCATTTTGACGGCTTGGGCGTTCTTTGCCCTTTCCAGCCAGACCGCCAGGGCAGAGTCTGAAACCTTTTTCTTCGGCGAACCCAGAATGATCGCCCCGCCGGGCGCAAGCAGGCGATATGCCTCCCTGCCGGTCGAGGGGAACTTGCCGTCGAGCAGCATGGAATCGCTGACAATAAGATTCGCAAAGTAGTTTGTATAAGGCAGTTGTGACAGATCGGCATGTTCCACTGAGACCCGTGAGCCGTAAATGCCGGCCTTTGAAAGAGCAGTTCTGGCTTCGGTGACCTTCGCAAGGTCGTCCTCGACGCATACGATCGTAAGGTCCGAACGGCGGGCAATTTCATAAGCCAGCCGCCCTTCCCTGCCTCCAACTACCAGACAGTAACCCTTCCTGATACCGCAACGGGACAGAATCAATTCTACCGCATTCTCATAAACCTTTGCCGGATCATCAGTTGCGTAAGGTGACGGCCCTGTTTCGGGATATGGGACAACCTCCGTCGTATCGAAGGCGAATGAAGCTGACCTGTATTCCTCTCCGGATTTTCCCTGCATCGCTATTAAATAATGGTATGTATGAGCAGGCAGCAGGTCGGGCAACTCGACCTCGTGCCTGCGGCCGTTTGATTTTGACTGGACGGAGGATGTTTTGGAATCCTGTAGTCCGAATTCGACCTTGGCCGCCCCCAGGATTGTTGCCTCCCATTCGATGACGGCGCTGCCCGGCCTGATGTGCCGGACATACGGGCCTGCCTTGAAGATCAGCGGCTGACTCTTTATATCGCTGACGGCGTTCTGAGCGGGGCAGACTCCCGCAAAGAGAATCAGCGCAACAGTCAGGGCAGGTAGGATACCCGTTTTTATAATTCTTCTGCTGATATTCATTTCTTTTCAGGCCGGTAACAATGAATCACGCCCTGGTCCGTGCTGACGAAAAGACGCCCTGAGGCGACCGTAAGCCCATATGCGCGCCCCTCTGCCGGTCCCTTCCAGACAAGGCTTCCGTCCTTCGCGCTGTAGGCCGCGACCTCCCCGTCCCCGCCCGCAAAGAGCAGTTCCCCGGCCATGATCAGCTCATTGTTGTGGCTGCATGGGATGTTCCACATGACCGATTGCTTCATTCCGGCCTCGACCTTGGCCGCCGTTCCCTTCAGGGAATTCAGCTTTGCGGTAAGGTTTATAGCCTCCGCCGGGCCGACCCCGCCTTTCAACTTCTGCGAAATCTGTTCCTGGCTCTTGCGCAGTTCATTCAGCCGTCGGGCCTGTTCCAGCCTGTGTATGCGGTCAACGGCAATTATCGCCGTCTCTGTCTGAAGGTAGGACATGCGCTCTCTGACGACCATGCGGAGTCCTTCAAATGTCGCAATCGTCTCATTCGTTTCCGGATCGGCCATTCCAATCTCGCCTGTGCTGCCGGGGCCGAAAGCCACGGAATCCCCCGTCAGGAGCGCAAAGGCCCCTGCCGGCCCGCCGAGAGCGCCTAGGAAACTGCCGTCGCCCATGTCGAAGACAACCGGGTTTGCGCGTCCGGTGGGCGCGTAAAGTTTTGTCTGGGACGCCAGCATGTACCCCTGCGGTGAAATGTCCATCAGAGGTTTGTTCCAGATGGTTGCTCCGTCATCGGTTTTCAGGGCGCAGAGGGCGACTCCGGCCTCCGGGAAGATCCCCGCGCAACCGTAGACCGCCCCGCCGTCAACGACAAGGCCGGTGCGAACCGGAGAGACGGAAATCAGTCTGCCGTTTCCAGGGATTTTCCTCTGGGATTTGCATATACGGACCTTCCAAACGACCTTTCCGACGGTAATCTCTATACAATATATATAGCCGTCATCCGATCCGGCATAAAGCCTGCCCATGTAGACCGCCGGAGCAAGTCTCACAGGCCCATCCGTGTAGCAAGTCCATAATACATGTCCACTTGTGACATCGAGACATCGTATCTGATCATCCGCCGAAGAGCCATAAAACAGATTATTCCCGGCTATGACCGGTTGGAAGGCACGGTCATATGTGACACGGGGCGCGGGGTTACTTATGTGGTGCCAGAAATCGGCCTTTGCCGGGGGCGGCCATGCGGGGCGGGGCAACTGGGGCGAATGGTGAGACCATGCCAGCGCGAGAGGCGCGGCAATAGTTTCCTCTGTTACCCCGCTTCGCGCATTGTCGTGTCTGTAGGTAGGCCAGTCATCGGCCTTAAGAAGGGAGGAAGCGATCAGAAGCAGCGTAAAAATCAAGGCTGCCCGCGTTGATTCATTACCTGATTGGGAGAGATTTTTTTTCCTGATCGGCATAGTAGTACGATTACAGATCGGGTATTAGCAAAAAAGAACGCGTTACGTCAGTGCCATGATGATTGCGCCGCATCGGGGGAGAGTCAATCGAAATCGCTGTAAAAAGGGGGATTCAAGCGTTTCCAGCAGGTATTGCTGGATGAGATAGCCATGCGCTGGGGCGATACGTTCACAATGGAGGATCAAAACATCAGGCGGGGGGAAAGACATGGGATGTCGGGTGAAAAAAAATTGTGAAATTCGCTTGACCATGCCATCCATCCGGGTTACAATCCGCCTAGATTCGTAGGGATTTTGTCTTTGCACCAGGAAGGTCAGCAAGGAGAAGAATGGCATGAAGAGAATCGGATTATCACTGGTTGTAGCGTTGATGGCGTGCATGTGCCTCACGGCGCAGGCCCAGTGGGACACCATTGGCGACTATGCGCTGGACCTCATCAATGACAATTACGACGAGGTTGGCGCTTTCGATGTCAGAGCCTCCGGGACGGCGGCCGGGACGGCATTGTTTGTTCCTTCTGCCATTGATGCCGGCGGAGTTCCTAGCCGAGGGTTGATCGGCTATGACTACACGATTGTCCACACGCCGGAACCTCCGGGATCAGTCCTCACCGTTGCCGCTCCGACCTCCGGTTCATGGGCGGAACTTGAAGACAGTTTGATTTATACTTATGATTATGCCTCGGCAACGGTTGGTGGCGGCGACCCCGTGCAGCAGAACCTGATGTCCCTCTCGACTTTTGCGTTTGCCGGGGACCCCGGAATGACGACGCCGGTAATTGACGCCGCCGGTCCGAACAGCTACACATGGGCCGAAGTGCGCGATGCAGCCGAAGACGGATATGACGATCTTCCGTCCGACATTCAGGATGCAGTTGATCAGGTCATTGACGATATTCGCGCCTCCTCTGAATATGCCGAGGTTGGCGATTACCTGATGAACGCTTCCGGATCTGGCGCCGTCCGCGCGGATCACGTCTACATCGAAGGTCCGGTCGGCATGGTTGATATCGAAGTAACGATAGCAATCAGTGCCAGTCTTATAGCCAGTGCTTCAAGCTCGACCGGTCAATCTGGAGCCGCCACAGGCGTCGCGTTCGGCATAGGCGCGGCCAATGCCTCCTTCAGCGACGGCGAGTACGGCGCTGCGGGTATCTGGGCGCACGGAAGCGGCATGTATGACGTAGGCACGGCTGGGCTGGTTGCAAGCAGCGACCTTGCCCCCGGTTCCCCCGGAACCTATACCCTGAGCGGCACCTACACAGTGACGCTGACCGTCCCCGCTCTTCCGGGCGTTGCCTGGGAAGGTGAGGCGATTGATCCCTTCGTGGTTGGTTTCGGTGTTGTTTCCGGTTCAGTGGCCGGCCGCGATGACATGGAATCAGGCGTCAGCGCAGTTGCTTTGAGCGATGTCTACTTCGGTGTAGTGGGCATTACGGCCCCGTCAGGCTATATGGTTCACCTCGTCCCCGAACCCAGTTCGCTGGCTCTGCTGGCTCTGGGCGTCGGCGGCGTCCTGCTCCGCCGCAGGAAGAAGTAAGACGGCCGTCTGTTGAAAAGACCTTCCAGGAGGCCCTCGGATAAAACCGAGGGCCTCTTTGTTTTACGGTTACATCGCATTAGCTGAAGCGCGGTATGACTTCCACCTGCTGGACGGCGGGAATTTTACCGATTATAGTCGGAGTGTAATGCCATTGACGGGCTCGTATCCTTGGATTGCGCTCGTCAGCAGGGCTGACGCGCTTGCTTGCGCCTTCAGGCGGCGGGCTTGCCTGCCGCAGTTACGCATCGAAAGCTGAGAAATGCCTTTCATGCGCCGCAGCAAGAAGCACGCTTCAAGCTGCGGCTAACGGTAAGGCGGCGGCAAGCCGCCGCACTCCAAGGGCGGGCCACGCGTCTTTCAGTGACCCCATAAGTCAAAGTCTTGACTTTGCTTCACCACGTGGGCTTGCGCGGTTATAATGGGATAGGCTCTTACGGAGGTAACTGTGATGAGAATGCGTTTTTGCCTGGCAATAGCAGTGATGATACTGTCCGCCGGGATTGCGTCCGCCCAATCGAACTGGGAGGCAATCGGCGATTACCTGATTCAAGGGGTTCAGGACTATTACGTTGAAGCAGGTCCGGCGCTGCCCGCCCGACAGGGCATTGCGATCGGCATCACATATGCCGGCGCGGGATGGGACGCGCAGTATGCGCACGATATAACCGATCCCGCTGCGGACCTTGCTGCGCGGTCTGAAGCCTGGGACAACAACGTGACGATCTATGGGCAAGGCTCTGCGACCGTTACGGGCGACGAAGAGATCGGCGTGGCGGCGCTGGCTTCATTTGGCCCTCCGTCCAACGGTGATATCGTAAGATACCTCGAGCCGAACGCGCTGACGGCGGAGGAAGTCATGCAGGGGCTTGATCAGTTATGGCCCAGCCTGCCCGCAGATGCGCAGGAGGCTTTGGCGGCGGAATATGAAGCCTTCACGAATTCAGATGAATATCAGGCGCTGGCCGGGCATCAGATCAACGCGGCCGCAGCCGCAGCCGCCCAGACCCGGCATTACAGGCTCGATGGGATCGCCGCGCCCGGCGGGACAGTCCCGTTGATAATCCGTCTGAGCGTTGACGGAGGCCTTTACGCAGTCGCGCAGGGGGAGGGTATTAATGCGGCCGGCGCGGGAATCGTGGTCGGCGTCGGGTTGGCCAACGGCAGCCATGCGGACGGGTGGTGGGGCGCGGCCGGATATGCCGACGCCGGACCGGGCAATCGCGAACTGAGCGTCTATGGAGGATTCGCCGCAGCCGATTTCCAATCGGACACGATCTTCGGCATCGCCGACGGGTTTTTGCAGAACGGAACATATGAGATTATTCTCGATGCGCCGGTCGCTGATCCGTTCTTTGTCGGATTCGGCGTAATCACGGTTGCCGGGGCGGCGCGCCATCCGCTTACGGCGGAGATGCTCGTTGGAGGCGCGGCGGATTACTCTTCAACGATAACATGGAGCATCGAGGCGCCGGACGGTTACTCGCTGGTTCTGATTCCGGAGCCTGCGAGCGCCGCGCTTATGGCGCTCGGGATTGCCGTCGCCGGGATTGCGCGGCGTTTCAGAAAGTCGTGAGAACACCGCGCTAAAGCGCGATCGGAATCCAATATTCGCCGCCCTTCCAGACGCGGGGCGACGCGGATTGTTTCCAGATGTTACCTGAAGTATCCCATTGTCGAATCGCGGCGAGTCCTGATTGCCTGAGAGCGGAAATCCAATCATGAAAATCATTGCCGACGAGAATATACCCTTCGCCCGGGACTCCTTCTCTACAATCGGCGAGGTTGTGACAATGCCCGGCAGGGCGATGACCGCCGAAAGTATTGCCGGGGCGGAACTGCTGATGGTCCGATCGGTGACGAAGGTCAATGAGAAGCTGCTTGTTGGAACGCGCGTCTGTTTCGTCGCCACAGCCACCATCGGCACCGATCATATGGACACGGATTGGCTGGATCGCGCGAAGATCGCATGGGCCGCCGCGCCCGGGTCGAACGCGAATTCCGTTTCGGAATACATAACTGCGGCGCTGCTGGTTGTCTCCGGCAGGATGGGCATCTCCCTGGCCGGGAAAAAGATCGGCGTCGTAGGCGTCGGCAACGTCGGAAGCCGCGTCGTCCGGAAGTGCGAGGCGCTTGGGATGACGCCGATGCGGAACGATCCGCCGCTGGCTGAAAAGACCGGCGACGCGAAATACCGTCCGATTGAGGAGATTCTCGAGCAGGCGGACGTGATCACGCTGCACACTCCGCTGACGCGCGAAGGTCGCCACGCGACGCATCACCTTGCCGACGGTGATTTCATCTCGCGCATGAAACCCGGCGCGATTTTGTTCAATTCTTCTCGCGGCCCGGTGGTAGAACCTTCAGCCTTGCGGGTTGCCTTGAAATCCGGGCGGCTTGCTGCGGCGGTTCTGGACGTGTGGGAGAATGAGCCGGCGATCTCGCGCGAACTCCTCGGTGAGGTCGCCATCGGCACGCCGCACATCGCGGGTTACAGCTTCGACGGCAAGGTGAACGGCACGCAGATGATTTACGAGGCGGCCTGCGCTTTCCTGGGCGTCAAGCCGACATGGCGCCCCGGCAATGACCTCCCCCCCCCCGCGAACCCACAAATCGCAGTTTTATCCGCCATCCGCTCAGAAGAGGATGAGCTTCGCCGGATTGTCATCGGAGCGTACGACATTCTTGCCGACGACGCGGCGCTTCGCGGCGTTCTGAAGGTTTCGGAAGGGGAGGTTGGGCCGTATTTCGATAAGCTTCGCAAGCAGTACCCGATAAGGCGCGAGTTCCAGAACGTGACGATAACAGGCGCGCCGGCGGGTTCGTCCCTCGCGGCAAAGCTGTCCGGACTCGGTTTCCGCACCGCCTGATCATCCCCCCTCCGGCATCGTGGCGGACTTGGTCATTTCTGCGGGAGAGATTGAATGGCAAAAGGCATCGCGGCATTTTCGCTCGAGGGGAAGGTCGCTCTGGTGACCGGAGCCAGCCGTGGACTGGGCAAGGGAATCGCAATAGGCCTTGCCGAGGCCGGCGCCGACGTCTGCATAACCTCCCGCCGGGGCAACCATGAGGATACGGTCGCTGCCGTTCGCGCGCTGGGAAGGCGGTGCGAGGCGATAACGATTGATCTGTCCGACAGGGATGCGCGGAGCGGGTTGATCGCCGAGGCCGCCGGCAAATTCGGACGACTGGACATACTCGTCAACAACGCGGGGGACACATACCGGGAGGCGGCGGAGAACTACTCCCTCGAAAGATGGGACTACCTGATTTCGCTCATGCTTACCGGGGTTCTTGAACTGTCTCAGAAGGCTGCGCGATTGATGCTGGCGCAGGGCGGCGGCGGCAAGATCGTCAACCTTGCGTCGCTGCTGACGTTCTCAGGCGGACTGACGGTCCCGGCCTACGCGGCGGCCAAGCACGGAGTCGCCGGGCTGACCAAGGCGCTCTGCAACGAGTGGGCATCTAAGGGCATAAACGTGAACGCCGTCGCGCCGGGCTACATGGCGACCGACATGACCGAGCCGGTGATAACGGATCCGGTTCGCGGGCCGAGCATAATGTCCCGCATTCCCGCCGGGAGATGGGGGACGCCGCAGGACATGGTCGGCGCAGTCGTCTTCCTGTCCGGACCGGCAAGCGATTACATTCACGGGCACATACTCGTCGTGGACGGAGGCTGGATGGCGCGATGAAACTTCCCGAGCGTATTGTCCTGGCCACGCGCAATCAGAAGAAGCTCAAGGAGATGCGGGCGATTCTGTCCGACCTGGGAGTCGAGGTGCTGAGCGTCGGCGATTTCGCAAACGTGCTGGAGGTTGTTGAGGACAGGGCGACGTTCGAAGAGAATGCGGCGAAGAAGGCCGTGGAAGTCTCCGCAGTGACAGGTATTCCGGCAGTGGCGGACGACAGCGGGTTGGTTGTGGACGCGCTGGACGGGCGGCCGGGGGTGATGTCGGCGCGTTACGCGGGGGAGGGGGCGGCGGACGCGCAACTGATCGAGAAGCTGCTTGACGAGATGCGCTGTGTCCCGGAGGGACGGCGCGGGGCGCATTTCCGTTGCGCTGTGGCCTATGCCGAGCCGGACGCCGGATTGATTTTCGGCGTATCAGGCCGGTGTGACGGAATCATCGCCTTCGCGCCGCGGGGATCGAACGGCTTCGGTTATGACCCGGTTTTCTTCCATCCAGAGAGCGGCATGTCATTCGCCGAGCTTCCGTCTGAGATCAAGAATCGGATCAGCCATCGCGCTCGCGCGCTCGCGGCGTTCAAGGAGAAGTTGAAGGGGCGGGCGCATTGCGGATGATCGCGCCCTAAAAGAGCGCTGGGCATGTCTGAAACCCGAACCTGCCGGGATGTCCTGCCGGGCAGGTCATGGCGAATGGCGACAACGCATTGACTGTCGCGCGGGTTTGGCGTATCGTAAGGCTTCAATACTAAATCCGAAGGGAGCGCGCCAGGCGCAGGCAGACGGAGGGAAAGAAATCGTGCCTCAGGATCAGGACAAAGAAGCGCGGCGATGCCCGGGCGAGAATTACGATATCAACGTCCCGATCTGCAAGGGGCGTCAGCGGATGCGATATCCCAAGTGCCTGCTATGCCGGCACCGGAGCGAGGAGACCAACGCGCGCCTGGAGGTTGACGACACGGTCGAGCCGTCGGTCTTCCGCCGCGATTGCGTCCTGGGAACATACGGCAAGGACCTGACGGAGCAGACTGCGCGCAAGATCGGGGCCGCGTTTGTCGAATACATCCGAGCGCGCAAGGGAACCGCCGCGCGAATGGCTGTCGGCAGGGATATCCGCAGCTCATCGCACAGGCTTGGTTTCAGCGTCTCGCGCGGCATCACGGACGCCGGCATGGACGTGTGCGACATCGGGGAGGTCGGCACGGAAGTAGTGGGGTTCATCATCGCGGACAAACAGCTCGACGGCGGCGTCATGGTCACAGGCTCGCATCATCAGAAGGAGCTGAACGGTTTTCTCTTTTTCGGAGAGGGGGGGGAGTTGCTGGGGTGGGATGACGGGATCGAGCAGATCAGCGCACTGACCTGCCAGAGGCGGAAGACAAAGCCGCCGCGCACCGGCCGCATTCAGAACATGGACGTGCTGGACGAGTTTAAAAGTTTCGTCGCCACCTTCGTCGGAACGCTGAAGCCGATGCGGATTGTCGTTGACGCCGCCAACGGCATGGCCGGCAAGCTTGCCCCGCTCGTGTTTGAGGACATGGCGGGAATCGAAATCGTGCCAATGAACTTCGACGCTGACGGTGATTTTCCGAATCATCAGCCGAACCCGCTGGTTCCGGCGAACCTTGAGGCGTTGCGCAAGACGGTGGTTGACGAGTCGGCGCATTTCGGAGTCGCCTTCGACGGGGACTGCGATCGGATCGTGTTCGTGGACGACCGCGGCCGGATCGTTGACGGCGACGTCACGGGGGCGCTCATCTCCCGGGAACTCCTTGCAAAGCAACCGGACGGCATTGTCGTCTACGACTTGCGCTGCAGCGCATCAGTGCGCGAGGAGATCAAGAACGCCGGCGGGAAACCGTTGCGCTCGAAGGTCGGGGCGGATTCGCTGCGCGGGACGATGAAGAAGCGGGACGGGCTTTTCGCGTGCGGATTGTCCGGGGATTATTATTATCGCGACTTCTTCGGCGGGCGTTCCGGTATGGTCACGCTGATCCAGGTTCTCAATCTGCTCAGCAGATCGGCCACGCCGCTGAGCGAACTGGCCGATTCGATCAGGCGATACACCCACAGCGGCGAGCTTCGCATTCCGCTGCCTCGCCCGGACGAGGCGGAGGACAAGCTGCGCGCGCTTGAGACGCAGTTCCCCGACGGCAAGGTTGACAAGCTTGACGGGTTGACGGTCGCGTTCAGCAACTGGTGGTTCAACATCAGGCGCGAGGGCGGCGAGAACCGCCTGAGGCTCAACGTCGAGGGGCGCAATCACGACGTCATGGAAGACGGCAAGCAGCGCGTTCTTGAGGCGCTCAGGTCAATTGGAATCTGAGCCGCCGGCGCGCATTTTCATTTCAGGAGGTCGCAGGATGAAACGCAGTTCGATATTGCTCGCAATGATTCTGGCCGCGGCGATTCCGGCAATCGGCGGATGCAAAAAGCGCGAGGCCGCGCCCCCGGCGGCGGGCGGCGCAGGCGCGGCGGCGGCAAAGAAGATTGAGGTCGCCTTTGTTACCAACAACGCCTCGGACTTCTGGACCATCGCCAGAGCCGGAACGGACAAGGCCGCTGCCGAATTCGGCGTGTCCGTCCAGTTCCGCATCCCCGCCCAGGGCACGGCGCAGGAGCAGCAGCAGATCATCGAGGACCTTATGGCCAAGGGAGTCAGCGGACTGGCGATCAGCCCGAAGGACCCGGCCAACCAGGTTGAAACGATCAACAAGGCCGCCGCGAAACTCAATGTCATCACCCAGGACAGCGACGCGCCGGACAGCAACCGCCTCTGCTACATCGGCACGAATAACTTCGACGCCGGCGTCGAGGCAGGCAAGCTTATCAAGGAGGTCCTGCCGCAGGGCGGAAAGATCATGGTCTTCGTCGGCACGCTTGACGCGCAGAACGCGCAGGATCGCCTGAAGGGCATCAAGGAGGCGATCAAAGGGACGAAGATCGAGATCGTTGACGTGCGCACGGACGAGACCGACCGCACCAAGGCGAAGGCCAATGTCTCCGACACGCTGGTCAAGTATCCGGACATTGGTTGCCTGGTCGGATTGTGGAGCTACAACGGGCCGTCAATCATCAGCGCCGTCCAGGACGCCGGAAAGGCGGGGAAGGTGAACGTCGTGTGCTTCGACGAGGAGGAGGCGACGCTCCAGGCCGTCAAGGACGGGCAGATATTCGGCACCGTGGTCCAGCAGCCTTATGAATTCGGTTACCAGTCCGTCAAGGCGCTGGCCGCGCTGGCGAAGGGCGACAAGTCGGTAATACCTGATAATAAGACGATCTATGTCCCCGTGAAGGTGATCCGGAAGGAGAATGTCGGGGAGTTCTGGGCGAACCTGAAAGAGCTGCTCGGCAAGAAGTGACGCGCCGCTGAGATGAGCGAAGAATCGAAGGCCACCGGCGGTTCCGCGCCCCTGATCGAGGGCCGGAACCTTTCAAAACGCTTTCCCGGCGTGGTTGCGCTGGAAGGCGTCAACTTCACTCTGGGCCGCGGGGAGATACTCTGCGTCATCGGCGAGAACGGGGCGGGCAAGTCCACGCTGATGAAGATCATCGGCGGGATTTACCAGCCGGATTCCGGCTCGCTTTTTCTTGACGGGCGCGAGACGCGGATCGGCGGCGTTCAGGACGCCATGGCCCTGGGCATCGGCCTCATCCACCAGGAACTCAATCTCGCCGACAACCTAAGCGTCGCCGGCAACGTCTTCCTGGGGCGCGAGCCGCGGCGCCTCGGCCCGCTCGGCATCATTGACCGCGGGAAGATGGAGGGCGAGGCTGAAGTCCTCTGCCGCCGCGTGGGGCTGGAGTGCGCTCCGGACGAAATCGTCAGCAGCCTGCCCATAGCGCAGCAGCAGCTTGTCGAAATCGCGAAGGCCCTGTCCCTGAACGCGCGCGTCCTGATGATGGACGAGCCGACGAGCAGCCTGTCCGCCAAAGAGACGGAAATGCTCTTCAGCGTGATACGCGATCTCCGGGCCGACGGCGTCGGCATCATCTACATAAGCCACCGCCTGGGGGAGGTGAAGGAGATCGCCGACCGGGTGATGGTCATGCGCGACGGGAAGAACGCCGGGGAACTGAAGGCGGAGGAGATTCAGCGCGACCGGATGGTGCAGTTGATGGTCGGGCGCGACCTTTCGCAGATGTATCGCAGGGCGGACGCCGGCCGCGCCGGGGAGGTGGTCTTTCAGGTCAGGGGATTCCGAACGAAAGCCAATCCGGACCATGACGTGTCTTTCGACATCAGGGCCGGGGAGATTCTTGGCATGGCCGGGCTGGTCGGCTCCGGGCGCACGGAGCTTGCCCGCGCGATGTTCGGTATTGACGAGCCGCTCCAGGGAAACATGGCGGTTGACGGAAAGACGATACCGGCGGGCGATTGCCTCGCGGCCATCCGGGCCGGATTGTTCCTGCTGCCGGAGGACCGCAAGACGCAGGGGTTGATTATCGAGGCGACGGTCAAGGAAAACATCGCGCTGGCCGGTCTGCGCAACTGGCATCGCGCATGGATCGTTGACAGGCGCATGGAGCGCGAGGTGGCGGAGCGGATGCGCTCGATGCTCAACATCCGCACGCCGTCCATCGCGCAGGCGGTCAACCTCCTGAGCGGCGGCAATCAGCAGAAGACCGCGCTTGCCAAGTGGCTGTGCCTGGAGCCGAGGGTTCTTCTGCTGGACGAGCCGACGCGCGGGGTTGACGTCGGCGCGCGGGCGGAAATCTATCATCTCATGGAAGACCTTGCCCGGCGCGGCATGGCCGTGCTGATGATCAGCAGCGAGATGGAGGAAATCCTCGGCATGAGCGACCGCGTCCTGGTCATGCACGAGGGGCGCGTGGCCGGGGAGCTTTCCCGCGAGCAACTCAGCGAAGAGGCTGTGATGAGCCTGGCTACGGGCGGGGGGATGTAGATGCGCAAGAGGGAAGGCGATTTCTTGCCGCTGTTTGCGGCCCTGGTCGGCGCTCTGTTATTTCTTCTGCCGACCCTGCGCTACGGCATCGCCCGCGATCACGCGCTCTTCTCCTATTACGGCTGGATGATCCTCAGGGGCGGGCCGCTCTGCGCCAACGCCTTCGTCATTGACATGCCGGGCGCGCCCTTCCTGCACGCCCTCCAGATCGCCCTGCTCGGACGCTCGGCCCTCGCCATGCGGGTCTTCGACTTCGCCTGGCAGGCGGCGACGATGCTGATCCTTTACGCGGCGGCGCGCATGGTCTTCAGCCGTCTTGCCGCCGTCTGCGCCGTCTGGTTCTACGCATTCTTCTACTGGAACATGGGTTGGTGGCACACGTGCCAGCGGGACAGCTTCGCGATCCCGTGGATTCTGCTCATGCTCATGTGCCTCATGCGCGGCGCCGGGGAGCCGGACAAGCGGAGATGGATCGCCCTATGCGGAATCTGCTGCGCGGGAGCGGCGTTCCTGAAGGGGCATTTTCTCATTCTCCCGATTGTGGCCGGCGTTTATCTTTTCCTCGAAGGGCGGTTGCGTAAAGAAGGCATTGCGAGAAATGCCTTCAACGCGGCGTTGCCCGCCGTCATCACCTTGCTGCCTTTCGCCTGTTACGCTCTCTGGCATATCCTTGGCGGGCGTTGGGCGGACTTCCGCAACTCGTTCCTCATCGGCAACTGGGCTTACCTTCACGCCTCCGCGCCGCGAACGCTTCCGCTTCAACCGTTCCTGGACGCGTCGCGTTTCTGGCTGGCGTGCGCGGCCCTGACCGGATTGCTTCTGCCCTGCGAATGCGCAAACGCGAAACGCCGCGCCATTGCCGCGATATTCCTGATTACAGCCGGTTTGATCCCGTTCGTTCTGCGCCGCTTCTTCGAGTATCACTTCACGAGTTTCTTCTGCATCGCCTGCGTCTTCGCCGGGCACGCGATGGATCGTTTCAGCGCCGCGCTTTCGGAGTTGTGCGCGTCCGGATTCATGGCGCGGATTGCTCCGCGGCGACTGATGTTCCTGCTTATATTGATCGCCCCGTATTTCGCCTCGGCAGCGGAGGGGCCGCAGCAGTTCCCGAAGGAACTCCTCGCTCTGTTGGAGCCTGGCGCGCTGCGAATCCCCGTCGCGCCGGTGGTTGATGAGGATTACCAGTCGCCGGTCGTTTCGGCGGTGGCGGGATTCATCTCGCAGCGAACGCAGCCTGAAGACTCGGTCATGGTCTTCGACATTGATCCGGCGGTTCTGTATCTCGCGGAGCGGCTCCCTCCGCGGATTCTGCAAAGCGGGGCGATGATGCTCATTCACGCCGGTTCTCCGATTGCGGATGAGATGTTCGCCCGATGGCGGGCTGAACAGGCCGAATCGCTAAGGCGGCGCGAGCCGAAATTCGTCATCGTGCCTGAGGGCTGCCTGGCGTGGTTTTATCCGGGCGGGAAGGACGTCTCGACCAGGTTGCGGGACTTTCCGGAGTTGGCGGACGCGCTGCGGGAGAACTATGACGACATGGGGAAGACGTGGTATTACCGGATATACATACGCAGTGGCGAGATCGAATCCGCGCCGCGTTGACGCCGCTCATCCGCTGCGCTCGAATTCCTTCTGCAGGTCGCGCAATCCCAGGCTGAACGTAGTCGGCCTTCCGTGCGGGCAGCGCCGGGAGTAGTCGGCGCGATCCCGTCTCTCCAGCAGGGCCTTCATCTGGGGGGGGGATAGGCGTTGCCCGGCCTTCACGGCCCCCTTGCAGGCCAGCGCCTTTATAAGCTGATCCGCTATGTCGGCCACGCTGCTGCTCCCCTCGGCGTCCGCCACCTGCGCCAGAAGATCACGGAACATGCGCGCCCCGGCGAACTGGTCGAGCATCTGCGGGAATGCGCGGATGACGATGCTGGACGCGCCGAAATCGTCAAGCTCGAAACCGAGCTTCTCAAACTCCTCCTTCAGCCCCTGGACGGCCAGGAATTCGGCCTGGGTAAGCTCGACGACCTCAGGCACGAGAAGTCGCTGGCTCATCAGCGGAGCCTCGCGCAGGCGTTTTCTGATTTCGTGATAAAGCAGGCATTCGTGCAGCGCGTGCTGGTCAATTATGTTCACGCCGTCCGGCGTTTCCTCGACGATGTAGCTGTCATGGATCTGGAAAAATCGCGGGCCTTGCGCGGATTGCGCATCTGCCCCGCTTGGCTGAATTCGAACAGTCGCGGCCTGCGCGTGGGCTTTCGTTATTGGGGGGGAGGTATTCACAGTCTGATCTGCCCCTTGCGGAGCGGGATGAACGTATCGGGGGGGCGGACCGGATTCCCGCGGAGAATGGGACTCGAAGAAACCTTCCAGCGCTTTCCGGACTGATTCGCGCCGCGACTCCTCGAAACCGCCGGTGGAAGGCTCAACCGAAACATGAGATTGCATTACCGGTTCGTGACCTGTGGTGGAGGCGACTGCCGCAGGGACGTGATGCGATTCCCGCAGCGCGTTGCGGATGGCGCGCTGGACTCGTTGATGGATGGCCTGCCTGTTGCGGAAGCGCACCTCGATCTTGGTGGGATGCACGTTCACGTCCACAAGCTCCGGCAGAATGTCAATGAACAGGAAGACGACCGGGTGTCGCTTCGGGGCCATCAGGCCGCGGTACGCCTCCGCGATGGCGTGGGAGATGGAAACGTCGCGCACGTACCTCCCGTTGACGAACGCGAACTGCATTCGGTTGCGCGCGCGGTCAACTCCGGGGGGGAGGATGAAACCGCGAACATTCATGTCCTCACCGGCGGAGGTGATAGGGATCATATTTTCTGAAATCTCGCGACCGAAAAACGCCTCGATGCGCTGCTCTATAACCTCGCTTGCGGGAAGGTTGAAGATTTCGCGCCCGTTGTGGCGCAGCAGGAAGCTGACGCCGGGGCGGCTGAGCGCGACTCGCGTGACGATCTCGGAGATATAGGACAACTCGGTCGGCGAGCTGCGAAGGAACTTGCGTCGCGCCGGGACGTTAAAGAACAAGTCGTGCGCCTCGGCCATCGTTCCGGGCGGAATGCCGCAGACCTTGACCGCGGAAAGCTCGCCCCCCGCGCATTCTATCTCCCCCCCCTCATCGTTCCCAGCCTGGCGGCTTGCGATCCTGGCGCGCGACACCGCGCCAATGCTGGGAAGAGCCTCCCCCCGAAAACCCAGCGTCGTCACGGAGAAAAGATCATCCGCCGTCGTCAGCTTGCTCGTCGCGTGGCTAAGGAACGCCAGCGCCAGATCGTTGCGCGACATGCCGCAGCCGTCGTCAACAACGCGCACAAGGTCGGCCCCGCCCTGCTCAAGCTCGATCTCAACGCGCTTCGCCCCGGCGTCAAGGGAGTTCTCGACCAGCTCCTTCACGACCGATGCCGGGCGCTCGATCACCTCGCCAGCGGCGATCTTGTTTGCGACGTCTTCGGAAAGGACCTTGATGGTCATTGGTTCGCGGACCTTGAGCCGCGCAACGGCGGGTCTTGAGCCTCAGCAAGCTGCGGCAAACGGCAAGGCGGCAGCATGGCTGCCGCGCTCCAAGGGTTAGATCGAATCTGTCCTGGAGAACCACAGCGGCAGCGGAAAGATTCGCGCAAGAAACGGCGCGGCGGAAACGTCCAGCGCGTATTCGACCGGGTGCATCCCGAAGAGCAGGCGCGCGGATTCCCTGGCGTCCAGCTCCAGCGCTACGCCGCCTTTGCTCTCGCTGATCCCGCATTGCTTCCCTACGTTCAGCGTGAAGGCGTCGCCGGTGTCCTTCAGTGTGAACGAGACCTTGCCCTTGACGCCCTTTTCCGCTGCCGTTCGCTCGATGACCGGCAGATACTTCTCGATCACGGCCCGGAAGTTGATGACGCGCAACATCCCGAGCGCGCTGACCGACCACCCGGAGGAGCGGCGGATAAGCGTCGGCATGTAGGGGCTGCCCCATGCCGGATGAGAAACGCTCAACGAGTCGCAACCCTCATTCCGCAACAGGTGGAGCATGATGTCGTCAACGCGCGCCGGATCGCCGGCGAACTCGTGGATTCCGCGATTCTCGCCCTTGCGCGATGCGATGACGTAGCCGAAGCTCCCGCCCGGTCCGGTCGCAGTCCATGCCTGCAAGACCGTGCGCTCGAAAAGGCGCGTCCAGTAGGAATGCGATCTGATCGCGCGGCAGCGAAGGCCGGCCTGCGCTTTCTTGAGTTTCGGCAGCGTTCCGTCGCCGCGCTCCAGCTTTCTGATCTTCACGCCGTCCGTCGGCTTGTCGGTCACGCGCCGCGCGCTCAGGTTGAAGTTGTAGTTCCTGCCCCAGTTCTCCCAGCCGTAGTTGCCGTAACGGTATCGGTCCCCGCCCAGGACGGATACGTCGTATTTCTCCTCGCGCATGACCTGGATGATATTATTCAACTGCGCGCTCATCAGCCCGCGCCCGCGAAACTCCGGTATCGAGCAGACGCCGCCGATGCCGCCAACCTTCAGAACGGCTTCGTCGGTTCGGATCGCGATCGGAAAGAGCCCGACGACGCCGCACACGCGCCCGGCCTCGACCATGACGAATGCGTTGTGGCAGGCCTCGCGCCGGTTGCCGTATATATGGTAATACTGCGGCAGCATCGTATCTTCAGGCGGGGTGTCCTCGGTGCGGAAGCACCTGTTCAGCGTCGGTATGAGCTGATCGTATTCGCTGAGTTTTGCGCGTCGCGGACCTTCCATCGTGAACGCCCTTTCATCGCATTGTGAAAATCTTCGGCGGTTAATCCAACGAGGCTAGAGGATACAGGAGAGGGGAACGCGAATCAATCGCGCAGCGGACAAACGCCGTATGGGAAACCGACGGCAAATCCGTTATGCTGTAGTTTGACGCTTGCGGGGAGCGCCCGCGCCGAAAACAAACCGAAGTTGGCGAAACGACAGACGGAGGACGCGAACATGTTCAGGAGAATTCCCCTCTTTTCATCAACCGCAACCCGCGCAGCGCGCAGGGAGCGCCTTTTATTCGAAGCGTTGGAATCGCGCGTAATGCTCAACAGCGCGACCATTGCGGAAACCGTCAATGAGCCGCCTGACGCGTTCATCAATTCCCCCGTGGACGGCTTCACCTACAACAACGTCAGGCCGATACCGCTTGCCTCCACCGCGACGGACGACGGAACTGTCGTCGCGTGGAACTGGCAGATTACAGGACCGGAAAACATGACCTTCAGCGTTGAGGATCCGGGGAGCTTCCGCTTCGCAACGACGGGCGACTACACCGTGACGCTCACCGTGACGGACAACGAGGGGCTTTCCGACCCGACACCCGCCGTGGTGACCTTCCACGTCGGCGAGGTCCCCGGGCCCAAGCTGCTCGGAGAGATCACAGTCTCAGGGGCCAAGGTCAGCATCTATGATTGCGACGGCGTGGGCGTCGGAATTCCGATTGACGGTGATTACAACACGGCGGACGGAACGCCGTATAACCCATATGACCTTGCCAATGATTTGATGATAGTCGGGACGCCGCAGGGAGTGGTCATCATCGCCCGGGCGCAAGTGAAGGAAGGGACAACCTGGAAGGACGCGGATTTCAGCGGTCTGGGCATCCATGTCGCCGGAAAAATCAATTCCTTCGTGGATCAGCGAAGGGGAACCGGGGATATCTGCTTCATCGTCGGAACTTTGGGCATCAATACCGCCGTCATCAACTCACGCGTCAGCGGTCCGAGCGATCCGATTGATCTCTACGATTCGACCGGCAGCCGGTACGCCACGCTGGCAAAGGGCGGAATAATCGAGGCCGTGTCGAACAGGCTGGGAACGCTCGTCATCTACGGCCAGGGCGACAGCCTGACCGGTGGGGCGCACGGCGGCGACGTCGGGACCGTGATACTGGCCGGGGGTTGTTCGGGTCATATCTTCGCGGAACGGCTTGCGAACCTGATCTATGTCGGTTACGGCAGCGCGGGTGGGAACATGGACGGGCAGATCACCGCAGGCGGGCTTGTGACGCTTTACGTAAAGGGCAACGTCTCCGGGGCAGTCACTGTGCCCGGGACGCTGGGCACTTTCTACGCGACCGGGAATGTCGCGCCCAACCTGGATGCGGGATACATGACCATGCTCTACTCCGGCGGCAACGTCGGTGGGACTATTGACGTAGTCAACGGTCTGGGAACGCTTTACGCAAAGGGCGCGATCGGCGGCAGCGGCGCGGCGATCAACGCCAAGGCGATACAGACCGTTGTTGCCGGGAACGGTTTCGACGCCACGCTACGGACGCAGTACCTCAACACACTGCTGGTGCAGAAGGGGAATCTCGCGGGAAATCTCACGGTTGACAAGCAGGCGCTCAGCATTGTCGTATCCGCCGGGGATTTCACGGCTGATCTCGCCACGCTCGCGGCGGCGAACATATCGGTTGCAAACGGAGTTTTCAGGGGCAGTATTAACGCCGGTTTCGTGGGAACACTGATCGCCGCAGGGACGGGACTTTCCGGATCGGACAGGGCGACGATACTGGTTGATTTCGGGCTGACGAACCTGTTTGTCCTCGGCAACATGGATTCGACCGACGTGGGCGTTGGCGTGCGCGACCTTCCTGAGAACAATTACGCGAGTCTGGGATTCCTCTACGTCAAGGGAAACCTGACGCGTTCGAATGTTCTTGTCGGGGTCAGAAACGAGAATGACGGCACGGCGTCGAGCGAAAATCCCTTCAGCGACGGGGAGGAGAGCGGCGCACCATCCATTCCTGCCGCGATCAAGGGGACAGCCACGCTCAGAAATGTTTTCGTTGGCGGGCGGGTGGGGACCTCAGGCGCGACTGCCGGGCAATGGGCGATTGCGTCAAAGGACAAGGGAATCTGGAAGGCTCCTGCGGCTGATGGGGATTACATAATAACGCCTGATGTGTAGCGGTTCGGCCATCCGCTTGCGGTTTTTCGTCCGAATGCCCCTGCTTGCCGGCGACTTTTCACACCCGGCGGGGGGAGATGAATGACCTGGATCGCACATGATTTCATGATAAGAATAATAGTCATTAGATGAACATGCGAACATCAAGCGCTCTTTCAACCGGAATCGGCTTCATTGATGAGATGCTTGACGGCGGGTTGCAGCCCGGAACGCTTACGCTCGTCTACGGCGCAACAGGCGTCGGTAAGACGCAGTTCGGTCTCAGCTTCCTAAATGCCGGACTAACCGCCGGCGGCAGGCGCGGATGCCTGCTGGATTTCGTGACCCGGGGAGATTCTCAGCAGCACGCCGAATATGCGCGCAGACTCTTCGGCTGGAACCTGAGTGAAGGCGTTGTCGAGCGAGCGTCGGTCTGGGCGGCTGGAAAATTGCTGCCGGACACATTCAAGGGGTTGGAATACAGCGGCAAGCGCGTGAACCGCGAGGACGTTTCCGAGGAGGACTGGGAGACGTGGCATAGCATCCTGGTTCGGAAGTTGGATCAGGTGACGGCATTCCTATACTCGCACTTCGTTGCCGGAGGCCGGCGCATGATGATTGACGGGGTCGAGCCGTGCGCGAAGGAGTCGGAATCAGTCCAGTTCGAATTGATTGATTACGTCCTGCGCCAGACGAAAACCGCGCCGGACTGGGTTGCACGGCAGCTCTTCCGCGAGACTTATCGCGCGAACGAGGCGAAGGTGATGGCGAATCTCTACGATCCGGGCGAGATATCAACGATACTGCTTCAGACCAGCAATGAGCTTCTGCTTGACGACCTCATCAGCCGGGAATTGCCGCAGGGCGACACGGCGACAAACGCCAATACTATCATCCTCATGGGGCGCATCCGGCTTGGCGCGAAACTGACGCGCGGAATATTCGTCCTGAAGCACAGGGGTAGGGCCTGTTCGGAGGAAATCGTCCCCTTCAGGATAACGGAGCGTGGCATCGAAACGGGCGAATGACCAGCAGATCGAATGTAAATATAACAAATCCGATCGAACATACTTGACTACGGCGTTTTTTCTCATTAGACTGTTGTAATAGAGAATCGTTGTATTGTCCGGAGAGAACCATCTTCGCGGGAGGATGATGCGCCATGATCGCGCGAACAGCGGGTATTCTGTGCGCCGCATTGGTATTCCTGTGCGCCTCTGACCTTCAAGCGCAGGATGCTGACAAGACCGAACTGCTTGCGCTCAAGGGTAAATGCGTCACATGCCACAAGGACCAGACTCCGGGCATATATCAGCAATGGCGCGGGGGGATGCACGCCGCGCATGACGTCTCATGCTATGACTGCCACCGCGCGGGCAAGGAAGACCCCGATGCCTTCATGCACGAGGGATTGCTCATCGCCACGCTTGTCACGCCGAAGGACTGCGGCGAGTGCCACAAGAAGGAGGCGGAGGAATTCCAGAAGTCGCACCATGCCAAGGCCGGGCAGATTCTTGGCTCCAGCGACAATTACCTGGCCGGGGCCGTCGCGGGCCATCCTGCGGTCGTGACAGGCTGCGAAAGTTGCCACGGCGGAACTGTGAGGATTGACCCCGCCGCCCCGAACAAACTGGACAAGGGAAGCTACCCCAACAGCGGCATCGGGCGCATAAATCCGGACGGAACGTGGGGTTCCTGCAACGCCTGCCACATCAGGCATATTTTCACGAAGGAGCAGGCGCGGCGTCCGGAGCATTGCGGCAAGTGTCACCTCGGCCCGGACCACCCGCAGAAGGAAATCTACGAGGAGAGCAAGCACGGCATCAGCTTTCACGCCAACTCCGCCAAGCTCAAGCTCGACAAGGATTCCTGGATCGTCGGCATTGATTACTCTCTCAGCCCGACGTGCGCGACGTGCCACCTGAGCGCGACGCCGAAGCAGGGCGTCACGCACGACGCCGGACTGCGCATCAGTTGGACGCTGCGCCCGGCCGTGAGCAAGGGCCAGATGGACGCGAAGACCAAGCGGGACAACATGCAGGATGTCTGCCGCAACTGCCATGGGCCTCGCCACGTCGAGGGCTTCTACCGCAGTTTCGACGGGCTTGTGAACCTCTACAACGACAAGTTCGGCAAGCCTTCCGCCGCGATCATGAAGATCCTCCAGAAGAACGGCTCCTTGAAGGACCCCGACGGCAAGGCTGCAAAAGCCAGTTTCGGCAGCAAAGTCGAGTGGGCATATTACGAGCTTTGGCATCACGAGGGCCGTCGCGCGCGGCACGGCGCTTCGATGATGGGGCCGGACTACGCGTGGTGGCACGGAATGTACGAAGTCGCGCAGCACTTCTATTTCAAATTCATCCCGGAAGTCCGCGAACTGGGAGACGCCGAGGCGAACGCCTACATTGACAAGCTTCTCCAGGAGCCGTTCCACAAGTGGCTTTCGGAGGACAAGGCGTCCACCGCCGAGAAGCTTCGCAGCGGCAAGATGGCGGAGATGTACTCCGGCCTGTATGATCCGCCATGGATTTCCGCGCCTTATGAGGAGCCGGCGAAATAAAGCCGGTCGTATCCCCCCCCTGGAGCATTGGATTGAGCCTGATCCGCACCTTTGCCGGCATTTGCATTGCATTGGCGGTTGGAGCCGCTTACGCGGTTGTAGCGCCGCTGATTGTTCTGGCGAGGCTTGTCCGGACGAACGTCCTCTCGATGCTGGGCGCGGCCATGGTCGCCGCTTCATCCGGCATGATGGCCGTCTTCATCCTCCATCCGTCCTTCAATCTCGAAAAGCATACGGACAGGGGGATCGCCGCGCACGTCTTCACCCCGCCCATAATTGCGTTCGGATTTCTGGTCTTCATCGCCGGGCTTGCCCTCCAGTTCCGGAAGTCAGCCACCGCAGAGGACAGGACGTCGGGGCCGTCGTGGCTTGATCGCTGGCTTGGTTTTGCCGGCGGATTCGGAAGCCGCACCGGACTGTGCGTCCTTGCAGCCGTCGGGATGGTAGCAGGCATCGCCGCCGTCGCGGGCGGTCTTGCGGCATATCGCATGGACCATTTCATGAAGACGCCCGTCTTCTGCGGGACGGCGTGCCACGAGGTCATGCAACCGGAGTGGACGGTGTATCAGGACTCGCCGCACGGCAACGTCGCCTGCGTCGAGTGCCATATCGGCGACACGCTTCAGGGAATGGTCGCCGCGAAGGTACAGGGGACGCGCGAACTCGTCCATGTTTTCACGGACAGGGTTCCCCGCCCCGTGCCGACCCCGGTTCATACCCTCCCCCCGTCGGCGGAGACATGCTCCGACTGCCACCTCGGCAATCGGGATTATCCCGATCATCTCGTCGTCAACCGCGCGTATCTTGACGACCGGGACAACACGCCCGTGTTCAACGCCGTCAATCTGAAGGTCGGAAGCGACAGGAAGAACAAGGGAAAGGGGATTCACTGGCACGCCGATCCTGCCGGAAGGATCGAATACAAATCCGCAGAAGACAGGCGGGAGAAGATAGTCTGGGTCCGATCCGTGAAGGCGGACGGAACACAGGCTGAGTATCGCCTTGAAGATACTCTCAACGACGCGGGCGACTCGTGGGGGCTTGAGTTGCGCGTCATGGACTGCTACGACTGCCACAACCGCGCCGCTCATCAGTTCAGGACTCCGGAAGAGGAAGTGACGCTCGCCATGAACCGGGGCCTGATCGCCGCCGATCTGCCGTTCGTCTACGCGCAGTCGCTGAAGCTGTTGAAGCGTTCGTATGAATCCTCCGAAGCGATGGAGAGGGAGTTGCCGGAAAAGCTGCTGTCGTATTACGAACACATACACCCCAAAATCCACGCCGCAAGAAAACCTGAAATTGAGGCGGCGGCCGACGCGTTGAAAGCGGCATACAGGCGCAACGTCCATCACCCCATGCGCGTTGGGTGGGGCGAGCACTCCGACCACATGGGCCACGCATATCGCATGGACGGTTGCTTCCGCTGCCATAATCAGAGAATGCGGACTGCTGACGGGCGCAACATCAGCCAGGACTGCTCGCTATGCCACGACATGATCGCCGACGGGGAGCAGTATCCGGCGGCCGCCGATGCGCGGAAGGCCGCCGTCCGCGCCGTCAACGGACGTTAACATTTGCTGGCTAGAATTCAGGGACACCATATAGAATACACGCGCTGCTAGTGATTGGTCCGGATAGAGATCCGAAGAGGAACCGACGCCCCGCGCACATCTCACGCTGCAACTGACGGTTGTCCGAAAGACGAAGCCGTCAGTTGCGGGAACACGAGAATCGAGGTATGCTACACGTATGATCCGGATGGAGAAGTTGGCGAGGGCGGGAGAACGGCGATCAGCTAAAAACAGTATGATGTCCCCGGAATTGGGAGGGTACAGTTTCGGTCTTGGCAAGGCCGACGTCCAAGTCATCGGACGGTGGGAGATTGCGAAGGGCAAGCTGAAGTTCAGCGGAAGTCTCGTCCGGGAAGACAAGTATGACTGGGATTCCAATGCAACCTATCCGATAACGAACACGATCAGCATACCAGGACCGTGGCTGAAGCGGGTCGAGGAGGAGGGCCGTGCCAAGCCCTACGACGTCTTTGGCGCTGCTTACGTGAAGGACAGTTTCGACAAGCCTAACAGCCCGTTGAAAAAGCTGCCGTTTACGCTGCTGTCAAGCGCCGACGATCTGCAAGGAAGATATGTGTGGAACTCTC
>JAKLEA010000015.1 GCA_022711755.1 Planctomycetota bacterium
CTGTCTAGAGATTACTCTGATTACTCTCTACCTTTAACCGTTTTCCAAGATACAAGGGTGTGCGAAACCGAAAGACCAAGGGTCTGAGGTTTTGCACACGCGCGGACTCGCAATCGCGATGATTCTGTGTCTCGCCGTTTCCGTCAGCGCGCAGGAGGAGACGCGCGGCCTCGCCGTCAGCCCGCCGCCCGAATGGGCTAAGTCGCTGGTCTCGAAGGAGCAGCTTGCGGCAGCGGAGACGTACGGCATACCCGTGGCGTTTGAGAACAGCATCGGGATGCGGTTTGTCCTGATTCCGCCGGGGGAGTTCATGATGGGCGGCAAGTTGTCGCCCGAGGAGACCGACCGAAGATGGCCGGGCGGCAAATTGGAGTGGTATCAATGGGAACAGCCGCGCCACAAGGTGAAGATTACGAAGCCGTTCTACCTGAGCATCCAGGAGACGACGAAGGGGGAGTTTGCGAAGTTTGTCAGCGAGAAGGGATACAAGACCGATGCGGAGAAGGCGGGGAAGGCATACGCATTTGTAAAGCAGAGCGACGGAAGCTGGAAGTATGAGGAAAGAAGCGGGACGAGTTGGAAAGACCCGAATTTCTCACAAGAGGACCAGCATCCTGTCGTGTGCGCCAGTTGGAATGACGCGAAGGCGTTCTGCGACTGGCTGACGGAGAAGACCGGTCGTGACATTCCCGGTGTAGGGGCGGGTTTGAAACCCGCCCCTACATACGGACTGCCGACGGAAGCGCAATGGGAATACGCTTCTCTGGCCGGGGGAAGCGGAATCTGGTGGTGGGGGGACAATGAGGAGAATGCCCAGGGCAACGCGAACATCGCAAGCTCAGGTGAGGAGATAAACTGGACTAACCCGTTCAAGGGAGTCAGGGACGGCCATACATTCACGGCTCCCGTTGGCAGTTTCAAGCCGAATGCGTGGGGGCTGTATGACGTGATAGGGAACGTGTGGGAATGGTGCGAGGACTGGTTCGACGAGGGCTATTACTCGCGGAGTCCTTCGGAAGATCCGCCTGGACCTTCAAGCGGGCAATACCGCGTTATTCGCGGCGGCTCCTGGCTCAACTTTCCCAGGAACGCGCGGTCGTCCTACCGCTTCAGGAACACGCCAACGCTCGCCGTCACGCTCAACGGTTTTCGGGTTATGGTCGTAGTTCGCTGAGGCCCGATTTTTTTTCTTTTTCCTTAATTCTTTTTCCCTTTTTCCGGCCCGAGCGAAGCGAGTTGTTGGGTGGGTGCTTTGCGGCTCGTTTCGAACCGAGCACCCACGCGGAAGCTGAAACATGTCTCATTACCGACGAATCCGCGACGGTGGCGCGATCTATTTCTTTACGGTTGTGACACATGGCCGGCGCTAGTTTCTTTCCGATCCGGCCGTCTGGCGCCTCCTTCGCGAATCCATCCGCCGGACGCAATCCGAACGTCCGTTCGAGGTAATGGCGTTTGTTCTGTTGCCGGATCATTTCCACACAATTTGGGCCTTGCCAAATGGTGACGCCGATTACTCAACCCGCCTGCGGCTAATAAAATAGCGTTTTACAATATCCCTTGTAGGCGAAGGGCGCGCGGGAGAATCACGATGTGATTCGCGGCGAAAACACGGCGAGCGCGATATTTGGCAGCGCCGGTTCTGGGAGCATAGGATTCGCGATGAGCGCGATTTCGATGCCCATTTCCATTACATCCATTACAATCCGGTCAAGCACGGATTTGTCCGGAAGGTGATCGAATGGCCCTTCTCGACGTTCCATCGCTACCTTGGCGAAGGAACATACGAATCCGATTGGGGAATCGAAGAGCCAGAAATTATAAGAAATATGCGCGATGTTGGAGAATGACGGATGGCATGATCCGCGTGGGTGCAGAGCACCCTACAGCGGGGGGGAGTTGGAGGGGTTCTGTAAGCCGGGTTCTGTGCGCTCCGGGTTGCCCCGGGGGCGGCGGTCATTCATCCAGGCCTGCCGTTGCCGGCAGGCTCAAACGGCCTACCCGGGAGTAATAGCGGCGCGGACCACGCCATCCTCCCCTATTTGGCCTTTCTCCCGGCGGGGCTTGCCGTGCCGGGGCCGTCGCCGGTCCCGCGGTGAGCTTTTACCTCGCCTTTTCACCCTTGCCGTCGCGTCGGGTTGCCCCGTCGCGCTTGGGCGGTGTGTTTTCTGTGGCGCTTTCCCTGGGCTTGCGCCCGGTGGGCGTTACCCACCGCCGCGTCCTGTGGAGCCCGGACTTTCCTCGCGCCGCCTTTCGGCGACCCGCGACCGCCCGAACCCCTCCGCTGATACTATAGCAGGCCGGTGAGAAATCCTGAAACGACCATTTCACGAAAGGTAATGGGGCAATTGCAGGCGCGTCTCCTTGTAGCGCGTTTGGCCGCATACGGACGGACTTGCCTGCGTGAAGACGGATCATGCAGGTTCAAAAAAGCCCCGGCAAGCCGGGTTAACGGCAGGGCGGCAGCAAGACTGCCGCACTCCAGGATCATGCGTTCGTCAGGAACCCGCCACCTCGAAACGCCCTTTTCATCTTGACTGTCCGGATGGGCAGGAATAACATCCGTCTTGCGTGCTTGCTTTTTAGCGATATCAGGGATACAAGCGCAGGGTCTGAAGGTGACTGAAATCCGTCCTGACGGGGAGCGAAAGATTGCCGGGGGAAGCACGGCTGGGTTGCGCGTCCTGATCGGCTTCCTGTGCGTCTGCGCCGTATGCCCGGCGCAGCAGAAGGACACGGTCACTGTCAAACGGGATGATAAGGGCGGGCTGGAGCAGAAAAAGGGCGTCATAGTATCCGAAGGTTACAAGGAAATCGTCCTGAAGACCGGCGAGAAGGAGGGGGAGGTTGAGCGCATCCCTCTGGGGGACGTTACGCTGGTGCAGTACGGCGCGCAGTCCATCAACCTGAACAACGCGCCCGGAGACATCCAGCAGGGGGATTACGACCGGGCGGTAAAGCGCCTTGAGGCGGCCCGGGCTGAGGAACTTCCGGAGGGGTTGAAGCTTCGGGCGCTCATGATGGAAGCCCGGATGAAGCTCTTCCTTTCGCAGTGCTTCGAGTCGTCGTCCCCGGAGGGCAAGGCGGAGGTTGACGCCTTCCGCAAAGACGCGGCGGCATTTTACGGCAAGGTCATTGAGACGGCTCCGGGCTTTCGATTCGCGCCGGAGGCGCACGTCGGGTTGCTGAGCGCTCTGATTCTGAGCGGAAGGACCGACGAGGCAGCGGCAGCGGCAAACGCGATAAAGGCTAAGACGGATTATCCGCCGCGCGAGGCGATGAGGGCCGAGGCGTGGACGGCCAGGCTGGCGGCCGTTTCCAGGAAGGCCCATGTCGAGGCGGTGAAACAGCTTGACGGGGTCATCTCCCGCGCGATGAAGGCGGAGCCGGCGATGGCCGAGGTTGCAGACGAGGCCCGATTCTTGAAAGGCATGTGTCTCTGGGAGTTGAAGGATTACAGGGCGGCGGAAGAGGAATTCGAGCGGGTCGGCATTTTTGCCCAGGAAGAGGAGATGAAGGCGCTGGGCATGACCGCCCGCGGGGAATGCCTGATGGAGCGAGGCGAGATGCGGGAGGCATTGTTCAGCTTCCTGCGGGTCGAAGTGTTGCATTTCCGGGTCAAGCCGCTTCATGCGAAGTCCCTCTACATGAGCGCCAGATGCGCGGAGTCCGAAAAGGTGCAACTGCCCGAAAGGGCCGCCGAGATGCGCAAGACGCTTGCGACGCGTTACGCGGAATCGCCATGGGCAAGGTTACTCAAGACACAGCAGCAATCCCCCGCGCCTTAGTGAAGGCGCAACCAAGGAGAACGGAGTTGAGAATATTCAAAGGCGCAATACTCGTCCTGATTTGTATCGCATTGACGGGACTTGCGTCCCGGACAGTGATGGCGCAGGACTCGGCCAGGCCCGATCCCGCCGAGCCTGATCCGTCCGCCGCGCCTGCCGACATTCCCTCCCCCGCAGCGACTCCGCCCGCAACTCCGCCCGCCGCGGCCGGAACGGAGCAGGAAGTCGCGAACGCTGATGTCAAGAGTGAGCGGATGAGCATGCGGCAGCTTATGACGGAAGGCGGATGGGTCGGCTACATCATAATCGGGTGTTCGGTCCTGGCCTTCTCAATCGCATTGAAGCTTGTGGTGAATCTCAGACGTTCGGACATGTGCCCTGAACCTGTCATTGCCGAACTGACCGGGGCGATATCGGAAGGGCGTTTTGATGACGCGATTTCTTCATGCCGTACGGCTGATATAACTCTCACTCGGATAGTGGCGGCAGGCCTTGCCCGGCGCGTAAACGGTCCGGAGGAGATGCAATCTGCCGCGGCGGCGACGGCGGAGGAGGAGAATGCGCGGCTTCAGGACAAGGTCGGATGGCTGAACATTTTGGGAAATATCAGCCCTATGCTCGGCCTGTTGGGGACGGTTCTGGGCATGGTGCAGGCGTTCAACAAGATAGCCAAGCATGGAAATCCCACCGCGCAGGACCTTGCCGGAGACATTCAGTTCGCCTTGATCACGACCGTTCAGGGGCTGATAGTGGCGATCCCATGCCTGGCCGCGTATTCGCTTATCAAGAGCATGGCGGCGCAGAGAATGATGAACGTCAACGCGGCTGCCGGCGGATTGCTTGAGATAGCGGCGGGGAAGACGCAGGCCGCGGCATTGCCGGCATCGCAGCCGGCCGCCCAGCCGCCCCCGAAGAAATCCGGACCCCCGGTTCCTCCTCCCCCGCTTCCGGAATAATTTCTTCCATTCAACCGTCCCATCCGCAACGGGAAAATCAGCAAGTGTCGTCAATCGCGCTGCAAGCCAAACGCGCCGAAGAGAAGTTCGGTATCAACATGACGCCGATGATTGACGTCACGTTCCAGTTGATCATATTCTTCATGGTTGTTGCTACTATGAGCCGTCTTGAGCTTGAGGCAAACCTGAAATTGCCTTTCGCGGACATGGCGATCATCGAGGAAACGCCTGATGCTAACCGCCTTGTGATAAATGTTGACAAGGATGAGAAAATCATCATCTACGGCAAGACCTACACCGATGTCGAACTTGAAAACCACCTGAAGCAGGAGGCTGCGAGGGCGAAGCAGCGATTCGGCGACGACTGGCGGAATATGACGCCCGTCCTGATCCGCTGCGATCAGGACATCCGCTGGAGCGCGCTCAGGATCGTGCTTGACAAGTTGAACGCGGCTCGCTTCTACCGCGTTCAGATGGGCGCTTACAGCCCCGAGAGCGAGAGGAAGCCGGATTAATGGCGATGACGCTCAGAAAACCCGGCAGCGGAACCGGGGAGACGCCGGAATTGAACCTGACGCCGATGATTGACGTCGTGTTTCAGCTTCTCTCATTCTTCCTGGTCACGGCCCGGTTTCTGCCAAGCGAGGGCATATTGCAGACCCAGATGCCCGAACCGACGAAAGCGACCGCGGCGAAGCCGGTAGAGAACCCGGAAGACATCGAGGTTCAGGAATTTGAGGACGTGGTGGTGCATCTGCGAATGGACGGAGATACGGATTCTGCGATATTGCGGATCAAGATCAACAGCACCGCGGTTGACTCGATTGCGTCTCTATATCCAAGACTTGCTCGGATCAGGAATCTTTTCAAGGACAGCAGCAAAGGGCCGCCGCGCTGCGTGATCAACTGCGCGGACGATGTGCGTTATAAGGACCTTGTAAAGGCGATAAGCGCCGCCCAGCAGGCTGAGTTCCCGAACATTTCGTTTGCCAACGTGCGGGTCGGTTCGGAATAATGTAGCCGCTACAACACCCGGCACGGCCCCCGGCATTCCAGGAATGGCAATGCGTTTCCGAGGAACGAAACCATGTCTGAATCCATGCGCGAATGCTGCGGCCTTTTCGGCGTCTATGACGCCGATTCTGCGATAGAGAAGACGTACATCGGCCTGATGTCCCTGCAGCACAGGGGGGAGGAAAGCGCGGGCGTCGCCTGCACCGATGGGCGCAGGATGGACGGCCACGTGGGGATGGGCCTTGTACCGGATGTTTTCAACCAGAATACAGTTGATCGTTTCAAACCCTTCCGTTCAGCGATAGGGCATGTGCGTTATTCGACGCTTGGCAGCAGCACGATCAAGAATGCGCAGCCGTTGCTTATTAATCTTAGAGGCAAACCAATCGCCGTTGCCCTGAACGGACAGATAACCAACGCAGCGACTCTCAGGAAGGAATATGAGGACAAGGGAAGCATATTCACTACCTCCACCGATACGGAGGTGATACTTCATGTGCTGGCCGATCCGAGGCACGCCTCGCTTCAGGACGCATTCGAACATTCGCTCTGCCACCTTGAAGGCTCGTTCTGTCTGCTTTTTCTGACGCCGAAGGAGATGATCGCCGTTCGTGACCCGCACGGGTTCAAACCGCTCTGCCTGGGGCAGCAGGGCAACACCTGGGCAGTGTCATCGGAATCATGCGCGTTCGACCACGCCGGATTCCGGTTCACGCGAGAGGTTGAACCGGGGGAGATCGTGAAAATCAACCGGTTTGGTCTTGACGCAAGACGCTTCGCCCCGAAGGAATGCCCGCGTTCGCACTGTATATTTGAATTGATATATTTCGCCCGGGACGACAGTTACATTTTCGGCCGCTCCGTATATTCCTATCGCAAGGCCTTGGGACGGGCGCTTGCGCTGGAGAGCGGAGTGGAGGCGGAGATGGTCATGTCGGTCCCGTCCGGCGGAGATTCCGCCGCGCTGGGGTACCACGAGGAATCAGGCATACCTCTAGAGCATGGTTTCGTGCGTAACCGATACATCGGAAGGACATTCATACGCCCGGCCGATCTTGAGCGAGCGAAACTGGCCGACCTGAAGTTGAACGCGGTTTCCGATGTCATAAAAGGAAAAAGGGTTGTTGTTGTTGACGATTCGATCGTGCGGGGGACGACCAGCAGGTCGCGCATAGGCCTCATCAAACAGGCCGGGGCGAAAGAGGTGCACGTCCGTATAACCTGTCCGCCGTTGAAGCATACCTGCCATTACGGGATAGACATGCAGCAGGACGAGGACCTGATCGCGGCGCAGTACGACCCCCGGCAGATCGAGAGATTTCTCGCCGTGGACAGCCTGCACTACCTGGAATTCGATTCGATGCTGGACTGTCTGGGCGACGCGCGGAACGATTTCTGCGTCGCATGCTTCAAGGGGAATTATCCGGTTAAGCTACGGGATAAGGTATGTAAGGAGCAACTGGGTTAACAGGCAGCGAATTGGGGCAAAAATATGGCATCCCATAATTGGACATTCGAGACCTGCGTGTTTAGTCTTGCCACTGTTTATATATAATATCTTGTGGGCGAAGTAATTGCGGGTTGAGGGGGCGGCAATCATGATAAAAATTTGCGGCATTAATGCCTTGACAGAGTACTATCAATTGTTGTATCTGGCAATGAGCGAGGTTGAACTAACGAGAGGTTTTACAATGATAACTCACAAATGTCAGTATGCAGTCAGGGCCGTTTTTGAACTGGCAAAGCGCTACGGCGAAGGCACGATCAAAGTCGCCGAAGTCGCCGAGGTTCAGGCGATACCGCCCCGATTCCTTGAGGTGATTCTAAGTCAGCTAAAGCAGGGGCGCTTCGTGGATTCGCGCCGCGGGGCAGGAGGGGGATACTATCTGGTCAAGAACCCAAAAGATATTACGGTTGGCGAAATCATTGAGTTCGTACAGGGTCCGATTGATCCGGTGGGATGCACTAACGAGGATGATGAAAAGCACTGTGAATTATTGAATAATTGTCCGTTCAAGAAAATGTGGAACAAAGCCCGCGAGTCGTTGCGCGGCGTCTATTTCACCACCACGTTCCAGGACCTGATTGACGAATATGACGAATCGGACGTAGTCCAGGAATACGCTATTTAGGAAAGATTTCCGTCTCTTTACCTTTCCATTTAACGCGCAAGGTATTTGTCAATTGCAGCGGCTGCCTCCCTGCCCTGGAAGATCGCTCGCACGACCAGAGACGCCCCCATGACAGCGTCACCCGCCGCGAAGATTCCCTGATTTGAAGTCATGAAACCGCTGTCAACCACGATGTTTCCGCGCGCGTCGGTCTTCAACCCGAATCCCTGTACCATCGGTCCGTGTTCAACATGGACGAAGCCCATTGCCAGGAGCGCCATCTCTGCCTCAAGCTCGAACTCCGAACCCGGGATTTCCCGGAAATTGCGCCGTCCTGTTGCGTCAGGAGACGACCATTCGATGTTGACGCACTTTAAACTCGAGACCGCTCCGTTACAGCCAACGAACTCCTTTGTCATTCCGCTCCACATCCGGGCGCAGCCCTCCTCATGCGAACTTGATGAACGCAGAGTCTGCGGCCAGGTCGGCCAGGGATTGTCCGCAGGACGACGGTCAGGCGGTTTTGGCAGGACTTCGATCTGTGTGATCTCGCGCGCACCCTGGCGGCGGGCGGTGCCGACGCAGTCCGCCCCTGTGTCCCCTCCGCCGATGACGACGACGCGCTTGCCGGTTGCAAGTATCTGTTCGCCCTTCGGCTCGACGCCAGAAACCCGGAGATTCTGCTGGATCAGGAAGGGCATTGCGAAATGAATCCCGGCTAACTCCCTGCCCGGGATTTCGAGATCACGCGGCTTTCTGGATCCGGCTGCGATCAGAATGGCGTCGAAAGTGCGTTCAATGTGCCGGGCCGAGATGTCAACTCCTATGTCTACGTCCGCTTCGAAAACAACACCCTCATCACGCATTTGCGCAAGTCTGCGGTCAATAATCCGTTTATCCAGTTTAAAATCGGGTATCCCGTAACGCAGGATTCCGCCGATCCGATCTGATTTCTCAAATACGGTGACGCCATGTCCGCTTCGGGCAAGTTGCTGCGCGGCGGCAAGCCCCGTCGGGCCGGAACCGATTATGGCTACCTTTTTTCCGGTTTTCATTGGGGCGGGTTGGGGCGTAATCCAGCCCTGTTCCCATCCGCGCTCGACTATTTGAAGCTCGATCTGCTTGATAGTAACGGGCTCCTGGTTGACGGACAGTGTGCAGGCGGCTTCGCACGGCGCGGGGCAGACCCGGCCGGTAATCTCCGGGAAGTTATTGGTCATGTGCAGAAGGTCGAGCGCCTTGCGCCACTGCGCGCGGTAGACCATATCGTTGAAGTCGGGGATGTAATTGCGCAGGGGACAGCCGTACATGTGGCAATACGGCACTCCGCAGTCCATGCAACGGGCGGCCTGCGTCTCCAACCTGTGGGGCGGCAACGGTTGCTCGACTTCGCGGCAGTCCTTAATTCGCTCTTCGACCGGTCTTTTGGGGGGAGCCTCCCGCTGGTAGAGCATGAAGCCTTCGGGTTTACCCATGGTAGACCTCCTCAGTCGCAGAGACGGTTTCCTTGTCTGTGTCTTCGTGCAGTTTCATGCGCTCAAGAGACTTGCGATAGTCAATCGGCATCACCTTTACAAACATCGGCAGGCACGCCTCCCAGTTTTCGAGGATGCGCGCCGCTCTTGCGCTGCCCGTGAAATTCATGTGTGCGCGAATCATGGCCGCGAGTTCGGCCTGATCCCGTTCCGTCCATACGGTTTCAAGATCAACGGTGTCAAGGTTGCAGCGGATGTCGAACAACCCGCTATCGTTGAAGATGTATGCGATTCCTCCCGTCATTCCGGCGGCAAAGTTGTTGCCCGTCTGACCGAGGACTACGACTATGCCTCCGGTCATGTATTCGCAACCGTGATTGCCGGCGCCTTCAACTACTGCGCGCGCGCCCCCGTTGCGGATGGCGAAACGCTCGCCAGCTATGCCGTTGATGTAGACCTCCCCCCCCGTCGCGCCGTAGAGCGCGACGTTGCCGGCAATCACGTTCTCGCCCGGCTCGAAGCGTGTTCCCTGCGGCGGGATCAGGACAATCCTTCCCCCGGACATGCCCTTGGCCAGATAATCGTTGGCTTCGCCCTCAATGCGGATAGAAATGCCGGACGAGAGGAAGGCGCCCATGCTCTGGCCGGCGGTCCCTTTCAGGTTTAGTGTGATTGTGTCCGGAGGGAGTCCCTTGAGGCCGCGGCGCCGGGCAATCTCGCCGCTCAGCATCGTCCCGACAGCGCGATTTACATTCCTGATCGGCATTTCGATCACGACCCGCTCCTGTCTCTCGATGGCAGGGCGGGCAAGTTCGATCAATTTTACGTCAAGAGTCTTTTCAAGCTCGTGATCCTGACTGAGGGAGCAGCTTCTGGCTTCGCCATTCAAGGCCGACGCAATGAGCAGATTCCTGAAATCCAGAGTCCGGGCCTTTGGAACAGCAGGATTTTCCATCGCCTCCAGCATGTCGCATCGCCCGACCATCTCATCAACTGTCCGGATGCCTAGTCTGGCCATGTGCTCCCGAAGGTCCGTTGCGATGAAGTTCACGAAGTTGACCACGTATTCCGGTTTCCCGGCGAAGCGCTTGCGGAGTTCCGGGTCCTGTGTGGCAACTCCAACCGAGCATGTGTTCATGTGGCACTTGCGGAGCATGACGCAACCCATGAGGACGAGCATTAGCGAGCCGAATCCGAACTCCTCCGCGCCGAGCATTGCGGCAATCGCCAGATCGCGCCCGGTGCGCAACTGGCCGTCCACCTGTACGCGTATGCGGTCGCGCAGCCGGTTGCGGACAAGCGTCTGCTGCGTCTCGGCAAGCCCGAGTTCCCAGGGCAGCCCGCAGTGCTTGATGGCCGTCCAGGGAGAGGCTCCTGTTCCGCCGTCGTGGCCTGCGATGAGGACCATGTCGGCCTTGGCTTTGGCTACGCCTGCGGCTATTGTCCCCACTCCGGCTTCTGAAACCAGTTTTACGGACACCCTCGCGCGGGGATTGGCGCATTTGAGGTCGTAAATAAGCTGTGCGATGTCCTCGATGGAGTAGATGTCATGGTGCGGCGGCGGCGAGATCAGCGTGACGCCTGGCGTGGTATGGCGCACGCGGGCAATATCATCGGTGACTTTGTGGCCGGGAAGTTGCCCGCCTTCACCAGGCTTGGCGCCCTGCGCAATCTTGATTTGGAGTTCGTCGCAGTTGACGAGATACTCGATCGTTACGCCGAATCGTCC
Organism: Planctomycetota bacterium; assembly: GCA_022711755.1. Taxonomy (GTDB): domain Bacteria; phylum Planctomycetota; class Brocadiia; order SM23-32; family JAKLEA01; genus JAKLEA01. Next base: position 11,074 of record JAKLEA010000015.1, read on the forward strand.
GGAGGCGATCTGCTTGACGCGGGAACACTTCCAATCCCCGTTGGGCATGACCGGATAACGCTGCGGGTCTTCTCCGCCCTCGCCGGAATTGCTGCGTCCGCCGGCCCTGTTCATGCCTATGGCGATTGTCTCATGCGCTTCCTTGCTTATTGAACCGAAGGACATAGCCGCCGAGACGAAACGCGGAATGATTTTCCCGACCGGTTCGACTTCCTCAATCGGAATCGGTTCGCATTTCCTGAATCGGAAAAGGCTGCGGAGGGTAACCGGGTCGTCCGGATTTTCGATGATCGCTGCGTATTGCTTGTAAGCCGCATAATCTCCTGTGCGCGCGGCGTGTTGAAGTTTGAAGATTGCTTCGGCGGACCACAGGTGCTTCTCTCCCCCGTGGCGATTCTTGTAATTTCCACCCACCGGCAGGAGCGGGGAAACAACGCCAGAGCGGGGATATGCCGCGCGATGCCTTTCGATCGTGTCCGCCGCAATTTCATCCAGCCCGACGCCGCCCACGCGCGATGATGTTCCTGTCAGATACTTGTCCACCAGCGGCTTGCCCAGCCCGACGGCTTCGTAAATCTGAGAACCGAAGAAGCTCCGTATGGTCGAGATACCCATCCGGCTGAAGGTTTTCAGAAGGCCCTTCTTGACTGCGGTTATATAAGAGTCAACCGCTTCCTCGGGAGTTGCTTTCGCTTCAAGAAGCCCTTCCTCCGCCAATGCCCGGGCCGTGGAGAAGGCGAGGTACGGGCATATCGCATTGGCGCCATAAGCGATCAGAAGGCAGAAATGCGCAACTTCCCTGACTTCCCCCGACTCCACGACGATGCCGGCGGCTCCACGGAGACCCTTGCGAGTGAGATGATGATGCAATCCGGAAGCGGCCAGCATCGCAGGGATGGGAGACTTGTCGGCACTCATTTTAAGGTCCGTGAGGACCAGTAGCGTGGCGCCTTCGGCAATGCGGGATTCTGCCTGAGTGAAAACGTCGTCCAGAGCGCGTTCAAGAGCCTTGCCGTCGCCGTCGGCGGGGAAGAGGATGTCAATATCCCGCGCAACGACATCGGGGTTGGCCGCGTTGCGAAGCCTGAGCATGTCCTCGGGGGTCAGAATCGGATGATTCAGCTTTAACTGTCGGCAGTGTTCGGGCGTTTCTACAAGCATGTTACGCTGCCGCCCGACGAAACTCATGAGGGACATGACAAGCTCTTCGCGCAGCGGGTCAATCGGCGGGTTTGTGACCTGCGCGAACAACTGCTTGAAATACGCGAAGAAGAGTTGCGGCCTTCTTGAAATGACGGCAAGGGCGGCATCGTTGCCCATTGATCCGACGGCCTCCTGACTGCGGGCGGCCATCGGGTTGATAATCATGTTCAATTCTTCCTGAGTATAGCCGAAAGCGTGTTGCAGACGTCGCAATGTCTCAGGTTCCAGCGCCTTCACCTCGGACGGCATATGCAGGCCGCGAAGCTCGATGCGGTTGTCTCGCACCCAATGGCGATAAGGACGGCGCCGGGAAATGGTCGCCTTTATTTCCTGGTCTGGGATCACGCGGTGTTGCTGAAGGTCAACCAGGAACATGCGACCGGGTTGAAGCCGGCCCTTGCTCAAGGCATTTTCCGGCGGGATGTCAAGCGCGCCGGTTTCCGACGCCATGATTATCAGACCGTCGCGTGTGATTGTATACCTGCATGGGCGCAGCCCGTTGCGGTCGAGCGTTGCCCCGATGTAACGTCCGTCCGTAAAGACCAGCGCCGCAGGGCCGTCCCATGGCTCCATAAAGGCGGAGTGATATTCGTAAAAGGCGCGCTTGTCCTCCCCCATGAGGAACTTCGCCCCCCACGCTTCCGGAACCATCATCATCATGGCGTGAGGCAGGGATCGCCCGCCCATGAGCAGAAGCTCCAGGGCATTATCCAGCATTGCGGAATCGCTGCCGCCTTCCATGATGACAGGCTTGACCTTCTCAATATCCTCGCCAAGGAATTCCGTCCGCAGCGTTGACTCTCGGGCTAGCATTCGATTGACGTTCCCGCGAAGCGTGTTGATCTCGCCGTTATGGGCCAGGTATCGGAACGGCTGCGCCAGACTCCAGCTTGGGAACGTGTTAGTGCTGTATCTCTGATGAACCAAAGCATAGGGGCTTTTTAACCGCTTGTCCCGCAGGTCAGGATAAAATGGCGCAAGCTGGCTGCCTACCAGCATGCCCTTATAGGCTATTGTTGTGGCGGATAGACTTGGGACGTAAAACGCGTCAGCAGGGCTTGACGATGGGAATGCGCGGGCGATCTCATTCTCCACGCAACGGCGTATCACGTAGAGTTTCTGCTGAAATACTGTTTTAGGGACATCGCCGCGCGCAATAAATAATTGCCTTATGTCCGGCATGGTGTTGCGGGCGAATTCGCCTAGCGTGTCAGGTTCAACAGGCACCCGGCGCCAACCAAGAAGCAGGCAACCTTCCAGCGCGGTAGCCCTCTCAAAGGCCAGAATGCATGCTTGACGTTTGTTCGGAGCCTTCGGCAGGAAAACAATACCTGTCGCATAATCGCCGATTCGGGGAAGCGTGAAGCCTATTTTCTCGGCCTCTTCGCGGAAGAAGTCATGCGGTATCTGGAGAAGCAAACCGGCGCCGTCTCCGGTTGCTTTATCCCCCCCGACGGCTCCGCGATGCTCAAGATTGATTAATAATTCCACGCCGCTTGCGACTATGGCGTGGTTCGGTTCGGCGTCCAGACGGACGACGAAGCCTGTTCCGCAGCTTCCATGTTCGAAGGCGGGGTCGTACAGTCCGCAGTGAACACTTTGATTAAGCGGTCGCTGGTTGGACGGTCCTTCATCGTTGTTTGCCTGTGGCATCCTTGTGGTCCCATGTTGGTCTTCATGACATGCATGTCGTTCAAACTCGCGGCGGATGCCATATTACGATATCCGGGTCTCGAGACTCAAGAGATTGCGGCATATCCTTGCCGCATATCCGAACAGAGAGTTTTCCCTTTCTTCGAATTCGCTCAGCACACGGTGCCTGTCCGGCTTGTTCCGGGTCCAATCGTCAAGGATGGCGTGTGTTATCTCCACGTGAAACTGCAACCCAAGCGCTCTGCGATATCGAAATGCCTGATTCGGACAATCATCTGACGTCGCCAGGAGGACTGCGTCTTCCGGTAGTTCGAACATGTCCTCGTGCCATTGGAAGACACGAAGAGTGGATGGGAAGCGACGGAAGACCGGGTCGCGCCTGCCTTCCTCCGTTAGGTAAACATTTCTCCATCCCCATTCCATTTCGGGGGATTTCACGACTTTTGCGCCGCAGGCCTTTGCGATCATTTGCGCGCCGAGACAGACGCCCAGAATGGGCACATCAGACTCAATGGCCCGTCTTAGAAACTCCGTCTCTTCGCGCAGGAAGGGATATTCATCCTCTTCGTAGACGTTCATCGGACCGCCCATGGAAACAATTAGGCTCCATTCCGACGGGTCGGAAGGCAGCCGTTCCCCGGCGTAAAGCTTTGCCCAGCGGACAGAGCTTGTCGTTTCCGAAAGCGGTCCGTTCAGGCAGCCGATGCCTTCAGATTTCTCGTGTAGGATGACCAACGCCCCGAGTCTGCCTGCGGGCTTGAACATTGCTGACATCCCGGTGTTGTTCTGAAGGAAAAGGGCTCACCCGCGATTGGCAGGTTCTGGCACAACCTGACAGTTCGCCGAAAGCGCTACACCCAGCAACTGGCGTCCCAGCAAGGACGTTATGTTTCTTTCGGTCTCTCGTCTGTTTGAGAGTTCCTGCGGGTGAGCCCAAGATTCTGATCCGCCGCGCTGCTCCCCTGTTGATCAGAGGATCGGCAGATACTTTTCAATCTCCATCTTGCTGATGTGCGTGCGGTAGGCGTCCCACTCGACCTTCTTGTTGTCAATGAACTTGTTGAAGATGTGGTCGCCCAGGGCTTCGCGCACCAGCGCGCTCTTTTCCGTGTTGGCAATCGCCTCTGCCAAACTGCCGGGCAGAGCATGAATCCCGGCCTCTTCGCGCTCGGCCTCGGACATCTCGAAAATGTCCTGTTCGACCGGCGGGGCAAGTTCATAATTCTCCTCGACGCCTTTCAGCCCGGCGGCCAGCATGACGGTGAATGCAAGGTACGGATTGCAGCCGGGGTCCGGGCATCGGAATTCGGCGCGGGTCGCCTTTTCACGGCCGGGTTTGTACATCGGGACGCGAACCAGTGCGGAACGGTTTCGACGCGCCCAGGAGATGTAGACCGGAGCCTCGTAGCCCGGAACCAGACGCTTGTAGGAGTTGACCCACTGCGCGACAAGCGAGCAGATTTCCGGCGCGTGCTTGAGCAGTCCGGCAATGTATGACTTCCCGATCTTTGACAGGCCGTGCTTGTCCTTCGAATCGTGGAACGCGTTCTTGCTGCCCTTGAAGAGGGACTGGTGAACGTGCATTCCGCTCCCATTCTCGCCGAACATCGGCTTGGGCATGAAAGTGGCGTAGACTCCGTGCTTGAGAGCGATTTCCTTCACGGTGAGCCTGTATGTCATGGCTGCGTCGGCCATTGTCAGCGCGTCCGTGTAACGAAGGTCAATTTCGTGTTGGCTGGGGGCCACTTCATGATGGCTGTACTCGACTTTGATCCCCATGCTTTCAAGCGCGAAGACCGTGTCGCGGCGCAGGTCGCTTGCAACATCCAGCGGGGTGAGATCGAAGTATCCGCCGGCGTCCAGAGGCTCCGTGCCATTGCAATTCTTGAAGTAGAAGAATTCAAGCTCCGGGCCGACATAGTAGGTATAGCCCAGGTCGCTTGCCTTCTTCATTACGCGCTTCAGGGCGTAACGCGGATCGCCTGCATATGGAGTGCCGTTCGGCTCCTGAATGTCGCAGAACATTCGGGCAACCCTGGCTTCCGCCGGCCTCCATGGGATGATCTGGAACGTGTTCGGATCAGGCATGGCGATCATGTCGCTTTCCTGAATCCTGCAATATCCCTCGATGGACGATCCGTCGAATCCCATTCCTTCGTCAAGGGCGCCTTCAAGTTCGCTGACGGGGATCGCGAAGCTCTTAAGCATTCCCAGAACGTCTGTGAACCACAGACGAACAAATTTGACGTTGTTTTCCTTTGCCGCCTTGAGCACTGCGTCCTTGGTAGCCATCTTACTTCTCTCCTGTGTGTGGGGTTTGCTGGGCGGGCCGCAACGGCCCTTTCTTTCTTTGCGTTGTCCACATGAACGGACGTTACGCACACGATTATCTATTAGCAACGGCTGTGCCAATCGTTTACAGATTGTCCTAACACCAATGTTATAATGGTGTTACAGCGCATGTAGCCCCGACATTGCCGGTGTGAGGCTAATACCGTTTGGTATGACTCACACCGGCAAAACCTACGATCGTGTATGTTCCGGGGTGTCATCCGATCGCATCGCCGCCTGTCTCCCCAGTCCTGATCCGCACACATTCGACCAGGTCCAGGATGAAGATCTTTCCGTCGCCTATCTTGCTGCTCTGAGCGCCCTTGATGATCGCGTCAAGCGTGGGCTTTACAAATCCTTCGTTGACGGCGATCTCAAGCCGGAGTTTCTTCAGCAGGTTGACCTCCATTTCGACGCCCCGGTAGGATTCTGTGTAACCGCGTTGCTGTCCGCAGCCCAGTGCGTTGGTAACGGACATCTTGAAGACCTCGGCCTTGTAAAGCTCGCGCTTTACGTCGCCTAACTTTTCGGGCTGTATGTATGCGATGATGAGTTTCATTGGAATTGACCTTTCTTACTGAGTTGTGAAGATCTGGAAACCGGCGTATGCTTCCATGCCATGCTCGCCGATGTCGAGGCCGCGCAGTTCCTCCTCGCGGGAGACGCGCAAGCCGAATGTTCCCTTGATCGCCAGGAAGACGACTGCCATCAGCGCCATTGCGAACAGGCAGACGCTTATGTTTCCGAGGGCCTGAACGCCCAACTGCGCAAGCCCCCCGCCGTGGAGCAGACCGTCACGCGCAAGGCCGAGAGACTTTTGCCCCCAGATACCAACCGCCAATGTCCCGAATACGCCATTCATGCCATGCACGGGGACCGCGCCCACCGGATCATCAACCTTGATTTTGTCAAGCAGGGCGACGCCGAAAACCACTATGCAGCCTGCAATCAGGCCAATGACGATTGATGCGGCGGGGGAGACGAACGCGCAAGGGGCAGTGATCGCCACCAGTCCGGCAAGGCAGCCGTTCATGGTCATCGAAAGGTCTGGTTTGCCATAGAATTTCCAGACGACAAGCATGGCGGAAATCGCTCCGGCGCAAGCGGCCAGATTAGTGTTCACAGCGATTAGAGAGATTGCCGCGCCGTCTCCGATGGCAAGGGTTGATCCGGGATTGAATCCGAACCACCCGAACCACAGCAGGAAGACCCCAAGCGAGGCCAGCGGTATGGAGTGACCCGGCATGGGCCTGGGCTTGCCGTCCTCGCCATACTTGCCGATTCGCGGGCCGAGGATGGCTGTGCCGACGAAGGAAATCCATCCGCCGACCGAGTGGACGACGGTTGAGCCGGCAAAGTCGCCGAAGCCCATCTTCGCCAGCCATCCGCCGGAGGACCATATCCAGTGACCTACGATGGGGTATACAACGGCGCTGATAACCACCGTGTAGGTCAGGTATGCCGCGAACTTCATACGCTCGGCCATCGCCCCGGCGACAATCGTGGCCGCCGCGCCGCAGAATGCGGCCTGAAAGAGCCAGAAGGCCAGCAGGGGGACCTTCGAGGGATTCTCGGCGGAGTTCATGCCGAAACCAGTCCAGCCGATGAATCCGTTTCCGTTGCCGAACATGATTGCGTAGCCGCACAGGAAGAACATCAGGCAGGCGACGCAGTAGTCCAGAGTGTTCTTGGTCAGGATGTTGCATGCGTTCTTGGCCCTGGTCAGCCCGGCCTCGACCATTCCGAAGCCGGCCTGCATGAAGAACACAAGGAAAGCAGCCAGAAGAACCCAGAGGGTGTCAATCCCAAGCGTCGGAGACGCCGCATCGCCCTCGCCTGCCATCAAGACTCCGGCCGGCAGCAGAATTGCCGAAAGGAGCATTGTGATTCTCAACCTTTTCATTCTTCACCGATTCCTTTCTCAAACAGAAGACGCGTCAGTGGTGTTATCCTTTAGAATTCAACGCCCAGCGCCACGCCGCCGAAAATGTTGTCGTTCTTCTTCCGGTCTCCGCGCAGGGCATGATCAATGATGCTTGAGAAGTTCATGAACGGGGTGAGCGTCACGTAATCGCCGATGCTCACGGGGACACCCAGGTATAGGAGCAGGTCGGTCACCGCGTAGTGCTCGCTGCCGTAGTAGAATTTGTTGTAGCGGTCGCTTCCGAAACTGATTGCGGCTGAGCAGTCAACCGAGACCCCGATCGAATCCGTCGGCTTCAGCACATCCTCGAAGGTGTGTCCGATGGAGAACGTTGCGTACTGCCCCTCGACGGCGGCGACGTCCTGATAGATCGTCACCTTAGGCGAGAGTATGCAGTCAAGCCCAACGCCGCCGTAGAGTTCCGTCGTCCCCGGCGCTATGTCCGGGAACTGATAGATTATGCTTCCGACCGACGCTTTCAGGCATTTCCACTGGAACGAGTAGTCGAGCGTGTAGTCAATCTCCGTGAAGTCGTGCCTGTTGTCGTTCACATTAGTCAGGTCCTGGTTGCCCCAGACGCTGATGGTGAAGTTGCCGTGGGAAACGTAGGCGGACGGCTGATGAACCGAATCGTCAACGGTGTTGAGACCCCGCCAGACGTATTTCGAGTTGTAGACCGTCTGAAAGCCGATGCTAAAATCGCCTTCCGCTTCTTCGGATTCTTCTTCAACAGCCTTTTCCGGCGACTGAGGCTGCTGCGGCTTCGTCTCGGTCGCCGTCTCTTTCTCTGCGCTAGAGTCCTGTGCACAGGCGGGCCGAACACCGCCTGTTATCAATGCCAGCAAAGCAAAGGCAGCCAGGATACCCTTCAAGATGCAAGATTCCGATCTCATCACTACCACTTATCCTTTCCATCCGGGAAGTTGAAAATGTGCGCCGGTCTGCGAGAGAATTCCCGAACCTGTTGATTCAGGCTCGCAAACGTGAACGCACCAGAGACGCGTTGGAATAACGCAAGGATTATGCCATCAGGAAAGCGTGAGAGCATTAACAGTCATAAGCCATTTACATTGAATATGTTATAGCAATAATGTCATCACATGCGAAATCATCGCCAAGTTCAATAAACATACATAATCGTATGAACAGGTATCAACTCCTACATTTTAGTTAGTTCTGTACCTCCGGGAATCAATCCCATGTTTTTGCGCCCTGAGGCCCATAACGCGTTCTGTCATCCCTAGCGCCTTGGCTGCTTTTGCCCTGTTGCCGCGGGAATTCTTAAGCGCCTCTATAATCATTTCTCTTTCGAGGTTGTCAATCTGTGCCTTCAGGTCGCCGGTCGGGATTGTGTCGGTGGCTTCGGCGGTTTGCAACGTCGGGGGCAGGTGATGACCATGGATGACATCATCGCTGGTGAGTAACACCGCCCGTTCTATGCAGTTTTCAAGCTCGCGCACGTTGCCCGGCCAGTGGTAGGCCATCATCATGTCAATCGCCGGGGTTGATATGCGTTTTATGCTCTTATTGTTTGCCATGCTGTATTTCTCAACAAAGAAGTCAGCGAGGAGCAGGATGTCCGTTCGCCTTTCCCGCAACGGCGGTATATGAATCGGGAAGACGTTGAGCCGATAATACAGGTCCTGTCTGAAGGTTTCATCCATAATCAGATCTTCGAGTTTCCTGTTTGTCGCTGCTATGATTCGCACGTCAACTTTAATTGTCTGTGTGCCGCCGACCCGCTCGAATTCGCGCTCCTGCAGGACTCGAAGGAGTTTTATCTGTATTGCCGGGGCAAGGTCGCCTATCTCATCGAGAAAAATAGTTCCCCCGTGCGCCAGTTCGAATCGGCCTTTGCGCTGCTGATGCGCGCCCGTGAAGGCGCCTTTTTCATGTCCGAAAAGTTCGCTTTCAAGGATTGACTCCGGCAGGGCGGCGCAACTGACTTTCACAAACGGTTTTGTCGAGCGCAGACTATTGTAATGAATTGCGTGCGCGACGAGTTCTTTTCCGCAGCCGCTTTCGCCCCTTATCAGCACCGTCGCGTCGCTTTTTGAAACCTTCCCGATAAGGTCGTACACCTCCTGCATTGCGTTGGAGCGCCCGATGATATTGGCGGGACGAAAACGATCCTTCAATTCCTCCTGAAGGCGTATGTTTTCCTGCATCAGGCGATCGCGCTCTTCCTGCGCCGATTGGCGAATTCGAACGGCCTGAGCTATCATGGAACTGATTATGGACAGAAGCCTGACGTCTTCGGCAAGAGAGACATCCTCGGTAAAGAGGCGGTCAGCGCTGATCGCTCCAATGACTTCATTGCCGAGCTTGATGGGCACGCAGATGAACGAAATATCTTTTTTATGAAGCCCGCTGCGCGCCCCTGTGCGATTCAGAAATTGCGGTTCCTCGGAGATACGCGGAACGACTACGGGCTTGCCGGTTTCCACGACCTTGCCGGTCACGCCTTCGCCAAGCTTGTATTTCCCGCGTATCTGCTGACTCTGGGACAGGCCATATGCGGCATCAATTGATATTTCACCAGTGCGCCTGTTAAGAAGGGCAAGCGTTCCGCGAAGCATGCCCATGTTCTTGGCCATCGCCTCGAGGAGAGGACCGACAACCTCACGCAGGTCCATGCTTCGGGCCAGCGTGCGGCTGACTTCGAAAAGGAGGGCAAGCTCCTGCACCTCGCGTCGTACTTCCGGATGATCGGGCGGTCGCGGAGCCGCCGCGTCTGAGCGCGTCCCTGCTTCCATTTGTTATTGCCTTTGCCAGGTGTAGACTGAATTGCAAAACAGACCGCAAAAGGTCCATTCAAAATAGAATCATACATAAATGTAGGAATGAAGCAAGAATAAAACGGAATTGTTTCAGCCTTTATTCAGTGTGAGAGGGGAATATGGGGCAATGGCGATCAGGCCCTTGCCGCGACGACTGCCAGCACGCTTCTCGCGCCTGCCGCTTTGAGAATTCTGGCGCATTCGGACATGGTAGCCCCAGTCGTCATCACGTCATCAACTAGTATTATGCTCCTGCCTGCGACCAAGACCGGTTTTCTCAGGGAGAAGGCCCCTTTGACGTTCTCCTCCCGCTTTGCAACGCTCATGCGGGTCTGAGTTTCCGTATGCCTGATGCGGCGCAGATTGCCGTCATGCAGGGGTTTGTTGACGGTGGCGGAGAGCGTTCCGGCGATCAAAAGCGCCTGATTGAAACCTCGATGAGCGAGCCGGCTGCGATGGAGGGGGACAGGAATAATAAGGTTCGAGTCGCGCATCGGGTGGTCGTTCAATGCCGCGGCAAGCCAACCGCCAAGCAGCCTGGCGGCAGGCATGTTGCCATGATATTTGAGGGCGTGGATTATTGCGCGGGATGCGTCGCCGAATTCGACAGCGGCCACCGCCGCGTCGAATCTCAGTGTTCTTGTGCGACAGAACTGACAATCCTCGCCGGTAGGGGACTTGCCGGGATGAGCACAGCGGGGGCAGGACTCTCCCTTCAGAATGCGCACGGTTTTGAAGCATCGGTCACAGAGATATTTATTGGGGCCGTCCGGAAGTGGTTGGGCGCAGTGGAAGCAGTGGGGGGGATACAGTAGATCAAACAGGCCGCTGAAGGCGCGTTGAGCGAAGCCCGGCTTGGGGAAGGGGAGCAGGTCGGCGGATGTTTCCATGATCACTTGCGAATCCGGGGTCTCGATGCCGGGTGGACGGCGGGTTGTCCGACATGAAAAGCAGGTTATGCGCCATCCTCGGCAAAAGGCAGATAACCTTTTCTGCCAAGGCGGAACAGAATCGCGCCCCATGCCAGGCAGGAGCCGGAAAGGAGAACGGTTCTAAACGCCAATGACGATTCTGCCTTGCAGAATGCGGACAAGATTATCGCAAACAGCCCAATGGGAAAAGATACGATAATGAAGGATGAGGAGGCTTTTTGCGCGCGGACGGCCATCTCGGTCAGTTTTTCCCTATCAGGGATGACATCTTCAATCCCCGCCGGCTTCTTCCTCAGCAAAACAATCCGGAATAATGCGATAAGTATGCCCCGTCCGACGAATTCGAAGGCCAGCGCTTTCAGACGCGCGGCCCAGAGGCTGTACCCGAGAATGAATATCAGAGGGTATGGAACGTGGTGGGCAATTCGAGCATTTTCGGAAAGCCCGCCGATTGACAAACAGACCACCGTTCCCAGCAGGATTGAACCGCCGAAGGACGCAAGAACACTGACAACCAGAATACCGGCGGATTGCGGCTTGTAGAGCGCGCCAAACGGCGTTTCGAGCCTGTCGGGTTGCGTTTCCAGCATGACCGCAAGGCTCTCTTAGCAGGCGTTTATCGCACTTGGGCGAGGGCTTCTATCTCGGCCATCAACTGCTCGTCGTTGAAGCCGGCCAGATCAATGCTGCCGCTGCGGCAGGTTGCTGCGCATAGCCCGCAGCCCTGGCACAAGCCCCTGTTGACGTTTGCCACCATCTTTATGAGATTGCCCTTGCGGTCGCGGATTTCCTTTTTCTCGATCGCGTTGTAGGGGCAGACCTCGTAGCAGCACCAGCAGGCCACGCAGGTGGTTTCATCAACCTTGGCCACGGTCGGCTCGCGCTCCAGTTCGCTTCTGGACAGAAGGGCGAGGACCTTGGAGGCCGCGCCGCTGGCCTGAGCGACCGTCAGCGGGATATCCTTCGGCCCCTGGCAGCAACCGGCCAAGTATATGCCGGCAGTGACGGTTTCAACCGGGCGGAGTTTGGGGTGCGCCTCGCTTAGGAACTTGTATTTGTCGTATGGTATGCCCAGCATCTGCGCCAGCTTTTCCACGCCGGGGGACGGCGTGACGGCGGTGGCCAGGACGACCATATCGGCCTCAAGCTCGATGGGGCGGCCCAGCAAGGTATCGGTTCCGCGCAGGACGATCTTGTCCCCGCGCTTGTAGACCTTTGACACGCGCCCGCGCACGTAGCAGACATGATCTTCTTCAACGGCGCGGCGCACGAACTCGTCGTAGCTCTTGCCGCCGCTGCGGATATCCATGTAGAAGATGTAGCCCTTGCCGCCGTGAACCTTGTGCTCGTAGAGCATGGCGTGCTTGGCGAGGTACATGCAGCAGATGTTCGAGCAGAATGATATGCCCTTCTGATTATCGCGTGATCCGATGCATGCCAGGAAGGCGATGGTCTTCGGCTCCTTGCCGTCGGACGGACGGCGGATTTCCCCGCCGGTCGGTCCGCTGGCGGAGGCCAGACGTTCGAACTGGAGGCCGTCAATGACGTCGGCATATTTGCCCTTGCCGTATTCGCCGTAACCGGAATAGAGACCGTTCGGATCGTTTCCGGCGATGTCGTAAAGCTCGTAACCAGTAGCCACGACGATGGCGCCGATGTCTTCCTCGACGATCTTGTCCTCCATCTCGTAGTCAACCGCGTTGACGGGGCATATCTTCTTGCAGACGCCGCATTTGCCCTTCTGGAACCACGTGCAGTTTTCGCGGTCAATGCGGGGGATGTTCGGCACCGCCTGTGGAAAGGGAACGTGTATGGCCGTGCGGTTGTCCAGACCGCAATTGAACTCGTTGGGTATCTTCTTGGCCGGGCACTTTTGTGTGCAAAGACCGCAGCGTATGCAGACTTCTTCCTTGACGTAACGCGCCTTACGGCGGATTTTTACCTTGAAGTTGCCGACATAGCCGCTGACGGCTTCGACCTCTGAGAACGTATATAGCTTGATCTTCGGGTGCTGAGCCACCTCGACCATGCGCGGCGTCAGAATGCACTGGGAGCAGTCCAGCGTCGGGAATGTCTCGGAAAGCTGGGACATGTGTCCGCCAATGCTGGCCTGGCGCTCCACCAGGACGACCTCATAACCGGCGGCTGCGACGTCCAGCGCGGCCTGTATGCCGGCAATGCCGCCGCCGATCACCATGCAGCGCTTCGTGACGGGGACCTTGATGACGTCCAGCGGCTGGTCGCGCATGACCTTGGCGACGAGGGTGCGGACGATATCAATCGCCTTGTCCGTGCCTTCAGGGATGCTTTCATGAACCCATGAGCAGTGCTCGCGGATGTTGGCCTGCTCGCACATGTAGGGATTCAACCCCCCGCGCGAAGCGGTTCCGCGGAAGGTCTTTTCGTGCATGTGAGGGCTGCACGCGGCGACGACGACCGAGGTGAGCCTGTGTTCCTTGATGGCTTTGAGGATGATCTCCTGCCCGGGGTCGGAACACATGTACTTGTAATCAAGCGCGTAGACGACGCCCGGCATCTTCGCGGCTTCTTCGGCTACCTTTGCGCAATTCACCGTGCGAGCGATGTTCTCACCGCAGTGACAGACGAAAACTCCGATTCTTGCCATTGGTTTCCACCAGCCTGATCAGTGTCGTCGAATGTGTCCTAGAGAACGCCCTTGGCCTTCAGAACAGGGGTTGCGTCAACAACCAGTTTCTGCAGGGCCAGTTCCGAGGCGCTCAAACCCAGGGCGAGGCCGACAAGTTGAGTGATGTAAAGAATCGGGATATTGTGGTCCTTCCCGATCTTTTTCCTTATGTCCAGTTGGCGCAGGTCCAGGTTGTTCTGGCAGAGCGGGCAGGCGACGGCGACAACGTCCGCCCCGCACGCCTTCGCGTCGGTCAGAATTTGGTTGACCTGTTTGAGCACCGTTTCCGTATGTGGTATCGCCGCCGACGCGCCGCAGCAGTCCACCTTGCCCGGCCAGTCAACGACGTCGCCTCCCACTGCCGCTACCACCTGATCCATCGTCTGCGGGTCCTCGGCGTCGTCGAATTTCATGATTCGCTCTGGGCGCACAAGAAGGCAGCCGTAATAGGAGGCTACGGCAAGGCCCTTCAGCGGTTTCTTGACGGCGGCTTTCAGCTTTTCCAGACCGATCTCGCGCACCAGCAACTCGATGACGTGCAGGACCTGCGCGTCTCCGTCGTAGCTGACTTCCGCCGCGTTCAGCGCTTTAGCCTTGAGCGCCTTGTCGTGCGAAATCTCGTAGTTGGCGCTTTTGAGCCTGTTGTAGCAGGCTGCGCAGGGGACGACTACCTTGTCCGACACGGAGCGGGCGGATGCCAGGTTCTTGACGCCGAGACTGGTAACCAGCAACTGATTTGTCTCATGCGCCGGGGTGGTCCCGCAGCAAACCCAATCCGGGACTTCTTTGAGAGGGACTCCAAGCGCCCGGCATACGGCCTGTGTGGATTCGTTGTAGTCGCCGGCTGTGCCTTCCAGGGAACATCCGGGGTAATACGCGTATGTCATTTGGACTCCAGCGCTTTCTTGAACAGTCTGCGGACCCTGGCCGAGTCTGAACTTGTCGGGAACAGGGGGAGCTTGCCCTTGGAAAGGAGCAGGGGGCCTTTGTCCGCGTCATGGAAAAGGTGCATGCTGCGCATGTTATAAATGCCGACCAGCATCGGCTCGAAGAGCCTGCCGAACATGCGCACGTTCTGGAGGAACGCCTGATGGAACATGTCGGCTTCCCGGTCGGCGGGCTGGATGCCGCGCTCGCGGGCCATCAGGCGCAGGGTGTTCATCACGCCTGCGATGTTGACCTTCTGCGGGCAGCGCGTCGAACACGTCTCACAGGATACGCAGCGCCAGATGCCGACGCTCTTGAGTGCGACGTTGACCTGGCCGATCTGTACCAGCCTGATGATCTGGTTCGGCGGAAACTCCATCTGGTCGGCGGCTGGGCAGCCGGCCGTGCACTTGCCGCACTGGTAGCAGGTTTCCACTGACTTGGCGGCGTCCGGATCAAGCGTTTCGAGGCGGGCGTTTATCGCCTCGATGTCCTTTTCCGAACCGGGGGGGTTCAGCGCCAGAATTTCCATTCGTCTCTCTCCGTCGGCGTTGGCAGTTGCTATGGAATGGCTCCGAGGCCTTCGGCGACGTTCTGCGTGGCCTCGTCAACCTTACATCCGGTATCCTCGTTGAAGAAGCAGCCCTGCGGGCACTTCTCAGCGGCGGCCAGGAAGTCGCTCCCGGCGTCATAGTTCAGGGACGGCAGGTTGCCGTCCATCGTTATCGCGTTTTTCTGGTCCGCCTTCACGCAAAGCCGGCATGCTATGCAACCCTTTGAGCAGATGCTCTTGACGGCTTGTCCCTTATCCGGATTTCTGCAGGCGACCCAGACGTGGACGCGGGCGGGCAGCAGCTTGATGATCTCGCGCGGGCAGGTCTTGACGCAGACCCCGCATGCCGTGCATCGGTCCGGATCAATGTCCGGCAGTCCGTCTTCGCCCATCCGAATTGCTCCGAACGGACAGACGGCGGCGCAGGTTCCGAAACCGAGGCAGCCGTATGCGCAGCTTTTCGGGCCGCCCATGATTCCTGCCGCGGCGCGGCAATCGGGTTCGCCGTCGTATTGGAAACGTTCCTTGCATTCGGCCTTGCCGCCCTGACAGAGGACGACGGCGCGCATTTTCTCAGTTTCGACGAACTCGACGCCCATTATTTCCGCGACAAGTTTTGCCGCGTCCGCGCCGCCGGGAACGCAGCCGTTCGTGACGGCCCCGGCGATGACGACGGCTTCCGCGTATGCTTCGCAGCCCTGGAATCCGCACGCGGCGCAATTCACGCCCGGCAGCGATCCCAGGATGCGATCAATCCGGGCATCGCGCTCGACGCGCAATTTCTCGCTTGCAAGAGCCAGCCCGACCGCGAAAAGCAGGCCGAGAATGACCATGACCACGGTCGCGAACACGACCACCGACGCGCTTGCGCTCAAAGCCATTACGGGCAACACGGTTATCTCCGCATTCAGCTTTCGACAATTTCCGCGACAACGTCGTAGATATCAAGGTTCACGGGGCACTGCGCGCCGCACCTGCCACAGCCGCTGCATTTCAGGATGCCGAAACGCTCGGGGAAGTAGCTGAACTTGTGCATGACGCGGTTGCGGTATCTGCGTTCCTGGCTGGGGCGCGGATTATGCCCGGATGCGTGGAGCGTGTAGGTTCCGAAGCAGCATGAATCCCAGTTCTTTTTCCGTTCGAAGCGTTCGACCGGGATGGGTTCGTCAACAATGTCAAAGCAATGGCAGGACGGGCAGATGAAGGCGCAGCATCCGCAGCCGACGCACTTGCGGGCGACTGCTTCCCAGATTGGATCGTCGAACCTGGCGTCCAATTTCGCCTTTGCGTTCGTAAGGTCTTTCTTTCGCAGCTGCTTTCCGGCGATTTCCTCGGCGGAGGGTATGTCGGCGGGGGCGGGGCCGAACATCGCCGCGTGCTTTTCCATGAGCTTCGCGCCCTTGTCCGTGCATGCTTTGGCCGCATAGCCGCTGCTCTTGACGGGGATGAGGAGGACGTCGCTGCCTTTCTCGGAGAGAGGCGATCCGCCGACAGCCGCGCAGAAGCACTGTTCCGCCGGGTCAACGCAGGCCATTCCGATCACGCATAGCGCGTCGCGGCGGGCCTGATAGAATTTATCCGTGTAATCCCAGTTGAACAGCGCATCCAGCGCAGTAAGGGAGCTTGCGTCGCATGGTCTTGCGGCGAAGAGGATTGCCGGGCCGGCGTCGGGTTCCGCGTCTTCAATTTGGACTCCGCCGTCTGTTCTCGCGCCTTTGATAATTGTTTCCGAGCGGGGGAAAACCGCGTGCTTTGGGGACAGCCTTGTGTTCTTGAAATCCCAGCAGATTTCTCCGGAAGACTGGACTGGCCTGTGATTGACCAGTTGTCCCTCCCGGACCGGCGCGAAGACCTTCACGCCAGACTTTATCTCGGCGTCAAGCAGTTTCTTAAGGGACTCGCCGCTTATGCTTTTCATCTCCACGAGTTTCCACTCCATTGGCAGGCTGAGGCTCAGCGAATGAATTCTTCCGCGTCGTCTTCCTTGAAGGAAAGGAAGGAAGGCTCGGTCTCATGGCTTCTTCCGGCTTCGTAGTCGAAACTTTCGCGGACCACGCCGGCGAGTTTGCGGTTGAGGGCGGCCAGCGGAATATCGGACGGGCAGACCCGGGTGCATTCTCCGCATTGCACGCAACGCCCGGCCAGATGGAACGCCCTGACCAGGTTCCACTCGAAGTTGCCCAGGTCGTGCGGGGAGGTGAGTATCCATTGCGGGCGGTTTTTCTCGACGATGCACCGATCGCAATAGCAGAGCGGGCAAACCCCGCGGCAGGCGTAACACTTTATGCAACGGGAGAACTGGTTGAACCAGTACGCCCGCTTTTCCGCCGGAGACTTGGAGTCGAGTCCATCGTCCTTCGCTTCCGCCGTCGTCGCGGGTTTGACATCCACGGCGGGGTTTTCAACGAGGTGATCGCACACGGGGGGGCGTTTCACATCGCATGTCGCGCACTTGGCGCGGAAATCGTCCGGTTTGCCCGCGATGGGCGCGACGCCGCCGCAATCCACGCCGATGACGATCGTTTTCTCGCGGGGGAACTGGGATTCCTGCCAGAGCACGATCGCCGCCCGTATGTCGCAACCCTTGCCTATCATGGCGACCTTGCCGAACTTTCGCACAAGGGGCTTGGTCAGGTAGAGGGAAAGGTTGTTGTAGCACCGGTCGTTCCACACCAGTTTCTCAACGTCGGCGGGGTTGGTTATGAAAACCGGCATGACCTTGTCAGGCGTTGAACCCGCGCCGTAACCGACCACGACGCCCGCCTCGCCGGACTCAAGGATCTTCCTGGCTGTATCGCGAATGCGCTGCTCGACCTCGGATGCCATTCCTGTAAGTACCTCCAAGTATCAGGACGGTCTTGCCTACGGCATAACCGCGCAATTATAGAGAGCGGGAAGCAGGCAAGTCAATCATAGTTTGGGGTAACTTTTTCAGCGTTTTTCGCGGCGTCCGAATCAGCGGGAAAACATCCATCCGGAGCGGTGTAAAAAGCGGCAGTTTCAGATATTTCACGCGCTTTTGCGCATGCTGGCTTCGATTGCGGTCTGGACGTTGCGGACATCCTCGATTGATACGCGGTGCTTGTGCTCCGGCGGTTGCTCCGGGAGGTGGTACATCGCGTCAAGCATCAGACGCTCCAATATCGAACGCAGCCCCCGCGCCCCAGTGCCCCGCTTCAGTGCAAGACGCGCGATTTCATTCAGAGCGGCATCCTCGAATTCCAGCTTCGCGCCTTCCATCTCGAAGAATTTCTGGTACTGTCTGATGAGCGCGTTCTTGGGTTGCGTCAGGATACGGACGAGGTCCGATTCCTCAAGCGGGTCAAGCGGCGCTATGACGGGGAGACGACCGACAAATTCCGGGATCATCCCGAACTGAACTAAGTCGTCCACCTCGACAAGCTTCAGAAGTCGCCGCTTGTCCTCATAATCAATGTCATCCGCTGAAGAGCCGAAACCGATGGTCTTCCGCCCGACGCGGCGGGCTGTGATCGTGTCAATGCCGGTGAACGTGCCGCCGCATATAAAAAGGATGTGCGTTGTGTCAATCTGGATGTAGCGTTGTTCGGGGTGCTTGCGTCCGCCTTGCGGGGGAACGTTCGCTATCGTTCCCTCGAGCATTTTCAGCAGGGCCTGCTGGACGCCCTCGCCGGAAACGTCGCGTGTTATTGATACGTTCTGGGACGTTTTGCCGATCTTGTCAATTTCGTCAATGTAGATGATGCCCTGCTCGGCCTTCTTTACGTCAAAGTCTGCGTTCTGCAACAGTTTCAAGAGGACGTTCTCGACGTCTTCGCCGACGTAACCGGCCTCGGTGAGGGTCGTCGCGTCGGCAATTGCAAATGGGACATCCAGTATCCGCGCCAGCACGCGGGCGGTAAGCGTCTTCCCGCAACCGGTCGGCCCCATGAGGAGAATATTGCTCTTTTCAAGCTCGACGTCGTCAGCCAGGTCGGAATTGAGCCGCTTATAATGATTATGGACGGCGACGGAGAGGACTTTCTTGGCCCAGTCCTGGCCGATGACGTATTCGTCCAGCTTCCCCTTGATTTCCGCGGGAGAGGGCACGCGATGTCGTCGCGCCTCGCTCTTGCGCGGGGTCTTGTCCTGCATGAGGAGAGAATGGCAGAGTTCGACACATTCGTGGCAGATATAGACGTTTGCCGAACCCTGGATCAGGCCTTTGGCTTCAAGGTAGCTTTTGCCACAGAATGAACACGCCGCAGGTGCCTTGCCGCCCCCGCCGCTGTTGCGCGCCTGTTTTCCCATTCCTGTTAACCTCGTTCCGCGTTACTTTTCCGGCCCGGTCAGGATATCGTCAATCAAGCCATACTCCTTCGCGCTCTTGCTGGACATGTAGAAGTACCTGTCCGCATCCTCCTCGATGCGCTCAGTGGGCTGGCCTGTATGCTTGACCAGAAGCTCGTTTATCCATTTCTTCATCAGCACCAGTTCCTCGGCGTGGATGCCGATGTCCAGCGCCGTACCCTGCAAACCGCCCCAAGGCTGGTGAATCATGATTCTGGAATGAGGCAGTCCGTAACGTTTCCCCTTGGCGCCGGCCGCCAGCAACACGGCAGCCATGCTGAACGCCCTGCCGACCACCGTGGTTGAAACGGGGCATTGTATCAACTGCATCGTGTCATAGACGGCCAGTCCGCTCGTGATGTTTCCGCCGCTTGAGTTGATGTAGAAGCGAACGTCCTGATTCTTGTTTTCAAACTGAAGGAAGAGCATCTGCGCGATCACGACGTTGGCCGCCATATCATCAAGCGGCCAGCCCATGAACACGATCCGCTCCTTGAGCAGGCGGGAAAATATGTCGCTTACGCGCTCGCCGTGGCCGGTTTTCTCAACCACCATGGGAATGAAGTAGTTGAAGAAGTCCGGAACTGGTCGCGGCGGTTCCATCTCGCGGGTGAATTCCAGGAAATCATTTGCCGTCTTATCCACCAGAATAACTCCTTGTTGCGACGCGATAGAAACAGCTTTCCGACGACCGGATTCCGCCGAAAGGTGAACGGGCTAGCCTTCGGCCTTTTCCCCTGTCGGCTCGGCGTTTACATCAATGTTTTCTATCTCGGCCTTCTCGATCAGGAAGTCAACCACTGCCTGCTCCCTCAGGTCGCGTCGCAGGGCTGAAAGCAGTTCCTCCCTTTCCATATGTCTCCAGAGGGCCTGCGGAGCGACGGACTGCGCCCGGGCAAGGTTCTCAATCGTGGCGCTTATCTGGTTTTCGGTCACGAAAATCTTCTCTGCGTCGGCGATCTTCTCAAGTATGGCAGAAAGGCGGAAGCTGCGGACGGCTTCCTCGCGTGAAACGCCAGCAATGGACTCGGCGCGGGTCTGAATCTGCTCGATGGGCATCCCATTTCGCATCAACTGGCTCATCGTCCTCTGCACGTTGCGCTGTGTCTGAAGTTCGACAAGTGACTCAGGCAGGTCAAACTGCGCGCTAGCCAGGAGCGCATCCTCCGCCTGACGGCGAACGGTCTGCTGAATCTGGTTTTCCAGTCCGCGCTGGAATCTTTCCTTGAAGTCGGCCCGCATGGCCGTCAGATTGTCGTATCCAAAGAATTTCGCGGTTTCGTCGTTCAGTTCGCGCTTTGGACGGCGTTTAATGGAATTAACTTTGATGGCGAACTTCCCATGTTTGCCGGCAAGCGCCTTGTCCGGCTCAGTTTCGGGGAAGTCGGTTTCCACCTCGCGCGTATCGCCGATCTTCGCCCCCAGAAGCGCTTCTTTAAGGCCGGCAATGTTTATGCCGTCAAGCCCGTTGATGCCCATGAAGGCATAGGCATCAGAATCTTTTCTACGGACTTCTGCGCCGTCAATTGTCAGGACGTAGGCGCAATTCAGGTAATCGTCTCCCTCAGCGGTTGAATCGGCCGGGGCTTCCTCAGTCGGGGTCATGCGCTCAAGGTAATCGTGTAGCTGTTCGTCCAGTTTTTCGGGGGTGAATTCCCCTGATGGACGGCTTATTTTTAAACCTTTATATGGAGGAGGCTCAACCTCAGGCCATATGTCAAAGACGACGTCGAATTCGAAAATGTTTTCGACTTCCTCCGGCATCTTGTCAACGTCGGGATACTCCGGCATCCCGACCAGTCGGAATCCTCCTTCGTCGTGCAGTTCCTGGAACAGGTCGCTGATTATGCCGGCCTTCACGTCGCGACGGCAAAGCTTGCCCATGCGCTTTTCAATTAGACCTTTCGGGGCTTTGCCGCGCCGGAAACCGGGCAGTTCCAGACCGTCGCACAGCTCGTTAATCTTGGTCTTGTATCTCGCGTCCAGTTCAGCGACAGGCGTTTTGATGTGAGCGTTGCGTCGGCATGAGCCAAGCTCGGTCAGTTGGCATTCCCACACATTGAAAGGAATCTCGACCTTCGCGACAGCCGCGTCGTCAATCTCTGAACCGTCAGGCTTGGGGTAACCGGGGTTTCCGAGGATCTTCAGCTTTGATTCCTTGACGGCGTCCTGAAACATCTGGCGGATCAGCTTGTCGCGGACGTCCTTGCGAATCTGTTCCTTTTCGGATTCCGGGATTTCGTCTGGATTGACGCCCGGCGCGCCGGCCAGGTCTTTGAACATGGTTTCATACTGCTCACGGACTTTCTGTCCGGGCAGATCAATTACTACTACTTTCTGCAGCGGGCCTGCCTCGCGTAATTCTGGCATCTCTTTGGACTTGTCCTGCAATTTCGGTAAAAAAAAATGGAGCGGGTGATGGGACTCGAACCCACGACAGCTACCTTGGCAAGGTAGTGCTCTACCACTGAGCTACACCCGCTCTTCCAACTGCTGTTGTTTCTCTTCCTTGAACTTCCTCATCAGGAACGTGGTGCGAGGGGGGGGACTCGAACCCCCATACCCGAAGGTACCAGATCCTAAGTCTGGCGCGTCTGCCAAATTCCGCCACCCTCGCATTCGTTTCCGGTTGCGCCGGGCGGCTCGGCCACCGCGTTCTGAGACGGATGGTAGTCCCTCGGGGATTCGAACCCCGGACCCACTGATTAAGAATCAGTTGCTCTGCCGGCTGAGCTAAGGGACTACGACCGGCAGAAAGATACATGCCGTTTTGCGCAATTGCAAGCGTTTTTTCACTTTCGATTGAAACACAGACGCAGCCGGCAGGCAGAAGGGCCTGAAATTCTGTGCAATCAGGTTTCTCCAGAACGGGGTCATGTGGATTCTCCTGACAGATTGGATGGGGAAAACTGGTTAATTTTCTAAGCAAATGGCGTTGAACTCTGAAAGGTTTTTTTAAGTCATGCCAGGACCAAACAGGGGTTGATATGCGCATCGCGCACTTACGCCAGGGAAGCAAATACATTCACAGATTGCCGGAAGTCCGAATCCGTCCGGCATGTTTTGTCACTTGCCGTATTCTTCACGAATCGAATATTTTCGGCAAATCCGGCATGTAATCCGCGTCATTGTCTGGTCGAAGGAGAGAGGGGTGTGCTATACTGCCGTTGTGTGGGCGCGGACCGCCCTCCCGCACGGGATCACGGTATGACAGCGCGACGCGCTGATCACTGTGAAGGGATTGCGCGCGGCTGTAGAGCGTCTACCCTACAAGCGACAGGAGATCAATGATGCAACCCCGGGAGAATATCCTCAGAGCCGTGAAGCGTCAGAATCCCGATCATGTCCCGTACGAATTCGGACTGACGCCGACGATGGTCGGGAAGTTTCGCAAGTGGGCCGGGATTGGCGAAAATGAGCCGGCCGACCTGCTGAAATTCTTTGATTTTGAGGCGCGCGGCGTGGGACCTGACGCGGCCCCGGGGGAAAGGCCGGATTACACGAAATACTACGCTGATCCTGAAATCGCAAAGCATGCGGACGGGCATGGCGTGGCGCGTGTTCCGGGAACCTATTACCACTTTACGCATACGATCAGCCCTCTGGCGAAGGTGATGGACCCGAAGGTTGCAGAGGATTACCCGATAGTCGAGCGCCGACATCCCGTCTGCTGGGCGAAATTCAAGGAGAGGGTTGATAACATTCACAAGGCGGGTTACGCCGCGAATTATTTCTGCGGGCACATTTTTGAGACGGGGTGGCAGATTCGCGGCATGGAGCAGATGCTGGAGGAATTCGTCACGGGTGGCGATGTTTCGCGGATACTGCTGCAGCGAATTGCCGATGACAACGCATATGCCGCAGAGCAGGCAGTGAAGGGCGGCCTGGACATACTCTCGTGCGGAGACGACGTTGGGACGCAGCATGGGATGATGATGAGTCCGAAGGCATGGAGGGAGTGGCTGAAGCCGCTTCTGGCAAAAGAGATTGCGGCGGGAAGGAAGGTCAATCCTGACATACCGGTCTGGTATCACTCGGACGGCAATATCGAGGAGATCATTCCCGATCTTATCGAGGTGGGAGTAACAATCCTGAATCCGGTTCAGCCGGAGTGTATGAATCCTGCGGCGTTGAAGAAGAAATACGGCGACGAGCTTTCGTTCTGGGGTTGTGTCGGGACGCAGAGCGTTATGCCCTGGGGAAAGCCGAAGGACGTTCGGGAGGCTGTGAAGAAGACCATTCAGACGGTCGGGGAGGGCGGGGGGCTGGTTATTGCCCCGACGCACGTTCTTGAGCCTGAGGTTCCGTGGGAGAATGTCCTGGCGATGGTCGAGGCAGTGAAGGAGTTCGGCAAATACTGATTACGCATGGCGACGGGAGAGACTGCTGACGTGGCTGACGGAAGCGGGAAACAGGCCGGGAGACGCGAAAAGGGAAGAAGCATTCTCATCACGCGCTTCTTCTATGTTTCCGTGATCTTCGCGTTGTGTTTCAGTATGGCCTGTCTGCTCTGGGCGTTCGGCGCCGAGAATGAAGCGCTTCTTTTTTCGTTCGCGATGATATGGACCTTGACAATGACGCTTTTCGCCAATGAGATCATTTCCCGCAATGAGAGGCTTGAGGACCAGGTGAAATTGCGCACGCGGGGGCTGGAAGAGAAGAACAGGGAATTGAGCCTTATGACCATGGAGCTTGAAGAGAAAAACAGGAAATTACAGGCTCTTGACGCAATGAGAAACGCGTTTCTTACAAGCGTATCTCACGAACTGCGCACCCCGCTGACAAGCATAAGATCGTTCTCCGAAATTCTGCTTCATTATGAAAAGGAGAGCCAGGAAACCCGCCGTGATTTCCTTGAGATCATCAACAGCGAGACTGAGCGCCTGACGCGGCTGGTCAACGACGTGCTTGATCTTGCAAAAATCGCGTCAGGCAAGGTTGACTGGCAGTATCTTCCAGTTGACGTTCATGATGCGATCGAGAAAAGCGTCAGAC
Source organism: Planctomycetota bacterium (assembly GCA_022711755.1). Lineage (GTDB taxonomy): Bacteria > Planctomycetota > Brocadiia > SM23-32 > JAKLEA01 > JAKLEA01. Next base: position 35,327 of record JAKLEA010000015.1, read on the forward strand.
TTTTCAGCTTTGAGATAGAGAGGATCGGCATAAAGCTGGAAGTTGAGATTGACGGCGATCTGCCGAAGGCATGGGCCGAGCCGGACCGGCTTATACAGGTGGCCAACAACCTGATAGCCAATGCGACGAAGTTCACGCCTTCCGGCGGGCGGATCGCGGTTCGGGCGACGACATGCGCAATAAATGACGGCAAGGGCAGGATGATAGTCGTCAGCGTCGAGGACACCGGAAACGGGATACCGGCTGAGGCGTTGAGCGTGGTGTTCGACCGGTTCGTCCAGGTGGGAGAGCCGGCGAAGGGCAGGGCGCAGGGAACTGGTCTGGGACTGGCGATAACAAGGGAGATAGTCGAGCGTTTCGGGGGGAAAATCACGGCTGAAAGCGAGGTGGGGAAGGGCAGCAGATTCTCCTTCACACTACCGATTTACGATCCCGCCGTTCACGACAAAAATAAGGATAAGACCACCCGCATGGCGGGATGAGCGACCAACAGGGAGAGAAATGAGTCCACAGCGAAAACGCAAAGTTAGCGGCGACTACGAGCTTTTAAGCTCGGCGGAACAGGACCCGAACTTTACCGGCAGCGACACGTGGCGGGTGTTCAGGATCATGGGCGAGTTTGTGGAGGGTTTTGAATCGCTCAATAACGTGGGGCCGGCGATATCTGTTTTCGGCGGGGCGCGGATCAAGCCCGATTCGCCGTTTTACGCGCAGGCAAGAACGCTGGGCGGAAGGCTGGCGGAAGAGGGCTTTGCGGTGATAACCGGGGGCGGGCCGGGATTAATGGAGGCGGCAAATCTGGGGTGTAAGGAGGCTGGGGGGCTTTCCGTGGGGTTGAACATTGAATTGCCGAACGAACAGCGTCCGAATCCCTACCAGGACGTCAGCATGAGTTTCCATTACTTCTTCGTTCGCAAGATGATCTTCGTGAAATACTCGCTGGGTTTTGTTATCTTTCCCGGCGGTTTCGGGACGATGGATGAGACTTTCGAAGCTCTTACGCTTGTGCAGACGGGCAAGATCAGGAACTTCCCGATAGTCCTTTTCTGTGAGGATTACTGGAAGGGGCTGGTTTCCTGGATTGACGCGGAGATGAAACCGCGACGCTACATCAATCCGGAAGACACCTCGATTTTTTCGATAACGGACGACATAGAAGAAGCGGTTATTCTGCTGAAGGCAGGCATCGGAGAACTGCTCAGCCAGGTCAAACCGCGCAAATGACCCCTTGCTGTGACGATGCGACAAACAGGTCTTTGAAAGGAGACGAGTCATGAGCGGCGCGAAAATAGGCGTTATTCATTACAACTTCCCGGGATTCGATATGACGCAGTTTCTGGATTATTGCGTCAGGACGGGATTCCAGTATATCGAGGTGTCCGGCGGCGACGTCTGGAACGATAAGACCTCGAAGCCGGAAGCCGAGGCCGAGGCGCTTCTGAAGGAACTCAAGAAGCGTAAACTCAAGGCGTCTGCCCTGTCGGCGGGCAATGATTTCGTAGTGACCGACCTGAAGGAGATCAAAACTCAGGTGAAGCGCATGGACCGCATCGCCAAGCTTGCAAATATCCTGGAAACCAAGTGTATCCGCACAGAGGGGGGGCGTCCGAAGGAGCACGTCAAGCAGGATCAACTGGTTATGACGATGGCGGAATGCCTGAAGCGTTGCGTTGACATCGGCGAGAAGCGGGACGTCTATTTTGCCGTGGATAACCATGGTCTGGTGACCAACGACGGCGACTTGCAGGTTGCGCTGTTCGCGACAGTCGGGTCGAGGCGTGTCGGAGCCAATCTCGATACGATGAACTATCGCTGGGCCGGGCACGACTTGAAGACGATTGATCATTACTACGACATCGTTGCGCCTTACACGCTCCATACCCATATGAAGGATGGGACAGGGAGCCTGAGGGAATACAAGGGCGCGGCGCTGGGCGACGGCGAAATCCATCTCAAATACGCAATCAAGCGCCTCAAAGAGGCCGGCTACAAGGGCGTATGGTGTGCCGAATACGAAGGCCCAGAGGCTGCCGAAGGCGTCGGGTACGCGAAGTGTTGCAAGTGGCTCAAGAAGAACGTGTGATCTCAGATCATGTGGTTTGCCCTCCGGTGTTTGGTTGAGATCATAATGTCGTCTTGCGGAATAGCGCAGGGGCGGGTCTCAAACCTGCCCTTGCTTTCCGATTAATTCCGCAGAAAGGAGTTCCGTGTGGCTTCTCATCGCATGAAACTGACGGCGGCGCTGGCCATTGCGGTGTTGTTCTCGGCATCTGTCGCGCTTGCGGCGGGGGCGGATAAGAAGGATCAGGCAAAGTCTCTTTACCTGGTCATAGCGCCGTCCCAGTATGGCAACTTGCTGAAACAGTTGCTGGAAACCCGAGAGAGGCAAGGACTTGCGACGAGATTGGTGACGCTGGAAGATGTCTGCAAGGGAGTTGCCTGGACTCCACCAACCGACGAGGCAACGAAGAGAAAAGCAACCTACAGCGGTTGCAATGAGCCATACGCCACAGCCGTCAGAGAATATATCAAGTCGGTGGCGGCAAAGGAGCAGTTACGATATGTGCTGCTTGTGGGCGCGGGAAAGAATGACATGGAGCCGTCGGATATCAAGGATCATTTTCCTGCCTTTTATATACCTCATTATGAGTTGCGCAAGGTGGACAAACCGGGGCGTCCTGTCTGCACGGACCTGCCGTATTCAGATACCGATGGCGATGGGATGCCTGACCTGATGCTTGGCCGGCTTCCAGTTTATGATGAGCATGGACTGAGGGTGTTGCTCTGGAAGATGCGGCAGTATGAGTCAAGTCCGGTTTTCACCCCGCGACGGCGGCGCGTATTCGTACTTGCCGGAACGACGGGGTTTGCCCCGGAGTCCGAAGCCTTCATAGTCCAGGCCGGATACCAGCTTCTGGGACGCCTGCTCACGACTCCCTACAGTCTGAAGGTCATCTTTGCGAGCGAAGCCTCACAATTCTGCTATCCGTTTGAGCGGACGCCGGAGGCTTTTGTCGAGGAGCTTGCAAAGGGGGCGGCGTTTTCCTGTTATTCGGGGCACGGCTACACCAACGGATTTTACCTGCTGAAACTGACGGACATGGTTCCGTCCGGCGATTCGATCTGCCCGAAGGATGGGATTGCTTCCGGACGTGGCGAGATTAACAGGCTCCTTTCCGCCGGGGACATCGGGCGGGGCGATGCCGGCGTCAACATGTATTCCAGTGAAAAGTACGTGCGGATAACGTCCGCGCATATGGACATGCTTGATTGGGCGCCGCCAAGCGGGCCGATGTTCGCATACGCCTGCTGGACGGGGCGATATGACGATCCGGCCCCGGCGGTGGCGATCAGGATGCTGCTCCAGCACGGCGGGCCGGTCGCCTGCGTCGCGGCAACACATATAAGCGATCCCTACGTGAACAGCCTGACGGCTGAGGCCGTGCTTGAGGCGGTGAAGAGTCCGCCGCGCAGACTTGGCGCGTTGTATCTGTCAACCGCGGTCAAGGGTTTCAAGGCGCATAATGCCCTCGGCTGGCGGATACGCAGCAGCGATCCATCATCGCCCAAGGGACTGAGCGAGGAGGAGATGAAAAAGAATCACATCGCCATGTACAACCTTTTCGGCGATCCCGCAATGCCGCTATCAATGCCGTCCGTGGTGGAGGTCAAAGTGGCGGGAATGGCTCAGGAGAAGGATTCCGGCAAGTCTCTGAAGGTGGAGGCGAAGTTGCCGTTCGAGACCGGCAAGGCGTGGCTTTTCCTAGAGCAGACTGAGGTTCAAGCCCCCGATCCGGCGTCCATGGAGGCTTTCGTTCCGACAGAGACCGAATGGCAGAAGGCGAACAACATGATCCTGTCCTGGGCGGACATGAACGTAAAGTCCGGCAGGTTTGAGGGATTGCTGCCGCTGCCGAAGGGGCTGAAGTCTGGAAGGTACGCGGTGAAGATTTACGCGACGGACTACCAGTCCGACGCGGCGGGCTGCGCGACGTGGAAGCTGGCAGAACAGTCGGCGGGCGCAGCACAGGCAGCTAAAGCGGCGAAATAGTCCTGACGGGCTTGCCCGCTGGGATGAACGTAAACCGACAATCATGCGTGTGTGACATTTGCTGATGTTCGCACAATTTTGTGTAATTGCATGCCCCCGAAATGGCGCGCTTGGATGCGTCCTGAATCAGGAACACGTGTCTGCATTATGCGAACTTCAGCAGAAGAAAGTTTGCAGATCCGGCTTCAAAATACCGGTTGGCGAAACGGGTAGAGCGAAGGTAAAATTCCGAGACAGGATGATTCCGGCGACGCGTGACGCATCCGCGGCCTTTTCCGCCCGCAGGCGAGAAACATTAATAAACTTTATACGTCGCACTGAGCAGGGAGACAGATAGCATGGCCGGATCCAGGACGAAGGCCGTCAAGCTGATCGAGGCGAAGCTGTCTCTGCCGCTGGGCGATTACTCCGACGCAGACTATGAGGACGTGAGAACACACGTTCAGGAGTATGAGCGGATAATTGACGCCGTGCCCGGCCCGCCGGCGATGAAGATCATCCCGCGCGAGGGCGGGATGGTGCTGTCGTGCGAGGCCGTGTCGCCGACGCCGTATGACGAATTCGTTCAGAAGATGGATATTTCACGGTCAATAACTTACATGGAGGCCTATATCGGCGGGGAGATAATCCAGGCGAAGAAGGACGATGGCGGGAAGCCGATTTACCAGGCGGAAAGATCGGTATTTTCGCCGCAGCCGCCGTGGACGAAGCTGGTAGGGGGCAAGGGCATTGATGTGGAGAAACTTCAGAAGATCGAGTATGAGGACGGGCTTCAGCGCCTGAGCTGGAAGACGCGCAACAGTCCGAACGGATCGGCGATCTGGGACGACGGAAGCGTCTGGTTCGTCCGTGCGGCGGAGGGAACGCGGGTGAGGGTCGTCGCGCGGCAGAAGTTCCACCCGCCACCGGTGATGAATTTCCTGACGTTGAGCATATTCGAGGACGTCTACTGGCTCATCCAGAAACCGCTTTTTATTGACTTCTTCTCCCGAACGCTGGCCCGTTACGTGCATCTGCTCAAGCCGGGGCAACCGCTAGGGACGCTGGCGCGGAAGTTCAAGTTCTGATCGGTGTCCGTTTCTGCCTGATGCCATATCCCGCATAAAAAACGTCGCTATTGACGTCTTTTTATCTTTACACAAGCCCTTTCAGATACAACTTTTCGATCTCTCTTACGCTCATCTTCGCGTCATATCCTGCCGATATCTCAAGTCCCGTCTTGCCGAGTCTTTCGCGCATATCCGGGGATTCAGCCAGTTTTTCAATCGCTTCCGCGAGAGCGTCTTCCGAACCAGGGGGAACCAGAAGGCCCGCGCCGTCGTCTGCTATGATCTCATCCGTGCCGCACACGTTCGAAACCACGACCGGTTTGCCGAAATACAGAGCCTCAAGCAGCACGTACGGCATTCCCTCCCAGAGCGAGGGGATGGCGACAATGTCCGCCGCGCGGTAGAGCGACGGCATTTCCGGGACATGGCCGAGGAATCGGAATCCATTTCCGAGGCCTTGACCGGCAGCCAGCGATTCAAGCGATTTACGTTCAGGCCCGTCCCCGGCCAGGAGGAAGACAACATTCGGATTCTTCTTCCTGACCCTGGCAGCGGCGCGGATCAGGTGCGGGAAGCCTTTTTGCGGGAAAAATCGTCCGGCGGATAGAACGGCGATGGTTACGCCGGTCAGTCCCAAGTCCCTGCGGGCGTCATTCCGCGACTTGCCGCCCTTCAACTCCTCCCCGTCAACGCCGTTTGGAATCACGCGCAGTTTCGCCGGATCACAGGCTATTTCAGAAACGGCGAGCTGGCGTTGAAACTCGGTCAACAGAATCATCGCGTCGCACCACGAGGATGCTATTGATTCGAGCTGGCGGTAGAGTCTGCGGCTTGACGGGGACACGTTCTGAGAAAATGGGAATACGTGCGGGGTGTGAACGACGAGCGGAATCCCTGTCGTCTTTGCGGCGAAACGGCCCAGGAATCCGGCTTTTGAACTGTGGGTGTGGACGACGTCGTAGGAGCCGGATTTGAGGATTTCCCTGATCCTGGCGAAGCAGGACGCATCACGGAGCGGGGAGACGTTTCGGACCATCGGGACAATGTGGAGTTCGTCCAGCATCGGGCGCATGGCCTCAAGCTCTGCGCCAGAGGTTTCGTTACGAAGCGGCGATCCGATGACGCTGACGCTGAATTTCTCGCGGTCGAGGAGTCTGACGATCTGGCGGAGATGGCTGAGAGTGCCGCCTTCGATTGGTTCCATTATTTGAAGAACGCGGACCTTCTTCATTGGCCTCACGGTTCCCCCATCGCGCCTGATGCCGATGCATTGGGCGATTCGCCGCCGGATCCTTTGGCGCGTTTCTTGATTTCCCCGCGCATTTTCCAGCCCCGGTTCCGTATCCAGACGACGATCTCCAACGCCTCCGGCGTCCGCAGCGCGAAGATCGAGATGAAAAAGACCATCGCGCCGACCCCGGAAGCGATCGCGATTCTTATAACCTTGAGGACTTCATACAAGACGTCGCCGGGACGGTAAAAGGAGATGGAGGTCAGCGCGAGATTCTGGGCCAGGTTTGCGGAATCGCCGGTCAGCGAAAATCTGATTTCCGATATCTTTGACGGGTCAACAGACATTTTGTCAGCGACGGCGTCAGCGAGTTTGAAACTTGAAAGGGGTAGATCGAACTGCGTCCAAACGTTTTTTATGAGCGCGGCGTCGTTTTGGAAGCTCTTTCCGTCTGCAGTAAGAAGTTCGACTTTCAATGAAGATGCGGCGGATTCAGGCGAAGCAGCCTTGAAACGCAGCATGGTCGAGCCGGAAAGGTCATGCGACTCAACATCAAGCTCGGCAAATGGGTTACCTTGTTCTGAAGCAATCAGGATTCCAGGTTGTTCTTCGATTGCGGCAATGGCGCATTCGCCTCTGTAATCCCAATCCGGCGGGTCAATTTCCATTTCATCATCTTCGCCGTTGATAACGCACTCGATGATGTCGAACTCAAACTCGTTTTTCGAGTCGGCGGCTTCTTCGCCGGTCCATGATAATTCTATTATTGCGCCGGTGGCAGTCTTTATTGGAGAAATTGGAGTGAAGACTCCTGCGCCTTCTGTTGGGCCTGTAAGGATAAGCAATTCCTCGTCTCTCGCTGTTTGTATTCGCCTGCCGCTGGAATCAACAAGGTTCACGCTGACATCAAGATTTCTTGTTTCGGGCGATCTCCACGTCAGTTGAATGCTCTTGATCGGCGGGAGGCGGAGGTTCTTCAGGTCCCGTTCGATGACCCATGTCCTGCCGGCGCGTTTCCGGAACGACAGCTTCACCATCCGCTGTCCATCTTCAATTGCGGCATGTTGAGAAATTGCGTTGCGGCTGAACCAGCTTGCGGGGGCAGGCTCGGCGTTATCAAGCTGGACTTTCCAGCGGCGGTGTTCGGCGATGGGGATTCGCGGGCTGACGAAGCGTTCTACCATGATCACCGCCACCGTCATTAATACGCAGGAGACGCCCAGTCTGGCCGTGAAAATGACGGTTGACTTAAATGGTAGTATCGGGATTTTGGCTCTGAGGACGAATAAGAGAATGATCTCCTTCGCCATGCGCGAAAGGGGATAGGAAAGGGCGACGGGAAGGAAGATTTCCATTGGCGCGTCATATTTCAACAATAGTATCGGCACTGCGAGAATGACGAAATGGATGACTGTTGCAATGACGCCCACGACGCTGGGCCACCACATCCGCTGCATTGAGAAGAAGGATTGCATGAGAACATGTTCGGCGGCGTAGCAGACAAGGCCCAGGACATAAATCTGGAGCGCGGTAGCAGTTTGAGCAACATGAAACGGTTCCCAGTTTCCACGGTCATATACAAGCTCGACGACCGGTTGAGCAAGCAGGATAGTCCCGATGGTCACAGGTATGAACCCGAGGGCCAGCATGAGCAGCGTCTTGGTCAGGATGTCGGCGAAGGCCTGGCGGTCTTTTTTGACGGCCATTTCGCAGAGGAAGGGAAACATCGCGACGCCCAGGGTGTAGGCGACCATGAGGGTCGGCAGATCGCCGACCTTCTTGGCGAAGAGGATGTCGCTGTAGACGCCCTCGGGGGTGTATGACTGGAAATAGTAGGTGGTGAAGTCGCGTAGGCGGGCCAGAGCGGTGCCAATGACGAGCGGAGCCATCAGGGCGGCGAACCGGGCCATGACGCTCTGCTTATTCCCGGCGCGTTTCCAGAGCCATAATCCCCAGAGGCATACGCACGGTACCGCCGCAAGCATTATGCTGAGATGTTCGAACTTGCGCAGTTGCGGCCTGCCCGCAAAAGATGAACGAATGATCGCCAGAAAAATGAAGAAAACCCCGGCGGCGGCGGACGCCCAGAACAATTCGATGCCCAGTCGCTTGGCTCTAACAAGCGGCAACCCGGGACGGTAAAGTGTTAACTTGTTCCGCAATCCGGCCATCGCGATAACAACCTGCACGCAACAACCTATAAGAAGCCCGACCGCCGCCCCCGGCAATCCAAGCTTCAATATCTTCGACAGGAGAATGACGCAGGCAACCCAGACCAGTTTCTGCGCGGCCTCCGCTGCGCCGGGGTAACTGAAAATCTTGTAGCTGTTGAGCAGGCTGAACAGGACGAAACTGAGCACGAGGCCGACAGCGCCCGGAAGAGCGAGCCGTAGCACGGTGACAGCCAGTTGAACTCGCTGCGGTTCGAATCCGCCGGCCAGGGTGTCCACAATGGGCCTGGCTGCGATGATGCCTGCAAGTGCCATCGCCCCGGTTATAAGCACCACCAGATTCAGCACTGTATTTGCAAAGTCCCATGCGGCCGCTTCCCCCTTTTCATTCAACTGCTGGATGAAGAGCGGCACGATCACCGGGGTCAGGATCTTCATCGAGGATGCATAAAAGAAACCGTATATGAGCGTCTGGCAGACGAAGAAATAGACGTCCGATTCGGCGCCTGAGCCAAAGATGGAGCCGACTGTGACATTCAGGAGGAATCCGCCGAGGCGGAGGAAGACGCTGAAAAAAATCAGGACAAACATCCCGCGGATTATTCCCTGGGCTGTCTGGCCAGTCGGCATGCCGACGCTGTTATCTGGGCCTGGCAACGTCTTACCTTTCCGGGACAATCTTCTGGCGAGAATCGAGGCGTTCTTAAGGAAAGGGCATTATCGAATATTGGCGGCAAAGTTTCCAGCAGGGCGACATATCACTGGTCTGCCATTCCATGCGACAAAACGCAAGGCATGACAGACTAATGATATGACGCGCCCGCCGTATCCGGCGAAGGTCTGGTTTGTTCTGAGTGGCCCTCTTTATGAGCCCTTCTTGGTGCGTGGCGCCGGCATGCTTTTCAACTGGCTGTTGATCGAGCTTATCCTGTTCTCCAGATACTGTTTCTTCCCGGCGAATTCCTTGATCTGCGTCTTGGTGGTTTCCGCCTCCAGCTCGGCGAAGGCGATCTGAGCGACGTTGCGCATGTATTCGCGCTGTTCCATGGCCAGTTGCTTGGTTTCCGCCTCGTAGTTGTTCAGCTTCGCCAACTGGCGATTGTATTCAGGCATGGAGATGATGCCGCTGTTGAACGCGTTGACCAGTTCTTCATAGCGGCGGATAAGCTCCTGCTGAGTGTCATTCCAGTGGGCCTGGTAGCCGGTTGTAAAGGTCAACTGCGGCGTTGCGCTCACCGGGCCGACAAGTTTGAAGCTGACGCCGGCGGTTATGCTTTTCACCTTGTCCTTATGGACGTTCGGGTCCAGTTTGGGGACCTCGCGGAACTGGGTGAAGTTATCGTCCATGGCGATCATGACGGTGTTGGATTTGCACCCCGCCAGAACGAAAGCGCCGATCGCCAACATGATGATCGTGATTACTCTCATTATTATGCCTCCTGATAAAGGACGCCACGGAGTCCGGGCGTCGAATTCTTATGTGTTTTTCAAACGTCTGTCGGGGGAGGGCCGCCGTCCGCGTCAATGGCCACGCCCTCCTCTTCCATGGCCTGTTTAAGGAGCATCTTCTCGTCGAAGCCGAGTTTCTTGAGATCGCGTCCGAAACCGGAGTTCTGTAGGCGGGTGAACATGTCGAACTTGTTGAAGCTTCTGGTCATGGCTTCCTCAACCGTAATGGCCTTGGATTGCACCTGGCCGAGGAAGTGCATGTTCAACTGATGGTTCAGATCCGCCTTGTCAACGCACTTGTAGAACGCCTCTTCCGGTTCGATGACATCATCCAGAACGAGCCGCATCAGGGATTCGTTCATGGAACACATGCCGAGCTTCTTGCCGGTTTGAATGACAGAGGTGATCTGGTAGGTCTTTTTCTCGCGGATAAGGTTTGAGACTCCGCTGTGGACAACCAGGATTTCAAAGGCCGCCACGCGCCCGCCGCCTTTCTTCTTGCAGAGGGCTTGCGTTATGACCGCCTTGAGGGATGACGAAAGCATCGTCCTGATCTGTTCCTGGTGGTCGGGCGGGAACTGGTCAACAACGCGGTCAACAGTGCTGGAGGCCGTCGTCGTATGCACGGTGGCGAAGACCAGGTGGCCGGTTTCGGCGCAAAGAATCGCCAGTTCCGTGGTTTCCAGGTCGCGCAACTCTCCCACCAGCATGATGTCCGGGTCTTCGCGCAATGCCGCCCTCAACCCGCGGGAAAAACTTGTCGTATGGACCTTGACCTGCCGGTGAGTTACCAGGCAGCCGCGGCTGGGATGGACGAACTCGACGGGGTCTTCCATCGTGATGATGTGGTCGCGGCGTTGTCGGTTGGCCAGGTCAATCAACGCGGCAAGCGTGGTCGTCTTGCCGCAGCCGGTAGGCCCCGTCACCAGGACCAGCCCCTTGGGAAGCATGGCCAGATCGCGGACCTGTTTGTTGAGGCCCAGGTCGTCCGCTGTCATGATCGTGAGGGGGATCATTCTCATGCAGATGCCCGGTCCGTTGCGGTCAACGTAGGCGTTGGTTCTGAAGCGCGCAACCCCCTTGATCTCATACGCAAAGTCAACGTCGTTCTCCGCGATATACTGCTTCTGGTAGCTCTCCGGCAGTATCTCCATTATGATCGCTTTGACCTGATCGCCCGGAATGGGCGGCAGTTTCATGCGCTGGAGATCGCCGTCAATCCGGACCAGCGGGGGAGAGCCGGTGCATATGTGAAGATCGCTGCCTTTATGCTTGACGAGGAATTGCAGGTATTTGTCAATCTCGGCCATTTATTAACCCCTGTCAGGCGATGGTTGCATGGGACATCTGCGCCGGCAGTTTAATGTCATTCGCGCATGCAGACGTATGGGAAACCTGTATGAATGCCACGAATACACAATTTGTTTTGTCCGGGCAATCGAGTTGCCCCGAACGGCATTGACCGCAGAACGGCATTTTACGCTGACACAATATAGCAGAAAATCAGGACTTCGGTCAATACGTAACGAAATATGCGGAAGGCTGAGCCGTCGCGGTGTCTTGACTGAAGCCATGCTCATGCCTGTCATTGAGGCGGTTTTTCATATGGGAACCAGGGGTCCATTTCCGCGTCGGAGAGTTCCTTCAAGTATTGCGCTATCTTGTCAACGGCTGCGTTGACGAGTATCGCGCCCTTTTCCCGCGTGGCCTGGGCCGGGTTGCCGTATCCGCTGTTGACGGTGGCCAGGTGCCACGGTCGGGTGACCGAAGCCCATCCCCGGTTAAGCGCTTCGAACCTTGATCGCCGCGTCACCCCCGCGTCTGCGTCAGCGAACTGGACGAATTCGGGGAAGAGTTCCAGCGCGACGCTGGTTTCCATCTCGTCCCCGTGCTCGCCTGCGGCGCTGAGGATGCCGGAGTGAAGCTCAAGCGATATCTTCCACCAGTGTACCTCGCTCAGAAAAACCTTGGTCTGGCCGTAGAGTTCCCGCAAAAGCGGCTTGATGAAGTCATTGCCGCCGTGTCCGTTCACGATGACCATCTTGCGGATGCCGTGATGCTCGACGCTGCGGACGATGTCCCGGATGAGCAGTCCGATTGTGCTTGGGTTGACACTGATGACCATCGGGAATTCCATCGTATTGGTATTCACGCCGAAGGGGATGGTCGGAAGCAGGACGACCCGAGCGCCGCGCTTGGACGCCTCGTCGCAGGTTTTATCGCACAGGCGCTCGACGGTAATCGCGTCGCAGCCGTAGGGCAGGTGGAAGTTGTGCGGCTCGCAACTGCCCACGGGCAGGACGGCGACCTCGAAGCGTTGCTCCCGGACGTCCTTGAGCGTCATCTGACTGAGCAGGTATTTCATCGTTGGATTCCTCTCCATTTGCGCGGTAGGACGGGATTTCACTTTTTTCGAGTGTCGCGTTCGATCATAACGCCGCAACGGCCCGGAGTCAGCGGTTGGTTTCCTATTTGAGACGTTTTTACCAGAACGTATGAACCATCCTCCGGCATACCAGCCTGCCGGCGCCGGTGAGACGGAATGCTCCGAGCTGTCCAGTCATTCCACAATCACATTGTAGCAGGCGTAATTGTGGAACGCCTCTTCATTCCCGCCGGTTGCGTCAAACTGTTTCCAGTGGCGCGATCTCGTGGCGTGATTACGCGAGAATGGACGCCCCCATTTATCCGGGCAGCCGCATGATGCAATCTCGGTTTGTCGTGTTATGGCCCCCCTCCGGCCTCTATCGAGTCCACCTCCCCCCATTTTCCCGCGCGTTCGGCAGAAAAATGGGGGGAGGATGTCGCGTGAGCGACAGGAAGGGGGCACAAGCGACAGGAGGGGGACAAAGCCGGTTGACGGCTGAAAAACATATCTGTCTGCATGGACGTCCCCGATTTCGCGCGCCCGGGTGCATGTAATTTCCGCGCGCCCTTTCCTGTTGAAAACTGCCGGCGAATCTGTGAACATGGAAACGCCGTCCCGTTTTCGATCCCAAGCAGCGCCGGGATCGTTTCCCAGACCGGGCGCGCATTGTTCCCGGTGAGAGCATGAAAATTGTCCAGATAGCATCAGAGGTTGCGCCACTGGCCAAGACCGGCGGTCTCGCCGACGTGGCTGGTTCCCTCTCCACGGCCCTTGCCGGATTGGGGATCGAGACGACTGTCTTCATGCCGCAGTATCGAACGGTGATCGAGAAGTGCGAGGAAGTCGTTCCGGTCATGATGGAGCCGCTGAAGCTCAAGCTTGGCAACCAGGCGCGTGAGGCCCGGCTGGTAAGGACGTCGCTGCCTGGAACTGACGTCCGTGTTTATCTGGTTCGCAGCGATCCTTTCTTCTACCGGGACGGTTATTACGTTGATCCGACTAGCGGACGGGATTACGGGGACAACTGCGAGCGTTTCGCATTCTTCTGCCAGGCGGCGTTAAGCGCGGTGGAAGCATTGGATCTGGAGCCGGATATCATCCATTCGCACGACTGGCAGACGGGGCTGGTCCCCCTTTATCTGAAAACGCTCCATGCCGGGCGGGCTGGATTGGGGCGCGGGAAATCTGTCTTCACCATCCACAACATGGCATACCAGGGGAAGTTCCCGCAGGAGTGCATGGATTTCCTCGGCGTCGGTCGGGAATACTACAACTGGAAACAACTTGAGTCGTACGGCGAGTTATGCCTGCTCAAGGGCGGGCTTGTTTTCGCCGACGGCTTGACGACCGTCAGCCCGACGTATGCGCGGCAGATTCAGACCCAGGAGTTCGGACGCGGGCTGGACGGCGTCATGCGGGAGCGCTCCGGCGACCTGCGCGGCATAATCAACGGGCTGGACGACGCGGAATGGAACCCGGACGGCGATCCGCATCTGCCGGCTCGCTTCAGCGCCAGGAACCTGTCCGGCAAGCGGAAATGCAAGGAAAGGCTCCAGAAGGAAATGGCCCTTTTCCCATCCGCCGGGACCCCGATAATTGGAATGGTGGGACGGATGGTGGAGCAGAAAGGCTTTGACCTGCTGCTGCAATGCGTGGACGATTTGATGACGATGGATTTGCAGTTGGTCGTCCTGGGCGGGGGGGATGAGCGCTGGCTGGCGGACGCTTTTGCGGCCAAAGCGAACAGCTTCCGGGGAAGATTTTCATTCTACTATGGATTCGATGAGGGATTCGCGCACAGGATATACGCGGGGAGCGACGCGCTGCTTGTGCCTTCAAGGTTCGAGCCGTGCGGTCTGACGCAGCTTTGCGCGATGCGATACGCGACGATTCCGATAGTTCACAGAACGGGCGGACTGGCGGATACAGTGACGGATTATTCGCCGGAGCTTCTGACCGCCGGAAAGTGCAACGGGTTCTGTTTCGACGGGTTCGACAAGTCCGCGTTCCTGGGCGCGGTCAGGCGCGCGCTGGATATATACAAAGACTCAAGAAGCTGGCAGAGAATGGCGGAAATCTGCGCTACGAAGGACGTGAGCTGGAACAGGAGCGCTACGGAATACAAGGCGCTTTACGAGGAGTTGCTGAAACGTTGACGCGGGGACGACGCGCGGCAACCTGAGCTTTTCGGAGGAGGGAGAAAATGAGACAAGTGAACTTCGCAATGGTACTCCACGACCATCAGCCGATTGACAATTTCGACGAGGTGATGGCGGAGGGGTGCGCGAAATCGTACATCCCCTTTTTCGAGATAATGGGCGAATATCCCGAGCTGAGAATCAGCCTTCACGTTTCCGGCTGCCTGCTGGAGTGGATGAAAGCGAATAGTCCGGCGACTTTCGAGAAAATCGGCCAACTGGCGCGGGCCGGACGGATCGAGATCATCGGCGGAGGATTCTACGAGCCGATAATGACAATGCTGCCGAAACGCGACCGGGTCGGACAGGTCAGGCGTTTCAGCGAATACCTGGAACGCGAATTCGGTCAGAAGGTCCGCGGCGCATGGGTCGCCGAAAGGGTGTGGGAGCAACCGCTGGTAAGCTCCTACGCTGAAGCGGGGATAGGTTACGTCGTCCTGGACGATTTTCACTTCAAGAACGCAGGCCTTGAGGAAAAGGAGCTTGACGGGGCTTACGTCACAGAGGATGAGGGCAACGTCATTCGCGTTTTCGCGTCGGACGAGAGGCTGCGCTATTCGATTCCCTTCGCCAATCCCGAGAAGACGATTGAGATACTAAAGTCTGCGTCGGAACTCCGGGAGAACGCGCTGCTGGTCTACGGAGACGACGGCGAGAAGTTCGGGATGTGGCCGGAAACGCACAAGCACGTCTACGTCAACGGATGGCTGAAGCGTTTTCTGGACCTGCTCATGCGCAACCGCGACTGGATTCGCATTGTAACCCTTGCCGATGCCGCTGACGGGCTTGTTCCGCGCGGGAAGATTTACCTGCCTGACGCATCGTATCGCGAGATGACGGAATGGGCGCTTCCCTGGCAGAGCCTGCTGGAATATGAGAAGGCCCGTAAGGTGATAACTTCGCAGGACTGGAGCCGGAAGGCCCTGCAATTCATGCGCGGGGGGACGTGGCGGAACTTCAAGGTCAAATACCCTGAAGCCAACAGGCTCTACGCGAAGATGATGCACGTCAGCAGGTTTGTCAACGAAATGCCGCCGGACGCGCCGAACCGGGAAGAGGCGATAGCAGAGCTATATCGCGGGCAGTGCAACTGCACTTACTGGCACGGCGTTTTCGGCGGTCTTTACATGCCGCACCTTCGACGCTCTGCATACACGCATCTCTTGAAGGCGGAGACTCTTGCGGGGCGCGCGGGGGAGGGGATCGGCTGCGAAATCCGGGATTTCGACAGCGACGGCCGGGATGAGGTTTTCGCCCATAACGATCTGCTCGGGCTATACGTCAAACCAGACCAGGGCGGAAGAATCTATGAACTGGATTTCTATCCCCGCTGCGCGAATCTGGCCAACGCGCTGACGAGGCGACCCGAGGCTTATCATGCGAAACTGAAGGATGCTGTGGTTGTTACCGACAAGGACAAGGTGGCGACGATACACGATCTCGTCCGGGCGAAGGAGGCAGACCTGGATAAGAAGCTCGTTTATGATTCTTACTCCAGGGACAGCATGTTGGAGCGACTGCTCCCCGGCGATGCGCGCGTCGAAGACGCGGATAAGAACGCATTGCGCGACGAGGGAAGCTTCGTATCGCGCGGATTCAGGAGCGAGGTCAGCCGCAAAAAGCGGAAGATTTCCGTGACTCTTACTTCCGAGGATGCGCCCGGCGCGCCGGATCTGGTTAAAAAAATGGATATGACCACCGGCAAATCAAGGCTGGATTTCACCTATCATCTTTCCGGGGCGCGTCCGGGCAGCATGTTGGCAATCGAATTCAACATCACGCTTTCGGCGGGGGACGCATGGGGAAGATACTGCTACACGGACAGGGCGCTTCCGCTGGGCAATCTGGCCGCAGTCTACGACCTTCCCGCCGCCGAGTTGTTCGGCATGGTTGACGAGTGGCAGGGGATACGGGTTGAGTTCATCCCGTCCGCGCCCATCAGAATCTGGATGCATCCGATCAAGACGATCTCGCAGTCCGAGGAGGGATTCGAGCTTGTCTACCAAAGCTCGGTCGTGACGCTCCTGACCCCGACCGGGGCGGACGGGAGCGCAAACTTGGCTTTTGCGATCCAGTTGGAAGAATACGCCGCGAGGTGAGAAGCAATGAGTCACGACGAACTGCGGCAGGAAGCGACAGTGCGGGCAGATGGCGTCATCGGTATGGAGCGTCTCTTCAGCGCGATAAACGGTCTTCAGCGCGAAGCATGCATTGAATACGCCTTCAAGCGAATCGAGGGCGAGCTTGGCCCGATGCTGGGAATCATCGGCGGGCGATTTCTGATCTATGGCAATCCGGACGCCTTCAATCCATCATCCTTTGGGACTGCCTTTCCTGATCCGCGTTTTCTTGAGGAGCCGATTGACCAGGTTGTGCGTCGGGGCGACTTCCTGCTGATTGACGACGTGATTTCCGGCGGCCGGATAAGCAATGGCGTGGAAATCAGCGCCTGCGGCGTGAATTCGCTTGCCGCCCTTCCGATGTGGCACGGGCCGGAGGTTGTGGGGCGGCTGTATCTTGCCGGCGGGCTTCCCGCGGCTTTCACGCGCGAAAGACTGCCTTTGCTGGACGCCGCAACCGGGGCGCTGACGTCCGTGATCATGCGGACCCTGGAGAAGGCAGCCGATGAGCGCCGCATGCGTGAACTTGCGGTCATCGGAGATGTCAGCAAAGAATTGCTGAACGCTTCAGACGCGGAATCTCTCATGCGCATTGTGGCGCACATGATCCAGCGCCGGTGGAGTTTCTTCGACGTGTGTTTCTTCATGGTTGACCATGCGGCAGGCGATTGCGCGCTTGTTGAGCAGGTGGGCGCTCATCCCGGAAAACTGCCGGCCGGATATCGCCAGAACATCAACACCGGTCTTGTCGGTCTCAGCGCCCGATCCGGGCGGATAGTGCATTCTCCGGATGCCCGCAACGATCCGCGACGATACATCGCATTCCCGGAAGAAGACCAGGCCGGCTGCGAACTATGTATCCCGATAGTCGTCCAAAACGAGGTGGTCGGCGTTTTACATTGCGAGTCCACGCATATCAACGGCATTGACGAGCGGGACATCGCCGCCCTGGAAACGCTTGCCACTGAAATTGCTTACGGCGTCAGGAACTCGCGACTGGTTGACGCGCTGAGGCGCACGCTTTATGACGCGGAGCAGGCCCGAAAGGAACTTGAATACACCATCCAGTGCGCGTCGGTCGGCATCACGGTTTCGGACCTCAGGGGCGTATTGCAGAAGTGGAGTCCGAGCATGGAGAGGATGCTCGGGTATAACGCCTCTGAAGTGGTCGGAAGGCTGACCATGGCGTTCTTCAGCAAGGAGCCGTATGACCTGGATCGCGTCCTTGAAAAATGCCGGACCGACGGGAGCGTGAAAAGGGAAATCGTCTTCGTGACGCGGGATGGGCGGGAGGTTATCGCTGAGGAAACACGGGTTCCACTTTACGATGAGATCGGCAACCACGTCGGATATACGGCATTCATAGTTGACATTACCGAGCGCAAACAACTTGAGGAGAGGATACTGGCCGAGAAGAAGAAACTCAACGACGCGCTTGACGCGATGGGCGCCGGCGTAGCCCTGATGGACAGGCAGAGGCGAATCGTGCTGACAAATCGCACGCTGGCCGAATGGTTCAGCGACGGGCGCGTTCAGGACAACAAGAAATGCCATGAACTTTATGCGTGCAGCCAGGAGCCTTGCCGGGACTGTCCCGTCGAGCGGGCGTTCCTGACCGGGCATACGGAGAGAAGCGAGCAGACAGCCGTCAGCCCTGACGGCAGGAAGAAATATTTCGAGCATATTGCCACCCCGATCCAGGACGCCGACGGCGAGTTTCGCACAGTGCTCAAGCTGACACAGGACGTAACCCAGAGCGCCATGCAGTTGGAGCAGCTTCGCCTGATGCGTGAGCTTAGCGACTCGCTTCAGGCTTCCCTGGACTTTGACAGGCTGCTGCACGTGATCCTCACTTGCGTCACAGCGGGACATGCGTTGGGATTCAACCGCGCGTTCGTCCTTCTTGCAGACGAGGATCAGCGATACCTGAAGGGGTACATGGCCGTCGGACCGGCAAGCCCGGAAGACGCAATGAGAATATGGTGGAGCCTCAGGGAGAAGGACCTTTCCCTGAAGGGACTGCTCAATGATCCATCCCATGTCTTCAACTGGGAGTCGCCAATAAACCAGATCTGCCGGAAGATGGTTTATCCCCTTGACGATGGGCATTATGTCCTTGCGAAGACCTATCTGGGCAGGCAGCCGGCGCTGGTTCATGACGCGTTCAACGATCCAACCGTGCGCCCGGAGTTCCGTGAGCTTACAGGGACGCGCTCCTTCGCGGCAGTGCCGCTTATGGCATCTGACAGGGCGCTTGGGGTTATCGTGGCGGACAACCTTTTCAGCGGCTACGCCATTGTCAAGGAGCACGTCCAACTGCTTTCGACCTTCGCCAATCAGTCCGGGTTGGCTCTGGCAAACGCCATGGCGTACAAACGACTCTCGGAGCAGATGCAGATACTGAAGGATACGCAGGACCAATTAATCAGCGCCGAACGACTTGCGACGGTCGGCAATATGGCAACGCATGTCGCGCACGAAATCCGCAACCCGCTTTCGACAATCGGCGGGTTCGCACAGTCCATCGCGCGATCCTGCAAGGATGATACCTTGTGCAGTCAGAAGTCCAAGGTAAGGCGAAACGCCGGCATTATCTTCGAGGAGGCTGTCCGGCTGGAGCACATTCTTGCCAACGTCATGGATTTCACGCGCCCCAGGCAGCCGAACCTTGTCCCTGAAAGCATAAATGACGTCCTGGATGCCACGGTCAAACTCATGAGCAATGAGCTGAAGCGCAACGGCGTCGAGTGCGTCAGGAACCTGGACGCGGCGCTTCCAGCGGTTAATCTCGATTCAAGGCACACCAAGCAGGTCTTCATTAACCTGATAAAGAACGCGATCGAGGCCATGGCGGGCAACGGCGGGACGTTAAGAATTGCGACAAGGAGGGAAGGGGACTGCGTCATCGTGGAGGTTGGCGACAACGGTCCCGGCATGTCGGAAGACGTAAAGAAGCAGTTGTTCACCCCTTTCTTCACGACCAAGAAAAACGGGACGGGGCTGGGACTCTCGGTATGCCAGAACATAATCTCGGACCACGGCGCGGAGATGACCCTGATGAGCGAACCGGGCAAGGGAACGACTTTCCACATCAAGTATCCCCCGTCCGTTTAACCTTGATTACTGACGAACACGGCGCGCGGCACAGGGCATGATTCCGGAAAGGGGCAGGGAAGCGCATGATTGACACATTCAGGTCCGACGACTGGAACGAATACCGGATGGAATACGGCAACCCCCATAAGCTCCTCGAACCGATCGAGAGGGAGATTGCCGTGGTTGACGGCGCGCTGAAGGCGCTTGTGAAGGCCGGCATAATCCCGACAACCCAATATGACAAAACGAAAATGATCGCGCACCGGGAGGCCGTGCGGGAGATGTTCGAGATTCCGTGGACTGCGATCACGCCGCGCATGCAACGCCTCATCTACGCCGTCAACGCGATAACGAAGCCCAAGCGCATGATCGCCGCCGGAGTGTTCTGCGGGAACACATTCATTTCGAATGCCGGAGCGGGTGTCGGCCCGGGCAAGTGTTACGATGCCGAAGAACTTATCGGCATTGAAATCCGCCCTGAGGAGGCTGAACGGGCGGAGCGTAATGTGCGGCGTATTGATCCGAGCGGCGTGGCCCGCGTGGTTGCCGCTGACGCTATTGGATACACCGCGCATTATCCGCATGACATCAACCTGCTTTACCTTGACGCCGACGGCGACCGCGTGCGCGGGAAGGGCATTTATCTGGAAATTCTGGAGGCCGGGCTTCATCGCCTTCCAAAGGGCGCCGTCGTCATGGCGCATAACAGCATTACTTCGAAGAAGGTGCAGGATTATCTTGCGTTCGCGCGGAATCCGGAGAATTTTGCTTCAAGCGTCAACGTGATTTTCGATATTGAGGGGCTGGAAGTTTCAATCAGGTAGCGTCTTGCTTATAAATGCCACGGCGAGCGTTTCGGGCGGGAAAGAAGGCGATTAGCCTCGGTGTCCTCCGGGAATGTCTCCCCTTCCGGATCCCATTTAAGCTTTCTCCCAAGCTTCATGGCGATATTGCCCAGGTGGGCGACCGAGATAGAGCGGTGCGCGATCTCTGCGGGGGTTGAGGGGCGCATGCGCGATTTGACGCACTCAATGAAGTTCCCATGCTGGTCGCGGCTTTCGTAAAGGTGCACCTCGTCCGCGCCGATGACGGAGCCGGCCAGCGACGGAGGATTCGTGTCGCCGTCAAGCTCGACCCACCCGTCGGTTCCCTCGAATATGACGCCGCCGAAACCGAGGTCGCTTCCGCCGATCATCCTGACGCCGTTGGCGTAGGTCGCCTCGAAGTGATAGCTGGTTGCGGCGTTCCAGAGATTGCCGGGATTGGGGAATTCTCCGCGCCCCTCGATCTCGACCGGGCCGGTCAATTCCGCGTCCATCCCCCAGTGCGCCATGTCAATGTAGTGCGCGCCCCAGTCCGTTATATTCCCGCCGGAGTAATCCAGGTTCCACCTGAATGTGAAATGGCACCGATGCAGATTATACGGCGCGAGCGGGGCCGGGCCGAGCCAGAGATCGTAATTGAAGCCTTCCGGCGCCGGTTCGATGTCGTTCGTCGGGCCGTTGGCCCGCCGGTTCCAGTAACCCCCGGGCAGGCCGACCTTGACGGTATGCAGCTTCCCGATGCGCCCGTTGCGGACCAGTTCGCATGAGAAACGGCACTCCGACGAGGATCGCCTCTGGCTTCCGCACTGGAAGATTCGTCCGTATCGCGCTACGGCGTCAGTGGCGGCGCGCCCGTCCGCGATGGTCAGGGAGAACGGCTTCTGGCAGTAGATGTCCTTGCCGGCCTTTGCCGCCTCGGCGACCATGACGCAGTGCCAGTGATCAGGCGTCGCGATGTGGACGGCGTCAATATCGTCTCGGGCGAGAAGTTCCCGGAAGTCTTCGTATGCCGCGCAGCCCTTATATTCCCCGGATGCCTTCTGCGCCGCGTAGTGTTGCGTTACGGCGTCCATCGCCGGGGCGACGCCGCGCAGCCAGTTCTCCTCGTAGCGTGTGCTGCCCCGGTCAACGTCACAGAGGGCGACAATCTGCACGTCGCGCATACCCAGGAAGGTCCGCATGTCCCGGTCGCCCTGTCCGCCAATTCCGATGGAACCCATCGTGATGCGGTCGGACGGCGCGGGACGCCCGTCCTTGCCAAGCGCTGACGCGGGGACGAAGTATGGCGCGGCAATTCCGGCTCCGACCGCTCCGGCGGCGTTCTTCAGGAAGCGGCGTCTTGTCAGCGGTCTGCCCGATTGCATCCTACGCTATTCCCAACCGTTCCTTGATTTTTCTGACGCCCTTCATGCCGGGCTGGAGGTTGATCGCGTCGCTCATAGCGTCCCGGGCGGCGGACGGGTAGCCGGCGGTCAGGTAATTCTCGGCGATCTTCTTCAGGATGAACGCCTTGTCGCTGTTGGATTCCATGATTTCCATCAGCGCCCGGTACATCTGGACGGCTTCAAGCGGGCTGGAGGCCCGGCGCGCCAGTTTGCGGCAGTAAATGTTGCGGATTCTGTCCCGGATTTCGTCGCGGAGATATCGCCGGCAGGTCCCCTCGGCCTGAAGCCTGTAGGTGTGCTCGTAGAGGCGCACGGCCTCAACGTAGCGCTTAGACCGTTCAAGCTCCTCGGCCAGCAGGAACTGGCAGTCCAGCGCGTCGCGCCCGCTGAGGTATAGCCCCGGATCGAAATCGGCGTTGTCGTACCTGGCGCGGTCGAAGGTGCGTATCGCGTTCTTGCTGCGGTCGTTCAGCAGGTCGTTCAGTATGGCGCGGGAGACGAAGGCCGGATCGTCAAACTTCTTCTCCAGCTTCTTCTTGTAGTATTCGTGCGCCGGAAGCTCGGGAGCCTTCAGGCCCAGCATCGTGTCGTAGGCCAGGCGTCGCGCCTCGTCGGTCAGCGTCTGATACGCCTCGACCACCGCCTTGAAGCACTCGACGCTGTCCTCGTTGGCGTCCTGATTGCTGTCCGGATGGTATTTCTTCGCCTGGGCGCGGAACGCCCGGCGTATTTCAGGCTCGGAGGCTTCGACGCCAACCTCCAGCAGCTCGTAATAATTCATCCGGCTCCAATGTGCCATCTCAAGGCTCCAGCAAACACTATCCGCAAGGGAATCACCAAGTATATGATATAATTACGCCGTTTCAAGAAAATGACTGGATGGACAGACGGATTTTATCAAGCGTCATAAAGGCGCAACTTCGGAAGATGCCCATTTATGGGTATTGTTCCAGCGTCCGTCGAACGCGCCGCGCGCCTGTTTTATCCGTTGACCGGACGTGCACATCAGCGGAATGACCGGCGGAAATTGCGTTTGACGCATTGCGCCTACTCGGAATTGTGTGATCGCTCCGCCAGGAACGCATCCAGCGCGCGCTTGCTCTTCTCGCTTGCCCCGAACGGGTCAGGATGTTCCCAGACGTCCACATCAAGCCATCCCGCGTAGCCCCCGTCGAGCAACCGTTCGAGGACCTTCCGCCAGTCCATCGTCCCTTCGCCCAGCGGCAGGTGCTTCGAGCTGCGCGATTCATGCCGCGTGCATTTGCCGTCGTTGTCGCATAGATGCGTATGGCCAACGTAGGGCAGCAGGCGGTTGAGGAGGCGCAGCGGCTGTTGCCCGCTCAGGACGTTCAGATGGCCGAAGTCGCAGATCGCCTTCATGAAGGACGAATCAACCCCCTTGAGTATCTTGAACCACACTTCCGGCGTGTTGACCTGCTGGACCGGCTCGGCCTCCAGGCAGATCGGAATCCCGGCGTCCTTCGCCATCTCCGCGCATCGGGCATACGTCTCCGTCATATAGGCGACGGTCTGCCTGCTTGGGCCGCTCCCGAACAACTCGCCGGCCCATACGCCCATGCAGTCGCAACCAAGGTCGGCGGCCAGGCCCAGGGACTTCCGGATGAATTCAGCGTAGTCGTTGCGGCAGAGGGAGTATGCGCTGCCGGGGTGGCCGTTGCCCAGCCCGCCCGGAAGGGACTGAATGCTTGCGATCCGCAGGCCATGCTCCGCGACCAGTTTCTTCAGCGCGCGCCGATCCTTCGCGGATTCCGGATATGGCGTTGGCATTCCGAAAAGCTCGACGGCGTCGAAGCCCAGCGATGCCGCGTGGCGCAGTATCCTCCGGAAATCGTAAGGCGTTCCGTAAATGACATGCGCCCAACCGAATCCGTTCAGGCCCAACGCAGTCCTGTATCTTCCGCCCATCGTCAATCCTCCTCTGAACATGCCAAAACCGGCATGAGCCATCGTCCCATGCATCCGGCGCCAGTTGCGCATCATCGCGCCCGCTATGTGCGCGCTATGCCCCGCCCTGTCCCCCGCGCTCGCGCATTACGTCCGGCGCGCGGTCCGACGATGTTCGCAGTGCGTTGATACGGTCGCGTATCACAGCGGCCCGTTCGTATTCCTCACGCCCCACTGCTTCTTCCAGAAGATTCTGCAGAACGAATATCTCATCCGTCGGGGACTGGTTCTCGATCGCTTCCAGCAGGTTGTTCAACGTGGTAATGCTGCGCTCCCGCTCGAAGGCGAACGTCTCCTCGTCGCATTCGTCGAGTTCGTCAATAAGTTCAATGGCCGTCTTGACGTTCTTCAGCGCCTCGAAGTTATCGCCCTTCTGCAACGCGCGGAGGCACTTGGCCGTGTAATGAATCCGGATGATGTATGGCCACCACTTCTCAAGGTAGTGGCGATCCTCCTTGAGTTCGGCGCGCTGGTTGCACAGGCGGAATATCCTCATGTTGTGCTCGGTATCCCGGATGACGCGCGCGAAGTCGTTCATGTTCAGCAGCAGGATGTAGCGCTGATACATCATGAATCCCTCGTCGAAAAGCTCCGTGGCCTCCTCGTGGCTGAGTTTGAAATCGTCCTCGCTGCGCCCGGCCTTCACATGCTCCGCCAGCCTGTTCTCGTGATAAAGCAGCGCGAACAGGAAGCCGTGCGGCTCCTCTCCATCCGGCCGTCCGTCGCACTCAAGCTGAAAGAGTCCGTGGTACGTGGCCATCTTTACGCGAATCTGGAGTTTCTCCCTCCCGTCGTCGCCCATGATTTTGCGGACGTTGCCCTCGCCGTCTGCCGGCCAGCTTTTCAGTATGTGTTTTATGTCTTCGCTCATGCGAATGCGTCCCGTGTTCGTCAAACAAGAAGCCCGTCTACCATTAACCCTAGCGGCGCGGGCTTTCGCAGTCAACCGTCATGATGCTGTCCTTTGCCCGGGATGATTGTATAATCCTGATCCGTTCAACCAACGACCTGTCCGCCGGCGCAGGCTGACGCGCCGGCTGTAAAGGAGCGGGAAATGCTTGTCTCGACATCGTTGAATGTGCTTTGGGAACCCCGACGGGTAAGCGCAGCGCAGGCAATCGAAAGACTTGCTGCAGTCGGTTTCCGATCCCTGGATATGAACTTCTGCGACTGGCTCTTTGACGGTTCGCCCTTCTCAGGCGCGGGCTGGCGCCGCTGGGTTCTCGACCTGAAAGCCGCCGCCGGCGATAACGGCGTAAAATTCACGCAATCGCACGGGCCGATATTCCGCAAGTTTGAGCAGGACGTCAACTGCCGATGGCTTGAGTTGATGAGCTATCGTTCCGTCGAGGGCGCATCCATGCTGGGGATTCCCTGGGTCGTGTTCGAGCCGGAGACGCTGCCAGGCGCTTTCGACGCGGCGCATTCGGCTGAAACAAAGCGCAGGAACCTCCGGTGGTTCGCCCCGCTGGCGCAAAGGGCTGAAACGCTTGGAACCGGCCTTGCGCTGGAAAACGTGTCCGACGTCTTCGCGCCGGGGCGCGGCGCTCGAAGGATGTACTGCTCCACCGCTTGCGAACTGATTGACCTCGTTGACTCCCTGGGCCGGGCTAACGTCGGAATCTGCTGGGACACCGGGCACGCGCACATGCAGATGCTTGACCAGCCGCAGGCGCTTCGGGCGGTTGGTTCGCGCCTGAAGGCTCTGCACATTCAGGATAACAACGCGCAGACCGATCAGCACCTGCTCCCCTTCTACGGCAGCATAAAGTGGAAACAGATCATGAACACCCTGCGTGAAATCGAATACGCCGGAGACTTCACGTTCGAGGCGCACAGTTCCGTCAGAATCCTGCCGGACGAACTGCGCGATTCAGCTCTTGCCCTTGCGCTCAAGACCGGGGAACATCTGCTGCGGATGTGATTCGCGGCGGCGCTCATGTCCACAGAAAGTTAATTACCGGCAGGGATCAACGCCATATGAAACACAGGGGACCGCTTCTCATCGCGGGATTGGTTCTTGCCGCCATGCTCTTCGTCCTCTCGCGCGAAGGCTGGAAGAGCGGAAGCAATCCGGTCGGCGGCGATCTCCGCATCGTGTCCCTGGCCCCCAACGCCACTGAAATCCTCTTCATGCTCGGTGTCGGCGACAGGCTGGTCGGCGTGACCAATGTGTGCAATCATCCGCCGGCGGCGCAGTCAATCGAACAGATCGGACTTTTCGGCGATCCTAATGTTGAAAGGCTCCTCGCCGTCAGACCTACGTTGGTCGTCTGTTCCGGCCTCTCCCCGGCGGTGTCTCTGGACGCGCTCAGGAACTCAAACATCCGGATTGTTCAGGCAGAGATAAACAGCTTTGAGACCCTCTTCGCCGCGATTACAAACATCGGAACAGCAGTTGGCCGCGAAAATCGCGCGCGGGAGATCATCAAAAGCATGGAGGATCGGTTGCGCAAGGTCCGCGAGGATTTTGAGAAAACACCGCCTGAAAAGCTTCCCAGAGTCTATGTCGAAATCTGGAACGATCCGCTCATGACCGTCGGCGGGACCTGTTTCATGAACGAGATGATCTCTCTGGCCGGCGGGGTCAATGTGGCCCGCGAGATCGCGCAGGACTTCCCCAAGATCAATCCTGAAAAGGTGGTCGAATGGAATCCGGACGTTATCCTGGTGGCCAGAATGACATCCGCCGAAAAGGCCGGCAAGGAGTTCCCCGCCCGTATAGGCTGGAACGGAATAAGCGCAGTCCGGAATGGACGATTAATCTGCGACATAGACCTTGACCTGCTGCTCAGGGCTGGACCGAGGTTGATTGACGGCGTGGAAATTCTGCACAAGCGATTCAGGACTTTCTCCGGGCTGACGAATTCGGAAGAAACGTCATCGGAACCGCATTCAAATGCTCCCGACGGCGCGGGTAAGCAATGACCGGGCAACAGAACAAACATTGGCGGCTAATCTACGCCGGATTGTTCGCGGCGTTGGGTGTCTCATGTCTGTTCTCCCTCTTTGCAGGCGCGGTTCCCGTCTCCTTTGCCGAAGTCCGCATCGCCGTGGCCCGCATGTTGGGCCTGACGCGGGAAATAGGGGACCCGATAGCGTCGGCGATAGTCGAGATGCGCCTTGCCAGGATAATGCTTGGCGTCGCCGCAGGCGCTGGACTCTCCGCCGCCGGCGTGGCATTCCAGGGGATACTTAGGAACCCACTGGCGGAGCCTTACGTTCTAGGCGTTTCCTCCGGCGCCGGACTTGGCGCGGCGTGCGCAATCATGACCGGCGCGGCGGCCCTCGGCGCGTGGACACTCCCCGCGATGGCCTTCGCCGGAGCTTTAGGTACGATCGCGCTCGTCTATGCAGTCGCGCGCGCCGGAAGACTTATTCCAATCCAGACGCTGCTGTTATCGGGCGTAATCGTGGGAACCGTGCTGAGTAGCATCCTCATGTTCCTGGTCTCGATATCTTCCGCCCGGGAGTTGCACGACGTCGTCTGGTGGATGCTGGGCAAACTACAGATTTCCGACTGGGCCTTGCTCTGGTGGTGTTCGGCGGTGATAGCCGGGGGCATTGCGGTCTGCATGGTTTTCGCCCGCGACCTCAACGTGATCGCGCTCGGCGAGGAGCCTGCCGCGCATCTGGGATTGAACGTCGAACGCGCCAAGGTTCTGTTCTTCGTAGTGGCGTCGCTCGTGACGGGCGCGGTCGTGGCATCGTGCGGATTGATCGGTTTCGTGGGGCTGATCGTCCCCCACTCGGCGCGCCTTGCCATAGGTCCCGACCATCGCCGCCTTCTGCCCGTGTCCGCGCTGGCCGGGGCATGCTTCCTCGTGCTTGCCGACGCCTTTGCGCGAACGCTGGCGGCCCCGAATGAGATACCCATCGGCGTCGTCACAGCATTCCTGGGCGGCCCATTCTTCATCTTCCTGCTGCGATCCCGGAAAAGGATGTTCTGATATGCCCGTCGCCGAACTTATCAACGTCAGCGCGGGTTACGGGGACAAGACCGTTCTCCGCGAGGTCAGTCTTAGCCTGGAGGCTGGCGACTTCCTGGGCGTCATCGGCCCTAACGGCTGCGGCAAAACAACCCTTCTCAGAACAATGACCGGCGTCATCAGACCATCCGCCGGACGTGTGACGATATGGGGCAAGGACGTTTTGGCAATCTCCCGTGTCGAGATAGCCAGACGCGTCGCCTTGGTCTCGCAGGATATTTCGCTCGGTCTGCCGTTCAGCGCATTCGAGGTTGTGATGATGGGACGGACTCCGCATCTCTACCGCCTCGGACGCGAGACCAGCGAGGACGCGGCAATCGTGGAAGACGCCATGCGCCGGGCTGAGGTCGCGAGCCTTGCCGACCGACCGGTCAACGAACTGAGCGGCGGCGAGCGCCAGCGCGTATTCATCGCAATGGCGCTGGCGCAGAAACCGGAGCTTATGCTTCTCGATGAACCGACGAACCATCTGGACGTCGGGCATCAACTCTCAGTTCTGGACCTCTTCCTTAAACTGAACAAGGAAAACGGCCTGACAGTGGCCGCCGTTCTGCACGACCTTAACCTGGCGCTGGAATACTGCAAACGGATAGCCCTGATGAAGGACGGCATTATTCTGGCCGAAGGCGCCCCGGAACAGGTGATAACCGAGAAGCTGATTCTTGAGGCGTATGATGCCAAAGTGAACGTGGGGCGCAATCCGGTATCCGGCAAACCGATGGTAATATTGAGTTCCGCATTGCAGTCCGGCCCCGCCGTAATTACTCCGCAAGGCTAAAGCCCCGCCGCAGATTATTTGGAGTCTTCCTCTTTCTTCTGCGCGTCCTTCAACTGCTGGCGGCGCGTTTCCCCCTCCACTGTCAACCGGGTCCTGATGCGGGAGATGCTGTCCGCGATTTCCGGATCAGACCGCGACGCTGCCCCCGCGCTTTCCAGGCAACTCAACGCCTGGTTGAATTCGCCCTGGGCTTCATATGCCTTGGCAAGCGATTTCAACAAACGCACGTCGTCAAGCCAGTCCCGCCGCGCCTTATACAATACTTTCACGGCCTGATCAGGCTTCTCGTGGCGGATATAAAACTCGCCAAGCGCAAGCGGGCATACAGGATTCTTTGTGCTGGACTGGACTGCGCTTATCAAAGTTGACTCCGCATCCTCGATCCGTCCCTCTGCCTCCTGAACTCCGGCCAGCATTACGTTGACCTCGCCGGCCCGCTCAGCCGGAACGTGTTTGCGGAGTTCTTGCAGGATGTTTTCCGCCGACCGGAACCGCTTCAACTGCGTCAACGCCCGGCAGTAGGATTGCGCCAGCATCAGATTCGTCGGGAATCGTTCGTGCCACTTGGCAAACCACGTTATCGCTTTCTCCGGTTCGAGAACTTTCTCAATCACCTCCATGAGCCGGGTCGAAGGCAAAGTCTGCGCTGTTTCCATTTCCTTGCACAGCAGGAAGATTTCCTCTCCCGCCAATTGCGATTTTTCCTCCTCCATCAGGAATCGAGCAAGCTGTCCGTCGGACCGGAACTCGTGTGGGATCAATTGATGCCAGTCTTCAATGCCGGTGCAAAGCGCCAGGCCCCGCTTAAGAATGTCAGGAAGCAGACGCGGGGCGCTGACAAGGCCCTTTCGGAAGCACTTGATGGCTTCGTCCTTTTCGCCGTATTTCTCATGGAAGTCGCCAAGCTCCAATAAGTAGTTGGACGCATGGGGCGAAAGCTCCACGGCATGGGAAAGAAAAGCCTTTGCTTTGCTGGGATCAGTGCTCTGCGTGGACTCCAACCTTCCAAGCCAGTAGTAGGCATCCGGATGGGCCGGCGCGTTGCGAATTGCGGTGCGGAGCGCCCATCGCGACTTCTCTGCGGCCTCGTTTGCCTCCTTCGGACCGGAATCCGGGTCTTTCGACATGCCGTAGAAATGCTTGCCCAGCTCCAGCATGATCGTCGGGCTGTCAGGGGATATTGAAGCGGCTTTCATGAGGTGGTTCTCGGACAGTCTCATTGCCGCGCCTTGCCCGGTCAGCAGTCTTCCCTGCATAAGCTGGAGTTGGCCTCTGCACACATTGACCGCCGCCCACGAAATGCCTATTCCTATCAGAATCATCACGCCGGCAAGCGGCGCCCGGATACCCAGAGGCACGCGGCTCCATCGGAAATCATCGCGCTTGCGCCCGGAAATTGAGTATCCCGCGGCTACTGCCGCCAGGAACAGAGATGACGTTACGCTCATGTTGTAGCTGGACAGGGAATGAATGAGAAAAACAATAAATCCCGTCCCAGCGCCCAGGAGAAGCCAGCGCAGATTGGCGCTCTGCGCCCTAAGAGTGGCCTTCAATCCGGATATAATCACCAGCGCAGATAGGATGACAGCCAGCGCAACGCCAATAACGCCGGTCTCGCAGGCTAGAGCTGCAATATCATGTGTGGGCCTTGGACCTTCCAGCCCTTCTGACGCCGGACCGTCACGGTATGCCTGATAAACGGTCGGGAATGTGCCGGCTCCAGACCCGATCAGTTTGAAGCTCCTGAAATAGCTCCACTGGGCGGAAGATGTAACGGGCACCCCGCCAGTAATTGCTGTGCTGTATGGGGCGTTCCTGGAAGCAAGCAAGCATATCAGACAAGCCGGCCCGATCACCAGGCAGATCGCCATCCTCGATATCGTCCCCCTTGTAAAACGCCATGCTGCCAGAGTCATAATAAAAAGCCCCACTCCGCAGGCCAGCAGCGCCTGCCTCGGCGCGAACGCGGCCATGTACAAAACCAGGATAAGCGGAATCGCGCCGATCAATCCTGCCTTCACGTAACGGCTGGCGCGCCGGTTTGTGGATGTCGCGATGCTGTCCATACGGTACATAAACCGGCAGAACGTCAAAGGAAGCATCATCGCCATACAGATGGCAAAATGATTTACATCAGGCCATGGCCCAAACGGTTTATACCATCTCGAATCTGTGCCAAGCTCGACCAGTTCCTGCTTTACAATGAGACGCAGGGATATCGCGATCACAAAGAACGGCACAGGCATCCACGATAAAACGCGTGAAAGCCGAATGCGATCTCCGCGCCCGATTATGAAAGCCAGCCCGAGGAAGCCTATGAACGCCGATAGCCATTTCAGCAGCGTCAGCTTTGTCTGATACCCGCACATGCTGACGGTTGCCCAGAATCCATCCCCGAACTCGCCGGAATTCTTTCTAAACGACTCAGAACTCTTCGATGCGAAACCCAGCAGCCCTTCCGGCAGGGGCGCAAGTTGAATCACAATCAAAGCAAGCATCATGACTGCGGAAAAAAGAGCCAGGTTCTGGGCTATCCGCGAGGGACGCTTCCCCTTGCTGATCATGACGCTCCTGGAACTCAATCCCTCAAGGCCAAGAAGCGCAACAAAAATCCCGCATGTGACGGGTATGACGGCTTGGGCTATCGGATGGGGACGCGGATATTCAATCGCCGTCGCCGCAAGAGCGAAAATCAGGATATAGCGGCGCAAGGAATTCCACACGCGCGAATGTTTGCGCTTGGAGGAACGCGAACCACGCCCGATGCCGTCGTAGCTGCGCCCCTCGTGCCTGCGGCTTCCCCCGCTGCGACTGCTGCGATGGCGGCGATGACTTCGTCTGTGACTTGACGACGTTTCCGGCGCTTGTTCGGAACTGCTCATTCGTTGCTAACCCAAAATGAACGCAACGCCACAAGACTTGAAGAGTTCATTAGCGCGCCCGCTCCTGCCAACTGTCGCAAAGTGTATTGTCCTGCGGACTTTATGTCCAGCAAAATACGTTGTCCCAACTCCGCCCGGCGGTTAGCATGAATTTCGCTTAATTCTGACCGGTGCGACATCTTTTTTTGTTTCCGGATCGTGTGCGATGGTGATCAGCAAAGCCAACGTCGGATTCCTCCTGAAACCAGTCGGCGCGGTATGCAATCTGCGATGCGATTACTGCTACTATCGCCGTGTCATGGAGAAGGTTTATTCGGGAAGAACCATTGAACGATTCTCCCCGGAGTTGCTTGAGCGCATCGTCTCAGAAGGCATGAAACACGGATATCCGACCGCGCAATTCTCATGGCAGGGCGGGGAGCCTCTGCTTGCCGGCAAGGATTTCTACCGCGAAGCCCTGCTTCTGCAGAAACAATTTGCCATGCCCGGTCAGAACGTCACCAACGCCTTCCAGACCAACGGAACGCTGCTGGATGACCAATGGTGCGCGTTCCTGCGTGAAAACAACTGGCTTGTCGGCATCAGCCTCGACGGCCCGCCGGAGATTACAGACCAACACCGCATTTTCCCGGATGGATGCGGAGCCTCGGAAGCCATTCTGTCCGGCCTCAGTCTGCTTCAGAAACATCGCGTTGATTACAACATCCTTTCCGTCGTCAGCCCTGCCAACGCGGATCGCGCCCCGGAAGTTTATCGCTACCTGCGCGACCTCGGCGTCGCTTGGATGCAGTTCATACCCTCGGTCGAAAGAACAGCCGATTCGGATTCCGATCCCGGACCTCTTCCGCCGCAATCCAGAAAACCATCTCTTGACAATCCGGGCGCGGAGAACCTGATCCCCGGAAAGCTGCTTGCGGCTCATTCCGTCAGCGCCGATGCTTATGGCGAGTTCCTTTGTGATTTGTGGGACACATGGATAGAGGAAGACGGCCCCGGACGGGTGTTTGTGCGCGACTTTGAGGCCATGCTCTCCGTCTACGCCGGGCATCCTCTGCCGCTTTGCGTCTGGAGTCCAACCTGCGCATGGCAACTCCTCGTTGAACATAACGGCGACGTCTATCCGTGCGACCATCACGCTTACCACAACTGGCGACTGGGCAACCTCTTGCGCGATGACGTCCAGACATTGATAGAACATCCCCTTGCGCAGCAGTTCGAGGGACGCAAGAGATTATATTCGGCTAAATGCAGAGGCTGCGAATGGCTGGTTCTCTGCCACGGCGGCTGCCCAAAGCACCGTATGGCGCAGGATGAGAATGGAACGCCCGTTGACCTCCTTTGCGAAGGTTACAGACGTTTCTTCGCACATTCGCGCAAGAAGGCCGGGGAGATCGTGCGCCGCCTTCTGGGAATCCAACCCATTGAACCAGCCGCGATGAATCCCAACATCCTCGAGCGTCAATCAGTCCGACGGCAGTCGGCTCAGGGAAAAACCTTGCAGCAGGATGCGCGTAGTGGGAAAATTGCCAACAAGCGCGATGTCTCACGCATCAGCAGAAATTCACCCTGCCCATGCGGCAGCGGAAGAAAGTTCAAACAGTGCTGCGGAAGATGAGGCGGACGGCTCCGGGCGTTCCGGCAGCCGGGCAAGTGTCGTAATGCCAATGCATGAAAGGAGATAGGATGAGACAAATACTGGCGATTGCGATTGTGACCATGGTGTTCTCCAGCTTCACCGGATGCGGCGGACCGGAAGTCCGGCGCTGCGGATCGGTGGTAGGATTGCGCAACGAGAAAGTTGCGGAATACAAGGCGCTACAGAAGGCCGTTCCGCCAGAAGTCGAGGAACTTTACAAAGAATCGAATTTCAGGAACTATTCGATCTACGTGCGCCAACTCGACAACGGCAAGTTCTATCTCTTCTCATACTACGAATACGTCGGCGATGATTACGCAGCCGATCTCGAAAAGCTCTCGGCCAATCCGAAGATGAGGGAATGGTTCAAGACGACCGACCCCTGCCAGGTTCCGATTGATCCGCAGGTCAGAGGCGACTGGTGGACGGAGATGGAAGAGATTTACCACCTCGAGTAGTCTCGTCCCCCTGAAAACAAGTCATACTTTTAAAACCACACCCCCGGCAACCGTATGCCGGGGGTGTTCTGTTTAACCGGATTTGTATCGGGTTTTCCCGCGCGTTTTCCGGATCAACCGCCCTCGGCCACCTGCATGGCTATCCTGGCCCACTCGAACAGGCGTTCCGGCTGGTAGCGAACCGTGCTTATGTCCTTCAGTATGAACTCCAGCGGGCAACCGTATTTCTCGCAAACTTTCCGCGTCGCCAGCAGGTCTTCTCGAACCTGGATGGGATCGAAAACGTCCCATGCCAGGAAAGCCGGGCTTGGCTTGCGCGAATAGACGAATTCCCGCCCGATCTCCTCGGCCCCCTTCTCCTGGTTCACCCACGGACTCATGGACACCTTGCGCACCTTCGGAATCATGCGCACCTCAGCCATCTTCCCGTCCAGCGGATCGCAGCATCCGTAATAGACCAGCCCGAAACGTCCGCAGATTCGCCCGGCGTAGTCCACCTCAAACTCCTTGAACATGGCCGGGGAGACCGTTGAGAACATCTGCGCCAGCCCGAACACCCAGATGTCCTTCAGGCGCGGCCTTTCCGGATTGTAGCCGGGGGCAGGCAACTCGTCCGTGTACGCCCCGGTGCAGTGGATCAGACTCTGCGGGCCGCAGAGCAGCCCCTGTGCCTCCAACTGGTCCAGCATGGTCATGTATCCGTCAGTCACGCGCCCGACCAGCCGGTGCATGAAGTCCGGCTTGTCCACAAGCGTGTAGAGCGCGTTCTCCACGCCCATCCACGTGCTGATCGGGTCCCACAGGGACACGTAGGGATCAACGCCCCAAAGACGAACCTCCAGCAATCCGTCGAAAAGCTCGTGAGCGACGGCCATGCGCCGCTCAGTCTCTGCCGGGTCATGACTGATCCGGGGCATCTGGATTTTCTGCAGGTCTTCCTCGTTCTGAAACTGGTTGACGAATTTGTGCCCCACGACCGCGCTGGTCGGGTCGGTCACGGCGATGTCTTCCTGAACGCGCACGCCGAAGCCCGTGTTATGCACAGCCTTTGAGACGCAGACGAAAGGCTCGACCACCATATCCACCGGGAAATGGTTCCACTGGCACAGGACGCGCCGCAGATGCCCTTCCCAGCCCCGGCATTCCCCGTCCTCGCAGCGCATGACCATCTCGTCGCCGACGATGATCTCATTCCAGCAGACCTGGTCAATCATCACCATCGGACGTTCCGGCTTTCGCGCGTTGAGCTTGCGCCAGAGCGCCCGTTTCTTTTCCTGGACAGGCAGCGCGGCAATCTCAGCCACGCGGGCGGCCAACTCCCTCACGATTGACACGTCACGCTTGCTCGGCATGTCGAATCCTCCGTATGACGCCTGATATCGTCTTCCCGACGGCAACAGGAAATCTATCCGGCGGCAGCGGCGGCGTCCAGAGCGAAGTCAGCGCACGTAATGCGCCTCACCAGTCAAACTTCTTCTGACGCTTTTTCATTTCCCACCATCTCCAGCCTTCACCCACTCCTCATTAAACCATGCGTGTCTTATGCAACTCCCTTTCTGCTCCGCATGGGTATATGAATAAGT
Source organism: Planctomycetota bacterium (assembly GCA_022711755.1). Taxonomy (GTDB): domain Bacteria; phylum Planctomycetota; class Brocadiia; order SM23-32; family JAKLEA01; genus JAKLEA01. The sequence continues at coordinate 70,560 of JAKLEA010000015.1, forward strand.
GCAGTGTATCATCCCGTCCCGTGTCTGGATCATTGACGGATACGAAGCCGAGCCTTTATCCTTAGCCCATAACTCCAGATGCCGCTTCCACTTCCACGTCCGCCCCTCGTCGTCGGACATTACAATCGCCAGCGAGTGCCGCCCGTTCGATGTGTCGTTGCAGATCAGCAGCCAGTTCCCGCTCTTCAGCGCGATGCACTCAACGCTCGACCCCGGATTCGGAATGTCCAGACTCTGCACTGCCGACCACGTCCTGCCGCCGTCCTTCGAGGTCGCGGTCCTGACCTTCTTGAACGGCCCGTTGTCCCGCATCATTGCGACGATGTCGCCGTTCTTCCTGACGGTGAAGCTGGGCTGAATGTTGCCGAAGCCGAGCATCGGCGCGCTGAATTCCCACGTCCCGCCCCAATCCTCCGTGAACGCTGCGAGCGAGCAATTGAACACGTCCGAATACAGTCCGAGCATGATGCGCCGGTCGGATGTCATGATTGGATGAATGCGCGTCATCCATCCGAGCCTGCAGCGCAGCTTCGCCTTTTCCAGTTCGGGATTTCCCTTCACCTCGCTTCGCGCGCGCTCCGAAACGTCGGCCTTTGGGGCTGACTTCTTTATCGCCTCCTCAATGCCCCGGATGTAGCCGGCCTCCATGTTTTTCAGCCGGCAGTGGATGACGTCCTGCCAGTTCCACTTCGGCGGGCCGTCGCCCTCGTAGTCAGCCGCCGTGCGATATTTCAGCAGCGAGCCGCCCCACTGGTTGTCCTGCACGGTGATCCAGAAGAGCCAGAGTGTCCCGCGCGGATCAATAAACACGACCGGATTGCAGTCCGGAAGATCGGGCGTATCGGCTGCGACGAACGGCTCGCGCCATTTCGCCTCGCCCTTCAACTTGCGCGCCCCCTGAACCATCACGTCGTCGCAGGAACGCTCCCCGGAACCGTGAAACCAGACGGCAAGCAGGTTGCCTTCAAGCGTTTCGACGATGCTCGACCCGTGGTTGTGCTTCGGATTCGGCGGGAAGATTTCCTCGGCGGAATGGAACGGCGTCGAATCGGATATTGCCGGGACTGGAGACACACCCGTCGCGGGAACTACCACAGCCGCTTCCTCAACCGCTACGATATCCGAATCCTTCGCCGCAGCCCGTTCTGCAGCCGCGCATCCGGGGAGGAGAATCCACGACGCCAGGATCGCCATGAGCATGCCGAGATTAAAAGTGCGTTTCACCATCTGCTTGAACCTTTCAAATTCTCCGATTCACCTTCCACCCGAACCATTGTTTGTTTTCCAACTCTTCACGCACCCATTTTCATCGAATGTCCACGCCGACGCCAAAGCTATCTCGAAAAGGTTCCCTTTCGAAACGTCATAGACATATCCTTTTGTGTAATCGCTTCGGTCCTTGAAACCCCTGACAAGCGCCACGCGGCCCAGATGGATGCGCGAACCACCGGGAGTCGTCTCTATGCGCTCAATCTCGTAACATGCGTCGCGTTCGCCATCGTTGAACACTCTCAACATCCGCCCCGCCAGCGCGCTCCCCTTCGGAAGCGACACGTCGGCGTCAATCCATGCGGGCTTTGTCGCATCCCTCTCAAATTCCATGATCGAGCCAGTGCAAACTGTGAGTGCGGGATTCAGGATGGTCTCCCCAATCCTGATCCGCAAGATTCCGACGCCGCAAGCCTTCTCCGGCCTGCCATCCTTCATCCTCACAACCGCGCATCGCCCCGCGACCTCAATCCCTTCGCCAAGTCTCCAGGCCTTGGAACCATCGTCAGCCAAAAGGATGTAATCCACACGCCCGTCCTGAAGCGTCGCCTTCACACCTATCGCCGCGAAGTCGTGAGGATCAAGCCCCATGTCAATCCGCTCGACCGACTTCACCTTTCGGGACGGAAACGCATATGCCTCTATCACGCTCAGAAACACGCTCCGCAGGTTCTCCCCGCTCCGGCTGTTGAGAACGTAGTTCAGGTTCTTCGGATTGCCCGGCTTATTGTCCGGCGGATCTCCAAGCGCCCGTGCTGCCTCATCCACAGGACTCAGGAAATCGCACCGCAGGCGCATGTCCGCCCCCTCCGGGAACGTCTTCCATGTGTCAACCATGTCATATTCAACCGCCCACCCCGGTTTGGGATTTTTCGCCCGCGCGACATCATGGAGCCACGAGAAACCGCTGCCGCGATAACTTCCGTCTTCAGGCCCGTCATACCCTTTCTTAAACGGAATGTCCGCTCCGGCATATGAACCTCCATCCTGCGCCACAAACTCGATCCCTTCGGCGCTCATTTCCCCCGCCGCCGCATGGAATGACATTACGTGATCCCTCCCCCCCGCGCATCGGAAGACGTCCACGACGTACGAATCCTCTTCATCCGCGTCAACCATGACAAGCGTCCGGCGGTATTCCTCGATTCCGTATGCGTTCGGGCTTGAAACGTCTGCCATCCGCGCCCAACCCATATCCGTAAAGTCCCTGCAATGCCCGCCCCAGTTGCCGTCCTGTTTGCGCGCGTCAACGATGACCGTGTTGTGCGAAATCGTGTTGTTCGTCCACATCCCCCGCTTGGGCCACTTGCCGTCCGCGTATTCGGGATAACCGAGATCGGGTGTCACGTCAGTGCCCTTGTAGAACATGCCCCAGTTGAGCCGGTCGGAATGCCCGTGCCCGATGTTGCGCCCATAATAGAGCCAGACGGCTCGCTGGTTCGCCCCCTTCCCGGCGCGAAGCGTGGCAAGCCCATACCCGTTCAGATTGTTGCTGGTCAGCGCGAACTCCGACAAACCTCTGACCGCCTCCTGAAGCCGCGCGGCCTCGGCTTCAGGCTCCGCATCATAGACGCCGCCCCGCAAGCCCGCCGCCGAGTTCCCGTTCAACCGCCACGCAATCCTTCCATATAGCGGATCGCCGAAAAGCCGCCATGCCTCGAAGTAGAGCGCCGCGCTGACGTTCACCATCCCCGGATTCCCCGTGCTGCCGGTGTCCCCAATGTGTGGCGTATACTTGTCCAAAGACGTCATCAGGTAGGAACTCTTGTGCATGTTGGCGAACTGCGGATAGTCGCGCACCGGGTCCGGCCCGTCCCACTTCCTGTAACGATTCAGCGCCTTCGCGCATGGTCCGAGCCAGCTTGTCCAGCCCAGCGAGTAACCCGGCGCTCCCTCGCTGCCGACGCCGTCCCGGTCCACAAGCTCGACCAGAATCCGGGGCAATGCTCCGCCGGACGGACTGAAAATCCAGCCCAGCGCATTCGGCGTCTCCACCGGATCGTCCAGGCAGATCGCGGCGTATGCCATCGTCGTCTGGTGCATCCCGGCGTTGCCCTGTATGTCGCCCTCACAAACCCCGCGGATGACCTCTCGTATCAGACCGTCCTCGATGTTCTTCCTTATCGCCGCCGGCGATGACTTATCGTTGGCAAGTCCCGCCGCTTTTGCCTTGCCAGATAGAAACGCAACAAACTCCGGATCGTTCTCCGCCGCATCATAGACACGGTCATATGCCCCGACCAGCTTTGTCATCTGCCCGCATTCCCATATCCGCCCGACAATGCGCCCCCGCTTGCTGCCGCCGTCGGAATTGTAGTATCCCTGCTCCCCGTATGGACGCAGGTCCATCTCCGGATAGAGATCGGCAATCCGGTCAAGCAGAACCAGACACTTGTGCCCGTATGTCGCATCCCCTGACAAAGCATATACTTCCGACATTGCGTCAACGGCGGAGATGATGGCGTACCAGTACCAGTGGCAGTAGTATCCGATAATCCAAAAGCGATTCCCATCCTCATCAATAAAGCCCGTTCCGTCCGTTACGCCCCACATATGCAGCGGGTCTTTCGGATCGGGATGCTCTGTATTGAAAAGGAGCCTGCGGTCGGCCTTTGCGGGATCGAATCTGCCGTCCGCCCCGCGCCCGGAATTCCAGAAGGCAGTCCAGTCGTTCGTCGGCAAAATTACGCCGCAGTTCGGGCACTCGATCTTCCACGGTCTTTCCCAACTGTCCCACTTCCATGGATAATTGCCGAATTTGTAGCAACCCCTTCCACATTTGGGACATCCGACATCCGAGTTGAGGTGGATGCCCCGCGCGATACGCTGATCCGGCACGAGCCGCCAGAGCGTCTCGTCATCCTGCTTCACCCAGTCGGCGCAGGCCTTCTTCTGCCGCTCCAGAATTTCCTTCGCCCAGTCGTAACGCGCCACGTTGCGCCGCGCGTTAGCGATCTCCTGCCGCGTGACCAGGGTCGGTTCCGTCTTTGCCGTCGCCTCACCGACCGCTGCCATGGCTACGGCGACTGTCAGCATGACAATCCTCATGATTACCTTTCCCCCTGCATGGTTCATCCACGGCGCGGTCTGCGGTTGTGAAGTCAAGCCCGCGCCGGCAAATTAAAATGAAAGACCCGTCTCGCGGACGGGTCTGTATATATTTGCTGGAGCGGGAGACGGGACTCGAACCCGCGACGTCCAGCTTGGGAAGCTGACATTCTACCGCTGAATTACTCCCGCTCTTACACTACTGAATAATAACCTGTTGCCGGGAATTGTCAAGGCCGGAATATCCGCAATGTTTGTAACGTGATCGCTTATAAATTATCAAACCATATTCCTGTAAAGCCTGGGCTTAGAGCAACCACAGATAACAACCCCAGCAAGGTTTTCCGCACATTCATCCCCCCATCCGGGGGCCGTTTGGGGGCGCCCCCCATGCTGTCTGAGCCTCACAAATGTTTCGTTCATCCAGGACATGATTGCCCATAATCCTGCCGCCGGCTCTTTCAAACTGCCGCATGACTGAATAGAATCCTCGGAAGCCTTCAACAAAACTTATGTGCTTGGAATTCGTTGCCGGACAACGGCCCGATGAAGATTCTGTTCGTCAAATACGAATACCCGGAACTGGATGAGATGGGCGTGACAACCCTCTCGGCAGTCCTGAAACTCCGGGGACATCAGACGCGCCTGGCCATAGGCAGCAGGCGGTCTTCATTCCGGGCGGGAATCACATGGAAGCCGGATATCGTCGCATTAAGCCTGACGACTATCGAGGGCGTCGTCAGCACGGAACTGGGGCGTCGCTTCCGGGCAGAACTGCCTGGCGCGTTCATCATTGCAGGAGGGGCGCATCCGACATCATTTCCGGATTTTATTGAAGAGAATCCCTGGCTTGACGCCGTGTGCGTCGGGGAGGGGGAGGGGGCCATCTCTGAGCTTGCCGAAGGATTGGAGCGCGGGAAGGATATCTCGCAGATTCAGAACCTCTGGATCCGCCGCAACGGCCGGATTATCCGCAATCCCTTGCGCCCGCTTGAGAGCGATCTTGACTCGTTGCCGTTCCCGGACAGGGAGATGCTTTACAACGAATGCCCCTCGCTGGCGGGGCAGGGGATCAAGGCGTTTCTGACCTCGCGGGGGTGTCCTTACTCGTGCAGCTATTGCTTCAATCCCCGTTACAAGGAGCTTTACAGGGGGTTGGGATCATATGTGCGACAGCGCTCCCCGGAAAACGTGGCGCGCGAGATCTGCGAAGTCAGGCAGCGATATCCGCTGGATTACGTTATGTTCTGGGACGACATATTCGCTCTCACTCCGGACTACGCCCGTCGCTTCGCAGATGTCTATAAGAGGGAAGTTGGTCTGCCGTTCACGGTCAATCTCCGTCCCGACATCGCCACGGAGGAACTTGTGGAACCGCTGGTTCGGGCGGGATGCCATTCCGTAATCATCGGAATTGAGAGCGCCGATGAGCGAACGCGAAATGAAATCCTGGAGCGTAGGCTCTCCGGGGAACAGTTGACCCTGGCGGTGAGGACGCTGAAGCGGCACGGACTGAAAATATGGACTGAGAACCTGATCGGCGCGCCGGGGGAATCGCTGGAGACCGCTTTCGCCACGCTGCGTTTCAACATGGATAACCGGATTGACTGCGCGAAATGTTTCCTGCTTCAACCTATTCCGGGAACGCGCATACACGACATCGCGCGGGAGATGGGTTGTCTGAAGGAGGATTTCGAGGTCAGCGGGATGCTCAATGAGCAGACAACCTCTCCATTCGATTTCAGCGGGCCGGATGAGAAGCGGCAAATCGAGAATCTTCAGAAGTTCTTTACCATAGTCTCACGGCATCCGCGCCTGCTGCCGCTTGTGAAAATGCTCATTAAAGGTCCGTCCTTCCGGGTCTATCGTCTGATAATGCGCTTTTATCATCTCTGGGTGCTGCGCACGAGCATTCTTAATTATCGCTTCCGACTGGCTGAACTTGGAGTCTTCCGCAGCAGGTTCTATTCCTTGCGCAACTGGTTGCGATAGGATATAAGGCGTTCCCGCCCGGGTTATGCGCGCAGAAGGACGGGCGGAACTCTCTCCCCCGAAAAGGAAGCGGGACGCGATGCGGATAAGAAAGCCCAGAGGATGACAGAAGGCGCAATGTCAGGCGACAGGTCGAGGAGCCTCGGCGAGACTGAGAAACCGGCGAACGATCATGCCGGAACCGCGCGAATAGCGGCGGCGCTGTTCATCATGGCCTTCGGGTACGCGCTTCTGTCCGTATGTCTTTTCAAAGTGGTTAGTCTGGTATTTACCGGGACGGCGTTTTTCGTGTTTTATGTTTCCGTCGGGATGCCGGCGGGCGGATGGCTGGCGTGGCGTCGGAAAGATCGGGGGACCGCCTTTTTCCGCCGGACGATCTTTGCCCTGATACCTGCCGCGGCGCTGATGCCTGCGATGGCATGGCTCAGTTCCCTTTCTCCGGATTTCTCCGGTGAGGCGTACCTGAACGCCGGAGTCCCCCTCACGCGCATATGGGCGTTGCTGGCGTATCAGACCGCGATAACCTTTCCGTTCTTCGCATTGTGGGGAGCGGCTGAATTCAACGGGTTCGGGGTCGCAATGGGCAACGGCAGGCTGCGCAGACTGTTCTATATCCTCTTTGTTTGGGCTTTGGTGGCGGCGATGGCATTCGGGCAGTGGAGCATGCCGCGCTGGGGTTGGCTTAGAACTGTCGCGGTTGTGCCGGCGGCGGCCCTTGTCGCGCTGGACATCCTGAGGGCGGGCAAATATCCGGTCTGGAAGAGACTGACTTTCTACGCCGCATCATCAGCCGCATTCCTGTTAATCGGGCCTGCCGAGAAGTCCTTCCAGATCGCCGCCATGCCGACCGGCTATCTTCATCCCAGCGATGCAATCAGAGGCATGCACCCGTTGATGGGGTCTCCGCTCGAACGTCAGTCGCCGGTTGTGATAGAAAGGCAGGAATGGGGCAGGTTTTGCCACTTTACAGCAATCTCCACGGCTGACAACCTCTGGGGCTATTATGACGGAGTCCTCCATTGGTGGGTCGGGTCCGAGCTTCGGCGCGGCGACCGTGTGAGTGTTGACGGTCAGGCGCTTGCCATGCTCCCGAAAGGGGCCGACGTCTGCCTTATTGGCTGCGGCGGCGGCAAGCAGGTTCAGATGGCTCTCGCGGCCGGCGCGCGCCGCGTCGTGGCAGTCGAGGTCGTGCCGGAGGCGATAAGGTTCCTCAAGAACGAAGGTTCGCGGTTCAATAATGGCGCCTACCTGGATCCGAGAGTCGAAACGGTTGTTGGAGACGGGAGGAAATACCTTGAGGGAGTATCCGATAAATTCGATCTGATCATGTTGCCCTATACCGAGTCCTGCGTCGCCGCGTTCAAGGGCATGTTTGAACCTGGCGAAAGCCTGCATACGGTTGAAGCAATGCGGATTATTGTTCGGCGATTGAAGCCTGGAGGCGTTGCCGCCGTCATCAAGGGGATAGACATAAACAAAAGGCTGTACGATCTTTTTGCGCGGACCATGCGCGAGGCAGGCATGGGCGTCGAGGGCTGGCATCGCGGAGTATATGAGAGCGAGCCATGGAAATGGGAAGCGTTTCTGCTGATCGGCTGTGTCGGCGAACCGGCTTTCCAGATCGGACCGGAAGGCGCGGCAGCCCTCAGCGGCGAACGCTTCATCCGCGAAACCGGCGTTGGGGCAGGTCCCGGCCCCGTGTTGAGGGACAACTCTCCATGGATTATGGCCGTCTTCGGCAACATTCTTAACAAGCGTTCCCTGGGTTTGCACATCGGGTTGATCGTTTTGCTGGGATTGACTGGCGGCGCGGCGGTCATCATTACGTCAACGCTGCGGGGATCGTCTGGCGGTTCCGGAAATGCCGCATGGAAGATGCCCCTTATACTTGTATCGGCCGGCATGGCGGTTGGCGCGAATTTTGTGTGCGTGGAGAACGCCGTCATCCTTTGGCTTGTGAGAAATATGTTTAATCCCCTGCAGGCATTTTTTGTGGGATCGGCTTTGTTCTTGCTTGTTTGGGGGGCGGGCAGTTTTGTTTTGCGAAGCTGGAAAATCGCTGTGCTGTGCGGGGCGGGCGGGGCCTTTGCCCTGGTGATCATTGCCACGCGCTGGCAAGGCAATGGCGCGGCTTTCTGCCTCGCAGCGCTGGCCTTGGGGGGGGGCGTCTTCTTCCCTCTGCTTGCCATCCGCTTCGAGCGCAGACTGCTGGACCTTTTCATATCGGACGCAATTGGAGCGGTTATTGGAGGAATGGCGTCCATCTGGCTGCCGCTGGCATACGGCATTGAATCGTTGTTCATGACGGTTCCCGTCGTCTGGCTTGTCGCATTGTTGCTGGTAGTGCTGGCGATATCCCGAAGGCGGATCGAACCAGTCCTTGATAGCGGCGCCGGAGGGCGGGAGTGAAGGGGATACCGGGACTTTCGCGCGATCCTGGATGTGCTTCCGCGTCGGCTGGCGGTCTGGCCGAGTCTCCTGGCCCAGTCAGAACAGCGGCGGCCCTTTTCCTGATGGCCTTCGGTTACGCTCTTCTTTCTGTTTGCCTTTTCAGGGTCGTGAGCCTGGTTTTTACGGGGACGGCCTTTTTTGTGTTCTATTTTGCGGTCGGAATGCCTGTCGGCGGCTGGTTTGCCCGGAAACGGAGGGAAAGGTCGGGGGAATTCCTGTCCCTCACAATCCTTGCGCTCGTTCCCGTATCAGCGGGACTTCCATTGCTGGCATGGCTTAATGCTCAGGCGCCGGACTATTATGAGATTGCCTATCTTACAGGGCGAGTTCCCGTTTCGCGATTCTGGGCGCTGCTGCTGTATCAGACGGCTGTGACTTTCCCCTTCTTCGCGCTCTGGGGAGCGGCGGAGTTTATCGGTTTCGAGGCGGCTATGCGCCAGGGAAGACTCAGGAGGGGATTCTACCTCATTTTCGTCTGGGCGCTGGTGGCCGCGATGGCGTTCGGGCAGTGGAGCGTGCCCCGATGGGGATGGCTCACGACGGTAGCAGTCGTTCCTGTAATTGGATTGCTGGCAAGGGATATTCTGGCGATCAGGGCAGTTCCGGCGATGAGACGCATTGGAGGATATGTTGTTGCGTTTGCCGTCTTTGCCGTGGTCGGTTCAGCGGAAATTCCATTCCAGTCGGCGATCCTGCCAAAAGGATTTAACCGTCCGAGTGATCCAATACGGAATGGCCGGCATCCTCTTCTTGGTGTTCCACTCCAAACCGCGGAACCGGCCGGAATCGAGCATATGGAATGGGGCAAGTTCTGCCACTTTGCGACGCTTTCCTGCGCCGGGGAGCTATATGGCTATTACGATGGCGTTGTCATCTGGTGGGTGGCTCCGCGCCTCACGCGGACCTACCGGATAAGCGTGGAAGCTCAGACCTTCGGCATGTTGCCGCCCGGCTGCGACATCTGTCTTATTGGCGCAGGTGGCGGTAAACAGATAAAGATGGCGCTGGAAACCAATCCGCGCCGGGTGGTCGCCATCGAGGTCGTTCCAGAGGTTGTCGAGTATTTCAGGAACGAAGGAGCGCAATTCAATGGAGGCGCCTACCTTGATCCGCGCGTGGAGGTCGTGGTCGGGGACGGACGCCGTTACCTGGAGAGAACATCCGAGAAATTCGACCTGATAATGCTGCCAAACACGGAGTCTTACGTCGCCGCGTTCCGCGGGGTGTTTGATCCCGGCGAAAGCCTGCACACAGTGGAGTCCATGCGCCTCATCCGCGAAAGGCTCAAGTCCGGCGGGGTGGCCGCCGTAGTGAAAGGCATTGACGTAAATAAAAGACTCTATGACATTTACGCTCGAACAATGCGCCGGGCCGGCATGGGCGTGGAGGGCTGGCACAGAGAAAAGTACGAAAGCGAGATATGGCGTTGGGAGGCGTTTGTGCTGCTGGGATGGTCCGGTGAGCCGCGATTCCGCATCACGGACGCCGGGGCGCGCGTGCTGAGTGGGGAAAGATTTTCGACTCATCCGGATGTGGGCATGGGGGACGGGCCGTTCCTGGCAGATGATTCTCCGTGGATCATGGCTGTGTTCGGGAACATCTTTGAGAAGCGGACGCTGCAACTCAGTCTGGGAATTCTCGGGATTCTGGGCATTACTGGTTGCGCAGCGCTGGCGGCATCGGCGGCCCGAAAGAAATCTGAAGGCGCGGCGTCAGGAGAGCGGAATGGAACTGCCATTCTCCTGGTGGTGGCCGGGATCGCGGTCGGCGCGAACTTCGTCTGTCTGGAGAATGCCGTGATCCTGTGGCTCGTGCGGAACATGTATAACCCGCTTGAGGCTTTTTTTGTGGGTTCGGCGATCTTCCTGTTGGCGTGGGGGGCGGCCAGCCTCGCGTTGAAATGGTGGAAGATCGCTGCATTGGCTGGCGCGGCGGGCGCGTTTGGGCTGGCCATCGTCGCCGCCCGGTGGAACGGCGGGACGTCCGCCTTGTGCCTGTGCGCGCTGTCTTTCGCGGGCGGCATATTCTTCCCGCTGCTGGCGATAGCCTTCCAGCGAAGGCTGCTGGACCTTTTTGTGGCGGACGCATTCGGGGCGGTTCTCGGGGGGTTGGTCGCCATATGGCTGCCGCTTATTCATGGGGCGGATTCACTGTTTCTGGCGGTCCCGCTCGTCTGGCTCCTGGCGCTGCTCATGACCGGGCTGGCAGTCTCGCAGAGCGGAATATCCGGGAAAAGGCGGCAACGCCATGCGGAAAAAGTTGTTGCCTCCGGTGTATTGGATAATAAAGATATGCTATAATTCTGACAGGCGGGGGTAATTCGCATGCAATCCTGCTTGCGATTTCTTGAAGTTCCAAGCAGGTGCGCATGAGCATTGAAAGGCCAGACCGCAAGTCATGTACGAATCTGCCAGGAAAACGACACATCTGCTTCTCGTTGACGACGACGAGTTCCAAGTCCGACTCTTGTCCCGGATATTCGAGAAGCATTCGGAGAGATTCCGCTTTGTTCCAGTCTCAAGCCTTGCGCAGGCGGTGGCAGAGATCGCGGCGCGGATGCCTGATATTGTCATCGCAGACCTTCGTCTTCCGGACGGTTCGGGAACCGAGCTTCTGAAAGGCGAATGGAGAGATAAGTTTCCGATAGTCATCATGACCGGCTACGGCGATCAGGCAGAGGCCGTCAACGCCATGAAGTCGGGGGCGGCGGATTACATTGTAAAATCCCCGCAGTCCCTGCAGGACATGCCGATTGCGGCGGAAAGGGCGCTGCGGGAATGGGAAAACGTCCGGGAAAGGGATCGGGCGGAGAGCGCCCTGCGTGAGAGCGAGGGGAAGTACCGCACGCTGGTCGAGACAGCAGGGGAAGGTATTGTCACGATCACAAGGGAAGGGCGGTTGCTCTTCCTGAATGCGCAGGCCGCGCAGGGCCTAGGCGGGAAGCCCGAAGACTTTATAGGCCGAAACATCATGGAACTGATTCCGCCGGAGCAGTTGACCGGATTATTGGCGATTCGGGATGAGTTGCTGGGGGCCGGCAAGAGAACCACCGTGGAATTCTCCGTCACGCTGGGCGGGGAGGAAAAGTGGTTTCGAACAAGCATACAGCCGATTAAGGATGAAAATGGAGAGTTTTCATCCCTGCTGGCGATCGCAACTGACATAACGGACATCAAGCGCGCAGAAAAGGCGCTCCGCGAATCCGAATTGTTCCTGCGATCCGTGCTCGACGGGCTTTCTGCTAACATAGCAATTGTGAACGAGGCGGGGGAGATAATCGCCGTGAACAAGGCATGGCGCAATTTCGTCCGCGAAAATCCTCCCGTGACAATCAACGTCTGCGAAGGCGCCGATTACCTTAACGTTTGCGACTCGGCGCAGGGGCCGGACGCCGGAACCGCAATGGAGTTTGCGGCGGGGATCAGAGACGTCCTGGCCGGGCGCGCGGCAAGGTTCGAGAAGGAATATTCCTGCCATTCGCCGACGGAGGAGCGATGGTTCATCGGTAGGGTGACGAAGTTTCCCGGCGACGGCCCGCCCAAGGCTGTAATCGCGCACGAGAACATCACGGCCAGACGAAAGGCAGAGGACGCGTTGGCCGCAGAGAAGGAACGATTGTCGGTTACGCTCCGATCCATCGGCGACGGCGTGATTGCGACGAACCTTGAAGGCCGGATCGCGCTGATGAACGGGGGGGCGGAGGACATATCCGGCTGGAAGCAGTCCGAGGCGGCGGGTAGGCCGTTGAGCGAGGTGCTGGTGATTCTGAACGGCCAGACGAGGGAACAGGTCGGCGATCCCGTGCGCCTTGTGCTGGAAGCCGGTGAAGCGATCGGCTTCGGGGAGAACTGCCTTGTGATCCGCAGGGACGGGACGGAGATTCTGATATCCGAAAAGGGCGCGCCGATACGCGACGCGGCGGGGAAAGTCAGCGGGGTCATCATTGTCTTCAGAGACGTAACTCAAGAGACGAGGATGGAAGAAGAGCTTGACAAGGCTCAACGGCTTGACGCCCTGGGCTTTCTGGCCGGCGGCATCGCGCACGATTTCAATAACATCCTGACCGGGATTCTCGGCAACATCTCACTGGCCCGGAGTCTGGCCAAAGGCGGCGACGAGAAGGTTCTCAAACGGCTTCAGGAGGCGGAAAAGGCCTGTGGCGCCGCCAAAGACCTGACACGGAAACTTTTGACATTTGCCCGCGGCGGCGCTCCACGGCGCGAGCCTGCATTCATCCAGAAGGCGATCCGCGACGCGGCGGACCTCGCATTGCGCGGCGCGTCATCCGGATGCCGCTTCAATATTCAGGCGGATTTGAAAGCGGTCAACGCCGACATGACGCAATTGTCGCAGGTCGTCAACAACCTTGTCCTCAACGCTGTTCAAGCATCGGAGACGGGGCAGGACATTGAGGTGACCGCGGCAAACACTCGATTGGATGAGACAAGCGGCGTTCCGCTTCCGCCGGGCGAATATGTCATGATCGAGGTTCGCGACCACGGCTGCGCAATCCCCGCTGAAATTGCGAATAAGATATTCGATCCGTTCTTCACTACAAAGGACGGCCACAGCGGGCTTGGGCTGACATCGGCGTTTTCGATCGTGCGGCGGCACGGGGGGCACATAGCCGTCGAATCGCGGACTGATGAAGGCGCCAGATTCAGCGTCTTCCTGCCGGTTTCAGAGGATCAGCCGCGAGACGAAGAGATTCCCGAAAGACCTGCCGGTCCGGGAAAGGGACGTGTTCTTGTAATGGACGACGATGAGGTCGTTCTCGACGTTGCGGGGGAACTGCTTGCCGAGTGCGGCTACCGGTCGGACAAGTCGCGCAACGGCGAGGAGGCCATCGCCCTTTATAAGGCCGCCATGGACGCCGGACTAGCGTATGACGCGGTAATAATGGACCTGACGGTGCGCGGGGGGATGGGCGGCGAGCGGGCAGTGCGCGAGATATTGCGGCTGGACCCCGGCGCGCGGGCGATAGTCGCTAGCGGTTACGCGAACGCCCCCGTCATGGCGCACTTCAGGCAATACGGCTTTGTCGGCTGTGTGTCAAAGCCGTACATGATCGAGGAACTGACGGCGGAACTGGCAAGGGTGATATCAGGGCGGTGACGGTTTCGAACGGGGATTACGCCAGTTTGAAGACCCGTCCGGCGTTTGCGGTGGTTACGGTTGCGGCATCCTCTTCGCTCATGCCCATGAGCCGCGCCAGAACGCCCAGAACGTGGACGACGAGGGCCGGCTCGTTCCTGCGAACTGTGTTCCTGTGAGGCTCAGGGGTAAGGAACGGGCAGTCGGTTTCCAGCATGAGCCTGTCTGGAGGAATGCCGGCCACTGCCTTTCGCAGGTCGTCGTTGCCGCGATACGTCAGCGAGCCGCCGACCGAGAATGACATGCCCAGAGCGACCGCGCGCGCGGCGTCCCGCGCATTCCCGGAAAAGCAGTGCCAGACCAGTGATACTCCATCTCCGGCGCGTCCTTCCAGAAGCTTGAGCGCATCCTGCGCAGCGTCCCGTATGTGCAGAACAGCCGGTTTGCCCGCGGCTCGCGCAAGGTCCAGATGTTTGAGGAAGTACCTGCTCTGTAGTTCCCTGGGAGAACCGTCCCGATAGAAATCCAGCCCGGTTTCGCCCACGGCAACGACTTCCGGCAGCCCTGCAAGCTCCGCCAGCGCGTCCCAGTCTCTGTCCGCAATCGCTGAAAGATCGTTCGGATGAATCCCCACGGCGGCGTAGACCCCTGTGTAAGTCCGGGCTATCTCAATAGCTTTTCGAGAGCGCTCCAGGGATGCGCCAACGGTTATGACGCGGGTCACTCCGGCGTTACAGGCGTTTGCTATGACCTGCGGAAGATCATCCTTGAAGCTTCTCCAGTCCAGGTGCGCATGAGTGTCAACGAGTTCCATATCGGCGGCCTTTCAGCGTTTCAGCGTCAGGTAATGATCTGCGGGGCTTCGAGAGCGTCCGTGCGATAATCATAGGAGAAGTTGCCGCTCGCCTCTTTTCGTATCCCCAGCACGTCAATCCTTGCGCCGATGTTCCGCTCCATCAGTTTCTTCGCGGCGATGTAATGCGCGGCGGCGGCCTTCAACCGAGTCTGCTTGGTCTCGCCGACTGCGGTGACCGGGTCCGGGGCGTCCGGTGAGGCTCGAAATTTCACCTCGACGAATACGACGGTTCCCCTGTGGAACGCGATGATGTCAATCTCACCCCGTGCGCAGGCGTAATTCCGCTCAAGTATTGTCAAACCTTTCGCGCGAAGGAACGCGGCGGCAAGATTCTCTCCTTCATAGCCTGTTCCGGTTGCAGATTCTTTCCGGCGCTCCGGGGTTTTATGTCCGAAGGCTTTCAGATGCCCGGTGAGCATTTTCCTCAGGGGCGAGAACACGAAGATTCCCCCCGGGCCGCATCGCCGGGAGATCCGGCGGGGACGCGCTGCAACACGCCGCTTACTCCTTTGTTTCGAACTTTTCTTTTATACGGCTGGCCTTGCCGAGGCGTCCGCGGAGGTAGTAGAGCTTCGCCCTTCTGACGCTGCCCTGGCGCTTGACTTTCACCCAGAGCACCGCGGGGGAGTGCAGAGGGAACGTGCGCTCGACGCCCTCGTCCTGAACGATGCGGCGGACCTTGAATTTCTCGGCGATGCCCTTGCCGTAGCGGGCTATTACGACGCCGTTGAAGACCTGCGTGCGCTGCTTGTCGCCTTCGACGATCTGGACTCCCACGTCCACCTGGTCGCCGACCTTGAATTCCGGCAACTCGGTCTTCATCTGAGCCTTCTGGATGTCTTGAATGACGCCCATTGTTTATCCTTTCTCCTTTTCCTCTTCGGGCAGAAGGTCGGCGCGCCTGAGTCGCGTGCGCAGGATAGCCTGCTCCCGACGCCATTGCGCGACCTTCGCGTGATCGCCCGAGAGAAGAATTTCCGGCACTTTCATTCCTCTGAACTCGGACGGCCTTGTGTAATGCGGGTATTCAAGCAACCCGCTTGTGAACGATTCATCCTTTGCGGAATCCGCGTCGCCCAGCACGCCGGGCAACAACCTTACGACTGCGTCAATCAGGACGAAGGCCGCGAATTCACCGCCGCTGAGCACGTAGTCCCCGACGGAGATTTCGCATGGCCGCAGGCCCTCTCGAACGCGTTCGTCAAAGCCTTCGTAGTGACCGCAGACAATCAACAATCTGCGTTTCAGCGCAAGGTCCTCGACGCGCTTCTGTGTAAGTCTCTCGCCCTGCGGCGTCAGGAGTATCCTGAACGCCGGCTCCGGATCCTGCGCCTCCGCCGCTTCCACGCAGTGGAAAATTGGGTCCGGCTTCATGACCATTCCCGGTCCGCCGCCGTACGGCCTGTCGTCCACGCTCCTGTGGCTGTCCGTCGCGAAGTCGCGGATGTCGTGCAGGCGGTAGACGACCGCTCCCTTCCTCTCGGCGATGCCGGGGATGGAAGTCGAGAGCGCGGGGCGGAATATCTCCGGGAAGATCGTCAGGACGTCAACGCGCAGAGCCGCGCTCATTTCTTTACGGCGATTCCAGCGTTGGCGAAGAACCTGGCTACCGTCCTGGTCGGCTGAGCGCCTTTCCCTAGCCAGTATTCCGCGCGCTCCTTGTTGAGCGACACCTTCTTGGAGTCGTCCTTTGCCAGCGGGTCGTAACTGCCCAGCACCTCAATGTCCGTTCCGTCGCGGCGCGTGCGCTGGTCGAAAACCGCGATGCGCCAGGACGGGCGGTTCGTGCGTCCGGTCCTTTTCAAACGAATCCTAACCATCCATTGCTCCATCAAAAAAAGGTTGCGTCAGGGGTCTCAGTGGCGATGTCTTCGCCGCTTTGACTTCTTTCTCTTTTCCCGGGCCAGTTTGCGCCGCCGGGGGTCCATCATGGCGCGTCCGACGCCCGGCCCTATTTCCTGCTGTTGCTGCATCCCGCCCGTCATGGCCTCAAGCATTTCCTCGCCCTTCGGCCCGGTCATCCGGAAAAGAAGCTTTCTCATCTGCTTGAACTGCTTGAGCAGGCGGTTTATGTCCTGCGGGTCCGTCCCGCTTCCCTGGGCGATGCGCTGTCTGCGGCTGGAGTCAATGATCTCAGGCTGGCTGCGCTCCAGGCGCGTCATTGAGCATATTATCGCCTCGACGCGATCAATGCCGCTCTCGTCAATCTCGATCTCCGACATCCTGTTGCCGAAGAACGGGAGCATGCCCATGATGTCCTTGAGCGGCCCCATGCGCCGCAGCGCCTGGATCTGCTTCAGGAAGTCCTCCAGGTCAAAGCGCTCCGTGCGGAGCTTGCGTTCCAGTTCCTCGGCCTCTTCCTCGGCCATCACGTCCTGCGCCTTCTCGACAAGGCTCACTACGTCGCCCATGCCGAGGATGCGCGTGGCCATGCGGTCCGGATGGAACGGCTCCAACTTGTCCAGCTTCTCGCCGATGCCGATGAACTTGATCGGCTTGCCTGTGACGCTGCGGATCGAGAGCGCCGCGCCGCCGCGGGCGTCGCCGTCCAGTTTCGTCAGTATCACGCCGTCAACCGGGAGCTGCTGGTTGAACTCGCCCGCGCTGTTGACCGCGTCCTGACCGGTCATGGCGTCGCAGACCAGGAAGGTCTGATCCGGCTTGACCATTCGGACGATGTCCTTCAGTTCGTTCATCATCTGCAGGTCAATGTGCAGTCGGCCTGCCGTATCCAGTATCACAACGTCGCAGTTTAACTCTCCGGCCTTTGCCACGGCCTGTTTGCAGATCAACGGCGGGATGCCGCCGCGTTCAAGGTGAACCGGCACGTCAAGCTGCCGGCCTAGCGTTTCAAGCTGGTCTATGGCCGCTGGGCGCTGCACGTCCGCCGCGACTAGCATCGGCCTGTGTTTCTGCTGGCGCACGAGCATGGCCAGCTTCGCGCAGGTCGTAGTCTTGCCGCTTCCCTGAAGCCCGACGAGCATCAGAACCGTCAGGCCTTCCTTGCGGTAGGGGATGGTTGAATCCCCCTCTCCCATCAGCGCCTCGAGTTCATCATGCACGATCTTGACGAACTGCTGGCCTGGGGTGACGCTTTTTATGAGCTCCGCGCCGAGCGCGCGCTCGGTCACCTTGCCCAGGAAGTCGCGAACGACCTTGTAACTCACGTCTGCTTCAAGGAGCGCGAGTCTTACCTCGCGGAGCGCTTCCTGGACATTTTCTTCGGTCAGGCGGGGTTTGCCCCGCATCCGCTCAAAGACCTTCTCCAGGCTTTTACTCAGCGATTCAAACACGTACGCACTTCCCACTGCCGCCTTGCCGCGATACTTCCGCTCGGGCGGCCGTCATGCATCCAATCCGGCATAAGTCGGCTTATAACCGGACATTACATCATCATGTTGCCGACAATGAGACCCTCTAATATACAGCATTGCGGCATCAGGATTCAAGTGTCTTCACTGTTGAATTCTTTATTATGAGCAAATTGGATGAGTCCAGCCGCCCTGGCGCGAGTCCGTAAAATATCGCTTGAATGCTCATCCGTGGAAAAGAAATGAACCTCCGACATTCCGGCATCGGAGGTTCATGTTTCTGATTGTGTGCTACTTCAGCAATGGGCCGGCCGAGACTGACGCATCAACTGCAGCAGCAACCGCAGCCGCCGATGCCCAGGTCCTTCTTGCACTTCTTGAGTAGTTCGACTGCCTTCTTGATGTCGGCAAGTTGTTGATCGCCGGATATCTCGCGTTCAATGGTCAACGGGCCGGAGTAACCTAGACTCTTGAGAATCTTAATGAACTCCGGGATGATAACCTCGCCCTCGCCGAGCGGGGTCTCGCGGCCCCATTCGCCCTTGACGGCGGATTTTGCCGCATCCTTGCAGTGGCAGCTTTTAACGTATCTGCCAACCAGTTTAAGGTCCTCAAGGGGTTGTCCGGTGCCGTACAGTATGAGATTGGCCGGGTCGAAGTTGATGGCCAGGTTCTCGCGTCCGACGTCTTTGAAAAAGCGAAGTAGAACCTTGGCCGATTCCTGTCCGGTCTCAAGATGCATCCTGAGGCCCTTTTTGCCGACGTAATCCGCCAGTTCCTGCGCGGTTTTCACCACCTCCTTGTATTCCGGGTCGTTGGCGTCTTCAGGGATAAACCCCATGTGAACTCCAACGCCGGGCGCGCCCAGCGCGGCGGCAAAGTCGCCGATCTGTTTTGCCTCGGTCAGGCGCTCAGCTCGGGTAGCCTTGGGGACCAGGCCGACTGTCTGGGCGACGATCGGGATGGTCGCGTAACTTTCCCCAGGAAAACCGATGAAGACCAGTGTGACTTCGATGTCTGCGTCGGCAAGGAGTTTCTTGATCTTCTCAATCGCCTCAGGGCTGCGCGCATCCTTCGGCGGGCAGTGCATTTGGACGGTTGTCGCTCCGGCCTTCTTGACGAATTGGAGCTTGTCCTTCAACTCAGGGCCTGCTGAAACAAAAACTCCGATTGGCATTGCCTGCATCTGTTCATGCCTCCCTGGAAAACGTGCCCAGTGAAAAAGCGAATCCCTAACGCCACGATGATAGGGTATTTCCCGTTGGAACCGCAGTCAACAGTTTCCGCGACGGTTTGATTCTGTCTGGACGAACTATTTATTGCGGAGGCTCAAATCTTGCGTAGAAGGCGAGCGCCCTTTCGCGCACGTCCTCGAACAATGAGATGTCGGAGGAAACAAGTTCCGCGATGAAATCGAGATAAGGGGACAGGCTCTTTCGTTCAGAATCGTGAAGGCCGGAGAAGGCGTCCTGTGCGCGGTCCCACTGAAAGACCGTTTCATGCGCCTGCGGGCGTCCGCCGGCGGGCGTCTCACGAGCGCGAGAGTCACAGACGGATGACACGCGCCTGATGACGCGCGCCCCTTCTCCGCAGACGCTCATAAACGCGATCAGGTCGAGATTCCTGAAATCGTTTTCCTGTACGCCGAGGTGCGGAGAGAGCAGAATCCCGCGCAATCCCTTCAGCGTCTCGGCATGAACACAGGCAGCTATACGACGCCCCGACCCGGCAAGGCGGAAGAAGTCGGCAACGTCGCGTTCCCAGATGTAGGCGTAATACGGTCCGCCGCCGATTTCATGGACGAGAAAGCATGGGGAGCCGCCTGGCGGTTTTTTCAGGTTTGCGCGGATGGCCGCGCCGTCCGGCGTAGTGATTATGCGCGTTCCGGGCGGGAGGAAATTCAGAAGGTTGGCCAGCAATGTTGACTTGCCTGCTCCGCCGGGAACCGCCGCAGTGAGAACCGACGCGCCGCGGGCGACGGCGCGGAACATGTACGCTGCCATCTGCGCGCTGAGCGTCCCGGCCCTAATCATATCCGTGATGCTCAGCGTTCGCCCGCCGCGCTGGTTGAGGTCTTCAATCTGACGAAGGTTGGAAAGCTCCTGCGCGTTCATGGGCGCGCGCCCTTCCCGCTGTCGCGCAGCAGCAGCGGATCGTACCTGTCAAGCCGGTCCAGGACTGCGGCCCAGCGCGCGGACATGTCCTCGCGGTGAAGCACGGGGCGGAATCCGATCTTGAGATACGTCGTTATCGCCGGCAGCCGCCAGTCGTCTGTAGCGAGGACGACCTTGACGTAACCGCGCCCGAAAAGGTAACGCGCCACGCCCGCGCAGACAGCGCAGCCAAGCCCGCGCCCCTTGTGGGAAATATCTGATGCGACGAAATCGAGGCATCCGACGCGCTTTTCCGCATTTTCCTGGCTCGCAAATGTCACGGCAACGATCTGGCCAATGTGTTCAACCACATGAGTGCCTTCGCGTCGCTCCGGTTTAGTCAGGAAATCGTCAATCTTCGCGCGGTCCCATTCCGTGAAGCCGGCCACGTGCAGCGCCCGGATCATGCCCTGTTCGTCGCCGGGCCGATAGGCTCTGAGCATGTAGCCCGGCGGGAGGGGCCAGTCGCGCTTAACGAAGGTTTCCGGAGTGCAGGACATGAGGAGCTGACGGTGCGGGAGTCCTTCATCGAAGCGTTCAACCGGGCAGAACCGCCTTGTTCTAATGCTGTCCGAAATGCTCTGGCAGACGGAAACCACGCGAGCGGCATGGACGAAGCCGGACGGATTTTCCATTTTGCCGTCCATAACGTCGAGAAAGACCTGCGGCAGGGTGGCCGGCGCGTCTGGGGTCGTAATGGCGCAGTCGGCAGAAGGTCCGCCGCGCATGACGGCGGCATCGGTCGCCGTGGCGTCTGTTCCGCGCGCGGTCAGAAGTCCGTCGGCCTGCCTTGATGCCGAGGCAACGGTCAGAGTGAGCCGGCAGACAACCGAGCCGGCGCGGCCGACGGCAATAATGGTGTCATCGCAGCCGGGGAAGGCGTTGGCCCGCCCGCCGGGCATTGCGCCGATTTCGGACATCTGCTCGCCTGCGGCGGCCAGGAGCAGTGCGATCTGACCGGATGCGCGCTGGAGGATGAGCCGCGCGCGGGCGGAATCGCTGTCTTCGCCTGCGGCGGGGCCTTTCCAATGCGAAGGCGTCAATGCCAGTTCTGACTCAACGCTGAAGATGCGTCCGAGTTGTCCGCTCCGGGCGAGAGTTATTGACCGCGCCCATGGATCCTGAAATCTCTCCGGCGGGGCGCAGACAAGCATGACGCCGGACGCGCCGCGCAACCTGTCAACGATCTGTCGGCATTCGGAAGTCGAGGCGCACATGACGCCGGGGATCAGGACGTTCAGCTTATGCTCGATCGCCGCAAGGCAGCGTTCCGCGCGCTTCCCGACTGGGCCTGAAACGACAACACTCGCCGCCGCTGCATCATTAGCCAGCGCCGCGAAGTCGGTATTGACGGGCGCGGCAGGCCAGCGCTTTCCGATTGCCTCGTGCGAATCTGCGTCAATGTCGCAGAAACCGACGATTTCCGCTCGTCCTGTCGCTTCAAGCGATACGGCTGCGTCAATCGCAGCCGCGTCCGAGCCGCAGAGAATTAGACGATGCTTATCCGCCATTAGTGTTAACCCTGAATCAGATGTTGGGCAGGCGCGCCTCGACCGGCGGCATGGGCGCGAATTCCTTGTGAGGTTCGGTCTGGTACCAGTAGACGCAGGAACTGTAATCGTCGCTGCGGTCGTTGGCGTGTCCGTGCTCGATGCTCACCCTGAGTTTCTTCGTGAAGGGAACGGGGTCCATGACGTGGTAGCGGTAGACGCAGACCTTGCCCCAGTGGTTGAAATCTTCGAGTTCAGCCCAGGACTGACCGTTGTAGAGGTGCGCGTTGGCCTGCATACCCCATGCGTGGGCGAAGTAATCCTCCGTGCCGGTTCCGTGCAGCGAGGGCGGCCAGCTTTCGCCGTCAACGAAGAACATGTCGTCCCCTTCGCCGTACCACCCCTTGTAAAGGTGGTCAATGCTCATATTCACGCCGACGTAATGACCGCGGCCTTCGGCGTCCAGTATGAGGTAATTGTTCTTGTCGCTCAGGTTTTTGCCTTCCGGGCCTGCCTCGCGCTTGTGCCATTCCGGGCTTGCCCAGACGCTGCCCTTGCCCTTCCAGCCTTCACAGGGGTTGTCGCGACGCCACTTGGCGTGAAGGTAAAGGGCGTCGTCGTCAATCGCCTTGTGCAGTTGATGGTCAATGTAGAAGTAGAAACTGCGGACCGGTTCGGCCTGCTCATTGACGATTTCGAGGCGGGCATGTTTTCGGAAAGGCATCGGCAGCCAGCAGTTCATGGCGCACCCGCTGCCGACCTGTCCATTGCCGTGGCTGCTAGTATTGAAGAACGCGCACTGGTAGCTGTAAGAGCGGGAGTGGCCTAGCCCGAAAAAGTCGCCGACCGGGGAGTCAACGCTGGGATTGCTCTCCCCGTCCCAGTATATGCGGAGGATGAGTTTGCGGAGGTGGTGCTTGTCCGGGGAGGAGATTGTGAACCAGATGTGGCTGATGACGCCGGGGCCGTCAATCTCCGCGAGGACCTTGGTTTCGCCCGGCTGGATTGGCCACGCATCGCCGTTGCCGCCGGAGACGTCATAACTGCTGATGCGCCTGGCGCTGAAGTTCTTTGCGTTTGGTAGAGAATGAAGCAGACCCTCAAAACTCATTTTGCATCTCCTGATGAAAGTAAAATGTTGGGTGGGTTTGTAATGTTGCACAACCCGCCGCGCCGGATTCCGCCGGCAGCGGGGAAGCATAGCACATGCTCAGGATTCGGACAAGGCGGCGCGAATGAACAATTTGGTTTGTTGATCAAGTCCTCCGGTGACTTATAATAAACATTTGTTCTTTTTGTGTTGACGAGCTTCGATACGCTGAGGCGACGGAGACCTGAACGTGAACATGCTCAAAGTTGTGCTGATTGCCACATTTGTATTGTTAGCTTTTCCGGTTCGAGCCGAGGACGCAGCCCAGTGCAATATCCCCGGCATCGGCCCGAAAGGTCCTGTCAGGAAACTACATACGAATTTTGAGTTCACGGAGGGGCCGGCATGGGACGGAAGGGGAAGCCTGTTCTTTTCGGACATTCCGAAGAGCCTCGTCTACAAACTCGATTCCGAGGGGAAGCTTTCAGTCTACACGGATAAGTTCGAGTCCTCCAACGGCCTGATGTTCAACCGGGCAGGAGAGCTTGTCGCGTGCGAGATGGCGGGTCGGGTGTCCGCGCTTTCAGCGGACGGAGGGATGAAAAAAGTCATTGCTTCAGAGTTTGGCGGGAAGCGATTCAACGCGCCAAATGATCTTGTGATAGACAGGCAAGGGGGCATCTACTTCACCGATCCCGCCTACGGCGCGCCGAAACCGCTGCCTCAGGGCGTTCTGGGGGTCTACTACATCGCGCCGGATGGGAAGGTTGCGCGACTGGTCGAGGGATTGAAGAATCCCAACGGCGTCATCCTTTCGCCCGATGAGAAGATGCTCTACGTCGTGCCGACTGGCCAGTCCGAAGTGATGGCGTACCCGGTTCTTGAACCGGGAAAAATCGGGGAGGGAAAGGTTTTCTGCAGGCTTGAGCAATCCTTCGGCAAAGTAGATTCGGGGGGAGACGGGCTGACGATTGACACGATGGGCAATCTTTACATAACAAGCGATCTGGGTATACAAGTGATTTCACCTGTCGGGAAGTTCATTGGCGCAATCAGGATTCCGGAGGAGCCGGCTAACTGCGCATTCGGCGGGGCGGATATGAAGACACTCTACATAACAGCCCGCAAATCGCTTTACGCAGTTGATATGGAGGCGACGGGGCACAGGTTTGCGACGGGGGAATGAGAAGAACTTTGCATGGCAGGCTGATCAGGGAATAAAGGGATGGAGGGCAATTTGCATCTTTTCCCTGATGACACGGCGGGGCGAAGCGTGTAGCATTTCGTCACCCTTGGAGCGGGTATCACGACGTTGCAGACTTTCTGACCTGGAGGTGGAACTCACGACGATGAACGAAGCGCATGCGGCAAAGATTGCGTCGGAACTAAGTCTCAGGATTCAACAGGTCGCCGCTACCGCCGCGTTGCTGGCGGAGGGCGGGACCGTCCCTTTCATTTCGCGCTACCGGAAGGAAGCGACAGGCTCCCTGGACGAGGTGGCGATAACGACGATAAGGGACCGCCTGGAGCAGCTTGACGAACTGGACAAGCGTCGGGAGGCGATACTGAAGTCGCTTCAGGAACGCAACCTGCTTACCGACGAATTGAAAAAGAAGGTTGACGCGGCCGAGACAATGGCGGTTCTGGAGGACGTATACCTTCCCTTCAGGCCTAAGCGTCGAACCAGGGCCACAATTGCAAAGGAGAAAGGCTTGGAGCCTCTTGCGGATATGCTCTGGGCGCAAGGGACTATTGATCCAACCGCTGAAGCCCAGAAGTTCTTAAGCCGGGAGAAGGGCGTTGAATCGGTTGAAGACGCGCTGGCAGGCGCGAGGGACATCATCGCGGAAAAGGTAAGCGAGGATCAGGAGGCGCGGGCAAGAATGCGCGACCTCTTCAACGCAAAAGGAACGGTCAAGTCAAGAGCCGTCACCGGCAAGGAGACGGAAGGGGCGAAATACAAGGATTATTTCGAGTGGGAGGAACCGATTGCCGCCGCCCCGTCGCATCGCCTGCTGGCCATGCTGCGCGGGGAGAAGGAAGGCTTCCTGATTCTCGCCGTCGCCCCCCCGGAAGAGGACGCTGTCAGGCAGCTTACGTCAATGTATGTAAAGGAGAAAAACGCCGCGTCGGAACAAGTCCGCCTGGCGGTGGAGGACGGATACCAGCGGTTGCTGTCCTTCTCAATGGAGACTGAGATTCGCGCGGAGGCGAAGAAGAGGGCCGACGAGACAGCCATCAAGGTCTTTGCCGAAAACGTCCGGGAACTCCTGCTGGCCCCCCCGCTTGGGCGCAAAAACGTCATGGGCGTTGACCCGGGTTTCAGAACCGGATGCAAGGTGGTATGCCTTGACAGCCAGGGAAAGCTGCTGCATTACGAGGCGATATTCCCGCATCAGTCGTCTGCAGAGGCGTATGACGCAGCAGAGACGGTCAAAAGTCTTTGCCAGAAGTTCAAGGTTGAGGCAATCGCCATCGGAAACGGGACGGCCGGACGGGAGACTGAGGCGTTCATTCGCAAGATCGGGCTTCCGGCGGCGATCACGATTGTGATGGTGAACGAGAGCGGGGCTTCCGTCTACTCCGCATCGGAGACTGCGCGGGAGGAATTTCCGGATCACGACGTGACTGTGCGCGGATCTGTCTCGATCGGGCGCAGGTTGATGGATCCGCTGGCTGAACTGGTGAAGATTGACCCCAAATCCATCGGCGTAGGGCAATATCAGCATGACGTGAATCAGCCCGCCCTGAAGCGTGGGCTTGATGACGTGGTGATGAGTTGCGTGAACGGCGTGGGCGTTGAGGTGAACACGGCAAGCAAGCAGTTGCTTTCATACGTGTCCGGGCTTGGCCCGCAACTGGCCGGCAACATAGTCGCTTATCGCGATGAGAACGGGCCGTTCAAATCGCGCGCGAAACTGCGTGACGTGCCGCGCCTGGGACCGAAGGCCTTCGAACAGTCGGCGGGTTTCCTGCGGGTGCGCGATTCCGAGAACCCGCTTGACGCCAGCGCGGTCCATCCGGAAAGCTACCCCGTCGTGAACACGATGGCTAAGGATTTGGGCTGCACCGTGCAGGAGTTGATGAAATCGGACGAGCAGAGAAAGAAGATAGACCTTCGAAAATACGTGACCGAGAAGGTTGGCTTGCCGACGCTGAACGACATCATGCAGGAGCTTGCCAAGCCCGGGCGCGACCCGCGGCAGAAGTTCGAGGCGTTCCATTTCGCAGATGGCGTTGAGAAGATCGAGGACGTCAAGCCGGGCATGAGGCTGCCGGGCGTAGTGACAAATGTCGTCGCATTCGGAGCGTTCGTGGACATCGGCGTGCATCAGGACGGGCTGGTCCACATCAGCCAGCTTGCCGACCAGTTTGTGAGGAATCCGGCGGACGTAGTGAAGGTCCAACAGAGGGTCATGGTGACCGTCATGGAGGTGGACCTTGAGCGGAAGCGGATTGCGCTTTCGATGAAGAGCGAACCGGGGGAGGCTGGGCGGGATTCACGCGCGGCGGGGCGAACCGCGCCGGGCAAGCCCCCGCAGGGCCGGCCGCAACCGGGACAAGCTCCGCAAGCGCGGCCTGCCGTGACAATCCAGCCGCCGAGAAAGCCGGAACCGAAGAAGGGCGGCGGTTGGTTCTCCGACATGCTCAATCAGCAGAAGAAGGGGAATTAACCGGCGATGTCCGGCGGGAAGCATGGATTCAGCGCGCCTGCATGGGAGGACCGAAGCGATGAAAGCCAGGGAACGCATATTCAGAGCGTTAGGATTTGAAGCGCCGGACAGACTGCCGGTCCGCATCTACGCCGCTCCGGGCGGGCTTTACGAACACGGGCAGAAGCTGGTTGATCTCATAAAGGCTTGCGGGCACGATTTCGGCGATCTTTCCGGCTTGAAGCTTCCAAACCCGCCGGGGCCTGAAGCCTTCGATGCGGACGGCAGATACCACGAGTTCAAGACTGACGAATGGGGCATCCGGTGGGAATACCGAATCTTCGGCATCTGGGGCCATCCGGTCGAGTGGCCGCTCAATGATTGGGCGAATCTGGAAACCTATCGAATGCCTGATCCGCCGCGCCCCGACGCCGCCACGATTGAAAAGCAACGTATGGAACTATCGCGGCAGAAGGAGGAATACTTCTGTCTGGGCGGCGGCGGTTCGATCTTCGAGCGCCTGCACTCGCTGCGGCGATTTGAGGACACGCTGATGGACATCGGGACGGACGCGCCGGAGATCAACAGGCTGGCGGACCGTCTTGTTGAGCATTTCTCCCATCACGTCGCCCATTCGCTGGCCGTTGGCGTTGACGGCATCGCCTTCGGAGACGATTTCGGGACGGGGACGGCCATGATAATGTCCCCGGCAGCATGGAAACGTTTCTTCATGCCTCGCTTCGACACTCTCTTTGACCCCATACGCAAGGCGGGCAAGCCGATCTTCTTCCACAGTTGCGGCCAGATCAGCCCGATCATCCCGGAGCTGAGGAAAATAGGTGTATCGGCGATATGGCCGCAGTTGCCGGCTTATGATCTCGGAGAGCTGGCGGCGATCTGCCGGGACCTGGGTCTGGCGGTGGAGCTTCATCCGGATCGCGGCGAACTTATGCAAAGGGCGACGCCGGAGCAGGTGCGGCGATACGTTCACGACCTGCTTGGCACATTCCGAACTTTGGAAGGGGGATCGTGGCTTTATATCGAGATTGATCCCGGTTTTCCGTGGGAGAACGTCCGGGCATTGATCGAAACGGCGATGGAGTTTAGGAGAACGAGGTAATAAAATTCCGCGTCAGCGCGTTCTCGCGTCGGCCTCTGGCCTCCGCATCGGCGCGCCATAAATGATGGGAGATGCCATGACCAAACGAGAGGTCGTCAGGATGGTTCTGGACGGGCGAAAGCCGCCCTATGTGCCGTGGTCCTACGGCTTTACGAAAGAGGCGTGGGACAAGATAGTGGAGCATTACGGCGCGGGAGACCTTGAAGCCGTCATGCAGAACCACCTGCTGGGCCTCGGCAACGGGGTTGGCTTTTTTGAGGACATCGGCAACGACTGCGTCCGCGACGTGTTCGGCGTCGTGTGGGACAGGAGCGTTGACAAGGACATAGGCAACGTGAAGGGACACGTTCTGCCGGAGCCGACGCTTCAGGGCTACAGCTTTCCTGATCCGTTGAATCCGCGCTTCTTTCAGGACATCCCCGACGCAATGGCGCGATACGGGGACCGTTTCCGCGTCTTTTCGATTGGCTTCTCGCTCTACGAGCGCGCGTGGACCATGCGCGGGATGGAAAACCTGTTTTACGATTTTCTCGATCATCCGGAATTCGTCAGAGAATTGTTCGACGCGATTGCCGAATACAATATCGCCCAGGTAAGCGAAGCGCTGAAATACGATATTGACGGCGTTTATTTCGGTGACGACTGGGGGCAGCAGCGCGGATTGCAGATGGGGCCGGAAATCTGGCGCGAGTTCATCTTCCCGGTCCTGGAAAAAATGTACGCCGTAGTCAGGGGCGCGGGGAAATACGTCTTTATTCATTCCTGCGGGGACGTGGACGAATTATTCGACGATCTGGTATCCATCGGGCTGAACTGCTTCAATCCGTTCCAGCCGGAGGTCATGGACGTGGAGACGCTTGTGAAGCAGTACCGGGGAAAGCTCGCATTCCACGGCGGGATGTCAACGCAGCGGACGCTGCCCTTCGGTAGCGTCGCCGACGTGAAGGCCGAAACCCGGAAACTGCTGGAACTCGGCGCCGATGGCGGTTACATATTCTCTCCGGCGCACGCCGTCGAGGGCGACGTGCCGATTGAAAACATGGTCGCGTTCATCGAGGAACTGAAACTTCAGTCGGATTTTCAGGAGTGAATGTGGAAACTGAAGCGCCTGCGCACAGGGATAGCCGGAGCATCCTGGCAGTGAACCTGGGGCTGGCGGCAAATCTGCTGCTGGCGGCGCTCAAGACCACCATGGGAATCGTGGGGCACAGCCCGGCCCTGCTTGCCGACGGCATAAACTCCACCTCGGACGTCGCGTATTTCATCATAGTCCGGCTTTTTATGAGTCTGGCGCACAAACCCGCCGACGACGAGCATCCCTATGGGCATCGGCAGTTGGAGAGCATTGCTGCCCTGGTTGTCGGGGCCTTCGTTCTGACGACTGCGGTGGCCATTTTCTGGGACGCGGTCAACAAGACCTACGACCTGCTGGTCGGACATGGGGAATTCAGCGGCGGATCGTTGGGAGCGCTTGCCGTCGCCCTTTTTGCGGTGGCTCTGAAGATAGCGCTGACGATCTTCACTCGACGCATCGGCGAGAAGGCGAATAACCCGGCCGTGCTGGCCATCGCCTATGACCATCGAAACGACATTTTTGCGGCGATGGCGGCCAGTATCGGCATCTTCCTTGGGCGGGCCGGTTATCCGTGGGTTGATCCGCTGGCCGGGGCCATCGTGGCTCTCGTAATACTGCGGACGGGGATCGAAGTATTACGGCAATCGTCAGGCGATCTTATGGACACCGTGCCGGGGCGGGAATTGCGCCAGCAGGTCAAACAGGCCATGACCGGCATCCAGGGCATCAAGCAGACGGAGGAGGTGCTGGCGCATCGTTTCGGGCCTTATGTGATACTCAACGTTACGATCGGCGTTGACGGAGCCATGAGCGTCGCCGAGGGCGACCGGATAGCCACGAAGGTCGAGAAAACGCTGAAGAACAGCATTGACCTCGTCCAGCGGGTGCATGTCCATTACCATCCGGCCCGGGAGCGCAGAGAGCCTAAGACCGAGACAAAGCCGGCTGTCCCCGTCGGCTGATCCAACCTATGATTGTATTACCGTGCTGAGGGATTGACGCAATGCTTAATATACTGGCGCTGCTGCTTGCGGCTTCAAGTGTTCCGTTGGGCGGAAGCGAAGTGAATTTCCTCTTCCCGGAAGAACTGAACGATTCCAGAGGGATAAAAATTGAGCCTCAACAGGCCGAGCCGGGCTTGACGCTACTGGAAAGAGATGAGAAAAGGCCGAAGCTATGGTTTGCTCCTGTCGCTTCAACTGAGGAGAAAGACGGAGTAAGGCTCTGGTACCAGCGAGTCAACAACGACGAGACGGAGTGGATTGACAAGCGAACCCTTTGTGTCGGGAAATCAAGCGGACAAGAGTTTGAATTGCTGCCGCTGAGAGTGGAACCGCCGGCGTGGGGCGGGATCAACAACGTCTGTATGACGCGATCTCCGCACACGCCGACTTGGGGCGGATTTAACGTTTTCCAGATTATTCGCGTCGCCGATGGATTCAGAATGCTGTATTGGGATCAGCCGGAAGCGGCAGGGCAGGCGGGGGCGATGACGGCATATTCCGGAGACGGACTTGGCTGGACAAAGGATCCCGGTGCGGTCTTCACCGAACACAACGACGCATTTACACTGATCGAATGCGGCGGTGAATACATCTGTTATCAGACGATGCTGAAGGATTGGCCGGACAAGCCCTGCGCCGATAATCTTCCGGGAAAGCGTCGCGTCCAGACAGTCCGGCTTTCGAAGAACCTTCGCACTTGGACTCCCCAGGTTCCGCTCCTTGATCCGGATGCTCAGGATGCGCCCGACGTGGAGTTCTACCTTATGAAGGCTTTCAGATACGGCGGCGCTTACGCGGGACTTTTGATGAAATACTATGCCGATCCAGAGGCGCCGGGCAAACACAGCGCGATTTGTAAATACGAATTGATTGCGAGCCGGGACGCAAAGAAGTGGTCAAGGCCGTTTCGGGATACGGACTTGGGATTCTGGAGTTACGCCGATCCCTTCATGCTGCGCGGACGCCTGCACTTCGCAATCTGGAAGGAAGGCGGCATGGTCACGGTCAGTTACAAACCCGGACGGTTGGCAGCGATTTCGGATGTCGGCGGAGACGGAGAGTTTACCATTCCGAGGATGGGGCAAAGACCGAAAACTATAATCCTTGATGCTGATACAGAAAATGGCCAACTCGAGATGGAAGCGTTTGAGATCGAATCCGGACGGAAGGTCGAGAGTTTTCGTATCGGGGGAGTCAACGGCAGGCTCTCATGTCTGCTGGAGGAATCGGAATACCGCGCGGACCGGATGTTGGGCGTGCGTTTCCGCCTTCGTAACGCGAAGTTGTATTCCGTCAGGTTCACAGATTAAAATGGAGTGAATATGCGAGGACAAAACCTGACCGGGCCTCCCAGACAGTAATTCTACGCATCCTTAATGCGCGTTGTCGGCTTCCATCCGCTGTTTCGCCTGATGCGCGAAGGCCTCCATGAGCGTCTGTTCCCCGGCCTGAACGTGACCGTCGCAGACGACTTTGAGGACGGGGAATTTGTCAAAATCCCGCCGCAGATTCTCAAGCAGCGCGTTGACCATCGTGCCGGGCATGCAGTTGAACGGAACGATGTTCACCAGCCCGCTCAGGCCCTCATGGATGTACTCGACGCACCGTCCGAGGCTCAGGTGGCCCTCGCCGCGAACCGATTCCGGCAGATAGGAACGCGACAACCTGAGCACGTCCGGAATCTTCGATTCGCGCAACATCGGGATTCCGGCGTCGTCGAAGGTGTCTGAGTAACGATTGGCCTGCCTGAAACGGACAAACTCCTGCAGCCACTCCTTGGCCAGCGCCCCGTAATGCCCCTTCGTGCGGCAGTCAACCTGCCGGCAGTAGGCGATGTAGTTTATCCATTCCTGGATCGTCGGCGTAACCACTTCGCATCCGAAGGATTCCAGGCGGCGGATGGCGAAATTGTTGGAGAAATCGTTGGAGCGAACGTAGATTTCCCCGACGATGCCGACCTTCGGCCTCGGTTTGGAGCGATCAACCGGAACGCCGGACATCGCTTCCCGGATTTCCTGCGCCAGACTGTCAAGCTCCCCGCCGGCCTCCGTGCGGCGCACAAGGCGCTGGAGCATCTCGTCATATGCCTTCTCCGCGCTCCCCGGCTCCTTCTCATACGGGCGCGTGTGATACAACTGCTTCTCAAGAAGGTCCATCAGAATGAGCGCCTTCCACGTCCTGACCAGGAAGGTGTTGCCCATCGCCCCGGCGTCCTTGTAGAAGCCCTCGTTCTGATCGTAGATCATCATTTCCACGTCGCTGTAGCCGAGGTCGTCAAGGAGTATCCGCTGAAACTTGTTGTATTGACCGAATCGGCACGGCCCCAGCGCGTCGGCGATGAACATGGCCGTCTTTGACGGGACGATTCCGGGCTGCTTTAGGACCTTGAGCATGTCCCCGGTGGTCAGGATGCACGGGTAGCATTCCTTGCCGCTTGTATTCGCCCGTCCGAGTTCAAGGCTTTCCTGATCAGACATCGGCATGGGCTGCGCGTTAATGCCGCAAGAGCGCATGGCGGCGGAAAGCACGTCGGCGTGGTCGCCCATGTGGGGGACCCATACCGTCTTGTGATTGTCCCCGCGCGAGGGCGAATACTTGAAGCCTGTCGTGCGCATGCGGGATTGCGAGCCGATGCTGCGCCGGTTCTTCAGGCTGTCCAGGTATGCTTCGCAGCGGGTGATGATGCCGACGTCGGCGCTATGTTCGTCAATCTCAATGGTCAGGTAGGGGCTGTCGCCTATCTCCCGCCCGAAATACTTCATGATGAAGGAGTCGGGTCCGCAGCCGAAGTTTGTGATGTAGATGGCATTAAGTCTCGGATCCTTTGCGATGACGCGGGCGACGGACAGTATCCGCTGCCCGTATTTCCAATACATGTGCGGGTAGTCCAGCCCAAGCTCGTGGATGTCCGCCGGCAGGAAGTCCATCGGGATGGCAAGGACGCCCAGCCTGCGCAGCTTGCCCGGCAGGTTCAGGTTCATGCCGGAATCGCAGCCGTTATACGGGCGGCTTACGACGACCATGGCTATCTGATCGTCCTTCAGGTTGCTCATTACTTCCCTGCCGGCATCGGTCATGGATTTACGGAAGGCGTCCATCGCCTCCCAAGCGTGGGTGATGGCATTGTCCGCGTCAGCGCTGCTGTGCCCGAGGTTAATGGCGAACTCGCGCAGGGCTTTGTTGGCGTGTTCGCGTCCGGGTTGCAGGTTGATGACCGGAATGAGCGTTTCCACGCCTCGCGCGTCCAGGTCAAGCGCACCGCGGATCAGATATGGCAATCCCTGGATGTATGGGCAGGCGTAGGAGCGCATCATGCGGTCGCTTTCCATCTCCAGACGCAGAACGCTGGGCAGGAATATGCGCTTCACGCCGCGCTCGATGAGGTCCAGCACGTGGCCGTGGGCAACCTTGATGGGCAGGCAGGTCTCTCCGGCAACGTTTTCCGTGCCCATGTTGATCGTGTTGCGGTTGGTGTCTGTGGAGAGGACGATCTCGTAGCCGAGTTCGGTCAGATAGGCCTTGTAGAAGGGGTAGTATTCAAAGAAGGTTCCGATCTGTGGCACGCCGATGGTCACACCGTTGGGACGATCAGGCTTGTCCTTCGGGTATGACGTGAGCAGGAATTGCTTCCGCCTCTCGAAGAGGTCCGGCAGATCGTCCCCCTTGCCGGGTTCGCCCGCGTCGTCAAATTTGCCGCAGCGGGAGCCGTAGTGAAGCGGCTTCTCGCCGGCGAAGACTACTCGCCGGATTTCGCAATGGTTTGAGCACGCCTTGCACTCGAATCCGCTGAGTTCGTAGGTCCTTTCCCGAAGGTCGAAACCTTTGAAGTTGCTTGTCGGATTCGGATTCTCCCTGGCAATCAGCGCCGCGCCCACTGCTCCAAGAACGTCATGGTGCGGCGGAACGCGCACGGGCTTGCCGGTAACTCCTTCGAATGCGGCCTTAACCGCCCGGTTTGCGGCCACGCCGCCCTGGAAGAAGATGACATCGCCTATCTTGCGTCCTTCGACGACGCGCTGGACGTAGTTCTGAACGACG
This sequence comes from Planctomycetota bacterium, assembly GCA_022711755.1. Taxonomy (GTDB): domain Bacteria; phylum Planctomycetota; class Brocadiia; order SM23-32; family JAKLEA01; genus JAKLEA01. The sequence goes on from JAKLEA010000015.1 coordinate 104,204, forward strand.
GAGTAGGCCAGGCCGGCCACCAGGTCCTCGCGCTCGACTCCCTGCTGCTGGTGTCTGTTGAGTTCGGATTCCATGAACACGGTGCAGCGCTCGCCCAGCCGGGCGGGAGCCTTGCTGTCGAGAGCTGTTTCCCCGAACTCGCGCACGATATTCATGTCAAGCTTCTCTGCTTGTTCCTCAAGGAAGCTGCCCGTGCCCGCGGCACAGACTTTGTTCATGGCGAAGTTGACGACGACGCCTTTTTCGAGGCTGATGTATTTCGCGTCCTGCCCGCCGATCTCGAAAATCGTATCCACGTTGACGTCCGTCGCCCCGGCGCCGACGGCGTGGGAGGTGATCTCGTTCTTGACTACGTCCGCGCCGATGAACGCGCCGGTCATGTATCGCCCGCTGCCGGTGGTTGCGCACCCTCTGACGACGACCCGGTCGCCGATCTCCTGCCCGACCTCGTAAAGCCCCTGCGTCACGGCCTTCAGCGGCCTGCCCGCCGTCATAAGGTAACGGCGCGAGAGAACCCGCCCTTCGCGGTCAATCACAACGACGTTCGTGCTGATGCTGCCCACGTCCACCCCGACAAAGGCGTCAACCTTGTCCACGCCTGTAATCGGGACGGATTCCGTCACACAGATATAGTCGTCTGTCGAGAGCGGCTTGAGCCTTTCCCCCATCGGGCTTCCGTTGCGGACGAGGTCTTCAAGCGGCTCCAACCCAGTGAACCCGGCTTTTTCCCCGGAATCCTTCAGCAGTATGACGGCCCCGATTGCTCCCATGAAGGCGAAGTGCTCGGGGACAATCAGTTCGCCGGGTTGAAGTCCGAGAACTTCCGTGAAGGCGCGAACGATGCCCTTGTTGGCTGCAACTCCACCTTGAAAGGCTATCGGTTTTGCGAATTCCTTGCCCTTGCCGATGTTGCTTTTGAAGTTCCGAGCCAGCGCGAAGCAAAGGCCGGCGATGATGTCGTAGTCGGGCGTGCCTTCCTGCTGGAGATGGATCATGTCCGTCTTGGCAAAGACGGAGCAACGCCCGGCGACGCGGGGCGGGCGTTCGCTCTTTAGCGCCATTTCGCCGAATTCGCCCTCGATATTGACGCCGAGGCGCTGGGCCTGCTGGTCCAGGAAGCTTCCCGTCCCCGCTGCGCAGATGGTGTTCATGGCGAAGTCGGCAATGCGCGGCTTGCCGGTTGCGGCGTCGTAATCCAGGATGATGAGCTTGGAGTCTTCGCCGCCGATCTCGATGATGGTTTTTACGCCGGGATGGAGCCTTCCCGTGGCCGCGCTCTGGGCGGCGACTTCGTTGAAGAATCGGCAACCGAGCAATCCGGCAACCTGCTCCCCGCCCCCGCCGGTAAATGCCATGCCCTTGAGGTTCTCCCGTCCGAACCGGCCCAGTATGCCCGTCAGTGCCTCAAGTGTCGCCTGCATGGGGCGGCCATGCGTCCTGATGTAATGCTTTTCAAGCATATCCAAACTGTCGCTCAGAACGGCTGCGTCCACGCTTACGCTGCCGATGTCAATGCCAATGTAGTATCCAGCGTTTTGAGCCATTGTTCTCCAATCATTAGGCCGGTTGAGGGCTGCCGGGACGAACCCGGCGACACTCCACAACCGGAAGGTTGTCTTCAAAGCGAGATGCCGGATGCGGGGAATCCGCAAACGTCACGGGATGCGCGCCACAAGGGACGTTCGGGCGGCAGTACCGTCACCGCGGGCCAGGTTAATCCCCTCCGGCGTCGGGCCGATGCCGCAACGCTCCGCCGCCTGACTCGCGGGGGTGAACGGGCAACCGACTCAAGCTTGTATTATGATAAGCGACAGGAGAGGAATTGACAACCCCTCGCAAGGGCCTGAAAAAAACTTGGCATACAATGAAGCTTGACATGGGATGTTCCGATTCCTATAATCCCCTATAGGCCAATGACTAACAGCAACAGGGCGATTCCGCCCATCGGGCGATCGGGGTTTGAAAGGGGACCGAGGTGGCGACAATTACCAAGCGCGAATTGTGCGAAAGGCTGGCGACGCGGACCAATTATACGCAAGTCGCCGTCAAGAAGATCGTCCAGTCGTTCCTGGACGAAGTGGTCGAGGAACTCTCCAGAAACAACCGTCTGGAGTTCCGGGATTTCGGCGTTTTTGACGTCAAAATCCAGGCCGAACGGAAAGCCCGCAACCCTAGGACCGGCGACGAGGTGGTCGTTCCGGCCAAGACAGTCGTTCACTTCAAAGCTGGGAAAATGATGTCACAGCGGGTTAAGAAGGCGATTGAGCACGTCACAGAGGAGCAGATTTCCGCGGCAGCGGCTAATCCTGACGCGGATGATTCGGAAGAGTAGATCGCTCAGCATGGGTTGGGATTTGGGGCAATGACCCGTTCAGTGAGCCATCAACAAGGATGTCCGTTGGAAGAATATCATACGGGATGCGATATGGTCATGATTGCAGTCCGCACAAGCTTCAAGGTTGATAATCACTTTAGCGGGGCAATGCATTGTACTCATGCCGGAACAAATTGCTTCGCCTGATCGGATGCCGTTCCGATTCCGCCGGGCGAACCTGATGCATATCCGCCTGCGAACGCGAACCTGTTCTGAAATATTACATTGTTCAAGCTTGACTTTGAGTTTTTTCGGGATACATTGATCGGCGCAGGGGATATGAAGTTTTCTTATGCCCTCAAGGTATGCCGGCGGGGTACGAGAGACGTACGCCTGGTGGGAGAGGGCAACTTGAAGTATTTATTTTGATCGTGTTCTGGAGGTGGGAGATGAAACGACGCAGCGTCGGGGCTGAAAGTCTCGAGTCATCCTACATCGGCGCGTTGAAGGAACGCCTTGTCGGGATTGATCCGCAGACGGCCAATGAAGCAGTTCAGAATGCAAGGGAGTCCATCGAACTTGGACTCGCCGCGATTGACCGGAACGAGGTCTCCGAATCGGAGATGGCGCATGTTCTGGCCGGGTTGGGGAAGCCGCAGCAGAGTGCAACGGATGTTTCGCAGGATGGGAATGATCCTGCAAGAAGTCTTGTTCCGGAGGCGGGCGCGTCCGGGATTAATGATAATTTGCCCGGCACCAGTGCGACAACGGGGGCATGGACGACGTGGAAGGATATCGCAACAACTGCGATTCTTGCTTTCATTACGACGGGGGGGCTTGCCATTGCCTGGAGCCAGGGTTTGTTTGATCGCCAGCCTGACGTTCTGAAGATCGTTAAAAGTCATCCCGACGGTGAGGCGGCGGTTCGGGATGTCTCGGAGATATGGATCGAGTTTGATGCGCCTCTCGATCCGGCTTCGATCACCGAAGACACTTTGCGGCTTGTTCCCGACGCTCCGGGAAAGACGGTAATGGAGGGCGATAGAAGGCTTGCCCTGAAGTTGGCCAGGCCGCTTGCAAAGGCTTCGGTTTATCGCCTGACGGTGTCCAGCAAGGTGAGAGGGAAGAAAGGGCAATGTCTGGATGGCAAACCGCTGAGTTTTACTACCGATCCCGTGGCCATTCTGGACGTCGGGCAAACACGGATCGAGGATGACGGTTCAGCCGTTGTCGCCGTGAAGTTTAATCAGCGCGTTGATCCGGAAGAGCTTCGGGAACGCCTGAGCATATCCGATCTCTCCGGCCACTCATTGGAAGGTTGCATTACCACTGGTGAATCGTCTGCCATTATCAGCCTGCGTCTTGCGTCAACGCGATGGGATTACGTCCGTCTGACCATCAAGGCCGGACTGGTGGGCGCCGAGGGGACGATTCCGCTCAAGGAGGATTATTGCTCGACGGTCAGGATTGATTCCATGCTCCGTTTTCTGGGCATGAGCGCCGAATACGGTTATGCGGGTGAGAGCGTTGTAATCGTCAGGATGAGTTCGCCCGTTGATATCGCTGATGCGGCCAGGTTTGTGACAGTGGAGCCGACGGTTGCCTTCACTCTCGATCCCGGTTACTCAGGCATGCGCATTTTGGGGCAATTTGAACCGGGAAAACGTTACAAGATAACGCTGAAATCCGGTCTGCCTGCCGGGGCGGCAGGTGTTCTTGAGAAGGAGGTGTCGCGATCTGTCTGGTTTGACGACAAACCGGAGAGAATCGCGTTTGCGCTCGGGGGTGGGTATCTCTCTCCGAACGGTCTTCTTACCGTGCCAGTGAAAACCGTCAACGTGAAGAAGGCGAAGCTTTCAATCGCGCGCCTGTACGAGTCGAACATTGTTGAATACGCTCTCAGGGCGGATGAATTCGACTATTGTCATCCGGAGCAGTTGACCGGCAGTCTTCCTGAGAGTGAGATCAGGATATCCGACCGGCGCAACGAGGAGATCGAGACCCTTCTGGACCTGCGCAAACTCGTCGGCGGGCAGCCCCGCGGCGTTTATGAACTCGCGCTGTTGCGCGGCGATGATTACTGGTCGGAGGAACGCGCGGTAGTGGTGGTGACGGACCTGGGGATTTCGACCAGGTTGTCGGACGGTGAAGCTCAGGCGTGGGTTACATCAATCTCCAGCGCAATGCCTGTCTCCGGCGCAAGCGTGACCATCTACAGCGATACGAGGCAGAAAATCGGGACGGGGACGACAGGAGAAGATGGCGTTGCGGTTATGCCGTTGCGCAGCCTTCCGCCGGATGAGGTGGCGGCGCTGGTCGTGGTCGGCAGGGGGGAAGACCTGAGCTATATGAAACTCAGCGAGAACATGAGGCCCCGCGGTCCCGGCACGGCCCTTCCAAGGCAGTATCTCGCTTCCGGATACGAGGTATGCGCCTTCACGGAGCGGGGCGCATACCGTCCGGGGGATTCAGTTAGATTTTCCGCATTCATTCGCGGGCCAGGCTGGGCGACTCCGCCTCCGCTGCCTGTCGAGGTTGTCGTGAGGAAGCCTGACGGTCGTGAGCTTGTCAGACGGCAGATCATGAGCGATTTGTCTGGGCGGATCGTTGACGAGATTGCAGCGCCGCAGGCGGCTCCGTGCGGATTTTATCAGGTTTCATGCAATCTGCCCGGCGGCGGGGAATCGCTTGGCAGGACTTTTTTCAGGATAGCCGATTACATTCCGCGAGCGCTTCGGATGGAACTGGATGCTCCGGCCTCGATTCTTTCCGCGTCGGAGCCTTTCACCGTAGCTGTCCGCGTCGAACGTCTCTGCGGCGGGCCGGCGAGCGATCTGACCGTCCAATGTTCGACTAGGTACCGCTCCGGCGATTTCAGGCCTGAAGGGTGGGACGGTTACGCATTCGGCGACGCCCGGCGCGAGAGCCAGAGCCGGAGGATTGATTCCGATGAGGAGCGCCTTGATGAATCCGGCAGCGCCAGATTCATCCTCAATGCTCCATCAATCAGCTCCAATGCGGTGATTACGGCGGAAGCCTCCGTTACGGTATTGGAGCCGGGCGGAAGGGCATTGGTTGAGACTGTCATGAGAACCCTTCACTCCCATGCTTTCTACCTGGGAGTCAGGCGCCAGCAAGAAGGATTGAAGTCTGGGGACGAGGGCGTTTTCTCGCTTGCGGCTGTTGCCCCGTCCGGGGCGGCGTTTGCCAATGCGCGGCAGTTCAAGGCTTCCCTTTTTAAGATCACCTACAGCAATGTTCTCAAGGAGTTGAGCAGCGGAAGGCTCGGATATGAATGGACGAGGCATGAGACGTCCGTTTCCGCCTGCGAAGGTTCATTCGTCAATGGTCTGGGCGAAGCCCGAATCCGGCTTGAGAATGCAGGATCGTATCGCATCGCGGTCGAATCGGAAGGCGGTTGCGCGGTCACGCATGATTTCTATGTCGGCGGCCCCGACGCGAGATTGGAAATGGCTGAACCGGAGGAGCTTCAATTGGGCCTTGACCGGGCCATATACAAGCCCGGGGAGGAAGCGACGGTTACCATCCAAGCGCCCTTTGACGGAATGGCTCTGATCTGCGTGGAGAGCAACCGCGTAATCGAACGGCGGATAATCTCATTGCATGACTGCAAGGGCGCGGCGCGATTTACAGTTCGCCCTGAATGGCGCCCAAACGTCTATGTCACCGCGACGCTGATCAGGCCGGTTCAGGCGGAGGAGGAATGGCGTCCGCATCGCGCCTCCGGAACGGCGCGGCTGGATGTTGACTGCGCCGACAGAAGACTGGATGTTGAGATTCGCGCGCCGGATCACGCCAGACCCGGACGCGAGGCGGAGATTTCGGTCCGAGCCGCCTTGTCGGGGACGCCCCTGGCAGGAGCGGCGGTTGTAATTGCGGCCGTGGACGAGGGAGTGCTTTCCCTGACGAACCATCAGTCGCCGTCGTTATGGGGTTTTTTCTATGCCCCGCGCAGACTCGGCGTCGTGGAATATGACATGTTCTCGCGCCTTGCTCCGGAGCTTGCAGCTTGGAAGGTCCGCAAAGAATCAGAGCCGGGGGGAGATGCCCCGGATGAACCTGAGTCCGACCTTGCCGGGTGGTTGAATCCGATTCATGCGCAGAGAGTCAAGACAGCCGTGCTTTACTCCGCAAGCCTTCTGACCGATGAGAACGGGGTCGCCAGCGCGCGTTTCAACGTCCCGCAGTTTGTGGGTGAGTTGCGGATAATGGCGGAAGTCGCATCAGGCGATTGTTTCGGGGAGGCGGAGAGATCGCTTCCGGTTCGATGCCCGGTCATGGTCAATGCCTCATGGCCTCGGTTCCTTGCGCCGGGGGACGAGTTCATGCTTCCAGTCACGGTCTTCAACAGGACCGGCGGCAGGGCGGCGTTGAATATCGGTATAGAGACTTCAGATAACATCGCCCCGATGAAGAAACCGGATGCGGTCGAGTTGCCCACGGATGGAGAGGAGACAATCTTTGTGCCGATAAAGGCCATCGGCGTTGGAAAGGCATCGGCAAGCGTAACTGTGTCATCGGGCGATGAGAACTACAGCGAATCTGTGGAACTTCCCGTGCGCCCGGCTGCCGCATTCGCAAGGAGGGGAGGGGGCGCAACCGTGGAGCCTGGCGAGAAACGCATCTTTGCCATTGATGGTGATTTCCTGCCGGAGACCGCGCGTTGTTCGTTGATTATTGCCGGCACGCCAATGGTCAACCTTTCAGGCGCAATCCATGACCTGCTGGATTATCCCTACGGCTGTGTCGAGCAGACGACGTCGCGGATGCTTCCGCTTGTATACCTGCGCGACGTGGTTGAGGTCTGCGCCCCGGAGTCCATCGGACGTGAGGAGATAGACGGACTTTTTGACAAGTGCCTGTCCCGCCTGATGTTATCGCAGACGTATTCGGGCGGGTTGACGATGTGGGCTGGAGCCGGGGCGGAATATCCGTGGGGCAGTCTTTACGCGCTTGACGCGCTGATTGAAGCCCGGAAGGCGGATTTTGACGTGCCGGAGGATTTCGTCGAACGTCTGTTGTCTTACGCTGCGTCGCGCATGGGCGAGTGGGTCGGAAGGCGCGACGAATCAGGCAGGCTCGGCATGGCGGGAGAGGCGGCCTACGGATGCTACGTTCTGGCAAGGGCCGGCAGGCCGGCGTATTCGTGGATGGCGGCGCTTGAGGAAAACATGGAAGCGGCGCGGGGACAGGCGGGCGGCATTCCGGCGTCCGCGTTTTTCCACCTTGCGGCGGCGCACCTGATTGCAGGCGAGACTGAGTCCGCCAAGTCTTTCCTGGCAAGGCAGAGCGCCTCATGCGGCGGACGGCAGACGTGGGGTTATCTTGATTCTCCGACGCGCCAGGACGCCGTCATGCTGTCGGTTCTTCTGGACGTGTCGCCGGAGTCGGACCGGATCATCGAGCTTGTGGGACGACTCAGGAAGACGCTTGATGAGGACGCCGGGCTGACCACGCAGGAAAACGCCTTTGCGCTGATGGCTCTCGGTAAATATTTCCGCCGCATGGGGCCTCCCGGAGACGCCAGCGTGTCAGTGACGCTGCCGGATGGCGCCGAGCGTATTTTCTCCTCACGAGAGGGGATGCGACTTGATGATCTGAAACCGGGGCAGTCCGTCGCCGTCTCGGTCACGGGCAAGGGCAAGGCGTATGCGCGATGGCGGGCTGAGGGGGTTCCGGCGTCGGGCGAGGTTGACGAAAAGGATTCCGGAATTTCGATACGCCGCAGGTTTTTTGAGGCAGACGGCGAGACGGCTGCCGATCCCGAGGCGCTCAAGCAGGGCAACATCTACATCGTGGAACTCGGGGTCTCATCGCCGGAAATGAGGGAAAACATCGTGGTTGCCGACTTGCTGCCTGCGGGGTTTGAGATCGAGGATCCGAATCTTGACGGCACATCCGGAGACGATGCGGGAGAGGAGAATTGGCGTATTCAGCATGTCGAAAGGCGCGACGACCGCCTGCTGGTCTTTCTTCGCGCGGACGCGGGACGGATTGTTTATCGCTACACTGTCAGGGCCGTGTCGCCGGGACGGTACGCCCTGCCGGCGGCGGAGGTTTCGTGCATGTATGATCCGTCCGTCTTCAGCGTGAACGGCAGGGGATCCGTGAGGGTAATCCGATGAAGATATTTCCAGCTTCGGAAGCGAATGGCCCTCCATCCGGCGCGTCATTCAAACGCCGCTGCCATCTTCTCGGCGAAATGGGAAACCGGGTTTTACGACTGCGCGCTATCGTTTCATTCGTGGCGGCGATTGTTCTGGTCTTCGCTGCGGCGTGGGCGGCGTTTCCATTCCCGCGGGGAAAACTGGACGCCGCCCTCCGCGGCGGTTCGCTACTGGTTCTTGATCGCGAAGGAGGTGTGATATCGTGGACGGTTGACGAAAATGAATCGTGGCGGATTCCGGTCCGCCTCGGCGATATCTCACACTGGCTTGTGAAGGCGACCGTGGCGATAGAAGATGAAAGATTTTCGTCACATCTCGGCGTTGATCCGGCAGCAGTAGTCCGAGCCGCGTGGCAGAACACGACAAACAGACGACGAATTTCCGGGGCTTCGACAATCACGATGCAGACCACGCGGCTGCTGACTCCACGGAGTCGGAGTTACGCGGCGAAGGTCACCGAGGCGTTCCGAGCAACGCAATTGGAGCGCGTCGCGTCCAAGACGAGGATAATGGAGATATATCTCAATCTTGCGCCTTACGGCGGAAACGTTGTTGGCGCGGAGGCGGCCTCCAGACGTTACTTCGGCAAGATGGCGTCGCAGTTGACTCTGGGCGAGGCGGCCTTGCTTGCCGGTGTCCCGCAGCAACCTACCCGGTTAAATCCGGCAAGACATCTCGATGCCGCGCTGAAAAGGCGCAACCGGGTGCTGGAGCGCATGGTTGAAGCACGGCTTGCAACACGGGAGGAGGTTGATAGGGCGCGCAATGAGAGAGTCAGTGTTATAACGCCGGACCACAGGGCGGATGCCAGCAGGTTTGCGGATTATGTCACGTCTGTTTGCGGCAGAGGCGCGGGGATAATCCGGACAACGCTTGATCCCCGCTTGCAAGCGGCAACGCAGGATATTCTTGCGGCGAAAGGTCGGGAGCTGGAAGCGATGGGGATAGACGGTTTGGCCACCGTGATCATTGATGTCGAAAGGTCGGAACTCGCGGCAATGTTCGGCTCGCTAAATCCGAACAGCCCGATTACCGGATGCGTTAATGCTGCAATTGCCAGACGGCAGCCCGGCTCACTGCTGAAGCCATTCATATACGCGGCGGCTTTCGATACCGGGGAATTGACGCCGCAGTCGGTTGTTTATGACGTGCCTGGCGCGTGGAGCTATTACCACCCGGAGAACTTTGATCGAACATTCGGCGGTCCGATGCCTGCTTCAAGGGCGCTTGCGGAGTCGAGGAACCTGCCTGCAGTGCGCCTGCTGGAAAGGATGGGGACTGCGCGCATGGCAGGGATTGCCGACCGGCTGGGGTTGAACATCCGGGGCGCGGAAGAGCGTTGCGGGCTGTCGCTTGCTCTGGGGACTGCCGAGGTCAAATTAGTGGATATAACGAACGCTTACGCCGCGCTTTCGCGTCTGGGGGAGTATCGTTTCCTGCGGATTGTGGCTGATGGTCCGGTCGGGGAAACTAGGCGGGAGTTTTCAGAATCTGCGGCATGGCTGGTTTTGCGCTGCATGGGAGCCGCGGCGGAGGGCGAATCGCCGCGATCGGCATGGAAAACCGGCACAAGCTGGGACCGCCGGGATGCCTGGGCAATCGCGCTCACGCCGCGTTACGCGGTAGGCGTGTGGTGCGGGAGGATGGCCGGGGGAGGGCATCCGGCGCTGGTCGGGGCGGGGATATCGCTTCCGACGGCCATCGCGCTAGCGGAGCGCGCGCATGGAAGCGCATGGAGCTCATGGGTCAGACCGGCAGGCATCTCGACGAGAAGAGTATGCTCGCTATCAGGAGCGCCATGCGGAAGCGCCTGCGGAGAGACTGTTGTCGGGGAATATATTCCGGGCGTAAGTTCAGAGTTCCCATGTCGAATACATCGAAGCATCTTGTGTGGGAACGGCAGGGAGGTTGAAATCGTCTGGCCGAAGGATGCGGCTGCGTGGATGAATGCGGGACGGAGGGAGGCCGGGCGTTCCGGATTGGAATCGGCGTTGCGCATCGTTTCGCCGAGAAACGGGGAGCAATATATGATCTCCCCCGCGCCATGCGATTTTTCAAATGAGTTATGTCTCACGGCGAAAACGGGGGCGGCCGTCTGCGAGGTGTTCTGGTTCCTTGACGGAGAGCTTCTCGCAAAGGGACCGTCCGACCGGCCGGTCAAGTGGGCGATGACGCCCGGCGAGCATGAACTTGTCTGTTCCAACGGTTTATCTTCAACTGATCGGATTCGGTTTTCTGTGTCTGATCGCCTTTGCGCCGACCGCTGAGCCGTGAGTCGCGTGAATCCGGTCTTCTCGGCGGCTTGATAATTAGCGGGCTTCTGGTAGTCTTTTGTTCGGCAATCGCCTGACCCGCTCAAATCAGCACCAAGGAGAGAATCTGATGAATAAGGAATTGTGCGCTCTGGAATGCGATCCCCGTCCCCTGCGAAGGCTTTTCAAGGGCATTTTTGCGCTCGGCCTGACCCCGATGAACCAGGACAAGAGCATTGACTGGGACGCGCTGCCGCGCGTTCTGGATTATTACTGCGAACAGGGGTTCAACGGGTTGTTCTTCCCGTGCGGAACGTCGGAATACAAGAGGCTGGAGGATGATGAGATAATCGCGCTGTCGCGCTTCGCGACGCGGCATCTGGCGGGGCGGATTCCCGTCGTCTCCGCCTGCACGCCGGCTGATTCGCTCGAGAAGAACATTGAGTTGGTCAAGCGGATGTGGGACGAGGCCCGTCCGGACTGCTGCGTGGTGACGCTGCCCCACTTCCTTCCGGATGATGACGCGGCGATGATCGAATATCATCAGAAAATCCACGATGCGGCCAACGCGCCGTTGATGGTTTATGAAATCCCGGGAGGAGCGGGGTACAAGTTCTCCCCGAAGGCCATTGCCACGCTGGCCGGGATGCCGCGATATTACGGCTACAAGGACACGACCTGCAACCTGCCCGTCGCCATTGAGAAGATCAAGGCGTGCCGCGGGCGCATGAGTGTCTTCCAGGCAAGGGTCTGCGACGTCTGGCCGTCCTTCAATGCGGGCGCCCTGGGCGTCATGGCCATCGAAACCAATCCGGCGCCGAAAATATTCATCCGCCTGTGGAAGGCGTTCCAGAATGGTGAGGAATCCGTAGGGCAGGCCATTCACGAATGGATATGCAAGCATGACCGGGAAATTTCGCGCGGGCTGAACGTCTCCGCCAAAATTCTGTTTGCGGAGCGCGGGGTCCCGATCAAGCCGTATTCGCGCAACACCGACTCGCTGCCGTCGCACGACGAAATGGCCCGCATGCGGGAGGCCGTGGCCGACGGGGACAGGCTGCTGGCCGAATTGGGCTGAGGGCGAAAAGCTTTTTGAAACATTAGCCCGTCCGGATTGTTTATAATATCAGAAGACGCCTTCAGGCCAGGGTTGCGGAGACTGTTCAGTGACGGCCCCGTCCGACGACCAGTTAATGCTCATGTACCGCGCGGGGGACCCCCGGGCGTTTGAGCAACTTTTTGACCGCTACAGCGGCATGGTTTATAACTACGCCCGCTTTGCGCTAAGCGATCCGGACGCGGCGGAGGACGTTCTTCAGGAGTCTTTCCTTTCCGTGGCCGACGCGGCGGAGGGATATGAGCCGCGCGGGTTCTTCAAGGCATGGCTTATGCGCATCGCGCGGAACATGTGCCTGAACAGGCTCAAGTCGGCGACCGCGCGAAGGCAGAGGGTCGCCGCGCTGGACCTGACCGCGGGGGATCCGCCATCACGAGATCAGGGACCGTCCGAGGCGCTTGAAACGCGGGAGCGCATGGACCGGTTGCGCGGACTCATTGCCGCGTTGCCGGAGAATCAGAGGGACGCCCTACTGCTCTACGCCGTCGAGCAGATGAGCTACAACGAGATTGCCGAGACGATGGACGCGCCGGTGAATACCGTCAAGACGCTCATTCATCGCGCGCGAGCGGCCCTTGCCCGGAGTTTCGAGTAAATTCAGAACCGGAGAACGACGTGGACTGCAACGTCTCATACGAGGAGCTTGCCCGGTTCGTCGCGGGAGAGCTTGACGACGAGCGAACGCGCGAAGTCTTCGACCACCTGCGGGTGTGCGAGTCATGCAGGAAGCGGAGAATCGCCCTTGAGACGGTTGACGCGGGGCTTGCAGAAATGCCGCGCATCCCGCTGGCATCCAGAACGGGCGAGGAGATCAAGGGCAAGGTCCTTGCTCATGCTCAACGATCTACGCCATGCGAGTGCGGAGCCGCGACTGCCGTAGAAGCGGAATCAAAGCAGAGTGTGATTGATAAAGCTGCGCCGTTCGCTAAGGCGAAGCGCCGGGGAAGGTTTGTCCTGTCAGGCGAGGCCGTGAATATAGCGCTGATTGTGGCCATGGTCAGCATAATCGTGATTGCCGCGCTGCGGTCCGTAGGCGAACGCGCGAACGGGACAATGACATCCGTGTCGGAAAATCTCCCTTCCTGAATTACGCATCCTTCGCTGCTCTGCGATATAATGTTGCGAACAGAAGCGATGATTTGTCCCTGCTCATTACACAAGCGCCAACTCCGGGAGTTCAGCATATGATTCCAACGCTCTTTTCCGTCAGTTACGCGGGTCTATGGGGTCAGGACAGCCTTGATCTGCCTTCATTCATACAAAAGTCGGCTGAACTCGGTTTCCGCGCCGTCGAACTGATGGGCAAACGCCCGCATCTCTCGATCCTGGGCACATCGTCCGAGGATGTTTCGACCATCCGCAAGACCGCCGAGGCCTGCGGGATTGAGATAGCGACAATCGCCGGCTACACGAATTTCACGGCCGGGAAGGAATCCGCTGAGGTTCCGCTGGTTGAGATGCAGGTGGCATACGTGGCGGCGCTGTCGCGGCTTGGGCGGGATCTGGGGGCGAGGATAGTTCGCATTTTTACCGGCTACACGACTGACGAGAAAGCGTGCCATGCCGACTGGACCAGGTGCGTATCGGCCGTGCGGGAGTGCGCTGAGGCGGCCGCTGATTACGGCGTCATTCTCGGCGTCCAAAACCATCACGATATCGGCGTCTCATACAAGAGCTACATGGAGTTTCTGAGCGACGTGGACCATCCGAACTGCCGCGCTATGTTCGATCCGTGGTCCATAGCGTTACAGGGGGAGGACTTGTACGAATGCGCCCGCGAGATGGCTCCTTACATGGCTCAGACAACGCTGGCCGATTACATCCGGCTCAAGCGATACGCCTACATGCCGGGGCTTGTGAATTACCGGCAGTTGGAGGACATGGTAAGGGCGGTGCCGCTGGGGGACGGGTTCATTGATCATCAGGGCTTCATGGCCGGGCTGAAGGAGGGCGGATTCGACGGTTATGTCGCTTATGAGATGTGCTCCCCGCTGAGAGGCGGGGGAAGCATGGCAAACCTTGACGCCTGCGCCGCGCGAAGCCTGAAGGTTCTTCAGGAGCTTATATGACAGCGCAACCGCGTCTTTGTTCGGTGGGGCATACGCCATTGCGCCGATGAGATTCAGAGCGTTGGGCGCGAGCCTGTCCCAGGATTGAATCTAATGGTTGCAGGCCCATTCGCGTCCTGATCGTGGCGCGCGTTGTGACCGGCGCGGCGAAAATGCTATAATTCATTCCCGAGATTGTCGCGCATTACATCCGCCGCGCGAAAGGAGACCACGATATGAGGAATCCGTTTCAAATCCTGACCGTTGGGCTTGTGATGCTTGGCTCATTCCAGGCCGGGGCGGATGACGGCCCGGCCAATGACGCAGGCGTTCCGTGGATTCACACGACGGACGACTGGGGGCGCCCCTGGGGGGACGCTTGCAGCGACTTCTATCGCCGCGCTGGGGCGCAGTTCGAGCTGCTGGCCCGGCAAGGCGTTCCATCCGGCAAGGCGAAGTTCCTGGTGGGCGTCGAGTCGCCCCTCCAGAAGGTCTTCATGCCAAAAATCTGGTTCAAGGGCGCTATGGACGGGGTTGCAAGCCTGAGCGCTGCGAAGGGCGAGTACGAAGGTTTCCAACTTGTCGTCTGCCCGTTGGCTCAGTCCGAACTAGGGCAGACTTATTTCAAGTGGGACCCGCAGGCTCCCTTCCAGCCGGCGACTGTCAAGATCGAATCCGTCAGGATCGGCGCGTTGAAGCTCGTCGCCGGGGGAGGGGAGATCGGGCCGGAGGCATTCACGGTCCATCGCGTCGGCTACATCCGCACCGTCCAGCCGCAGTATCCGGTCGAGCTTGTCGGAATGTGGCCGGACCCGCTGTTGCCGATGGAGGCGTTCGAGGTATCTAATCCCAACTGCCAGCCGCTCTGGATAGAAGTGAAGATTCCGCGCGACGCGCAGGCGGGAGATTATGAGGGTGAGATCGCGGTAGTCGGTCCGCATGAGGTCAGGATATGCGTGAAGCTGCGCGTGTGGAATTTCGCGTTGCCGGAGACGCCCAGCATCGTCACGATGGGCTGGCAGGAGCCGCAATGGGCCGTAGCGGACGGGAGGTTCGAGACTGCGAAGCGCATTCTGACGCCGCTGCTGGACCATAGGCTATGCCCCTGGCACGTCGGACAGAGAATGTCGAAGAACCTTGAGGAGCACGACAAGACGCTCGAATGGCTCTTCGGCCGGGGCGTGAAGATGCAGGCGATGAGCACGAACGCTCCGGAGGCGGAATACATCGAGCATCTTCGCAAGAAGGATTGGCTGGGGCGTTTCATCTGCATTCCGGGGGATGAGCCGCACGAGCGGGAGTATCCGGAATACAAAAAGCGAGCAGACGAAATCCGCGCGAAATTCCCCGGCCTGAAGATCGCCATGACCGAGCCGCCCCGCCCGGAAGCCAGAGGTTTGTTCGACTTCTGGATTCTCGAACCTTCGGCGCAGCGTGAGGAATGGGT
Source organism: Planctomycetota bacterium (assembly GCA_022711755.1). Classification (GTDB taxonomy): domain Bacteria; phylum Planctomycetota; class Brocadiia; order SM23-32; family JAKLEA01; genus JAKLEA01. The sequence goes on from JAKLEA010000015.1 coordinate 119,570, forward strand.
GAAGCAGGCGCGCGCGCGCGGGGAGCAGGTTTGGTGGTATCTCTGTCAGTTGCCGATAAACGACCTCTATCCTGGCGCGATACATCGCTGCCCCGGCGTGGTGGTAGACCGCCCGGCGATTGATCATCGCGTCATCTACTGGCTGGCTTACAAATATGGGATTGACGGAGTATCGTTCTGGGCGATTGCGGGCTGGCCGGCAGGATGGGAGAAGTGGCCGGGGGAGCCGTGGCCCGTCAACGAGAGGTCGAAATACCCGTATTCCGGTCAGCACAACGCGAACGGCTTCCTTTGCTATCCGTATAAGGACGCGCTCATTCCTTCGATGCGCCTCAAATCACTGCGGGACGGCATGGAGGATTACGACATGCTGACCATGCTGGCTGAAATCCGGAGCCGCCACCAAACTGGAGGCGGTAAGGACGCCGGCGGGGTGATGGAGGAAGTCGAGCGGATGCTTGCGATACCGGCGGAAGTCGCGGTCGGGCTTCGCTACTTCAACAAGGACCATGCGGCTTTGACGTCGGCGAGGGAGAAGCTTGCGGGGATGATTGAAAAAACGCCATAGGCAAGTCCCCGATGGACTTTTATCGCGAGGCGCTGACATGTTTCATTTCGTACAGGTCAACGCAAACGCTCTTAGAAATTTTGAGGAATCTACTCCGAATGACGCTTGATGTTAGGCAACATTTGGGATACAAGATCAATTATGGCGTGAAACAGAAAAATAGTTTTTTGAGAAGGAGGAACAACTGAGATGAAGAGATTGGCGATGGTTCTTTCGGTGTTACTGCTTGCCCTTTCAGGGGTAGCGCAGGGATTCCAAGTTTCTTGTGCCGAGGGCCTTTTCGGGTTGGATTACGCCTATATAGTCCAAGTTGACCCGCCTGACTTGGGAATGTGGGACTTCGATGTTGGCATATGCGACCTGAACCCCGGCAACTACACAAACATCAGCGCTCTTGACGCAGGCGGGGTTCCAATACCCGGATGGGGCGGTTCTTTCATGGGTATAGCTGAACCCGCATATCCGGTAGATCATTCCAGCGCAACTCCCCACGGAGCGATATCTCCAGGGCCGGATCATATGACCCCGGCTATAATGTATTGGGTTGGCCCGGGTCCCCTAGTTCCGGGGGCGTATATCTTCGGGTTTGACAACCCAAACCTGCCTCAGGATGTCGGTTGGACCTCGGTCATTATCTCGGGAGTTGCCAGTGAGAATTGGGCTTTGCCAGTTGGACAGGGCGCGGGCCCGGTTCACGCCCCGGTTCCGGAACCCGGCAGCATTGCGCTTCTTGGCCTCGGTTTGGCTGGAGTTACTGTTCTTCGCAGGCGCATGAAGAAATAGTCTGACGACGCTTCGGTGTTCAAATAAAACAACGCAACAGGTCGAATGATCTGTTGCGTTGTTTTTTAGAGAGGCGCATAGTTCGTTGAGACGGGGGGAGAAAGATATAAAATTAACGACTTGAATGGCCGGTGAAGCAAAAGAGACGAATTCGACGATGAGGATTGAAACAGATAATGAATGTTTTTAATAACGAAGAACGGATGAAGGGATGAAGGCTATTGGGTTCGCTGCCATTGGGCGATTTTTGGTAGGCAAGGATGAGATTTTTTACGGATCGCGATATAGTATAAAAGCCTGATGGGAGTGGTGAATCCCGCCGCGCGGGCATGGAGTTCGTGGATTTGTTTGCCCCCTTCACGCCGGACGCGGAAGAATTGCGATGGCGAAGAATGATATGACGCCTTGATTTGCCAAAAGAGCAGACAGCGGAAGGAGCGCGATGGTGGATAATCGCAACCCGTCACCATTTTCGGCGATTCTTGTCATCGGCAGCGTCAATATTGATCTCGTCATACAGGCGGAGCGGATACCCGGGCCGGGGGAAAATGTGATGGGCAGCGGCTTCCGGACTGTCCCCGGCGGCAAGGGATCGAACCAGGCGGTTGCCGTGAGCCGGATGGGGGGAACGGCAAGATTCTGCGGCTGCGTGGGGCCGGATGATTTCGGCAGGGAACTGCTGAAGTCGCTTGCGGCGGCGGGCGTGGATACAAAACTTTTGAGGGTTTCGCCGGAGGAGGGGACTGGTACTGCGGTCATCGTTGTTGACGAGGTAACAGGCGAGTCAACGATTGTCGTCCAGCGCGGGGCGAACGGGCGCATGACCCCGGACGACGTTGCGCGGGCGTTTGAGGCAAGCCCGGACGCGGCGTGCGTTCTGTTGCAGCTTGAGACTACGGACGAGGTGGTGCGCGCGGCGGTGCGTGGGGCCGTGAAGCGCGGCATTCCGGCGGTGGTTGACGCCGGGCCGGCGCGGGGAGTTCCGTTGTCCTGCTTCGAGGGCGCGGCGATCCTTTCTCCCAACAGCTTTGAGGCAAAGGCGTTGACCGGCATTGAGGTTGTTGACTCTGAGTCTGCGATCCGCTGCGCGAAACGCATCCGGCAGGCCGGGGTCGAGAATTGCGTGTTTCACATGGGCGAACGGGGCGCGATGATCGTTGACGAGAAGGATGCGGCAATCGAAGTCCCGGCATTCGTCGTCAAGGCGGTTGACACGACGGCGGCGGGGGATAGTTTCATGGGCGCGCTTGTTGTCGGCATGGTGGAGGGGATGACGCTGCCTGAGGCTGTGCGGATGGCCAACGCTGCCGGGGCGCTGGCTTGCACGAAGCTTGGCGCGCAGCCTTCGATTCCCACAAGGGATGAAGTCAACAGGATGCTTTCCGGCAAGTGAATTCTGAGGGGACGCAATGTCTGCTGATGAAGACATGAAACGGGTCAATCTGGTTTTTATCCTGGCCGACCAGCTCGGGCGGCAGCATCTTGGGTATGCCGGGGCCGATGCGGCAGTTACGCCGAACATTGATCGTCTGGCGCTTCAAGGCGTTGATTTCATCAATGCCATCTCGTCCATGCCGGTTTGCGCGGCATATCGGGCTTCTCTTTTCACCGGAAAATATCCGACCACGACGGGCATGGCTATCAACGAGTTGCGGATGAATCCGAATCATGAATGCATAGGTCATGCGCTTGGAAGGAACGGTTATCGGACGGGTTACATCGGCAAGTGGCATTTGTGGGCCAATCAGCTCGGTCATCACGATGATCCGAAGAACAGCTTCATTCCGCCCGGGCCGAATCGTCTTGGTTTTGACGGTTACTGGGCGGCGTATAACTTCCACCACGAGTATTACAACGCCTTTTATCACACGGATTCGGCAGAACGAATACAGTATGACGAGGTGGACAACGCCCATACTTATGAGCCTGACGCGCAGACGGAGCTTGCCATTCGCTTCATCCGCGATTCGACGCGTGATGAATCGCCATTTGCGGTTTTCCTTTCAGTCGGGACTCCGCATGATCCTTGGAATGCAGGCAACGCGCCGAGAGAGATGGTCGAGCGATTCCGGAAGATTCCGATGCCGAATCCCCCGAATTATCTGCCAGAGGATGATCCGTATGCGGATGGGTGGGGAAGAATCAAGACCGACCGGAGAATGCTTGGGGAATGGCGGCAGGTTTATTACGCGATGACGGCCAATCTGGACTGGAACGTCGGCAGGATAATGGCCGCGCTGGACGAGCTTGGCATCGCAAATGACACGATGGTCGTATTCACGTCGGATCACGGCGAGATGTTCGGGGCGCACGGGCGGCGGGCCAAGAACATTTTCTACGAGGAAGCATGTCGTGTTCCTTTCCTGATACGGCGTCCCGGAGCGATAGCCTGCGGACTGAAGACGGATTGTTGTCTTGGAACGCCGGACATAATGCCGACGTTGCTTTCCCTGATGGGTCTGCCGATTCCTGATGCCGTTGAGGGGCGGGACCTGAGCTTCTGCGCGACAGGGGAGCCGGGGCCGGAGCCTGAATTCGCGCTGATGCAGAATCTTGGCGCATGCGCCGTCTGGGAGGACGGGTACGAATGGCGGGCAATCCGCACAAAGCGCCACACTTACGCCATCTATCACCGCGATCGCCGGGAACTGCTCTTTGACAACCTGGAAGACCCGTTCCAGATGCGCGATCTTTCCTCTGATCAGGCTAACAGGGCGACGCTGGACTGGTGTCGCTCAGCGTTGAATGAGAAGATGTTCGGCCTGAAAGATACTTTCGAAAAATCAACGTGGTACCGGGACAACTGGACGCGGGACCGCATCATACTCAGGGGAGCGAAGGGATAGCGAATGGCGAGCAACATGGATTTCGACGTCATAGTCGTCGGCGCCGGGCCGGGGGGCTGCATTGCCGCCCGCGATCTCGCGCGCGCGAAGTTCCGCGTCGCCTTGTTCGACAAGGACAACCGCGACACCCTCGGCAAGACGATCATCGTCGAGGCGCAGAGGGCCATGTTCGACCTGGTCGGAATCCCGCAGTTGCAGGGCGACGAGGTTCCCTACCAGGAGAGGCGGACTCGCACGTTCTCTAAGCGGCGCAAGGAGTGCTTCGCAATCGAGGCGGGACACGTCTGCGCTTCGCTTTATCTTGATCGCTTTGCGAAGAAGCTTCTCGCCGAGGCGGAGAAGGACGGGGCCCAGTTCTTCGGGGGCTGGACGGCAAAGGAACCGGTTGTCAAGGGGAAGCGTGTTGCAGGAGTCCGTTTCGACAGGGGCGGGACAACAGAGGATGTTGCGGCGAAGCTGGTCATTGACGCGACGGGCTACGACGCGGCGCTCGTTAGCAAGCTCGGTCCGGACCTCGGTATCGAGTTCGAAGACCGGCAGGCTGATCTGGTCATCGCAGAGAATCATTTTCACGAGGCCGGAGAGCACAACGCTAAGAAGGCCGTGAAGGAGGGACGCCAGGGCGACGATGAGGTTTGGATGCGCCTGGGCGCTTACGGAAACTACTCGACTGAATATTCATTTCTCTCAATCCAGAAGCAGAGGGCCTACATCCTGATCGGGTTCAAGGCGGACTACAGGCAGCCGCCGATCAAGGACCTGACGAAGGCCTTCCGGGAGGACGCGGGATATTACGGCAAGTGGCTTTACGGCGGGGCGGGGCCGATACGGGTGCGCAGGTCGCTGGATCAGCTTGTAGCTGACGGCTTCATGGTCATAGGGGAGGCTGCGTGCCAGGTGATGCCTACGAACGGGAGCGGCGTCGCGTCGGCGCTTTACGCGGGGCATCTGGCGGCGAAGGTTGCAGCGCCGGCGCTGAAGGAACGCGCGCCGACAGCGGGAGATCTATGGCGATATGCGCGGGAGTATCAGAGCGGGCGGGGGGCCGTGCTTGCCACGCACGACGCCGCGAAACTCCTGCTGGATCACCTGCCGAACGACCGCATCGCCGACATGCTCGAATCGGGTGTCATGCAACCGGACGACATACACAGCGGTTCCGTGCCCGAGTTCATGAAAATCAAGCCTGAGAGCCTGCCCGGGCGGGCGCTGGCGCTGATCCGGAATCCGGCGCTGATACGCTTTGTCATGCGCACGGGGAAGGCCGCGTCAGCCGTCAGGAAGCATTACGAGGCGTATCCGCGGCGGTACGACGCGAAGGAAATCCGCGCATGGAAGGAGGCTGCCAAGCGCATATTCGAGCCGATGGAGATCAACCGGAAGTTGCCGAAGTGAGGGGGCGCGGACCTCATGCGGGCGATGACGCGCGCGCAAAACCTCAGACCTTTGGTCTTTCGGTTTCGCCCACCCTACTCGCAGTATTTTGCCAATCCGGTAGCAACGACGAAGTCAGGCGAGACTGAGGAGAGTTCGCGTCGCGTGAACGGGGAAGTCATGTGCCGGACGGCGGCGGCGGACACGGATTGTGCCTTGATGGCCGCAGCCTTCTCATAGTGCCCCAGAGCCTCTTCGCGTCGCCCTATAAGGTCCAGACACCGCCCGGCCCAGACGTGAGATTCGGCTTTCATTAACTCATTCTTGTAGTCGTATTCGGTGTTGCGGATAAGTAGCGGTAGCGCCTGGCTGTATTTTTTTTGTTTGAGCAGCAAGACTCCGGCCATTCTTGGGAATATGACCTCATCGGGTAAGAGGGCGGCGGCGCGGCGGAGGTGGAAGACGGCCCGGTCGCGATTCAGTCCGTCCGCGAATGCGCTCCACGCCTGCTCGTATTCGAACAGGGCGGCCCGTTCGGTCGGGTCAAGCTGAGCTGCGCCCGGCAGGTCGCCGATCTCATAGTTCTCACGGTCGCCGGCAAGAAGAGCCGGAATTCTGAATCCGGCGAAGAGTTCGCTGTGGGCGACGGGATAATCGCCGTTGCCGATCCAGAGAGAGTCGTCGTCCGGGCTGAGAATGACGCATTGAGCGTTGTTGGAGCCGGCTACGACGTTGCCCGTAACGCGCCTGCACTCCTCGAAGGGGTCCACGCAATCGCTCAGTATGAAGGGGATATCCTCAACCGCCAGGACGCCGCGCTTTGCCTCCAGAAGCTCGGTGACGCGGCGGAAGCGGCCCTTCGAGTTCATCTGCCACGGGTGCGGGGCGATCTCGAATCGCTTCATGTCGTCCGTAACGTAGTGGTTGGTTCGCGCCAGAACGTCGTTTGCGGGGCGCACAATCTCGGCGTGGTTGGCGGAGAAGCCGATTGCCGCGGCGTCTCGGCGTTTCGTGTCAACCACCAGCATCGTCAGACCGCACATGCGGGGTTGGGACGTGATTCGGGCGATTGCGTCGTCAAGCGTTTCGCATTCGGCAAGCACGTCATGGCAGAGCCTGAAGACTGGAACGCCTTTCATGCGCACGTCGCTGATGAACTTCGTGAAGAGGCAGATGAAGAGGCCGCTCTCGTTGATTCCTTGTGGGCTGCCGGGCACGCCCAGCGCCCCGAGCCAGCAGAATGCCTGTCCGCCGTCCGGACGTGCCACTATAACGGCATTGTTCACGTTCCAGATGCCGCGACCGGGGAAGTCGAAGTTGCGTCCCACAAGTAGTTTACCGTCCCTTGTCGCGGAGTCGCGGGCGAAGAATCCGGAACACATAGGCGACGCCGCCAGCGATGGAAATGCCAGAGAGATCATGTAATGCACGATGTCGGGCACGAAGAAGATGCGCTCCGCCTCCGCGCGATCCCATCCGAACGCGTCTGCGAATGCCCGCAGGTGCGGGCGCAGTTTTACGCCCAGACTGCCGCTGTTGCGCAGGTGAAACAGGCGCTTGAGCGCCCAGCCGGCCGCGCCGGCCAGCAGCGGCATTTCCTGCGCGATCATCATTTCGATGAGGCGGTTGTAATACTGGGCCGTGACATCCCCGCAGGTTTGAAGCGCCAGTTCGGCGTGCTGACGCCCCATGTCCTCATAACTGCCGCGCAAATGGACAATGTAGATGCCCTTGCGCTTTTCAAGCGTTCCGCCGCCCCCGCTCAGTAAAACGGCTCCGCCTTCCGGCATGGTTGTCTCCGTCGCGTCAGCGCGACGCGAATGGTTTTCCGTCTACGGGTGTATCATCACCTTGTTCCGTTCGGGCGTGCCCATGACCTCGACGGCCTTGTGAATGTCAGTGAGCGGGAAGCGATGCGTGATGATTTCCTCCGGATTGACAAGGCCGGTTTCCATCAGGCGAATGGCCCGGAGCATCGCCTGCGGATTCGTGCCGAAGCTTGCGTCCATGCGCGCTTCGAGGAAGTGCGTCAGGCCGCCGTCAAGCTCGAACTTCTCGTGCGTTGTTATCCCGAAGACGTTCCAGCGCGTTCCGCGCCGCAGCAGCGCGACGGTCAGCTTTACGGCCTCGATGGGGCCGGCGGCCTCCATGACAAGGTCGGGGCCTTCAGGGAGTATTTCGTAGACGCGCTTGACGGGATCGCATTTCTTCGGATTGATCGCATGTGTGGCCCCCAGGCGCGACGCTTGGCCGAGGGCATAATCGCTTACGTCAATGGCAATCAGCCGCCCTGCGCCCGCCGCCTTAGCGACCATCATGCAGAGAAGGCCGATGCCGCCCACCCCGATTATGACGGCGTCATCGCCGACGCGCATTTCGCTGTAGCGGATGACGCCCTTCCACGCGCCGGAAAGCGGTTCGGTCAGCGCCGCCGCGTCCCAACTGATCTGTTTCGGCTTGTGGAAAAGGCAGACGGCGTCGGTCTTCATGTTTTCGGCGAATGCTCCATTGCGCACGTCCGCCGGGCCGTCGCCGCCGGTGACGAACGAATGCTTGCAGTAGTGTGTGTCGCCGGAGCGGCAGTTGGCGCAGTGCCCGCAATAACCGCTGGGCTGGATGATGACCTCATCGCCCTCCTTGAATTGCGTCACGCCCTGCCCGACGGCGGAGACGATCCCCGACGGTTCGTGTCCGACAATGATGGGGAAGGTCACATTTCTTCGGATGCCTTTGATGGCTTTGTAGTCCGTCGCGCACACGCCGCAGGACTTGATCCTGACGACGGCCTCGCCCATTTTCGGCTCAGGGACCGGGACGTCTTCCAGAACGAGTTTATCGAAATCCTTCAAGACGGCTGCGAGCATGTTTGAACCTTTCAACGCAGGATGTCAATGTAGGGTGGGTTCTAGCGAAGCGGAACCCACCGATCAGTTCTCCAAGTGTTAGTAATACGTCCAATTCACCGTCCCTACCGGCGCGTCCGGGACTGCCGAAACGTTCGCGCCTTTGTAGACCCAGACCTTCTTCGTCGAATGGAGGATTATCTCCGGGCGCTTGTCCCCGTCAAGGTCCGCCGCCACTGCGAAGGGGCCGGGATCGTTATTCTGTTGCTCTCCGGTTGCATGGCCGAAATCCTCCCTCGGTCCAAATTCAGCCATACATTTTCCGTTTCCGTCGTAAAGCCTGCGGGCGTTGGCGAAGAGCATTTCATCAACCCCGTCGCCGTTCCAGTCAATCACGCGGTGATGACGTCCGTAGAAGCACTTGAACTCGCCGAGGAGATTGCCCTTGTCGTCCAGCAGCCACATCAGGCACTTGCCGAAGGGCAGGTGGTCAATGTCTACGAAAACCTGTTTTCCGGGCAAGTCGCCCCTGAACTTGCTTGTGTCAATGGACTCAAAATGATGGCCGGAGAGTTCCCAGAGCGTCTTGCCGTTTCCGTCAACCATAGCGATGCCGTTGTCCCCGCAGCACGAGAACAGAAGGCGGAAGTCTTCCGGTTTATTGCCGGTCGTCATGACGCGGGAGCAGTCGAGATGCCCGCGCCCGATCTTGATCTTCTCCGGCTTGAAATGCCACATCTCCCGCCCGCAATCGTCCAGCATTGTGTAGCCGGCGATGACCTCGTCACGCCCGTCGCCGTCAAAGTCCACCGGTGTGGGGTGGTGGCAGAGGAGGGGATAGGTCGTCGGCGTCCAGTCCCACAAGAATTTCCAATCGCGCGTATAGGCCCAGATGCGACGATAGCGATCCTTGATGATGATGTCCGTCGCGCGGCCCGCGCCGGTCAGATCGGCGAAGGTGATGCAGTCGGCGACCTCTAGCCCCGCAGGCAGGTCCAGTCGTTTCATCTCCTTGCCGGTTGCGCCGTCCAGCACGAGAATGAAACCGCGGATACCGAGCCAGACCTCGCTCTTGCCGTCGCCGTCAAGATCATAAGTCTGAAGCGGGATGTCATAGGCGATGCCGACGCCGCCCGCGTTCGCCTCGCCCCATTTCCACAGGACTTTACCATCAAGTTTACAGGCGATGACGGCGGTCACGCGCTGGTTGTCGTTCCGCGCCGTGACAATCTCGGCCTTGCCGTCGCCGTCCAGGTCGCCGGCGACGAGGAACTGGCCATGGAAGGCCGGATCAGGCTCGAAGGACTTCCAGGGCTGGACGATGGGGGCTTCGCCGGAAGCAGTATCGCAGACGAAGGGTTTAAAGTTATCGGATGAAAGAAAAACTGCGACGATAAAATGACACAGTGACATGATTTCCATGTTGGTCACATTCCTTAGGTCAGTCTCCCAGCACCCTCACCGTTCCCAAGTCCGGCGGGACCGTCACAAACTGCCGCGGCTCCGCCGAGTAAAAGATGAACGTGCCGCTGGATGCCTGAACCGTGCTGTTCGTGATGCGTCCGAGACAGAACACCCGCGAGAAGCTTCCAACGCCGGCTTCATCGTTTCCGTCGCCCCAGAGACCGTCTACCGGATTCGTTCCGGCGCTGACGACGGAATCAACCAATCCCCCGACGTAGACGTAATTCAGCGCGCCGCCGCTGTCCGGCCTGCCGAGGGCAAGATCGTAACCTGATACAATCTTTGAGTTTGTGACAACGCCTGGCACTGAGATCAGATTTGCGCCTTCAAGGAAGCTTGCGTCAAGCCCATTCGCGCTAATACTGTAGAACGTCTCGACGCGACCACGGCTCCAAATCCTTCCCTGAGTTTCACCGAGAATGAAGACGGAGTTGAGCCGGGTGGCTTGTAGCTCACCGGAAAACGCGCCGGAGACAAACTTGTTGAGAGTTCCGGATGATGTAATCGTTCCGCCTTGAACAGAACCGAGGGACATCAGCGATACGTTCCCGCCGGGGGCGGTGAAACTTACGGCGCCGTGAACTTCGTTGCGGACAATAAAGACGTCTGTCTCAGCCGCTGAAATCGCTCCGCCGGGCAAGATCGAAGCAGCAAAGAAGACGCCTATATCTCCTGCGACATTAACCATCCCAAACACCGAGTCTTTCACGAAGAGCTTGTCGGAACTTCCCGCAGATATCACGCCGGTTGCAGCGACGGAATCGGCCACAAGAACCGCCGCATTTCCGCTGATCGAGAGTTCGCCCTCAACAACGCTGCTGACGACGACCTTTGCGCTTCCTACAGAAACGGTTGCGCCCTCCTGAATGCTGGGCAGAACCATCCTGTCAACCGAAGCAGTTATCCTGAGGTCATGCGCCAGCCGAGGGTCCTGCGTCAGCAGAACGTCGCCTGCCTTTCCGGAGATCAACATGTCACCCCATATTCCGGTCGTGTCAATGAAACGATTGAGATCGCCGTTGACGGACAGGGCCGTCGGGTCGTCCATGGCCGTATCGTCGTCAATGTCGTCTCCGAACATGTATGTGACTCTCGGTATGCCGGCAACGTCGTTCTCAACTATTCGCAGGCCATTCAGGTCGTAGCCGGAGAATCCGGCCTGGCTGTAGATAAGCGATGTCTTAGGGGCCTGGACCTGCGCGAAGGCGATGGGGTATTGCCCGAAGGCGCGGATTCCGTTGAACGGCGCGCTGCTTGTAACAATGACGCCGACCTCTCCATAAAGGCCGTATAATACAACAGGTCCGAGAGTATCTTCCGGCTTGGTGACGAAGGATGCCGGGATGTAGTGATCCGGCAGGTCGTTTTCCGGGTCGCCATCCAGATCAATGAGCCAGACGTTGGTTCCAGATGGCGCATTGACCACAGGATGCTCAATGTGCCGGACGCGGACCTCCCCGGGGGCATAGACGTAACGCCCGTCGGGAAGTCGCGCGGCAATGCGGAAGTTGTCGCCGGCAAACTCCACCGGAATCCGCCAGTTAAAATTCCCTAATGAGACTGACAGATCGCCGCCCGGCAACGGTTCGAGACCGCCGTTTTCGTGATCGTCGTCTGTGTCCAGAAACATGCGAACCCGGGCGTCAGACGGGAGCGCGATGTTGCTCCAGTAGATGGGCAGAGTGTGTCCGGGCGGGATGATGGTCGGGCCGTCCAACGCCTTGTCCACCGCGACGGATGTGAAACTCACGCTGGGCTCGACGATGTTGATGGTGAAGTTCGCGGGAGCGCTGGTCGTGGTTCCGTCGGAAACCGTGAACTGGAATGAGTCTGTCGCCGGCGCGTCGGCGTCAGGCGCGGGGGTGTAGGTGTAAAGCCAGCAGTTGCCGGTGTCGGAAAGCCCCTGCATGGGAACCAGTGTTCCGGACGCAGGCATATGGTCGGCAAGGATTTCGAATGTCAGGAGACCACTGTCGGGGTCGGTCGCCGACAGGATGATTGGGATTTCGTAAGTCATTCCCCATGTTACGGTTGCGGAACCGTTCTGGGCGACCGGCGGGTCGTCAACAGGGGTGACTCTGATCTCGACGGGGGCGATATTGCTGTCGTGCTTGCCGTCCTTGACGTGGAACAGGAAAGAGTCCTCGCCCGACCATCCGGCCGCAGGGGTATAGGTCCAAACGGCGCTTCCCGCGTTTCCGGAGAGCGCGCCGTGGGCCGGGGGCTGGTCAATGAAATAGCTGAGCGCGCCGCCATCAGGATCGCTTCCGGGCAAGATCACGGCGATTGGCTTGTCTTCCTGGGTGACGATCAGCGATTGAGGGCTTGAGGCCGTCGGGGGTATCGCGCCTTCGGCAACGAAGACTGTCACTGTTGCCGCTTCTCCGGCCAGATCGCCGTCCGACGCGAAGTATGTGAAGGTGTCGGTTCCCGTGAAGCCGAAGTCCGGCACGTAGGTTACATAGGCGTTATCGGCTGGGGAGATGAGAATGATTGTGCCGTGTTCGGGATGCGCGCCGATTGCGTAGGTGACAGGCGAACCTTCACGGTCGAGCGCGAAGAGCATGATCTCAACGCCCGTGTGATCGCCGGTGTTCACATCGGTTCCGGTAGCGCGTGGGATGGCGCGGGGGGCGTTGTTGGAGGGGGTTACTTCAATTTCAACCGCAACGGGGCCGCTGGTCTGATCGCCTATTGTCGGATCAATCGGCTCACCGGTATCGGTTACTGTGAAAGTGAAGGAATCAGTCCCGCTGAAATCTAGATCGGGCAGGTATGAGAAAACGCCAGGATTGTCTCCGACGGGCGTGAGGGTTCCATGAGAAGAACGCAGCGGAACGTTCAGGACAAGTTCTCCGGACGAAGTTTCAAGGTCTGTTCCGGAGAGCGTGAATTCGATCTGCGTGTCCTCCTGCGTTGTCAGTCCGATCGGGGCGACTGCGACAGGCGGCTCGTTGATCGGAGCGACGTAAATGTCAATCCGCGCCGGCGCGCTGTTGGCCAGACCATCATTGGCGTAGTAGGTGAATGAATCGAGGATTTCGCCCTCGCCGGACGGGCCGCTGTTCCAGTCGGCGTCCGGGGTGTAGGTCCATTGATTATCGTTGTCTTTGCCGGGCAGTGGGCTGAGGGTTCCATGCGACGGTGAAGCGACGATGCCATAAGTTAGCAGACTGCCGTCCGGATCGGCTCCCGCAAGGGTGATAATGATTTCCGTGTTTTCAGAAGCGCTGACTCTCGCGGGACTTGATGTTGGCAGGTTGTTGGCGGCGCTGCGGACATTGACTGTGAACGTCGCGGCGTAACTGACGAGCGCTCCGTCGGAGACCGTGAAACTGATCGTATCGGTGCCGTTGAAGAACGCGTCGGGGGTATAGGTCCATCGCGCATCGTCCGCCGCGCCGGGGGCGGGGCTTAGTTTGCCGCGCGCCGGGGCGGTAACAATAGCGAAGGTCATAACGTCGCCGTCGGCGTCCGAGCCTTCAAGCGCGAGAACGATGGGAGTATTGACAACCGTGTCGGCTCTGGCTGGAATGCCGGCGGGGCGGTCATTTACCGGGAAGACGTTCAGCGTAACGACTGAGGTATCCGTCAATGCGATGCCGCCTAAAGGTTGGCCGGTGGCCGGATCGCCGGAGTCCGAGACCGTTAGCGTCAGTTCCTCGATTCCATTCCAGTCTGCCGACGGGGTATAGACGTATCGCCCGTGAGAAATCTCAACAAGACCGCCATTTTCCGGATTGCTCAGGGAGAAACTGAGTGCCTGATAGGGGGTTTCCGCGTCCGTTGCGCTCAGGACGATCAGCGCATTCCCGTCTTCTTGAAGCGTGATTGTGAGATCGTCGGCCACGGGGGGGGAGTTAACGGGCGTGACAGTGATTGATGCCGAGGCCGGCGCCGAAATATTCGTCCCATCGGTGACGGAATAGGTAATTATCTCTGTTCCGTTGAAACCTGCGTCCGGCGAATAGGTCAGATTTGGCGCAATTCCGCTGAGGCTGCCGTTAGCCGGTCCACTGATGATTTCATAAGTCAGGGCATCGCCGTTCGGGTCGTAGCCGCCGAGTGAGAAGGTCACCGGCTCATTCTCCGGTGTTTCAGTTTCCGCTGCGAAGGCGATTGGCGCAACGTCCTGCATGATGCCGAGCAGGACATCCTGCTGACCGCCGGGGCCGGCGATGACCGTTGCCCCCGGATCGGTTGAGGCTGACCATCCGGAGATGACGATTTCGGCGTTTCCGTTGACGCCGATGCCGGTGAAGTAGTCGTCCCTGTCGCCGTCAATGATTCCGGAAATCGGGATCAGGGTGCCGTCCGCCGTAAATTTTGTGAGGAAGGCGGCGATTCCAGAGCCTTCCGATGGTTCCGGAGCGCCGGAGAAGTCGGGGGAGGTTGTCCATCCGGCGATGAATATGTTGCCGCTGTTGTCAATCGCCATGTCGCCGGTGGCCTCTGCGGAAGAACCGCCAGTGAGTCGAGTCCATTCGATACTGCCGCCGCCCGCGGCGATTTTCGCGGTGAAGATGTCTGCGTCACCGGCGTATGAGCCGCCTGCCTGGGCGGGCAGATTGCTTGAGCGGGTAGTTCCCGCGATGAAGATGTTTCCGTCGGCGTCGGTTTCAACCTCGCGAGCTTCGTCGCTGCGCGAGCCTCCAAAGAGGCCGGACCATGCCATTGCCGATCCGTCCGGCCTTATTGAAGCGACGAAGGCGTCTTCGTAACCATTTGGACGGATATCGAAAGCATTTGCGACTGGGAAATCGGCGGATGCAGTCGAGCCGACTACCACGGCGTTGCCTGTATTATCAACAGCAACGTCCCACGCGATATCTGTTCCCTGACCTCCAAGAAGGCCGGTCCAGGAGATTGTCCCGGTTGCGGCGGAGATTGCCGCGATAAAGGCGTCCGCGCCGCCGGACGGCCCGCCGTCAAAGCCTGCCGTGTGGGTCAACTCCGCTGAATCCGCGCCGCCGCAGATGAATACGTTGCCCGCCGAGTCAAGCGCGATGCCGCCCGCCTGATCGGAGACCGGGGTGGCGACACCGGCGGACCAGAGAATGGCTGATCCATCCGGAGCGATGCGGGCCGCGAAAACGTCCTGAGAAGCGCCGTCAAAGACCGCGCCGCCGGGGAAGTCGGCGGACGTCGTGTTGCCGAGGACATAGACGCTGTTGTCGCTTCCGAAAGCGATGCGCGTTATTTCATCCGCGCCGCTCCCGCCCAGAAACGTGCTCCAGAGCATCGTGCCGCCGTCGGGGCTGAACCTGGCCAGAAAGGCGTCAGATTCGCCTCCGGCATATGCCGTCTGGAATCCGCCGGCAATCGGGAAATCGGCTGATGACGTATAGCCTGCCACGTAGATATTGCCTTCGCCATCCAGCGCGGCGTCAAGGCCGAAATCACGCAGGCTTCCCCCGAAGCAGTCCGGGGTCGGGATGCCTTCAGTCTGCCTTATTGCAGAGCTGAGGAGCAGCCGGCGTTCCAGGGGTTCGATGGATTGATTCAGCCGCATGGCGCGCGGCGACGAAATGGACAAACGAGACGCGGAGTATCTGACTGATGATCGCATCTTCTCTACCTTCCCGCAACGCGACGCATAATGGTCTATCTGCACATTCCCTCGCCGGCAGACCATCGTATCAGGCATTCTATCCTGATTTCTGAATATTCCATAGTCGAAACCGTTATTCGACGTACGGCGTCAGTCACGGACGCATCTCCCTGGAGTGCGTTCGTCCGCTTTGCGGACGCGCTTGCCTGCGCCTTGCCGTTGCGTTCGCGCATTTTGCGCGCGCTTGCTTGCGCTTCGCTGAATCCGGCAGTTTCCAACCCCGGCAAGCCGGGGGAAACGGCAAGGCGGCAGCAAGACTGCCGCAATCCAAATTACGGTCGCCCGCCCGTCAGTGACCCCTTACTATTCGACGCCTGTGATCCGGCTGCGGGAGGGGATGGCCCACTCAAACTGGCAGTGAACCAGTTTCCGATGCGCTGTTTCTTGCGTCAACAATTTCTCCCTTTGATTGCGCTGTCTCAACCGCTCTTCGGGCAGGGGACGCGAAATGAAAGGGGGGGGGGGCGGCAAAGAGTCATATGCAGATCACCATCATTTTGGAAGGATAATGCTGATTCTTTATAGCATCGCCCCCAGCCGCAGCGCCCAGTAGCGCAGCCATGCGCATTCAATGTTCAGACTTAATCACTATATCGCCCTGGACGTAAAGCTCCCGCCCGCGCGCAAGCTCAAGGTCCTCCCCCGGCTCCGCCAGCATCACGAGATCGCCCCACGCTCCAGGCTCATCCGCCGCCCACCCGAATATCCTCACCGTCCCGCCCCCCGAAGCCGTCAGCCTCATCGTCACGCCGACGCTCGCCATGTCCGACGCCTCAAAGCCGTAGGCGTGGGCCACCGTCAGCCGCCTCATTCCCGCAAACTCCTCTTCGCTGTCCACAACGTCATTGTCGTTGTTCGGCCCGCCCCCGTCAACCGTCAGCCCCGGCGCAATCTCCGGCGACGCTTCCAGCGCCTCGTCAACCTGCGAGTCCATCTCTCCGTCCCCGTTGGCGTCCGCGTCAACGTCAACCGCCACGACCGATATCCAGCCCCCCAGCGCCTGGCAGAAATACCCCTTCTCCGACGCGTAGCCGTGGCAGGCGATCTGACCCGTCCCCGTCCCCGTCATGTGGAAAATCGCAGGACTGCCGAAGCAGCTCTGGTTCTCGAAAGAAAAGTACTCGGGCCCGCCCGGCGGTGGCGGATCGCCTTCAGGCCCCGGCCCTGCAGGACTCCAGTCCCAATACCACGACTCCCCGCAACTCCCCGTCGCCCTCGTCTACGAACCGACAGGGATGAACTGCCCCGGGAAGTCCCCGCCAGCCGGCGCCCACGCAATCCCGTCCAGGGAATAGAACAGGCTCGCGCTGCCCAGCGGATCGTCGTAAACCCCGACCGGATAGCCTTCGCTTTCCACGTTCGTGAACAAACGGTCCGTTCCGCATGAGAACTCGTACCTCCCGCCGTCGGTCATCATGGTTCTCGGCGCAGGATCCGTTCCGTAGTTGAGGGAGGCGTCTGCCCCGGACGAGCCGCACTCGGTGCGCGCGCTCACGCTTCCGGGAGCAGAGGGCAGGACGCCGTAGACGCTGCCGTATGAGTCCGCATGGGACGCAAGGCCCGTCACAGACCACACCGGGTTGTTCACCGGCCAGAACGCCCCTTCCGGGGCCGACATAGCTCTACCTGGCACGCCTAGTGCACGATACGCCCGCTCTCAACGTTACGATTCCGTTTCCGTATCGCGTCAAGCAAGTGCCTGATGCCACCTCGCCACCAGACGTACAAGGCCACCATCAGCAGAGTCAGCAGCAGAAACAGGCACATCGCAATTACCACGAGATACCTGTTCAGTCTGAGTTTCTGGAAACTCATCAATGCCGACCGTTCATGTCCCGGGGGACACGTTTTAAGGCTCGACTCAGTAAGCAGGTAGGCGTACTGCGAACGGGGGAAGCTTTGTACCACACTCATCTCGTGCTGGTAACTCTGCATGTAGTTTCCAGGCGGTTTGGCCCCGTTGACGAAATCCTCGATCTCAATTCCCAGATACTGTTTCAGGGCCATCCGGTCCTGTTCTGAAGTTGGCATCACAATCTCAAAAGTCATGTGTGCGGATTCCGCCAAACGGAGTGGATCATTCTCCGAAGAAAGCATTGGGACCCACCGAGCAGATGCCCAGATTTCGTATTTACCCTTGCGGCGTGGCGCAGCATCGTGCCAGATGCTGATAACTCCAACAGCAGACTTGCGTCGTCCAGCGTGTAGGGAAGGATAGTACGAATAGCGGTCCATTGATTCCGCGCTAGTACCGCTGACCTCTTTCACGTCCAACTCTATGAAGGAACCTTCTGATCTCAGTGATTCCTCAAATGGGAAGGTTGTTACATTCCCATCCTGGCACTTCAGGTGGATCTGAACGCCGATACTCCCACATGGACTGTACACTACTAGCCCTTCTACGACATTGGCAGTCCGAATGTGGTTGTTCTGAATAGACGTCATGATAGTGATCGGCTCACCAAGAAGGAAACGTTTCTTCTCCATTTCCAGTGTGACTGATACATAGTCCGAGTCATCACAGCAAATCACAGCACAAAGCAGCATTAGGAACAGGACGACGTGAAAGATTCCCCACGGGCCGTTGCGCCAAGGACGTGAGTAGTGTGGCTCGGTGAGGGTCATCTGGATATGTCTCCCAAGAACTGAGGGTTCACCTTGTTGACCTGTCGCAACTTTCGTATCCAGATCGGACAAAGCTGTGTGTTACCGTTGACCGCCAGCATGGCGCAAACGTGTCCGCTTGTGCTGGGACAGTGAGCAGGGGAGTTCGTGAACTGGTGGCAGAGCTCGTGCAGGGTAGTACCAGACACGATGATGGGATATAGGTGGGACTGACCACTCTCCGCACACCCATCTCTAATCGCCTCCAAATACACGATAGAGCAGTCTCGCCTTGCGAGATTCACGGGGCCTGGCATGTCTGTGTTGCCGGCTTCAATTTTCACCTCACTGTCGGGATCGTTATCACTCTCCTTTGTACCTTGATAGGCGGCAAGTAGATAGGGGCACCAGTATTTGTATGAGCTGTACTGTCCGACCCACCCCTGGCTGCCTTTGAACTGACGGATGACCGGCTCAATATCCTCTTCATTCGCTGTGAATGTCACGTTCGGGCTGTCAAGGCCCGTGTCTGCGACCAGCTCAATGTAGGCATGTCTGAAGCCGGTCATGACGATCGGGTCCAGAGGCCACGTCGGAGGAATGACTGCAGGTTGATCATCGTCTTCGATCCTGAAACTCAGGCCGACCGCTGCGGCGGGAGGAATCCCGATTGTCCCCGCACCAGCCAATGTGAAATCCAAATCCGGCCCACTGCTCGAAACGATATCAAGGGCTACGGTCTGCCCAGTAGGTAGTACGATGTAGCCTGTTCCTGGAACGAATCTTTTCTCGCTGTCATCCAGGACTTGATTTGTGCAGATTCGCCAATCATTCCCTCCCCCCACTGGTATCACAGATTTGATTGTGCCTGTAACCTGATTCGTCTGGTTCACGGGGGCCATGCAGTCAACTTCCACGTGGCCCTTGCGCCAAATCGTCATGAGGGTGCTCACCCGAGTGGCCGGCTCCTGGAATTCAAACTGCGGCAGCGCCGGTCCCCAACCCGCAACGTCGGACTGGCGGATTCCTGCCAACTTGCCCAAATTGCATGAGGCGGCAACCCGATAATTGTCCCCCTGTCTGTGCGACACCCGGAATTTCGCCCACGCTACACCGGCATCGTCCGTTCGCGCCGACAGTCCCTCCAGGCGCAACTCCGTGGGCTTCCCCCCGGGATTCTCTGCTCCATTCTCCACCTCGAACTTTCCGGCATTGTCACCTGTTTCATCGTTGTCCCCGCCGTAATTCCCGCCTTCATTCAGCGACGGGTCGTCCGGATCGAGCGCTCGGAAGTAGACGTTCACCCCCGGCGAAACGGGTTGTGGCATCGCGCGCACGTAGATGACGTCTTCCCACTCGCCATCTGGCGCTGTTGCGTCGGGAAAATACCGAACACCGAACCCATCGGTCGGATGAACGTTCTGGCCCGTGATCTCGCTCATGCTGCCGTCTGAATTCCGCCGGAACCACGTGACGTCTCCCATTTCCGGTATTCGGCTCTTGATCTTGACCGTCAGCGGATCAACGCCGTATTCCGCCTCTATCTCGAATTCGCCCGGCTCAGGCAACCGCGCCAGGCACAGCGAAAACGTGCCGTCCCATTCCAAGGCCAACTCGTCGAGAAGCTCCCGGACCGTCGCGATCTCGTGCTTCGGGAACATCGCCAGCACCTTCTCCGGATCGTCCGCGTCGGCGTAGCGCAGCTTCGTTACAAGCGCCTCCCGCTCGCCCACCGACTTCCATTCTACTCTCTTCTCGTCGAAGATGTCAGCCGCAGCGCCGGTCCCGCTCGCCTTGAGGATCACGCACGTCGGCAGCGGCGAGTCGGTGGGCTCATCAATGACCAGGTTGTGAAGCACTTCGTATCCCCCGCCCGGCCCGGGAGTCATGTCCGCAGGAAAGACGGGCGAAAGCGTGAAGGCCCCGACCGCCTCCATCTCCAGGTCCATCACGTGAAACGCCACCGCGTCCGCATACGTCCCGCTTGGCGTGGCGACCTCAAGCGTCAGCGTCACGTCCCCCGGCGCGACGCCCTGGAAATCGGGGACAGCGACCTTATTTCTGCATCCTTCCTTCACTTGTCCTTCCGCCCTTTCTTTGCCAGGCGGCCCGCCGCCTTCGGGCGCAGCCCACGCCCAAGCATCCGTTCCAGCCCCGCGATGAATGACTCGCTTCCCATC
>JAKLEA010000016.1 GCA_022711755.1 Planctomycetota bacterium
CCATACCGGAAAATAACCTCTCTTCAATAATATATTACCACATGTGTCAAGGCCCCCTTTTTCAACAGGCTGCTAGGAATCAACACCGACATAGGCAGCAGACGGCAGTTCATAATGGTTGAATTGGACGACCAGATAGCTCAGTCAGTTACCAGAGAACGGCTTAAAAGGGCAGTTGAAGGCTATTCCTTTACTGGCAAGGATGGCTCCCGCGTAGTAGTTCAGGGCATCGGCGGCGGTTTCCGCTACTGCAAGCTGTCCAATCCCCTCTTCGACGAATCCGGCGCGATAAGCGGGGAGGTTCGGTTTGCGGACCTTGCGGCGCACGTGTTCTTCACGGAAACGGGAATGCCGATTCCGAAACTTCCGTCCGGCAAGACCCCGTTCATCGGCGTCGCGAAGGGGACGGCATACTACCTGCTTTTCAACGGCGTCCTGGGCGACAAGCGCCCCGACGGCGGCAACGTCCTGACCGCCGCGATACTGGATAAGCTTCCGTCCCACGACGGCCCGCGCGTTGTCTACGGCGAGGGCTGCCGGCTTGGTTCCGAACGGCTGAAACGCGAGGGCGTCGTTTTCAGGCAGATTCCATACGAGGTGAAGGTGTCATGAACTTTGGAGTGCGCGCTTCAAGGCGTGGATTGCGCAAGCTTGCTTGCGCTTCGCTGAATCCGGCAGTTTCCAACCCCGGCAAGCCGGGGGAAACAGCAAGGCGGCAGCAAGACTACCGCAATCCAAATTACGGCCACGCGCCTGTCAGTGACCCATTACCTTCCCCCGCGTCGTGTAGCGGGGGAAGGGGGACCGGCCGAAGGCTGGTGGAAGGGGGCCGATGAATACCCCCTTCCGTCGTCTCGACAAGCGAGACGACACCTTCCCCCACGCTATGCGCGGGGGAAGGAAAAGTTCACCAAGAAATCCGGACGCGCGGACGGCCGCACTCCAAGGGATGGACATACTCCAAATGCTGACAGGTTGCTGAAATGCCCTACCAACTGAAAGATTATCAACAACGCTGTCTGGACGAACTGGCGCGCTACCTGCGCAGAACGGTCGCACTCGACGCCGACACCGCTTTCTATGAACAGACCCGGCGTCCCTACGTTGACGTGAAAGAGCTTCCGGGACTGCCCTACGTCTGTATCCGCGTTCCGACCGGCGGCGGCAAGACGTTCATGGCGGCCCACGCCATCGGCATTGCCGCCGATAGCCTGCTGAAAGTTGACAAGTGCCTCGTCCTCTGGCTCGCCCCAAGCACGCAGATAGTAGAGCAGACGCTCAGGGCGTTGCGGGACCGGCAACATCCCTATCGGCAGGCGCTTGACGCAGCCTTCAATGGTTGCGTCACGATCATGGATTTGCCGGCGGCGCTGAACATCCAGCGATCAACATTGATTTCTGATGCGGTCGTTATCGTTTCAACGATACAGGCGATGCGCGTTGAGAATAAAGAGGGACGCAAGATATACGATCAGAACGGGCAGATAATGTCCTGCTTCGACGGGATACCCGAAGATCAGAAAGGCGATGGGAGCCTTGCCGACCTGCTGCGGATACGGCGTCCGCTGATGATTGTTGACGAGGCCCACAACGCCCGGACAACGCTCTCTTTCGACATGTTGGCGAGGTTCAATCCGTCCTGCATTCTCGAATTCACCGCCACGCCGGACCAGGACCCGAAGGGAACGCCAAGCAACGTGCTGACGCATGTCTCCGCCGCGGAACTCAAGGCGGAAGACATGATAAAGCTGCCGATACGACTGCGGACGCGCCCGCAGTGGAAGGAGGCCGTAGCCGAGGCGCTGGACAAACAGAAGCAGCTTGAGAATCTTGCAAAGGAAGAAGAAACGGATGGCGGAGATTATATCCGGCCCATAGTCCTGCTTCAGGCGCAACGGCAGCACAAGGAAAAGGGCGTCATCAATTACGAAGCGCTGAAGAAGGCGCTCATGGAAGACTTTTCCGTTTCTGAAGACGAAATAGCGATTGCAGCATTAGACAAGAACGAACTTGCAGGCGTGGACGTTCTGGCGCGCGACTGCAAAATTCGCTTCATCATCACGGTTGACAAGTTGCGCGAGGGGTGGGATTGCCCGTTCGCCTACATTCTTTGCAGCGTTTCCAACTTGAGGAGCAGCACGGCCGTTGAGCAGATTCTCGGACGCATCATGCGCCTGCCCCACGCGAAGCGGAAGAAGCGCGACGACCTGAACCATGCCTACGCCTATGTCACCTCCCTGGAATTTGCCGAAGCGGCGAACGCCCTGACCGACGCGCTTGTTGAAAGCGGATTCGAGAGATTTGAGGCGCAGACGCTCATCAGGCAGGAACAGGGGGAATTGATGGATACGCTCCCCCTGTGGGGGGGCAGGACTTCGGAAATTGTTTCCATCGAGCCGAATCTTGATTCGCTGCCTGATGAATTGAAGGCAAAGGTCAAAATTCGCCGGGAGGATGAGGAGATTCGGGTTGTCTATAACGGCCCGCCCATGACGCCGGACGAATCGAGAACGCTCCAAACCGTCTTTGAAAGCAAGGACGACAAGACGGCAGTCAAACGCCTTTATCTGAAATCCAGAGGAGAGGACGCAAGCCCCTCCGCGCTAGGGATTCCGTTCCGGGTTCCGCAGCTTGCCTTGCGCGTCGGGGAACAGTTGGAGTTATTTGAGGACCAGTTCCGGGAATATGAGTGGAAGCTTTCGGAATGCGACGCGCTCCTGAACGATAACGAGTTTTCAATATCCAACGCCCCGCGCGGAGGCGTTGAAGTTGACGTTAGCGAAGAGGGCAAGGTCGTCCGGCACAGCTTTGTAGAGGTTCTTCAACGCCAGCTTTCTTTCCTTGATATCCGGGGGCCGAAGAACGAAGGGGAACTTGTCCTATGGCTGGACAGGGCGATCTATCATCCCGACATAACCCCGAAGGAGTCCCATCTCTTTATCGGACGCATGATCCTCAAACTGATCCGGGAACGCGATTTCAAACTTGAACAACTGGTCTTGAATCGGTTTCGACTCCGCGATGCAGCCGAGAGGAAGATATCGAAGCACCGAAGCACAGCCGAGGCCCATGCGTATAACCGGACTCTATTTCCGGTCGAAGAATCGCCGCTGGCCGTTGATGCGTCCCTGAGTTTCATCTACCCGATGAAGGATTATCCCGCGACGCGATTCTATGAAGGCTCAATCCGTTTCGATAAGCATTACTACGAACACGCCGCGCACATGAACGACGAAGAGGCCGAATGCGCGGCTTTAATAGACAGTCTTCACGAGGTGAAGCACTGGGTGAAGAACGTCGAAACGAGACCGGAACACTCCTTCTGGCTTCAGACGGCGACGGATAAGTTCTATCCAGACTTTGTGGCTGAATTGAAGGATGGTCGCTATCTCGTTGTCGAGTATAAGGGAGAGGGATACATGGACAAAACCGATACGCACGACAAGCGGATCATCGGCGAAGTGTGGGAAGCCAAGAGCGGCGGGAGATGCGTTTTCAAGCTCGTCGGGAAGGATGATTATGAACAGACGATCAGGTCGGCTGTGTCGGCAAGCCGGTGAACGAGAAATCGGCGACGTTCCCTCCATTTTCTTGCCCCGCCCCATCGCGCCGTTCCGTTGCGCCATCCCCGGACCGTTTTGCGGTTTTCTGCGGACGGGAACGTCATCCGGGCTGGTATTCGCTTGACCCCGCGGGCGGGAGCGGGATTATCCAGATATTCCGGAAGGAGACAAGGTCGCCGTGGTCCTGAAGGACCAGCGGACCCGGCTTGCCCTCCTCGCTGACGGGCCTGCCTCCAGTATGACCTTTTATCATCGTGTTGTTATGGATGACAATGCCGTTCTGGAGGATAGTGGCGCGGGGCTGCTCGACGACCTCCCCCTTGTCGTTCATCCGCGGGGCGCGGAAGAAGACGTCGTAGGTCTGCCACGCTTTCGCGGGCTTGCAGGCATTCACGAGCGGCGCGGACTGGCTGTAAAACGCTCCGCAGTCGCCCGTGCCCGCAACCTTCGCCCCGGAGGAGTCCAGAACCTGGATTTCATACCAGGACTGCAGGAAAACCCCGCTGTTGCCCCTGGCCTGGCCCTTCGCCTCCGGCAGGTCCGGGCAGCGGAATTCGAGGTGCATGAAGAAATCATTGAAACGCTTTTTTGAAACGATGTCGCCCGTCCTGGGGACGACGTGCATCGCCCCACCCCTGACCTTCCACTTCGGGGGATTGCCCTCGCGGTCCGTGAAGTTGCTCAGGTCCTTGCCGTCGAAGAGAACGACGGCGCCCTCCGGGGGGTTCTTCGATGCTGACATTACAAGGGCCTTCATGTTTTCACCTCCTGCATGGTGTAATGAATTAGATTGGAAACTCCTGCTGCCGATTGCGTCTTATATCTTTTCAACCTCTTCGCGTCCAGAGGCGTGGCGATCATTATCGGCCCCATTTACGCAGGATGCGGCATTAAGCTCTTATTCAAAAAGGGAGCGATCGCAACGGCCCCCCTTTCGCGCTCGTGATTTCATTCTTTGACTGATACGGGCGTCATCAAATAGACTGACATGAACTGCGGAAATGATTGCGCCGTTCTTCGACGAGGAGATAAAGGGAGGAAATATAATGTCCAGAGGACTCTTAACCATCCACCCTGCCATGCGGACGGGTGCGATCGTCATGGCGTTTTTATGCTCTGTGACGGTATCAGCCCTGGTTCTCGCAGGGGACGCCCCCGACACCGCCGCCGGAACGGATCAGGCCTTCAGCCCGGGGCTGGCGTGGGTGTTCTTTGACGATGCCGCAGTCAGAAGACCGCGCGACACCGGCTTCGATCCCAATGTCAATCAGGACACCGGGACCGGCATCAACGATTACGCAAAGGTCTGGATCGGCTGGATTAAGGCCCCTGTCGCCGGGAAGGTCGAGTTCTCCGCTGAGGCAAACAACGGCCTGCGCCTTTGGATAGGTTCCAGCCTCGTCATTGACGGATGGAGTGGCGGAACAATGGAAGGCTCCTTCACATTCCAGCGGGATGGCAGTTCGCTGCCCGTCGGCGTGGAGTTCTTTCATAACAGCCGGGAGGGCATCGCGCGGTTATACTGGCAATGGAAGGATCATGTCCGGGAACTGATCCCGCCTTCAGCCTTCAGCCACACGGCCCGCGACGTCGTCATCTGCCGCGGCCTGCTTGCGGGAAAGCTGGTCAGGGAGGACATATTCAGGATGGAAGATAAATCATCAATCTACCAACCGGGAGGCGCCAACGCCGCAAAGCAACCGATCCCGCTCCGATCAGGGCCGCATCTTTTCATTGACGACTTCCTGATCGCCGAGAGCGAAGGCGTCGAGCGAATTGTCAACCCCCCGCGGCGCGATCCGGCAATCCCGAATCCTGTCATCACGGGCAAGGAGGATGGTTGCTTCCAGCCCTACATGACCGTCATGCGCGATCAGGAGACCGGGCGATTCAGAATCTGGTACGGACACCGCGTCGAGGACATGAACGCGGGAAGATCGCACATTGGCTACATGGAATCCGAGGACGGCGTGAACTGGATGCGCCCCCCGCGAGTTCTCAAGGACCCCGCGCCGATTACGTTCGGCGTGAGCGTCATTGACGATGGCGCGGGCTGGCCCGAACCGGCGCGAAGGTTCAAGTACGCATGGTGGCATGACGGCGGGCTGCGCGTGGCAGCATCGCCGGATGGATTCGACTGGACGCCGATGTCGCCCGGCATAGTCCTCCCGCATAATCATGACATCAACAGCATCAGTTATGATCCGATCAGAAAGCGTTATGTTGCGACCATCTCTGTCTACGAGACCGGGCCGCGGTGGACGGGCAACCGGCGCGTCACGATGCAGAGCTTCAGCCAGGACCTTCTGAACTGGTCCACGCCGCACTACGTCATAACCCCGGACGACGGTATCGAGGACGGCGAGACCCAGTTCTATGCGATGGAGGGATTCCTGTATCGCGGCGATCTGGTCATAGGCATGGTCAAGGTTCTGCATGACGACTACAAGGCGGATAACCCGCCAGACCCGCCGGAGCAGTATGGTATTGGATACACGGAACTGGCATGGAGCCGTGACGGCGAGAACTGGACGCGCGACAGGACGCCATTCTTTGACCGACATCCGAAGAAGGGCGAATGGGATCACGGCCACGCATGGATTGACGAACAGGTCGCCGTCGGCGACGAGGTCTATCTCTACTACGGCGGCTACGCGCGCGGGCACAAGGTCAACCGGTTCGAGGAACGCCAGATCGGGCTGCTGAAGATGAAGCGCGACAGGTACGTCGCCCGCCAAGCCGGGGAGCGTGAGGGAAAGCTGACAACCCTACCGTTCATCATTGAAGGAAATGAACTTTTCCTGAACGCGGATTGCGCCGGAGGAGAGGCAAGGGTGGCCGTCCTGGATGAGAGCGGAAAGCCGATCGAAGGCTTCGCCGCCGCGGACTGCGCGCCGATCTCCAGGGATGCGATTTCAGCGCCGGTCAGGTGGAAAAAGGCGTTTGCCGAATTGAATGGAAAGACCGCACGGTTGCAGTTCCTGCTGCACAACGCCCGTCTTTTCGCAATCGAGATAAAGTAACATCCATGCCGACGCCGCATCATAATCCTGGAACGCTCATAATGAGCCGTTGTAAAGAACATTGTCTTTGTCTGTTGCTGATCGCGCTGACGCTTGCGGCGCCGGCGGCCGGGACGGCGCAGGCCCAGGGGGCGGAGACTCCCGCGCAGATGGCCCAACGGTTGTGGGATCGCGCAGCCGAACTCAGCGAATCCGGTTCAGTCGCCGATTCCATCGCGGCATTGCGCGAGCTTGTCGCAAAATACCCCACTCACGAGCAGGCGGTCGCCGCGCAATTGACCGTTGCCGCAAGCCTCGTTGACGCCGGAAAGAACGATGCTGCTGCTGCGGAATATCGCAAGCTCATCGAGCTTTTCCCGCACTGCGACTCGGCGGATTTCGCCCTGTTTCAGGTCGGCGCTCTTAGCCTGCGCTCCGGCAAGACACTGGAGGGGATCGAAACGCTGACGCGGCTGGCGGAAAGCTACCCGGACGGCCCCTACGCGCAGGGCGCGCGAGAACATCTCTTCAACGTGTTCACGACCACTAAGAAGGACTCCGCCCAGGCCGCCCGCTGGGGCGACGACATGATCGCCCGGCTTCCGAAAGGCTCCCCCCGAGGCGCTGAAATCGAGTTGGCGATATGCGACCTTCTCTGGGAATCGAAAAAGGGGGATGACGCGGTGACGCGAGCATGGCAGGGGATCGAAAAATACCCCCGCTCATCCGACCGCTTCCGCATGAAGCTGGCCCAGTATTTCGAGACGATGGGACGGAACAAGGAAAGCGTGTCCGTATGCGTGGAAATCGCCAAATCCACCCCGGACAGCCCTCTGGCATATGACGCTTTGGCCCGCGCAGTAGAGATTGCCTCGAAGAAGCTGACTGATCCTGAGCTTGCCGATCGGATGCATGCGCAGCTTATTGCGCTTCTGACCGAGCGCCCCCGCGAGGCGTCCGCATGGGCGCAGGCCCATTTCGAGACGCTGATCGAGAGCGGACGTACGGATCGCGCCCGGGAAGTCGCCGCTGAATATACAAAACGCTTCCCATCACTTGGCGACTACTTCCTGATGAAGCTCGCCCGCGCGGATGAGCAGTCGCGAAAAAATGAGGATGCCATCGCGCAATACGAAAGGCTGTTGAAGGAATATCCGGCCAGCCAGTATCGCTTCCAGGCTGCGGAGCGCATCGGCGACATCTACGAAATCAACATGGCGGAGAACGCCAGGGCAGTTGACGTCTTCATTGCCGCCGCGCGGGAGATGCCGGATAATGAACATGCTCCCGCCGCCATGCGCCGCTCCGTGCGGATTCTTCTGGGACTTAAGCGCTACGAAGTCGCGGCATCCGTCTGCCGCGAGT
The DNA here is from genome assembly GCA_022711755.1 of Planctomycetota bacterium. Lineage (GTDB taxonomy): Bacteria > Planctomycetota > Brocadiia > SM23-32 > JAKLEA01 > JAKLEA01. The sequence goes on from JAKLEA010000016.1 coordinate 7,931, forward strand.
GCCTCGAGAAGTTCCCCCTTGATCCCTACGCTGCTTACACGCTTTACGATCTTGCGGACGTGGAGGAGGAGTCGCTGCGCGACACGGATCAGGCACAGAAGCATTTCGAGCAGCTTCTGAAGGATTATCCGAAGAGCGTCTTGGCGCGCGCGGCTCTCTATCGGCTGGCGCAATGTTACGCCAAAAGTGGAGCGCGCGAGGAGGCGCTGGCGGCCTTCGAGCGTCTGGCGGATGAATACCCGACGGACTGCCGCGCCCCGGCGTCATTAATGGCAGCCGGCAAGCTCCTGCGCGGCGGGCTTAAGAAACCAAAACAGGCCGCCAAGGTATTCGAGAAACTCAGAGAAGCTTATCCCGCATCAACCTACGCCGATGAGGCGTCCCTGCTACTGGCGGAGATGGAATACGAGATTCCGCGGTGAACCGGACCATATGCCCGTCCGAATCCGGAGCGTCGACCGCGAGTCCATTTTCAAAAGAGCGATTCCCTTGCGCCCGGCGCCTTGACGGCGTAGGATTGCGTCCCGTGGTTTCACCCATGTCGCGGCAATCACAACTCCATTCAGGGCGGGAAAATGAAAAAACTTCGCTGGGGCATCATGGGCGCGGCTGCAATCGCGCCAAACTTCCTTGAGGGCGTGCGCCTGAGTTCATGCAGCGTGGCGGCGGCCGTCGCCAGTCGGGACCTTTCCCGCGCCAAGTCATTCGCCGCCAGGCACGACATACCCCTCGTGTTCGGCTCTTACGACGAGATGCTGCGTTCGGGGGCCATTGACGCGGTGTACATCCCTCTCCCCAACTCCTTCCATGCCGAATGGATGATCCGCTCGCTGGAGGCCGGGATTCCCGCCCTGAGCGAAAAGCCGTTCACGGCAACGGCAGCCGAGGCGCGCGAAGTGCTGAAGGCCCGCGAGCGCACGGGCCTTCCCGTAGCCGAAGGCTTCATGTACCGCTTCCATCCCATGCAGGATCGGCTGATGGAGTGCCTGAAAAGCGGGGCCATCGGAGAGCCTGTCCTCATGCACAGCACGTTCAGGTTCATTCTGGACGACCCGACAAGCATCGTCGTCTCGGCGGAGCTTGCCGGGGGCGCGCTGCTGGACGTGGGGTGCTACTGCGTCAACATGTCTCGGCGCGTGGCGGGCTGCGAGCCTGTCCGCGCAATGGCGTTCAAGCGCGGGACGGCAGTGGACGATTCGATCGCCGGCGTGCTGCAATTCCCGAACGGATTCGTGGCGCAGATGGACTCAAGCATCGAGAGCCACGGCCACGCCCGCGCGGAGATAGCGGGGACGAAGGGCAGCATTGTCCTCAACGCGCCGTTCAATCCCGGAGGCGAAAGGGGCGAGTTCATCATTCGGCGCGAAGGCGCGCCGGATGAGAAAGTCGTCACGCCCGGCGCGAACCGGTTCCACCTGGAGGTCGAGGACTTCGCAAGCGCCGTGCTGCATGGAACGCCGTTGCGATGGCCGATTGAGGACGCCATCGCCAACATGGCCGCCCTGGACGCGCTGATCGCATCGGCGCGGACGGGGGAGGCTGCGCGGGTTGAGGCGTAGCAGTGAGTAGATCATATCGAAGTCGCAAAGGAATCCAGAAAGGCGCGGGTATGGTCCCTCTGAAATTGTATTCCCTTCCTTACCAATTATCCTGCGGTGTTCGACAACGCGATTCAGAGCTTGATAATTGAATCCACGAACGGATTGTCCGGACGGATTGAAACGACATCAACGCCGTATGCGTCGCGGAAGGCGCGTCCGGAAATCCGTCCGGAAGACCATTTAATCTCAAAGGCGCTTAACGAGGTCCCCCGCTTTACCACAAGGTCCACCTCAGACTGCGCCCGGCTGCGCCAGAAGAACAGTTCGGCGGGCGAACCCAGCAGGACGTTGAGCTTGGCAACCTCGGCAATCACCCAGTTCTCCCACAACGCGCCGATATCGGGGCGATACTCGTCGGTTGAAAAGATATTCAGGAGAGCGTTGCGGATGCCGGTATCCCAGAAAAAGATTTTGCGTCCTTTTACGATCTCCTTCCGTGGATTGGCGCTGAACGACGGCAAACGGAAGATAACGTAGGTCTGTTCCAGAAGTTCCAGATAGCGCTCAAGGGTCGGCCGCGCCATCTGGAGTTGCGTCGCCAGTTCGCTTACCGATACCTCGGAACCCGTCTGGTGGGCCAGCAACATCAGCAATCGCCTGATCAGCTCCGGCGTCCTTATAAGCCCGGCTTGAAGGACGTCCTTCCAGAGATAGTCGGAACTCAATTCCCGTAGCAAAGGCGCGGGATTGTCGCTCGTCACAATCTCGGGGTAGCTGCCGAAGCTGATGCGTTGCATCAGGAAGGCCCGAAGTTGCGGGGTGAAATGCCGCAGCAGAAAGTCGGGGGCGGCATCCGGCGCGGTCCAGGATTGCGCCCCGAGCGTCTCATGAAACAGCAGCGGGGGAAGAACGAGCTTTCGATTACGCCCCGTGAGGCTTTCCGCCGCATTATCGAGAAGGTTCAGCGAGGACGAACCGAGCAACAAAAACTTTACAGGGAGTCGAGCATCATGCCAGCCCTTGATGATTCTTGACGCTTCCGGCAGGCGTTGCGCCTCATCAATGACAAGTGCCGACGGGCTGCCGAGAGAGCGCAGCGCATCAGCAGGAGGCAGATAAGCCGCCGCCTTGAAACGCGCCTTGTCAACCTCAATATCGAAGTTCAGAAATGCCGCATTACGACCTGCAAGAACCTGGCCTGCCAGGGTCGTCTTGCCGACCTGTCGCGCCCCAAGGATGATACCGACCTTGTCGCCTGAGATGATGTCCGCAAGCAGGCGTTCTGCGATTCTTCTTAGGTACATGATGAGCATTATAATATGTGATTCCGTATATTACAAGTCTCAATATGGCATTTGTTTCTGTCAACAACCAATGCGAAATCCCGACCGCTCGCGCAAAACCCGTCCAATCCAATCCTGCAGTCGGTCGTTTCATGCCGGATTGACTTGCGTCCCGCCGATGCGCGGGGTTATCATCATCCTCTGACGTTTGACGACTTCGCCCGCCCAGGAGGACGCGACTCGGATGCTTTCCATCGTCATTCCGGCCTACAACGAACAGGACCGGCTGGGAGCGTCTGTCGCCCGAATAACCGAATTCCTCAGCGCGCGGCATCCCGACTATGAACTGCTGATCGTTGACGACGGCAGCTCGGACGGGACGGCCGGAATCGCCGAGGAGCTGACGCAGGCGAACCCGAAAATCAGACTCGTCCGCAACCCGGCCAATCGAGGAAAAGGCTTCGCCGTCCGCAACGGCATGATGGAGGCCGCCGGAGATCCGATTCTGTTCTCCGACGCCGATCTCTCGACACCCATCGAGGAGATCGAGAAGATGCTGCCCCTGGCCGCGCGAAACGATGTTGTCTTCGCCTCGCGCGGCCTTCCGGATTCGGACCTTGAGGTCAGGCAACCGCTTGCGCGCCACCTGACCGGACGGTTCTTCAACCTGGTCATCAGGCTGTTCTTCATCCCGGGCGTGAAGGACACACAGTGCGGTTTCAAGCTCTTCCGGAGGGCGGCGGCGCGGGAGCTGTTCGGCAGGGCGACGGTTGACGGATGGGCCTTTGACGTGGAGGTCCTCGCCATCGCGCACAAGCTAGGCATGAGCATGGCGGAAGTCCCTGTGAAGTGGCGCAACGCCCCGGGAACCAAGGTCAAACTCAGTCATTCATTCAGGATTCTTTCGGAGCTGGCCCGCATCTGGTTCAGGCTTGCGCGGGACGGTTCATCGAAGAAAGGTCGCGGGGGAGATTGAAATGAAGAAAGCGTTCGTAACGGGCATCACCGGACAGGACGGCAGCTACCTTGCCGAACTGCTGCTGGAAAAAGGCTACGAAGTTCACGGCATGATCCGGCGCAGTTCCTCGTTCAACACGGCCCGGATTGACCACCTTTACCAGGACCCGCACGACCCGCGCGCGCGGCTCTTCCTGCATTACGGCGACCTGATGGACGGCGTCCGCATTCAGGAACTCATCGCGGGCATCAAGCCCGACGAGGTCTACAACCTCGGCGCACAAAGCCATGTCCGGGTCTCCTTCGACGAGCCGGAATACACGGCCAACACCGACGCTCTGGGAACTCTCAGAGTCCTTGAAGCTGTGCGGATTTACGCCCCGGACGCTCGTTTCTACCAGGCGTCAACCAGCGAGCTTTACGGCAAGGCGCGGGAGGTCCCGCAGTCGGAAAAAACCCCCTTCCATCCGCGTTCCCCCTATGCGTGCGCCAAGGCCTTCGCATATTACCTGACGGTCAACTATCGCGAGGCCTACGGGCTGCACGCCTCCAACGGAATCCTCTTCAACCACGAATCCCCGCGCAGAGGCGAAACCTTCGTCACCCGCAAGATCACGCGCGCGGCGGCCCGCATAAAGTTCGGACTCCAGAAAAAACTCTTCCTGGGCAACCTCGACGCAAAACGCGACTGGGGATTCGCCGGCGACTTCGTCCGGGCCATGTGGCTGATAACACAAAGAGACGTGCCGGACGATTACGTCATCGCCACGGGCGAAACCCATTCCGTGCATGAATTCCTCGAAAAAACATTCGAGATACTCGACCTGGACTGGCGCGAATTCATAGAACAGGACGCCAAGTATATGCGCCCCAGCGAGGTTGATCTGTTGCTGGGCGATCCGACCCTTGCCAAAGAAAAACTCGGTTGGACGCCCGAAGTCTCCTTCGAACAACTGGTCGCCATGATGGTCGAACATGACCTTGAACTCGCGCGGCAGGAGATGGACAAGGGTGCGCTGCGCGATCAGCACATGTTCGGCTGACGCGCTCTTGATGGCGGACGCAACACGGACATCCTGGCCGTGAGACACCGGGCTGGAAGCCCGTGCCACCGTGATGAGCAAGCCGCATTGTGTTCGTGTTTTCAGGTCGCGGAGAGAGATTGCAAGATGGACACGCCGTTAGAAAAATGCCGAATCTGCGTTACGGGCGGCGCGGGATTCGTCGGGACGCCCCTGTGTCGCATCCTTGAAACCAAGGGCGCAAAGGATATCTTTGTGCCTAGAAGCAGGGATTACGACCTCACCGATCGGGACACCGTGAAGCGCATGTACGACGACGCGAAGCCGGACGTTGTGATTCACCTTGCGGCCCGCGTCGGCGGCATCGGCGCGAACCGGGACAATCCCGGCATGTTCTTCTACGTCAACATGGCGATGGGGCTGCACCTGATGGAGGAGGCGCGGATTCGCGGCGTCAGGAAGTTCGTCCAGGTCGGCACAATCTGCGCGTACCCCAAGCACACCCCCGTGCCGTTCCGCGAGGAGGAACTCTGGAACGGTTATCCGGAGGAAACGAACGCGCCTTACGGCATAGCCAAGAAGTCCCTGCTGGTCATGGCGCAATCCTACCGGGCGCAATACGGCCTGAACGCGATCTACCTCCTGCCGGTCAATCTCTACGGTCCCGGCGACAACTTTGACCTCAACACGTCGCACGTCATCCCCGCGCTGATCCGCAAGTGCGCCGAGGCAAAGAAACGGGGCGACGAAAAGATCGTCGCTTGGGGCACGGGCCAGGCCAGCCGCGAGTTCCTTTACGTCGAGGACTGCGCCGAAGCCATCGCCCTGGCGGCGCAACATTATGACAAGCCGGACCCGGTCAACGTCGGCATCGGACAGGAATGGAAAATCCGGGATGTTCTGGAAATGATCGCCGACGAGGTCGGCTTCCAGGGCAGGATCGAGTGGGACCTGTCAAAACCGGACGGCCAGCCGCGCCGCTGTCTGGACGTCTCCCGGGCGGAAAAGGAATTCGGTTTCAGGGCGCAAACGGGGGTGAAGCAAGGCCTTAAGATGACGGTGGAATGGTACATGGAGAACATGCAGGCGAGCGTTCCGCGGGATATCGGCTAATGACAATTCGTTCCGGTATGCTGGGTGTAAGGTCAGAATTTGCAGACCTGATCCAGCACGCTTTCCTCGACGAATATCGGCACCGGCGGGTTCTTTTGCGCGGCCACGGCCATGGCGTCGCTGGGGCGGCTGTCTATCTCAACGACCTTGCCGCCGTGCTTTATGTAAATGCGCCCGTAAAATGTCCCGCCCCCGGACTGGTTGGGCTGCAGGTCGCTGATGACCACGCGTTCCACGGTTGCGCCGAGGCCGTTGATTATATTCCATATGAGGTCGTGGGTGAGCGGGCGCTCGAACTGCTCCTGGCGCACGCCGCGCTCGATTGCCAGCGCCTCGAACAGGCCGATCTCAATGCAGAAGGACCGGGTTCCGTTTTTCTCGGATAAGACGACTGACTGCTCCCCGCTGGTCTGGGAGATTACGATTCGGCTCAGTTCCATTTCGACCATTTTGGCGTTCGACTCCGTGTTGTCTTGAATGCCGGGAAGGTTCTGAGATGCAGACCTGCCTTTAATGTTCGTTCCCAGCATTACTATCAGGATTCTATCCACCGGCCCCGCCCTCGGCAAGGCTTGCGGTATAAGGACTGTGGAATCAAGGCATTTCGATGTAATCACAAGCAGGGGTGTATTGCATCGCGCCCCTGCAACGTGCGATAGCGGCAAATATGCGCCGCAGATAAGGTTATGAGAAAAGTTATTGACTTTCCCAGTCTCCGGGAGTTACATTTCATGCTGGCATTTTCAAAACATGGGATTTCCGCGGGGCCGTTCCAGAGGATGTCGCGTCACAGCGGGGGGGATTGGTCGTTCCCCTGGCGGGTGTAATATGTCTGGCATGGTTCTCTGGAGGGGGAGCTGATTCCGCCGGGAAGATCATGGTCCGATTGTGGAAAAGGCGTTCTGTTTCATGCCGGATCGTTTTCTCGTCCGGATAACGCCGGTTTCCGGAAAAGAGCCGTTTGGAATCTGAGGAGCTTTCAAGCGTCATGCCGCAAAGCGTCGCAAGGCAGAGGGCCGGAACCCAGGAGATTCAGGCGCTGGCATTCTGGAAGGAACTGCCGGTCTCGACCCGGATGTCCATTGCGGTATTCCTTATCCCATTCATGGTTTTCCTGGGGGTTCTGGGGTGCGAATTCACGGACTGGCTGGAGTCGTCCTACATCCTGACCAATGCGATAGTGATATCCCCCGGATTGCCCTTCACGTGGATGGCGATATCCCATTTCCAGGGGCCGTATTATGCCCCCGTTCTGTGGCTGGCGTACCGGGTCGGCCATGCAATCTGGGGCCTCTCCCCAGCGGGGTATCACGCGCTTTCGCTGCTTTTCCACGCTGGATGCGCGATGCTGGTGTTCAAGCTGGCGCGGCAGTTAAGGCTCTCCGTGAAGGCATCGTTGTTCGTGGCGCTGCTCTGGGCGCTGCACCCGGCGCGGGTCGAATCCATCGCATGGGTGATGGAACTGGGACGCGTCATGGGGACGTTCTTCTGCCTGCTCTCCACGCTGCTGATGTTTCGCAGCATTGACCATCCCTCACAACCCGATGGGCAGACCCTTTTACAGAGCCTGCTTGAACCGACCGGGGAAAGGGCATACACCTTCAGCCTGATATTCCTGGTTGCGGGCGTCTGTTCATGCTCAGCATTGTGCGTGTGGCCCGGGCTGGCGCTGATGATTGACTTCGTCCGCAGGTCCCCGCGCGGGGCTGACGGCCTTCCACACCTGCCCGAGGGGGAGAGGCTTGTGAAGCTGGAGGGAGTGTCGTTCAACGACGTGCTGCCCATGTTCCTCATCGGGGCCGTCGCGGGCGGTCTTGCCATCATGGCGGCATATAAGGGCGATTGGATCATCGTGGCGGACATGGGACTTCCCATCCGCAATATCCTCCTGGCAGGCTATTGCCTGACGTTCCACCTGATAAAGAGCATTGTGCCGTTCGGCATGGCCCCTCTTTACCCCCTGCCCGAGCCGATAGCCGTCTCAAATTTCACTTACCTGGCCGGCGCGGGCGTGGCTGCCGTCGCATGCGCAGCGATCATCTGGAGTTTCAAGAAGAACATATGGCTCTGTTTCGGGCTTGCGTTCCTGCTCGTCGCGCTGATCCCATACTGGCAGATCGTTCCCGTGCGGACGGCGATTGCCGACAGGTACACCTATTTCGCCTCCATCGGTCTGTTCCTGGCTCTTGGCGCCGGGATAGACTACTTCATCCGCCGCGCGCACCTCATCCCGGACAAGGCCGAAATGCGCGATACGCTCAAGCGCGTTGACTACGCCGGATATGCGGCGGTGGCTGTGCTTGCCGCGCTGAGCCTGGGCAACGTGAGCAACTGGGAGAAATCGGAAAACCTCTGGCGGCGCGCCTTGGACAAGCATCCTGACAGCCTTGAGGCAGGCCTGAGACTTTCAGCCACGCTATCAAACGATAAGAAGTACGCCGAAGCCGAGCAGATCATGCGCCTGACCGTCGAGCAACATCCCGACGCTCTGGCGGCCCGCCTGAACCTGGGCCGCATCCTCATGGAGCAACAGAAGTTCCAGGAGGCGGGCGCAAGGTTGAACGAAGCGCTGGCGATGAATGCTGACGATCCGCTCGTCGTGCGGCTGCAGATCGAAATGTCGCTCAGGCAGGGGGACGCCGCGGCGGCAAGCGCCGCGCTGCCTAAGTTCCTTGAGACACGGGTTCCGATGCCCGTCGCACATTTCGAGGTCGGAAGAGCATTCCTTGGAGCGGGAGACTTCAAGTCCGCTTCGGCCTGCTTCAGGAGGGCTTTGACGAACACGCCGATGAACCCGGTCTACCTGTTCTATTCCGGCCTGGCGCATCAAGGCATGGGAGAATTGAAGGAGGCCGGGGAACAGTATCAGATCGCGCTGCGGATGGATCCCAATTACGTTCCGGCGCTGGTGGGCGTCAGTGACATATTTGTCGCTCAGAACCAGCCGGAGCAGGCTTTAGCCTACCTGAGACAGGCAGCGGCCGTGAATCCGCGCGATCAGGTTGTGGCGCAGAGGGTCGGCGAGTTCCTGGCAAAATATCCGCAGTTCCGAACGCCCCCCCCGCCGGAGCAACAGTAATCTCTCTTCCAAGTCTTGCGCTTTACTCGCCGCTTTCCCCCCTCATAAACGCAGCCGCGCTTTCCGGGGCGACAGGATTGATGTAGAAATCCGCTCCCCATTCGAATCCCGCCACCTCGATCACGCGGGGGAGAACCTCGATGTGCCAGTGATAATGCGGGACATTCCCCTGGTTGAGCGGCATCGTGTGGACGACCAGATTGTATGGCGGCCTGCGAAGCGCCGTCTCCATCGAGCGCAGCGCCTTGCGCAGCACGTGGGAAAGCTCCTCGGCCTGTATCCGCGTCATGTCCTCGAAGTGCGAGGCGTGCATCTTGGGCAGAATCCACATTTCGAACGGGAAGCGCGAGGCGTATGGCGCGAAGACCACGAAATTACCCTCGTCGTCAACGATGCGCGCGCAGTCCGCCAGCTCCTGCCGGATGAGGTCGCAGAACAGGCAGCGTCCGCGATAGCCGTGGAAGCGCGCCGCGCCGTCAAGCTCCCGCTCCACCGCGATGGGGACGACCGGCAGGACGATCAACTGGAAGTGCGAATGTTCCAGCGTTGAGCCTGCCTCCGCGCCGACGTTCTGGAAGAGCAGGCCGTAGGTCAGCCGCGAGTCCCGCTTCAGGTCAGTCAGGCGCTCCCGGCACATCCATAGCGCCTCCTCGATCTCCGCCGGCTCCATCTCGCTGAGAGAGACGCAATGACGCGGGTTGTTGACGATTATTTCGTGCGCCCCAAGCCCGTTCATGCAGTCATACGTCCCGACGCCACGATTGTCCGGGGAGGCCTCTACGCGCAGGACGGGGAACTTGTTGGGCACGGCCCGGACGCGCCAGCCCGGCCCGTTCGCGCGGCTGCCGCCGGCGCGGAAGGCGGCGATCTCCGGCGGCGTCTTGTCCTCGTTGCCCTCGCAGAACGGGCAGAAACCCGCCCGCGCCGACGGGGGCTGGAACTGAAAATCCGCCGGGCGCGTCGCCCTCTCGGGCGCAATTATGACCCATCTGCCGGACACCGGATCCTTGCGTAGTTCGGACATCGTCACACCATCCACATGATTCGTTCAAAGTCCCCGCCCGGGGCCGTGAAGCGGATGAGCGAGGATGAGGGGACCTGCTCCACAATGTTTCCGCCGCGTTCGATCTCCAGGCAGAAGGCAACGGACTGCCCGGGTCTGACGCCGATCGCGTCGAACGGGAGCGCGATCTCAAGACATTCGTCAAGAGTGGTTTCAACCCCGGCTGCCATCGCCACGGGGATTTCGCCGCCCCTGTGGATCGTAAACTCGAACCGCCCGTCTGTGCGGCGGCGGACCCGAATCGCGGACTCGGACGGCTCGACAAGATTCAAATCGAGTGTCCACCCGTTCCCGTTAAGCCACGCCGGTTTGTCCGTGAAGTCGAGCTTCAGGAAGAGACGCCGCTCGTCGAAACCGAAACGCAGGCGGCTGACAAGACCGCCGGATGCGCGCAGCATTGCCGATCCCTGCCGCGAGCAGTCGAACAACCCCGCGCCGGTCCATTCGAAGTAATGCGTGCGCCGCCCGTCAATGACGGGCTTGATGAAGCATCGCGGCTCGTCGTAGCTCGTGTAATGCCGCGTGATGGGAACGTCCAGAACGTCCGGCGCTTCGAGTCCGGCGAACCTGTGCGCGTTCTTCAGGTGCAGCCGGAAAAGCTCGTCGAAGGTCTCGTCATAGGCCGACTGATGGTCCGTGCCGTACCACCAGAACCAGTCGCTGCCCTCCGCCGCGTAAAGCTCCTCCCAAGCCGTGGCCAGCGCGGGGGAGTCGTCTGGCCCGCCTGCGCGAACCAGCCGGCGGCGCGTTTCCGCGATTCGCTCCCACGCCATGTTCTTCTCCGGCTGGCCGATCCACGTCGCAAAATTTCCGTAGATCCACGATCCGGAATAGAGTCTGGGAAGCTCTTTGTGGACGCCGTATCGCTCAATGTAGTCGGAGACGCTCACGGCCTCCAGCATGGGATCGCTCCTGAGTCCGGCAAGGAGTCCGTTCAGGAATTCCACGCCCTGACCGTCGTAATGCTCCCATGCGTTCTCGCCGTCGAGGATCACGCAAACCAGTGGCGGGGCGTCCGAGCCGCTTCCTCGCGCGGCGCGAAGCCTGGCCAGCATGTCCGACGCCGATTCCGCCTGATTCCCCCGCCGGTGATACTGGAAGCCGATCAGGTCGCTCAGATAATGATCGCGGAAGACAATGGACAACCGGCAGTTTTCAACCGGGCAGGAGTATGGGCGGTAGAGAACATCCGGGTTGGTGACACGCTGGTCGCGGTCGCGATGGATGGCGACGCCGACGGAGTTGGCCAGCACCTCCTCATCCGACGCCATCCAGCGGAATCCGGCCTGAGCCACCAGTGGAGCCATATCCGGACTGACGCTGCCCTCGGATGGCCACAGTCCGCGCGGCCTGCGCCCGAAGGTTTCCTCGTGGAAGGCGGCGGCGGACTGCAACTGTCGCATCGCGTCGGCGCGCCCGTCAAAACGCACGGACGGAAGCGACACGGCCGGGATGGCTTCGCGGGCGGATTCCTGATCGCACAGGAGAGGCAGGATGGGGTGGTAATACGGCGTGCTGGTCAACTCAACGGTTCCGGCCTCCTCAAGCCTTCTGAATAGGGGCGTCACCCCGGACAGCGTTTCGTGTTGGGCATGGAAGAGGACAGCCTTGTCCGCCTCGGTGTAATATGCGCACTTTGCGACCAGCGCGCGGAGGTCTTCGCGTCTTTCCAGCACCTTGGGGTGAAACCACGAGAGAATGCTCAGGACCTGAAGGTCGCGAAGGTCGGCGGCGTTGAAGTTTCGGGCCGCCATTTCGCCGGTAATGCGTCCGGGGCGTCGCTTTTCCAGCAACTGCGCGTAGCGCGGCAACGGTTTTATCATCCGCTCCCAGTCCGCCGCGAAGAAATGGTCAATGACGAACCAGACGTCCTTCTCGCTCAGCGAATCCGCCGGGACGCGGGCCAGCCGCCCCCATTTGTCCTCAAAACCGTTCCCCGCATAGTCGCGTAGTTGCCTCACAAGGCTTGGGACGAAGTTAAACGTCTGGCGCACATCTGGGAATTCCGACGCGATCAGGCCAAGTCCTATATAGTCCTTTATTGCGTGCAGGCGCACCCAGGGGAGGATGTAGGAGCCGTCGCGTCCGTCCGCGTAGAGCGGCTGGTGGAAATGCCAGATGAATGAAACGCAGACTTTTTCCGAACCGCTCACGCGGGATTATCCCTCCTGATCCGCCGATGGGCAGACGCGCATTGCCATCTGCGACTGCCAGGTCGGATTTTATCCGGCATTGTTCGCAACTGGCAAGACGCGCCAGACGAATTCCACTGCGCGTCCTGAAGTCGTTATTTCGCTCCGTCTGCTGACGGCGTCGGATTCCTAATGGATTGAAGCATTGTGTGACTGTTCATCAGATCCCCTCCGAGTGTGCCGAATTCGACCGCAGCCCTGTTGAAATCCCAGCCTTCCTTATGAATGCGATAGTAGACCGCCAGGATGCCGCCCCTTTGCGTCCCGCCGTGGCAATGGACGTAAAATGGCGCAGAATTCGCATCCAGAAACCCGCGATATTTCACGATCGTTTCGTCGCTGATGCTCCCCTTCGGGAACGGCAGCTCAAGGTAACGCATCCCGCGCTTTTCGGCCCATCTCTTCGCCTGCGCCGACGGAACGATGCTGATGATCGTCTTCACGCCCAGACCGCTCAGATATTCGATCCCGGCCTCGCTCGAAATCTCCCCGCCCCTGACAAGCATGGCGTTATATTTTATAACGCAACCCTTGATCCCGTCTCGCCAGCCGAGGATTTCGTATGTGTCCCCGAGAGGCGGAAGCTGGGCTTGCGCCGGCTTCGTCGCTCCGCTTACAGCATCCGGCGATCCGCTTTTCGCGCAACCGGCCAATATCAGGCAGGCCGGCATCACAACAAGGAAGATGGAAATAACGCCTAGTCTTTCCAGCAGATTGCTCTTTTTCATTCCGGGGTTCTCCGGGCTTCAGGGATGATGAACCTTGAGATGAAGGACAAGACTGCGCCGACTGTCGCGCCGGCGAAGATTGTATAAAACATCTCGCACGGCAGCCTGAACCGGACGGCGTAAATGATAAGGATATGCACGACCGCTATTGTCCCCGCAACGGCGGCGCAAAAGACTATGGCGCGCCAGTTGTGCTTCAGACACACCATGATAAGGCCGGGAGCCGCCAGCAGGACCAGCAGGAGGTAGCTCCCCCTGTAAAGCGGGTGATAGGCCTTCGGATTTGTGGGGTCTGTCCATAGGAAGAACTTCAAACGGTTAAGACAAAGATGAACGTACTGGTCGGGATGATCCCGCAGGAACGCGAGGGCGAGTTTCTTCATTTCCTCGTTCTTTTCGATCTCGCTCATCGGCGCGAGTTTCTTCAGGAAGTCCTCTGAAAGGGTGTTCTCAACCGGCATGGTTCGGTCGCGCTGCCTCAGGATGAATTCGTTTGTCCCCTTCAGGTCCCAGATCGGGACGCTGATCCGATAACTCTCTGGATCGCCGGTCAGGAGTTTGTCCGTTCCGATGGATTTCTCGTTGTTGCCCTGCCAGAAGGTGTACCAGAACGTGCATTTCACCAGGACGAAGCGCCCGTGGACGATGCGGTTGCGGATTGTCCACGGGGAAAGAATCAGAAGGACTGTTGCCGCCGCAATAGCGCCGTTCTGAAAGCTTCGTTTAATGTCCCGCGTTTGAAGAAGTAAAAGCCCCGGGAAAACCGGCGCGACGGCCATCAGAATCGGGTCGGTCAGAATGCCCAATCCCAACAGGATTCCGCCCCCCGCCCACCATTTCCAATCCCTCGGGCTGGAGATGCCGCGCCAGAAGCAGAACGAAGCCGCCGCAAGGAAAAAGAGAACGAGGCTGACGACCTGGACATGGGTGGCGGTGTAGATGAACGGCGGGTAAAACGCGGCGACCGATCCTGCCCAGATGCCCGGCGTTCGGCCAAGCATGTCCTCGGCAAGCAGATACAAAAAGCCGCAGACAAGCCCGCCCAGGGCAGCCTGGAGCGTCTGAAGCAGAAACATGCTCAATCGTCCCTCCCCGAAGACCATCCAGAGCGCGGCAATCAGCCCCGGATAAAGCGGCGTCTGTTGCGACGTCGGGCGCGGGGGGGGGGTAAGGATAACGACGCTGAATCCATTGCCGTCAAGCAGATTGCGGGCGATGACGCCGTGCTCGTAAAGAAGCGGGTCCTCGTAACTCTTCAGGACAATGACCGCCGCAAGACGCAACAGAAAACCTGCCATTGTAATCAATAAAAACATTCGGGAACTTTTTCCGCGCAGAAACGCCATCCGGCAAATGATCTTGTCGCCGGACGCCGCAGGACATCCCATTTCCACCCCGGGACTTTCCTCTTTGATGCTCGTGTCATTCCCCCTTCGGACTGATGCCTGGATTGCGATAGAGCTTGAGTTCCGAACCGTCCGGCAGTGACCACATAGCGAGGAGTTCCGGCCGCGGTTTGCCACCGTCCTCTCCGGCTGGGGATTTAACCCCCTCCGCCCTTCGAAGAAAATCTTCGGTATGCTGCTTGAAAATTTCTTCGTCGTAGATGATGCCGAGCGTCCCCCCCGTCTTGACCAGCACAAATGGCGCGATTTCGCTCAAACCTGGATTGTCCCTGGAACTCGTGAAGTCGAGAGTCGAAGGCGCGAAGCAATAGCGATAATCCATCGCCTCAAGGATGGTCCGGTAATTCAGGGGTGTGACAATCTCCGGCACGTTGAACAGGCAGACCGTCTTCACCTTGCCCGTCATTCCCTGCGAGTTGTTCCTCAGTGCAGTGACAACGTCCGCGGAGCGCCAACGGTCCGGTTCAGGGGTCTGCGTCATGGACATGGGGCGGATGAAGAAGTAGACGCGCTCGAATGGTCTGGGCAGCGCGAGCGCTTGCGGCCACCCGGCGGGATAGAAGTCGAAGCTGAAGACAAAGCACTGCACAGCTCCGGCGACGACCGTGAAGCCGACCATCGCAACCCTCAGAAAACGAGATCGCAGATTCATTATCCCCGCGGCGGCGCAGGCGGCAATCAACGGCATCCACGCTATCGTATAGCGCGATATCTTCAGGACGACGAGTACGCCCGCGATGTACATGCCAAGAATGCCCAGGCCGACCAATGCCCGCTTTCCCTTTCCCCTGAACATGAAAATGAGAAGCCCGGTCAGCGAAATCAGCGCCAGAATGAAACCGGCCTGCGTATTGAAGAATTCGATGAAATAGTAGTTCAACCCCTGCCATGAGAATCGCGGGGCCGATTTCCACTCCGTCTCAGTATTCGCGGCCACGGCAAGGTAGGCCTTCACGATGCCCGGGAGGAACGGGACGTAGAAAACGGCTGAGATACCGGCGGCCCATCCGGCTGATTTGAGCAGATTCCGGAAACGGTCGCGAACGCCGTATTCGTTGTGTCTCTTGACGAAGTGAACCCAGAAAGCGAACGCGCAGGGAAGAGCCAGGATGATGGCAGAGGCGAACTTCGTCAGCATCGCGATTCCGCCCGCGATGCCGAAGCGTTTCGACGCCCGCCCGTCCGAGAAGTCCCCGGCGTCAATCAGGCAGGCAAGCGCAACGGCGGACATACCGGCCAACGCCGTGTCCAGCATGTGAACGCGGGGCAACCCGAACATGCAGGGATAAGACGATGCCACGAACGCGGCAAAAACGCCGGTCTGCCTGTCGAGCAGCCTCTTGCCAAGCATGTAAGCCCCGGCGATAAGCGCGGCAAACGAGAGGGCGCAGTTGCCCAGCGCGGCGACGTCGCGATCCGCCCCGAAGACGAGTTGCGGCAATGAACTGAGAATATAGACCAGCGGCGGATGCCTGTGACTGCTGAAAAGGGGATGGATAAGAGCGATCGGGACCGCAACCGGCCAGGAGATCATTCCCAGCAGAACCGGATGCGACTTATGCAGCCCGGCCACCTTCCCCATGACAGCGTCGGAATCAATGAGCGGAACGTGGCAATGACTCAGGTAAAAGTAATTCTTCAGCGTGATGCGGTAGGTGTGGCCCTGGTCCCAGAGGAGGGGGTAGTCGTCCATGCGCAGCCACGCCGCGCTCAACGCCACGTGAAACAGCCATATGCCCAGAAGCGCCCATGCGACGGGGTTGCGGCGGTTGTCGCGAAGGTTTCGCGCAAGGTCGGCGGCGATTTCAGATAGCCGTTTCAATGCGATCATTTTACGGATTTCCGCGCGGGGCGGAATTCCCGCAGGGCGCTCAGCGCCCTATTCATATCGTCCGGCAGAGGGGCGGTGAACGTAAGCTCCTTGAAAAGCGCCGGATGGTGGAAGGTGATCTCGGCGGCGTGCAGGGCCTGGCGGTCAATGAGCGGTTGCTCGCCGGGGCTGACCGGAATGCGCCTTATCTCGGAAAGGTAAAGGCTGTCGGCGTTGCTGTAAAGCTCATCGGCCACGACAGGATGCCCGGTCGCGCGCATGTGAACCCTAATCTGGTGCGTGCGTCCCGTCTTCGGACGGCATTGCACAAGCGCGTAGCCGTCGAAGCGATCGAGAACCTCATAGACCGTCGAGGCCTCGCGCCCGTCCTCGTCAAACCTGATTGCCATCTTCTCCGGATGCCGGATGTCCTTGCCGATGGGCAGATCAATGAGATCGCTGTCAAGCGCTGGCGCGCCCTCGACAATCGCCACGTATCGCTTCCTGACCTGCCGCTGCTCGAACTGCGCGGCGATCTTCTCATGCACGACGCGATCCTTGATGAACAGGATAACCCCGCTGGTCTCCCTGTCCAGACGATGGACGATGCCGGGACGCAGCGGCCCGCCAAGGTCGGACAACTCTCGGCAGTGGTGCGCGATGGCGTTGACAAGCGTGCCGCCCAGGTGGCCCCGGGAGGGATGCACGACGATGTGCGCGGACTTGTTGATTACCAGCAGCCATTCGTCCTCGTAGAGAACGTCCAGCGGGATGTCCTCCGGCGCAATCGTCTCCTCCTCAAGCTCCGGCAGCAGAATTTGCACAACGTCGCCGACTCGCATCTTGTAGCTGCCCTTGACTATCGCTCCTGAGACGGTGATCTGGCCGTTGGCGATCAGGCGCTGGATGAAGGTGCGGGAGTAGTCCGCGAAACGCCCGGCGAGGTAGCTGTCAATGCGCTTGCCGGCGACGTGCTGCCTCACGGTCAGTTCGATTCGTTTCACGCCCGGATTGTCCGGGTCGGCGATGGTTATCTCATCCGGTTGAATGATTTCTTCGGCGGACATGGCAGGCGGATTACGGCTTCGCATCCTCCGATATGACAAGCCCGAAGGCCTTCGTCAACCGCGCGGCAATTTCGTCCCGCAGATCGTTGCGCAGGGCTGGGCAGTCGCGCAATGCCTCCAGCGGCTCCCTGGCGAACGGATACCCCTCCCGAAGCGCGCGGAAACATGTCTGAACCGTTTTCGCTCGGAACTCCTCAAGCCTGCGCCCCAGCGTCTGTTCCGTTCCGCGCAGCTTGACCGAGGCCGTCCGAGCGGCGGCGTCCAGACTCCGGTTGGCGGCTATCTTCACAAGACTGTTCAAGATCGCCTGCCGCCGCTCGTTGTCCCTCATCTCAATGTTGTCATATTCCTTCAGGAGTAATCCCCCTGCATCGAGATCGAATGCGGCCATTCCGGACGAATCCGCGCTTTGCGCCCCGATATCGCCCAGCGCCCTGACGACGTTCAACTTCTGGTGGGCGAACTGAAGGAGCGCCTGCCCGAGCATCAGCCGCGACTCGACCGGTAGATTGGCGCTCCTTGCGGATGCGGACATCGCATGCACCAAAGCGTCAATCCCCGCCGGAGACCAGACGACGCGCACCTTTGCCACGCCTTCCCATAGGGTGAGCAGGCTTTTCACTATGTTGGAGCGCATTCCCTCCGGCGTGTTCCCGGCGACGCAGACGCGCTCCAGCCCCCGCACAGCCGCCGGAATGATAAGGGTATCGAAGTCAATCTCCTTCCCGAAGACGTATATGTCCCCGTCGTCGGTTTTGCGCCGGTGTCCGATCTCCTGCGGCGGGGTCATGTTAAGGATGTTCGTGAAGCGCGAGCATAATTCCACGCGAGCCGCGTCCGGGCAGTTCGGCGATCCGGCCGCTATCCCCATCGCGTCGAGCATCGCGTATGAATACGGGGATTTCCAGATGCGGTCGGTGAACCGGCGGAGCAAGGTCGGGAAGCGCTCCCGCCCGGCGACGCAGCTTCCGCACATGCGCGACAGCGCAAGCGTGAAGCCTCCGCGAGTGTGGCCTTCGCGGTCGAAAATGCCCATGCAGAAGTCAATCGCCCCCAACACTTCGCCTTCGGAAATCTCTCCCGCGATTTCCGCCTTGACGACGATCTCAGCAAGCGCCTCGACAAGTGCGTCCCCCTGCATCGTGTCGCAATCGCTCTCCAGAAAATCCAGCAAAGGAGCAATCGTCGGAGCGCCGAGCGAAATCATGGTTGACTGGACGCCGGATACGGTTTCCTTCAGGCGGAAGTCGCGTATGTTCTCCAGCAGCGTGCGCGCAAGCCGCGCCCTTCTCTCAAGCTCAATCCCGGCCGCGGCGCATACGCGGCTCTCAAGGATCGTCCGCCTCGTGGAACGATCTCCGATCTTGAGCAGGTCAATCAGCGCCTCAATCGCGTCGTTCAGGATTTCCGACCCGACGTCCGTTTCACTGCACAGGATGTCCAGGTGGCGGATCATGGGCGGGCGCTGAGCATGCGGCAGATGCGGGAGCCGTTTAAGTATGGCCTTGACGCCCGGCTCTCCTAGCCTGACCAGTCCAAATCGCAGCCGCGCGCGCTCCTGCTCGCTGGCCCTGGACTGGATCATCTCCTCTACGATCGCTCCTGCCAGATCGGAGGTGAAAACCGGCGAGTCGGAGAGCTGCGTGATCATCGTCATTATGAAACTTCTCAGGTCGTGGTCCTGAGTGGTGTTCAACTCGCGCCAAAGCTGTTCGGAGACTGACGCGGAATCGCTTTGCGCCATCGCATGGAGGCATGATCGCGCGCAGTCCCGCATCTCCGACGGCGCGGCGATGAAACGCTTCAGAACAGCGCGCATGAATCGGTCGAACTGGTTGCGGTCGTCGGACATGCCTCCGCATGAGGCGGACAGTACCGCGATTGCCGCCCGCTGGACGGCCATATCGCCGCTCTCCTCCAGAAGCTCCAGCAGGACGGACCTGATCAGGCTGCGCTCCCCGTCCCCCGCCGCCGCCATCATCATGCCGAGGCGCTCGACGTTGAACACTGTCTGTTCCGATCTGCCGCCGAAAAGCCCCCTTATGGCGTCGGACAATTCTCCGGACAACCCAAGCCGTTCGAGACATCGCACGGCCTCGGCGCGCACCTGCGAACCGGAGGTCGCGTCAATCAGGACGCCGGCGAACAGCCGCGCCTTGTCGCTCATCGCCGCCGGGGAGAGCATGAATCGCCGCATGGCCTCCACCCGCTCGCCGGGGTCCTTGCTGGTCAGCGTCGCCAGCTTGAGCCGGGCCATTTCCTCCGGCGTGAAAAGTCCGCGGGCCTCCTCAATCGAGAACGCGCCGCCGGCGTCGCCCGCCATTATCGTCCCGGATTCCCGCTTCTGAATCGCCAGCGCGTTGTTGATGCCGCCGGGAGCGCCCGGATCGGGGAATTTCCCCATGCCTTCGACCAGCATCTCCTCGCTGAACGCGATCATTCGCGCCCCATTCTCATCCGGGCATATCTCCAGATTCTCAGAGCCGCGAAGTCCGAATCGCGCCGCCAGTATCATCAACCGCTCTGAATCCAGCCTCTCCGCCTCGTCCAGAATTTCATCTGAAAGGAGCAGTTCCTCAACCTTGCTGCGCGGCGCGGCGGATTCCAGAACCGTCTCCGTCATCCCCAGTCCCTTGCGGGCGAGCAGGAGCAACCTGGCGCTGAGCCTGCGGCCCAGGCCGAATCTGGTTTCAAGCTCCTCTCTGCTGGAGAACGAGGCTCGTTTCATCGTCCTGAAATTCGCTTTCGGGAAAAGGGATGACGATGGCTGAACCAGCGAACGCCGGCGGGGTCACTCGACATGCGCCTGCTCCGTCCCCGCCCGCATCTCGCCGATGCGCCACGCCCGGAAGCCGCTCCTGGAGAGTCTTTCAAGCGCGGCTCCGGCGAACTCGGGCCGTATGGCCACAAGGAATCCTATTCCCATATTATACTCGCTGAACATCCTGTCGGGTGGGATTCCGCCAATGTCCCTCAGAATATCAAAGATTCTCGGCGTCTCCCACGCGACCCGGCGGACGTCCGCGTCCAGTCCCGGGCGCAGCAGCGAGCGCAGCGCGGCAATCAGACCGCCCTCCCTCGCGTGCGCCAGGCCTGAGACCACGCGCTTGACCTTATAGGCTGAAATGACCGCGCGGACGGCCTCGGCATACATGCGGGTCGGCCTTAGAAGCTCATCGCAAACCGTCCCCTCGATGCCGTATTCGCCGAGTGGATGCCTGACGCTCAGACCGGCCTTGTCCATAAGTGTTTCCCGCGCGCTCTCGTAGCCCGCATTGTGAACGCCGTTGGAAGCGATTCCGATGATTGCGTCGCCCGGCTCAGGCAGTTCGGGTGGGATCATCCGCCCCCTCTCCGCCGCACCGACCGTGAATCCGACGACGTCGTATTCGCCCGGGCGCATCGTCTCGCGCCCCTCCACGTCGTCCCCGCCCAGGAAGACGCAACGAGCTTCCGAACAAGCCCTGCCGACGCCATCGTAGAAGCCGGCGCGCGTCTGCGGCTCCACGCCGCAGGCGCTCATGTAGCTCATAAAGAAAAGCGGCTGGGCGGCGCGCGCGCAAAGCTCGTTCACGCCGACGGCGACCAGTTCCGCCCCCGCCATGTCGTGGCGGCCCATTCCTATCGCAAGCTGCTGCTTTGGACCGACGCCGGACGCCGCCCCCATCAGGACAGGCTCGCGGTAATGCTCCGCAAAAATGCCCATGCGGCTGCCGAAGGCGAATGCGGCGCCGGGTACGGCGGTTGACTCGATGACCCGGTGGTCGAAGGTGCGTTTCATCGCGCCCTCGATCATGCGGGCTATGTCCCGGCTGTTCTCATTGTCAGGGGTGAAATCTGCCACTTCAGTTGCCAGGGTTGCCTTGACCATATTCGGCTTTCGTCGGCTTGTTCTATCACGCCGCGCGCATCTGAACAACCCTCATGCCAGTTGCTTGAGGCGTTCGCACGTATTCACCAGCAGCATCATCGCCGTCCTGTCCACGCTGCGCCGCGCGAGCAGTTCCGCCGGATCGGGATTGGCCAGTATCTTCAACGTATTCACAACCTCCTGCTTCAGCAGGTCTTCGATAACAATCTCCGCGCCGTCGGCGTCCGTGAGCGTTGTATGGTACTCGCCGTCAAGCTCCCGCCCGCCGATATCCATCCGCGCGTCGTCAATGGAAATCCATCGCTGCGGTTTCATGTAGCCGCCGGCAAGCTGTAGCTCCATCCGCACGACCCTTTCGGACTTCCCCACGGTCAGGTCCAGAACGATGTCCGCCCCCTGTTCGGTCCTGTTCCGTATCTTCATCGAGTCAACGTCGCATCCCGCCTCGTTCGGGCGCACCAATGTTCCCAGACCCACAAATACGTGGTACGCAAGGTCAATCCAAAGCTCCACGATGGGCCGGGCGCGTCTGACTTCGAACCGCATCCCGAAATGCTTCATCGGAACAGGCAGGTGCGGCTGAAGGTAGCGGTACTGGCCCACGAAGAGCAGTGTGCGGGAGTTTTCATCGGCGATCGCATAAAGGGCGTCCAGGCGTTTCATCATCGAGTCGGCGTCCGCCGAATCGTCCCATAGCGGCGGCTTCTCGCAGAGGACGTGTGCTCCGGCGCGCAGCGCCTCCGCCGCGAACGTCTCGTGCAGTTCGGGCGGCGTGGCCACAATCACAAGCTCCGGCGAGACCTTCCGGAGCATCTTGCCCGCGTCCTTGTAGAGGGCCGGCTCTATGCCAAGCGACTCCTTGAGCGCGATGCCCGTCGCCCCGACGGTCTCCTTGGTGCGCCCGACCACCGCCTCGACCGACCCGCCCAGCTTCGTGATCCACTTGCAGTGGTGCTTGCCTATCCCGCTTGCCCCGATCACAGCCGTTCTCATGGCGATCTCCCTCATATTTCAATGGGTCCAGAAGACGATCCGAACCACGCCGGAAAATCATAACATAATTATCCGCGGGGGGGAACTGTGAGGTGAAACAGCAAATGGAAAATCAGAAAAAAGTCCCTGATAACGGTGACGTTATCTTGCTGATGTTCGCGCGACGCAGTGACGAATTCCTGGTTCTGGATGCGCCCCGAACGGATGACTTTCCTGGCTGTGCAGCGCAACCATATAATGCGGGTATCAGTAATGGTTGGAGTAACCTTTGATTCTTCCAGATCGTCCTGCCAATAAAATTAAGACCGGTCAAAGAGGACGTTCAAGCCCATGGACGCCGCGCCTTCCTACTGACAATCGCCATCATCAAGCCTTGACTCCGCTATGCCGCGGCCATTGAAAAACTCTATTTCCCCCCCCATCACGTCAGGCGGGCCCTCCTTTGACAAGCCCGCCGGTTGAGCGACTGTTTATCTCATCAGTCCCTTGCGCGGCACGGGTGCGGAACTGTTGATGCTGATCATGTGGGATGTGCCGCTACTCCTGAAGTTGCATATTGCCGCCGCGCTCCACACGGAAGGCGAAATCATTCATGGTCGGCGGGGTTGTGAATGACAACCTTCCGCCGGCGGCTTCAATGATCTCGGAGGTCAGCCATTTCCCGGCATAGGTGTCGTATAACCGCAAGAGCCATTTGCCGTCCGTAAATCCCACCAGCGTGAGTCTTCCCGGCGGCTGTTCCTCGATTGGAACTCCTGCCAGACGATTATGCCAGGTATGCGCGGTGTTCTGAATCCATCCGACGGCGAGGTCGTCTGAGCGGATTCCCATCACGCGCAGTTGCGGTCCTTCCGTCTGAAATTCGCTTTCGAATCTGAAATTGCGGACAAGGAACCAGTCGTTGCCCGTGTTTTCAACGGAGATTATGTGTCTGCCTTTTGGGACTGCGATGCTGTAATCGCCCGCATGACACGTGTATGACCCCAGCCTCAGCAACAGGCGGCTGCCGTCGTCCGGGAAGTCCTTGAAGATGACGGGGCGATGGTCCAGGCTGATGTTCAGGTTCGCGCCGCCGTATTCGCTGACGGTGTTGAGGTTGATGACGAAACGCCCGTCGGTGGGGAAATCCACAACGAAAATCGCGGGATTGTGGAGAGATGGATGATTGCGGATGCCGTGGAAGATGCCGGGCAGGAGATCCGCCGGGGAAAGTTTTCCGCCAGACGTCAGTTCGAACTGGTTCGGAGCGTTCTGCGGCGATTTTTCCCAGGACGGGTTTGCGGGAAGCAGATCAACCGAGCGTCTCGGGATTGCGCGGGCGGGATCCGCCCAGACCAGGTTTTCCACCTCAAGGGGCGAGAATCTGCGGGTGTTTAGCGGAAGGTCCGCGACAAACCGCGCCGCAGGGGTCAGCACGTCGTAAAGTCCGAGGGGATGGACGTAATCGTTCCAATACCAGACCATGCCGGAACCGGCTGCTCCGGAAGCGATGCTTGACCACGCGACGTTGTGCATGACCAGCCCGTCCGGATCGCTTTCTTGCGGGTTCTTTTTGAATTCATTCTCGCTTGCGTAACCGACGCCGAACTCGCCGAAGAGATGCGGTTTGCCGAACGCCTTTGATTTCCTGGCGTGGACGGACGAGACGAGCGCAGGGAAGTCCTTTGCCCCGTATGCGTGGCTCTGGACGAAGTCAATGCCGGCAAGCCGGTCAATTTCCGCCCCGGCGTTCCAGCCCGCGTAACTCGTCGTAACAAGGTGATTGAAGGGGTCGAGCCTTCTGATTTCCGCGGACATTTCATCGTGCCATTTGGCGACGTTCTCAGGCTCGTATTGCTCGATTATGTCAACCTCGTTCCAGAATTCCCACGCCCATAGGGAGGTGGAATATCCCCAGCGCGCGATGATGTAGCGCAGTTTGCGCTTTGTGAGATCGCGGGCCTTCTCGTCGGTGAAGAACTCGCGCGGCTCCTTGATCCATCCGCCGTTTTCGACCGCGCAGGGCTGGATATTCCACGCCGGATACGGGTCAATCCGGCGCAGCATGTTGAAGCTGTCCATGCAGAACATCACCTGGATGCCGTTCTCGCGGCAAAGCTCGATGATGTGATCCAGCCGCCACGCAGTGTCCTGTTTGTATTTGCCTGCGCCGGCGTCGGAGCGCCACTTTTCGCTGATTTCAAGGCAGTGGTCCCATGCCGGGCGCAGCCATGTGCGGATGCAGTTGCCGCCGGCTTCCTTCAGCCTTCCGCACCAGAGATCGTAGTCGTAGGTCCCGCCGCTGCATCCGAAGCGCCCGGCCGGACCGGGCCAGCACATGTTCTCCCCCACCGCGTAGAAGAGCGAGCCGTCGTCAAACTCGAAATATGCCGGATTGGCCTTTGCAAGCCGGATGAAACCTTTTCTGTCCGATGGGACGCACTCGAACGAGATATCTCCGTATCGGATCGCCTGCCCGCCGGCGTTCGCCCGGATGCCGCAGGAATAGGCTCCGACCTCGGCGGGGCAGAATCTGATCTTCCAGAGCGGTCTGCCTGAGCGATTCAACTGCTCGGTCATGCCTTCCCCGCCCTTGCTGCGGTCATATGCCTGGTAGAAGAAGGCGGGTATGGATAGGCACTTGCCGGAGGAAGATGTGAAGTCGCCCCAGATGTCAATCTGGTTCGGATCGAACGGGTTATCCCAGGGGCCGGACATTTCGAAGGTCAGTTCAAACTTGTCGAATCGCTCGACCTTAACACGATTCAGCGTCACGCTCCCCAGGGAAAGCGGTCCGCCGGAGGCAAGGGGCACGACAAGCGGATGTTCTTCAGCCGACGCCATTCCAGTCCCTCCGAAGGCAAGGAGAACCACCAACAAGGCGGCAATGCGGAGTATGAAACCCCGCCGTGGGGATGCGGATTGATTCGGGCATATATGCTTGTCGGCTGTCATGATTCTCCCGCAAGTTGCCACGCCTCTGCCAGAAACGCCTTGATGTTTTCCAGCGGGACATCTTCCATCAGCGAGATTGACGGCGCAAGGATGAAACCGCCCTCCTGTCCGAGTTCCGTCGCGACCCGGCGGACTTCGGAACGGACCTCACTGGCTTCCGCTGACCGCATGACGTCCTGTGTTCCAACCCCGCCGTAGAGGGTCAGCTTCCCCTTTGTCATTTCCATTATCGTCTTGACGTTCTGGCATTCAGGCTGGACCGGATGCAGGGCATCAACGCCAATTCCCGGAAGGTCTGCGGCAATCTCCCTGACGCAGCCGCATGAGTGAAGAAAGAACGCCCGCCCCAGTTCATGAGAAACGGCGGCGAGTCTTTCGACACGTGGCGCGATGAATCGCCGCCACGTCTCCGGACGCATCATGAGCGACGCCTGCGCGCCATAATCATCCGAAAGGAAGAAAGCGTCGCACTGAATGCCGGACATGAGGCGCATGGTTCTGGAAATGCGTTCGGTCAGTGCGTCGAGAAGCCTTTCCATGCCGTCCGGGTCGAGATGGAAGTCCGTCAGGATTCCTTCCAATCCGCGCAAGAAATGCGCGCGTTCAAAGAGGTCGCCGACCCACGCGACGACGTATCCCGGGCGGGACGCCGCCTTTTCAGCAAGCGCCGAAACCTCCAGATCGGTCGGCAGGGGGGGAAGGTTGATTTCCGACGGTATGCCGTCGGGCCAGGGATGGCGATAAACGTGGCCTCTGTTGCTCGGGTCAACGGTCCAGACGACGCCGAACTCGTCGGCGGTCAGCCCCGCCCCCGCTTCGGTCCGTCGTTTTGGCAGCGAGACCCATGAGAGGCTGTTGCGCAGGGCGCGGTCGAGGTCGCTTCCGGAAAAGGCGTCGAGTATCCGGGCGGCGGCGGTCGGAAGGGCGTCAACGTGAAAGGGGATATGCCCGGGTCTGTGTTCAAGGGCGCCCTTTACTATGTTTGTCCGCCTTTGTTTGTCTTCGGTCAATCCCACCTTAATCCCCGCGTTGTCTGGAACGGCGCACAGCCAGACGATACTATATTGGGCGACGCCTGATTCATCAACCGCAACCGGAAGCGCATATGCTCTGTTCCCGCAGGTTCTTGATCTTCATGGCCGCCGGGCTTGCGCCCGCGCTTGCCTGTATTCTCGATGAACGATTCATCCCGTTACTGATTGTTTATGACGTCTTTCTCTGCTGTCTGCTCCTTCTGGATTTCCTCACGATTCCGGGAGCCGGCGCGCTGCGGGCTGAGAGGGATTGCCCCGATGTTGTGTCTCACGGCCTGCCGCTTCGCATAACGCTGCGTTTCTTCAACTATTCCAGACACCCGCTGCGCGTAGAGTTCAACGATTCGCCGCCTTCGTCCTTTGAATCGGAGACTTGTCGCGGCAGCGCGGTCATCCCGGCTGGGGAGGCGATTGATGTCCGGTATGAGGCAGCGCCGTCCGAGCGGGGGGATTATGAATTCGGGGATTTGTTCTGCCGCCTGTACGGACGGCTGGGGATGGCGGTCCGCAGCCGCAGGCTTTCGTTGTCCGCCCGGGTGTCCGTTTATCCCGATCTGGCCGCGATAAGCAGGCGCGATTATCTGCGCGCGCCGAGCGTCTGCCTGCGTTCCGGAACCAGAAGATTGCGCGCCATGGGGGAGGGATTCGAATTCGAGAGGCTGCGTGACCTTGTTCCCGGAGACGACAGCCGCCTGATTGACTGGAAGTCCACCGCAAAGCGGCGCAAGCTCACGTGCAGGCAGTATGAAATGGAGCGCGGGCAGAACGTCATGATCGCGCTTGACTGCGGGCGGCTGATGCGCCAGAGGGCGGGGCGGTTCTCGAAACTCGACTGGGCGGTCAACGCCGCGCTTTACCTGGCTTACGTGGCGGCGATGAAGGACGATCACGTGGGGCTGGCCGTTTTCGACGAGGAGATTCGCGCCTTGCTCCCCCCGACGAAGGGCCGCAGACAACTGCCGCAGATAAGCCGCTGCCTTTACCGGGCAGCCGCCTCGCGCCTTGAATCCGACTACTCCACGGCGTTTTCTGCGATCAGCCGCTGCCTCCAACGGCGCTCGCTGATCGTGTTGTTCACGGATATCGTCGAGCCTGACGTGTCCAGAAATCTGCTGGATCACATGCGCATGCTCGCCCCGCGCCACCTTCCGCTCTGCATTGCGATGGAGGACGAGAACGTTACGGGAATTCTCGACCGGTATCCCGAAGCCGTTGACCACGTCTACGAGAAGGCCGTGGCAGTTGAGCTTCGGCGCGATACGGCAAAGGCAATCGCCATCCTTGAGCGGGGGGGCGGGATTGCGCTGACGGCCCCGCCGGGGGCGCTGTCGCTGGCGGCGGCGGAGAAGTACCTTTCAATCAAGGCGAGGGGAGCGCTGTAAGAACAACCTCTGCGTAGGAACAGACTGTTGTTAGGGTAGCACCGATGGTATCATGGATAATGGGTTGGTCCTTTACCTCGACCAAGAAGATCAGGAAGTTCGAATGGGAACAACCACGGCGAGAATCCGTCTTGGTAACAGCGAAAGACAGAATGGTCCTCCAAATCATACCACTACCCACGAGGAGAAGAGATGAAACTCCTAATTATGCACCTGAGTGACTTGCACATAACAGGCATCGAAGATCCCATTCTGGACAGAATGACCGCCATCGTTGATGCGGTTAAAAACATTGAGCGGGGTCTTAGCGGCGCATTCATGGTGATAAGCGGGGACGTCACTCAGTGTGGAAGTGACGACCAATACTTCGCTGCTGAAGCTTTCCTTGACGATTTGCGGAATAGCCTGTCTGAAAAGCTAACCACCTCAATAACAGGAAAAGCATGCGAAGTTCACAGAATCGCGGTACCTGGTAATCATGACTGTGACCTGTCCGCTTCGAACCACGAGCGCGAGAAAATTGCGAAAAGTGTAATCGAAAAACCGGAACTGATTCGAGATGCTCAGACCGTTCAGATTTGCACCGACGTACAGAAGTCGTTTTTCACCTTTTTAGATAGGATCGAGTCAAAACCCAGGGAATTTATTTCTTCAGAATTTCACAAACAGCTCTACTATGAATACAGTTTCAAATTCGGTGATGAAACTATCCGATTCCTCTGCTGCAACAGTGCTTGGCTATCGCGCCTAAATGAGCAACAAGGTAGTCTATATTTTCCGGCTGAAGCCATTGGCGGAACACCCCAAGATGTGCTTGACATTGCTGTGATGCATCACCCATTCAATTGGCTAGAGGCCGAATGTGCCAATCGTTTGGCGAAAAGAATCCGTGAAGTTGCCAGCTTCGTACTGACAGGGCACGAACATGACGCGGATAGATATACGTCGACCGGTATTCACGGAGAAGTTAATGAGTATCTTGAGGGTGGACTGCTGCAGGACAAGTTTGGCAGTCTCAGTACTTTCAATATACTCGTTGTTGACACGGTCGAACTTAAGCAGAAAGTCATGCGGCTCTCTTGGGATAACCAATTCTATGTTCCATTTGATACTTCCCATCGGTTAAATGGCACGAGTGAAAATGCTTGGCGTGATTACAGCATGAGTCATATCCGGCGCCAAAGTCAGTTTCTGCTGAACAAGGACTTTGTACGTACGTGCCTGGACGATCCGGGAGTTACCCTTGCACAGCAACACATCGAAAATGTTACTCTCCCGGACGTATTCGTTTGGCCAGATCTGCGCCAAGTGGCTGATCTTCCGAATGAACGTAGCACTTTGATAAAGGGTGATCATTTCCATGAAACTCTTTCTTCGAAGCGACACATGTTGATTGTTGGCGACAATTCAGCCGGTAAGTCAAGCCTGGCGAAGATGACATTTAGACATCTACATGAAGACGGTGCTGTCCCAATACTTCTAAGCGGGGAAGAACGCTTCCCTAACGAGGACAAGCTGCGCGATCATCTTGAGAATGCGTTCTGTGTGCAATACGATCCTACGGCGTTAGAGGCATACAGGCAGCTTGACCTTGATAGGATAGTAATAATAATTGATGACTACCACAAAATGCCTATCAAGAGAAGAGCCAAGAGGAAACTGGTTACCGCATTGAGCAGATATGCTGGAAGGATAATCCTTCTCGCGCATGAATTTCAGCTCGCAGTTCACGATCTAACTCGTCCCGAAACAGTTGCTGAGGGAGGAATCAGATTTGACTGCTATCGGGTGCAACCATTTGGGGCGCTGGCAATCAACAAACTGGTAGAGAAGTGGCTGAAATTGGGAGTTGAGGGAGATCCTGATGCACCCGACTTTACTCACCGGCACGCTGAAATAATGCGGATTCTGGAGATCCTCATAGGTAGGAACTACGTACCATCTTATCCTATCTATATACTCTCTGTCCTACAGGCAAATGAGGCAACGACTCCTATTGATACACGGGCTAGTGCACACGGCTACTTCTATGAGTTGTTCATCAGGGCAGCCATAGCTACTGGTGGTAGTTCGGAACAGTATGACATAACTGCAGCATATCTTGCTCACTTGGCCTATCAAATGTTTTCGGACAGAGTCCATCAGATACCGGTTCAACGCCTCCAGCAGATACACGTCGAATATGAGAGGATATATGCAATACGGATACCATTCGAGCAGAAGATTAACGCCCTACTAACAAAAAACATCCTGATAGACGTATGCAGGCAAATTCGTTTCAAGTATCGATACACGTATTTCTACTTTGTGGCAAGTTATCTTCGTGACCATATAGACTCTCCAGAAATCAAGAAATCCATAGCCATGATGGCAAAATCGCTGCATATTGATGAATATGCAAATATACTCTTGTTCCTTGCCCACCTGTCAAAGGATCCATTTATCGTTGAGGAAATGCTGTCGGCGGCAGAAGTACTCTATAGTGATTCGCCCAGAGCTAGGTTAGAGGACGAAGTGGAGTTTCTAAACAGACTGATGGCACGCGATACCAAACTGGTGTTAGAGGAACGTCCCCCGAGTGAAGTGCGTCGCGACATGGATAATGCGAAGGATGATGGTAACAATTGTAGCGACTCGGGTACGGCTCTGAACGAGCCGGTTGACATACCTGGGGAAGACGCATTCGATCCTACTGACCCTTTGACCCGCCTTAATGCAGCATTGAAGACGCTGCAGATACTGGGGCAAATACTGCGGAATTTCCCGGGCTCAATTGCGGCAGAAAGGAAGGTTAAGATTGCCGACACATGTTTTGGGTTGGGCCTTCGCACTCTATCAGGCATAATAAGCCTCGTCAGGGACAGCGAGATCGAGTTACTGAACGAATTTGCGAAGATAATCCATGAACACCATCCTGCGTTCCTACCCCTCACAATCAGGGAACGAGCATGTCAGACTGTTATTGCTCTTGCCGAGGTGATCGCATTTGGCATGACTAGGCAAATATCCCGATCTTTGGGTTCGCCTGAGTTGTTCTTGACATATGAAAGTCTTAAGTCAACT
The DNA here is from genome assembly GCA_022711755.1 of Planctomycetota bacterium. GTDB lineage: Bacteria > Planctomycetota > Brocadiia > SM23-32 > JAKLEA01 > JAKLEA01. The sequence continues at coordinate 38,469 of JAKLEA010000016.1, forward strand.
GAGGATCCCGCGTCTGTTGATCTCATCCATGCTTCACTTGAGATTGACTATCGTCCAGCTTTTCCTACCCGGTCTATAGTCAACCTCAGTAGACGTCTGAAGGAAAAGTATTTAGCACGTTCTGTCTTGCGTAATATGGTGGGGCAGCATTTCTTGCTTCACGGAATCGACTTCAGGATACGACAACAGGTCTGTGAGGAACTCCAGATTGAGTTCAAGAAGGTAGTCGGTCCCTCGGCTAGTCAAAAGATGTTGGGACCTCCGTAACAATCTCGACTGGAATTCCTCTGGATCGAAGTCAAAGGAGTTCGGATGGAAAGCACCAGAGCCAGATTGGAGACAATCGAGAACATGATCCGCCGCGGGCCGTTCGACTCCTCGTGGGAGTCGCTTGAGAACTACCGGATTCCGTCCTGGTACAAGGACGCGAAGTTCGGAATCTTCCTCCACTGGGGCGTCTACTGCGTCCCCGCCTTCGGCAACGAATGGTACCCGCGCGAGATGTACCGTCAGGAAAGCGCGACGTTCAAGCATCACCGCGAGAAATGGGGCGACCAATCGAAATTCGGTTACAAGGACTTCATCCCCATGTTCAAGGCGGAGAGGTTCGACGCCGGGGAGTGGGCCGGATTATTCGAGAAGGCCGGCGCGAAGTTTGTCGTCCCCGTCGCTGAGCATCATGACGGATTCGCAATGTATGACTCCGGTTTTTCGGACTGGTGCGCGGCGAGAATGGGGCCGAAGCGCAACATCGTCGGGGAGCTTGCATCCGCAGTCAGAAAAGCAGGCATGACCTTCGGGCTTTCTACTCACCGGGAGGAACACTGGTGGTTCTACGAGGGCGGGAGGCAGTTCGAATCGGACGTTCAGGACGATCGCTTCAGGGGGCTTTACGGCCCGGCGCAGCCGGAGAAGACGCAGCCGAATGAGGAATTCCTGAACGACTGGCTGGCGCGGACATGTGAACTCGTGGACAAGTTCAATCCGGCCATCGTCTGGTTCGACTGGTGGATCAACCAGCCGGCATACGCGCCATACCTTCAGAAATTCGCCGCCTACTACTACAACTGCGCCGCCGAGCGCGGATTCGACGCCGCCATCAACTACAAGAACACCGCCTTCCCGCGCGACGCAGCCGTTCTGGACATCGAACGCGGCCAACTGACCGACATTTATCCCCTGCTATGGCAGACCGATACCTCCGTTTCGAAGAACTCGTGGGGTTACATCGAAGGTCACGATTACAAGACCGCGACATCGGTCATTCATGACCTTGCCGACATCGTGAGCAAGAACGGCGTCCTGCTTCTGAACATCGGTCCGAAGGCGGACGGGACAATCCCGGAACCCGAACAGGAAATGCTCCTTGAGATCGGACGCTGGCTTGATGTCAACGGCGAAGCGATCTACGGGACGCGCCCCTTCAGAATCTTCGGCGAAGGCCCGACCCTGGTCGTCGGTGGCGGGCATACGGACTACAAGCGCGCCGCCTTCACCGACAAGGACATAAGGTTCACGCGCAAGGGCAACGCGCTTTACGCGATCCTTCTGGGCATTCCGGAAGGTGATACTGTTGTCATAAAGACGCAAGGCGTAAAGTCGGAATACCGCATTCTCGACATCAAGAGCGTGGAGCTTCTCGGATGCAGGGAATGTCTGAAATGGGAGCGGACCGACGAGGGACTGGCGGTAAAACTGCCTGACGCAAAGCCATGCGGACACGCATTTGCGCTGAAGATAAGCGGTTGAACTGATTCCGCCGGTTGCGAACGGCGGAAGGCGTCATTGGCCGGATTTCATGGAAGGGGGATGAGCGATGAAGGTGAAATGTTTTTTGCCGGTTTCAATGGTCATTTTTGCCATAGCGGAGGTTGTCATGGCGGCTAACGTCGCGGGGGAATCATTCGTCATCTGCAAGCAGCCCGGACGATACATCGGCTGGCCTACAATAGCGCGGACTGCCGACGGCGAACTTCTCATCGTCTTTTCCGGGGACCGTGAGCAGCACGTCTGCCCCTTCGGCAAAACGCAGATCGTGCGCAGTTCAGACGGTGGCAAAACGTGGTCCCCGCCCGCGACGATCAATAACACGCCGCTTGACGATCGTGACGCCGGCGTGATCGTCACCCGGAAGGGCACGATCATCGTCACGTGGTTCACGTCATTGGCTTTCGAGCAATTCGGATCATACAAGGCGCAGATCGAAGGCCCCTGGCGGGACCACGTCGGCAAGATCAGCGACGAAACGCGCGATCAGTGGCTCGGGACGTGGGTGCGACGCTCCACCGACGGCGGCAAGACATGGGGCGGATACATTGACAGCATTGTCACGTCGCCGCACGGGTTCATTGAGCTGAAGGATGGGCGGCTGCTCTACCTGGGGTGCAATTACGTGACCCGCCCCGGGCGAAGGCAGTCGAAGCTTGATGGCCCGTATGCGAAGAACCGCGTTCTGGCGGTCGAATCTTCAGACGACGGACAGACATGGACGCCGATCGGATGCGTCCCAATTCCGAAGGGGGTGGATGACGACGGCTTCCACGAGCCGCACGTTGTTGAGGCGTCGGACGGCAGGCTGGTCGGCATGATCCGCCACCATGGGGAACCTGGGAATCAGTATCTCTGGCAGACGGAGAGCGAGGACGGCGGGAGGACGTGGACCGAGGCGCGCCCGACGGAGATATGGGGACTGCCGCCGCACATGATACTTCTCCGCGACAACCGGATTCTGTTGACCTATGGGCATCGCCGCGCGGCGTTCGGGCAGCGCGCCTGCGTCAGTTCCGACGGGGGCAGGACTTGGGATTACAAGAACGAAATCCTCATCCGGGACGACGCGGCCAACGGCGACCTCGGTTATCCGGCGTCAATCCAGATGGACGGCGAGACCATCCTGACGGTCTATTACCAGATTGATCAGCCGGGGGAGAAGACGTGCCTCATGGGGACGTTCTGGAAATTGCCGAAGTAGGGCGATCGCAGCATGATTAGCGCATGCGCTGCGCCCGGACGCGGAGAGAAATAACTGCAGACCTTCGGGCTTTTTGTTTCGCGCCTGCGTCTGCCCGGCGTTGACGAGTTGCTTTCGCTCCTTGATGTTGACTTGAGCCGCTGCGCAGCGATCAGGCTTATTTCTTTCCTGCCCACTTCCTCCACGCCGCCTCGTCCTTGAGCATCTTGATGAACACCCCGCCGATGACCGAGCGCGCGCGGAAGCCCCTTACCTTCGCCGTGGAAGTCCAGTACCAGTCGCTCAGCGGGACACGATCCGGACCCTCATTCGCGAAGGCGTATGCCGGGTCGGCGATGGCCTCGAAATCCGCCTGCGAGTCGGCCAGCGTCGCGGTCCAGATCACCCAGTCCAGCTTCGTATAGTCGCTGCGGTTGTCCAGCGGAATGCCGTATTTGTTCTGAGTTTTCTTGTAGAAGGCGATCTCTTTACGCGCCACCTCGGGCGGGAAGATGTTGAAGCCGAGAAGCGTGTCCCAGACAAGGTTGTACTTCTGGCTCCACGTGCCGGGCTTGTCGAATGCAAGCCGGAAGTGATCGCCGTCATCGGCCTCCTTCACCCATTTCTGCGCCATTTCCCGCGCGGCGTTCATGAATCGCGCCGAATCGTCCTTCCGCCCGGTCATGTCGCAGAGCATGGCGTATGACGCAAGACCCATGATCGCCTTGATCGAAAGGTTGGTGTTGTGTGCGAGGTGTCCGGCGAAATCGTCCGTGCAGAGCTGGTTCTCTGGATCGTAACCCTTATCGAGCAGGAACTCCGCCCACTTCGTCAATGTCGGCCAGTATTTCTGCGCGAAATCGGCGTTGCCCTCGATCTTTGCCATTGCGGCAATCATGATGAGCATGTTGCCGGATTCCTCGACGGGCATCTGGTTTCGGTCTCCATGTTCGCCGTCGCCGTAGACCTGCCCGTTGGCGAGCGGGTAGGTCCCCAGGTCGTGTGGCGCGAAGGGATGCGGCCAGCGGGCGGAGGCGGCGTAATCCAGCACCGGCCTGATCATCGCCTTCAGCAGGTCGTTGTTGAAAAGCATGAAGAACGGCGCGGACGGGTAGCTGACGTCCACGGTGGCGATGCAGCCGTTGCTGAAGCATTCCTTGGAGAACAGCATCGGCGTGCCGTCGAAGTCTGCGGCCAGCTTGTGCGCGGCGATGCACTGGCGATAGGCAAGGGCGCAGAGGAGTGCGTATTCGCGCCCGCCCGCCTTCTCCAGGTCGCCCATGACCTCAGCGTCGAATGCCGCGCATTCGGCGGAAAGCGCCTCAAATTCACGCTCGCTGACGGCGATCAGGTCGCCCGCGTTCATCCCCGTTCTGCGCCAGTACGGGCGCAGCCTGCGCTCCATGTATTCGATGGAGTACACGTCGTCATATGCAAGGATGGCATGACCGGCGGAAGCCTTCTCGCCGATCTTTCCGAGATTCGCGCAGAAGGCCATGACGGGCCATTGGTCGTTCACCCGGCGCGGCATCCTCAGATCGTCGCTGTCCGGAATGTCGCCCGACGCGGCGAAGGCGTTGCGCGCTGCGTCGTCTGAAACAATCGCCGTCCGGGTCGTCCCGCGCGGGGCTGCCAGATACAGATGTCCCCAGTCAATCCGCATATCGTCCCCGCGCTTCTTCAGAATCGGCTGCTCCGCGCTTCCAATCCTCATGACATCCATGCCGGACACCTTGTAGCGCGACCATGCGATCTCCTGATCGGGGTTGTTGACGACCCACTCGCCCGTTACATCAAGGTAGAGCGAAACGTCGTGTTCCGCGCCGTCCTCCGCTCTGGCTTCCCAGCAGACGTATGTCACCGGACGCGCGTAGATGTCCAGCTTCTTCGGCAGCGCCGGGGTGAGGAACGTGATCTTGAGCGCCACGCCCGCGCCGGAGAAATCGTAAATTGTGCGCGTGGGCAGTACCGAGACGAACTTCTGCTCAAGTGTCGCACAGTCCGGCTTCATGCCTGCGAAGCGATAGGATTTCCCGTCAATCCGGACCATGCCGCACATGGCGTGTATCGCGCCGGTCCAGTGTCTGCTCCAGTCCTTTGTCAGTTGGTCGGATGCGCTCCAGACGCTGAAGTAGGGATCGCAGGCGACCAGCGGAACTGCCGGTGGGCGGAATCGCGCTTCCTCGGCAGACGCGCTTCCGGCGGAAAACATGAAGACGGACGCCAAAGCCGGGATCTGAAGTCTTAGAAACGAATTCATTCCTTAATCTCCGCAAAACTTGTGTCAGGACTCGGCTCCCGCGATTTTGGAAAGGATCACAGGTCCGGTTCCTTGATGATTTTCCACTCCTGCCCGGTATTCTGGACTTCGCAGGTCAATTCCCGCTTGACCTGTGACAATTCCGGGAAACTCAGAAGAAGGCGCACAACGACGCGGTCTTCCTTTTCTTCGTACTGCGTGAATTGAAGGGTTGGCTGGAAGTCGTTGCCGCGAAAAAAATCCGCAAACCATGCCACGACCGCCTTCTGAATTCCCTGCTTGTCCAACTCCTTCCTGACGACCTTCCTGCATGATGCGCAGTGCATGAGCGAAAGCGCAATGGCCGCGATGGCGACCGTTCTCGCCGCTCCATACGGCCAAATCCTCAGATTCAGGTTCTTCATATCAAGACGCAAAATCGCAGATTGTAATGTCTTTGTCGCGCCATCGCCAGCGCGGATGTGGAACGAATCGAAGCGGGGTGATATATTAATTGCTGGCGGAAGAAGTTGCCAGCATCTAAAAGGTCATGCATAAGAGGGGAACGCGAAATAGTGGAAACTGAAAGACATGATTCATCCGGGCCGCCTCCGATTCCCGCGGGCGACGACGCCCCGCAGGAGATTCAGCGCGTGCTTATCGTTGACGATACCCCCGCCAACGTGAAATTGCTGGACGCCATTCTGAAGCAGAGCGGCTTCGAGACGATTATTGCCGTTGACGGTGAAGATGCCCTTCAAAAGGTGGCTGATAACAGCGTTGATATCGTCCTGCTGGACATCATGATGCCGAAGTTGAACGGCTATGAGGTTTGCGCCCGCCTGCGCTCCCAGGAGGCGACCGCCGGACTGCCGATCATCATGATCACCGCCCTGCAGGGCTTGCAGGAAAAGGTGCAGGGATTGGAGGTAGGGGCGGACGATTTCATCACCAAGCCCTTCCAGAAGGTGGAATTGATGGCCCGGGTGCGCTCGCTCCTGCGCGTCAAGAGCCTCCGGGACCGCCTTGCGCTGGCGAACAAAAGTCTGGCTGACCGCAACCGCCTGCTGGAGATGGAATTGACAATGGCCCGGACCGTGCAGCAGGCGCTCCTGCCGCAGTCCCCGCCGATGATCCCCGGCTTCCTTTTCGCGCACAAATACCTACCGGCAACGGTGGTCGGGGGGGATTTCTTCGACATTCTGAGGCTGGGGGAAAAGCGGGCCGGCGTGTTCGTGGCCGATGTTTCCGGGCACGGCGTCCGCGCCGCCCTGATCATGGCCATAGTCAAGACGCTGCTCGGAGAATTGAGGGACCGCGCCGACTCTCCGGGCAAACTCCTCACGGAAATGAACAGGCGCTTCAAGGAGATACTGGGGCAGAACGCTCCCCTTATCTTCGTCACGGCTGTCTACGTCGTGATTGATGCCAAGGACGGCAGCGTGACCATCGGGAACGCCGGGCATCCGCCCCCGATTCTTCTGAGGCGTTCAACAGGCGCGGCCTCCCTGGTTCCTGCGGACGCCTCGCCCGATCCGGCGCTGGGGTTCGTCCCTGGCTTCCAATACGGTGAAACTCGCTGTCCCGCGCAGCCGGATGACGTAGTCCTTGCTTTCACCGACGGCCTGTTCGAGGTCTGGGACGAAAGCGGGCGGGAACTGGGGGAGAAACAATTGCTCGAAATGGTTGCGACCGGCGCATCAGAGCCTCTGCCCCGGTTGGTCGTCAACCTTGTCGAGCAGGCCCGTCAGTTCGCCGGCTCGAAATTCCAGCGTGATGACATCAACATCGTCGCCGCGCAAATTCTTGCGTAATTTCCATCCGGCGCGGGAAAACATCCCATGAAACACTCTCTCATTCTCCTGTTCATCATGTCTACAGCGGTTCGCGCCGACGTCATTCGGTTATGGGAGTCGGAAGCGGGAAGCCTTTCGTTCGATACTCAGACCGGGGCGATGGCTCTTCGGGATGCGGGCGGCAGGACGATAATCGGAAACATTCGATCTTCCCTCAGGTTCAAACCCGGGCGCGGGACCACTATCGAAGCCGCATCTTCTGAAACAGCCGGCAAGACGCCCGTGAAGTCTGAGTTCACGGACAAACTCGGCGCCGGGACACTGTGGGCGCTGCCGGAGTGGCCTGACCGCGGCGGGAATATCCTCGTCTCGACGCGCGTCAAGTCATATGCGGAACTCCCGTTCTTCGTCGTCGAAAGCAGCATGAAGGTTATTGGCGGCGAGCCAGCGGAAGTAACGTGGTTCAACCCTCTCGACGCAAGTCAGTTCGAGCTTGACGCGGACGCCGGCAAGGTCTGGTTCATTGAAAACGGCAGCGATGCGACCCTTGACATCTACGTCCGACGCATGAGAGCCGATTCCGAGGCGCTGTCGAACGGCAACATCGCTTTCTATGCGCCGGGCGCGGACAGCGGGCTGGTTCTCGGTTTCCTGAGCCATTCGGTCGCATACACGCGCATTCGCACCCAGGTCGAAAAAGGCGAGCGTCCCATCGTAAAGCAACTCATAGCCCACTGCCTTTACACCCCCGCGAAAATCGTCAAACCGGGCGAAACGCTGGACGCGGAGAGCGGTCTGAGCGTCGAGTTGACAAAGGGACAACCCGTCGTGGCAATGGAGCGTTGGGCTGCCAACTGCGCTCGAACCCTTGGGCACGATCCCTACGGCGAGGGGAACCTTGTGAAGTGGTGCTCCTGGTATGCGAAATACAATCGCGGCATGACCGAGGGCGATTTCATCAAGGAACTTGATGCCGCCAGAACCAAACTTCAACCCTACGGCATGTCCTACTTCGGCATGGACGCCGGTTGGGAAAGGGCTGAGGGGGATTGGGAGGCCGGGGAGCGATACCCCGGCGGCATGAAGGCAGCGGCGGATCGCATTCACGAGGCGGGTTTCAAGGCCGGAATCTGGTGTGCCCCGTTCTCCGGCTCGCCCGGTTCGGAGATATGCAGGCAGCATCCGGACTGGTTCCTTCAGCCGAAGGGATTGACGGGGCGGCTGGTTGGCGGCGGCAATCGCGCGCTTGATATCTCAAAACCTGAGGTCCTGGAACATCTGGACAAACTTCTCCGGAAGATCACGCGCGAATGGGGATACGACTACGTCAAATGCGACTTCCTGTATCTGGCCATGGTTCAGGGCGGATTTGGCAGGCGGGATCGGACGCGGACGGAGGTTTATCGCAGCGCATTCGACGTCATGCGTAAGGCGATGGGGCCGGGCAGGCTGCTCTACGTCATCAACGTGCCGAACATAGCACAGGCGGGCTGCACCAACGTCATCCGTCTCGGATTGGACAACTCGCCTGTCTGGAACAAGGCCGGCGACTTCCAGGAACAGGGATTGCGCACCTCGGTCAGAACGCTGAGCCGGCGCTATTACCTCAACGGCAATCTCTGGATCAATCATCCAGACGTACTCTATACCGGCGATCCGGACACAGCCGGAAGGTGGGGCTGCCCCCCGCTGCCGCTCAATGAAGCAAGGGCTTGGGACACGCTCTGCGCCTTGAACGGCGGCGTCATGTGCGTGGGCGATTCAATCATGAATCTTGCCGGGCAAAGGCTGGACCTGATCCGAAGGATCATCCCGCAATACAAGGGCGTCGCGCGTCCGCTTGACCTCTTTGAGCATTGCTTCGCAGAGGTCTGGAACCTGCGCGTCGAACGCCCCTTTGAGGCGTGGAACGTCGTTGGCGTTTTCCATTGGGGTGAGAACGAGCGATACGGCGAGCCGATGCCCGACGCGCCTCGGGAGAAGGAGATCAACTTCGCGGACCTGGGGCTTGATCCGGCTGCGGAGTATTGCGTTTATGAGTTCTGGACTGACGAATGGCTCGGCGTCCGCAAGGGCGGTGTCAGATTGAAAATGGAGCCGCATTCGTGCAAATTGCTGTGCGTGCGCAAGGCCGCGCCGCATCCGCAGTTCGTGTCCGTCAACCGCCACTTCACCCAGGGCGGACTTGAGACCGATGACGTGAAGTGGGACGCTGCGGCAAAGACGCTCAGTTGCTCGCAGAGGGTCATCGGCGGCTGGGAATACGCCGTAAGCGTTCGCGTGCCGCCGGGCTTCAGACCGGTCGAGGCGCGGCTGAGTTTCAATGCCCCATATGAACTGATCCACGAGAAATCCGACCTTTATCAGCTAAGGTTCGAATCCCACGAAACAGTTCCGTCCGGAGAGTGGGTAATAAGGTTTGAATAAACTCTCAGTCCGGGCGCACGTCAGTCGCCGACGTGATTCCCCTGCCCAGGACAGCCCCGTGAATGAGCGTTTCACGCCCCAATACTTCCTCCCAGCGCTTCTCAATCGCGTCCCACCCGAAAGTCATCTCAAATTTCTTATGCGACGGCCAGGCGTCGCTCCGGGCCATGTGCATTATGGCGTCGGCGACAGCCAGCGGCGCCCTGTCGCCGATAATTGATATGGCCGGATCGGGCGCAAGCGGCTCCAGCGCGCCCTCCCTCCTGGCGTAGCAGACGCATTTTATCCCGCTGGAGTAGGCGCCCAGCAGGGAAGTGCTCTTGAGTGTGCAGCCTCGCTCCTCAAGGAAAACGCCAATGTGACACTCCGCCAGTTTTTCGGCCAGGGCGGTGGATTTCAGGCGTCCGACAACGGTCGTATAATGATTCAATCCCCACTCCTTTATGAGAGTTTCAAATCCATCGCGGTATTCCCGCCTGGGCCAGTCTCCCAGAACCATCCAATGGAACCTGACACGCCTGTCGGCCAGAATTTTCAACGCCGCCATCGTGTTCTCAAGCCCCTTCCGGGGCCGGTTTATGCCTAGTGTGCAGATGCGCAAAGTGTCCGTTTCGTTCCATGGCCGTTCCTTCTCGCGCAGGATATGGGGCACGTTCGATCCGATGGGAATTCTATGAATCTTTACCAGAACATCCCTCGACATGACCGATCTGAAAATATCCTGCAAGAGCGTTTCTTCATCAGCCCTGTTGCTGACCAGGCAGGTATCGCAGTTCTTCACGAGCATGCGCGTGAGAATTTTCTTCGCCCAGGCTTTCAATCCCTTCGGCTTTTCATCCGGCCCCGCCAGAAATACGGAATGCATGACCAGAATCGTCCTGACGTCCATCAACCGGCAAAGCGCTGTTATCAAATGGACGAACTTGCCGTAAGCCCATGGTTCATAATTGATTATGAAATAATCTGCATTCTTTGATTTTGCCACGAATGGCGCAAACAGAGGGTTGATTTTTCGCCAGCGATGCGTAAGGCGGAAGGGAGCTTTCCCGCCGACAAGCCGTCCGATTACCTCATGCCCCTTGCGTTGCAGCGCCCCGCTCAATCCGGTCGAATAATCCCAAACACCGCATGTGACTTCCGGCGGTTTTGGCACCAGCATAAGGAATCTAGCCATCGGCGCGTCCCGGGAATCTCCCAATGAAAACCGGGCCGACCGGCATTTCAACCGGGCGGCCCGGGCAGGTTTCTTGTGCTTGGCGCATCCGGTTCGGCGTCCCGCCGCCCGGGCGCGGAATATTATCGCTTGGAGAACTGGCAGCCGCGCCGCGCGCCGCGCAGTCCGTACTTCTTGCGCTCTTTGCGCCGGCTGTCCCGTGTCAGCAGGCCTGCCTCGCGGAGCTGGTGTTCCAGTTCATTGTCCGCCTTGGCCAGACAGCGGGAAAGCCCCAGGCTGGCCGCGCCGGCCTGGCCCGTCGTTCCACCCCCGTCGGTGGTCACGTAGACGTCGTACTTGCCCAGCATTTTTGTGAGCTTCAGGGGCGCGACCAGCGTCTGCCGGTCTCGCTCACGGGAGAAAAACTTCTCGAAAGGCTTCTGATTGACGATGATTTCGCCTTCGCCCAGGCGCACCCTTACCCTCGCAACCGAGGTCTTGCGCCTTCCCGTTCCCCAGATGTAGTCGCTTGTGACTGTTCCAGCTTCGCTGCTCATTGCATCTCAACCTGCGGAGGCAAGTGTCTCCCTTGTTACATTGGAAGTTCCATCGGTTTGTTGGCCCCGTGCGGATGGTCCGAACCGCGGTAGATTCGGAGCTTGCGCATCATCTGCTTGCCCAACGCCGTCTTGGGCATCATCCTGCGCACCGCCAGACGGATCAGTTGCTCGGGCTTTCTTTCCATCATCTCGCCCATGTTCTTGCACTTCAATCCGCCGGCGTAACCGGTGTAGTAGTAGTAGACCTTCTTGTCCAGCTTCTGGCCGGTGACCTTTACCTTGCCGGCGTTTGTGACAATCACGAAGGAGCCGTTGTCCACGTTCGGCGTGTAGTCGGCCTTGTCCTTGCCCATCAGGGCCATGGCAATGCGTGCCGCTAGCCGGCCGAGCACCTTGCCGTCGGCGTCAACACAATACCACGTCCGATTGTCTCTGGACGATTCCGTGCTTACAAACTTTGTGACCTGCATCGCTTCACCAGAAAACTTTGAGTAATGCCGTGCGTCCTTTTCGGAAACAGCCAAGACCCACTCTTATAAATGATTGCAAGGTGATTGTCAACATGCTGTTTCAGGCTTTTTTGACAACGTTGTTTTCGCATGTTTCCAGGTTCCGGATACTTGCCGGTGTCAGAGGATGTCCCCATACCGGCCTATCACCTCAAGCCGACCGGTCCCCACATCGTAAAGCAATCCGGCAAGCCCGACTGAACCGCTGCCCACCGCCTTTGCGATGATGCCGCTTATGCGAAGAATCTCCCGGCAGCCCAGCGCCACATTCATCAGCGATGCGGCGTCCGCCCATTCGGGGTTGTCCGCGCGATCCTGCCGAGCTGCAATAACGGCAGGCATGGCGCGCTCGATTATGACGTCCACGTGCGGTGAGCCGGAGGATACAGGCGTCCGCGCCGCCGCCACAGTCGCATTCATCGCCCCGCAATGCCTGTGGCCCATGACGCATACAAGCGGGCATCCCGTATGCTCCACGGCGTATTCGAGCGATCCGACTGATATCGGATCAACCAGGTTTCCCGCATTGCGAACTACGAAAACCTCCCCCAGTCCGGCGTCAAAAATATGCTCCGGCGGCGTGCGGGAATCTGCGCAGCCCAGCACTGCGGCAAAGGGCGACTGCCCGGCAAGCAGGTTCTCGCGCCTCTCCGTGTTAACCCTCCACGTGTGGGTAAGGGAGTCGCTGTAAAATCTCCGGTTGCCTTCCATTAACGCATCAAACGCCTGTTTGGGACTCAACGGATTTTTTTTATATGTCATGTTTCAAATCTCTTTTCCGGCCCGATTCGCGGGCGGACATTAAGCCAGTCTTGTTGAAAATGATGTATTCGAAGAAGATAATGTCCTCATCGTCGTCCGGCAACAACGAAACCCGGAGGGATTGAATCAATGAAAATCCAGTTTCTTGGCGCGGTCCGTGCAGTAACCGGTTCCATGCACCTGCTGGAAATCGGCAACAGCAGACTGGTTTTGGACTGCGGCCTGTTCCAGGGCAGGCGCAAAGAGGCCTTCGAGCGCAACCGGCGGCTGCCGATTGCGCCGGAAGCCGTTGATGCCGTGATCCTTTCCCATGCCCATATTGACCACAGCGGGAACATCCCGACGCTCGTCAAGCAGGGCTTCAAGGGCAGGATCTTCGCGACCCCCGCCACGCGCGACCTTTGCGACATAATGCTCGCCGACTCCGCCTACCTCCAGGTCAAGGACGTCGAATTCGTCAACAAGAAGCGCGCCAAACAGGGCAAGGCCCCCTTCGAGCCGCTTTACACACCCGAGGACGTCCCCCCCGCCATGGCCCGTTTCCGCGCAGTGCCGTACGGAGCGCCGGAGGAAATCCTGCCCGGTGTTACCGCCACCTTCCACGACGCCGGACATCTCCTCGGCTCGGCCGTCACGCGCCTGGAAATCGCCAACGGCTCCGGCGGCGTCAGCCTTATCTTCACAGGCGACCTGGGCAGGCCGGACATGCCCATACTGCGCGATCCGCAACTGGTCCTGCCAGCGGACATCCTCATTACCGAAAGCACCTACGGCGACAGGCTGCACCCCCCAAAGGCGGACGTGAAACGACTTCTCAGCGAAGTGGTCATGGAAACCGTCAAGTCCCGGGGAAAACTCATTATCCCTGCCTTCTCCGTCGGGCGCACTCAGCAGATCCTCTACTTCCTGAGAGAACTCTATACTGAAAAGGCCATCCCGGATGTTCCGGTCGTGGTGGATAGTCCCCTGTCCGCCAAGGCCACGGAACAATACGCCCGGCATCCGGAATGCTACGACCCCGAGACGCTGGATGCGCTGGCTTCCGGGGCGGAGCCGTTCACATTCAAGCAGGTGCGATTCACGGTGGACACGGACGAGTCGAAAGCGATCAACGACATGCCCGGCCCGCTCATCATCGTCTCCGCCTCGGGCATGTGCGAAGGCGGGCGCGTCCTGCATCACCTCGCCCACAACATCGCCAATCCCTCCACGAGGATACTCTTCGTCGGTTATCAGGCCGAGCATACCCTGGGCCGCAGGCTGATAGAGCATGCCGACCCGATACGCATATTCGGCGAGGAATACCATCCCCTGGCCCAGACGCGCATAATCAACGCCTTAAGCGCCCACGCCGACCGCGACGAAATGCTCGACTACTTCGGGCACATGAGCGGCAGAACCCGGAAAACTTTCGTCGTCCACGGCGAGGAAGGCCCCAGCATGGCCTTCGCTGAAAGCCTGCGCCAGGCCGGGATGGGTGAAGTTACCGTGCCGGAGCCGATGCAGACCTTCGACATCTGATATCGGCGGATGGCCCGGCGGCATTACCGCCTTTCCCCGATAAGACATGGGAAACGCAAGGATTCTTGGAATCGCGCTGCTCCTGTCCGCCGTCCTCTCCGGCGCGCGCGCCGGCGAAACGCCGCCCAAAATCGTCTTTCCAGGGGAGCATTGGGAGACGGCGACTCCCGCCGAATCCGGCCTTGATGAATCCCTGCTGAACACAATCAGGGACTACCTGGGCGGCAGAGGCTGCATCATCAGGCGCGGACGACTCGTATATTCGTGGGGGGATTATACAAGCCGCGGAGACGTGGCCTCCGCAGCCAAGCCATGGTACTCCTTCCTGCTGTTCCGAGCGGTCGAGGAAGGTCTGCTTCCGTCTCTGGACGCAAAGGTTGAAACGTTCGAACCCCGCCTGCGCGACATTAATGAATCCCTCGGCTTCAAGGATTCCGACATTACATTCCGCCACATGGCCAACCAGACCTCCTGCTACGGCGTAACCGAAAAACCCGGAGAGGCATTCGATTACAACGACTGGCAGATGTCCCTGTTCGTCCATGCGCTCATCCTCAAGGTCTATGGCGCTTCCTGGGCGACAGCGGATGAGAAGGTCCTGCATGCCCGCCTGACGGATATCCTCCAGTGCGAGGATGCGCCCACGCTGCTCGCTTTCGGCGAAGGAAATCGCAACGGACGCCTGGCGGTGTCTCCCCGCGATTTCGCGCGTTTCGGACTCCTCTTTCTGCGCAAGGGCGATTGGAATGGCCGGCAGGTATTGAACCGGGAAACGATTGAGATGGCCGTAACCGACCCGCTTCCGCCGCGCTTCCCGCGCACAAAAGGCGTTGAGGCGCAGATGCTCCCCGATCAGCCTAGCATCGGCTCGCAGAGAATCCCGGACAATCAGACGGACCACTTCGGCAGCTACAGTTGGCTCTGGTGGATCAATGGCGTGGACCGCGACGGCAGGCGGCGCTGGCCGGATGCGCCGATAGACGCCTTTGCCGCCCTTGGACACGCCAACGGACAGCGGGGCATGGCGGTCATACCTGGCCTCGATATCGTAATCTCCTGGAACGATACGACCCTGGGCGAGCGCCCGGACGATCCCCCGCCCTTGAACGAAATGTTCCGACTGCTTGGGAAGGCCGCGAAGCCCGAACCATTGCCGGGGCAGATCATCAGCGATCCGGCGGATCGCTCCCGCCTGGTTCGCAACAGTGACGAAAATGGCGACGGCGTACCCGATTCATTTTTCATGTGCGGCCCGGGGGACCCGGAAAACTTCCTCTACAGGGGTGTCCTCAATCCGGACGGCGTGCGAACCGGCGACCAGTCGGCCATCATCGAAAAAATGAAGGGCACAGGCGCGAACTGCCTGTATTTTCAGGCCGTTCGCTCGCACGACGGCGATGGCGACGCTTCGCACAATCCCTTCATCGGTAACGATCCGGCGCGGGGACTCAATGAATTCGTCCTGAACCAGTGGGAGATGTGGTTCCGCGAAATGGACCGCGCAAACATCACAATCTTCCTTTTCATCTATGACGACGGCGCGCGCATCTGGGACACCGGGGACGAAGTCGGGGCGCAGGAGCGCGCCTTTATCGAAACCCTTGTCAAACGGTTCTCGCATCACGCAAACCTTATCTGGTGTGTAGCGGAGGAATATGACGAAACCTACACGGCTCAACGCGTTCGGCGTATAGCGTCCGTCATCCGCGGCGCGGACGCTCATTCCCATCCCATAGCCGTCCACAAGCTCAACGGGCTGGCGTTCGACGAGTTTGCCGACGATCCCTGCATCGGGCTGTTCGCCGTTCAATACAACGTCGCCCGGCCCGACCAGTTGCATGACGGCGTATTGAAGGCTCGGGCCGCTGCTAAGGGACGATACGGCGTCATCATGTCAGAGGCGGAGGACTATGGTTTCGGCCATTCCGCCCGCCGCAAGAATTGGGCCTGCGCCCTGGGCGGCGCTCATGCGATGGCGCTTGGCTGGACTTTTGATTCTCCCGACGCGCCGTCCCTCGATGACTTGAAGGATTGCGGCCGCCTCATCCGCTTTCTAGAGTCTGCGGGATTCGGCGGGATGATCCCCCGCGATGAAATGAGAGCGGGAGCGGCTCAATACGTCCTGGCGTCCGCCCGGGGGGATTATATTGTTTATGCAGCCGCCCCGGACAGCCCCCTTGGGCTGAAAGGCATGCGCCCGGGCATGTATTCTCTGCTCTGGTTCGACCCGAAAAGCGGCGCGGAGGTCAAGGTTGAAAGCGTGAAGATCGGCGATGAACACACCGCATGGGAATCCCCGTTCGGGCGCGGCAATGAAACCGTCCTGCTGGCGCGGCCCGCATGCAGATAAACATCTTTAATGGGGGACGTTACCCTATTAATACTTGACATGGCTGGGGCGAAGTCGTTACCATGCAGTTATGGGACGCATAGCGCGAGTCGTCATGCCCAACGTCGCCCACCACATCACTCAGCGCGGCAACCGCAGCGAGGACGTCTTTTTCTGCGACGAGGACCGCAACGTTTTTCTCGCGTTGCTGAGCCATTACGCCGCCAGGAACGGACTGAGCATTCAGGCATACTGCCTGATGAGCAACCATTTCCACCTTGTCGTAACGCCGGAGACGGCGCGATCGCTTGGCGACGCGCTCAAGCCCGTTCTGATGCGCTACGCCCAGCACGTGAATCGCTCGCAGGGCTGGACGGGGCGGCTGTGGCAGGGGCGTTTTTTCTCTTGCGCCCTTGACGAGGCGCATTTCTGGACGGCCATCCGGTACGTCGAGACGAACCCGGTCAGGGCGCGCCTGGTCAGGAAGGCTCAAAAATACCGATGGAGCAGCGCGGCGGCGCACTGCGGCCTGCGGCGGGACGACCTGCTCAGCGGCGTCACCGACCGCGCGGAAGCCATAGGCGACTGGGCTGTATGGCTGGCCGGGCCGGCGGCGGCCGGGGAGATCGAGGCGCTGCGGGAGCGCACGCGCACGGGGCGTCCGCTGGGAGATGACAAGTTCGTCGGCGGACTTGAGCGGCTGCTGGGCCGCGCCGTGAGGGCGGGGAAAGTCGGTCGCCCCAGAAAGCAGGATAAGCGTAAAACATGAAATGGGGTAACGTCCCCAATTTCCCCAAATCTTTCTCATCCTGCCGCGTCAGAAAGCGGTTTGAATGATGCTCGCCTACTTCCTTGAACGTCTCCTAAGGGCAACGGCTACAATCCCGAGACCGATGAGGCCGACAGTGGAAGGTTCAGGAACCGGATTGCCTTGAAGCACGAACGCCATGTCAGTCGAGGCGGAGAACACAACGCTCCCGGGAACCAAAACGCCATAACTGAAGATGTTGGAGGGATCATAGAAGTATTCCTCCGAACCATTTATGGGAGTCGTTCCGTACCAGAACCACTGGTAACCCGGGGTGAACTCACGCACTACATAGGCGGTTATCCAGTAGCTTCCCGCAGGAAGATACTGACCGCCGAAGTCAATGCTCAGATCACTCCCCATCTGGGTGCCGGTTACACTGGACAGAACCAGGGAGCCGGAGCCGGGCAAACCGTCCCATATCTCCCCCACGACGTCCAAGTTATACGAAGGATCGCCCAATTCGATTCCCTGCGCATAAAGGCTGGTCACAAAGTAGTCTGTGCCAGTTGTGAAGTCGTCGAACTCGTACGCGCCCCAACCGTCGGATGGGAAGTATTGTGCGATTTTGTTGCCCGAAGATGAATCCCAGGGCTGATTCACCAGAACCGCCGCTCTCGACCCGTTTGCGCCGAGAGCCAGCGCCAATGCCAGCAACAACACCTTCGCCGAAATCCTCATGGAATGGACTCCTCCTTGCCAACAAAATTAAAGGACCATACTCAACGCTGCTGTTGAGCTGCTAGAAATCACCAGTTTTCCTCGCATCAACGACGCGACGCCCGCCGGACTATTCATCCGACGGGCTGTCTGAATTCAGCATGCCGACCGCGACGCACAAAGGAAACGCCGCCGCGCCGGGGCATATCACCTGAGCAGTCGTGTCAGGCCTGCTTCCTACGGCGATACAGCGCGAAACCGACCGCGCCGAGACCGAGCAGCGCAAACGTCCCCGGTTCGGGAACCGTCACAATGCCGGCGTTGTCAACGCCCATGTTGAAGATCATCTGATTGTCGGCCTCGGCGAAACGGAGAATGAATGTCCCGCCGCCGCCGACTATGCCCGTAATGTCAATGGAATAGGGAGTGGGCGCATAAGGCCCGCTTATCCCATCCGAACCGGCATAGTATGTGGCCAGCACGCCCGCTCCGGTCTCAAACGGGCCTGAGCCGTTGGCCAGAATGTCAACCCGCGCATACTGTAAAGGCCCGCCGCTCACGGCGTCCAGTCTGCTCAGGTCCACAATGTCAGTGGTGTGCCAGTTGTTCACGAACAAGTCAAATGAAAGAATTACCTGCGGAACCGGTCCCGGCACCGTGAACGTCTGCGTCAACGAATACGTTCCCGGACCGCCCTGGTCGGTCACTGCGTACCAGTTTCCCTGCCCCGCCCCTAGGACGGTTGGCTGCCCGGATACGGGAGTGGTTGTCCCCGGCGTGGCAATGCTCATGAGTCCGTTTGTTCCCGGCTCTGTGTTAACGCTCCAGCCGGTGAAATCCCCGGTCTCAAAGTCTCCGTTCACAAGCAGGTCTGCCTGTGATGCGGATGCCATGAGAGCCGCCATGATTACTACTACACATACTGCTTTTCTCATCATTCCAAACCTCCCCAAATTGTGGGAAAAAGAAACGGGATGGTCATCAGGCCTCCCCAGAAACTGACAACCCGCGACATGAAAGTCAGAATTGGCGCTCAGAGTCTGCCTGCCCAGTACGGCAATGCCAGCGCAATTCTGCGCATCCATCAAGGCACTGCATCTGCACATGTGCAATTTCTATGCCACTCAGATGATGCCTGCCCATCAGAAGCCATTCGCTTAAGCTTGGATTCAAACAATGCCAGACGGATATTCTTCTGCAAGGGTTTTCCCATGTGACTGTCGCCGAATGGAAACCAGGCTTGATATTCCGGCGGATACACTGCCCAATATTTACCGCTCTGCAAGAAGGAATGATAAGGAATCCAGTCCGGTATCAGGCATGATGCGCAGCACCTGCGCCATTATATCCATCCGACCGCATCAATTCCATAAGTTCAAGGTCAGTGAGACTATAAGACGTAATTTGACATGCCGGGACAAGCAAGGTTCATCCTTGCCGTTCGACTTGCCCCTGATACTGGGATGGAAAGAAGAGATATTCTGTATCGCATTGCCGCGCATTCCGGATGATATCAATACGAGGTTATGGTCGCATCCCAGGACTGACCCGAACATTCGTTCCAATCCGGCCCTCAGAGACATGTCAGCGGCAGCAGAATCCAATCCCCCGTCCCTGTCCATCGGTGAGCATTAGTAAGGCGATTGTCCCTTCGTATCGCCACCGAGGCACGTTCATTCCTACGTCCGCGTAGCTTTTTCTCTTCGTCAGCCTACAAATCCGTAGGAATTGTAGGGGAGTGACTGTCGGACGCGAATTCCAGGCATTGACACCCGCGCAAAGCAATCAGACGGATCAATCGCGCGTTTCAGCCATCGCGTCAATCTCAGCCAGGGTAAAACGCGCGTTTCCCATGGAGTGTGTCCTATTTCCTTCGCGATATTTCAGATAGGTCGTGGCGACTATGGTGCCGTCCGGCAACAGCTCCATGCCGGGATAACCGCAATCCGATCCGGCGTAATTATGCAACAGCTTGATTCGGCGCTGTCCCGGCCTGCCATTACGGATGTCTTCATATGAGCCGACCCATGCGACGAAGTGTCCGCGCGTCGGACTGCCGACCGCCTGATCGCGGAAGGCGATGACCATCCGTCCATCGGGAAGCGACACGCCCATGTGCCTGTCGCCGGTCAGCCCCCAGGACGTGTTGACCGGTTCGCTCCACGACTGCGCTTCATCGCTGCTGAACATCGCCGGATATCGGGGACGTTACCCTATTTATTGTCATCTCCTTGTCCACCGCGATCTGCGGCAGGCCGTAGGAGGCGTAGTTGACCGCCGGGGTGGGGGAAATCGGCCCCTCGACCTGCTTGACCAGGCGGGCCGTGCTCCCAAGGTCGTCGGTGAGGAAGTACCACCTGTCGCCGTCTTCGAAGTCGCCGTCCCCGTTGGCGTCACGCTCGATCATGAGATGCTCGTCAATGCCCGCGCCGTCAACGCAACGGGTCAGCGGGGCCGTCCACTCCCCCTTGTAGACTTCCAGGAGCCGCCAGTTGTCGTCGGCGACGCGGATTTCGGGGGCGCCGTATGTTTCCTGATCGTACATGATCTTGACCACTCTCCTGCCCAGCGCGACGTATTGGTATTATACAAGGGGCGGGAAAGAGGGGAAAGTCAAAAATAGCGTGAGTGTAACCGTGGGTGCGCCAACGTAGACTGGCATGGTTCAAGTTTCCGATACGTTGTTCTTTACGTTGACAGATTCTCCTTTGAATTCGCAGTCTTAGCCGCTTGCGGCGTCTGATGGCAGCCTCGGGTGAAACCCGTGGTCGAAGCCGATCCGTAATCCACAGGCCCGTGAAACGGGCGACTGAAGGCATTCATACCGTCAATCGCCCCTGTCGGGGCTTTGGAAATACGTTTGGCGTTATCCACGGGCTTGCGCCGCGAGGCTACCACCATACGCCCTTCGGGCTGGGATAACGATACGCAAAAGGCGTCCGAAGGGATGTGAACATATCGCCGGTTGCCATCTGAAATAGGCGGCTTTCATACCCGGATAAATCGGCGCACTCGTAAAATGCCGTTCGGTGGGAGGTTTGACAGCGTACGGGACAGCGGCTATAAGAGCGCGTACGGAAAGGGGTAAGGCGGGTTCGACGCGCCGGCGCGAACCTATGCGGGAAAAGAAATACGTATTTGGTCCGCGTGGGTTCGGAGGACCCGCTTGATTACGGCGTTCGCCGTTCCGCCATGCAATTTGGTCTGATCGGGTGCAAAGCGCCCATCCTACTTGTTGGCGCGGCGCGAGGGCGGAGATCGGCAAATCTGGTTGCGCGACAGTATGGCGACAGACATAGAACACGGGGAATCGCGGGCGGAAACGGGGCGCGGCGACGGCGCTGTGAGGCCATCCGGCCATTGGCGGGAAACGCTGAAAGACGCGCCTTTCTTCGCGGCGAGCATCCTGTTCCATTCGCTTCTGATATTCATCCTCGGCCTGATCACCGTCGCCGCCGGGCAGGCCAGGCGCGCGCCCGTGATAAGCCTTGCCGAGATTGTAGACCTCCCGGACGACTTCATCCCGCCGCGCGCGGAGGACGTTGAGGCGATTGCCGATCCCGGCTCCGCCGAAAGCCTCGGCGCGGCCCCGGCCGTGGCAGAATCCGACCTTCCGGACATCGAGATGGAGGACGTTGACCAGATCGCCCTGCGGGCCCCGATCGCATCAGGCGACACGGTTGACAGTTCCGCGAGCATGGAACACGCCATGAAGCGCTACGGCCACAGCGAGGCCGGCAGCCTGTCCGGGGCGGTGGACCTTTTTGCGGTCGAAACACTCAACAGCATTGAAAAGGGGACGACCAACGTGGTCTTCCTGGTTGACGAAAGCCCGAGCATAGTGCGCAACGACCTGCCGATCGTCCAGAAACGGATGGCTTCATATTTCAAGTGGATGCGGCTGGAGTTGAAGGAACGGTACGCCGATCGCGGGCGCTGGGCGATAATCAGTTTCGGCAAGAAGGCGCAGGTCCGGCAGGACCTGACGAAGGACCTGGACAAGGTGGAGGAGGGATTCTCGCGGGTGGTCGAGGATCGGACGGGGGTGGAGTCGCTTCTGGACGCCGTTGACCTCTGCATGTCGCGTTACGGCGGGAAGGCCAAGTATCTTCTCATCGCCGCCGTGACGGATGAGGTCGGGGACGATACGCGGGACGACAAGGCGCTTGAGCGCTCGATACGCGCCATGCAGTCCGGCGGGGCAAGGTTCTTCTGCTTCGGGCGGGAGGCCAACTGGGGCCTCAACATGGTTCGCGTCAAGATTGAGATGACGGTTGACGGGAAGAAAAAGGAATTCGATTGCCCGGCGGACATGGGGCCGGAATGCCCCCGAGACGAGTATCCGGCAGATAATTGGGCATGGAACGGCGGGCTGCCGATGCCGATGAATTTCGGATCGGGGTTCGGGATGTACGCCCTAAACCGGATGGTTCAGGAAACACGGGGGATGTACTTCCTCCTGAACAGGCAGAGCAACTGGGATATGGACCGCATGGTCGCATACTATCGTCCAGATTATTGCAGTCGGGCGGAATACGACGAGATTTGCGCCAGAAGCCCGCTGCGTTCGCACGTTCGGAAATGCTGGAACGACATGCATCGCTGCCCCGGCTTCGGATCATGGTCGAAAAGCGACGACATGCGAAAGACGGCGGGCGATTTGCGACGGCATCTTGGGGCGCTTGACGAGGATTTGGCCATTCTGGATCGAATCCTGGCGTCAGCCCCTTCCGACAAGGTCTCCCCGAAACGATGGGCTGCGCACGGGCAGCTTGCCAGGGCATGCCTGCTCGCGCAACTTCACAACTGCACTGCGCTGGAGGCGGCAATAATGCCCTGGACAGACCAGAATCAGGTTAAGGTTCCGATAAACAAGGAGATTGTGGCCGCCGGCGGCAGTCCGATCATTCCGCCCCACGCGAAGCAACGTCTTGAAGCCCTCCGCGAGAACGTCTTCAAGGCGTGCAACCAGGTGATAGCGGATCATCCCAAGACTCCGTGGGCGGAAATGGCGGCATATGTGAGGGGATGTCTTCAATATTACAATTTTGAAGTGAGGGACAGGCCTCAGGAGTGGAAGTGGGTTCCCATATAAAGAGACGTATCGGCGATGGACTGAAAGGATCGGCATCCCGTCCTGTGTGGCGCTATTCCATCAGCCTGGCAGTTGCGCTGATTTCCTTTGCGGTTTTGATGTCCTGCGGGAGGTCCGGCAAGCGGCCCGTTGCCTGTGACGATGGAAAGTACATATTCCGGTTCGTCGTGATGGGAACCGAGGCCGAGTTGACAATCGCGACGACCGACCGGGATGAGGCGCAGAGGGCCGCAGACGCGGCGCGTCAGGCCCTTGACCGCGTCAACGGCCTGATGAGCGATTATAATCCGGCAAGCGACATCGGACGTCTCAACAGGTCCGAACCTGGCAAGGCATTGGCGATTGACAGGGCGACCTTCGACGTTCTGAAAAACTCCGTTTCATTCACCGCCCGCACGGATAACGCATTCGACATAACCTACACCCCCCTTCGCCGCCTCTGGCGCAAATGCGCGGAGCGGGGAAGCCTTCCCGACGAGGCGGAACTGGCCGCCGCCCGGGCGCTGATCGGGACGGACAAACTGCTACTCGATGAGACAGCCTGCACTGCGGCGCTTGCCGCTGCCGGGATGGAGATTGATCTGGGCGGGATAGCGAAGGGATACGGGGTGGACCTGGCGGCCGACGCGATGCGCCGGTGCGGGATAAAGGGCGGGATCGTTAACGTGGGCGGCAACATGCGCCTGATTGGAGCTAATCCCAGCGGGGCGGGATGGAGGGTGGGAGTGCTTGATCCGGAGCGTCCGGACGAGCAGGGACATTTCCTGACCACAATCGAGGCCCGGGACGCCGCGGTCTCCACCAGCGGCAACTACCATCGCTTTTTCGAGATCGGCGGGCGGCGATATTCACACATCATTGATCCGCGCACGGGCCGACCTGCTGACAATGTTCCAAGTGCTACTGTGATAGCACCGGACGGCATGACAGCCGACGCGCTCTCAACCGCCATCAGCGTCGCCGGAGCAAAGAAGGGATTGGAGCTTGTCGAGTCATTCGATGGGGTTGAAGCCTTGATAATTGAAAAATCGGAGGGGACGATGAAGGAATATCGCTCGTCAGGTTTCGCAAAGTTCGAGGCAGCGGAGAAGAAGACGCTTGCGCATCAGGCGGACGGGGGAAATGAGAACATGAGCGGAGGGAAGAGATGATTTGTCCCAAGTGCGGAATGGAGAACAATATGCGACCGGGCGACGCCTGCCCGATGTGCGGATGCCGCATACCGCCCGTAACGTCGGCCCCCGGCCCGGCGTGGGAATGGCGCAGGGAGATCGGCTTCTTTCCCGCGATGTTCCAGACAATCATTGAGGTCATCATCAATCCCGCCCGGGCATTCAGGAGCATGAACCCCGTCGGCGGGATACAGAATCCACTTTTTTTCTTTGTCCTCGTCTCGGTCATAGCAGTCGTCGCCAATTCGCTATATCAGCCGTTATTGGAAAACATGATGAAGGGGATGGGTGTTCCGATTGTTGATCCGCCTATCGGCCGGATACTCATGATCCCTGTCACAATATTCTTTGGCATCGTGGCACAACTGGTCGGGGCCTTCATCGGCGCGGGGATTCTCCATGTATCGGCCATGATCTGCGGGGCCGCAAGGCGGGATTTCGAGGCGACATTCCGGGTGTATTGCTACGGCATGGGCGCGCTGATGCCGCTGAACGTCATTCCGATTCTTGGTGGGCTGGCGATAATCTTCTGGGCGCCGGTTGTCACGTGTATTGGCATCAGGGAGGTTCATGCCACAACGACGGGGCGGGCAATTGCGACGGTGATCCTGCCAGCGTTGCTCCTGCTGGGATGCTGCGGGGTCGGCTGCCTGGCGGTTGTCGCGCTGGGCGCCGCCGGGGCGGGAATGCACTGAACTCCGCATAAGCCATAACCCCGGGAAGCACAACCTGTGGTATGACATGAGGATGGTAATGCCATACGGGTAGCTTATTGGCCATGCCCCGCCCGGATTTTCACTGGCAGACCGGCTTATTCGTTGTTAGAATTGATTTGTTTGGTGGTTGGTTTGTTGGAAGGGACAATTTGGTTGGAGTCGCTCAATTTCGGAGGAGAAAGTATGTCGCTGTTGAAGATGTTCCTTGCGTGCGCGGCGGAGAACCCGCGCGGGCAGGCGTTCATTGACGAGCGGGGGGAATGGAACTTCCTCCAGCTAAAGATGACGACCCAGGCGCTGACCGGGCTGGTTTTGAAATCCACCCAGCGCCAGATGGTCGGCATCATGATGCCGACGTGCAAAGAACACGCCGCAATGTTCTACGCCATCCAGTGGGCGGGGAAGGTTCCGGTTCCGCTGAACTTTCTGCTGGCCCCGGAGCAATTGGGATACGTTGTCAAACACGCGGAGATGGATACGATTTTCACGGTTTCCTACTTCGAGGAAGCCGCCCGGAAGCTCTGCCCGAACGTTATCGTTCTGGACAAGCTGCCGCCGCCGCAGGGCCTGCCCCCGGCAATCCCGGTTCCCGACCTGAAGATGGACGACGTCGCCGCGCTCATCTACACGTCCGGCACGGAGGCCAATCCGAAGGGCGCGTTGCTCACCCACGGCAACCTGTGCAGCCAGGTCGAATCCCTGATGCAGCTTTACAGCCTTGATCCCGCCACGGACAAGCTGCTGGCCATACTGCCCTACTTCCACGTCTACGCCCTGACCACGACGCTGGCCTGCCCGACCACGCGCGGGATACCGGTCTACACGCTGCCGCAGTTCGATCCGCTGCGGGTGTTCCGCGTCATCGGAGAGCAGAAGATCACGCGCATGGTCATCATCGCCAGCTTCTTCAGGATCCTCATCCGCGCATACAAGGCCAAGGGGCCTTTCGACCTCAGTTCCGTAATCACCTGGATATCCGGCGGGGAGGCGGTTCCGGAGGAGCTGGTGGGCCAGTTCCGCCAGATCACGGGCGGCGTGCTCAGCGAGGGCTACGGCCAGACCGAGGGGACGACCGTCACCAGCGTGAACACTCCGACGGACTACAAGGCCGGCACGGCGGGCAAACCCATCCCGGGCGTCGAGGTCAAGATCATTGACCACGACGGGCGGACGCTGCCCGTCGGCCAGGAAGGCGAGATCATGCAGCGCGGCCCCAACGTGATGAAGGGCTACTACAAGGACCCGCAGAAGACCGCCGAGACGATTGAGAAGGACGGCTGGCAGCATACCGGCGACCTGGGGAGGCTGGACGCGGACGGCTACCTGAAGATCACGGGGCGGATTAAGGAGACGATCGTCGTAAGCGGCGAGAACTGCTCCCCGACCGAGATCGAGGACGTTATCAGCAAGCATCCGGCGGTGTTCGAGATCGGGGTTGTGCCGATGCGGGACGAGGTGCGCGGGGAGGTTCCTAAGGCTTACGTCGCGCTCCAGCCCGGCGCGACGGCCACGGAGGAGGAGTTGAAGGAGTTCGCGCGCAAGACGCTTCCGCCATACAAGGTTCCAAAGGCGATTGAGTTTCTGGCCGAACTGCCCCACGGCCCGACGGGTAAGATACTGCGGCGCAAGCTCAAGGAAATGAGCATGAAGAAATAACCAGAACCGGCAATCCGAAACGGATTCCGGCTCATGTAGACAGAGAAACAGCCCCGCGAGACATCACCTGTTTCGTGGGGCTGTTCACGTTTTGTAGTTGACGTTTACTTCTTCCTCACGTCGTCCGCCTTAATGTTGCACTTCCTCATGAGGCGGTGGAAGCTCTCCCGCTCGATTCCGGCGTGCTGGGCTGCGTTGGTGACGTTGCCGTCGTTTATTCTCAGCACCTCCAGGATGTAGTTCCGCTGCGCCTCCTGCGTGAGCCGATCCATCGCCTCGCGGTAGGAAAGTTCGGTCAGGTTCGCGACGCCGGCTGCGCTCGATGAATCGCCGATCAGGAAGAGGTCGGCGTCCAGCGCCTCGCCGTCGGCCAGCACGAGCGCCCTCTCGACCACGTTCTGCAGCTCGCGAACGTTGCCCGGCCAGTCATAACTCTGGAGCTTCGTCAGCGCCTGCGGGGTGGCGTGGAAGGCCATGTCGGGGTGATCTTCGGCGGACTGCGCGATGAAGTCCTCGACAAGCCTGGGGATGTCCTCCTTGCGCTCGCGCAGGGGGGGAAGTTGGATGGGGAAGACATTGAGCCGGAAGAAAAGGTCCTCCCGGAAGAGGCCGTCGCGGGAGGCCTGCCGGAGGTCTTTGTTTGTCGCGGCGATGATGCGAACGTCAACCTTCTTGTCCTTGACGTCGCCGACGGCGCGGATTTCGCCCTCCTGGATTGCGCGGTTGATTTTCACCTGAACGTCCAGGTTCAGTTCGCTTATTTCGTCCAGGAATATCGTGCTGCCGTCGGCCTCCTCGAATAGGCCGCGTTTGTCGCTGATCGCGCCGGAGAACGCGCCCTTCATATGGCCGAAGAGTTCCGATTCGAGGAGTTCCCTGGGAATGGCCGCGCAGTTGACGGCCACGAAGCGGCCGTCGCACCGCCTGCTCGTATAGTGTATAGCCCGGGCGAAGACCTCCTTGCCCGTGCCGCTCTCCCCGGTGATCAGGACGTTGGCGTCCGTCTCCGCCGCCTTGCGGGCCATGGCTATGACCTTCTGCATCGGGGGACTGTCCCCGATGACGGCTGAGAAGCCGTAACGGTGCTTCAACTCCCCTTCCAGAAACTCGTTTCGCCGGATCAGCCGCCTTCGCTCGACCGCCTTGCCGACCGTGACGGTCATTTCATCCGGGTCGAAGGGCTTCATGATGTAATTGAACGCGCCCTGCTTGACGGCCTCGACCGCCTGGGAAACCTCAGCGTAAGCCGTCATGAGGATCACTTCGACGCCGGGCTTGGTTCCTTTCACGTGCTTGAGCACGTCCAGACCGGTCATGTGCGGCATGCGGATATCCGTCACAACCACGTCAATATTGTTCTTGTCGAAGAGTTCCAGCCCTTTGACCGGGTCTTCGCTGGTAAGGACTTCGTAATCCTTGCCCAGCATCCGCTCGAAAAGCCGGAGCATGTTCTTCTTATCGTCCAGGACCAGCACTATTGGTTTCTTCATGAGGTAAGCCTGTCCCATTCTTCATAGACTGCTCTTACGTTCTGCGGTTTTCCGCCGGGGCCGAATTCGCACTGGGCGATGGCTCCGCCGTCGCGCCAGAGCGCGCGATGAA
The DNA here is from genome assembly GCA_022711755.1 of Planctomycetota bacterium. Lineage (GTDB taxonomy): Bacteria > Planctomycetota > Brocadiia > SM23-32 > JAKLEA01 > JAKLEA01. Next base: position 66,424 of record JAKLEA010000016.1, read on the forward strand.
CGCGCCGGACGGCCTCCCGGACTTGTTCAACCGAGGCGTCAACGAGCAGATGCTGCCTGTCAATTTCGCCCCAGAAGGTGATGCGTCCGGCGAAGCGACGCCCGATCTCCTCTATGTCCATCGTGAAGAGCTGGCTGTTGACGGCGTCAACGCCGATCTCGATGAGGTCTTCGTAGATTTCGAAGATGTGGCCGTCGCTGTGCATGAACATCTTCTTGCCGGCGTCGCGCGCCACGCGGCAATAGTCGGAATAGAGCGGCTTGAAAATCTCCCGCCACCGCGCGGGCGGGATCAACAGGCTCAACTGGCTGCCCCAGTCGTCCATGAACATAAGGCCGTCAACATCCGTTTTCGCCCATCTTTCAAGGTCGCGCATATAGTAATCATGGACCATGTTTCTGAGCGCGAAGAACTCCGGCGGCAGGTCCATGATGTCATAGTAAAGATTCTGCGAACCTCTCAGGAACTGCATCCTTTCCCATGGGCGCGGGCAGCAGCACGCCATCATGAATTTGTCCGACTCGGCGCAACTGGAATTTACGTCCTCTATCCCGCCGGCAAGCAACTCCTCGGGGACGTGGACCTTGTCCAGATCGCTCCACGTTTTTATTACCGGATCCTTTACTTCGCCGACGACGCCTTCCTGGATATTTGTGAAGACGCAGCCCCATTCGTCAACGCACGTTCCGACGGAGGTGAGGCTGCCCCGCGCGATGCGGGAAGGGGGGCAATGGTAGGCCGGACAGCCGAAGTCGTCCGGAAAGTCCTCGCGCATGCGTTTGATTTCCTCGGGATATCGGTCCGCGGCGATTGGCAACAGCCAGAGCTGGCGCGGCGCCCTGTCCGGGCGGGCCATGTCCAGTGTTGCCAAGACTCTCTTGCGCGGGGTCATCATGCCGGACTCCTGCGGGCAGCGCGCGGACTACTTGAACTCCACGGCCTTGCCGGTTTCGGCGCTGCGGTAGATGCCGTCCAGTATCTTCATTACCTTGACGCCTTGCGAGCCGTCGGCGTCATGGGGGATGTCCTTGATGATGCAGTCAATGAAGTGCGCCATGGCCGATGGAACAGGTTTCTGCGCGACAGCGAGCTTCTTCTCGAAGCAGAAATCGCCTTCGCTCGTGAAGAGCATGGCCTCGAAGTTGTAGGTCGCGTCCAGATTCCTCTGAACAAGCCCGCCTTTGGTTCCGTAGAGCCGGGTTACCATGAATTCGTTTTCCGGGCGCATGGCCATCCAGCTTGCCTCGATGGCCATGCTTTGACCGTTGGCGAACTGAACGAAGCCTGTCGCCATGTCCTCGCAGTCATAATACTTGCCCTGCTGCCGGGCCATCGGGCGGGCGAGATAGTCGTAGGAACTGCCCAGGACGGTCTTCGGCTCCGGATAACCCATAAGCCAGAGCGCAAGATCAATCCTATGCACACCGAGGTCAATCAGCGGCCCGCCGCCGGACATGGCCTTTTCATGGAACCAGTCGCGCCCCGGAACGCCGGCGCGCCTGTGCCAGACGGTCCTTGCGAAGTAGATTTCGCCCAGAATGCCGGAATCCACCTGCGCCTTGAGAGCCTGGCTCATGGGGGAGAACCTGAAGGAGAAGTCTATCATCAGGCGGCGCTTCTTCTCCCCGGCCTTGCGGCACATCAGCTCGGCCTCCTCCGTGTTCATGGCCATCGGCTTCTCGCAGAGAACGTGGCACCCGGCCTCAAGGGCCTGGATCGTCAACGGCGCGTGGGAGACGTTCGGCGTGCAGATGCTGACGACGTCCAGCTTCTCCTTCGCCAGCATCTTTTCGATGTCCCGGTATTTCTTCGAGATTCCGGATTCCTTGCCGGCGGCGTTGAGCCTGTCCTGATCAATGTCGCAGATGGCGACGACGTCCGCCGATTCGTGCTCCCTGTAGCCTTTGATATGATGCCGGCCGATGCCGAGTCCGACGACGCCGATTCTGAGTTTCTTAGCCATGCCGGTCTCTTTCCGTTGCCTGTCCGTGAAATCCTGTTGAACCTGAAACGCCAATGTGAAAGAACGGATAGGCGCGCTCGTCCGCTCCCATCCGTTCTTGTTGTGATCGCGCGTCGCGCTGTTCTTCCGATGCCGGCGGCGGACTACTGTTCGGTGTCCGGCCAGATTGTGTGGAAGGTTCCCGGCTTGTCCGTGCGCTGGTAGGTGTGCGCGCCGAAGTAGTCGCGCTGCGCCTGGGTCAGGTTCTGGGGCATGCGCGCCGCCCTGTAGCCGTCCCAGTAGGCCAGGCTTGCGCCCAGCGACAGGCACGGGACGCCGGCCGCTACGGCCGCGCCGACGCCCTTGCGCCAGCTTGCCTGCCGCTTGTTCATGATCTCCACGAATTCCGGGGCGACCAGGATGTTCACCAGGTCCTTTTTCTCCTGGAAGGCTGCGCGGAACTTGTCCAGAAGCCTGGATCGTATGATGCAGCCGCCCTTCCATATGCGGGCGATCTCCGGCATGTTCAGGCCGTAGCCGAATTCAGCCGAGGCATGGGTCAGGAGCGAGAAACCCTGCGCATAGGTTGAAATCATGGAGCAATAAAGCCCGTCCCGGAGGTTCTGAACCATTGTCGCCTTCTGCTCCTTCGGGGGTTTTGGCCCATTCAGTAGCTTGGACGCCGCAACACGCTCGTCCTTGAAAGCGGACATGATCCGGCTGGCCACGGCGGTGTCAATCGTCGGGATGGCGACGCCAACGTCCAGGGCGGTCTGGGACGTCCATTTGCCGGTGCCCTTCTGCCCGGCCTTGTCCAGGATGACGTCCACGAGCGGCTTGCCCGTGTCCTCGTCCTTCATGGCGAGGGCGTTGATGGTGATTTCCATCAGGTAACCGTTCAACTCCCCGGTCTGCCAATCGGTCATGGCCTCGCCGATTTCCGTGGCGCTCATGCCGAGAATCTGGCTCATCGCGTCATAGGTTTCGGCAATACATTGCATGATGCCGTATTCGATGCCGTTATGGACCATCTTGACAAAGTGGCCGGCGCCGGCGGGACCGATGTAGGAGCAGCAAGGCCCGTCGTCAACCTGGGCCGCTGCCTTCGTCAGAAGACCCGCCACCAGCGCGTAGGCCTCCGCCTGTCCGCCGGGCATGATGCACGGTCCCTTGAGCGCGCCCTCCTCGCCGCCGCTTACGCCGGTTCCTATGTAAAGCACTTCGCGGGAGGCAAGGCTTTCGGAGCGGCGCTCCGTGTCCTTGAAGTAGGAGTTGCCGCCGTCAATGATAAGGTCGCCCTTGTGCAGGTGCGGGAGCAGTTGCCCGATGAAGTCGTCCACCGGTTCCCCCGCCTTGACCATCAGGAACACCTTCCGGGGGGATTCCAGAGCCTCGACAAGCGAGGCGATCGAGTGCGTTCCAAGAACATTCCTGCCCTTGGCAGGCCCCTCGATGAAGTCGTCAGTGCGGGCGGTCGTGCGATTGTAGACCGCCACTGAGAAACCCTTGCTCTCAAAGTTCAGGGCCAGATTCTGACCCATTACGGCTAGACCTATCAAACCGACCTGCTGCCTGGCCATTGCGTTTCCTTTCGTCTGAAGACAGTCCTTCGAGCGTCTGAAGACTTGCCACCCCGCCTGAATTGTAAATCATAAAGTACGGGGCGGGCATGTCAATCCAATTTCATCGGCGGGCGGCGGCATGATTGCGCCGACTATCGCCTGTTTGCTTCCAGAAACGCGCCATGATATATTTTCCCGAAACAAAGCGAACCGCGCGAGGAGCGGGCGGATGGTTTCACGGCCCGGATTCGTTTGAATCAGGCTGTCGGGAGAACGGGAAAATTCCAAACAGAAGGAAAATAGTCGTTAAAATCGGAACCGCAGTGCTCACAAACGCGGCCAGGATGATTGACCGGGATCACATCCTGAGCCTCGGGACTCAGGTGGCCGAACTGGCCGACAGCGGGCATCAGATGATCCTTGTAAGCTCAGGCGCGATCGGATCCGGCATGGGCGAGCTGGGCATGACCCGCCGCCCGGCCACGCTGCCGCAGCTTCAGGCCGTCGCCTCCATCGGCCAGGCCAAGCTTATGGCGGCATATGACGAGGCTTTTCAGAAGCACGGGTATCACGCGGCGCAGATTCTCCTGACCCGGCAGGACGTTGACGACCGGGAACGCTTCCTGAACGCCGCCGGGACGATGCACGCCCTGTCTAAAATGAAGGCCATCCCCGTCGTCAATGAGAATGACACAATCGCCGTTGACGAGATAAAGTTCGGCGATAACGACGCGCTGGCGTCCCTTGTCGCGCTCATGGTCAAGGCCGACCTGTTCATAATCCTCTCCTGCATAGACGGCCTTTGCCGAGGCGCGCCGGACGGGCGGCTGTGCGACGTGGTTCCCGAAATCGGGAGCATCGAGCAGGCGAAGGCGCTGATACTTGAAGGCAAGAGCGAGATGGGAACCGGCGGCATGTCAAGCAAGATTGCGGCGATTGAGCGCGTCGGCAGGGCCGGGATTGCGTCATTCATCGCCAACGGCAAGACTCCCGGAATCCTGGCTCGGATAGCGGCCGGGGAGAAGGTCGGCACGCGCTTCAATCTGAAGGCCCAGACATCGCGCGGGCGCAAGCTCTGGATCGGCAGCGCTAAGCCGCGCGGGGCGATAGCCGTTGACGCCGGCGCGGAGGAGGCGCTGAAGCGCCGGGGACGCAGCCTGCTGGCCACCGGCATAACCGCAGTGGTCGGCGAGTTCGCGCGGGGGGACGTGGTGTCACTGGCGGCCGGAGGCAGGGAATTCGCGCGCGGGATAAGTAATTACTCAAGCAACGACTGCCGCCTGATTATGGGCTTGCGCGCAGGCGAGATAGAAAAAAGGCTCGGCGCAAAGCCCTATGATGAAGTCGTGCATTGTGATAACATGATGATTCTCTAGTTCCGAGGGTACCAGACCCGAATTGTCAAACGGCTCGACAGAGGCGGACACATGGCGGAGAACCCGGTAAAGTTCGGACCGTACGAACTCCTGGAAAAGATAGGCGAAGGTCTAAGCGGCGACAGCTACAAGGCCGTTGACACCCGGACCGGCCGGACCGTTTTTCTGAAACGGTTCGCGGAGAGCTTCACCGAGAACACCCGGCTCCGCAAATACCTCTTCGAGCAGAAGGGCGCGCACGACGAGCTGCTGGAGTATCCGAACCTGCTTTCACTTTCCGAGGTGGGAAAGGAGGACGGCGCCTTCTACGCCGCGCTGGAATATGCGGAAGGGCCGACCTTGCAGCAGAGAATGGCCGAAGGGCCTGTCTCCGGCGAGGAGGCCATTGAGATCATCAGGCAGTGCTGCGAGGCCCTCCGCGCCTCGCACATGCGCAACGTTCCGCACAGGCAGTTGACGCCGGAGCACGTCTTCCTTACCCGCGACAAGACGGGGCGGCTGCTGGTGAAAGTCGCCTTCTTCGACGTGGCGCTGGCGACGGAGAACTCGCTGGTCAACGTCTACGGCGAGATGCTGGGCGCGCCGAAATACATGGCCCCGGAGGTCATCCAGGGGCATCCGCCGACGCAGTCGTCGGACATCTTTTCGCTCGGCGTGGTCGCGTATGAATTGCTCTGCGGGCGCGCGCCAATCAGCAGCAGCCACGCGCTGGGCTATCTCTTCGCCAACTGCAACCAGACCCCCCAGCCGCTGGCGAAGCTCCGCCCGGAAATTCCGAAGGACCTTGTCCTGATCGTCGAAAAAATGCTGGCGAGAAACCAGGCGGAGAGATACCAGTCATGTCATGCGCTTCTTGACGACCTGGAGCGATGTCTACAGAGGATAAAGACCAGCCACAGCCCCGCCGTGCCGCCCGGCTCGGATTCCGCCTTCGCTCGCTCCGGTCCGGCCCATGCAGCGGCGCACTGGACGCCGTCGCGCGTCATTGGGACCTCGGTGGCCGCCTGCATGATGTTGATTGCGGTACTGCTGATGGCCTTGGCGCTGTATTTTCACGTGGCGAAGAAATCCGTCGCCGCCGGGCCGCGAACGGCGACTCTGCCGCCGTCACAACCCCCGATTAATACAAGCCAGACAAAGCCGCCCGCGCATCCTCCTGAGAAGGTAACGCCCCCCCCAGTCGAGCCGGCGCCGACAGCCCGCGATGCCAAAATCGAGGAGGAGGCCGACAGCGAACTCAAGCGCGCCGACACTGCAAGAGAGGCCCGCCGGTTCGGGAAAGACGTTGATTACGAGGTACTGGTAGGACTCTATCGTCAGATAATCAGCAAATACGATGGAACCCGCGCCCAGAACCTCGCAAAGGAGCGCGTCGCCGAACTTATGCTGGAATGGTCGGACAAACTTGCCGAGGGTGGAAAGCACGAGGACGCCTGCATACACCTGGATGAACTGATAAAGATCGCGCCGGACAGCACGTGGGCCAGGACGGCGCAGCGTCGCATGCCGATGTATCTGGCAAAGTCCGCCGAAGACCTTTTCCGCCGGGGATACTACGAGAAGGCGGTTGAAGCCTACGCCAAGGCCAAGAAGGACTATCCAACCTCCGTCGAGGCGACGGAGGCCGACTCGCGCATTCCGTTCATCATCTACGCGCAGGCGGAGTTCTTCTGCCAGCAGGAGCAGCACCAGAACGCGCTGGAAAAGCTGCAAATCCTTCTGAAGGATTATCCCGGCTCCGAATGGGAGGCCAAGGCCAGAACAAAGACGCCTGAAGTGCATCTCGGTGTCGCAAGAAACAAGATCAAGGCCGGGGATTTCGACGAGGCGATCAAGGTCCTTGACAACATCCTCCAGCAGGCCCCGGGCACGGAAGCCGGCGCGCAGGCTCGCACGATGGCCGCCGAATGCCTCTACCAGCAATGGGCGAAGGCCAAAGCCGCCCGCAGGAGCGATGAAGCCGACGCGGCGATGAAGAAGCTGATGGAAAACTACGCTGGCAACATGTGGGCAGTCCGCGCACGGCGCGAATCCAGAAACATCACGGTTCAGGACAGGGATGTCTGGGACGAGGTGCTGGCCGAGGAAAGGCTCAACGAGGCAAAGCAGCTCTACGCGGCGCACATTTACGACATGTCGGCGGGGATACTGGACAGCATCATCGCCCACACCCGCGAGAACAGCGAGACGGGAATCGAGGCGGATCGGATGCTGCCCGAAGTCCTTTACGAGTGGGGCTGCTGGCGCATCGGAACCGGCAAACCGCCGCAGATCGTCGCAGACGACCAGTTCAAGCGCGCAATGGATGAATTTCCCCATTCCGAGGCCGGGAAGAAAGCCGCGCGCGCCATCAACTGCGCGAAAAACATCCCCCCGAACATGGTCTATGTCCCCGAAGGCTGGTTCGCGATGGGATCAACCCCCGATCAACTGGTCGAGGCCATCCGCCCGTTCGAGGAGGACATCCTTGCGGCGGACGCCAACCGGCGCAGCCAGATATTCGAGGACAACTACCTGCACGTCGAGCTGCCGCAGCAACCTTCAGTCGTCACCGGCGCGTTCTACATTGACCAGCATGAGACGACGAATGCCGAATACGCCGAATTCGTCAAGGCCGCCGGGCATCCCGCGCCCTGGCCGGGCGGCAACCTGCCGAAAGACCGGGCCAACTATCCCGTCGTCGGCATTACATTGAAGGACGCGATGGAGTTCGCGAAGTGGGCCGGCAAGCGGCTGCCCACCGAGGCGGAATGGGAAAAGGCGGCGCGGGGCGTTGAAGCGAGGCCTTACCCGTGGGGGCAGTTGTTCGATCAGAAGAAGTGCAATCATCTCGCGATCGAAGGCGTCAAGGGGCCGATGCCCGTCGCGCAGTTCCCGCAGGGGAAAAGCCCCTACGGATGTTTTGACATGATCGGCAACGTCGAGGAGTGGACGACGAGTTATTACGACAAGTATCCGGGCGGGCCGAATGATCCCAACTTCGGCAAGAAATATCGCGTTGTTCGCGGAGGAAGCTGGACCAGCGGCTACCTCGTGCCCATGGCCACGCGGACGGCCAGCCGGGGCTTCTGCGAGGAGGACGCCAAGCGCCCGACCCTCGGCTTCAGGTGCGTCAAGGACGTGCCGCCGATGGATGGGGAGAAACAGTAATCCCCGTCCCGATTATCGCTCCGCTGGGAAGATCGGGGCGATCACTGTCGAACTGACGATTGGGGGCGAGGCGATGGTACAATGCAGGAATGAAACTATCTTCTGGACGTGTTGGAATAAGAGAAAATAGTCTCATAACACCCCTTTGTATACTACTTCTTCCCCACGCCATACATCCCATTCCGGGACTATGCCATGTGCGCTGGGTGAGTCAAGAAAATGGAGGTAATGTCCCAGATTTCCCATTCGATAACATCCCCGATTTAGTTGCCCTTGATCTGTTCTATTATTTCTCGGAAGGACACGACGGAAGAACAGTTTGGTATTGGAAGCAAACGCCTAGCTGTGTCCGCGTTATTATTCCATGGGCGTTTAAATAGGAATGAAGTCCTACAACCTGAAGTTTTGGTAAAACTGATTACCTCATCTATATTATCATCAACTAAGAAATGTGCTTGTATATCTGTCTTGCTTCCGGGGAAGATCACTTCGAAGTTGCCAAAGTTTTGTTCTACCCACTTCCGTGTGGCTGCATGGCATACTGGCTTTCTAGCAGAAGCTAGAATGACCTCGAATTGCGCGGCAAGATCTTTCAGAAACCAGCCTGCGTTCAGTTCTACTGGCATACCTAAGATGAAATCCTCTCGACAATAGGTTTCCTCCACAGCCTTAACGAAAGATATGGGGCCAAAATCATGGTCCCATGAAGTTACATCATCGACTTGGGAATTTATGCCAAATTTATTATTAACGAATTCACAAATCGCATTTGCGTGATTGCACACTACTCCATCAATATCAACAACAAACACTTTGCTCATTTTTCTTGCTGAACCAGATCAAAACCATGTGGTAAGAGTTCGGAGACCTTCATACATGCTTCCTTCCCTCCACCACACGCGATTACCCGGAGGTTGACTCCACCGATTTCATGCAGTGATTGTAGGCACATTCCACATGGCCACGTGAGCTTGTTGCTTGTTGTAACAACCGCTATTGTCAAAATATTTTTCTCTCCGGCCATGACTGCGCTAGCAATTGCACACTCTTCCGCGTGAATTGTATTTGAGAAATTGGCGAACTCTATGTTAGCACCCGTATATATTTTACCAGAATCACACCTGACTGCTGCTCCAACGCTGTAACCTGATATCGTGGCGCGTGCCATTGACATTGCAGAAATTGCAGATGCCACTAATTCAGAATCGTTCTTAGCATATTGTCCGCTATTCGGCAGACACTGATCAACAGAATTGTAGACCTTGAATATTGCTATCCTATAAGTAAATACTAGAACCAATATATACAGGGCGGCCCCTATGAGCGTGAACGACATGTCCAGAACGTATGAAACGGACATAAAAAAAAGAAAAACTATGTTAGTCGTCAAGGCACGAGCAATTACACGTCTGCCGGGATTTTCGACATAACGTATTCCCTCCCAGATGGTGTATAGGAAAAACAGTGCCGTGTGTAGGAGTGGCCAAACAGTTGGGCATCTGAAGTTGATCAACAACCAGTAAACTATGACAATGGAAATATCTATCATGTAGCAAAGCCAGTTAGTTTCAGCAGGACCTTTGATACGTCCGTGGTGGTATCCCGCCCAACTCAATGTGATACTGAGATATGTTGTGATCAAGACGAGCCAATCGCTACTCCCAGAAACTGAGAGAATCTCCGAAAGACCAACACCAAAGACAACGGCAAACAGGATCGTGACGAGTTCGGACAAGACATCATGAAACTGCCGATTCTGCTCCTCAGACCCCAAGTCTACTCTACACTTCACTATCGCTTCACTCAAGAAGCTTCGTATCCGTGAGCAAAAATGTGCTAAATGTCCCTTACGTGTCTTCAAGGAAATACTCAATATGTAGTCTCCATCAAACAAAAATCCCGTTCAAGTGACGAGTCTCAATTCCGATCCTCTTGGATTCGACCCATTATCCGAATCCACACTTGTCGTAGTCGCTTGAGTACGCTTCGCGGAATCAGGCAATCTCCCTTCTGACCCGGTAATTGTTGCTGGTTTTCTCGTTCTCTCCGGCTGACAGCAGGCTGACGCCGCCTGCGCGGATGGAGGCGATCTTCGCGGAGCTTCCGATGCCCCAGACCTGTTTGGCCCCGTCGCCCAACGTCCCGCCGATGTTGACCACGCCAAGCTCCGCCGCCTCTATGCGCCTCCACGCCGGTTCCGACGCCCCGTCGGAATACGTCATCGCGTCGCTCCACGCGCACCCGGCGTTGACGTTGCTGCGCAGCATGTTCCCGCCGACGTAGAGCATGCCGATGGAGGCCGGCTTATCGCCGGCTGTTCCGTCCAGCCCGACGCCGATATTCGTATCCGTCATGTCCTTCAGGACGATGATTTTTCCGATGCCGTTCTCGGCCTGGATGAGCGCGCTTGTCCCGGCCTTGCCCGCCGGGGCGGAGGTCCAGCCGGCCGTCAGACTGCCGAGCGTTCCGCCCGTCAGGAGCGAGCCGCTGAAACCCTTTCCGGCGTTCACTGCGCCGATCGCTGCCCTGGACGATGTTGAGACGATCTGCGAACTGATGCCGCCCATCGGCGCGCCTATGTAGCCGAAGCCCTGCGGCGCGCTGAGATTCCCGGAGATGTTTCCCTTGAGGCTGAGCACCGTCTGCGCCGTTCCCACGTCAACCGTCAGCGCCCCGACGAAGTCCCCGCCCGCAAGGATCGTCCCCGCCGAGGCCATGCTCCTGAGCGTTCCCGTGAACGAGCCGCCGGCATAGAACAACTGCACCTCGCCGCCGGTTATGTTTCCTGTTATGTCGCCCTTCGCGTAAAGGAGCTTGACCGTCCCGCCGCCGTAGATATCCGACGTGATGTTCCCGCCGGAGTAGATGTTGAACAGGCAGTAGTCCGTGGTGATGTCGCCCGTTATGGCCCCGGCGGCGTGTATCTGGTTGATGCAGTAGGTGGAGTTGATCTCCGCGCCGATGTTGCCGTTGGCGAACAACGTGTAAGTCCGCACGGCGTTGACCTGGCCGTCCAGGTTTCCGCCGGCGGGAATGCCGACGTAGAGCGCGCCGAGCTTGCCGCCGGACGTGATCGTGGCGTTCACGCTGCCGGAGGTTATGACCGTGCCAAGCTCCTTGCAGAGCAGATCGCCGGTCAGGCTCATGCCGGCCCTCTGGAAGATGGCTGTCCCAAGCGTTCCGTTGGGGGCGTATATGCCCATCCCGGCCGGAACGTCCATGACGCCGGGCACGCTCAGGCCGAGTCCGCTGTCAGGCAGCCCTGTCACCCCCCCCTTGACGACGACCGTGTTCATCGCGCCCTTCGCGGCGATCAGACTGATGTCGCCGGTTCCAATGCGCTGATCCACAAACGTCGCAAGGTTCCCGTCAACAACGATGCCCAGGGCGGAGAAATCGGCCGCCTTGTAGGTTCGTCCGTCCATGACCCAACCGCGGGCGACGACGATGACGCCGCTCGGGGTCCCGACAATCATCAGATCGTTGGACAGGTCGTAGGGGTTGTAGCTCGCGCCGTTGTAGTTTCCGTCAATCGGTATGCCGTTGTCCAGACCGTCAATGTCGTAGACGTAGACCTTCCCGCGCCCGGTGTCCACGACTCCCAGCAGCGTGTTGCCGACCTGCCGGACGGTGAAGTCCGTCATTGCCGGGACAGGATCGGCGGCGCCATCGTTATCCGTCACGGTCAGGATTGCCGTGTATTGTCCCGGAACATTCAGAATGACATCGGGATTCTGAAGATTGGAGGTCCAAGTAAAGCCGCCCGGCCCGGTTATTTCCCAGAGCCACGAGGCGATTGTCCCATCCGGATCGCTGCCGCCGGCCCGGAGGTTGAGCGTCGCGCCGACGTCAACAGTCGCGTCCTGCAGGGGCGCAGCGATTGCGCCGTTCGGGGCGTCGTTGTCCGGGTCGGGGACGAGGGCGCGCAGATCGCCGTATTCGAGTTCCAGTCTCGGCGTGCGCGTGGTTCCGTCAACGTCCGCCCATCCGTCGAACCAGAGGGTCATGTCCTCGACGCCCCGGTATTCGACGCTGAAGCGTTGAAGCCCTCTGGAGTACGTCATCATGTTCCACTGGCCTTCAAGGGTTTTCGGTCCGCCGAGCTTGTACCAGTCCTCGATGTACTTCCCGGCGGCGGGGTAGGTCAGCCCGTCCGTCTGATCGTTCGTGGTTATGATGACATCGCCGCTGAAGTAGGCGGACTGCGGTTTGCGCAGGTTGTAGAACCCCTGATCGCGGCTGGAGGTTATGACGCCGCCGTTGCCGTCGGCGGCGTAGTAGTTGATGAATGCCGGGGTGAAGCAGTCGTAATCCTGGAGCATGGCATAGCCGTTGTCCAGGTCGCCGGGATCGCCGGTCGCCCATTCGACAAGCAGGTATCGCGCGGCGGTTGCCCGGAGCATCGAGCCGTTGATCGGCGTGTCCGAGCCATGGAAATAGCTGTTGATTGAGACCTGCGTTCCGTACTGGTTCAGGCCCGTTCCGACGACGATTGTGCCCGGCCAACCGACATTGATGAAGGACGGCCCCTCATCCGGGAAATTGGCTACCAGCGTATGCCGCAGGAGAGACGTGCCCATGCGATCGCCGGCGTTGTCAAGGCGGCGCGTCGAGATCATCTTGATGGGGTCCTCGACGAAGCTGCCCCATGTGGACGTCGAATGGCAGGCGGTCGCCTCCGCCGACTTGGAATATCCGAGGTCAAGCTCCCCGATGTCGCCCAGCATGTTGCCGAGCATGACGTCGCGGATATCGAAGATGGTATCGGGATTGGCCGCTTTCAACCCGGCGGCCATGCCCTCGAACTCCTCCATGATCGTCGTGTCCGGACCCCAGTCAACCATGTAGGTGTAAGCCCGCAGGAACGAGTATGGAACGCCTTCCGCCGCGCAGAAGTCTATCAGTTCCTGGCCGCTGTCCTCGATCTGGTCGGAGAGCAGGTAGCCCTGCGCGAAGCCGCGCTCGAATGGGCTGCCCCAGACGACCACGACCTGGTGGCCGGAACCGTCCTCAGTGATGTTCTGCTCATAGATCGTCCCGTTGAGCGACGTGACGCGCACCGTCCTCGTCGCCGGACTCATGTCGGTCAGTCCGTCGTCATCCGTGACGGACAGATTGATCGTGTATTCGCCGGGAAGCGGCAGCGCGATCAGTCCGGGGTCTTCGGCGGTTGATGTGCGATAGAAGCCATCCGGGCCGAGGATTTCCCACGCCCACGCGACAACCTCGCCATCCGCGTCCGTACCCGAACCGGCGAGGGCGATTGACTCGCCTACAACGAGTTCCCGCCCGTCCACTGGCGCGTCAATTATCGCGTTAGGGCTTGCCAGGTCCGGGGCGATTTTCATCTCGAGAACATAGATGTCCTCGACGCGCACCTCTATGCCCGGAATCGTCGGATAGTAATCCGGGATGACGTAGCAGGCGTCCGTCGCGTCCCACTGAAGGCGGTAGTAATCGGACCTTTCCGGATAGCGTGTGCGGGGGTCCTTGACGCCGACCATGGAGGTTTCTGCGTCCCAGTTGGACATCATGACGAAGTGCCCGGAAACGCGGCTGGTTCCCATGTAGGCTCCGCCCAGCACCATGACGACGCTGTCCGGTTCGGCCAGCTTGCCGACGGCCCAATCAAGGTCGCCGGAGTTGGGGCTTGTCCCGCCGAAATGCTTGCCGCGCAGATACATTTCATAATCACCCGGGCTGTAGTAATCCTCGATCCATGTGCTCAACCCGTTGCTGAGTTCGTAGACGGACGTGCCTTCGATGAGAATGTCCGTCTGCATGTAGTCGGCAAGCTGCTGGATCGTGGCGTATTGCTCAGAGGGCGGGGGGAATGTGGCGTAACCGTGCGTTTGGAGCCATACGACCGCGTTGGACGCGGCGGTTGGGCCGCAGTAGTTCGCGCCGTCGTTGCGGAAAATCCCGTCAGGGTCATCAAGCTGCCAGTAATCCGGCGCGTCCTCCTTCAGGTAGACGCCGCTTGAAACCACCGTCACAATCACGGTCTCCGGAGTCGGATCGGCCTCGCCTTCATTATCCGTCGCCGTGAGTTTCACTGTGTATTGCCCCTTGACCGTAAGGCGAATTGGCTCCGGATTCTGCGTATTGTATGTCCAGAATATTCCGCCCGGCCCCGTGACTTCCCATGCCCAGGATACTATTGCGCCGTCCGGGTCAACTCCCCCCCCTTGGAGGGATATGATCTGGCCGGTTGGAATGACTGTTCCCAGCGCCGGGGACACAATCTGCCCCTGTGGCGCCATGTTGCCCGCTCCGGCCACTACGGTGACGCTGACTGCCGGGGGCGTGGGATCTGGTTGCAGGGCGTTGTCAACGGCGACGTACTGAAAATAATACTGCCCAGGCATCGTCAGCACGACCTCGCCGGGGTCTTCCAGCGGCTGGTTGTACTGGTAATTGGACGGTCCCGCGCCGACCCACGTATGCAGGATGACCGTGCCGTCGGAATCCGTGGCCGTCGCCTGAAGGTTGACGCTCTCGCCGGCGCGGATGACGATCCCGTCGGTCGGGGAGTCAATGACCCCTTCCGGCGGGGCGTTGACGGGCGAACCGACCTGGATCATCACGGCCGGCGGCTCCGGATCGGCGTCCCCGCGATCGTCGCGCACCAGCAGCGTAACAACGTAATACCCCGCAGTATCAAGCCTGACCAGTCCGGGGTCTTCATCGCTGTAGGTCTTCAGGAACGCGCCCGGTCCGCCGACCATCCAGAAATAGCTGCCGATGGAGCCGTCCGGGTCTGTCCCGCTTCCCTGAAGGTCAATGCTGTCGCCGACGTTCAGGATAAGGCCATTTAGAGGAGATTCGATCGCGCCGTCCGGAAGCTGATTCGTCTCGGTTGCCTCCATGACCGTCACCGTGGCGGTTGCCGGGAAGGGATCGGCAAGCCCGCCGTTGTCCGTCACCAGGAAGGAAATCGAGTAGACCCCCGGTTCATTGAGTTGCAGCAGCCCGGGGTCCTCGACGCTCGAATTCCACGCGAACCCGCCTGGGCCGGTGATCGTCCATGCCCACGCTGCGACGGCCCCGTCAAGATCATCGCCTGAACCCTGAAGGGCAACGGATGTTTCAGCCTCCATGATCAGACCGTCGGCGGGGGATTCGATCGTTCCCTCAGGCGGCAGATTGTCCGCCGGTGTCGCCTTCACGATCATCGTCGCGGGGGTTGGGTCCGCCGCGCCGTCGTCATCGGTCACGGTCAGGGAAATCTCGTAGGTTCCGTCCGCGTCAAGTTGAAGCGCGCCGGGATTCTGGAGCGCGGATGTCCATGCGAAGCCGCCCGGCCCGGCAATCTGCCATGCCCACGCCGTAGCGGTTCCGTTCGGATCGCGCCAGATTGAGGCCAGATCAATGCTCCCGCCCGCAGTAATCCACGTTTCAGGCGCCGGGGCGGTTATCGAGCCGTCAGGCGGCAGAAGCAACACGTCTTCAGCCAGCTTTCCATGCGGTTCGTAGCCTTTCTCTGGCACGGAACTCGAATTCACCCCCCAATTCCAGAAGAACATGCCTTCGAACCATGGAACATTCGCCCAAGCTGCAATCGCGCCCTTGTAACAAGCGGCTTGCGCTTCTTCGCTCGGTTCGCCGTCGCGCTCCCAGTCCCACGGCTGATACTGCGCGGTTTCGATGGAGCGATAACCGATCTCCGTCAGGAGGACCGGTTGCGTTATCCCCTCGGCGGAGCGCCACGCGGCGATTGCGCCAATGTAGGGCTGCCAACCCGCAACGAGCGCCGCAGTATCCGGAACCGTTCCAGGAGCTGCTGTTGAAAGATCGTAATACGCGTCAATCCCGACGTAATCCAGCCGATCCCAGAAGCTGACGTTGAAATACTCGTCATGGTTCGCCGCATAGCTCAATTCGCCGGTATAGACCGACTCGACTGCGTCAATCACATCGCCCCATGCGGCGGTATGCTCATCGCCGGACATGCTCTTCAATTCCGTCCCGACCACGAACAAGCCGACGCCTTCCTCCTGGGCGATTGTCGCATAATGGGTGATGAAGGTCTCATAGGACGCAAACCATGCAGCGTCGTCCGCCGGATCAATCAAGCCGCGCCATGCCCCCCATGGATCAACGTGAGGTTTTAAAACAACGTCCAGACCAAGCCCCTGCGCCTCCTGAATGGCGTGCCGCACACCTGCGTCGGAAGCGGTCTTGACACTATCAGGCGCAATGGCATTGGACATGTAATCATCCATGTACCAAGTTGGCACGATCACAACAGTATCCAGATTCGTTTCCGAAGTAATCAGCGCCAGCGACTCGTCCGATGCCGGTTGTTCGTAATCGGTCACCCACCAGGATGGATACGACACGCCGAATCGGACCGCAAGACCGTCCAGCAGGACCCGGTTCTCAAGCTTTTCAATCCGCTTCAATTCCGGTCGGAACGAGTTCTTGACTGACATTTAGATGCCTCCTTGTCCGGCGTTGGACGCATGAAATACGAGAATGATTTCCGCTGTTCGGGCAGCGTCGCTCCCCGCGTGTCGCCGCTGGTTTTTAAGAAGATCAAACGGGCAGCTTGCCGCGCGAACATACATATTATAGTCCGCATAACCGGTCTGACCTATAGCTTTTTCAATCTTACTTATCGCCCGCCAAGGATTGAGAGAATCAACCGGGCCAGTACCACATAGGCGTTGCCCCATGCGTCATCCCTGAAGAACCTGACCGGCGAACCAGGCGCGCCGATGAAGGGCCTCAGTACCCAGCCCATCTGTATTCCCACGAAGATGTAGAAAACCAGCCAGGCGTGAAGCATGAACCGGTGTTTTGAAGATTTGCGTATAAGCGGGGCGTAATGCCGCCTCAGCACGATCTGGGAGGCGAAGCTTGCGGCGGCGAACATGACGCCGTTGACCATGACGGCCAGCCGGTAACTGCTGATGGAGAGATAGAGAAGCCCCGTCACGGGCGCAAGACACGCCAGCACGACGGTCACGCAGGCCTGCGCGGCGACGACCGCCTGCAACGCCTCGCCGAAGTCCTGGCGAAGTCCGGCAATCGTATTGGCCACGAAGAAACTGGGAAGGCACAGCGCGAACGTCACGAGCAGGAACAGCGGGACCTTCACCCCGGAATAGAGGAGTTGATGCGCCCTGTCCGGCGCAAGCCCGGTGTATGTTCCCATGACCGCGCCGTAGAAGGTTCCGAACGTGATGACGAAAATCAACAGGGCGCGGATGCCGCCGGCGGCGATTGTCTCTCCTGAGAATCGCCCGCGCCCTCGGAGAAGATCGTCAACTTGCAGCAGGGAGTTCCGCATTAGTTCAGCAGGTTGCTGATGGAGCGCAGGACGCTTTGAAGGAAATTGCCTTCGCGCTCGCGGAAGACGCCGAAGGGCAACCCGGGGGCGCCGATGAAGGGGCGAAGCACCCATGCCATCTGTGCGCCGACGAAGCAATAGAGCATCAGCCATGCGTAAAACACGCGCTTTGCGGACCTGCCCCGCAACTCCCGTGGAGTGGGGGGCGGCGGGAATCTTATGTCCAGGCCTCGATCTGCTCCCCACGTTGAGCCACCGATTTCCCGAGCAGGTTGCGAAGGCGGCGGAGCGCAGGCGTCGCGTACCTCGTCAGGCTCGACGATGCCGACTCCATCAGCAACGGCAGGCTTCGGCTCCGCCGGTTTCCCATGACGGCTTTCAACAAGCGTTCGGCGCGCCAACTCAATCCGCTGAAGAACCGTCAGCAGGAACCCGATCCCCACAAAACCGGCCAGGGCAAAGAAGGCGACGTTGAGCAACGTCATAAACGAGTAGCTTGTTGTTGTGAGCGTGAAGAAAGCCGTTATCGGGGCAAGAGATGCCAGCACCGCCAGATTCACCGCAATCGCCGCCATCAAAGCGCGCAGAATCTGCGCGGGGCTGAGGTCCACGCCCAGCAGCGCGCCGAATACGTAAAGCGAGGGGAACGTCACCACAAGCGTCAGAAGGAACAACGCGGGAACCTTCAGGGCGGAAGACAGAACCTGGAGATTGATCGGCGGCTCGTGCGTGAGGACGCCGAAAAGACCCATTGAAACCCCGTAGATGATCCCCAGAAGGATGACAACGGTCAGGTTTGAACCGAGTTTCAGGTGGTCGGTTCCCTTCCCTAGGAGTTCCGGGGTCGTCGCGTTCCCGCGCAAAAGCTGGTCAAGGTCTCTGAAACTGCTGAACATGCCGGCCATTTAAACTTCCTCCCCTTTGTTCGTTCCTTGCGGCCCGTCCGATCCGGGATTACTTTCCCGCCGCCGGTTTGGATTCCGCGCTCAGTCGTTTCTCCCACGCCTCGCCGCCAGAGCGCCGTAGGCAAAGCAGCGCGTCCTTCGTTTTGACGCCCTCTACCGTTCTCTCCGAAGGCTCCGGCTCATAGGAGTAGACGTCCTCCCTTTCTCCCGCCTTGACGCGGATGACGAATCCCTTTCCGGATTTTACAACCTCGGCGCCCTTCACCATCGCCTCCTGCCCGGCGGCGACAGGTTCCAGAACGGAGGCGAAAATAGTTGATGCGCCCTTTCGCGTCATAATCGCCAACGGAATCCTGACCTCGACCGCTTCCCCTCGCCCATCGCCGGTGATTATCTCCGTCTCTCCGCCCGGCGCGACCGTCAGGTGCGTCGTCACCTGCTCGTCTTCAAACGCGACGCTGATGGCCTCGCCCGTCTTGCCAGACTTCGCCCGTTCGACGTATTCGAAACCCGCTTCCTTGGGAAGCGCCGCCTGTCCCGACGCCTGTGGGCACCTGGCTTCTTTCGAGTTGACGTGATAGAGCAGATCGAACGTATGCTCCTTGCCGCTCTTGTCCTCAAGAAGGTCGAGAACAAGCATGTAATCCGCGTCGAGACACATAAGGCGTCTGTGAATTACGCCGGGGTATGTCTTGTCGCAGAATGCGGCTGCCGCAGCGAGCTCGTCGGAGCAGGCGAAAAGATCGCAGACTGCGCCGACCCCGCGCTGGCTTATACGGTCAACCAGTACCGTGTTATGGCTGATAGTCGCGCGATACCAGTTCTGATGCACCGGAAGGCGATAGGCCTGGCTGGCGGCGCGGCCACGGTCAACGGCGATTTCGCGCCCGAGTCCGTACAGCACGAGGCTGAGTTTGTCGAAATGTCCGTGGAATCCTCCGAATTCGGCGAAGGTCAGTATGGCATTGAGTTTCTTTGAGCCTTGTGTCCGAAGGATTGCATGGCCAGCCCCGGAGAGCAGGACGCTGCCCGGCTCAAACGCCTGCGGAGTCGCTGAGAGATCGCGTCCGAGCATCACGCTTTCCCATGTAGGCGAATTCCCGACCGCGAGCAGCATGGACGGGTCCTTGTATGCCGCGTATCCGATTTCATAAAGCCTGCCTGCGGACGATGGGGCGCAGCGGGTGGAGTCTCCGCTGCGCGGAAGTGTTCCGTCCGACATGACGTACATTATGGGCAGCGTGAGCGCCCGCTTCATCTCAGGCCGGACATAGAGATCTATCCCGATTCGTCTTGCCCCTTCGGTCAGGTTCATGAGCGCGTCAAGGGCGTAGAAGTGATAACTGAAGCTGTTCTCGTACCACATGCCGTCCGGGCTGAGCGACACGCCAAGCTGATAGATGAACCCGTTGCTCTTGTCATTGATGGCGCGGTCAGCCCATTTTGCCTCGCCAAGCATTGCGCCGGCCCAGAGCATCCCGGCGTTGTGCCATGACTGCCAGTTGCTCTTGCCGTCGGGATTTTCGCTGATGCTCAGGCAGACCGGCTCGATGAGCTGCTTGCGGATCATCTCGTGATCGTTAGGTTTCAGGGACGGGCTGTCGTGGATAAGGTCATATACCGCGCAGAGCTGGATGAGCCAGACGGCCTCGTTGAGGGTCTGTTCGAACACCCTTCCCCCGGCCCGTTTCATAAGGTTCCCCTGGTCAGCCATCTTGTCCTTTGTGGTGACTGGCGCGCCGCCGCGCATCTTGCCGCCGTAGGTCACGGTGTAATTCGTGTGATATTCGTAATTCAAATATCGCTTGGCAAAGCCTCTGAGGATGACCGCCGCGTTGTCGGAATATTTCTTGTCGCCGGTAATGGCGTAGGCCCACGCACAATCCGTCATGCGGCTGGTCAGGACGTAAAACTCGCGCTCATACAGCACGTGGTCGAACGGATATCCTGTGTATTCCGCGCCGCAGAGCGGGCACTTGTGCTTCTTTTCAACGGTCTGGAGGGGGCACTGGCACTTGTAGCACTGATACCACTGGTTATGCTGACCGCCTTCCGGCGGGAATGCGTTTGCCGTCAGGAGCGCCTGATCCGCCGCCGCGATGCGCCCGGCCACGGCGTTTTTCTCCGCTCCCTGGGACGCATAGGCGTCCTTCAGGCGTTTCATCTCTTCCGCCGTGCATGCGATGAACGGATGGCTCTGCGCGGGCTTTAATTCCACTGCGATCTTCCCGTGGGTATTCTCTGCGACGTCGGCGGCCTCCAGCCCATTGGCAGCCAGGACAATAACAGCCAGGATAACAAGTTGTTCGAAAAATATATGGGCTATTGAATGTTTCATCGTGTTGGTCTCCCTTCCTTAATATGACACGCGTGTCATCGCTCGTCCCTCCCCAAGCCGAATCCATCATAACTCTGTGAAAGATGTTCAGCAAGCGGGCGGGGGCGATAAATATCCGCCTGCAACGCTGCAATACCAAGGCGTTGCTCTCAGACCTTCCCGGCCAGCGCGGCGACGAATGCCCCAACCGCGCACGCGGCGAAATAGATCGGACATAGCGCCCAGAAAATCACGAAGGCGAATATCGTATCCACCGTCACTATCCCAAAACGGTAATCGAGAATGAATATGACAAGGCAGAGAACGGGCGCGCCCCAGAACAACGCAGTAACGCACCAGAAAGCCCACGGGCTGAGAGCTCCCAATCCAAGCCGCCCGAACCACGGCGCAACAACAAGAAACATGCACATGAAGACGCCGCAGAGCGCCTTCCGATTATGGAAATATGTCAGCGCTGTCAGCGCAAACGCTGCGGCGCAGACGGCTCCGACGTGCCAGACGCCCATGTGCCACTCCCCGCGATTGCGTCAGTCCTTTCCGCGTAGGTGCTCGTCTCGCTCCGAGACGCAAGCGCCCACCCTACTTCTTCCCCGGAATGCTCCAGGAAGCGTCCGCCGGATTCTCCACGAATCCCGCCCCGGCCAGCGCCTTGCAGAATGCTCTGACGCTGTCGGCGTTCTTCGCCAGTGCGTCCTCCTCGCCGATTATACGCCCGCGTTTGCCGGGGTACTCTACGAAGGCGTAAAGCTCGTCCCCCGTCAGGTAATCCCGGATCGCCGCCGCGACCTTGTTGAGGTCAATGATGCCCTTCTTGTCGTACTCAGGAGAGAACGGCCACGCAGCCATGAACTGCGAATCCGTGTTCTTGACGTGAATCTCCCTGATCTGGTCCGGGAAAGCCTTGAACCATGCGGCGAAACTGCCGTCGCCGTCGGATTCCTTCTCGTCGTCCGTCACGCCGTGCCCCAGGTCGTAGCAGAGCCAGGGTCTCGCGGCCTTGCCGCCCGACTTCCTGTAAATCCGCATGAGGCAGTCCATTACCTGCCTGCACTGCGGGATGGTGCTGGGCGGCTCGCGCAGGGTGGAAAGTTGCTCGACCGTCGCCCCCGGCACGCCCAGCGCGCCGAGTTCCGGAAGCCATCTCTCCCATGCCTCCCAGGTCTGCTCCATGCACTCCGCGCGGCGGGACCTGTCCTCAAAGTCCTCTTTCAGTATGCAGTTGAGGACCGGCCCGACGAGCTTCGCGCCATAGGCGGCGCCCTGAACGGCCATCGCCTGCATCGTCAGGTAGGCGTTCTCGCGCACGTCCGCGTCGGGATGACAGATGTAACCGTTGTCGCGGTAGAAGGTCAGAACGCTGGCTATCTTGATGCCCAACTTGTTGGCGTGTTCCGCAATTTCCTCGTGAAAGGCTCGGAACTTATCCGGCTTGCGGGCGAAAAAGACCGTTCCGAAATCCATGTCCGGAACCGCCTCGACATGCTTCACGCCAATCTCGTTTCTGACCACCTCGAGCGTCCGTTTGTGTCCGTAGACGAATTTCGAGAAGTTCAGGTTGACTCCGACAAAAATCTTCGGCGCCATGCCGTTTCTCCATGCAGGTTGATTGTATGCCAGGCAGGGCGTCAGCCCGGCGACTCATTTAACTGTTCCTAATCAAAACAGAAGCCGCCGCCGAATTCAAGCCCGCCGTCCCGTGTCTCGTCGGAGACTGTTAAAAAAGAAGGCCCATTGCAGAAGCGATGGGCCTTCCCGCCGTTCCCTGTGTCGGACTGATTCAGTTGAGATTTCCCAACCCGTCGTCGTCGGAGAGCATCCCGCGCAGCTTCTGCAGCGCCCCGGCCTCAATCTGGCGGATGCGCTCGCGGGTGACTCCGAACGCGTCGCCAACCTCGGCCAGGGTGCGAGGCTCCGCCGCGCCATCCAGACCGTAGCGGGACTTTATGATCTCCTGCTCCCGCTCGGTAAGCGCGTCAAGGACGCCGGCAATGCGGTCCTTCATCCTCGCCCGGAACTCCGCGTCCTCCACGGCGTTCTCGGCGTCCGCCCCCATCGAGTCCAGCATTTCCTGCTGACCGGTGATGAATGTCGAGGCCTGATAATGCTCCTCGGGCACCTTGCGGGCGAAGCTTTTCATCAGCGCCCACGTCGCGTATGTGCTGAAGCGGTTGCCCTTGGTGTAATCGAACCGTTCGACGGCTCGCATCAGGCACATGTTGCCCTCGCTTATCAGATCAAACAGGTTGACGCCTTTTGTCGCGTGGCGCTTGGCGACGCTGACGACCAGGCGTAGGTTGGACTGAATGATCCGGTTGCGCAGGGCCAGCGTGCGCTCCTTCAGGGAGTCAATCTCGTTGAGCAACTGGGACTGGACGTACTTCTGCGGATCAAGCCCGGCCCTCAACTGACATATCCTGTATTTCAGGTAGTTGTACGTGCGGAACAGCTTCGGCTCCTCGTCGCGTCCGAGCAGGGGGATCCCGTAAAGGTTCTGCAGGTAGACCGGCAACTCGCTCAAGTCGCCGACCTTGCGTGGGCGTCCCTTCTTTCTGAGCTGGCCGTCTCCCTTCGGTTGTTCCAGAATCTTTTCATAGGCGTTCTTGTCGGCGAATTCCTCACTGTAAATGTAGTCGAATTCGTCGCGAAGAATCTGCTCCGCGCGGGCCTGATTGACGATCCGGTATATGGCTGCCCGCTTCCGATGGAACTTCTTGCAGATCTCCGGAACGGGCGTTCCGGACTGATAAGCATCATAGACGGCCCTCTTGCGTTCATCGGAAAGGACGGACGGGACCTCACGGAAAAGCTCCTCCTCGGGATGCTCCTCTATGTGCGCCTTGATCGTATAACGGATCGTTTCCCGCGCGCGCCCCATCTCTTTGGCTATGCGCTCGGCCATGTTGCTCAAGCCCAGTTTTTCTTCGGCGCTGAGTTTCCGGGCCAGTTCGATCACCTTTTTCCGTTCATACGGGGTCATCTTGGTGAACTTTGCCGACTTTTCCACCTTTTCACGGTTCTCGTCAACAAAGCATTTCAGGGCGGATTCCCGAACACCGTTGCGTATCCTCCCGCCCTTGAAGACATATTTTCTGGAGACCAGCCCGCGCTTGCGCCAGCGGAAAATCGTCCTGATGCTGACGTTGTAGGTCTTTCCAATGTCCTCGATGGTAAGAATCCTTTCCCCGTTCTCCGGCGCCGGAACGGGGTATGACTCGGAAAGCTCAGTAAGCAGATTAGCCAGATCAATCTTCAGATTCCGTCCGGAGAACGTGGCCTGAACATTGCCCGACGGACGGAAGTTCGTGATTCTGAAGCAAACGTAGTCATAGGGGTAAAGCTGCTGAGGGTCAAGCTCGTCAATCAGGCCCTCAAGCCGCTCCATCTGCGCCTCGCGGACTGAATCGGGGCTGTAAAGTAGTTGATTGCGCAGGTCCGACAGGGCTGCTGGAAGCTTCTTCTTCATTTCATCGCTCCTTCCTGTTCCGGATGAACCGGCGACGCTGCATGTCTGTGCGCGTCTATCGGAATTATCAAGCAAAACCTGTACCTGTTCGGACGCCTGGCAGAAAAAGACAACCATATTTCACCAGAAAAAAGAAAAAACCTGCCAGTTCAATTCGACTAAATGAAGATCATTTTACTCATGATATGTCCGGGCGGCCGTTACGTCATGTCATAACATCAGATATAAAACATGTTTATGACTACATGAAATGAGAGTATCACCTCCGTCGAAGCACGGCGCCTTCAGCAGGCCCCATGACGAATAAAACCATAAGCCGGTCTCCACAGGACACCTGGCATGTTTAGACTCGTATGGCAGCCCAAGTACCCGCCAAGTGCCTGTATGACAGGAATACAGACTGTCCTGATAATGCGCAGCAATCCGGCAAACTATTATTTCGTCAGTCGGCGTTTGAAGAATTCCGGTGGATTGGAGCAACCCGCAGCGAACGTCATCCACCCTCCCACCCCGGACGCCCATAGACGTCCCAACTGCGGATGCGCTTCCGCCAGAGCAACGGTGATGTCCTCTATTATCTTCGGCAGATCATCCGGGCGCGTCGCCACGGGGTTGCTGTGGGCGTAAGGCAGGCTCGGCGTCAGAACCGCCCGGCGCGGCAGCAGATGTATCCCCGCTGCGGATGGCTCCGCCGCCAACCGGGACCCCGGCGCAAGCGTGAATTGATGCAGACTGAGGAAATCAATGTCGCCGGCTCGCGCTTCAAGGAAGTTGACCGTCTGCCAGAGATGGCGCTGCGTCTCCGTCGGAAAACCGATTATCACCATCACCCCCGTCTTGATCCCGAATTCATGGCACTGCGCCAATATCCGCGCTGAAAGCTCAACGTCAACCTGCTTGTTCATCGCGGCCAACGTCTCAGTACACGCCGACTCCAGCCCGAAACGCAGACAACGGCAGCCTGATTCCGCCAGCAATCGTAAAAGCCCCGCGTCAAGCTCCGGACGTAATAAAACCTCCGCCGCCCACTCAATTTCCATCCCGGATTCGAGAATCCCCCGGGCGAAAGACTCCATGTCGCGCGGAAGCCACGAATCGGTAGGAAAGTCAAACCAGTTCGTACCAAACTGTCGGACGCATTCCCGCGCATCCCGAACGGCGAGTTCAGCGGACCTGACGCGATAATGCTCCCGCGCCTGGTTGGATATGTTGCAGAATACGCAGCGCCGCCAGTGGCACCCTCGCGCAATAGGCAACGGAACGGCATACTTCGGCACAAGGTATGATTCCAGATTCAGGCCGTCCGCCGTCATCATCGGAACGGGCGCGGCGTCAAGATCGAACTGAGGCGATTCCGCCCCGAAGATGAAACCATCGCCCTCCGGGAAAAGCATGTCGGGTACATCGGAACGACTGCCATTCCTGTCAAGAAACCCGATATAGGCGTCCAGCGCGGTTTCTCCGTCGCCGATGCATATCCCGTCCGCCGGAACCACTCCGGTCGGCATTGCTTTCAGATCGTCCTGGACGGCCTTCAGGTATGAACCGCCCAAGAGTACTTTCACGTTCGGCAGCGCCCGCTTCACCAGAATCGCAAGGGTGAACCCCGGCAGAAGCTGGCTGTGGTAGCTTATTGATATCCCGACGATGTCTGGCATGTGATCCTCAATAACCGGCACAACATGCGAGTCCATAATATCCAGCAGAATGTTCCGTCTCGGATCGCGGAGCGATTCGGCAAGGCTTTCCCAGGACGCCCATGCCCCGTTGATGTCGTAACGGCTGTATGTAAGTCGTCCCAGACCGTGCGCGGCGGAAATCAGCAATCCGCAATCCCGGATCGCGTCAAGCGTTTCGCTCATGTCCTCCAGCTCGGACTCAATGCCGGAGCGTCTTAATGCATGTTTTGCGATCTCGATCTCATCTGCAAGGCGTCGCGCCAGGGCGACTGTTTCAGTCTCACCGGTTTCCGGATTTCCCGCGTTTTGCCGCATCATCTCCGACAGCAGGAGCATATATTCCCGGCTGTGGAAAAAATGGAATATCTCCAGGCCCAGTTCCCACTGGACGCATTCGTGCCCCCGGCCCCTGAGCCATGAGGTCAGGACGGAGATTGACGGCGCGGCCTGGCCGATGTTGCTTACGGGCGGGGATATGAGCAGAAAGCGCATTGGATCCCTTCCTGGTCAAAAATCTTCATCAACGGTCGCCAGATGTTATCCCGAAGAAGGCGGAAAGTCATGCGCAGGACTGGAAGTCATGGCCTGTTGTCCGCCGATTCCTTCTGGTACAATCCAACCATCCCGGACGCGCCCGCCGCCGGCGTGCAGCCCCGGAGGCCGCAAAGAATGCAAACCGCATCGGAGAACGCGATGGCGCACATAGTCAATCCCCAGAAGGAATACAGGCTTCTCCAGCAGCGGCTCGACCGCAACGTCAGCGGCGCGCCCGATTCCCCGGCCTTTATGAAAATCCTTGAAATGCTCTTCACGCCGGAGGAGGCCAACATAATGCGCCGCCTGCCGTCCAAACCGACGCGCATGGACATCCTGGCGCAGAAACTTGGCATGCCGGAAAACGAGCTGGCCGACAAACTGACGGAGATGGCCCGCCGCGGCCTGGTCTTCGACTTCGAGCGCAAGGGCCGGCGTTACTGCTCCCAGGTCCCCGTCGTCATCGGCTTCTTCGAATTCACTTACATGCGGACGCGCGAAGACCTGCCCATGACGGAGCTTTCGCGCCTGTTCACGGAATACATGGAGCGCGAGGACAAGTTCGCCCGCGCAGTCTTCAAGGGGGAGACGCAGATGGGCCGCTCCCTCGTGCGGGAGGAAGCCCTTCCCGAAGACGACCACACGGAAATCCTCGATTACGAGCGCGCCTCCCGCATCATAAAGGACGCTGGAACCGTCGGCGTCTCGCTCTGCGCCTGCCGCCATAAAAAGAGCCACCTCGGCGAGGCTTGCGACGCGCCGATGGAGGTCTGCATGACGCTGGGCAAGAGCGCGGCCATCATGGCAAAACACGGCCTGACGCGCCTGATTGCCCCCGATGAAGCTATGAAGGTCCTGGATCAGTGCAAGGCGGCCAACCTGGCTCAGACAGGCGACAACGTTAAACGCAAGCTGACCTACATCTGCAACTGCTGCGGCTGCTGCTGCGGCATGATGCAGGCAATCCGCATGTTCGACATCCGCAACGCAATCGTCACGTCAAACTGGGTCATGCAGGTTGACGAGGAGAAATGCCGCGCGTGCGGAAAGTGCGTCAAGGTCTGCCCCGCGCGGGCCATTGACCTCGCCGCGCCGAAGAGTCGGATCGCGCTTCCCCCCGGCGCGGATTCCGAACCGTCCAACGGCGAAGAGGCCGGGAAGTCCGCGCGCAAGGCCTGCGTTGATGAGACGCTCTGCCTGGGCTGCGGCGTGTGCTATTCGTCCTGCAAGTTCGGCGCGATTTCCATGCGCTCCCGCCCGCAGCGCGTCCACACGCCGGAAACCCTCTTTGACCAGATGATTTCGATGGCAATCGAGCGCGGCAAGCTGTCGAACCTGCTCTTCGACGAGCCGGAGAAACTCAGCCATCGGGCGCTGGGGCGCATCGTGTCGGTCGTGGAAAAATCCCCGCCGTTCAAGGCCGCAATGGCGGTCAAGCCGCTGAAGTCGGCTTTCATGAACGCCCTGGTCTCCGGCGCGAAGAAGGCCACGGGGGACTTGTTCTGACGGCAGCGCCTGAACTGCCAGGATCCGATTCACCATCCCATATGTTCGGCAAGTATTTTCAGTCCGATTCCGACAAGCACAAGCCCGCCGACGATCTCCATCTTCCTGCCGAAACTGCGACCGAGCCTCTTGCCGAAGCTCGCCCCAAGGACGCAGACCGTGAACGTGATCCCCCCCGCCAGCGCGCTGGGCAGCCAGATTGAGACGCCCAGCAGCGCGAAGCTCAGCCCCACCGCCAGCGCGTCAATGCTCGTCGCAATCGCCAGCGTCAGCAGGGCGACGCCGCGCGTAACGTCGGCGCGCTCCTTGCCCAGGTCGCCGGACTCCAGGATCATCTTCACACCGATAAAGGTCAGGAGGCCAAAGGCAACCCAGTGGTCCCAGCGGCTGATGATCCCCTCCATCCCCCGCCCGGCGAACCAGCCCACGATGGGCATGAGCCACTGGAAAAGCCCGAAGTGAAAGCCCATTCGCGCAGCATCGCGATGATCCATTTCCTCGACTGTGACTCCCGCGACGATGGACACCGCGAAGGAGTCCATCGCCAGCCCGGCGGAAATGGCGGTTATCTGGATGAGGTCCATGATTCCTCGTCTGGGCTTGTTTTCGAGCAATGCCCGCATGAAGCGAGGCGGATTGATGGCCGGGTAAATTCCTTCTTCCGCGGCGGAGTATAACAAAAAGGCGTAAAAAAAGGTTGCAATGCGCCGCATTCAGGCATATTATATTTTGTCTTGCGTCCTCCCGCGGCGCTCATCAGGAGTCGCCGGGCATCCGGAGGGCGATTCGGGCATAGCGCGCCGCTCCAGGCGCGCCCGCGGACGACGTGTCCGGCGGCAGGTTGGGCCTGCCCCGCTGAACACGGCATTTCAAACGGAGAACATGCGATGTCGCGCGTTTGTCAGATATGCGGGAAGAAGACCGGTTTCGGCCAGAGCGTCAAGAGACGCGGAAAGGCCAAATACCTGGGCGGCGTCGGCAGAAAGATCACGGGTATCAAGCGTCGCCGTTTCAAGCCCAACCTCCAATATATCAGGGCGGAGGTCAACGGCGGGTGCAAGCGCGTGCGCGTCTGTGCGGGATGCATCAAGGCCGGCAAGATAAAGAAATGGGCGCGAGTGAAGCCCGAGGCCGAAGCCGTCGCCTGAGCGTCTTGATATCCGGGCGCATTAACCGCATCGAATCGGGGAATGCATTGTCGTTTCATCCCGCGTCGGGAAGTTTTTGGTCGGTCGGCCATTATTTGACCTTATAAAACCTCCGGCGATAGAATCCATCTTTGCGTTCTTCGGCATTGAGCACGCCTGCGCATAAAATACGCCTGCGTATTAAATGCGTCTCTTACGACCTTCGCCCGGGAGGTATCGCGGGGTGAACCGCGCGGCATCGCTCCTGAATAGAAACTGGGACAGATTCCTCGTCGGAGGGGTCTGGGCATTCTTCTTCCTGGGCGTCCCGTTCAGCGCCATGGAGGGCGATTCCGGCTGGTTCTACATGGCGGTCCATTACCTTGAGACGGGCACGTACCGCTATGGCACCGGCATGACCGCCTTCAACGGCCCGTGCCTCTACCATAATCCTTTCGGCTATCCGGCCCTGATCGCGCTGACTAAACAGTTAGGCGGTTCAGGCTGGCCGATTCTCCTGCAACTCATCCAGGGCGCGGCTTACCTCGGCGCATACGAGGCATGCAGACGACTTTATGAAATCGCATCGGGAAAAGCCCGTCCAGTCGTCCTTCCTGTTATTTACGTCGCCCAATTCACGACCATCGAGTATTCAAACTACGTCATGTCCGAATGCGTTTCCGGCTTCTTCATTTCCGTCTCGGCGTGCCTTCTGGCTGCCTGTCTGTGTGACCGGGAGGGGGGCAGGCCGGGCCTGAGGGTATGGCTGGGGTTATGCGCCGCCGAGGTCGTCTTCCTTAAGACGGTGTGCCTGCCGATAATGATCGCGGCGTGCGCATGGCTTCCCATCCCCGCGGGCAGACGCCGGAAACTTGAAGTCGTGCCAGGCGGCATACTGGTTGTCCTGATCCTGGCCTCGATGAGTTTCAATCTGGCCTGTTTCAATCGTTTCGCTCTCAAAGGGAACTGGGGCTGGAACATATTCAACCGCGTGGTCCATACCGACGGGAAACTCAACCCCGAAGGCGCGGTGACGCGGGCAACGATGGAACTGACAGGCATGACGATTACGCGCGACTGGTTCTGGTGGGACCTGGAGGACGCGCTGGGACGCAAGGGTTTCAGCCTCGACGAGACCTCGACGATTGCCGAGGTCATAGCCAGGGAGGGCATTGCGACCTATCCGCTTGGCTTCGCATTCGGAACCTTCACAAACGGTTATCGCCTTGCGATCCTGACGGACGCCATTTCGCAGGTCCGTCCTGATCTCGATTCCTGGCGGCGAAGCCAGGAGGCATTGCGGCGCAGCCAGGGGGCGTATCTGCTTGACCAGTTGCTTGCGGCATGGCCGGCGTGGAGGAATCGCTTCACGCCGATATGCAGTTTCTATGCCGGTTTCGACCGCGCATTCCGCTCATGGCTAGGATTCCTGCTGGCAAACGCGGCATGGATTGGGATATATCTCTGGGCGCTTGCCCGTCCGCCGTTCGGACGGCGCGAGTCCGGCATGCGGTTCGGTTTCTGGCTGATTCTTGCCATTCCGGGACTGGTGATCCTCGGCTCTGCGGCCTCGGAGCACATTTTCATTCGCTACAAGGTTCCCGTCATGCCGCTGCTTCACACTGTGGCGATTCTGAAACTTGCATCCATACTCCCTATGACCGGGAAATGCGCTGGCAATATGGAATCCAAAGAAGAAAGTAAGGATTGATATGGACATACTTGACCGGATATGCGCCAACACTCGGATCGAACTGGAATCCCGGAAGGGGATGGTTCCGCTTGCTACGCTCCGGGACCGTTGCGGCGCTGCGGAGCCTTGCCGCGGGTTTGCGCGGGCGCTCAGGGACGCGCCGGGAGTCGCCCTGATCGCGGAACTGAAGAAGGCGTCGCCGAGCGCCGGGCTGATTCGGCGGGATTTCGACCCGGCGACAATCGCACGGGCGTACGAGGACGGCGGGGCGTCCGCAATGTCCGTGCTGACCGACTCGAAGTTCTTCCAGGGCGATCTGGCGTACCTCCGGGTGGTCCGCAACGAGGTCGGACTTCCGCTGCTGAGGAAGGATTTCACCCTTGACGAATATCAGGTTTATGAGGCGCGAGCGGCAGGGGCGGACGCCATACTGCTCATTGTCGCGTGCCTGGATGACGCGCAGTTGCGGGGACTGCGGGAGCTGGCCGAATCGCTCGGTATGGACGCGCTTGTGGAGGTTCATGACAGGGGTGAGATGGCGCGCGCGCAGGATTCCGGGGCTGAACTCATCGGGATAAACAACCGCAACCTCAGAACGTTCGAGGTTGATCTGCGCGCGAGCATCGAACTCGCGGCCCTAGCGCCGGTGGGCGCAGCGCTTGTCAGCGAGAGCGGGATAAAGAATACGGAAGACCTTGCGTTCCTGGGCAAGGCCGGGGTGAAGGCGGTTCTGGTGGGGGAGACGCTTATGAGAGCGCCGGACATGCGGAGTGCGGTTGAGTCGCTGCTGGCGTCGCAAAGGAATAAACCGACTTCCTGACTTTATACCCGAGCTTCAGGGGGCAGTTTCTTTCTGATCGCGGAGCGAACGCGCCGGGCCAGCCTCACAGCCTCGCGGGCTTCAGAAATGGACGGCATCTCCTGATCCCCGGGATACCGCGCCGCGATTGCATATGAAGTCAGAATTCGTTGTTCTTCGACTGTCAGGCCGTGATTCACGTCCGTCGGCATCAGACCGGTCAAATGTTCAATGTCATGAGTCTTCGGGAATTCGATGCTGTTCCAGATAAGCAACGCCTTGAGATACTTTTCAACGCATTGCTGAGCGTGAAACACTACCGTATCCGATGGGCATTCCTTCCCCATCCTCAGCGTATGAGCGGCATTCTTGAGGTCGTTCTCCGCCTTTTCAACCCATTCGGCGCATACAGCAGCCGATCGCTTAAGCTCTCGCATACAGCACCTTGCCTTCGTGGAAAGCCGGATGCTCTATCGTGCCGATGACATCCTTGCGCCACTCGAAATCCTCCGGCGTGGTTACAATGATGTCCTTGGGAATGCGAACGTCATGAAGCTCAATGCCGATTTCCACGGCCTTTTTGCGTCTCGATCCTTCGACCTTCATGATTATGAGGAGGTCCATATCGCTGCCGTCGCCCGCATCCCCCCGTGCGCGCGAGCCAAAGAGAATAATCTTCTCCGGGTCGAATCGTTCAACTATTCGATTAACCGCCTGGTCAATCGCCTTTTGCATGCGTTTTAACGAGTTGGACATTGGCGAACTCTCAATCGGGGACTGCGATATCCCGCGCGGCAACAACGGATCAACGTTTCCACACAGCAAACGCGCCCGACGTGAATTGTCTTGCAGGATGGCAGTCCGCTTCAGCCGTTCAGTCTACAGCGGAGAAGTCTGGAAATTCAACATGCGCAAAAGCAGACTTTTTTCGGCGAAGCAGATCTTCATCTTCCCGCTGCGGGATTCCAGAGCTTGTTCAACTCCGCGACGGCTGCGCGATATCCCGCGAAGCCGATCCTGTATCGTTCGGCGGACTCCCTGTTCGGCTCCACCTCCCACAGGAGTTTGCGCAGCTTTCGGTTGGCCTCCAGCGGGTTGGAGAATGTCCCTACGGCCGTAGCGGCGATCAGCATGGCCGAATAGCACGCCGGGTCCACCTCGTCGTACATCCTGATCGGCTTGTTGTAGACGTCCGCTCTGATGCCGGCCAGCAACTCCTGCCTGCCAAGCCTGCCCATCGCGCACACGCGTTCGATCTCCACGCCTAGGGATTCCATGCCCATCGCTATATCCTGGAGCGAATAGGCTATCCCTTCAATGACGGCGGCGAAGATGTCGGTTGAGGTGTGGCTGAGCGAAAGACCCATGAACGCGCCGCGCGAATTCGGCGCCCAGCGGGGGCTGGTGGCGCCTGCCAGGTGCGGGAAGAACAATGCCTCGCTGATTTCCTTGCGCTCGGCGATCTCGCGCAACAGCCTGCTAAGTTCCGCCGTCATGTCCGCGTCCGGCGGGATTGCGCTGCAATTGCGCAGGAACCAGTCTATTGCAATTCCAGCAGTCAGGACAGTTCCGCCGATCACGTGCGAGTTCGCCACCGGCGCAGGCCCGGCCTCCAGCCCGCCGGTTGGGGAAATGATCAGCCTCTCCGTCATGACGCGGAGCGAGCCGCTTCCGGCCAGATGCTCCGACGCTTCGTTGGGCGCGGAGACCCCGGATGAAAGAAAGGCGGCGTCCTCTCCCGCTCCGACGACTACCGGTATGCCGGAGCGCAGCCCCAGCGTCATGGCCCGCACGGGACTGAGCCGTCCCGCGATCTCCGCTGAATTCCGGACCTCCGGCAGCAGTTCGGGTGAGATGCTGGCGCACGTGCAGAGCGCGTCATGCCATTTTCTTTCCCGCACTGAATAAAGTTGGAAAGCCGCCGCGTCCGTTGGATCCGTCGCTGCCTGGCCGGTCAGGTAAAGCCTGATGAAGTCCTTGGGGGCAAGGATACAACAGGTTTCCTTAAGCCTGTCAGGTTCATTCTCTGCGATCCAGCGCAGGCGGGCCGGGACGCTTCGCGGACTGAGCCGCTGCCCCGTAAGGGAGAGGAGGCGGGCCGCGCTTATTTCGCTCTGGATGTGTTCGAATTGCGCGTCTGCGCGGCGATCCTGGAAAAGGATGGCCGGACCGAGCGGGTTGTTGCCCTTGTCCACGAGGACGAAGGAGCGCATCGCGCCCGTCAGTCCGATGGCGTCAATCGCCGCCGCCTCCTTGGGTTCTTCCGAAGTCGCTCTGCGGATCAGGGCGGCGACGGCCAAGCGCCATTGCTCCGGGTCCTGCTCGGCGCGGTCGCCTTCCATTACCGGGGGGCACTGCTGCTCTGCGGAGAAGGCGCATCGCCCATCCGAAGCATATATGTTGATGGTGACAGACGAGTGGCCAACGTCAATGGTCAGAATGTTTCTGGACATGAGTCGCCTCCATGCGTCCGGGGACTGGCGCGCAGGATGGGTTCTCTAAACCCGCCAAACAGCTCGTTTCCGCGCGGGTGATCGGTTCGTTCAACCGCAAGCGCCCACCCCGCGCGCTACCATTCGTTCACCGCGTCAATGACCTGCCTGATCTCGCTTTCCTCAAGCTCCGGGAACAGTGGCAGGGACAGAATCTCGCCGCAGAATCTCTCGCACGTCGGAAAGCTCCCCGCCCGGAAGCCAAGATCGGCGAAGGCCGGCTGAAGGTGAACGGGGATCGGGTAATGAATCTGCGTCCCTATGCCGCGATTCTCAAGGTGATTCCGCAGGCGATCCCTTTCGGGCGTTCTGACCACGAAGAGATGCCAGGCGTGTTCCCGGTCCGAAAGCGTCTCGATGCATTTTATGGGAGCTTCCCTGAACGCGGCGCGGTATCTTTCCGCGATCTCCCGCCGTCGCTCGTTCCATTCGTTCAGGCGTCGCAGCTTCACGCGGAGAATCGCCGCCTGCATTTCGTCAAGCCGCGCGTTCGTCCCGCGCAGGCGGTGTTCGTAGCGGCTCGATTTACCGTAGTTGCGCAGCTCGCAGATCGTGTCGCGCAAGCCTTCATCGTTCGTCAAAATCGCCCCGCCCTCCCCAAAAGCTCCAAGATTCTTGCTCGGGTAGAAGCTGAAGCACCCAATGTCGCCCCATGTCCCGGCCTTCCTTCCGCAGAGAGACGCGCCGTGTGCCTGGCAGGCGTCCTCGATGACCTTCGCGCCGGCGCTTTCGGCGAAGGCGCTTATCTCCCGCATGTCGGCCATCTGGCCGTAGAGGTGAACCGGAATGACGGCGTCAACGCTCCCCGCAATGTCCGGCGTCTTCATCAGGCCGGTTTCATCGTTGACGTCGCACAGGACAACCTCGGCCCCGGCCCTTTCAGCCGCGATCGGGCCAAAGATGACGTTGGCCGGGCATAGGACGCGCTTGCCGCGCCCGATGCCGAGCGCCCTGAGGCTTAACTCAAGAGCGTCCAGCCCCGACCCCACGCCGACGCAGAACCTGGCCCCGCACCATGCCGCGAACTCCTCCTCGAAGGCCGCCACCTCCCGTCCCAGAACGAACCATCCGGAGGCCAGAACCCCGCTGATCGCGCGGTCAAGCTCAACTTTCAGCGCCTCGTATTGTCTTTTACAGTCAAGAATCGGAACCATCGCCGCGGCTCCAGTAGCGCTCGCGATTCGCCCGGTAATAATCAACCGTCAGGCCAAGTCCTTCCTCAAGCGTGATCTTCGGCGTCCATCCTGTGATCTCGCGGAATTTCGTGAAATCGGCCACATAATCGCCTATCTCGATCTTCTTCTTTTCCGGCGGGAATTCCCTTCGCTCGATGCGTCCGGAGCCGCAGACCGCGACAACCTTCTCCGCCGTCCGGGCCACGCTGACCGGCTGCCCGCCGCCAATATTGTAGACCTGGCCGTAAGTTTCATCCGAAGCCATGGCCATGAGCATTGCCTGCACGACGTCCCCGACAAAATTGAAATCCCGCAACTGCGCCCCGTCGCCGTAGATCGGTATGACCTGATCGTCCATCGCGAGCCTTATGAACCAGTTGAGGTAGCCCTGCCGGCTGGTGCGCATGTGATGTCGTGGGCCGTAGGTGTTGGTTAGCCGCAGAGAGCACGCCCTGATTCCGTAAATGTTGTTATAAAGAATGTGGTACCATTCCCCGGCAATCTTGTTGATCCCGTTGACGTCCGTCGGGCGCATGAGGTGTTCCTCGGTGACGGGCGTGCCGAGCGTCTTTCCGTATTGTCCGCGCGTCCCCGCAAAGAGAAGCTTCGCGCCCGGATTGTTCCAGCGGCAGGCTTCAAGGATTGAAAGCTGGCTGCGGCAGTTGATCTCAAGGTCTGTGAATGGGTCAATCAGACTGTCAATGTGGCTGACCTGTCCGGCCAGGTTGAAGATGAAGTCGCGCCCCCTGACGAGATAGTTCATGCTGCTGCGGTCGCGCACGTCGGATATGTTCACTGTCACCCTGTCTTCAATGCCGTGGATGTTGAACATGTTGCCGCCGTACGCAGGGATCAGGCTGTCAACGATAGTGACGCGGGCGTCAAGCGCTGCAAGCGCGCGGGCAAGGTTGCTGCCGATGAAGCCCAGCCCCCCGGTGATGAGCGCGTCCTTGCCGGAAAAGCATTTCCTCAGATCGCTCACCGTCCATCCTCCCGATCCGGCCCGGCAGATCGCCCGGCGGCCTCGGCCATTTTCTTCACCTTTGCCTTGCCGCCCAGGATGACCAGCAACAGCCAAAGGTGCGCTATGCGAAGGACAGTCCGCGTAATGTGCTTCGGCCTGAAGAACTGGGACTTGCCATACTGTCGCGCGTAGTGGTGCACGGGGACTTCGATTACGTTGAATCCGCAGATTCGGACCTTGGCCATCATCTCCACGCATATCGCCCCGCTGTCCGACTCCAGCGTGATGGCGTCAATCACGCGGCGGTGAAACAGGCGGAAGTCGCAGTCAACGTCCCGGGTCTGTATCCCGAAGAGCGCGCGATTGGCGAAATGATAGGTTCTGCCCACGGTCTTGCGGACAATGTTATCCGAGCGTCTGATCTTGTACCCGTTGACCATGTCGGCCTCGTCTATGCGTTCCAGCAGAAGGCTCAACTCCTTCGGATCATACTGTCCGTCTCCGTCAGTATAAAAGATAAGCTCTTTTCGCGCATTGGCAAAGCCGCTTTTCAGCGCCCCGCCGTAACCCCGGTTTTGGGAATGATGCACGACGCGGATGCGCGGATCGGACGCCGCCAGCGCGTCAACAATGCGCGGGGATTCATCCTGGCTGCCGTCGTTGACGAGGATGATCTCCCAATCGTCGAATCTACCGATCAGAACGCTGCGAACGTCCGCGACCAGCTTCGCGATTGATCCGGCGTCGTTATAAACCGGGAAGAAGACGGAAATGCTTGACGGCAGTTTGTCCGAAGGCATGGGGCAGTCCAGGGATGCGGTTGACTGAGAGCTTCCACGGGCGCGCATTATAGGCCTTGCCCTGTTACTCAGTCAACCGCAGCGGGTGCATCCAGGGGGAAACACCCCGGCGCTCCGGATGAATCTCCCCTGCCCGGCTTATCCCATGTCTTCATCAGAAGATGATTGCAGCCCCGGCGAATATTGAATGCGCCGTGTAATCCTCAATGCCCAGAGTCGTCCTTGCGCCGGCGAAAACCTTGATTCCGGGCGCGATCCCCACGCCGACCTGCCCGGTCAGCAGGTAATAGCAATCGGGGAAATCCCTCGGCCCGCGATCATCTTCAAGAATGTCCCCCCTGACGGCTGACGCGCTCAGCATGACGCGCTCGTGGACCGGGACGCCGACGATCGGGCCGAACATGGTCTCGCGTGAGTACCATTGCCCGCCGTGATCGCAAACGCTGAACGCGCAGAGCGACGAAAGGCCGATTATGACCGGGCCGAAATCCTTGCTGGCGGTCAGGAACGGGCCTGCCGCCCCTACGTTCTGATAATCATGCTTCGTGTCCTCCTGGCGCTGATAACCGCTTCCGACCGGGCTTGAGTAACTGATGTCGTACGTGCCTTCGACCGACGTGCAGACCAGTACCCACCCGCCGACTGCGCCGATGTTGACGGTCACGGGGTCCTTTTCATCCTCGCTGAGAATCTCATACGAAGAGAATGCGCCGACTCCGCTTGCGTTGACCTTTACGTCGCACGTGTGGCGGATGTCCATTGTGAAGGTTCCTGAAGTCATCGGCTTGGCGACGCAGTGCGTGGACTTAGCCTCCGCTTCCGTGTGGTGAAACGGGACAATAAAACCGTATCGGAGCCGCCCCTGCCTCCTGATCGCCCCGGCCAGCCCTGTCCCGAAGCGGAAACCTTTCAGTTCAGGCCAGTGATAATCGTTCTCGCCGCCTT
The DNA here is from genome assembly GCA_022711755.1 of Planctomycetota bacterium. Classification (GTDB taxonomy): domain Bacteria; phylum Planctomycetota; class Brocadiia; order SM23-32; family JAKLEA01; genus JAKLEA01. The sequence goes on from JAKLEA010000016.1 coordinate 104,169, forward strand.
TGTATTCGAACCGTTCAAGGTCGGCGGCCGGCGGGATGCGCGTTTCAGTTATCGGGCCGGATTCTTCATCCTTGTCGGCAACCGGCCCCGCCGGAAGTGGAAGCGGGCTGGCGATGACGTCGAATACGTTACGGCTGATGATCCGGACCGGGCCGAGGGGCAGGACGCCCATCTCCTCGACGGTATGGTACGGAACTTTCATCTGCGGGATGGACTGTGCGCTGGCGAGGCTCCCGAAAAGGGTGGCGCACAACAGTACAGCGGCGGGCAACGGACTTCTGGCGCGGTCCATGCGTGACTCCTGAGCAGGCTAAGCAAGTGGTCTTTGCGCGCATGCGCTCAATGAAGCAAAAAAAGAGTACCAACTTTATCCATGAGTACAGATAAGAGTCAAGCGAATCCGCCGATTTTCAGTACGGCGTCAGTCACGGACGCATCTCCCTGGAGTGCGTTCGTCCGCTTTGCGGACGCGCTTGCCTGCGCCTTGCCGTTGCGTTCGAGCATTTTGCGCGCGCTTGCTTGCGCTTCGCTGAATCCGGCAGTTTCCAACCCCGGCAAGCCGGGGGAAACGGCAAGGCGGCAGCAAGACTGCCGCAATCCAAATTACGGCCGCCCGCCCGTCAGTGACCCCTTACGATTTTCGGACAATCAGCTGTCAATGGATGCGCCAACGCAGATGGGTGTGGTTCCAGAAACCGTTGAATTTTATTTCCGATGTGCCGCTTTCATGCCCGAATAGGATGTCACGCTCAAAACTGTTCTCCGGTATAATGCAACCGTGCTGTCCAAGGCCAAAGTCCAGGATGAATCCTGGCCGAGACGTCTGTGAGACGCGCATAAAACGGGATTTCTCAGCAGTCACGGCGTCTGAGAGCGTGTATGAAAAGTGCGCCAACAGGGTGGGTTCTTTGAACCCACGCGGACCGCGCCGGCCCGGGCGTAATGGAGAATCGCAATGAACTCGAGAGAACGCGTGCTGGCTGTCTTCGATCACAAGGTCCCGGACAGGCTTCCGCTGGATTTCGGCGGCCTTGCCGACACAGGCATCTCCGCCGCCGGTTATAACCGCCTAAAGGCCGCCATCGGCATTCAGGAGGAACGAACGAGAGTTCTGGACCTCTACATGCAGTCGGCCAAGGTCGGCGAGATGATCCGGCAGCGTTTTCACCTCGACTGCGCGCTGCTGCACATCGAGGCCAACGCCTATCGCCCGTGGACGCTGCGCGACGGAACGCAGGCGGAAGTCCCCGCCGGCTGGCAGCCCATTCAGCAGGCCGACGGCTCCCATGTCGTGATGGGGCCGGGCGGCAAACCGCTCGTCAAGCGCCTTCCTGACTCCTACACCTTCAGCCCGTGCGGCCCGCTCTGCCCCGGCCTGACGCGCGAGGAGGACATCCCGAAATATATGCCGGTGGTCCGCATCATGGATCGCCCGCCATACATTGACGAAACGCTGGAAGAACTCGCCGCGCGCGCAAAGAGTCTGTGCGAAAACTCGAATTACGCGATAGTCGGCTACTTCGGCGGGCACGTTTATGCCGCCGCGACATACCTGCGCGGGATAGAGAATTTCATGTGCGACCTGGTCGAGCGTCCGACCTTCTGCCGCGCGCTGATGGAAGCCATCGCGGATGCGCATATCCGCGAGTTCGACCATTACATAAAGGCTCTCGGTCCATGGATTCAGATCGTCCAGGTGGCGGATGACCTGGGAACTCAGTTGGGGCCGCAGATAAGCCCGGCGATGTTCCGCGAGATCGTCCGCCCGCCGATGGAAAGGCTTTATCGCCATATCCGCGGACGCACGGATTGCAGGCTCGTGCTTCATTCCTGCGGATCGGTCTATCGCTTCATCCCCGATCTTATCGAGATGGGCGTGCAGGGGCTGAACCCGGTTCAGATTTCAGCGGCGCAGATGGATCCGCCGACGCTCAAGCGCGAATTCGGCAAAGACATTGTCTTCTGGGGCGGCGGATGCGACACGCAACGCGTCCTGCCGAGGGGGACGCCGGCGGAGGTCGCGGCGGAGGTGCGGCTGCGCATTGACCAGCTTGGCAAAGGCGGCGGGATGGTCTTCGCGCAGGTCCACAACATCCAGCCCGAAGTCCCGCCGGAGAATATAATCGCCATGCTTGATACGGCTTATGAATACGGCGCGAAAATATACTGATCCGCATATGGCCAGTTGCCGTGAGTCCATTCATGCCGGCATGGCGGACAGCAATGTCGGAAATCGTCCGCGCACGATTGGCTATTGCCCGCGGGGTGAAAAGGAATTATCGTAGATGCCCGGCGTAAAAACAGAATCCCCTACGGGGTTTCCCGACTAATAAGGAGAACGGACATGGCACGGAAAGTCGTCAAGGAAGCAAAGCGCGGGGTGCTCAGAGTCGGCGTCGTCGGTCTGCGCGGCATCGGATCAAGTCACGCGGACTGTCACCTGAAGGACCCGCTCGCGGAACTGGTGGCGGTGTGCGACGTCGTGAAGCAGCGCGCGGACGACGCGGCGAAGAAGCGCAACGTCCGGGCCTACTACTCGCTGTCCGACATGCTCAAGAACGAGGACCTTGACATCGTTGACGTATGCACGGGCGGCTATGAAAACGGAAGCTGGCACTTCGAGCCGGCGATGGAGGCCCTGGAGGCCGGCAAGAACGTCCTTGTCGAAAAGCCCCTGTCAAACGACGTAGGCGAGGCGCGCCAGATGGTCGCCAAGGCAGCGGAAAAGAAGGTCTACCTCGGCTGCAACCTCAATCATTATTTTACCCCTCCCGCGGACATGGCGCGGAAGTACATCGCCGAGGGCAAGATCGGCGAAATGGTCTACTGCCTGCACAAGATGGGCTTCTCCGCCGGCGAGGATAATTACGGCCCGACGACATCTTCGCGCTTCAAGGACCTGCCCTACGCGCACCTGAAGGCGTTCCTGTCGCACCCCTTCAGCGTCATGCGGAACTTCTGTGGAGACGTTACACATGTCCAGGCATTCGTCAACCGCCCCGGCTTCCGCCGCAGGGTCAACGATGTGATGCTCTCATCCGTCAGCATCCATGTGAAATTCGCCAATGACACGGCGGGGTACCTCCTGAGCCAGCGCGGAGACGCCGCGTATGGTCTTGGCGGATGGTGGAGCATCGAGGTCGCCGGAACCAAGGGCACGTTCTGCATCGAGAACTGTATTGAGAAGATCACATACTGGCAGGCGACGAAGCCGGGCGAGCCGATAGTCACCACTTCCGGCGAGACGGATTTCGGCAAGACCTTCCCCCTGCGCATACACGCGTTCCTTGAGGACGTGACCAACCGCGTGCCGCGTGAATCTCTGCGAGCATCGGGGCGAGACGCGCTGGCGGCGCTGGAATACACATGGGCCGTCATGGAGTCCTACGAACAGGGCGGCAAGCTGGTCAGGCCCCATCCGCTTCCGCCGGTTCACGGCGAGCCGACGGTTCTGCTGGATTAGCGCATTCTGGAGCGCGCCGGCCGCGCGGAAAGCGTCACTTCCGCGCATCTGCGCGTTTGGCTGTGTAGTCAGGCAATTATGATGCGTAAGCCGCTCGCTGCGGCTTGCGCATCCTTCTTCCATGTCCGTATCGCTTTTCGCATCAACATTCCTTTTTCTGGCTCTCTGCGGCATTGCCGCCGCCGACGGCGGAATTCCCGCCGCTGAGGACGGGGCAGTCGAACGCGACGTTGCCTTCACATCCGATTGCGACGGATCGGAACAGCGTTACGTCCTCATCCTCCCCGGCGGTTTCGATCCCGAGAAGCGCCGCGACGTTCTGATTGCCCTTCACGGTCACGGTTCCGACAGGTGGCAGTTCGTCCGCGATCCCCGCGACGAATGCCGCGCAACCCGGGACGCCGCCGCGAAACACGGCATGATCTTCGTCTCCCCGGATTATCGGGCGAAGACCTCATGGATGGGGCCGAAGGCCGAAAGCGACCTTGTCCAGATCATCGTATCGCTCAGGCGCGAATTCAGCGTCGGGGACGTAATCCTTTGCGGCGGATCTATGGGCGGTGCGGCGTGCCTGACGTTCGCGGCGCTGCATCCCGGACTGGTTGACGGCGTCGTGTCAATGAACGGCACGGCCAACCTGGTCGAATATCCGAACTTTCTGGACGCAATCGCCGAGTCCTTCGGGGGGGGCAAAACCCAGGTTCCTGAAGAATACCGCAAGCGAAGCGCGGAGTTTTTTCCGCAACGCCTGACGATGCCGATAGCCTTCACCGTCGGTGGGAAGGACGAATCCGTTCCGCCGCAGAGCGTTTTGCGGCTGGCCGAGGCACTGAAGAAGACGAACCGTAACGCGCTCCTGATCCATGACGGGAACGGCGGGCATGTTACAAGCTACGCCGACGCTGCACAGGCGCTGGATTTTGTCATCGTCAGGGCGACGGGGGACGCGCCAGGATCGGCGCGCCACTTCGAGCAGGAGGTCCGCGCAATCGAGGAACGGGATCGCTCGAATCCCCCGCCCGCAGGCGCGACGCTCTTCGCCGGCAGTTCCAGCATCCGCATGTGGGCGACGCTGGCCGGGGACATGAAACCGATGACGGTTATCAACCACGGCTTCGGCGGATCGCAACTGCCGGACGTGCTGCATTACATGGACCGCCTCGTCATGCCCGTCAAGCCCTCGCGGATCGTGCTTTACTGCGGGGAGAACGATATCCAGTCCGGACGGACTCCGCAGCAGGTTGCCGACGACTTTCGATCGTTTGTTGCCGTCGTCCGGGAACATGGAATCGCGGGGCCGATATGCTATGTCTCAATGAAACCCAGCCCCTCTCGCTGGGTGAAGTGGCCGGATTTTCTGGAGGGGAACCGCCTGATCCGCGAATCATGCGATAGGGGGCAGGGCCTTTTCTATATTGACGTCGCGCAGGCCATGCTCGGTCAGGACGGCAGACTGCTTCCGGACATATGGCTTGAGGACAAGCTGCATATGAACGAAAAGGGATATCGAATCTGGACTCCCATCATCCGCGCCGCGCTTGATGTCACAGGCAAAGAAGGGCAAAGACGAGAATGACATCTCCCCGGATCGCCATACCCGCAAAGCCTTCCTGCCGCGCTAAGTCCGTATAAAAGGTCTGATATCATCGCGAAGAACAGATTGAACAGGTTGAGGCGACATTGACGACGGGCGCGGGCAATGATATAAAGACATCGTTCTTCAAGAATCTGCCGCCCGGACGCGCCCGGGCTTTCACCCGCCGGAAACACAAACGTGATTGACATTCACTGCCATATGCTGCCGGGGCTTGACGACGGTCCGGAAGACATGTCCGGATTCCTGGAAATGGCCCGCATGGCCGCGGCGGACGGGATCAAGACCGTCGTCGGCACGCCGCACGTTCTTGATGGGCGGTATGAGGCGCAGGGACCGCGCGTGCTGGAGACCGTGGAGCAGGCCCGCAAGGCCATGGCCGACGCGGGAATCGCGCTGGAACTCCTTCCCGGCAGCGATACCCATATGAACGACAACCTGATCGCCAAGCTCAACAGCGGCGACGTCCTCACCGTCGGCAACGGGGGGCGCTACCTCCTTCTGGAGATTTCAGGACCGCTGGTCATACAGAGCCTGCGGGAGCTGTTCTTCGAGCTGGGGCTGAAACGCATCCGCTGCATCCTCACCCACCCCGAACGGCATCCCGAAGTCCAGCATAATCCGCAGAGCCTGATGGAAGTGCTGGAGGGCAGTTGCCTTGTGCAGATAACAACGACCAGCCTGACCGGCGGATTCGGCCCCACGGCGCAGACGTGTTCGCGCACGCTGCTGGAGCACCGCATGGTCCACGTCGTCGCCACCGACGCGCACAACACGAAATCCCGTCCGCCAATACTCTCCCAGGCGCTGGAGGAGACGCGCGACTTCCTGGGCGAGCACGCCGATTTCCTCTTCAAGAACAATCCCCGGGCGATCCTTGACGGCAAGGAAATCCCCTACAATCCGGAGCCGCGCCCCTTCAGGCGCAGGTTCTTCGGACTCTTCTGACAACCCCGCCGCGAGCGGAAAGCCGACTGCAAGATGAACTTCCAGGAAACAATACTCAGACTTCAGGACTTCTGGGCGCGTTACGGCTGCGTCATCGCGCAGCCGGCCGGCCTTGAGGTCGGCGCCGGAACCTTCAACCAGCACACTTTCCTCCGCTCGCTCGGGCCGGAGCCATGGAACGTGGCCTACGTCGAGCCGTGCCGCAGGCCGACTGACGGACGCTACGGCGAAAACCCGAACAGACTCCAGCACTACTACCAATACCAGGTCATCCTCAAGCCCGCCCCGGCCGATTCTCAGGAGATATACCTGGCCAGCCTGCGCCACCTCGGAATTGACCCGGCGAAACACGACCTGCGCTTCGTTGAGGATGACTGGGAGTCGCCGACTCTCGGCGCGACGGGCCTGGGCTGGGAGGTCTGGCTGGACGGCATGGAGGTCACGCAGTTCACCTACTTCCAGATGGTCGGCAGCATGCAGCTTGACCCCATCTGCACGGAGCTGACCTACGGTCTGGAGCGCATATCCATGTTCATCCAGGGCAAGGAAAGCATCTTCGACCTTGAATGGGCCCCCGGCGTGACCTACGGCGACGTTCACAAGGAGGGGGAGATACAGTTCAGCAAGTTCAACTTCGAGATGGCGGACGTGGAGTCCTTCTCCCGGATGTTCGATATGTGCGAGAAGCAGTGCATGGAGCTGGTGGAAAAACAGTTGCCGCTTCCAGCCTACGAGTTCACGCTGAAGTGCTCGCACTACTTCAACCTGCTGGACGCGCGCGGGGCGATCGGCGTCACGCAGCGCACAGGCTACATAGCCCGCGTGCGCAAATTGGCCCGGATGGTTGCCGAGACATATCTGAAGCAGCGCGAGGAAATGGGCTTCCCCCTGTTGAAGAAGGCGGCGGGCTGAAACAAGTTGACGGATCGGTCAGGCATGTCTCTTCCCTCTTCCGTCGCTCAAGCAGGTTGGATGCTATTTCAGTTTTTCCCTCTCATGCCGGAAGAGCGGGCTGGCCGTCACATTAGTTTCTTTCCCTCTCCCGCCGGGAGAGGGTGGCGCTTGCTTGCAAGCGACGGGTGAGGGGGGGATAATTCGCTCAGCAGGTACGGCGCGATGCACGAATTCTCATTCGCTGAACAGGTTCTTGAGGGCATAATCACGGAACTCGGCCCGTATCCGGAGGCGAAAGTCGTCAGGATCAGGCTCCGCGCGGCTCCGGCGCTGGCCATTGAACCTGCAAGTCTTCGATTCGCCCTTGAAAGTCTCTCAGAGGGAACGCCAGCCGAAGGCGCGAAGATAGAGATCGAAAAAGGGGAAGCCCAGGCGGAATGCCCGAAGTGCGGGAGGATTGACGCACCGGCAACGCCGGATTCCATTTGTCCGAAATGCGGAAAGCCGGGCCTGTCCCCGGCGGAGGCTGAACTGATAATCGAGGAGATCGAACTGGATGGGTAAGAAGATCAAGCTTGACAGAATCGTGAAAGCGCCCGGGCACAAGCTGGCAAAAGAGCTTCAGACATTTTTCAGGGAACACGGGATATTCGTCGTGAACCTGATTGGATCGCCCGGCTCCGGAAAGACCTCCCTGCTTGAAGCCCTTGCCCCGCTGCTTGGTAACCGCGCCGCTGTCATCGAGGGCGACCTGGCCACGGACGAGGACGCCCGCCGCCTCAACAAGCTCGGTCTGCGCTCGTTCCAGATCAACACGGTTGACGCCTGCCACCTTGACCCCGGTATGATCCGCGACGCACTCCAGAATATGCAGTTGGACGGGGTGGAACTCCTCTTCATCGAGAACGTCGGCAACCTGGTCTGCCCGGCCAGCTTCAACATCGGGGAGGACATGAAGGTCGCCGTCGTCTCCGTCACCGAGGGGGACGATAAGCCTGCAAAATATCCCACTGCCATAGAGGTGTCGTCAGCGATGGTCGTGACGAAAATTGACCTGCTGCCGTATCTGAAATGCGATGTGGAGAGGATGAAGCGGGACGCTCGCGCTCACAGACCGGACATCCAATGTTTCATAGTCTCAGCCCAAACAGGCGAAGGCGTCAGAGAATACCTGGCATGGATGGAAGAACAGGCTGAGGGGGCGCTACAACATCAGGAGTGACCGAGTCGTTGTTGTGTATTCCATATCCTCAATTAACAACTGGAATATCGTCCTTCCTAAAACCGCACACCGGGATGGCAAGGCAGCTTGGAAAGTCAACCTGATTGAAAAAGGGGGACATGTTCGCTCTGGCGTTCGGGGGTGACATTAGCGCGGTGGCTTCACAATACGACGGATTGGCATTGCGCGTCGGAGCAACACAGGTTATTTTCCTCATCTCCGGATTACATTCTTCACAACAGGCGGTTGATTATTGTGGTCGCGGGAACATGAAGGTTGCAAAGGGATACAAGCGCATCCATGCGGCGACGCTGGTTACCTGCGTCTTTGCGGCGATGCTGATGACGCTGCTTGCGGGCTGTGACAGGTCCGACTCCCGCGATATTCATGAGATCGAGTGCTGGTACCCCTGGGGCGGGGAAGAAGCGGAGGCCATGAAGGTGATGGCCACGGCGTTCGAGGAATCGCATCCCGGATGGAAGCTCAAGCTCGTCTACGCGGCCAACACGCTCACCAGCAGCCAGAAGCTTTTCCTGGCAATTGCAGGGGGCAAACCGCCCGACGTCACTTTCGTTGACGGGCAGCAACTTGCCGAATGGGCGGCGCGGGGGGCGCTGGAGGACATTACAGAGCTTGTTACCGAAGCCGGAATCGGCGAATCCGATTTCTTCAAGCCCCGCTGGGATGAAAGCACCTTCGAGAACCGCGTCTACGCGCTTCCGTGGTGCGCCGATCCGAACTTTGCCTTCGGGTGGAACAAGAAGGCGTTCCGGGAGGTCGGCCTCGATCCGGAACGCCCGCCGCGAACAATAAAGGAACTGGACGAATACAACGACAAGCTCACGAAGGTTGACCCCAACGGAACCGTGACGCGCATAGGCGTCATACCCTGGCTCTGGTTCGGCAACGCTAACTCCATCTTCACGTGGGGCTACGTCTTCGGCGGGGATTTCTATGACCGGCCCAACCGCGCGGTGACGGCCAACGATCCGCGCGTTCTGGCCTCGCTGGAGTGGATGACGAGTTACGCGCGAAAATACGATGTGAAAAAGGTTTCCGCCTTCCTTTCAAGCTTCGTCGGGCTGGAGAACAATCCTTTCTATTCCGGCCGCATAGCCATGATGCCGATTCACATCAGCACGCTGCGCTACATTGACCGATATGCTCCTATGCTCGAATACGGTCTGACCTGGATACCATCCCCCGAGGACGGCGAGCAGAAATCGAGCTGGATAGGCGGATGGTCAATGGGCATTCCGCGCGACGTTCCGCCGGAGCGCAAGAGGGCGGCGTTCGAGGTGATGCGCTGGTGGTGCGCGACGAAGGAGGGGAGCCAGGTCTGCGCCAGGTCAATGTCTCTCGTGCCGGCGTATCGGCATTCCCCCTGGTTTGAGGAAGCCCGGAAGGATTGGCGCATGGCGGTCTTCATTGACATCGTGAACAACTCGCAGCACGTGCGCACGCTGATGCCGGCGCAGGGGTACCTGATGGACCTTCTCAACATTGCCGTGGAGCGCTCACTCTACGGAACACAGGCCCCGAAGGACGCGCTGGAGGAGGCGAACAGGAAGGCGCAAAAGCGATTGAACATACTTCTCGAAAGCCGGGACAGGCGACGGCGGGAGGCCGCGAATGAGTCTTAAGCCCTCCCAGCGGTCAATGATAGTCGGACTGGCGTTCTGCTCCCCGCTGATCGTGGGGCTTGCGGTGTTTACTGTTTATCCCGTCGCCGCGTCGTTCTACTTCAGTCTGTGCGATTACCCGATATTCGATCCGCCGCAGTTCATCGGGTTGGCGAACTACCGGGAGATGTTTGAGGACCCGCGCATATACATCGCGCTCTACAACACCTTCATCTACGCGATTCTCGGCATTCCGGTCGGGATGGTCTGCGGGCTTGGGCTGGCGATGCTTCTGAACGTGAAGGTGAAGGGCATGGCCGTCTACCGCACGGTCTTCTTCCTGCCAAGCGTCGTGCCGATGATCGCCAGTTGCGTGCTGTGGCTTCAAGTGCTGAATCCGCAGAACGGGCTGCTCAACCGTCTGCTGCGTTCGGTCGGCATTCCGGAGTCGCAGATTCCCGGTTGGTTCCTCGATCCGGACTGGAGCAAGATCGCGCTCATCATCATGGGCTTGTGGGGCTGCGGCGGTGGGATGGTGATGTACCTGGCCGCGCTTCAGGACGTGCCGGTTGAGCTTTACGAGTCGGCGGAGATTGATGGCGCGGGACCGCTGCGGCGATTCCGCCACATCACGATTCCGATGATAAGCCCGATACTGCTCTTCACGCTCGTAATGGGCATGATAGGGACGCTTCAATACTTTGCGCAGGCGTACGTCATGACCGGCGGCGGGCCGCTGGATTCGACGTTGTTTTACTCGCTTTACCTTTTCAACGTCGCCTTCTCGGAATACAAGCTCGGTTACTCCTCGGCGATGGCGTGGGTGATGTTCATCGTGATTCTGATCTGCACGTTCATTGTTATGCGGGTGTCCAACAAGGTGGTCTACTACAGGCAATAACGAACATGGCGCGGCGGATGGCGACAAGGTGGCATATAATCGCCCACATAATTCTGGTGGGACTGGGGATACTCTTCGCGCTTCCGTTCACGTGGCTCATCTCGACTTCGCTGAAGGTTGACAGCAAGATATTCGCGGAAAATACGGAACTGGTTCCGCGCGCGCCGTTCGTAGTCGTTACGGATGAAGTCCTCAGCGAGCATGCGCGCGTCGCCGCCCAGACCGCAGCGTCCCCGGGAACTGTAGGGGCGGGTTTGAAACCCGCCCCTACGGATAGGGAACAGGCCGAAGCGCTTGGAACTGGCCAGATACGAGAGGAAGCCGCCCCGCTGCCCAGTCCCGGCGAGACAGTCCGCGTCAGACCCCTCAAACAGCAGGGAGATTACACGCTCGTCCAGGTGTATCGTGGAGTGCGGGTCAGCAAGGAGCAATTCTGGGTAAAGGAAGGCGCCATTCAGGATAAGTTCTTCCTGAACTGGCACAATTACTCCGAAGCGCTCAAGGATTTCGACTTTACGCTCTATCTCAAAAATACATTGCGGATATGCGTTTTGACCGTCTTCGGCACGGTGATGTCCTGCTCGCTGGTCGCCTACGGCCTGGCCTGCGTGAAGTGGAAGGGGCGCGAACTGCTTTTCTGGCTCATGCTCTCGACGATGATGCTGCCCGGACAGGTGACGATGATTCCGGTCTTCCTTACGTTCAAGAAGCTTGGCTGGATCGGTTCGATACTGCCGCTGGTTGTGCCGTCATTCCTGGGCAACGCCTTTTTCATCTTCCTGCTCAGGCAATTTTATCGCACGATACCCACCGAGCTTGCCGAGGCTGCGCGCATTGACGGATGCTCCGAGCTTGGCATCTGGTGGCGGATCATGTTCCCGCTCTCGAAGCCTGCGCTGGCGGTCGTCGGCCTGTTCACCTTCATTGGAACGTGGAACGACTTCCTCGGCCCGCTTATTTATCTGATTGACGACAGGCAGTATACGCTTTCCATCGGGCTGGCCATGTTCCAGGGGCAGTACGGCGGTTTCTGGGGGCAGATGATGGCGGTGAGCACGATGATGGTGCTGCCGATAGTCATCCTGTTCTTCTTTACGCAGAAGACGTTCATACAGGGAGTGAAGTTGTCCGGGATAAAAGGGTGACGGCTCCGGCAATCGCCGATCTTTTTCGGCTGTGATCCAAGGGGCGCCAATCTATCCTGGTAGGCGAATGATGCCAATATCAGTCCGGCGCTTTACGGCCCCCCTTCGGCCTCTTTGAGTCCACTTCCCCCCGTTTTTCGCTGTTCCGCGAAAAACGGGGGGAAGATGTCGCGCTGGCGACAGAAGGGGGGCACTGATTGCATCCTTACAGTAAATACATACGAAGCATACCCATCTGTGTTGGCGCCCCCGCAATCCGGGATATTTCGGAATGCAGTTGCGCGAGGATGACATGGTACATATAATGCCGATTCCTTTTGAGATATGTCGCGCAGGCCCGCATATGGCTGCGCCGATCAAATAAGCAACGAGGACGAATTTCATGGCGATGCGGTGGTTCAGGCAGCATCAGCGGCACATCCTGCCCGCGCTGGTCATACTACTCATGGCGACATGGGGAATCGGCGGGTCTCTAAGCATCATATTGAGGGAGAAAAGCCCGGTAATCGGGACCATATACGGCAGGGAGGTGAAGGGAGAGGAGCTTTCGCGCTTCCACAACGGAATCAACATGCTCTACAGGATGGAGCTGATGCTGGCCGGGCAGTACGGCCAGTTCCTGCTTCAGCGCAAGCCGACCCTGACGACGGAAGACGCATGGAACAGCATGCTACGGGTAAGCGCGGCGGAGAGATGGGGGCTGTCGGTCGGCGCCACGGAGCTTGCAACCTACCAGAAGGAGATTGCCGACCGATTCAAGGCCGCGTCAGGAAAGCCGCTGTCGCAGATTCTGAATGAGCAGGGGATAAGCCCGGGGCTGTTCGATGAGGCGTGCAGGAACATCCTGCTCCAGCAGAAACTCAACATGGCGATAGCCAATTCCGTCACGATCACGCAGGCCGAGGTGTGGGACACCTACGCGCAGGAGAACGAGAAAGCCAGGTTGCGCTTCGTCGCATTCGCGCCGGAGAAGCTGGAGCCGCTCGTAAAGGTCACGGACGAGGACGTCAAAGCTTTTTATGAGCAGCACAAGGATCAACTGGCCGACCGCGCCGCAGGGAAATACGGTTACAGGTGGCCTCGCCGCGTCAGGATTCAGGTTGCAGAAGCGAATTTCGAGGAGCTTGCGAAGGACATACAGGTCACTGAGGACCGCATAAAGGCGAGGTACGAGGAGAACAAGGACTTCCGCTACAAGAAGGAAGAACCGGTCAAGAAGGAAGAACCGGCAGCAAAGGAAGGCGAGACACCGACAACCGCCCCGACCGCGCCAGAAACGCCCGCGCCTCCAGCAGAGCCGGAGAAGAACGACAAGCCGGCTGACAAGGATGAGGGCGACGGAGATGGAGAGGAGGCTCCGGCGGGCGCGCCTGCGACTGCCCCCGCTCCCGCCGCCGCAACCCCGGCGGGGGACAAGGCGGCTGAAACTCCAAAGCCTGAGGATGCGAAACCTGTCGAACCTCCGAAGGTTGAATACAAGCCTCTCGAAGAAGTCAGGGAAGACATCATCATGGAGTTGAAGGAGGAACAGAGCCAGGGCAAGGCGCAGGCCATGCGCGATCAGTTCATCATGGACCTGCTCAACCAGAGCGCCGAAAGCAGCAAGACCTTCACCGAACTGGCAACGGAGTCGGGTTTCAAGACTTACGTTCCGAAATCGCCCGAAACGGGATCGGAACTGCTGACGCCGGAGGAGATCGAAAAGACGCTTGACATTGATGGGGACGACGCAGAGAAGATCGGCGCGGCCGCCCTGCAGGTCCCCCTTCAGGCCGTCGGCAGGCGCGGCGTGATCGTCTGCACGGTTCTGGAGGAGAAAGCGTCGGAGCCGGCCTTGTTTGACGAAGTAAAGGTCAAAGCCAGGGCGGAATGCGTCAGGGAGAAGGCGTTCCAGATGGCCCTTTCCTGGGCGGAAAAATGCGCCGGGAAGGTCCGGGAGTCATCCTTCCAGAGCGCCGTCGAAGAAATCCGCAAGGAAGTCGCCGCCGAATTCGCGCGGGCGGCTGAGACATCCCTGGAGAAGAAGGAAATCGCCGCGCCGGAACTCGCGGACATGGAAACAGACCTGTTCCGCCGTCCGTCCATGCTCATGGGCGGCGGGTTCGGGGATTCGTACATCCAGGCGATGGGCGGTTTCAGGCCGGAAGTGGTCAGGGAGGCGTTCCGCATGCAACTTCAGGACGCGCGGGCCGTCGTTGACGGAAAACCCGACGCGAAGTGTTACGTGATTCAACTGATCGAGAAGAAAGCCCCCGACGCGCAGGAATTCGAGAAATCGAGGAGCGAGTTCATGCAACGCTGCCTGCGGGCCAAGCAGAACGAGGTTGTGGCCGCTTGGGCGGAGCGCCTGTCAAAATCCGGGGAGCTGAACAAGGCCTATCGCCAGCGCGATAAGGAAGAGGACGCCGGGGAATAGGGGTGAGATCGCGACCGTCCCGGCCATCGCAAGCAAACCAGACGATTAAAACGCAATGGATTCCATTTTTTTCCCCGAAAACAGATCGCGTAAGTTCAAGCGCCCAGTCGTGACGCTTGGATTCTTCGATGGCGTTCACTTGGGGCACCAGAATGTTCTCGGCGAGACAACCCGCCGGGCGGCGGAAGCCGGCGACGAATCGGTCGCGATCACCTTCAACGAACATCCCGTCACGGCCATAACAGGCCGGGAAGTCCAGGTCCTGACGTCTCTTGACTATCGGTTGATTCTTCTCAAGAGACGCGGAATTAATTGCGCCGCAGTGCTGCGCTTCGACTCCGATCTGGCCCGGCTTACAGCGGAGGAATTCGCCAGAGAATACATAGCCGGGCGTCTTCACGCTTCTTTCGTAGTGCTCGGCTTCGACTGCCGTTTCGGCGCGGACAGGGGAGGAGACGGGCGGATGCTCGAGGAACTGGGGCCTGATCTGGGCTTCGGCGTTCACGTCTGCCCGCCGGTCAGGATCAAGGGGGAAATCGTCAGCAGCACGCTCCTGCGCCGCCTGGTGCAGGAGGGCGATCTGACGCAGGCCGCCGAGATGCTGGGCAGGCCCGTGTCTCTGCACGGAACGGTGGTAAAGGGTCATCGCCGGGGCCGCAAGTTGGGATATCCCACGGCGAACCTGGACATCCGCGGGGTGGTGCGCCCTCCGGACGGAGTCTATGTGGGGCTTACGACGCTTGATTCTCTTTCGTATAAGGCGCTCATCAGCATTGGCGCTCGTCCGACATTTTCCAGTGAGAACGCGCCCAGAACGCGCTCGCGCTACCTGCGCCCCTCAAAGGCGGACAGCGCCGGCAGCGTCGTCGAGGTGCATCTCCTGGATTTCAAGGGCAACCTTTACGGCAGGGACATGGAGATATCGTTCCTCCATCATCTGCGCGAGCAGCGGCGATTCGACTCTGTTGAGGCGCTTGAGGCTTCGCTGAAGGCTGATGAGGCGGACGCGCGCCGCCTGATGTCGTAACGCGCCTCCGGTTGCAGTGCGATTGCGTCGTTGAAATCCGGTAATTCGCGTTTCAGGGGCGGAAGCCATGCCGAAGAAGACGGTTTCACCCATCTGCAGGCCCGTTTATCCCACCCCCGCCGCCCTGATAACTTCATGCGATGAGGACGGGCGGCCAAACATCATCACGCTCGGCGAGACGTTCAACGTCAGCATTGAAACGCCCGTTATCATCGGCATAGCCGTGCGCCAGGGGCGTTATTCCTACGAGATCATCACGCGAACCCGCGAATTCGTCGTCAACCTTCCCGACGAGAGCATCGTGCGGCAGGTGGACCTCTGCGGCACGGTTTCCGGACGCAAGGCGGACAAGTTCAAGGAAACCGGCCTTACCCCCCTTCCGGCAAGCGTCGTGAAGGCCCCGCTGATAGCGGAATGCCCGGTGAACGTGGAGTGCAAGCTGCTCAGCGTAGCGACCGTCGGAGATCACGACCTGCTGCTGGGCGAGGCCGTGGCCATGCACGCCGACGAGGATGTGCTGAACGCCGAAGGACGGGTTGATCCGGCGAAGCTCAAGCCCGTGATCTTCATGACGTGGGAATACTACGGCATCGGGAAATACCTTGAGACGGCCGGCTACTCCAGACGCGACAAGCGCGCCCGGAAGGCGTAGACGCGAATTTGGAATTACTAATTATGAATGAAGAATTTCACGGCGCGGGGCTGCTGGAGAGAGGATTCGGACAGACTGCCGTAATTCTCGTTTCAATTCTTCTGCTTCAAGTTGCGCGCGTTGCGTTTGCCGAAAACAGCGAACAGGCTCCGGCTGAAAGGGAGAGAACTCCGATGAAGGGAATCCTTTATAACGAGGACGACAGCCATCGCTTCATCCTGGCCGAACCGGGCAAGTTGACAAAGGAACATCTGACCGGGCTGGTGGACGAACTTGCGAATTCGCAGGTCAGCGCGATGCTCATCTGCTGCAACGCGCAGCGCGTCAACTTCCCGTCGAAGGTCTGGCAATGGGATTCCGACGGCTTCGATCCCGCACAGGGAGACGATCAGCCGTTCTTCGGCGACATTTCCCCCGAAGCCAGAGTCGTCATGCGCAAGTGGGCGCACAACGCCATGAAGCTCATCGCCGAGGGCGTTGACCCGACCGGCATAATGCTGGACCGCTGCCGCGAGCAGGGCATCTCCCCGTGGGTCAGCATCCGCATGAACGACATTCACGACGCCGATCTCATAAAGTCCCCCCTGCATTGCGCGTTCTGGAACGAGAACCCGCAGTTCTGGCGCTACTCCAACCGCTTCACGGCGTGGACGGACCGCTCCTTCGACTACGGCCAGAAGCCCGTGCGCGATCGGGCGATGAAGCTCATCGTCGAGCTTTGTGAACGCGATGACATGGAGGGTCTTGAGCTTGACTGGATGCGCTTCCCGCTGCATTTCCGCGAGGGCGAGGAGCAGGCGAAGGCGAAGGAGTTGACCGAGTGGATGAGGGAAGTCAGGCTTGTCGTCAACAGCGCGGCGAAGAAGCGCGGGCATCCGATTCTGCTCGTGGCGCGGGTTGCCGCAAGGCCGGAGGTTGCGTCAGGAATCGGCACGGACGCGGTGACCTGGGCGAAGGAAGGTTTGATTGACCACCTTGTGGTCGCGCCGTTCTGGGCAACGACCGATTTCGACATCCCGGTGGAGAAATGGGTGGAGCTATTGGCCGGGACAGGCGTAGGCGTGACGGCGGGGCTGGAAATCCGCGTGCAGCCTCATCCCGGATCGGAAGTGGTTGACAACACGCCGGAGAGACGGCGCGGCGCGGCGCTTTCGGCCATGCACAGAGGATCGCAGGGGATTTACGTTTTCAATTACTTCGAGATGGGCGGCACGCATCCGGAACTCTTGCAGCAGATGGGGTCAATCGAGACGCTGCTGAAGAAGAACCGCAGCCACGTCGTGACCTATTGCGACACATGTGTTCCAGGCAAGCCGATACCCGCGCCGCTGCCCCGCATAATCGAGCCGGGGGCGGAGGCCGTGTTCTTCCTGCACATCGGGCCGAAACCGGCCAACGCCCGCGCCGAGATTGTCCTCGAAGTGAAAGCCGGTGGTGAAGACGCAGCAAAACCGGAGATCGAGGCCCTGCTTAATGGGAAGCCGGGACAACTGGAGACCGAGGCTGCGGGGCTGAGTTTCGCGGTCGGCGGAGAGGCCTTCAAGGAAGGCTACAACGAAATCGCCGTCCGCAACAAAGGAGCGGCGAAGACGACGGTCACGTTTGTCGAGCTTCGCGTGATTTGCGCCCCGGAACAATGAAACGGCTTATCTATTTCACCGACACCCACATCGGCGCCGGAGCGGACGCGTGGGGGCAGCAGCCGACGTGCGCGCATCTTCTGCCGCAGTTGCTGAGCCGCTTGCGGGAATGGCTGATACGGAATCCCGCCGACCTTGTTCTGCACGGCGGCGACTGCACAGACGCTGGGAACGCGGACCAGAGGCGCTACGAGCTGGAATTCGCCCGCAGCCTGCCCGTTCCATTCCGCATCTGCCTGGGAAACCATGACCTGCGCCGGCCCGATTCGTTGGGCGGATGGTTGAGCGAATGCCGGGAATTCTTCGGGGAAAACGCGACATCTGGCGGGGATTACGTCGTTGATCTCGGCCCCGCCGCGCTCATTGTCCTGACGACGCGATGGCAGAGGCAAACCGTCGCGCCGGGATTCCACTGGCCGGACGAAGGGGTGATGTGGGCGTCGTTTTCAGACGAACAGTACGAATGGCTTGAAAACCGGCTTGAGCGGCTTCGGGGCAGGCCGGCGATACTGGCCATGCACGAAACGCTCAACCCCCTCCCACCGAGGCTGACGGGTCTTACCGAAGCGATTCACGCCCCGCCCGGGCCGCACATACAGCGGATGCGCGACTTCATAAACTCGCATCCGCAGGTCAGGCTTGTCCTCTCCGGCCACTGTCACGCGACGTGCGCGACGCGCGACGGCGGTTGCGTCCTTCTGACGACGTCGGCTTTCTTCGAACCTCCATTCCAGGTTCGCGTAATCACCGTTTCCGAAGGCCAGATCGAAGCCACGATCGCTTATCCCATTGATATCGGCGACTTGGACGTCAGGATTGACGAAGGCAAGCGCTGGTCTGCGGGGCAATGGGAGGACTGGACGGCAAGAATACCGATCTGAAGGAGGCGAACGATGGAAAGACGCCGGACATTCGCGTTGCTTGCCGTTCTGCTTGCGAGCGCGATACTGCGATCATCTTCAATCGCGGACACTGCGATAATCGTTGACGCCGGAAACCATCCGGATGCGGCAAAAGCGGCGTTCGATGAGGAAAACGTCAACTGGCTGGACGCGGACAAACGCGATGACGCGGTCTGCTCGCAGTGTTTCGCGGCAGTCGAACTGCAGAGATATCTCCGCAGGATGACGGGGCGGGACAATGACTTCACGATCAACGACGACGGCGCGGCGCCGGAAGGCGATCTGATTATCCTGGGCGGGCCGGATTTGAACTCATTATCGCGCGAAGCGTGTCACGCGTGGGGGATATCTGCTGAAGAACTCCCTAAGCTCGGACCGGAAGGATACGTCATTAAAAGCGGATTGTTGCGCGGAAAAAGTTGCATCCTGATTGCGGGCGGCGGTCGGTCGGGGACTCTTTACGGCGTCTACGATTTTCTGCACAGGCTGGGTTGCCGTTGGTTCGGGCCGGGAGAAATCCACGAGGAAATCCCGTCGCTGAAGCTCGAACGACTCCCGGAGATGGACGTCAGGGAGACGCCGAAATTCGGCATACGCGGCTTCCACGCATGGGAGGACCGGGGGAACCCCGATTTCCTGCTCTGGATGGCGCGCAACCGGATGAATTACTGGTGCGTCCAGCAGACAGGCACGAACACGCTGCGCAAACTCGGCATCATGCTCGTCGGCGGGGAGCATACCATTCAGGTCAACAACCTATTCCCGCACGATCCGTATCCCTACAACCACGCCAAATTCAACGGGGATGAAGAGAAGCCCGCCGATCCCTATCCTATCAGCGGCGAATTCCGCGGCGATGAGAACGGGGACGGAGCGCTCTCATATTTCGAGGCGCATCCGGAGTGGTACGGCATGCGCGGGGGAAAGCGCTCGTCGGACGTGAGCCGCTGGGGGGGCGGGGTGAATTACTGCACCTCAAACGCGGACGCGACGGCGGAGCTTCTGAAGGGCGCGATGCTCGAACTGATTGACGGCAGATACAGGAACGCCGACGTCATCAACTGCTGGATGCTTGACGGGGGAAAGTGGTGCGAGTGCGACAAGTGCAAGGCTCTCGGCGCGCCGACGGACCGCAATCTGCTTTTCGTCTACAATTACGACAAGGCGATCAAGAAGGCGCAGGCGGAGAAGCTCATCAACCGCCCGATACGGCTCCTGTTTCTGGCCTACGCCGACGTTCTTGAACCGCCGACGCGCCCACTTCCGGCGGACTTCGATTATGAGACTTGCATCGCCACTTACTTTCCGATTGTGCGATGCTACGTCCATAATTTCGACGATGCGTCATGCTCCTGCAATTCGGCCTACAGCAGGCATCTATACGGGTGGAACGTTGATCCGAACCGGCATTACCGGGGGCAGCTCTGCATAGGCGAGTATTACAATGTATCGGGATACAAATCGCTGCCCGCCTGCTACATGCGGACGATGGCGCGCGACATCCCGCATTATTACAGCCTCGGCGCGAGGCATTTCCATTACATGCACTGCGCGACCGGCGGCTGGGGCAACATGGCGCTGACAAACTGGCAGATGGCCCGGCAGTTGTGGAATCCGGAAGCGGACTGCTCCGAATTGTGGTCGGACTATTTCGGCAAGCGTTACGGCCCGGCGGCTGCGGAGATGCGGAGATTCTACGAAGGCCTTGAACTGGCGTTCAGCAACGTAAGCGAGATCAAATACCGTTTCGCCCGGCGGCTCAACGGCGGCGCGGCGGACCTGTTCACAAGCAGTCACATGAAGCGCGAGAAGACTGGCTTCGAGAAGGACGACGGCCCCGACTGGGACGAGATTCTTGCGGCTTCCGGCGAGTGCAGGCGCATCATTGATGAAGCGATGAAGACGCAATTGCCGGGCAGGATCGCGAAACGCATCGCAGAGGACGAGGCGCGCTTCGCATACGGAGAGAAGACACTGAAATATTACGATGCCGCAGTTCGAGGTTTCAGCGCCGCGCGGGCCGGCGATATGAAGGACGCTGACGCGGCGAGACGTGAGATGATGAAACTCGCCGAGGAACTCAAGGCGGATACCGTCTCCACCTCGATGTCATCCTCCCACGCCAATGCCCCTAACGCGTTCGAAGCGACCTTCGCGACGGGCGCTATTGCGACCTTGAGTTCCATGATCGGCCCGACGGAGCCTTCCGATGCGAAAGCCTATGATGAGCAAAAGGGCGAATTGATTCTGACAGGGCGCGACTTCGCCGGCGGGGGGGCGACGAGTTACGGTTACGGACTTCACGTCTTCCCGGGAAAGACCAAGGTCTCAGATGACGGAAACGTGGTCTACTCGAAGGGCAACAAGCCCGCCGATCGCATCACGGCGTGGTTTGCGATGGGGAAGAAACCGGACGCCGCTCTTTGCATTGAAATGACCGGGCTTAGCCGTCCGGTCGAGGACGATGGCAAGGTCTCATGCGCCGTGTTCGTGAACGGGCGGCTCGTCTTCGCAGACGCCGCGCCGTTTCCCCATACCGGGCTTGGGTCATGCGAGTTTATAGTCCCTCGGGATGCCTTCAAGGAAGGGCTGAACGCCATAGAAATCAGGAACATAGAGACTGGCGGGCACGTCGGCGGAAGGCCGTGGTTTGGGATTCACAACATTCGCATCGGCGCGATGTCGAAAACAGAAAAGCCGCGGATGGACGCTGTGAAGATGGGCGTATCGTTTGAGGAATAACCGCGCGGAATCATCAGCGTCCGCAGCATTTCTTGTATTTCTTCCCGCTTCCGCATGGGCACGGATCGTTTCGCCCAATCTTTGGGGCGGTAGAATATTCATCGTCATAAAATTCATCATCGTAGTCCTCAACGACATCTCCCGGATCAGCGTAATGCACGTAATCGGTCGCGCCGCGCCGGAGACACGCCTTGATGATTGCCCCGTTCATCTTCCCCCGCTGCGCCTTTCCCATATCTGACAGTTTCTTTGACTCCGGCACATGTTTCTTCAAGAGTGAAATGATGTCTTTAAGCATGTTGACGTCCAATGGCAGAGCGGTTCCGCTGCTCATGGCGAAGTCGTCATGAATAAAGAGTCTCATAAGCATTGTTTCTCCGATCACATCGCAATTGCTGAGGTTGACATCGGTAACCGCGTACCGCCCTTTGCAGATCAGATCGTCCAGGAGAATCCCCAACCCTCTAACGGCGTCAGTTATCTTAAAGACAGAAAAATAAGCGTTCTTCGCCGCATTAAGCCATGCCTCTTCGTCTGATCCGGAAATCGGTGGATTCTCGGCCATGTATGCGTCAATTACATTTGAATCATCATCGCGCCAATCAAAGATCGCATGGTCAAAGAGAACGTCTGCCTGGTTCTCCGTGCCGAATACGATAACGCCTCTTGACAGGATACCGAGGCGATCAGCGGCAGCTTTCATCTCGCTCTTTGAGATTAGCTTTATCAGGCGGGAATTGAGTTCATTCCCGATTCTCCTCAACTGAAGGTAGCGTTCAAGCGTCTTCTGCCCGTCCTGAAAAGGCCACTGCATCATTCTTTTACAACCTCCGCTTTCCCGTTCACCGTGAACTGCATCTTCGTATCGCCTGTCTCCGTCAGCGGCTCCACTGTAACGTCATCAATCAGAACCGTCCCCTTCTGGTTGAGGAGCCACATTCTCAGCGCCGGGGCCACGTCGGGCGGAAAGTCGCGCGTCTCGAGTGCCGCCTCGTATTTCTTCCATTGTCCGTCGCCCTCCAGGGTTATGGGGACCTGCGCGAAGTCGTAGCCCGAATCCTGGTAGAAGTTCGTCCGGACCTCGACTCCGGGATCGCTCGTCCGCGCGAAGAACGTCAGCCGGTAACCTGATTTCGGCGCGAGCCTCATGCTTCCGTTTGCGGCAAGCGATATCCCCTGGCCTGACAGCGCGAGGCGCAGCGCCGTCCTGCCGCTCTTTGCCGCCTCGGTGGAGAAGGCTGCATTGCTGAGCGCCCAAGCCTCAGATCCCATTTCGAAGGAACCATTCACAAGGCTGCCGGAAACCGGGCCGCACGTAAGAATCGCCCGGCGCGGTTTCGGCCTGTCCTGAGTGTCGAAGTAGAGCATGTAGACGGGCGCGGACGGGAGAGACGGCGCAGGCGGAACGCGCCATGAGATCACAAGCGACGCGGGATTGTCCGGATTGCCGGAGACAGTCAAGGCGTCAATTATCGCACAACGGCCGGGCGATTCTTTCGTTTGAATGTGAGCCACAACGCGGACGGAGTCGGGATCAATGCGCTCGCCCGCGAGTTTTGAGAGATCAACCTCGCCGGATAGCCACTGCCCCGGAACTGCTTCGCCGACCGGGACCGCTTGCGCCCGGAACCGCCAGTGCGCATTCCACCATGCCGGCTGCGCCCCGGCATCCTGGGCGGGTTCGATTTTTACGGCCTGCCCAGGCAAGATGTCGCCGATGACGATGGGCCTTGTGCGCATGTCCTCGGACGCAAGGCGGGCCTCTACCTGATGCCCCGGGTGCAGGATGACGCGCAGACTGACTTTGCCGTTCACGCGCGCGCGGGCGATGTATTCAAGCTGAGAATATTCGCATATGCCCGGATTCGGGCGCTGCGCCGGCCAAAGCCCCTGCCGGAACCAGTCAGCGCCGTCGTTGAACTGCATGACGAACGAGACGCTTTCGTTGAAGGCGTCAGGCGTCATCATTGTGGCATAGGGGGGAAGGTATGGAGCCTCGCGCCAGCCGAAATGCGGATGTTTTTCGTTTTCTCCTTCAATGATTCCCGTGAAGTTGGGGAAGATTTTCGTGATGCCGTTGCGCTTCAGCCGCGCGTCCAGTATCACGACCTCCTGCGGCCTCGATTTGCCCAGGAAATGCGCCGTGCTGCTCACGTCGAATCCGGCGGCGTCCGGGCGGAAAACGTATGTCTGTGTCGTCGCGATTTCCGCCCCTCTGGACTGGCATTCCACGACAAGCCTTGCCGGACCGGACTCGATGACGGCGATCTTTGCCGTAAAGTCCCGCTGGTTGATCTTACGCTCCTTGATGAACTGGACCGAATCATCCGTCGGGACTTTGTCGTCGTGACGGCTGAAGTCGCCGGCGGCGCAGCCGAACCCAGCCGCGCCGTAATCGTTCCCGGTGCGCAGGGAGAGAAGCGACGTCATTGTTGCCCCTTTGGCCTCGTCCAGAACGACCCTGATGCGTCCGGTGTCAACCGTGAGCTTGCCTTTGCCTGTTCCAAGCGATTCCGCCACATGTCTCAACGCGGAGATTTGAACAGGTTTCCCCGCGCAAATCCAGCAGGTCTGAACGCTTTCCGGCGGGGCTTCACAGGCAAAAACCAGCGTCCCGTCGGCGCCCATCTGCGAAGGGATGGCATTTCCTCCGGTTTCGCGCATGAATACGCCGTCCGCTTTCGCCGCTGCGCCCGTCTTCTCATCAAGACGCAGGAACAAAGTCTCGCCGGTTATCGGGCGGCGGTTGCCGTTCACGACATATATCCTTGCAATTGCGTCGGCAGGGGCGTCCTTCGGTCTTTCCTCGGGCGTGCTGGGCAGTCGGGCGACGCGAAGATTGAAATCCTGCTTTCCTACGCCCGTTCGCATGGAATACGTAGCTGAGACAGGGACTGTTGAGATTACCGGAACATCACCGGCCGGGG
Source organism: Planctomycetota bacterium (assembly GCA_022711755.1). Taxonomy (GTDB): domain Bacteria; phylum Planctomycetota; class Brocadiia; order SM23-32; family JAKLEA01; genus JAKLEA01. The sequence goes on from JAKLEA010000016.1 coordinate 128,264, forward strand.
CGATGGATTTCATTGGAGCCAGGCCCTCGCGTCCGGCGGCCATGTCGCCAAGTTCCGCCTGTTCTTCGCCGGCTTTCAGCTTTACGTCAAGGGCTTCGGTGGTTTTGGCGAAGGCCGAAGGTTCGCTGACGATGCCCACAAGAGGACGGCGGGAAGTAATTACCGGGGTCGTCAGTCTGAGTTCAGGCGCGCGCTCGACGACTAGCTTGCGGATGTAATTGGCCTTTCCACCCGGCCATTCAACCTCAAGCGAAACCGTCCTGCGCCCCCATTCGGAGTCCGGGGCGACGCTTATCGTCAGCGGGCGCGCCTCTCTTCCCTGCGGCGGGAGAGAGAACTCAACCGTGTCAGAGGTGATCGTCGGCGAGATGCAGCGCAGCGTCACACGGCCATTGACCGGCTCGTCCGTCAGGTTCTGAAGGTGCAGGTCAACCGAGGCCTTCTCGCCCTGATGAAGCGACAGCGCTTTCACGGCAAGCCTGACCGGGCAGCGCGCGATCTGATAAATCGCGCAGTAGCGGATTTCATCCTCGAAACAGACCTTTCCGTTCTCGATGCGGTACGGCACCAGTTCGAAGATGTCCTCGTCTCGGGAAAGCGTCGTAACGTCCGCCACGGGCAGCCCTTCGGGGTCAATTGCGAAATTCACCGCGCTCGGCCCGGAGGAGTCATAGTTCATGGCCAGGACAAGGCGCGTTGTCCCGGCGTCAAGAACGGCGGACCGGACGTTCTTCCCGCGGATCTCGTGCAGCGGGCTTAGTTTCGCCCACCGCATGAGCAGGAATTCCATGAGGGGGAGGGGAATGCGTCCGATGTCGCCGTTGACGACAAGCATGCTGCCGGACGGGGTGAACTCCAGCATGTGCGCGGCCCCGTCGGTTGCGTACCGGGAGAGGGTCTGCGGATTCGCGGCGGAGAGATTCCCATGCGTTGCGTACGCAACCGGAAGCTCGCGCTTGCCGATCTGCTGGAAGATCGCCTCATCAAGCATGACCTTCTCTTCCGGAATCGTGAATCGCCGCTCTCTGTCCAGCGGCGTCCCTGCTGTGGCAAACTGCAGCCAGTCAAGCCCGAGGTTACAGACGCGGCCCTCGCCCGGAAATTTCTTCGGGTCAATCCTTCCCGGAATGTTCGCCTTCTCGAACGCAAGTTTCACCTCGATCAGCGAAGCATTGCCGATCAGGGCGGCGGGGACGCTCACCTCGAACTGCTCCTGCCTGTTGCCGGATATCTCGAAGCGTCCCGCCTTGCGCCCGTTCACAAGGACATCGGCGGAGTTTGCGGCGAAACCGTTGCCGCAGATTCGCAGGACGTGGTCCCTGCCGGGTGACGCGGGCAGGATGAGAACAGTTTCCCTTCCGGACGCAGGCGTCCAGCGGGCCGTAAGGTCAACGTCGGACGCGCCGAATTTGTCCTTTTCCAGTTTCCCCCAGTTTTCCCGACCGCTGAAGCCGTTGACGAGGAACTTCTCATCGCCCTCGACGCCGACGTCAACGAAGCAGTTCATGTCCGGCCCGGCCTTCTGCTCCCCGCCTGGCGCAGTTTCGGCGGTCTTCAGCCCAAGCTCTCGCCAAAGCGCGTCGTGCAGGGAAATGAGCAGATGCCTGTCTTCAGCGCCTTTCACCCAGTCGTCAAGCAGCTTAGCGATGTCCTCGCCTTGCGCATTGACGCCGAATCCGACTCCCGCCGACGGCGCAATGACCATCTTGTAACCGCTGAGCCGCTCCGCCGTAACGAAATCATCCGGAATCAGCGCGAAGGGGACGGTCAGAGAACGCAATGACTGGATGGCGCCGTAAAGGTCCTCCTGGCGCGGGCTGCCCAGCGTCCATTGCCGGTCGTTCAGCAGGACGGCGACCTGCGCGCCCTTCGAATAATCCTTGATTGACGGGAAGGCCAACTGCATGAGCGTGCTGTAGAACATGTTTTTCTCGCAGTAGGTCTTGCCGTATTCCATGCACGGCTCCAGGTTGCTGCCCTCCCACCATTCGTTCCATGAAAGATGCAGCAGAGCCTCGCTGTAACGCATCATCGCGCCGGTCCAGAAGCGGTCGAAGTGAAGCGGATGCGGCGCGTAGCGGATGCCGGGGATGCGGATTTCCCAGTCGTGGTAGAAGTTTTTGAAGTGGTCTAAGAATACCGTGTCATACCACTTGGCGACCACTGCGTTGATCAGGCGTTCAACGTCCTGCTCCTCCGGCGGGCCGAATATGCCGCCGTAGGAATGCGGCCCGGTGAACGTTTTCGTCTGGTTGGAGAAGCCGAATCCCCGGAACGGCGCGTAACCGATATCGAATGAGACGCTCAGGCCGGGATAGCCGAATTCCTTGTTGACCATCGCGTCCAGCCTCGCCCATTCCTCCTTCCATGCGTCGTACTGGAAGCAGATCGAGTCAGCCCGCGGAACGCCGGCTCCGAAATCAAGCTCGACCTCTTCCCATGCCTTGAATTCGCGCTGCCACGCCGCGTTCAGCTTGCCGATGTCGGCGTATTTCTTTTTCAACCACCCTCGAAAAGCTTCATGGTCCTCGCTCAGGGCGGGCAGGCCGTTGCGCCCGTAGACGAGGTGGAACGGCTTGCCCTGAATCCGGGGCCAGACGCGCGATCCGGCATAGTTCTTGAGCGCCAGATAGACGTCCCGGCCAGGCTCCATGTTCTTCGTGAACCTGTCCATCTGGAAGTCTTCGCCATCCTGGTAGTAGGACATCCAGATGTCATAGCCCTTGTCCCGCAGGGCCTCAGTCGCCCGCATCAGGAGGGCCTCGCGAGGCTTTCCATCAAGGTCAAGCCAGTGGGGCGCCCAGTAATCCATGAAGTGGTGCGTGATGCCCCATTCGGAGGCCATCTTCAATTCACGATAGTTGTCGTCATAGCTGCGGGATTCGTAGTAGCCGACCAGCGGAGTGTTGTAGACCCCGCCGATCCACGATCCAATCTCCTTCTCATAGTCCCACGTGTACCAGTAGAAGTAGGTGTCGCTGATCCACGGCCTGTCCAGCGCCGGCGCTGCGTCGGCCAATGTGAAAACAGTTGCCGCAATAACGAGCATTAACTTCAATCGCGTCATGACTTTATCTCCGCGCGTCAATCCTCTTTTTCTGCAAGACCCCAGAACCAGTCCATCGGCCAGTCAACGCCCTCGTATGGCCATAGCCTGCCCATGCGTCTTCGCTTCCTCTTCTCGCGCCATGAGGGCTTTGCCGGCTTGACGGGCCACGTCTCGCGGCAAAGCTCCGTCATTGCGCGAATCTCCGGCAGCGCCTCTGCGCGGTCAATCATGTCCCGGAAGCTCCACGGGTACGGATTCCCCGTTCCGGAAAACCACAGCGCCATGTGTCCCACCAGGACCGGCTTTTCTGAAACGAGAAGGGCGCTTTCGATTATGCCAATCTCAAAACCGACCTTGTCAAGGATCATCGGTTGTTCGTTCTGCGGCAGCCGCTGACGGGTCAGCGCCTGCGTCACGCAACCGACAGCGTTCCCGAGCGACACCCGGGCCACTCTGATGTCGTCGCCGCCGTGCGATACCTTCTCCAGAAGCGACGGAAAGTCCTTGCACAGCGCATCGGCTTCCGACGGCGATTCCGAAGCTAAGGTCCCTTCATCTTTGTAAATCGTCCCCCACGAGTACAACCGACAGGAAAACTTGCCGGTCCGGGCCAGAATCCCAGTCCGGGAAAGCAGTTTGAAGAAATACGCCAGCGAATGGCCGGTCAGAATCGGCGGTTTCGTCGGCCTGTAATAGAACATTCTTGTTGAGAGCGCCATTACTCTCCGCTCCGCTGGATTCGCCATGGTCCCTACCAGGGGATCGCCTCTGCGCCCTTCTCCCGCGTCGCCCTCAGCCGCGCAGCCCTGATTCGTGAATTCTCGCCTTCCTCGTAGTAGACGCAGAGGATTGTCCCATCCTTCAACTCCAGCAGGCTGGGGTAAGCCCCGCCTACGGAGTCAACCTGGATCGGTTTGGCCCACGTCGCTCCCTCGTCCCACGACCACGTCACTGACGTTGCGGGGAGGCGGTGCGCGCAGAGGATCGCCCCGCTGCTGTGGCGCATGAGGTAAGGACAGTGGCCGGGAAATCCGAACGGCTTTACCGGTCCCCAGTTCAACCCCTTGTCCGCGGAGAATGCGTAATACATGCTCGGTCCCGGTGAGCGCAGCGCGGCGAACAGCCGACCATCCTTCAACTCGATGACGTCCGTTTCGGCGTCCAGCCTTACCCCGGAATCCTTTCCGATTGTCGCAAGGTTCGTCCACGTCTTCCCGCCGTCCCGGCTCTTAACCGTCGCGCCGTAGGCCGTGTTCGCCTTTGCATCTTCGGTATAGAGTCCGAGTATCAGCGTCTTGTCGCTAAGGACGCGCACAGGCGCGGAGCATACCCACCATAAATCCTCCGCGAACTGGAACCACTGCGGTTCCGACCACGTCCGTCCATTGTCTCCGGATACGGATGTAACGACCTGATGCTTGAACTTGAATTGCGCGGGGATGGCGTTGTCCGGCCAGGTTGCGAACCAGTTGCATATGAGAGAGCCGTCCGGCAGGAGGGCGATATGCGGATCGCGGTCGTCAGCATCCGTGTCGCAGACCATGAACGGCGCTCCCCACGACCGCCCATCGTCGGTTGAGCGCGACGCGCAGATGCGCCCGGCCTTCGGCAGCCTGTCGTTGGCCACGGACACGTGCCCGTAGCCCGCGTAGTAGACGGCGATCAGGTCTCCGTTGGCTGCGCGGCATACATCCGGGAACGCCTGATAACCGCCCGCGCCAGCGTCATCGCAAATGATCTTGTAGAGCTTCGGATCCATTTTCCATTCCTCCTTCATCTGCTCCGCGTTTCCATGGACGGTTATGTTCCGGAACTCAACCTTGCCCTGGCTTGTGTAGACTCCGGGCAGGCCGACGGGTGATTCCGCCTTCATTTCAACCTCGAAAATCTTCCGCCCGTCCAGATGAACAACGCACTTCGTTCCGCGCGCTTCCAGAGAGGCGGAATGCCACTGGCCGGCGGCAAGCCTTTCGCGCGGCAGCGCGCGCCTCCCCATTTCAGTCCCCCCGGCAACCCACGGCGTGCGATAGAGTATGAGCTGCGGCGTCCGTGTCTCCAGATGCAGCCCGATATAGTCGTTATCGGACGTCGCCCCGATCAGAAGCCCCGCCGCCTTCACTCCGGTTCCTTCTTCGCTCACTCGGAATTCTGCGGAGACACATGCGTTCCGACAGGCCGGGTTCTTGAGGAAAGCTGCGCAGAAAAGCCTCGTGTTCGACTGGACGAGCATTCCGCCGCCGGTCTGCCATTGCCCTTCGCTGAAATTCCAGTAGGAGGCTTCGGTTGCGGCTTCCAGCGCGGCGCGCGTCAATTCCGCGGCCCCTGCCGCCGGAATCAGAAATGCAATCAAGAGAAGAATTAACGCCGGCAGGCAGGTCGAGCTTTTTCCCCGGTTCATGGTCTTCCTCCTGAATCGTCCCCTGTGACACGGCGGATCGTCTTGCGACATGATAACGTCATTCGCGGGGAGATAATAGCGTTGCCTTACCAGCGCAAAATCCCGCCGGGCGTTATCGCGGCATCGCTCTTTGACACGAAACGCTGTTGCCGTATGATATCGCCTTCAAGTCTCAAACATTTACGGCGCGATATGTGTTTCCCCGCTCGAACGAAAGGAAAACGGAAGTGACATACAAAGGCAAAGGTTTTCCCATCCCGGACAACCCGACATGGCGCATAATCAATGATGAAGTCTACCCTCAGGAGATCGGGAGCAAGGTCCCGTCGGATTCGCCGATAACAACCCTTGCCGTTCTTGGCGGCGTCCTTTATGCGGGCGACGCAACCGGGGTCAAGCGCCTAAAGGACAGCGCGCTGGCAGACGCGGGCGGCCCGAAGGACAGAATCCTGCGCCTCCGCGCACTGAACAAGGCGCTCTGGTGCGTAGCCGAGAGCGCGGTGTGGCGACTCTCAGGCGGAAAGTGGGCCAAAATCGCTGACGGCGCGTTCATTGACGTCTGCGCGCATCTCGGCGGGATTGTGATCGCCTCCGCATCCGATCTCTTCAGGCTCGAAAAAAGCGGACTCATCCCCCTTAACAGCGCCAAATCGCGAATGCCCATCCTGGACGCTGCGTCATACTGCGAGACCATCTATGTGCGACATTCAAACTGTCTCGCGTTCCTGCAGGACGGCAGATTCGAGTATTTCGACGTGGACGACTGGGGCCACCTGCCGCTCGGTTCGGTCACCCGCGACATGCTCAGCTTCCGGGAGCGTATACTTGTGCCGACGGACAAGGGGCTTGCCGAGCTTCGCGGTATGACATGGCGGACGATCACCGGCAAACAGGGGCTTTGCTACGAGGACACGACGTGCGTCGCCGAGGGTTTTGCGGACGACGTATGGATCGGCACGATGCGCGGCGCGATCCGGAATGTCGGCGGCAAATACCACTTTTTCGGCTGCGACCGGTGGATTCCAGCCGACAAGGTCAACGCCATCGCCTGCGGGGACAACGTCGCCTACATAGCAACCGACTCCGGCATCGGGATCATCGAATACGAACCTTACACCCTCCAGAAGAAGGCTGAATGGTATGAAAACTGGCTGGAGGAATGGGGGCAGAAGCGCATCGGCTTCATCAACACACTTGTCTGGGACGGCAAGCGGAACGAATACGTCCGTTTCCTGAGCGATAACGACGGCGGCTGGCTGTGCCATTACATGAACTCGCTGTGCTACAAATACGCCGTCACGAAGGACCCCAAGGTCCGCCTCCAGGCTGTCGAGGCGTTCAAGGCCATGAAGTGGACGGAGGAGATAACCCCGATTCCCGGCTTCCCCGCCCGCGCCATATACGCCGTTGGGGAAAAGGCGTTGCTTTCCAGCACCGGATCGGGCGGACTGCCGGCGGAATGGCATGAAACCGAGGACGGCAAGTGGCAGTGGAAGGGAGACACGTCCAGCGACGAGGTGGACGCCCAGATTTACAGCGTCGTCCTCTTCTACGAGCTTGTCGCCGAAGGGGCTGAGAAGGAAGCGGCGAAGGAACACATTGACCGCATCTGCTCGCATATCGTGGAGAACGGCTGGATTCTGCGCGACCTGGACGGCAAGCCGACAAAGTGGGCGCGATGGGATACGGACTACCTCCAACGTCCCGAAGGTTTCATCGCATCGGGGCTGAACGGCATGGAGGCGCTCAGCTTCATCCAGGCCGCCATTGCAGTCACGGGCGACGATAAGTTCCGCATGGCCAAACAGCAGCTTCTGGACTGGGGGTACCACAAGTGCGTCCTGCGCCAGAAGCTCGTCTTCCCCATCGTCACGCATTTTGACGACCGGCTTGCGTTCCTGAGCTACTACCCCATGCTCAATTACGAGGACGATCCGGAGCTGCGCGCCATCTATCGCCGCAGCCTTGAGCGGAGTTGGGAGGTCAAACGCCTGGACAACATGGTCTGGTTCAGCCTCGTCTACTCCGCGCTGACTGGTAATGATTGCGAAACAGATCGCGTTTCGGAGCATCTGCGCGACTGGCCGCTGGACTGCCGGAACTACCGTTACACGAACTCGCATCGGCACGATCTGGCCGTCCCGGAGCCTTACAAGAATTACGTCGAGGACTGGAAACCGATGGGGCCGCGCGAGGTCGGCGTCCAGCGTTGGGACCACAACTACCAGCGCCCCGACGGAGGAGGAGGAAAGGGCGTCAATGAGCCGTCCGGCTGGCTGGATGCGTATTGGATGGGCCGCTACTACGGCATAATCACCGCCCCGACGACGACGGATAAGAAGCTGTTGACCGTCAAGAAAGGCGAGGTCCGCATGGGCTGCGGCCCCCAACCCGGCGCTGCGCTATACGACGGCCCGGAGATCCCCCTGTCATTCAAATAACTCAGTGCTGTTTTTGAGCGTATTTGTTCGGCTTAACCGCCGGTTGCAGATCGTGGCTCAGGCGTCTTGCCTGCCCGGGTTTTTCGCAGCCGGGACGCCTGCGCTACAGCAGACTTGCGCTGAAACACTTCGATGCTTGACACCCGCGCCGAACAACTTGCCGCCGAAGGCCTGCCCATCTGGCGCAGGCGCATGACCCTGTTTTTCTGCGTCCTGCTGCATGCCTTCACGCACGCCTACGCAGTCCTTCTGGTCCCGCTTTATTTCATCATTCAGAAGGATTTCGGGCTGTCCCGGCTTGGTTACGTTTCCGCTCTTGTCACGATCTACTGGCTGGTTTATTGCGCTGGCAGCTACTTCGCCGGCATGGCAGCCGATCGGTTCAACAGGGCCAGGGTGCTTGCCGTCGGGCTGGGGTTGAACGGGGCGATGTTCGTCGCCATGAGCGCCGCGACAAGTTATTCGACGCTTGTGGTTTTCGTTATCCTGGGCGGATTGTGCGGCAGTCTTTTTCACCCAGCGGGCAATGGGCTGGCAATTTCGCTTTTCCCCCGGCACGGGGGGACGGCCGTGGGCATAATGGGCATGGGCACGGCAATCGGCTTCTTCTCCGGCTTCAGGTATTCCGGCTGGCGTTCCGGAATGCCGGGATGGGGACTGAATGTTATGCCGGGGGCCGAGACGGGATGGCGCGCCCCGTGCTTCGAGATAGGCGCTCTTGGGGTCATCGTTTCGGCGCTCGTCTGGCTCCTTGCCCGCGACGTACCCAGAGCGCATCCTGATCGGCCTCAGTCGGACTCCGCTCAAGGCGCGCCCGGCGACGACGGGATCACATTCGCCTCCCTCCTGCTTCCGCTCATGGCCGTGTCAATCGCCTTCTGCCTGCGCGACTTCGGCGGCAACGGCGTCCAGAGCACGTTGAGCGCCTACCTTCAGAAGGCGTGGGGCATGGCTCCGGACGGCGCCGGGCGGACGCTGGCACTGATGTCCATCGTGGGGGCCGTGGCCAATCCGATTCTGGGCCATTTCTCCCACGGGCGACGCCGCCTGCCGACGCTCACGGCCGCCCTTGTTCTGGCCGCGATCGGCATAATGAGCATCCCTTTCTGGAAACCGGGATTGATCCTAATCCCTCTGGCATTTTACAATTTCTTCGCCCTGGGAACCTATGCCGTCGGTGAGACGGCGCTGATGGAGCGCGTGCCGCCGCGCTATCGCGGGCGCATGATCGGGTTGCTGCTCCTGGTGGCCGGTGGGTTGTCGTCCTCGGCGCACTTGGTCGCGGGGGCATATTGCGATCGGTTGGGCAACTCGGCGTCCGATCCGGCGGCGTACAGGGGCTGGTTCATCTTCCTGGGCTTTCTGGTTCTCTGTTCGGTCGCTGCCGTGCCCTTCATAGGCAGGCTCGGAACGACGGCAGACACCGTCAAGAGGGATGGCAACATATAAATATAGCAGATTGCATCATGCCACTTGACAGTGGCGCAATCTCCCAATAGAATCCGGAAGCTGAGCATTCTTACGGTCATAACTTTAACTTTGAGGTGAACTTGGAAAATGCCCGAATTTGAAGGAAAACGAGACTACAGGGCGCCTGCGGCGCAATCGTTGCTTGACATCATGGAACTTCTGGCCCGGAGCGATGCTCCTTACGGAGTGGCTGAAATCTCCCGACAGACCGGCGCCTCCACAAACATGGTCTTTCGCATCATGCGCGTTATGGAGGAGAGCGGCTACATAGAGCGCGGCTCCAAGAGCAAGTTCACGCTGACCCCAAAAGCTCTCGCCCTTGCCGGACACGACCGCGGTATGGGGGTCTTCTACGCCACCGCATATCTGCACATGAAGAAACTGGCGGCCACCGCGCGCGAAACCGTTCAGCTTTACGTCCCCACCCAGGACAAGGCGTTGCTGCTGCTGGAAGCGGCGTCGGGCGATCGGTTCGGCGCTCGGGCAGTCCCAGGCTCCGCCCTGCCGAATCACGCCACCTGCGCCGGTAAGCTGCTCATGGCGCTGGGGGTCATCAAGCAGAAGGACAAGAAGCTGACCAAACTCACCCCCCATACCATTGCCAGCGCAAACGCCCTGAAGAAGGAATTGAAGGACATTGCCGAGGCTGGGTATGCCCTGAATCGGGAAGAGACAATCCTTGGCGTCCGCGCAGTCTCCGTGCCCGTCATGGGCGGGGACGACAGCATCATCGGGGCGCTCTGCATGCTCGCCCCGGCCCAGAGGCTGGATAACCAGGAGCTTGCCCGCCTTCTCCCCAAGGTCAAGCAGACGGCTGTTGAAATCTCCCGCGAGCTTCACGCCAACGAGGAGAAACTCCAGGAACTGCTCAGGGTTGACGCGCCTCCGGCGGAGAAGTTCTGAGCGCGGATCCGGTCTGGAAAACACTCAAATCGCCGGCTCGCGGCGAGAGGCCGACGGTGGTTGACGGCGAACACAACCTTTCCGATCCGGCGGCGGAAGCGCGCGGCGTCACCTTCAACATCCAGCGTTTCTGCACGCACGACGGTCCGGGGATACGCACAACCGTCTTCCTCAAGGGCTGCCCCCTGAAATGCCTCTGGTGTCACAATCCCGAAGGCATCGCCTTCGGGCGCGAGCTTGCGATTGATCCCGCCAAGTGCATTGCCTGCGGGCATTGTTTCAAGACGTGCCCGCAGGCCGCGCACGTCTCCGACTCGAAGGGCCGCCGCTCCTACCGGGACGATCAGTGCGCCCTCTGCGGGCGCTGCGCCGAGGGTTGCTACGCCGGCGCGCTTGAACTTATCGGTAAAGAAATGACCGCCGCAGAGGTCATGGCCATCGTCGTTCGTGACGAGCCATTCTACCGGACATCCGGCGGCGGCGTCACGGTCTCCGGCGGCGAGCCGATGGCCCAGCCCGAATTCACCCGCGCCATCCTGCAGCTTTCCCGCCGGCTTGCCATACCTACCGCCGTCGAGACCTGCCTCTGCGCCCGCTGGGAAATCATCGAAAGCCTGCTCCCGCAGGTTGATTACTGGATGTGCGACGTCAAGCACACCGATCCAGCCCGGCATCGGGAGCTTGCCGGCGCGGACAACGGCCTCATTATCGAGAATCTGCATCGCATCTGCGCGTCCGGGGCGACCGTCCTCGTTCGTTACCCCCTTGTGCCGGGTTATAACGATGATGAGCAGGCGCTTGAGGGACTCAAGGCCCTTATACTCGAAACTCGCCCGTCGGAAGGCCTGGAGATATTGCCCTTCCACCGCCTGGGGGAGGCCAAGTATCGCCGCATACGCCGCCCGTACTCCCTGGGAGACCTTCCATCCGCCATCCCGGAACAGACCCGCCGCGCGGCGGCCGTCCTAAGCGACCCGCGTTTCAGCCTGAAGACGGCGTGAGTGTCAGGCGGAAGGCGTAGCGATCTGCGGGGCAGATGGGCGCGCACAACAATATCATCGCATTTTCTGGGTATGCACATGACTTCAGTAGGGGTCATATGTAGTATGTCTGGACATGGAAGCTATTCCTTGGAGACTGAAA
>JAKLEA010000017.1 GCA_022711755.1 Planctomycetota bacterium
GTCCCGACGATCCCGTCGCGTCCATCTCGGCCTCTCCCGGTCAATTTGTCCTTCGCCGCCCGGCCCCAACCGGAATGATCCGGTCACATGAGTATATTTCTCCCATATCGGCAACATGGTTGTCAATCGAAAAAGGAAGGGCCGCGCCGGTTTCCCGACGCAGCCCTTTGTTCGTTCTTGTCACTTCGCGTGGATTTACGGAACTTCCGGAACATCTGCCATTGCCTTGCGGATAGCAGCTTCCGGGTGCTCGTAATCCTCGAGTTTGCCCTCGAAGTATCGCTCGTATGACGCCATGTCGAAATGGCCGTGCCCGCTGAAGTTGAAGACGATGGTCTTCGCCTTGCCCTCGGCCTTGCAGCGCAGGGCCTCCTCCACCGCGCAGTGGATGGCATGCGCGGTTTCCGGCGCGGGGATCGCGCCCTCGGTCCGCGCGAAGAGGACGGCGGACTTGAAGACGGGGTTCTGACGGTAGGCGGCGGCCTCGATGATCTTCTCCTGGGCCAGCAGGCTGACCAGCGGGGCCATGCCGTGATAACGCAGTCCGCCGGCGTGAATCCCGGACGGGATGAACGTGTGTCCCAGGGTGAACATTTTCAGCAGGGGGGTCATGTGCCCCGTGTCGCCGAAGTCGTAGCGGTATTCGCCGCGCGTGACGGACGGGCAGGCGGTCGGCTCGACGGCGATGATGCGCATGTCCTGTCCCTTGAGCTTGTCCGGCACGAACGGGAAGGCCAGCCCGGCGAAGTTGCTTCCGCCGCCGACGCAGCCGATCAGGATGTCCGCCTTGTCCCCGGCGATCTTTAACTGCTCCTTCGTCTCCAGTCCGACGACGGTCTGGTGCAGGAGGACGTGATTCAAGACGCTGCCGAGGGAGTATTTTGTGTCGTCGCGCTTGACGGCGTCCTCGACGGCCTCGGTGATGGCGATGCCGAGGCTGCCTGGGGTATCGGGCGTTTCGGCAAGGACTTTGCGCCCGAATTCAGTGTCGGGGCTGGGGCTTGGCACGACGTTGCCGCCCCAGCAGTGCATGAGCATCTTGCGGTAGGGCTTCTGCTCGTAGCTGACGCGGACCATGTAGATCTTGCACTCGACGCCGAAGACGTTGCAGGCGAAGCTCAGGGCGCTTCCCCACTGCCCCGCGCCGGTTTCGGTCGTGATGCGTTTGACTCCCTCAATTTTGTTGTAGTAGACCTGCGCGACGGCCGTGTTCGGCTTGTGGCTGCCGGCGGGGCTGACGCTTTCGTTCTTGTAGTAGATGCGCGCCGGGGTTCCGAGGGCTTTCTCAAGGCGCTCGGCGCGCACAAGCGGCGTCGGCCTCCAGATGCGCAGGGCTTCCATTATCGGATCGGGGATGTCAATCCATCTCTCCGTCGTCACCTCCTGCTTGATGAGGCCCATCGGAAAGATGGGCGCGAGCATCTCAGGACCGATTGGCTGCTTGGTTCCCGGATGGATCGGCGGGGGGAGGGGATTAGGCAGGTCGGCCTGGATGTTGTACCAACGCTGCGGCATGTCCTTTTCCGCCATTAGAATCTTCTTATCGCTCATGGTTTTCTTCCTTTCTTTGTTGATACGGATGCTCCCGCGCGATGTCCGCCGCGCGGCTCGCCGCGACCGCCGGTGGCTGGGCGGTCGTTAGAAGACCTTGGTCAGGGTCAGGCAGAATATCTGACCCTCGGTGCGGTCCACCGCCTCGAATTCCTGCAGGTAGCGGGCCGAGACGTTCAGCATTATCGGGACGATCATGTAGCTGACCTCGCCGCCCAGGGCGTAGACGCGGTCGTGCTCGCTCTGGTCCCATGTGACGTCCCTGCCCCTGTCATTGGTGACCTGCCAGGCGCAGTAACCGACGGGGCCGACTTCCCAGACCTTCGCGATGTTCTTTGCGATGCCCCATTCAAAGTGAAAATCGTCGCCCGGACGGACGTCCACGCGGCGTTTCTTCAGGTGCTCCTCATAGCGGGGCAGCACTGAAATTGACCAGGTCTTTTCCTTGTCGGGGTAGAAGGTTACGCCTGCCGTTCCCATGACGGACCACATGTCCTTGCCGGGATAGGCGTTGGGCTGCCTCTTGCTGGCTGCGCCCGTGGGGGCGTAGACATCGAAGCCGACAGCCACGTCAAAACGGTCGAAATGCCAGGCCACTAGCGGTCCGGCGGCCATGTCGCCGAATCTCGTGTGTTGGTCGTGGAACTTCATGGCCCCGATGTCCAGGTCGGTATGGACGAGGGGGACGATCACCTCGCCGCCGAGGTTGCCGCCCAGCACGGTCAGATCGGAGACGTATATGCCGCGCTGCACGGTGGCCAGGACGGTGACGTCGAAGTCAATGTCAATATCCCTGCCCCTGCCGTCCTTGAGTTCGTCGGCGGTGTAATAGACGTTATAGCTGCGCCAGTAGAATCCCGGCGGGGGGACGGAAGCCCCCTTGATGCCCTCGACTCCGTTGACGTATTCCCCCGTTTCGCCGGCCGCCGCGCTGAGGGCGAGGACAGCCGCCAGACAGAACAGCAGAATTGCTCTGCGCATGGTCTACGACCTCCAGAATGCGGGACTCCTCCCGAAGCCAGAAAAGACGGACGGCAAAAATCCCCCCGCGCTGGTCGCCTCCAGCGGCGCGAGGAGACATGCCCACCGTCGCCAAGACACAAGGGAAAAAGTATAGACGCTTGCCCGGCGTAACGGAAGCAATTTCCGGCGTCTCTCTTGATTGCAATAGCAATGGCATTTTACTTCAATGCTTGCCATCGCACGGCTATACTGTCCCGAATGAACGGCATCGTCCGTTCCCCGGCCTGCAAGGAGGACATGCGTGGCGCCCATGAAAACGACCAGAACAATCAGAATAGAGTCTCTCGAAACCCGCCTGCTGCTCAACGGCAACCTGCCGCCGGTCGTGACGATTGATTCCCCCCTGCCGGATACCGAAATACCGGCGGGCGGAACCGTCAACCTTCAGGGAACCGGCACAGACGCGGACGGAACCATAGCAACCTGGTCGTGGACCATCATCGGCCCCATCAATCCGCTCAAGCCCGAACTCCAGACGTTCACGGTTGAAGACCCCGGCAACGTCGTGCTGAAGGACGTCGGGCATTACGGCATCATCTTCACGGCTGTTGACGACAAGGGAGCCGCGGCCCAGCCCGTCCAGGTCAACGTCCGCGTGGGGGAACCGACCAACGCTCATCCCGAAGGATACATTGACACCCCCGCCGACGGTCTCATTATCCAGCCCGGGGAGAAGGTCACCCTGGGGTCCACGGCATTCGATCCCGACGGCGCGGTCATCGCCCACCAATGGGTCGGCATGGGGCCGGGAGAGTTCGAGTATTCAAGCGACAAGGCAGACCCCGGCGATCTCACCCTCACAATTCCCGGAACCTACTACTTCGTCTACCTGCCGGTGGACAACAATTTCCAGCCCGATCCCAACCCGGCCTACGTCAAGGTCCGCGTCAACGAGCGCCCGAACGCGACGATAATCTCCCCTGAGAACTTTACCGTCATCACTCCGGGCGAGAGCATTACCTTTGAAGCCGAGGGAAGCGACCCGGACGGAACAATCGTAAAGTGGAACTGGCAGATAAACGGTCCGGGCGGATTCACCACCGTCCTTCTCGGGCAGAATCCCGATCCCCTGACGCTGACCACTGCGGGCGAATATACAGTCGTCCTGACTGTCACCGACAACGATAACGCGGCTGATCTGACGCCATCCGAATCCATCGTCACCGTCTGGGACAGCCAGCCCTACTTCATGGGCAAGGTGGACACCGGCTACCAGCAGGTCTACATCTACGATTGCGACGGCCCCGGGGATGAAAACGGCATCCCGATAGACGGTCAATACGACAATACCTACAAGGCAGGCGATTCCAAGAATGACCTGATCATAGTCGGAACGCCCGCCGGCGCGATCGTCATGTCGCGGAGCTGGATTCTGAAGGATAACAAGTGGGAACCGGCCGACTTCACCGGCTTGGGCATAGCCGTCGCCAATGGCAAGCTTCTGAAATACGCTGACTCCGGCCCCCGTCAGGGCGACGTGGGATTCCTGGCCGCAAAGACCGGGATCGGAAGCGTCGTAATGCTCTCCGACCTTGCGGGCGTAGGCCCGTTCGACCTTGAATTGCCGGGGACGGCCGCAATGACCGTCCCGAAGAATTCCGGCCTTTATACCCAGAGCGGCGAAATCGGCACGGTGATCATCACCGGCACGGATGAAGACGGTAAGAGTCTTTCGTGCAACATAACGAATCTAGCGGGCGGATTGGGCCTCCTAGTCACGTCCGGGCATGCGACGGGCAAGATCAACGTCCAATACGGGGCGTTCGGCGTCGGCTGGTTCGGTTATGGAACGCAAGCACCCGCCAACCTTGACGGCGAGATAACGGCCAAGTCAGTCAATCTTGTCTACGCCACCGGCAGTTTCACGGAAAACGCGAAAATCGCCTCGACGACATGGATCAACCAGCTTTACGCGGGGGCGGGACTGGACGGATCAGCCACTGCGGGGCAGGCCCTGCGCCAGGTATACGCGAAAGGAACGCTTGCCGCCGACCTGGTCTCGCAGTCCGACCTGAGCAGAGTTTTCTGCGGCGCGGACATGACGGGATCCATAACCGCTTATCGCAATGCCGCATCCATCTACTGCGGCGGCGCGGCGACCGGGTCCGTCACCGTTGACGGCACGCTGCTGGACATCCACGCGGCCAAGGGTTTCTCCGGATCGCTCAATGCCGGAGCGCTCAATTCGATGACCGTCGCCTCCGGCGGACTGGCCGGGACGGTGTCCGTTGACGTAGACGCTTCGTTAATCCGCATCTCATCTGGCGACGCGACAGCCGACATTGAGGTTGGCGGAACGCTAGGCCTGCTCCATGCCGCAAACGGGACATTCAGGGGATCGCTGTCCGCGGGGCGAATCACGACCTTCATCGCCGGAGCGACCGGCGCGGACGGGGCCGATCGCGCAACGATTCTTGGACAGGACGGCATCGCAACGCTCTATGTCTTCAATGACATGGCGAACACGGACGTCGGAGTGGCCATTGGCGGACTGGCGGCGGGTTCGCGCGTCGAACTTGGCCTCCTTCGCGTCGGCGGGAACTTCACAGCAAGCAACGTTTTGGTCGGCGTGTGGAACGAAAACGGAGAGGACGCCGGGACCGGCAACGCCTTCAGCGACGGCGGCGAGGACGGCGCTCCCTACGTGCCGGAAGGTTTCGCCGGGCGGGCGACGCTTCAGCGCGTCCACATCGGCGGAGCGGTCGGCGGAACCGGCGCGGACGACCAGTGGGCCATCGCATCGCGCAATAAGGGCCTCTGGCAGGCCTTCACGGCGGGCGGCGACGTGATCCTTGATCAGAACGTCTCCGGAGAAGGCTGATCGCCCATAATTCGTTTTGCGGATGGTTTGTCGAAAGTCGGGTTTGACGGGGAAGATTCCATATGGGTTTCGCGGTCTGCGCAATCATCGGCTTCTTCATCGGGGGCGTCTTCGCCTGGTTCTGGGCATCGTCAAAGGCGCAGGCTTCGCTAAGCGGGGAATTGCGAGAGGCGCAAAGCCGAGCCGCGGCGGCTGAAGCTTCCGCTGCCGAGTTGAAAGGCGCAAGCGGGCGGGCCGCCGCGGCCGAGGCAAGCGCGGCGGAACTCCGCGCGCATTCGCAGAAGCTCGACGCCGATCTGCGCGACGTTCGCTCCGCGCTCTCCCGCGCCGAACAGGCGCAGGCAAAGGCAGAGGCGCAACTGGTCGACTCCCTCCGCGCTATTGACGAGCAGAAGCGCCTGCTTGCAGACGCGCAGGCCCGCCTTACGGACACCTTCAAGGCGCTCTCCAACGACGCGCTCAAAAGCAACAACCAGGCCTTCATGGACCTCGCTAAAAAGACGTTCGAGACCATAACGACGGACGCCAAGGGCGACCTGGGCAAGCGTCAGGAGGCGATCGCCGGCCTTGTCAAACCCCTTCAGGAAACCCTCAAGCGCTACGAGGAGCAGATCAAGGGCATGGAGGAGGGGCGTCAGAAGGCATACGGCACTCTGGAAGAACGACTGAAAGCCATGAGCCAGGCCGAAGACCAGCTCCGCAGGGAGGCCGGCAACCTCGTCACGGCGCTACGGTCCCCGAAGGTTCGCGGAAGATGGGGGGAGGTGCAGTTGCGCCGCCTCGTCGAACTCACCGGCATGTCCGAGCTATGCGACTACACCGAACAGGTAAGCGTGAACACGGAGGACGGGCGACTTCGTCCGGACATGATCGTGCGCCTGCCCGGGGGGAGGGAGGTTGTCGTTGACGCGAAGGTTCCGCTTGAGGCCTACCTTCAGGCGGTGGAAGCCGGATCGGAGGAGGCGCGCAGCGAAGCCCTGAGGCGCCACGCATCCCAGGTGCGCGAGCACATGAACAAACTATCGCGCAAGGAATACTGGAGCCAGTTCCCGCAGGCCCCCGACCTCGTCGTAATGTTCATCCCCGGAGAGTGCTTCTTCTCAGCGGCGCTGGAGTGCGACGCGACGCTGCTGGAGGACGGTTTCGAGAAGCGCGTCGGCATCGCCACCCCGACGACGCTCTTCGCCCTTCTGCGGGCGATTGATTACGGCTGGCGGCAGGAGAAACTTGCCGAGAGCGCCAGGGAGATCAGCGCCCTCGGCGAGGAGTTGTACCGCCGCCTCAGCATATTCTCAGGCCGCCTTGCAACCATCGGCGAACGCCTGGAGGCGACGGTCAAGGCGTACAACGAATCCGTCGGCTCCCTGGAAAGCCGCGTGCTGCCCTGCGCGCGGAAGTTCGAGGGGATGGGCGTTGATATTGACCAGCGCATCGGCGAGGTTTCCCAGGTGGAAACCACTCCCCGGCGACCCCAGATCGCCGGGGGGGAAAACAAATCCTGAGCTCCAGCAGCAATCGCCGGTTTTATTTCCACCGCGTCATTTGTTCGCCGGCTCCAGCTTCGCAAGCGACTCCCTGGCCCTCAGGCAGAAGCGATGATCGGCGGGCAGTTTGGCGAGGACAAGTTTATATAGCCTGATCGCCTCCTTAGGGTCGGATTTTTCCTGGTTCATGGCCTTGTTGAAATCCAGCTCGCCCTCCTTGGCCAGCGCGGCAAGACTCAGAACCGACGCCTCGCCGCCGAGTTCCGCTGAGGCGGCATAGTTTTTCCGCGCCTCCGCGAAATCACTTTTGAGCCGGGCCTCGTCGCCAGCGCGCTGAAGGCGCGCCGCCGCGTCCTCCCGCTTTTTCGGAACGGAATCCTCCGCCGCGAGCGCTTCCTTCAGGAAGAAGTTCTCCGCGTCGGTTTCCGCGTCGGCGATTTCCCGCCAGAGGACGAGCGCGCCGTCGAAATCCAGGTTGTTCTCCTTTGCGCGGGCGGCTTCCCACGCCGCGAAGACCTTCGCTATGCGTCCGCGCATGTCCGTCGCGCGCGGATTTTCCAAACCCTCCAGCGTGCTGAGCGCCACCGGGACGTTGCCGGCATTGTAGGCAATGCGGGCCTTGCGCAACTGCTTCTCGAACTCGATCCTGGCCCCAAGCTGCTCCCGCTCCCTCTCCGGCAGGGACGGGACTATTCGCTCGGCCTGCTCGATATTGCCCTCGGCAAGGGCTTTTTCCGCCTCCTCAATCCGCTCGCTGATCCCCTGTTTCTGCCGCAATTCAAGCCGCCGGGATTCAAGCTCCGCCTTGTCGTCCGGAGAGAGAGCGAGCAGCGCGTCAATCGAGTTGATTGCCTCGCCCCAGCGCCCGGCGGCGCTGTCCCGGGCAAGGCTCTCCCGCAGCGAATCGGAGCGCGCCTTGCGGCAGGCGGCTATCAGTTCGGCGAATTTTGCGCGGGTCGCCGAGGATTCCGGGACGCCGCGAATCCGCTCCCAAGCCTGCGCAACGTCGCCGTTCTCGTAGAGCGCCTTGGCCTCCGCGACATCGGCCTCATACTGCGCCTCCCCGGCAAGTTTCTCAAGCTGGCGGTTGGCGAACTCGACCAGCCGGGCGTCCGCCCCGGCGCGGCGCAGCTCGCGCAGGCGCAGGACAAGCTCCCGCTGCCTGTCCAGGTCGCCTTTCTGCGCGTCCGGCCAAGCCTTGATGATGTCCGCCGCGATTCGCGCGACCGGAACGCTGGGCCGCCCCTTGTAGGCGCGCAGTGTCTTGTCCATGGCCGCAGTGACGTCGCCGTTGTCAAGGTCGCTCAGTCCCTGCAGTAGAAGATCGCTGTATTCCTGCGCCGTCAGAACCTTCGGCGGGGGTTCCTGAACCGGCGGGCGTTGGGATGCAGTCAGCAATTTCAGCGCGACCGCTGCGGCAATTACAGCGATCGTTCCGATGGCGACATGCTTTACCCGCGACGGTCTTTTCCTCCCGGCTTCGGCGATGGCTCCGCCGGGGACAACAGGAGCGACCTCAACCTCCCGCCCCGTCGCCGGATCGCGTATGAAGAGCCTGCCTTCGCGGGAGACGACCTGCGTCGGATTCGCGTCCGCCGGGGCCGGCAGCATGGAGGGATCGAAGGGGGTTGGCTCGTCCTCCTCGTCGGGTTCCTCCGGAGCGGGGACGTCGCCGCCCGACTCGCTTCCCGCGGCGGGGGGGGGTATGAGCGACGTCTTCTCCTCGTCGGAATCGTCCTCGTCCTGCGTCGCCTCAACCTTGACGATGAAGGTCCCGATCTGCATCTCGTCGCCCGGTTTCAGGTCGGCCTTCTCGATCTTCTTTCCGCCGATCAGGATGCCGTTGCTGCTGCCCACGTCCTCGACGGACAGCCTGCCCTCGCGCAGGACGAATTTCGCGTGCTTCCGGGAGATGCTGCGGACGCGCAGGCACAACCCGCAGTCGTCCGTGCGGCCCAGAACCGTCTCGCCCTCTTCCAGGTCGTGAAGCTCTTCGATGCCTTCGCCGGTAATTCGGAGTCTCATGGTCAGTAACCGCGCCGCCTTTTCTCAGCCGCAAGCTCGGATTGTATGCTCTCCGCCATTCTCATGGCGGCCTGATGGCGGAAGTCTTCGGGGTCGTTGAAGAACTGGGCAATCTCGCGCAGGCGCTGGATCGCGAGCCTGTAGTCCCTGGTGTTCCACGCGGCGTAATATTGGACGTAGAGGTCCCGGTAGCGTTTCTGCCACGCCTCCGACGTCGGCGTCATGGCGTTGTTTGCCTCCACGTATTCCTTCGGTTTGGGGCTGACCGGTTCCAGTATGGCGACCGCGTCGCGATATTTTCTGAAGGACTCCCAGGGCGAGAGCGCCAGAGCGGAATCGCCCTCGGACTTCAGCCGCGCGCTGATCTCGCGCCGCTGCGCGTCCGTCAGCTTCGGCCCGTATCGCGCCACAAGATCGTCCTCGACGCGCCCCCGCACTGAGACGAACATCCTGCACGTTTCAACGCCCCCCGCGGGGGATTTGAGGGTCAGAATCGCCTCTCCTTCGCTTAATCCGGAGACCTTCAGCATTCCGGGCCACCAGGGGTCGAATTCAGCCGTAGCCACGGCCTTGTCGCTGTTGTCCGCGACGGCCCTGTACTGATCCACCCAGACGGCGCGCTCCTGCCCGGCCTTCATGGCGACGGGGATGTTCCTGACGATGACTTCCTCGCCGACATCGTCCCGGGACATGGCGAAGAAAAGCGCCAGCAGAAAGACGCAGAAGGCGGCGACGGCGGCATAAAGTATTTTGCGCGCTTTCGGCTTGGGCGGCTGCGCGCCATTCCCCGCCGCGTTCCCGGGGTCCGAAACCGGTTCCGAAGCGGACGCCGCGTCCGACGGCATCGGTCGGACGGTTTGCGCGGTTTCACTTTCTGATGCCGCTGAGACGATGGCGTTAGCTGCGGGCGCAGACGCTGGTGATGCAACAACCGGCAGGTCGGGCAGGCATTTCACAAGGATTTCAACGTCGCCTATTGTGACAACGCACTGCTCCGGGAGGAACGCCTTCGATACGGTCTTTCCGTTCAGCTTTACCTTGTTTGCGCTTCCGGCGTCCTCAAGAATCAAGCGTCCGGCGTCCTGCCGGATGACTGCGTGACTGCGGGAAACGGAGGTCTGATCGAGGATTACGTCGTTCTCGGCAGTCCTTCCGATTTTTATAACGTCCTTCCGGAGGTTGTACTCCAACCCCTTCAGCGGGGCGCTCCGGACGACGAAGTTAATCTCGCGAGGGGGCATTATCTATGCGGGGCGGAATCAGACGATTTCCAACTGGTCGCCCTTCCGGACCTCGATCCTCCTGAGACGGCCCGGCGGCAGCTCGATCACTGCGCGGGCCGGAAAGCAGAAAGCCACGCGCCACTTCTTCAACTCATTGATCGTTCCAAGAACCACATTTTGTCGGTCAACCCATACCACGTCAATGGCGAAGCGCATGAAGAACATGTGTATGTTGTTGCAGGGGATTATCAGAAGCCCCGCGCCGTCCGGCAGTCCGGACCTTCCGAGCAGGCCTTTCGCGCGGCTGAGGGGATTGTCCGCGATCTCCAGGTTTTCAACCAGCGTGGCGCCGCGCGTTTTGTTAACAACTTTCTTCATGCAGTTTCCTCAACGTCCGCCGGAAACCATTGTCGTGAGCCACGTCGCCAGCATCGGGCCGAAGAGTATCAGGAACGTGGTCGGGAAGATGAAGGCGATCAGGGGGAAGAGAATTTTGACCGGCGCCTCGACGGCCTTCTGCTCCGCGCGGTTGGAGCGGTCGTTACGCATCTGGTCGGCGTGGATGCGCAGGACGGGGCCGAGCGCCGCGCCGATTTCCTCGGCCTGGATCATGGCGGTTGCGAAGGTTCCCATCTCGGTCATCTGCACGCGGTCGGCCATGGAGCGCAACGCCTCCCTGCGCGGCTTGCCGAGCTGGATTTCGCGCATCATGGCCCCGAACTCGACGGCTAGCGCGCTTCCGGCCAGCTTCGGCACGATGCGCTCCAGCGCGGCGGTGAAATCAAGCCCCGCGCCGACGCTGAGCGTCAGGAGGTCAAGCGCGTAGGGCATCAGCCTGCGCATCTCCGTCTGGCGGCGGGCTATGCGGTCCCTGAGCCACACGATCGGATGAATGACGCCTATCGCAGCCCCGGCCACAATCGGGAACGGCTTGGCGAAGACCAGCGCGAAGACGAAGCCCATCAGCGCGTAGCCGAACACGCCAAAGAGGATGAGGCCGAAAAAGTCGTCGGCGTTCATGCTCTCCTCAAGCCCCGCGCCGTGCAGTCCGCGCCGGACCCGGGACCTGGCGGCTTCAAGGTAGGAGTATTCCCCCGCGCGCCGCGTTCCGAACCCGGCGGCGAAACCGGCCAGCGCCGCGCCGAAGAAACGCGCAAACGGCAGCAGAAGCCCCAGCAACGCCCCCGGCGGCGGCTGAAGATTGTCCCGCGCCGCAGGCGTGATGAACGCCCGGCTGTCCCTGTAAAGGCCGATCAGGAACCAGACCGCGCACGCGACGCTTATCGCGGCGGCGGCGGGCACGGCCATCTCAATCAACGCTTCGCCTTCCATGCGTATGCCTTCAAACCTCGATGTTGACGATCCGGTAAATGGTCCACATTCCCAACACGATCATCAGCGCGACCAATCCGCAGATCATCCAGCCCGCCGGGGTCGCATAAAGCGGCCTGATGTAGTTGGGGCTGATGACGTTGAGGGCGACGCCCAGTATCGGGGGTATGCAGCAGATGACGATGCCCTGCAGCTTGCCCTGGGAGCTCAGCGCCCTGACCTTGCCCTCGATGCGATGCCGCTCGCGGACCATGTAGGCGATGTTGTCGAAAATGTCCGCGAGATTCCCGCCGACGTCCCTCGCGATGAGTATCGAGGTGACCACCAGGTCCAGGTCCTGCCCCGGCATCCGCTTTAGCAGATGGTCCAGCGCCTCTTCCATCGGAACGCCGACCTGCATTTCCTGCGAGGTTATCCGCATCTCCTGCCGCATGGGGTCCGGCATCTCCGTTGCCAGCACGCCGATGGCCTGTTGAAGGCTGAGTCCGGCCTTGAGCGAGTTTGCCAGGCTCAGAAGCCCGTCAACCAACTGCCGGTCGAACTTGCGGTCCCTGTTGCGCTTCATCCACCAGAGGACGAGCCTCGGTATCGCCAGCGCGGGAATTGCGAAAATCATGCTGACGAGGGCGTTGCCGAAGAATGACAGGAACACCAGCGCGGCGCAGAGGAAGCAGACGCCGGAAAGGTAGACGACGTGCTGCGGGGGGAGGGAGATATAGATCGCGTCCAGCGAGCGCTCAGCGTCGGCCAGATATCGCTCCTCGTAGCTGCGCCTGGCGTAGCGGAACATCTGGACGCCCAGGCCGGAGACGATTGCGGCGCACGCGAAGGCCGCCGAGCACGTCAGAATTTCCAGTATCAGCGTCGGGTTCATCGCGGTCGGCTCCGCCTACTCCTTCGGAAGGGATTCTCTGCGCTGGGGCGGCGCGACGCGCGCCGGCTGGAAGATCGTGTAATCCACCGGCAGCCCGCGCTCCTTCCACTCCTCGGCGAACGTGGGGACGTTGCCGGTCGTGACGAACTCGCCGATCACCGCGCCGTCGTCCCGGAACCCGGTTTGTCTGAAGACGTAAATGTCCTGCGTCTTGAACGTGTCGCCCTCCATGCCGGTCAATTCCGTAATGGACGTGACCTTTCTGGAACCGTCGCTCAGGCGGGCCGTCTGGACGATTATGTCAATGGCGGCGCTGATCTGCTCGCGGATGGCGCGGGAGGGCAGTTCCATGCCGGCCATGAGGACAAGGGTCTCCAGGCGCGAGAGCGCGTCTCGCGAGCTGTTTGCGTGAATGGTCGTCAGGGAGCCGTCGTGCCCGGTGTTCATGGCCTGGAGCATGTCCAGCGCCTCGCCGCCGCGCGCCTCGCCGACGATGATCCTGTCCGGCCTCATGCGCAGGGCGTTTATGACCAGCTTGCGGATCGGTATCGCCCCTTCCCCCTCGATGTTCGGCGGCTTGGCCTCCAGGGAAACCACGTGCTCCTGCCCGAGCTTCAACTCCGCCGCGTCCTCGATTGAGACGATGCGCTCCCTGTCCGGGATGAAACTGGAGAGGACGTTCAGCAGCGTCGTCTTTCCGGAGCCGGTCCCGCCGGAGATTATGCAATTCTTGCGGTACTGCACGCAGTGGCGCAGGAACTGCGCCATAATCTGATTCATCGTGCCGAAGGACAGCAGGTCGTCCACCTTGAAGGGGTCGGCGCTGAACTTTCTGATTGTCAGCGTCGGCCCCGTCAGCGCCAGCGGGGCGATGATCGCGTTCACGCGGGAGCCGTCCGCCAGGCGCGCGTCAACCATCGGGCTTGATTCGTCAATGCGCCGCCCGATCGGGGCGATGATGCGCCGGATGACGTTGACCACCTGGTAGTTGTCCGTGAAACGCTTGTCCGAGCGGACGATTTTGCCCTTGCGCTCGATGTAAATCTTGTCCCAGGAGTTGACCATGATTTCATCAATCTCGGGATCGGCCAGCAGGTCTTCCAGCGGGCCGAGGCCGAGCGCCTCGTCCAGGACGTCCTTGATGAGGCGCTCGCGGTCAATTCTGCGCGGGATTTCGGATTCTATCCCGGCGACGATCTTCCTGACGGCGTCCCCGGTCTTGCGGCGGATTTCATCCGGGGAATGCTGGGACAGGTCCGTGCGTCGCAGGTCAAGCTCCCGAAGCAGCCCCTCGTGAATGCGCCTGCGGAGTTTGACGGCCTCCATCTCCTCGGACGTCATCCGGGCGGCGTCCTGCCTGGCCGAGCCGGGTTGGACGGTCGCCTCCGCCTTCTCCAACGCTCCGGCGAAGTAAGTAATCCTGTAGGGGCCGACGCGGAAGGTTTCCCCATCCTTGAGGGCGATTTCGCCGCAGACCCTCTCGGAGCCTATGAACGTCCCGTTCCGGCTGTCCAGATCGCGCAGACGGCATCCCCCCCCCGCGTCCGGGATGAGCGTCACGTGCTCGCGGGAGATGAGTTCCCCGGAAAGACAAAGGTCATTGCGCCGGAGCTTGCCGATGCTGAATGGCGCGCCGGTCAGGGGGAGCTTCCTGACGCCGCCGTCCGGGTCTGTCAAAGCAATGTATGGCATGGCGTTGCGCGAATCCGGGATTCGCCTTACGGCTCCTTGATCAGTTCCTTCATCTCCGCAGCCGCGCGGGAACGGCGCCTGGCCTCGGCTTCCGCCGCCAGCTTGAGGGCGTTAGAGATGCTGACATCAACGATGTCCGGCGCCGGTTTGTTGTCCAGCGCATGGCGTTTGGCCAGCACGAGCTTTCCCTGCGAATGCAGGAAGATGATGATCCCCGCCTCCTCCGGCGTGAGCGCGAAGGTGACGGTCGTGTAACTGCGTCCGGACTGCCGCGCGATTATCACGTCGCTCGTCTGGCTGTCCGTGGCCAGGATGGTGACGTTGGAGAGCACGCGGACGGTCTTCAGATTCTCGGCCCGCTTCTCGCCCGTGGCTGTGACCGTCGCGTAGATATCCACTCTGTCCCCGGGGCGCAGAAGGCCTGCAACACCTGAAACCGAGTCAACATTGATGGTTACGGCCCGCTCGCCGATCTTCAGGTCGGGCGAGACGGAAGTCTCCTGCTCCGGCTTCATGATGTGCCACCACATTACGTGGCTGCCGCGGCTGATGTCCCGCTGGGCGACCTGATCGGCGAGCGCCTGGCTTTGCGCCCATGTGACGTAGTTCTCGTTGAAGAGCGACGCCGCAACCTCGCCCTTCTCCAGGTGAGCCTCCGGCTTGATCTTCTCGCCCTTGCGGATCGGCGCGCGCGCCTTGACGACCTCGACGGAGGCAAGCTGCCTGTCTGCTGCGCTGGTCTTCTTTCGGATGATCCTGTGGACTCCGAGGGCGGCGATTATTCCCATCGCGATCGCCACTACGAGGGCAAGATTTTTCAAGTTTTGTCTCCCGGCTTTGGCGCGGCGTTGTCCGGGGCGTCCCCGTTGCGGGACGTGAATATCCAGACCGTCCGCCGTCCGTCCTCCCTTTCAGACGTGTTCACTATACTCACCATGCCCCGGCCGGCGAAGCACAAAACGCGCCCTTCGCGCATGGATTCGTCCATCCGGCGCGTCATCCCATCGTCGTAACGCCAGCCCAGCTGCGGCATCCGGGACATGTAAAAATCGCCAATCTCGTCCGAAGTCGCGGCGCTTTCGTAAAGCCTGATGTTCGTTCCGGACTGAGAGCGTCCGGCGACATTGAATTGCGGTTTTGAGTTCGGCGGCGCGGGAACCCCGTCGTCCACCCCTTCCGTAACGTCTCCGGCGCCGGCGGAGGAAGACACCACAACGAACCGGCTGCCGCCCCCCGGCGCGGGGGACGCGCGAACCAGAACGCCTCCCGAAGCCGTCTCCGGGAAGACAGCGAACGCGCTCCCGTCAGCGGAAACGCCGGAACGCGAGGCCGGACCGAGAAGGGCGACGTGCCGCTCGCAGACCTCTACGGGTTCAGCGGAGCAGGCAAACAGCGCGATCCGCTGAATCCCGCCGTTGACCTCGTACGAACGCTCGGTCAGAAGTTCCGCCCCGGCAATGACCGGAAGCTCCGAAGCTCCGAACCAACGCTCCAAATGCCCCCGCCCGGCCAGGGCCGTTCCGATGAACGTCGCCATGAACGCGATCATGCCGACCGCAAGGCATCGCGCCGCGTTCCGCATGAAGTCGTTTCTCCCCGCTATCGGCGAGTCCATCTACGGCTCCGCGTCCGTCAGGCTCTGCCCCGGTTTGCCGGGGACGGCGAAATTCTCCACGCCCACGTTGCTTATCGAGTCAGGCGATGGACCGAAATTGGAAAGGTTGACATCCACGCCGTCAACCCTCCACCGGAAAAGCTCCGGGGCTGAATTCTCAATGTCGTAAAGCAGGTAATCGGACACGCGCCTGCCCGTCGGGCATCTGACGTAACCCGGCGCGACGCCGTTCGCGGACTCCGCCTCGGTCAACTCGCCCGGGGCGGAGTCAATCGTCTGAAGGTTCACAGTCAGAACGTCGTCAACCTGGTTCATGTCCTCCCCGGAAGTCGGCTCGCGGTCCAGGACGTCCAGCAGGCCGGATTCGTAGTCGTAGCGCAGTCCGACCGCCGCGTCCAGCATCCACGGCTCCCCGGAATGCAACGGGCCGTTGAGAATCTTCTGAATGGCGACGACGTAATCCGTCGGGTTGTTGGGGTCCATCGAGCCGATGATGCTGATCTCCTGTCCGGCAGTGACTGATTCCGGAATGACGATCTCGAAGACCTTCACTATGCCCGATTCGAAGGACGACGTGTCGTCGGGATCAACAACTCTCGGGGACTTGAGATACTGCGAGACGGAGTCCCCCTCCTGAATAATGCCGGCGACCATGACGCCGTTCTCCATCCGCATGGTCTGATGCAGTTCGCCGATGGCCATGGCAAAGAACATCGCCTGAAGATCGCGCGTCATGTCCTCCGCCCCCGGGCCGTCCGCGGTGAACTGCGGCGCGGGACGGTATCCGGAGGTTGAGAACTCCAGCGCCGGGGTCCCTCCGCCCAGCGTTCCGGGGAAATACGTGGCGATCTCATCCTCGGGAACGTCCTCCGGGAGCCATGACGCCTGCATGGCGGCGACGTGCGCTCCCGTCCGGGCAAGCCCGAATTCGCCCAGCACGACGACCATGAGCAGGAGCGGCGTATAGACGAAGATGCTCAGAAGCGCAGTCTCAAGAAGGGCGTTGCCGGGCGAATGTCTGCTGATCCCGGCGCGGCGGCGCAAATCCATGCGGGAAAGGAAATACGGATTGGGTCCGCGTGGGTTCGGAGAACCCACCCTACTTGTTTGCGCCTTATTCATACATGCTCTCAGTGTTTTACCGACTCGCCGAAATCCATTCTGCTGTAATCCAGCTTCCCGCCCCTGAGTTGCGGCGGGCCGCCGTCGCACCGGATGTTCAGCGTCATGTCCGTCGTCCTGGGGCGGCGGTACTCGTCGAAGCTGCTTGTCCATCCGTAGGGCTTACCCTCGGCGATCACGCGGTAGATGTACCCCGCGCCGCTCTCGCCGATCTCCTCGTTCCCAAGCTCCGCCGCGAGCGCGTCGAAAGCCGTGTCCGCGTCGAGAATCTGATGCCGCGTCGGGCACAGCACGGCGTCCCAGTCCGGCGCGCCGTATTGCCCGCTGTCGCGCTGGAAATAGAGATTGTTCATGTCCCCGCGCACCCAGTCCTCCCGCTCGACCACCGAGTTGAACCTGTAGATTCCGAATGGCAGGCCGTCAATCGAGAGCACGTTCAGGCGGGGCCGGGCCGCCGAGACGACGAAGAAGCCCCACGGCGGCTTCGGCCCGCCGACTACTCCCTCGTCCTTATGTGCATCGGCTGCGCGCTGCATGAGAGCCGCGCTGCCGATCTCCTCGTCATTCAGCAGGCTTGCGAACGTCCGAATGTCCGACGCCTCCCTCCCGCGCCAGAGGCCGACGGTCACGCCCCAGCGGAAAAACTCATCCGAGAGAACGAGCGGGCGGAACGGATCGCCATCCAGCGAGTCAGCCGCCTGCGGCGAAAGATCGGTCTCCATCCAATCGGCTTCGTCAAGCGCCGCCTCCGGCGCAGGCATCGCCCTGGCAAGCGCCCCGCGCCGCCCCGCAACGTCCCCCGTCGTCACAAGAACGTCCGAGCGCCCATCGCCGTCGTGATCGCGCCCGAAGCACGTCTGGCAGACGTAGGGACGCCCGAACTCGTCCCGCAGCGACGGCCACGTGCCGTCCTTGTGCGGATCGCGCTCGTCCCAGCATTCGCGCAGTTGGAAGTAGACCGCGCCGGACTCCCACAATTCGTCATAGTGGGACTGCTGGAGCGTCTTGAGCGGCCTGCGGTTGCGGTTGAACGCCTCGACGTTGTCAAAGTAGTCGCTCTCGTCCGCCCCGCAGCCTTTCAGCGGCACGGTCCCGCTGATCGAGTCGTTCGGCGCTATCTTGAAGCCGACCTTCACAAGCTTGCCGTTCTCGCCGCTGAGCCAGCCCGCCGGATTCTCCGCGCACTTGAGCCATCGCGGAATGGCAGGCCCGGCGTACCCACCCTCCGGATAGATCCCCGCCATGTCCAGATCCAGGTCCCTGTGAGCCAGCATCCTGACCATGTTCTGCTCGGAGGTCAGGTATGCCCCGCGCTCCTGGTACTGGTACTGCCAGCGCATGCCGAGAGGATCCAGGGGCGTCAACCTGTGACGCCACCAGTACTCCTCATCCCAATCGTAGAAGTCCCGCCACTTCCCGTCCGCGGAATCCAGATTCAGCAGATGCCAGCGTTTCCCGATGGAAAGTGACTCGCCCTGGATTTCGATCCTGACGCCGCCGATCCACCCGCTTACAGACAGCGGGTCGGTCATCTGCACGAGCAGGTCGCCGATGCTCACCGCCGGCGGGGTCCAAAGATGCAGGACGCCCGCGTTACCCGGAAGCCTCACGTGCGGATCGTGGTCCTGAACGTTCACGGGAATCCCGCCGACGTTGACCTGCGTGGCGCTCATCGGCACGAAACCGTCCCGGCGCAGTACCTCAACGATACCGTTGTTGTAGCGGATGCGCTCCGTTCCGTCGGGGGTGCTGATGACGTATTCCCGCGGGTCGGTGCCCGGCACGCTCACGACGCTCACGCCGTCGCTGCCCGCCGTAACCATGAACTCGCCGTCAACGCTGTAGATGTAGAGCGTCTCGCCGCTGACAAGCTCCTCGATCAGCCATGATTCCTCTGTAAGCTGCGTGATCGAATAGGCAAGGCTCTCGCCGCCCTCCACGGTATAGATGCGCCAGGAATTCTGGCCCATCCGTCTTATCTCGATGATGTCCTGAAGCCCGGTTATCCTCCATCCGATCAGCGCCCCGTCGGAGCTGACCAGTTTGTCAATGTAGATCGTCACTTCCGGAATCGCGTTGCGCGGGAACCAGCGCTGGGAGGGGAATATAGACGCAAGCTCCGCTCCGCCCCCCCGCGCAATGCGGTAGGCGGTTTCGGCGGGCAGGCGCTGGGCCAGGATGGCGATGCCGCGCTCCAGCTTGGCCATGTCCCGCAGCCAGAGCCGTCCGGCGGGAATCCACGTTTTCGCCTCCTCGTATGCCTGTTTGTAGAGCAGGCGCGCGTCCGCGTCGTTTGGAACGTCCCCCCAGACCGCGGCAGCGACCTGCGCGTCCGTCAGGCTGCCGCCCGACCTGCCGTCGCTCTGCGTGTTCATGGCGCGGTCGGTAAGCTCCGCAAGGCAGCCGTAAATGTTCACGTCCGCCGTCATGCGCAGCATGCGGTAGCGCACGCGGGCCATGGCCGTGTTAATGAAGGCAACCGCGCTGGCGCAATCCGCCTGAACGAGGGCGGCGGAATAAGCGGCGGAGTCCGCTGCGCGCTGCATCTGAACGCGACGAGATGCGACGTCGGCGAAGTTGACGACGAGACTCACGAACAGGAGCACGATGAAGGCCGACAGCGCGCCGAAGGCCAGCGTCTGTCCCTCTTCATCGCCGCGAAGGTCCGCAATTTTTCTGACGAACAGCTTCACCCGGTTACTCCGGCGCTTCCGCAACAAACCCGGGATGCGACGGCCCGATGTCGGCCATCGTCGCCGTCGCGCTCATGCGAAGGTGCGGGGTCGGGTAGATCGCGCCCGATTCCTCCCCGCCGGACTTGCCGTCCAGCCCCTCGGCCATTTCGACTTCCTCGGAACTCCAGAGGAATCCGCTGCCGCCCGTCCAGGCGAAAACCGAGTTGATGAACGGTATCACAAGCTCGTAATCGTGAGTCACCGTCACAGTGACGCGGCCCTCGGCCCGCTCGACGATTGTGTTCGTCTTCAGGTATCGCGAGATTCCGAAGCGCGGCATGAATCCCCAACCGGGAATTTCCGCGTCGGCGTCCTCCGGGATCGCCTCCGCCCCGTCCGGCAGCGTCGGTCCCGTGATCGGGGAACATATGAAGGCCGCGACGAAGCGCGCGTTCTCCTCCGGATCGTCGCCCATGCTCGGATCGGCCACAACTGCGGCCTGCACTGCGCGGACTGCGGCAACGTGCAGGACCTGCTTGGCGCAGTAGAGGAGGGAAAGTTGCATGATCGTCAGCACGGCCAGAAGCTGAAGGGGAAACGCGATTGCGAATTCGATTATCGCCTGCCCGGTTTCGCCTGCCCGCGCGCCTTTGTATTTACAGTTCATCATAGAACGTAAACCAGCAGCCATGCCCAGAGCGTGCCGAGACTGACGGCCAGGCCGTAGGGGATGGCAAGGCTCCCCGGCCCGCCCTTCGACGCGGGTTGGACTGTGAACTTCAGGGCCTTCAGGATGCCCGGAAGCATAACGCCCTTCTGAATCATCAGGGCAAGCGCCATCGCGCCGCCGACCAGCGACGACAGAAACAGCGCTCTCAGCGCGAAGAAATGCTCCAGCCCGCCGATGGAACAGACTGCGCAGACGTATTTCACATCGCCTCCCGTGACCCCCCCGCGCAGAAAAAACCAGAGAAAGACCAGCCCGCCGCAGCCCAGCGCCGCCAGGCTCCCGGCCAGCCCGGGACCGGTCGTCATCCCGGGGTATCCGACTCCCCCCGCCGCCGCGTTCAGGCAAAGCCCGGCGGCGATTCCGGTCAGGGTCGCGCGGTCGTAAAGCCTGCGCCGGGCCAGGTCCGTATACGCGCAGACAACCGCGAGCGTCAGCAGCGTGACGTGGCGCAACAGGTCCGGTATTGACTCAATTCCCACGACTTGATCGCCTCGTTATCAGATACTCCGCGATCAACGGGCGTTATGGAGTTGTTCCCCCGCCGCCTCCCGTCGAGCCGGAACCCTGGAAGGCGGTGTTGAAGTCCTTGTGAACCGCAGAGTCCGCCCCTTGCGCGGCGGTCGTGTCCAGCGACGTGTTCTGCCCGGCCATCGTCTTCGTGCTCGCGCCG
Source organism: Planctomycetota bacterium (assembly GCA_022711755.1). Classification (GTDB taxonomy): domain Bacteria; phylum Planctomycetota; class Brocadiia; order SM23-32; family JAKLEA01; genus JAKLEA01. The sequence continues at coordinate 20,838 of JAKLEA010000017.1, forward strand.
AAGAGCGCGCGAATCTGATTGCCGAAAAGCATGATCACGGCGATGCTGGCCACGGCCACGAGGACGGCGATGATGATGTACTCGCTCGTCGCCTGGCCCTTCTGTCTGCTGCCGTAACGCACAAGTCTTGCCATTGTCTTGACCTCCCAATCTGACGGTCTTTGTGAAGAGGGCGTCGCTCCACCGGGCGGGCGGAGGCGTTTCTTCCTCAGCTAAGGTATTGGAAGACACAACACGTCAACAGCCCACGTGTAGAAAATGCCGACACTCGCCTCGGCGCTCCAGAGGTACGCCAGACACGCCGCCGCGCCGAAGACGAAAGCAAAAAAGAAGACCACTACGTACTCGACGGTCGCCTGGCCCCGGCTGAGCCGGAGGCCTGCGCCGCGACCTTTACGTATCGCCATGTCCGCCATGCCTTTACGCATCTGGCAAGCCCGAGCCTGACGCGACAGTAAAACACCTCTCCGCCGGAATCGTCACGCCGCCCGGTCGGCGCGTCACGCCTGAACCGGCGTGCCGGCGGTCCTACCGCCGAGCGTCGTTCACTGTTGCGTTTTGCAAATAATGTGCCATTATTGTAACTGTTGGGATGGAACGATTACAAGCGCAAGCGTTCACGCGCAGCAGTCAATGGCCAGGCGCCTGGAGCGGGCGTATTCCGTGTTGACAGAACCCGCCGGGACGCTATATTAGTGTTCCGAGGGGGACCCGGCATGCGCCCGGCAACAGACGCCGCATATCAAAGCGGCAATTCCCCCCGAAAGGAAAATCGAATCCATGGGCAATCGTTTTCAGGAGGCCCTTGCCTCCGGTCGCGTCCTGGTGTGCGACGGCGCGATGGGCAGCGAGCTTCAGAAACGCGGCTTGAGCGGCGGAGACTGTCCGGACCAGTGGAACATCACCCGGCCCGAAGTCGTCCGCCAGATCCATTCCGCGTACGTCCAGGCCGGCGCCGGGATAATTCTGACCAATACGTTCGGCGCGAATCGAATACAACTGGCAAAGCACAATCTTGAAGGTTCGGCAAAAAAGATATGCAAGGCCGCTGTGGCGCTGGCGCGGGAAGCGGCGGGGCCGGACTGCATCGTCCTGGGCGACATCGGCCCGACGGGTGAATTCCTCGAACCGCTCGGCAACTTCACGTTGCAGGACTTCGAGGAAATCTTCCGCGAACAGGCTGAAGCCCTCATCGCCGCCGGAGCCGACGGCATAATCGTCGAAACAATGACTTCCGTCGAGGAATGCGCCGCGGCGATCAAAGCCGTCAAGTCCGTTTCCGGCGCGCCGGTCGTCGCCAGCATGGCGTTCGAGCCGACGGCGAACGGCGACTTCCGCACAATGATGGGCGCAAGCGCGGCCGCTCATGCGAAGGGCAACGTTGCGGCCGGGGCGGACGCGCTAGGCGTCAACTGCGGATGCGCCATACAGCCTATGATCAAGCTGGTCGAGGCGTTGCGCAAAACCTGCGCGAAACCAATCATGGCGCAGCCCAACGCCGGACAGCCCAAACTGAAAAACGGGCTGACCGTCTACGAACAGACGCCCGCCGATTTTGCGGCCAATGTTCCGGCGCTCATCAAGGCCGGCGCCAATATCGTGGGATCATGCTGCGGCACAACCCCTGAGTTCACGCGGAAAATCGCTGAAACCGTCCGCTCGCTTCAGGGCTGAAGGCCGAATCCCGTTCTGATTCGGGCTGGAGAGGTGTGAAATGGCGAAACTGGCAATCAACGGCGGGCCGAAGGCGATAACGAAGTCCATCGGGCCGGATTGGCCCATCAGGGACGACAGTGACTTGCAGCAACTCAAGGAAGTCCTCGAAAGCGGCAACTGGTGGCGGGGCGGCTTCGAGGACCCCAAGCAGTCAAAGGTCGGCCGGTTCGAGGAGGCGTTCGCGAAATACCAGCACGCGAAGCACTGCCTGGCCGTGACAAACGGCACCACAGCCCTGGAATGCGGCATGAAGGCCGCCGGGGTCGAGGCCGGGGACGAAGTGCTCGTCCCCGCGCTGACCTTCGTGGCCAGCGCCACCGCAATCGCCCTGGTCAACGCCGTCCCCGTCTTCGTTGACGTTGATCCGGAGACCTACGACATTGATCCCGCAGCGATGGAAGCCGCGATCACCGATAAAACCCGCGCGGCCGTCATCGTCCACAACGGCGGTTATCCATGCGACATGGATCGCATCCTGGCCATCGCAAAGAAACACAATCTCGCTCTCATCGAGGACTGCGCCCACGCGCACGGCTCGGAATGGAAAGGCCGCCGCGTCGGAGCCATCGGCAGCCTCGGCACATTCAGCTTCCAGATGGGCAAGACGCTCACCTGCGGCGAGGGCGGCGCAATCGTTACGGACAACGATGATCTCGCGGAGAAAGCGTTCTCCTTCCACCACATCGGGCGCGTCCCCGGCCGCCCCTTCTACGAATTCCATCGCGTGGCGTCCAACCTGCGCATGACCGAGTGGCAGGGGGCGATTCTTCTCTCCCAACTGGCCCGGCTTGACGCTCAGCTTGACCTGCGGGAGGCGAACGCGAAACACCTGGCCGCCGGGCTGAAGAAAATACCCGGCGTCGCGTCCATCGCCAGGGACCCGCGCGTGACGCGCTGGGGTTTCTACTACTGGAATTTTCATTATCGTCAGGACGAGTTCGAGGGCATACCCCGGGACGTCTTCCTGAAGGCCGTCAACGCCGAGGGCGCGCCGATCGGCGTCGGCGCCCACGGGCAGCCCATCTACCAGAACCCCCTGTTCCGCTCGATGAACTTCGGACGAACCGGCTGTCCCGTCAAATGCCCGCTTTACGGAAAGCCGGTTGATTACGCGAAGACCTGCTGCCCGACGGCGGAGCGGCTTCACCAGACGCAGGCGCTCTCCATCGGCCACAGGTATTTCCTGGGCGGAATGGAGGATATGGACCTGATCCTGTCCGCCATCCGCAAGGTTCGGGAAAATTGCGACGAACTGCGGCGGCATTGCGGGCAATGAATCATCCGCGTTGAAGTGTCGCGCAACCGTCGGCGGCGGCATCTGGAACTCACATGAAACTTTACGCAATCCTTGCCGTTCTGCTCTGCGCCTCGATTTCTGCGGCGGATGATCCGCCAAAACCGTTCCCGAACGGGCAGCGTCCGCTCGTCATCGCCCATCGCGGATTCTCCCGCGAATATCCCGAGAACACGCTTCTTGCCATGCAGGCAGCGGATGAAATTGGCGTTGACGTCCTTGACATGGACGCGCACATGAGCGCAGACGGGCACGTCGTCCTGATGCACGACGACACGGTTGACAGGACGACCGATGGAACGGGCCTTGTGATTGAGAAAACGCTGGAGCAGCTCAAGGAGCTTGACGCCGGGTATCGCTTCAAAAGGGACGAAGGATTTCCCTTCCGTGGCAAGGGCGTGAAGATTCCCACCCTTGACGAGGTCTTCGCGGCCTTCCCGAACGCGCAGTTCAGCATCGAAATCAAGCAGGGCATTCCCCCGATGGAAGGCCCGCTGGCGGAAGTTGTGAAAAAGCACGGCCTGGAACGACGGGTTCTTGTCGCCTGCGCCGACCCGATGACCTTGTCCAGGTTGCGCGCCATGGCTCCGACTATTCCGACTGCTTCCGACGGGCCGGAATCGCTGGCCCTGCGGTCCGGTTTCTCAAACCGCATGAAGGCGGGTTGCGTCACGGTCCCGCCGGCATTTTCCAACGTTGAAGTGATGGTTCCATCGTTCGTCAGGAAGGTTCATTCCCTCGGGGGGGAGGTATTTGTCTGGACGGTTGACGACGAGGCCGGGATGCGGAAATATCTGGACATGGGGGCCGACGGCATATTCTCCAACAGGCCGGACGTCCTGATGCGAGTAATCGGCCGGACTCCAAGGGCGAAGAGGGCGGAGGAAAAGGCCGGCGGAGCGAAGTAATGATGAATCCGGGCGGGGCCAGGCGGGCATCACTTTCCGAGGCTTCAGAAGCCGCCCTGGTCTTCGTTCTGACCATAGCCGTCTTCGCGCAGTCAATCGGCTTCGCGCTTACCAACTGGGACGACGACCGCTTCATTGCCGATAATCCCTTCGTCGTAGGTCCCGGCGTTCAGTCCGCGCTTGACGGATTCAGCAAAACCCATTGCGCGTATTACGCCCCGTTCCTCTGGCTTGCCTTTCGCGCCCAGTTCGCCATCTGGAAGCTCTATCCGCATGGTTATCATGCCGTGAACGTCTTCCTTCACGGCGTATGCGCGGTTCTTGTCATGCTGATTGCGCGGGAGTTGGGCCTGCGCCGGCGCGGGGCGACGCTGGCCGCTCTGCTCTGGGCGCTTCACCCCCTGCGGGTTGAGAGCGTCGCATGGGCGGTCGAGTTGAAGGATTGCCTCAGCGGGGCGTTCGGCTTCGCTTCGGCGCTGTTCTTTTTGAAATCCCGCCCTGCCCGATCATTGCTGAACTCAGGCCCTGACAATCAGAAACCGGGCATCCCTTCTCCATCGGATTTTTTATGCGTGAAATATTGGCTTAGCGTCTTCCTACTTTTACTTGCGCTTGGAACAAAACCCGTGGTCTTCATCTGGCCGGCGCTGGCGGCGCTTCTATTGCTTTTCCCGCTGATTGTGAAAAGCGAGCCAGACCGCGCCGCCTCAGGCAACCGGGATAAATATGATGTCCGAGTCCTCGCCCGGCATTGTTTCAAGGCGTGCATGACGCTCCTTCCCCACGCCGCGCTCGGGCTGGCCGGGGCGCTGGTCATGCTTCTGGTTCAGCAGCGGTATGGCGGCGCGTACCCCGAACACGCGCTGGACCTCGGCCGCGCGGCCATCGTCGTCCCATACAGCCTCTCGTTCCATCTCGTGAAGATATTCCTTCCGTTCAATCTTTCGACCATCTACTTCCTGCCCCTGCCGGCCACAATCGCATCGGTCTGGTACGCCGTCCCCTTCGGATTCGCGGTCTTCTGCCTGCTGCTCGCCGTCAGGGAATTCAATCGAAGCCCCATCGTCACGTGGTGTCTTGCGTATTACGCCGCGGGAATGCTGCCCTACGCGCAGATCGTGCCCTCATACCTCCCCCTCGGCGATCGCTATACATACCTCGGCTCGATAGGATTCGCGCTCGGATTCGGCTCGTTCCTCGGCCGCATGGCGGACTCAGCCCTGCGCCCCGGCGCGGGATCAAGGGCGGGAATCGCCGCGGCGGCGGCCGTGATTCTGCCGGTTGCCTTCTTTTCCGCCCTGACGCTTGCGCGCCTGCCCGTATGGAAGGACTCGATATCGCTCTGGAGTCCAGTAATACAACGTTATCCCCAGTTGGCCGAGGCTCGAAACGCGATGGGCGTCTCCCTGCACATGGCCGGGCGCCGGACCGAGGCCGAAGTCCAGTTCCGCGCGGCCATACGATACAAACCGGACTATGAGTTGCCTTACGTCAGCCTTGCCAGGATAATCGCCGAACGCGTCGAGCAGAGGGGAGGCCGGCCGACAAACGCGGAACTGGCCGAGGCGGACGCCCTTCTGAAAAAGGTAATGGACCTGGGCATCAGGGACGACCGAGCCATTCACGCCTACGTCGGCACGGCCTTGCGGCTCGGTCTTGCTGAGCGGGCTGCGCCGGCCGTCGGCGCGCTGGCGGAAACCAGGACGCACGCCCCCGGTCTGTTTGCTTATTCTGGATTCCGCTTCCTCGTCCACGGGATGCCGTCAGAGGCCGCCGTCTGCATGCACCGCGCCGCGATGGAGATGCCGGGCGACGCAGCCGCATGGTATGCCCTCGGGATGGCCCTGCGCGAGGCCGGCAAGCCGGATGACGCCGAGCGCATTTTCGCAAAAGCCAGGACGATGACGCCGGACGAATCGCTTTTCCGGGCCTTCGACGCGCGCCTGGAGCAAGCCAGATCGGAATTGAAGAGGCCGTAAAGAGGCGCATGAATGGCGAACGAGCAAGAATCAATCCAGCCCACGGAAAAGAAACAGCCCCGGCAATGGGACGCGCTGACGGTCGCCTTCCCGCTGGCTTTCATCGCTGTCGGGTTCGCGTGCCGTCTGCTCGTTCCGTCAATGGAAATCGCCCGGTTTTTCCCGGACGACAGCTTCTTCTATATCAAAACCGCCGGGAACATAGCCGCAGGGAAAGGCTCAACCTTTGACGGCATAAACCCGACCAACGGTTACCATCCGCTGTACATGCTCTGGCTTGTCGGCGTGTCCCTGGTGAAACCGCTCAGGGGATTCGACGGCGTCGTCACGGTCTTCATCCTTGACATCATAGTCACCGCCGCGGCGTTTCCAATTATCTCGATCTTCCTGAAGCGCATCGGAGCGGGAATTGAAACCCGCCTGGCCGCGCTGACGGCCTGCGCGGGCTGCGTGGGCTTCAACGATTTCGGGATCGAGGCCCGACTGCTCCTCCCGCTGGCATGGCTCTTCGCGTTGCGGATAGTTGATCTTGACGCTGAAGTCCGCCCGCGCGAGATCGTCGTCGGACTGCTTGGCATGTTGGTCTGCCTGGCGCGCCTTGACGCAGTTGCGTTTGTCGGATCACTGGCATTCTGCGCGGCCTTTCACGCGCTCCTGCCGCCGCAGCGGAAGAAGTTGACTGACGCCGCGAAACGTTTCGTCTTCCTTTTCGGCCCGGCCTTCGCGGGGCTGGCGCTTTTCGCCGCGTTCAACGACACCGTCTACGGCAGGCCGGCCACCGTCTCGGCGTGGCTCAAGTCCGGCTGGCCCGGAACCCTCGCTACCGGGTGGCTGGCGACGGTCGGCGTCGGCGTGCATGCCCGTTTCCTTCTTTGCGCCGCCCCCGCCATCGTTTATGCCGCAATCCTCAAATGGCGTTATCGCAGCCACTGGCTCAGGCCGTGGGACGCCCCCGCCTCGCGCCCGGAAATCACAATCGCGTCTCTCTGCTGCTACAACGTCGCATACCTCTGCATCATCCTTCTGCTCTCGACCCATGGAACTCCGGGCTGGTACTTCTCCCTGGCATTGACGACCTCCATCGTGATTCTGGCCGCCCTGGCTGAATCCGTCGCCTTCCCGATGATGAATTCACTCCCGCAGCGCCTTCCCGCAATTGCAAGGACCGGCATGGTCGTGGTATCGCTTGTCTTCGGGGTGGTCTTCGTTGCGGATAAACTCCAGCGGGAATCCTTCCAGCCCGGCTCAATCGCGATGGGACTCTGGATGCGGGACAACCTTCCTCCCGACGCCGTGATCTATCAGGTGGATTCCTGCGGCAACGTGGCCTATTTCTCCGAACGCAGCGTCATCAACGGGGACGGCCTTATCAACGGGTGGGAGTATCAGGACTACGCGCGCTCCGGACGACTCATCGAGTATCTTCGCAAAACCCGCGCGCAATACATCGTCTGGGACGAGTTCAAAGGCGAGGAACATATCGTAATACCCGTTGTCCTATGGAACATCCCCGACCTTGAAATGAGCTTCTCCGCCGAGCCGGAAAGAATCATTCGCTTCGGCAAATACGCGCTGATCAAACCGGAATTATCGTCAATCCGGGTGACAACCCCTCCATGCAGGGCGGATCATTAGCGTAGCGCTGACCCATCCAACATTTGAATCATCAATTATCAACAAGGACGGCGTACTTGTACTTGAACGACCTGGTCTCCCCCGGCGCAAGCTCGATGCTCCACGTCAGCTCGTTCCGTTTGTTGACGGAATAGACGCCTTCCTCCCGCAACGCGCTTTTCGGAGAGCCTTCCGCCTGGATCAGTTCCCCTGAGAACTGCCTCCGCGCAATCGCCTTCACGGCCTCCCCCCGATGGTTCGAGACGGTCAACTGACCCTCGACGGAAACCTTGCGAAAGTCGTTCCCCCAGACGTAGACCAGCTCCCGTTCGCCCGGAACCTCGATCTCCGAATGCATTGTCCTGATGCTGAGCGCTTTCGTGACGCGCAGAACCGTCTCCTCCCCCTTGTCTGTCCAGTATATGATCCCCTGTCCATTGAAGGCGTCTCCCGCGACGACCATTGCCGGGGCCGTCGTCATCGGGAACTCCAGCGGATTCCGGAATTTCACGGCGTCCCACGCTGAGTCCTCGTATTTCTCCGCGTTGCGGGCGCGCTCCCATTCCTGGATGTAGCGACCGTTGGCGTCGCGCGTGTCGGGGATCACCCACTCGACCACGCGTTCATACGCAGCCTTCGCCGTTCCGACCGGCATCACCATCGCGTCGCCGCGCTTGAGCGTCAGCCTGCCCGCGTCCTGGTAATGAAGGTCCACGCCCTCGCCGCTGGGCGCGGCTTCAGGCTCCGCTGATGCGGACTGCGGCGCGATGTTTGACATTATCACTTGCTGGCTCATGACCGCCGCCTGCCCCACGCCGCCCGGCGTGAAGCGCTGGTTCAACTGCCTGAAGAAGCGATCCCAACCGGTTGTGGTTGAAAGCGGCGAAACGACCCCGGCGAATGGAACATTCGGGAATCCGGAGATCAGCGTCGTTTCCGCGTCCGCGATATCGGCAAGCTCGTTCTTGATGATCGCGCTCTGGGACACGACGAGTTCCTTCCCGTCCGTCATGTCCACGCGATACCCCGGCGCCCAGGAAATTCCCTTCTGAAGACACATCATCGTTACGGACGCAACTCCGGGCGTCTCGATCACGAGCGCCGGCCTGGCCTGCCTGAGCGCCCATTCCGACCCATCCTGCTCAACCGACACGATGGCCGAGGCCTCGACGAAGACGCGCCCCTTGTCCGTCCGGAGTACAAGGAACCGCCTCTGCGCAGGCGTCGCGCCCCAGTTGCCCTGGTAATGAAGCTGCAGCCACTCCAGCGCCTGCCCGACCGACTCTCCGGTCTCGACCGGAGCGATGTCCTCGACAACGCCACTTGCCGCCGGCGCTCCGTCACGAAGGTGGACAGTAACCTTTGCGCCGACCAACGCCTCCTGAAGGTCAATTCCCGCGCTGTTGCGCAGCGGAACCTCGATTAGGCGGGTTGTCGCAGTAACCTTTAATTGCGCGTCGCTCTCGATCCAGAATGTTCCGTGGACTGGTTCCGGCACGTCGGACACCAGGTAGCGCCCGGCTCCCGGAAGTTGAACGGAGCGCTTGACGACCGCCAGCCCGTTCTTGAACAGCCCGATCTTCACGATGCGGCTCTCCGCCGGGGTCTCCTGCCCGCGCGCGTAAGATGAAAGGAAGACGACCGCCAACAACATCGCTGCCAACGCGTATCGCCTCATGTGCCATGCTCCTTTCAGCATTGGAAATCCGCCAGAATGCGACTTCAACTACCAGACTTATTCTATTGTATCCGGGCATTGCTGCAAAGCTCGTCGCTATCCATCCGCCGGTGAATCATCGGTATGGCTGAACACCTCGTTTACCTTATGCTATGAAATGCCCTTTGTACCTTACTTGACGTCTAATGCCGCGTCAAACTAGACTGTATCCGGCGCGGGGATGCCCAGCCCTGCGATCATGCGGAGAAAATGCTTTGGCGGAACAGGACAGAAGAGTCCAGCAGCGCGTTGACCTTCCTCACGCGTCGGTGAAGTACGTCCTTCCCGACAGCGTGGAATCCAGTCTTCGCGCCGGCTGCCCCGTCGGCAACATCAGCCTGGGCGGGCTGGAATTCCTGGCGCGCGAACCTCTGGCGCAGGGGCGCGAACTGACCATCGAGCTGGACATCCGGGAACGCCCCCCGAAAATGATCCTGAAGGGCCGCGTCAAGTGGTCAGAAAGACAGGGGGCGGAAATGACCTTCCGCACCGGGGTCAGCTTCCTGGAACTCCCCGTCCTTGAACGCGTCCGCGTTGCTGAAATCGTAAAAAATCTCGGTAGACGCTTCGCAATCCCGGACGGTTATCAATCCCCCGGAGCCGGGACCGATGAACAAAACGCTTCCCCAGATGTGAAAACCCGCGAGTTCCCCCCTAACGTGAAACCTCTGGCGGAGATTAACGCCACGAACGAACTCCTGCTGGACCTGCTGACCGCGTATCGCGCGGGGGTCAACTTCGATCAGGTCTTCAGCAGCGACGACATTGCGGCGCGCAAGACACGCGCCGAGACATCAGTCGCATATCCGACCGCTCCGCTCTACGAACTGGACGGCGCGAATCGCATCCGGCTTGCTGAGAGCGATGGACTACCGACGGAGCCTTGCGTTGGCGAAATCCCACTGCCCGAACCGCAACCGAAGCAGCTCTTCGCCTGCAAGACGCAGGCTCCAATGTCCCTGCGCGACCGCGGGCGGGAGGTCGGGGCCGGCGCGCTCCTGGTCTTCTCTAAAAGCGCCCTTCCGCTGGATGACGACGTTGTCATGGCAAGGATAGGAACCGAGGGCGTCGTCTGCCGGTTGACGGTACAGGCCGCAGGCAATTCGCTCCGGTTGACGCCGCTCATGGCCGGGCAGGACGGGGTCGTGATCCACGCGCGGCTGGCAACGGCCGTCTGGAGACTGGCCGCCATATATGAACATCATTAACGCAACCCGTCAGGCTCTCCGCGGGGGATTCGGGGACGCCGTCGCAGACTCCGCAGCGCAGGAGGCGCGGCTCTTCGCGGCGCTCATGGTCGCCGCGTTTCTGGCGCAGATGCTCGCCCTCTCAATGGTCAATCAGCAGACCTTCTTCCGCAAGTTCGCCGCCTCGGAATCCCAGCGCAAAGCCACGGAGACGTTCGTTATCCTTCAACTGACTTCCCCGGATGAGAAGGAAGAACTAAAAGCTGCATTGCGTCCGTCCGATGCCGCTCTCGCGCCTCAAAAAACGCTCCCGCCGGATGCGCCGCCGGAAAGTAAGCGAGAAGAGCCGAAACCTGCGGAGCCGGAGAAGGCCGAGCCTGAGCGGAATAAAAAGAATCCCGAGCAGGAACTATGGTTCGTTGACACGGACGACCTGCCGAAGACCGACAAGCCGCGGGAGGATACGAACCTTATCGGCGAGAAGGATGTGGCCGCGCAATCAACAACGGCTTCGCCGCTCATGGAAGGAACCGGCGGGCGCAAGGACGCCAAACTCACCCATTCGACCGCCGGAAACTCCGGCAGCGCGTCAGACGCGCCGGCCATGGAAGTCGTGACGGCAAGGGTCATCCCCCCGCCGCAACCGCCCGCGTTCGACGCGCCGTCCAGGAACGCGCCGATGATGCCGCAGCGGGAAAGGCAGCGAGAGGCCGACGCTCCGCCTCAGCCGCCCGAAACAAGGGCGCCGCTTGCCCCGCTGATTCCGGAGCGGATGCGAAAACAGGCTGAGCCGCCAAGCGTCGCGGACTTCGGCAACCGTCCCCCCGAGCCTGTAAAGCCGCCCGGCGATCTTTTAAGCGGCGCAAGCTCTCCACTCGCCCCCGCATCGCCGCGCGCCGAGAGGCGTCCGGCAATCGAACCGCTGCGGCCGGAGAGGTTTTCCTCCCCGTCGTCAAGGCCGCTGCCGGTCTCCGCGCCGGAGAGCGGGCGGCCCGGCGCGGCCCAGTCAATTCCTCTCTTCGCCTCGTTTTCCCGGCAGGGCAAACCGGTAATCAAGGAGGGGCAGGACGGCGCCGCGCCCGGCAAGGTTGACCTGTCCGCCATCAAGCAGCACGCCTACGCGCCCTACCTCAAGCAGGTGCGCGATAAAATCATCTACTCCTGGCACTTGCGTTACGTCTACGACGCTCGTATCTTCGTCAAGATTCCGGAGCGTCCCGTTGTGATCAGCTTCAGGACTTATCCGGGCGGAAGCATCGGCGACGTCCGAATCGAGGACGACGCGGGCAATTCCATACTGGCCAACGCGCTGGCCCGGGCGATCAAGGAGGCCGGCCCGCTGGACGAGTTCTCAAAGCACAAGATCACCGAAAGATTCCTCTCCATAACGTTTCACTTCAACTTCGGACCATGAACTGGACAAACCTGAGCGACTGGATGACAAAGGGCGGGCAGCTCATGTGGCCACTGGCCATTTGCTCCGCCGCCATGATGGCCGCTGTGATCGAGCGGCTTATCATGTTGCGCAGGTCGCGGGTCATGCCGTCCGGATTGATCGAGGCCGCCTCGCGGGCGGAGACCGCGGCGGACGGCGCCGAACTGCTGCCGAGGTTGAAGACGGATGTTTCGCCGCTGGGCCGGATTCTTCTCTCCGTCGTGGAGAATCGGGAACTGCCGCGTCCGGAGGCCGACGTTCTGGCGGAGGCGGTCGGCCGGGCGGAGGCCCGGGGGCTTTCGCGCAGGCTGCTTGTTCTTGAGGCCGTCTACGTCATCGCGCCAATGCTCGGATTGCTTGGGACCGTTGTCGGATTAATGGTCATTTTCCAGGACTTCAGCTCGGCCGGTTCGGGCGAGGCTCGCGCCTTCAGCCGCGGCATTGCCATGGCGTTGCTTACGACGGTCACGGGCCTTCTCATAGCCATCCCGTCCTATATCGCCCATATATATTTCAGCCACCGCGTCGAGGACATGGCGATCGAGATGGAGAATCTCGCAACAAAGCTCAGCGCCGCCCTGCGCCGCAGCGTTGAAAATAAAGGATGATGGCAACGCCGTGAAATTTCATAATCCCGGCATCAGACGCCCGCAGCTTATGCTCACGTCCCTCATTGACGTCATGTTCATTGTTCTCATATTCTTCATCGTCAGCAGCACCTTTGCGGAACAGCCGGGCGTGCCGCTGGAACTTCCCCGCGTCTCAAGCGCGGAGACCGGCAGAATCACCCCTGCGACAGTGACGATAGACGAGAAGGGCAACATGTGGATTCAAAGCGCGCCGATTGAACGCGGAGAATTGAAGGCGAGACTTGCCGAACTTAAGGCGCGGCACGGCGACATCCCTGTGGTGCTCAAGGCGCATCGTCTGGTGGCCTATGAAACCGCCTTGCAGGTGCTCCGCGCAGCCCAGGAACTGGGTTTCACGAAGGTCGTAGCCCCGGTTACAGTCGAGGATGAGACGCAAAACCGCTGAACGGAGACCGCGCGAAACCCGATTGTCCGCAATCTTTAACTGTTGACTGTCGGCGATTTAGAGAATAAAAAGAGAGTTGTGTAGAATCGCGCAAGCCATTGAAAGGCAAAGGAGAAGAAATGGATAAGCGCCTTTTACAGGTTTTCCTTGCCATAACGCTATGCCTTGTCGTGACGGGCTGCAAGACCCGTCAGTTGCTCAGGGACGAGGACAAGCTGCGTATCCGCTCCGACCAACTCGACCTCCGCACGCAGGCGGCCGACCTCCGGGGAGAGGCGGCGGGATACGACCACAAAGCCGAGGAGCTTGAGAATTACGTCGTCCGGCTGGACGACAAGCTTAAGCAGATTGACAATGAAATCGAGATATGCCGCGAGCTTATCGTTAAAAACGAGAAGTTCCCGACGGTTGACTCGGCAAACAAGGTCAGGGCGCTTCGGGCGAAAATCGGCCAGTATGATCAGATGCGATGGTACTACGGCGACATGCGATCCGAGACCGCCGAGCAGGCGCGGCACTACAGAGTCTACGCGGGACGCATGAAGGACCGCGCCGACAAGATGGAACGCGCCGCGCCGGAGCAGGACGAGGAAAGGCTTGAACTCGAAATTGTCAGGGTATACAAGGGACAGGTGACCGAGGAGCAGTTGGAAGCGGCAAAGGCCGGTTACAAGGCCAGAAAGCCGGGACAGCCGGAAACTACCTTCTCAAAACCGGGCGCGCCCGCTGAGCCGGCGCCCGCGGCCGAGCCTGCCCCGACAGAAGAGAAATCAGAGCAACCCGCCGAAGAGAAGAAACCGGAAGGGGAGGAAGCCAAACCCGAAGCGACTGAGACTCCCGCCGATAATCCGGCAGAAGAAGCTCCGAAGTAATTTCCCCTTTCCGGATTCCGGACATCCATGCGCCGGCGAGGTTTGAGGGCTTCACAGGCATATAGATATTTTCGCTCGATGTTTCCCGCCGGGCGTCTCTGGAGCCTGCAATGCCCCGGAACCGCGAAGGCGTTCTCGTTCATCTGCCCAACTGGCTGGGGGACGTTGTCATGGCGACCCCGGTCTTCCGCTGCCTTATGGAAAACCTGCCAGGCGAGCCTCGCGTCGCCCTCGGCAGAAAAAAAGTCCTTCCGATCCTGGACGGCTCCCCCTGGTTCACCGAAGTATGGGAGGCTCCGGACCCCGTCGGCGCGGCTGCCTTTGTCCCTCCCCTAAGTCTGATATCGCGAATCCGTAGATCTGGTTTCCGGGCCGGATTGATTCTTCCGAACTCATTCCGAAGCGCGCTCCCATTCTTCATGGCCGGCGTTCCGACGCGAGTCGGATACGCCCGCGACGGACGGCGCATGCTCCTTACCCGTCCCGTGGAACGGTTTAGAGAGGGGGGCAAATTCAAACCGACCTATATGGCGGACTATTACCTCAGGCTATGCAAAGAACTCGGCATGTCGTCCTCATCCGCCGAGCCGGAGCTTTTCATTCCAGCGGACGCCGTCAGCCGGGCGGACACGCTTCTGGACGGTCTTGGGGCATCGCGGGACGCCGGGCTGATACTCGTCTGTCCCGGGGCCGGATTCGGGCCGTCCAAACTCTGGCGGGAGGATCGCTTCGCGGCTGTGGCGGATGCGCTGTCGGAGGAATACGGCGTGACAATAATCCTCGCGGCTGCGCCTTCCGACGCGCGGATTACAGCCGCCATATCCGGCCTGGCGCGGAAAAGATTGCTGGATACGGCAACCATCGGGGTGGATCTCAATGTATTTAAGGAATTGGTCAGGCGCAGTCGTCTGGTTATCACTCTGGACAGCGGTCCCCGGCATTTCGCCGTAGCGCTCAAGCGCCCGGCTGTCACCCTGATCGGGCCGACCGATCCGCGGTATGCCCGGTATCCCGGAGAGAAAGGGCTTGAGGTCCGGATGCCGCCGCCATGCGCTCCGTGCCAGGAGAAGACGTGCCGCGAAGGACACCATCGTTGCATGGAGGACATAACGGTAGAAATGGCGCTGGATGCCTGCCGCCGCATACTTTCCAGCCACGACTGAACAGGAAATCGCTCGAGCCGGGATGAGATTAGCCAGCCTGAAATAATAACTGATATTATTCCATCATAATGCCATCTGGCACCGCCGGTATGTGGAAAAGAAACCATCTCTATGGCTCTGATTCCATAGCGCTATGGAATGTCTTCCATAATAAACGGGTAATTACTGCCGGTTTAGCCGGGAACAAGGTATTTTGGCATATTTATATGTCTGGGTAGTCTGGGGGTGGGATCATCAGAATAAACAGGCGTTATATATCTTGTCATATCGTATTGATCTATAATTCGATATGATCATGTCAACGAGGAATAAACCGAACACAAAGAAAAAGCCGGCGACTTTCGTCGCCGGCTCTGATTTGCAGGCGGGCCGCTAAAAGTGCAGCCCGCCCGAGAGTGAGGCGTTGTGGGCATGGGGTGTGCCCAACTGTTAATAGTGCAAGACTCGTGCCAAACTCTCACCTGCCCGTGAATGGAATCTGGAAAATTGTGAAAACAAGCCGAAGGAATGTCGCCGACGGGCGCGGCGCATCATAGTATCCATCTGGCACAAAGAAAAAGCCGGCGACTTTCGTCGCCGGCTCTGATTTGCAGGCGGGCCGCTAAAAGTGCAGCCCGCCCGAGAGTGAGGCGTTGTGGGCATGGGGTGTGCCCAATTTCTAATAAAGCAATAACCGTGCCAGCGCGCGCGGATGGATTGAAATTCATTATGAACCTGCCATGAAGCGAGGTTGTGGGAGGCATGTCCCCACGGTATCATGTTGGCGACAGTCCGGCGCATGTCGCATGATATTGACGATTGAAAAACTTCTGGGAGAGCCTCATGGACGATGAATTCGAACTGCCCGGCGCCCGGCCATACTGGCATCACTATTGCGTCCCCCTCGGAATTCTGCTTCTCACAGCGATAGGGACTGCCCTGATCTATGACAGACTCCCGGCGCGAATGGCCGTCCACTTCGATCAGTTCGGTCGCGCGAACGGTTGGATGACCCGCGAGAAACACTGTCTGATGCTTGGCGGCATGATACTCGGCGTGAATCTCTTTCTGATTATCCTGGACCTGGCGTTCATTTCCCGATCGCCATTCGCAGTGCCCGTCATGCCGTGGATAGGCGTCTTCATCACGTCAATGATGGTCTCGGTCCATATCGGGATAATCATCTTCGCGCTTGGCGGGCGTTTCAACATCGGCTTGTTCATGCTTGGAACCGTGGTCGGAGGGTATCTGCTCTTATGGGGCGTTGTGTTTTTCCGACGCGCCGCCCGGATGGATCGCCCCGGGACTACCCCGTTGTTCTCGGCGCCATGCAAAGGTCCGATATGGATGGAGTTGCTTATTCTCATCGCCCGTCCGATCATGCCGACGCGGGTTGAACTTCATAATAAAGGATTGCGGGTGCTGGGCGACTTATACGATCTGCGATATCCGTATGAGAAAATTGAATCCTGCGAGCCAATTGGCAGCCTGGGCGCGTTTGCGAGCCTGAGCGCGGTGAAGCTGGCGCTTGACCCGAAATCGGCAGTGGCGCTGAAACTTAAAGGTAATCGCATGGCAATCACATTATCCGTCGGCGATCGCGAGCGATTCCTGGCGATCATGAACGAGCAACTCTCGGCCGTCCGAAAGCCGCATGTTTCAGCGTGAAAACAGATTCCATTCCGAATAGAATATAGTTGCCGAAAGGGACTGGCTCCGCGCGCGTCCTGCCGTGGCGCAACGGCGGAGAATGGAATTGGAAAGGGGAACGCGAAATGGCCAGGAAGAGCATTAAGCCGACATTTTCTCTGGGACTTTTTATTGGCGTGATACTGGCCGTGGCGGCCTTTATCGCCGGCGTCTACATGTCAGCGGACATCATCTCTGCGGGATCAAAGATGGTGATCGGCACCACGGATTTTGCTGAGAATGCGCCGGCCAACCCATTCGGCCTGCGCATCATTCGCCACAAGAACAAGGACAACAAGTACGAGGTCTTCCTCTTCGATCCGGAACAGAATGACGCCGTGCGCAGAATCAGCAAAAACCTTACGGTGGAGGTAGTCACCGCTGAGGGGTACAGTACCGAGTCGCTGATAACCAAGCCGGAGCAGGACGCCGGCGAGGTTGTGAACCTGATCAAGCGCAGAACGGAAACCGAGGCCGCAAAGCGAAAACTCCTTCACACCGACAGCGTGAATGCTGATGAGGGCAAGGAGGGAGAACCGGCCGCGGAAGGCGAGGCTGGGAAAACGGGGGATGACGCCGCAAAAAAGGAACCTGCCCCGGCCGAAAAGAAAACCGAAACGCCCGCGACTGCGCCCGCCCCGCCGGCCAAGTAACATATTCTGAAAAAATGACTGACAAGGATTCCGCGATGCCGGACGCGCCTGACGGAGTTGTGGGCGAATGGACTGTTCCAACGGAATCCGCCGGGGAGCGACTTGACCGGTTCCTGCGAAACCGCATTCCGGAACTGGCGAAGGATTCCGCGAAATCGGCCATATCCGCCGGTTTTATTACTGTCGGCGATCATGTCGTTCGGCGTCCATCTGCCAGGCTTGAGGCCGGTCAGATAGTGAAAGCCTGCTTTGACCGTCAAGCGCTCGTCGAACGTCCGCCGAAAATAAAACCCCAAAAAAGTCGTCTTCGGGTCATCTTCGCTGACGACTCGGTTCTCGTCCTTGACAAACCGGCCGGCATTCCAGTGCTGCCTACCGGCAGGGTCCGGGAGACCACGCTTTCAAGTCTAGCTGACGCATGGGCCGGTTCGGTCGGAAGGGCGGTCAAGCCCCGGCCGGTTCACCGACTCGATCAGGACACGTCCGGGCTTGTTCTGTTCGCGTTCGGCAGGCAGGCCAGGGAGGCGCTTGAGGCCCAGTTTGAATCCCACGGGGTCAGGCGCGTCTACATTGCGCTGGTTCACGGCTGCGTCAAGCCTGATGAAGGAACGCTAAAGAGTTACCTTGCGACCGATCCGCGCACGGGGCTTCAGCGCGCAGTGCCGTCGCCGCGCCTGGGCGCGGAGGCGCTGACGGATTTCCGGATTTTGACGCGCTACAGGCGCGCCACGCTCCTTGAGGCGCGGCTGAGAACCGGGCGGACGAATCAAATCCGCGCGCAGTTCGCGCAGTTGGGCCATCCCGTCGTCGGCGACCGCAGATATTCGCGGGCTTCGGACTTCACGCTGCGATTCAGGCCGGTGGCCCTGCACGCCGCCGGCTTGCGGTTCATTCATCCGGTCACAGGAAGGGAAATGTCCTTCGAGTCGCCGACGCCGTCCGATTTCGCGCGGTTGCTTGAAGGGCTGCCGCTTCCGGAATCATCCATCGGGGATACTGACGATCAATATGAAAAAAAGTCTTGAGATGTAACAGCGCAATGAAATAAACTATCACTTGCATAGACTTTTGGAGAGTTCCGGATGCCGGTCGCAGAAAAGGAAAAGGGCGCTTCAAGCGTAAGCCTGAAATGCGGGTGCGGAATGAATATCCGCGTTCCCGTCGAGGCTTTCGGGAAGACGGTGCGCTGTCCCACCTGCTCAGGCCTGCTCAGGCTTGCGCTGGCTGAGCGGAAGGCTCCGATAAAGACCGCCGGCAACCTTCTCGCAAAATGCGCCACGTGCGGCCAGATCAACCTGGTTGACACGGACATGGCCGGGCGCGAGACGGCGTGCTTTGCGTGCGGGGACAAGGTTCGCGCGCCCGACCTCATACTCCCGCCCCCGCCCAAGCGGGTGGTCAAGAAGAAGCCGAAGCTGGTCAAGAAAAAGCCGAAGCGCCAGCAGCCGGAGGTCTCCAAGACGTTGGCGAAGGCAGCGATCGGCGGCAAGGTCAGCCTGCGTCCCGGGCAACGCATCTGCACCGGGTGCGGCGCAGTGCTGGAAGTCGGGGCCAATATATGCCTGGAGTGCGAGACGAATATCGTCACAAACAAGAAGTTCGAATCGCCCGGCCCTACAGAAGATCCGGTCGGAATCTGGCGAGGCCCGAACAAGTGGTAGCGACACAGCGCTGACGGGAACCTGTCTGGATTCCCTTGCGATCGGCGGGCGGGTATTCTGTTGCCCCTCGCCATGACGGCAATAATACTATGTGAACGCGGAACATTCTGTTTCGGTGATGTTTCTAAAGGCCCGGAAGCAGCGTCATTCCGACAGGCTGAGCATGACGAAAACTGGGAAAAAAATATCCTGCTTTGCGATGGTTGTGGTTGCCGCAGCGGTGTTCATTGCCCCGCTTTGCGCGCAGGGACAGCCCTTTTTTGTCTCGGCTCTGGCTCAACCGCAGACGGTCCGTCCCGGAGACTCGTTTGAGATTGCCGTCAGCATCAAGGTTCCCGAAGGACATAATCTTTACCGCGATAAGTGTTCGGTCCGGATTGCCGAATCTCCCGGTTTGATTGCGGGAGAACCCGTCCTGCCGCCCGGCAGGATGAAAAGGGATGAGATTCTGGGCGAAACGCTTGAAATCTATGATTTGGACGTCCGGTTCCGACTGCCGATTCGGACTACCCCGGACATCCGGACCGGAGAGCGGGAGCTGGTAGTTGTCGTCGGTTACCAGGGATGTGCGAAGGACGTTTGCTTCCCTCCGGCTGAAGAAATGCTGAAGGTCGCAGTTACAATCGCCGGCGAACCGGCTGCGGGAGTGGCAGGAACCGCATCGCAAAACACGTATAACGACAGGACTGCGTCGCTTCCCAAGCCACCCGCCATCCCGGCGGATGACACTACCGGGTTTGACTTTGGCAGCGCTCTCAAAGATCGCGGGTTGGTCGTAACGCTTGGCCTTTGCTTTGTTTTCGGCTTCGGCTCGGCGTTCACGGGCTGCATATACCCGCTTATCCCGATCACACTGGCCGTTATAGGAGCTAAAGGATCAACAAGCCATGTTCGCGGCCTGATCCTTTCCACCATCTATGTGTTTGGAATCTCGGTGACTTATGCCTTGCTGGGCCTTGCCGCGACGATGCTTGCAAAACCCGTCGCTTTCATTTTCCAGATGAAGCCGGCTCTGGTGGTCATAGGGCTTCTTTTCGCCGCATTGTCCCTGAGCATGCTTGGGGCGTTCACCATCCAGTTGCCCGCCGGGTTGCGCGATAGAATTGCCGGGAAAGGACGGAAAGGCTACGGCGGAGCGCTGGCTCTGGGGCTTGTCAGCGGACTGGTTATTTCGCCATGCGTCGGGCCGGTCCTGATGAGTGTTCTTGCATGGGTGGCGCTTTCTCAGGACCCGGTGGTCGGCTTTCTGGCGCTCACATCTTTCGCATGGGGGATGGGACTGCCCCTGATAGTCTTCGGCGCATTCGCCGGACTGCTTCAGTCCAGGCCCAGTCCCGGTCCGTGGCTTGACGCGGTAAAGCACGCCTTCGGGGCGCTGATTCTGATACCTTCGATGTACTTCCTCAGGCAGGGATTGCCCGATGCGGCGTTCAGACCGATGCTTGCCGCGACGCTTGTCACGCTCGGCGTATTTGCCGGCGCTTTTGACCCGATAAAGACTGAGACTACCAATCTAAGCCGTTTGTATAAGTCCTTCGGTCTACTGGCAGTTACGGCAGGCATCTGCGCGCTTGGAACGGCGTTTCTAGACGGCACGTTCGGGCTGGGATTCTCATCGGAGCCTCCGCTTGCCCCGGATAAGGACAGGATTGCGTGGACATACGATGTCGAAGCGGGATTGAAGGAGGCGGCAGACAAGAAAGCTCCCCTCATCATTGACTTCACCGCCGACTGGTGCACAATCTGTAAGCGGATGGAGAAAACGACCTTTGTTGCCCATGACGTGGTTCTCGAATCCCGGCGTTTCGTGGCGATTCGTGTTGACCTGACCGGAAACAATGAATACAGTGATCGCGCCAGAGAGCGATTCTCCGTGGTCAACCCGCCGGCTGTGCTGCTCATCCCATCGTCCGGAGACGGAAAACCCGTATTCAAACGGTTCGGTGAGATCAGTCCGGAAGAATTGGCGGCGGAGATGAGGAAGGTCATGTAGGTTTTCGCATCCGGATCGGGGACGGAGCGACATAAAGTCGGAGAACTTGAGTTGAACGATGGAAAGATGACCGAAGGCATCATCTACATGGATCACGCGGCTACGGCGCCGGCGTATCCGGAGGTGACTGCGGAGATAACGAAGTGGTTTTCCGGCTGGTACGGGAACGCTTCTTCAACGCTGTACTCGGTTGGCCGCAAGAGCGAGGAAGGAGTCGCCCGCGCCAGGGCGCAGGTGGCCGCGCTCCTGAAAACCTCCGACCGAGAAATCTTCTTCACCAGCGGAGGGACGGAATCGGACAACTGGGCTGTGCATGGCGCCGCAATCGCCAACCGCAAGAAGGGCAACCGGATAATCACCTCGGCAGTTGAGCATCACGCAGTGCTTGAATGCGTTCAGTACATGGGCAGGCAAGGATTTGACGTAACCGTGCTGCCGGTTGACCAATACGGCATGGTTGATCCCGCGAAGGTTCGCGAAGCGCTCACGGACGACACGATTCTCGTCTCCATAATGCACGCCAACAACGAGGTCGGCACGATCAACCCGATCGTCGAGATTGGCGCGATCTGCGCGGAACGCGGGGTTCTTTTTCACACGGACGCCGTTCAGACTGTCGGGAAAATACCAATTGACCTTTCCGCCGTCCACGTGGACCTGCTCTCCGGAAGTTCTCACAAATTCGGCGGGCCGAAGGGCTGCGGGTTTCTTTACGCGCGGAAGGGCGCTAAGGTTGATCCATATTTCCACGGCGGGGGGCAGGAGCGCGGCAAGCGATCCGGAACGATGAACGTGCCGGGCATCGTGGGAACAGGCCTGGCCTGTGAGATTGCCGGCAGTCACATGGCGCAGGAGGCGGCGCGGCTGAGCGCCATGAGAGACGAGCTTCAAAAGGGAATCCTGGAGAGGATTCCCGACGTGAAGATGAACGGTCATCCTGAAAAGAGACTGGCCGGGCATCTTAATGTGTGCGTCGAGGGCGTCGAGGGCGAGAGCATGGTCATGTGCCTTGATATGAACCGCGTGTGCGTGTCAAGCGGCTCGGCCTGCACAACCGGCAGCCTGGAGCCGTCTCACGTGCTGCTTGCAATGGGGATTCCCGTGGAGCTTTCGCACGGCTCTCTGCGGTTCACGCTTGGTTCGGCAAACACGCCGGAACAGATTCCGTATGTGCTTGATCGCCTGACGACGATTGTCGGGAAGCTCCGGGCAATGTCGCCCACCTACAGGAAACGCTGAATACCGGACTGCCCGGCGAATTCAGGTTGAAAAGGGGAAAAAAAATGTACAGCGAAAAAGTGCTGGACCATTTCACGAACCCCCGCAACGTCGGGGAGGTTGAGAATCCGGACGGCGTGGGCGAGGTCGGAAACCCGGTCTGCGGCGACATGATGAAGATCACGATCAAGGTTGACGCGAAGGACCTTCGCATAACCGACGTGAAGTTCAAGACGCTGGGCTGCGGAGCCGCGATAGCCACGTCCAGCATCACGACCGAGATGGCCGCTGGAAAGACGCTGGAGGAGGCGCTCGCGATCACGCGACAGGCTGTCGCGGAAGGGCTGGACGGGCTGCCGCCGAACAAGCTGCACTGCTCGAACCTGGCGGCGGACGGCCTGCACAAGGCCATACTGGATTACCTTTCAAAGCGCCCTGAAGTGAAGATCAATGTTCCCGAAGCGGT
Source organism: Planctomycetota bacterium (assembly GCA_022711755.1). Taxonomy (GTDB): domain Bacteria; phylum Planctomycetota; class Brocadiia; order SM23-32; family JAKLEA01; genus JAKLEA01. Next base: position 43,417 of record JAKLEA010000017.1, read on the forward strand.
CATCAAACGCAGTCAGGAATCCGAGGAACACGATCACGACCACAACCACGGGGAAGAATAGCGGATTCCGGGCATGCCCACCGACGTTACAAATCTGCGCAAGCTCAACAAGCTGCTGGACCTTCTGCCCCGGGGCGGGGAGTTGAAGATCGTCCTTCAGAACAATCCCGATCCGGACGCCCTTGCAAGCGCCGCGGGCTTCAAGCTGCTGGCGCAGGAATTGAGCGGCACAACGTCAAGCGTAATATTCAGCGGCTTGATTGGCCGCGCCGAGAACCGCGCGATGCTCCGCTACCTGGGATTAAGCGTCAGTTGCGCGGCGCCGGAATGCTTTTCCCCGGGCGACGCCGTCGCCTGCCTGGACACGCAGCCCGGCGCGGGCAACAACTGCGTCCCCCCGGACGTGACGCCGAAGATCATCATTGACCATCACCCGCTTCAGGACAGGGCGCGCTCCTCCCCGTTCACGGACATCCGCAGCAACGTGGGCGCAACCTCCACGATAATCACGCAGTACCTGCGCCTTTGCGACATAGCGATAGATATCAGGCTGGCCACGGCGCTTCTTTACGGCATCAAGTCGGACACGCAGGACCTGGGACGGGACGTGACACAGGCGGATATTGACGCCTACCTGTTCCTTTACCCGCTGGCCAACAAGAGGCAACTGGCCAGGATCGAGCGGGAACCCGTCCCGGCGGTCTACTTCCAGCAGCTTCTCCGCGCGCTTACCCGGGCCGAGGTTTATGGGAGCAAGATCGTCATCAGCAGCGTCGGGGCGACGGACTCTCCGGATGCGGCGGCTGAGACGGCGGACATGCTAATGCGGCTTGAGGGGATTGAATGGTCCCTCTGCGTCGCGTTCCACAACGGCGTGGCGTATGTTTCCCTGCGCGGCGCAAGGGCTGACAGCGATTCGTGCGACCTCATCAGGAAGATCGTGGGAGACAATGGCGCAGGCGGCGGGCATGACCAGTGCGCCGGTGGCCAGATACCGCTGCGCAACAAGTCGAACGCTGAAATGACACGCCGCATGAAGGACATAATTTCCAGGACATGCGAGGCGCTGCAGATTGATCCTAAGGACAAGTTGCGCCTGACTTCGATGCAGATCGTGAACGGCAAGGCTCCTTCCCAGTAGTCTTGCGTCAATTCTCCAGGCAAGGCGGATTCAATGCTTTCAGAACGCTCCAGACAAGTTGACTCAAGCGGAATACGGCGGGTTTTCGACCTGGCCGCGACGCTCAAGGACCCGATCAACTTCAGCATCGGCCAGCCGCACTTCGACGTCCCCGACTGCGTGAAACAGGCTGCGATTGATGCCATCAACGGCGGACGCAACCGCTACACTCAGACCCAGGGCATTCCGGAACTTCGCGAGAAGGCTCTGGCGCTTGACAGGGCCAGGACGGGAACGCCCAATGACGCCGTCATCATCACGTCAGGAGCGTCCGGCGGCATCATGCTCGCGCTCATGGCGCTTCTGAACCCGGGCGACGAGGTTCTTATCCCCGATCCGTATTTTGTCATGTACAAGCACCTGACGCTCCTGATCGGTGGTGTTCCGAAGTTTGTGAACACGTATCCCGATTTCCAGCTCCGGGCTGTGGAAATCGAGAAACTGATTACGCCGAAAAGCAAGGTTCTCTTCATCTGCACCCCGGCAAACCCCACCGGGGCCGTAACGGATGGGGCGAACCTGAAGGATATCGCCGACCTTGCGGCGCGGCATGGTCTGCTGGTAATAAGCGACGAGATATACCACCACTTCAGTTATGACGCCCCTCCGGCCAGCATCGCGGGGATGTATCCCGGAACGCTGCTATTAAACGGTTTGAGCAAATCGGCCGCGATGACGGGATGGAGGCTTGGATGGGCAATCGGGCCTGACGAACTGGTCAAGGAGATGATAAAGCTCCAGCAGTACAGCTTCGTCTGCGCGCCGTCCATGACACAATACGGGGCGATGGCCGCGCTGGACTTCGACGTGTCCGGCCACATTGCGGATTACCGCCGGAAGCGGGACCGGCTTTGCAACGCGCTGTCCGCCAAATACGAGATCGTGAAGCCCGGCGGGGCCTTTTACATGTTCCCCAAGGCCCCCGGCTGCGGAGGCGCGGAGTTCGCGGAAAAGGCGGTGAAGAACAACCTGCTGGTCGTGCCCGGCAATGTTTTCAGCCAGTCTGACACGCATTTCCGCATTTCCTACGCCGCAAGCGACGCGACAATCGAGAGGGGAATCGAAGTCCTGCTGAAGATTGCGTGAAGCGTGAGACTGCCTTATCGGGATCAAGGGAGCAGAATGACAATGCAGAACGGCGGGGAGAAGACCGGCGAGCAGTGGCTTGCGGACGCCCCGGGTCTAACCGACGCCGTTCTGGACGCCATACCGCACGCAATGATCGTGCGCGGGATGGATTACAGGATCATACGGGCGAACCGGGCCGCGGAAGAGCTTTTCCGCAATCCGCTGGTCGGTTGTCCGTGCTTCAGCGCAAAGCACGGACGTGTCGAACCTTGTGAAGACTGTCCTTCGGATCAGGTGATGCGCACGCGCAAGCCCGTGGTCCGGGAGATGAGGAGCGTTTCAGGGCAGGACATGGTGGTCAGCAGTTATCCCGTTTTCGGGCAGGACGGCTCATTTTCCGGGGTTGTGGAGATCACGCAGGACGTGACCGAACAGAAGCGGGCGGAGAGGAAGATACGCCAACTTCTCGACAAGGTGAACGCGCAGAACCGGGAGCTTCTGGAGCGGCAACAGGCGATGGAGTCGGAGATGGAGATGGCGCGCGAGATTCAACGCCACCTGTTGCCGCAGCAGACCCTCGGCGCGGGCGGAATGCGCTTCAGTTTCCTCTATCGCCCTTGCGGACGCGTGGGCGGGGACATATACGACGTGCAGCCGCTGGACGAGAATCGCGTCGCGCTCATCATCGCGGACGCAGTCGGCCATGGCGTCCCCGCGGCGTTCATCGCAGTGATCGTCCATGCCTTTTTCCATTCGTCCAACTATGATCCGTTTTCACCAGGCGACGCATTGAACCGGATAAACAAGGAGCTGCGCGAGGTCCTTGCGCCGGGGCATTTCGCCACGGCTTTCTACGCGGTGTTTGACGCCTCGTCGGGGCGGCTGAGCTATGCCAGGGCCGGGCATCCCTACCCGCTCCTGCTGCGGGGCGGCGGGGCCGATCCGCAATGGCTCACGGCCGGCGGAACGGTTCTCGGCGGGATTGATAATCCCCGCATACAGGAAACGATTGTCGAGATCGGACGGGGGGACAGGCTGATCCTTTTCACCGACGGACTGATAGAATGCGTGGACTCCGCCGGAGAGCCTTACGGCGTCGAAAGGCTGAAGCAAAGCGCAGCCGAACTGGCGCATGAAGACAACAATCACCTGCCACGGCTCCTCCTGCGCAGGGCCGAGGAGTTCGTCGGCGCGATGCCCTTCAGGGACGACCTTACCATCGTCGCCGCAGAGGCGGCGGGAACAGGCGATTCGCCGGATGCGGACGACGCCTCAGAGACGGACGAGGCGTTCTGACAGCATTCTGACGCGCGCGGGATCGGATGATGGAACTATCCTTCCTTCACTGGGGCATGCTTGCGGCGGCCGCCGTCGGGGCGGCGCCCATACTAATTCACCTGCTGGCCAGGGGCAGGCCGGTTACCGTTCCCTTTCCGCCGCTGATTCTGTTGCGTAAGACTTTCCACAAGACGGCGCGCCGGTCTCGAATCCGCCACCTGCTGCTTCTCATTCTAAGGATCGCGCTGATTGCCGCATTCGCCGTAGCGCTTGCCAGGCCTATGGTCAAAGGGGCGGCATTCGCGGTAGCCGGCAAGGGGATCATCTGTGCGGCACTCGTGATTGACGATTCGATGAGCATGCAATACATCGAGAACGGACGCCAGCGATTCGATTCCGCGCGGGACAGCGCCCTCGCGTTTCTGGATTCGGCGGGCCAGGGCAGCATGATCGCCGTCTACCCGGCGTCCGCGCCCAGGGGGCAACTGACGCCGGACCTGGACGCCGCGAAAGCGCAACTCCGATCCATGAAACCGACTGCAAGGGGGGACAGCCTCTGGCCTGCCATCCGGGCGGCGGCAGACCTCCTGATCAAGACCGGCGAGGGGGACAGGTCAATAGTTGTCTTCACGGATATGACGTCCGCCGCATGGCGCGGAGCGGAGGGGATAAAGCTCGATCCTGCAGTCCGGCTTCAGGTCGTGCCGTCCGGAAACGGCGAGAACGATAATCTCAGCATCGGGAAGATCGAGCTTGCGTCATCCCTCATGGTCAGGAACGCGGCAAGCCATCTGGCGGCGGCGGCGCGATGCGGAAAGGCGGGAAGTTCCGTAAGCGTCGGCCTGTTCATTGACGGCGTCAAGCGCGATCAGGCGCTCATACGCCTTGAGCCGGGCGAGGCGGAGATGGCGCGTTTTAAAATTCCGCTAGACGCGGTCGGCATGAGAACCGGAAAGCTTGCATTGAGCGAGGCGGACCCGCTGCCGATTGACAACGAGAGATACTTCTGTTTCACGGTTGCGGAGAACGTCAAAGTTCTGGTTGTCGGCGCAGAGGGGGAGGATTCAGACGCATTATATGCCGCCACTGCGTTATCCCCGTTCGGGGAGAAACAACCGTCCGCGTTCAGCGTAACCCGGTGTCTGCCCGCCGCGCTGGATGCGCAGGACCTTGGCGGCATGGACGTCGCTATCCTTGCCAATGTCCCGGAACTCAACGATGACGCATGGCGCAAGCTTCTCCGATTCGTTGACCGCAAGGGCGGGTTGATAATCATCCTCGGCGAAGACGTAAAACCGGAAAACTACGCAGGCCGGATACCGTCACAGCTTCTACCGGCCGCGATTGGAAGAATTATTGAGTTCAAGGACGCCGTCCACCTGCAGGTTGACATCGCCGACCATCCTTTGGCGGTCCCCTTTGCCGACGGGCGTAACGGAAATCTATACGGACCGTCATTCTTCGCAGCAGTGGCAGGCGATCCCAGCCCTGACGCAAAAACGATATTCAGCTTCGACGGGAAACAACCCGCCATATTGGAAAGACTTCGGGACGGACGGGTTGTCATGTTCATGACGGGGTTGGGACGGCAATGGACGGACATGCCGAGGTCGGACCCGTATCCGTGTTTCCTGCCTTTCATGCACGAGTTGGTCAAGTATGTTTGCGGCAGGGGGCCGGCGGCAATTGCGGATTTCCCAGTGGGCGGGACCGTGTCAATGCCTCTGCCCGCGCAGGCATCTCTAGGCGACCTGCGCGTCTTCCCCCCCGGCGAGCCCGACGGGAAGGAGGTTGTTGCCGGATCGAAAACGGACCGATTCATCTTCAACGGTACGGACAGACCGGGCATCTATCTTGTCAAGGGGCGTGACGGGCGGAATTATGAGGAGTGCGCGTTTGCCGTGAACACGGCGGAAGCAGAATCGGATCTGGGCGTCATTGAAAAGGATGCCGTGGAGGCGATGTTCCAGGGGGGTAAGGTGTCATTTTCGAAGGATGCTCAGGAATTGAGAAACGAGTTGACGGAGCAACGCCTTGGGCGGGAGGCGACGTGGATTGTGCTTGCGGTGGTCGTATTGCTCTTTGTCGGGGAACATTACCTGGCCAATAGATTTTATGGGAATGAGAACAGAGCGGAACTGGAACAGGATGACGTTGGAACCGCAGTAAAGAAATAGACATTGTAGGATAGTGATGGCTCAGTCAGGCGATATTGAATAGAAATTATAGTCAAAGGACTGTCCCCTCCTGAAGATAAACCTGAACATGATCAGGAATATGTGAAGTATTTTCTAAGGAAAGGGCTTGACAAGTCTAATCATGTCACCTATTATCACAAATAGAATCGCGATGGTGAACCGGGGGAAGCAAAAAGTTCCTTTTGTTTTCAGAGGTGTTTCGTGATGAGAAACCGACACAGGAATGCTGCTATTGTCATGTTGATCGCAGCTCTTCTTGCACTGTTTTCAGTCCTGCCATGTCAGGCGTTCACATTCTCATGGGCTGATTTTGATTGGCCTGACACGCCGCCGCAGGATTTCGGCCCGGTCACCTTCACGAATGTTGATAATAGCGGTGTTAACTTCACCATGACCGTGACGGGCGATACGCAGTATATGAACGGCACTTCGCCTAACGATCTGGCCACCTTGACCGGCGGTTATACCCCGGCTCCGCAGAACCTTTACATGGCGCAGGTGCAGGGCAGCGCAAACCAGGCCAGCGTACTGTTCACGATTGCGGTTTCCGGCGGAACGCTGTCAAATATTGTTATGAATGTGTTTGACGTTGATTACAGCGCCAATAACTACATAGATGGCGTGATGTTCAGGGTATCCGACGGAACAACTTGGTACAACCCCAACCAGCCGACGACAAACACGACCTACAGCCGTCGTCTAACCAATGGCGAGGTAACCACTTACAACACGTGGTATGGGCGGACGGATTTCACGCGGAACAACACCGTAAGGGGGATAGCTTCCGCATCCGACACAACGGCGCAGGGAAACGTCCGGTGGACCGTTCCGGACACAACTGTTGACGATATCACTATAATGACCATCGAGTATTTCAATCTGGCCGACGCTGTCAACGGCAACAACCTGACGCAGCAGTGGATCGGCCTGTTCCATGAATTCGATTTTGACGCGGTGGCCATTCCCGAGCCGGGCAGCATGGTTCTTTTGGGGCTTGGCGCAGTCGGCGTTGCGCTGCTGAGGCGGCGAAGATAGCGCGGGCGAAATATCGGCGGAGGTCGGAATAATTTGAAGCGGGGAGATTCCCTGTTGGCGAAGATCTCCTTATGCCGCATCGCGTTCGCGCATATTGACACCATGATATTTCGCGGATAGCCTTTCAACGTCATTGGAGATGGATAATTTCAACCGAATCAGTCAGGCATAAGGAGGGAACTAATGCAACGCGTCAATGAGCATGATCTGGAATATCGCAACGGCGATAACGGGGTGAAGTATCTTTTCAGGGGTCCAAAGATTGACTGGGGAGTGATCCGTTTCAAAGGCGGGCAGACGCTAGGGCAGCACAGACATGAGCAGGTCGAGGAAACATTCTATTTCGTCAAGGGCGAGCCGCTCATGAAGGTCAACGGAGAGGAATTCCGGGTCAGGCAGGGGGACGCCTTCCGCATGGAGCCGGGCGACGTTCACGACATTATCAACGACACCGGCGGAGACGTTGACATAGTATTCATAAAAGATCAGTTTAAGCCCAAGGATAAAATAGACGTCGGGTGAAGGCTGCGCCGTCCCGAACCGGCAGTGTGAAAACATTTATTGGCAAACCGGCGGAGTCATTGTCGTTCCTTGACTTTTGAATCGCGACAAAGTTAAATATGTGGTATGCGGACAGGCGTATCGCGTCGGCGCCGGCCCATGTCTTTTCATACGACGCGCAATCCTTTCAAGCGGCAGGAGGGTGAAGGCTCAGGCTTAATCAGGAAGAATACATGAACCGCTTGATCCGGGGATTCCGGTGAAGGGGCGGTTTTGTTCATGTACGCCACAGGCAGGACCTGCCGCCGCTCGCATGATGAGCCAAAAGTCGCGGGCTGAACGTTCCGGAACGCTGTCAACTCCATGTCGGGAGGAACGATGCATGACTTCGAGAAGACTACCCACTCGCAAGGCCATTCTCCGTCATACGAGGGAACTGTGTCAGGCGGAAGTTCTGGAACGGCGGGTGTTACTGAACACCACCTACTATGTAAATGATCTCGGCATGGCCGGGGATGTTTATACGACGGCGCCAGGCAGCGACCTGAACGACGGCCTTTCCCCGTCTTCGCCGATGATGAGTCTGGGGGCCTTGCTGGCGCAATACAGTCTCGGCGCGGGCGATGTCGTGCTTGTTGACGCCGGCCAGTATGACGGCGTGACGATAGGCGCGGACGACGAAGGGCTGGCCGTTGTTGGAGCAAGCGTGGTCGGAGGCGATGCAAGCGAGATCACTGGCATGATCGAACTGGAGGACGCCGATTACTGCACGATAAGAGGGTTGACGTTTCTGGCCGCCGGGTCGGGCATCGTCGGGCATGGGTTGCCGGCTGTTTTTCTGAACAAGGACCCGCATGATGAATCCTTCAGCACGAACAACACGATAGCGGATAACCGGTTCGAAGGCGCTTCTTCGGGAATAACCTTCGATGGCCCCGACGGCACGACGGTGGAGCGCAATACCTTCGACAGCGTGACTGTGGGGGTCACCTTCATTGCCGACAAGGTTCGCAGCAGCTTTCCGCCCGTGGTTGTAAGGGACAACAATTTCGACTCCGTCGGATCGGGCGTATATGTTTCGTATCCCGGCCCGGTTGAAGTTCACGACAACGTCATTGTCAACGCCAACCTCGGGATAAGCATGGGGGACTGCGATCCTGACCTAGCGCTCGTGTATGGCAATCTCATTTACCGGGAGGCGTCGGAGGGACATTCCGGCGTTGGATTGCAGGGGACGGCCGCTTTCACCGACAACGAAGTCTATGGGCATTCCGTGGGCATACTGGGCGGTTCGGCGATTGCCAGGATCGGCTTGCGCGGGCATGGAAACATTGTGCATGACAATGCCGAGTTCGGAATCCGCGGCTCCGGCATCGCGCGCGGAAACACCGTGTATAACAACAGTCAGGCCGGCATATTCATCGAAGGGGAAATCGGCTGGAACATCATCTACGGAAACGGTCTTCTGACCGCATCCTCAGCGGGGATCAAGACCGACAAGAGCGCCTATATCCACCACAATGTCATCTATGGCAACAACGGGCACGGCATCCTTGTTGACAAGCCTGATGTCCGCATTGAAAGCAACACGATTCATTCATCCGCGGGGGACGCGATCCACGCCGACACGACAGACGGGAAGCAACTGTTCACCGGCCCGTACCTGCTCAACAACATCATCTGGGCCGAGGCCGGATACGCGTTCTATGTGGGCGACAAAGCGCAGCACATGGTGACGTCCGATTACAACTGTTTCTGGACGACCGGGAGCGCGAAGATCGCATACTGGCAGGGCGACTGGAATGACATGGAGGTCTGGCAGCTCGAAATGAACCTGGACCACCACAGCATCTTCGCCCTGCCCAAGTTTGCCGACGCGGCGGCCGGCGACTATCGCGTCCTGTCTCCAGCGGGCTTTGATCTGAGCGACAGCCCGACCGTTGACATGGGGCCGCCGGACATGCCCTTCGACCAGGAGCCGACGCCTAACGGGGGAAGGGCCGACATCGGGGCATATGCCAATACCCCTGAAGCGGCGGCATCTCCGGACCGGTTCATACAGGTTCTGTCGCCCTTCGCCGGCGATCCGCTCGTGGCGGGTTCGGAGATCGGGCTGGTCTGGCATTCGTACGGCCTTTTCGAGGCCGAGACGGTTGACATTGAGTTTTTCGACGGGACGAATTGGGTCACAGCCGCGTCAGGCGCGCGCAATGACGGGGCGTATGGGTGGACGGTTCCGGCCATTGCGTCCGGCAAGCACAAGCTTCGGATTTTTGCCACTCATGAGCCGGCAATCGTCGGCTCGACCGGAGAATTTCTGATCGTGCCGGGCGGCAGCGCGTATTACGTCAACGACGACGCAACCGACGGCGACGAATACGCTGCGGCCATCGGCAGCTACGATAATACCGGCAAAACCCCGGATTCGCCGCTGCCGACGCTTTCCAGCGTGATAAGCCGCTACGATCTCGGACCGGCTGACATCATCTTCGTTGACACTGGCGAATACGTCATATACCGCGAGATCACCATCGGGGGACTGGACAAGGGTGTCACTGTCCAAGGCCCGGTCGGCGACGGCCACAGCGCCGTGATGGACAAGGAGAACACCGAGCAATACAGCTACGCGCTGATCCTTGATGACGCGGACTGGGTAAAGGTGCGAAACCTGGAGATCAAGAACGCCGGCAGCGCGATCATGATCACCAACGGCTCAACCTTCGCTCAAGTTACGGGGAATCAATTACATGACAACTCTCGCGCCGGAATTCTTTTCGATCTGCCGGACAATTACTGGACGACGGTAAGCGACAACGAGCTTTGGAACAACGGCGACGGACGTTGGGACGTCAACTGCGGAATCCAGGCGGCCAATGACGATCCGAGCGCTCCGGTGACGGTTTCGAACAACATCATCCGGGCGGATGCCGTTCTGAAGGATCGTGTCGGCATCTACCTTCCTTCCGGCGCCATTCCGCATTCTGTCATTATTGAAGACAACCGCATCATAGGCATGGATTACGGCGTCAAGGGCGATAAGCTGGACAGCCCGCTGCGCATAAGCGACAACGAGATATCGGGCGGCAATTATGGAATTCATGTGGCCAACGCCAGGATTCATATTGACGGCAACGTCATATATGACAACGCAACGGCCGGCATTTACATGAAGGAGAGCACCGCCTACATACACAACAACCGGATTTTCAGCAATCCTCTGGGGATTGAAGGCGTCTGGGAAAACAATTACGGCGCGGGACCGGTGATTGAGGGCAACCTGATTTACGACAACGACATCGCCGGCATTAAACTGACTAATTCGCCAAGTCAGGCGGCGCTTCCACCGCACCTTACCGAGTTTAATTATTCCTTCCCCTTCGACGCCACGCAGTGGAAACTCAACGACGCGGTTTATGACGAAGTTCAGAACGTAATCGAGCTGACGCCTGACGATCCGCTGCTGGACGGGGCGGGCAACATGGTATTCGAGACGCTGATGCCGCTCAACGACAGCGTAGTCGAGTTTGATTTCAGGATGACGCCGGGCGACGGGCAGGGCATGTTCTTCGGATGGCTCTGGAGCGAGGCCACCGATCTTGCAAGTTATCCCGGCAGCGTGGGTCTTCCGGAGGACATGGGTTTTGCCGTGGAGTTCGACACGCGCAAGCAGGACGGCGACCGCGATCCGTCGGACAATCATGTTGCTCTTCTGCTCAACACGCCGCACAGCCACGTTTTGTCGTCCGGCGCTGTTCCGAACCTGGATTCCGGCAACTGGATCCACGTGGAGATATGTAACCGCGCGGGCGATGTGACGGTCTATCTCACTGATCCGGCGGCAGGCTTTGACCGCGCGCTTGTCCTGAGCGCCAAGGCGTATCAGCCCAACTCAGCCATGGATCTGGAGGGCGGAATGTTTGTGATCGGCGCCTCGCGCGGCACAGACCCGACCAGCCACCAGGTCCGCAACGTCATACTGCAAACCCCGCTGGGCGCGCTTGGCACAGCGGTGATCGGCAACACAATCTACCAGACGCGTGGCGATGCGCTGGTGGCCGAAGCGGCGTGCCGGTACCTGAACGTCCGCAACAATGTGTTCGCCGTTCTGAACGAATCATCAGTGGAAGGCACTGCCGCATTGAAAATCGCCGACGCCTCCCAATACGGCTTCAGCAGCGACTACAACGACTTTTTTGTGACTAATGACGCGCTGATAGCGGACTGGCAGGGGGAGTGGACGGACCTCTGGGAGTGGCAGCACGCGGTTTTTGTTGACAAGAACAGTCTCGCCGTTGACCCGTTGTTTGTTGACCCAGACGGGGCTGACGGCATTCTCGGATACGATCCGGACAATCCGGATTCCTGGAAGGACGACGACTTCCACCTCAAGAGCGAGGCTGGAAGCTATCACGGCGGGCTTTGGCTGCCGGACGATGTCACGTCCCCCCTGATTGACCGCGCGTCCGACGCGGACATGGCCACGCGGGAGACGGGCAGCAGCGGCGGTTACCGGAACATGGGCTTCGAGGGCAACACTCCCGAGGCCGGCCAATCCCCGGCCTCCAACATGCTCATCCTTGCCCCGAACGGCGGCGAGTTCTATCCGCAGGAGGACTTCTACCAGGTCGTCTGGCGGGGGCACGGGTATGACGGAAACGTCGCCATAGACATCAGCTACGACGGAGGCGGGACATGGGAGAACCTGGCAAGCGACGTGCCTGATACCGGGCGATGGTGGTGGCGGGTGCGCGGCGTGTCAGTCTCCGGCACGGTAAAGCTTCGGGTCAGCAGTCAGGATGTCCCGGCGATAAGCGACGAGTCGGACGGGGTGTTTGAGATAGTTCCTCCGACAACGGCTTATTACGTTAACATCCGGGACGACGCCGATTTTACGGACAACGAATATACGACGGCTTCAGGGGACGATCACAACAGCGGGCTTGACCCGGCGCATCCCAAGGCGTCTCTGCGGGCCATCCTTGAAGCGTACGACATTCAGGATGGCGATGTAATCTACGTTGACACAAGCACGACCGACCTTGACCAGGTTGACACTCAGGCGTACCCCATCTACACGGAGATAGTCATATCGTTCCTGGACATGGGCGGCACGATACAGGGGCCGACGCAGGCCGGACACTGGGCGATACACGACCGCGGCAACCATGCAGCAAAGGAGATCACGGGGCTTCATCTCTGGAATGCGGATGACACGACGATTCGCAACATTGGCTTCCGGGACGGATTTTTCGGGATTGACGTGCGCGGCGGGTCGGACAACGTGGTTATTGACGGGTGCCTGGTGATGGATGTGGGCGGGGAATACAGCGGAGAAACGCCTCCGCCGCCCGGCCCGGTCTACCCAACCGGCATACGGGTCGCCGCCAAGGAATTCAACCTTACGGAGATGGGAGGAGAGACCGTCTACAACTATGGGGCGATAATCCGCGCCACCACCGTGATGAATGTCATGCCGGGCGAAGACGCCGTTTCCTACGGCATTGACTTCCAGAGTCCGGAAGGCTGGATCGGCGGCTCGCTTGAGGAGGACGGAAACATCGTCAGCAGGGCCGTATGCCCCATTCACGTTAAACAGGACGATATTCAGCAGATGGTGTATGTATTCTGGAACGAGGCCTACAACATGCTGACCGGCAAAGCCGAGTCCATGAACCTGATCTGGGTCGAAATGGCGAAACGGGCCAGCATTCGATACAACCATGTTCACGAGACCATCGGGTATCTCGGATTCGCCCCGGGAGACGAGTATGAAAGGCAGGGCATATTCATTGACCAAAGCGCCAATATCAACGTCGCATACAATACGATCTACGGCCCTGTAGTTGGCGTGACGGTAAAGGAGTCCTCCGAAGTCATGCTTGAGGGCAACGAGATATATGGTTGCCCCGCCGGCATGTTCTTCAATGACGCCAATAACATCACCATTCAGAATAACGAGTTGTATCACAACGGCGCCGGGATGTTCTTCCTGAGCGGGGAGGAGTTCCTGGTAAAGAACAACGTCATCTACGGCAATGAATACTACGGCATACTGACGACCTGGTTCTTCCCGGACTATGAGGTTGACTTCCTTACAGTCTCGAACAACACGTTCTACGAGACCAAATCGGGCGCGACCTGCATGTACATCGGCGGACACACGTGGGCAGTGACCGCGCACAGCAACATATTCGCCTCAGAGAACGGCCCCGGCGTCGGCTGGGACAGCAGCGTGCAGGACCCGTTCATGCCTGACGACCGCCCGAAGTATGATGATATGGGCGGGCTTCGCCACACGATATTCTATTCCAACCATTACTGGGACGGCTCCGGCGGCGCAACGAGCAGTTGGGGCAGGACGTACACGACTCACGCCGGGTGGTATTTCGAGACCGGGATGGACCAGTACGGCCTCTGGGGCGTTGACCCGATGTTCGTCAGTCCCTACGGGCCTGACGGCGTTATAGGCAACAACGGGGCGCTCGGGAGGGACGCGAGCGATTCCGATTTCCATCTCAAGAGCGAATGGGGCACCTATGACCCCGCCAGGGCGGCCGCGGGCCAGGACCCGTGGGTGACGTATCCGGGTGAACAGTCCCCCGCCATTGACATGGGCGCGTGGGAGGACGGATGGGTGGGGGATGAGCCGGAGAACAACGGCAACAGGCTGGACATGGGCGCCTACGGCGGAACGGCGCAGGCGTCGAAAAGCCCGGACACGTTCATCCAACTGTTGCTCCCCCGGAATTTTGAAAAGCGACTTCCGGATCAGGCGGTCTACGTCCGCTGGAACGCGACAAGCGATATCGCGAAGGTGAGAATCGAATGGCGATGGCGGATGGATGATGATGATCCCTGGTCGGAATGGGGGATAGTCCCCGGTTCCACAGGAGATGAGGACAACGACGGGCGTTACGACATAGCTGCGACGGACAAATTCCACGCCGAGCGCGTGGAAGTCAGAGTGACGGAGATCGGCGGGGCAGGGCACTCCGATCAGTCATATCAGGCGTTCTGCATGGCTGGCCCTGAATTGACAGCGCCCTTTACGTTCTACGTTGACGACGACAGCAATGTCGCCGACCAGTTCACCCCGTCAGCAATGGGCAATTACTTCAACACGGGGCTTTATCCTGAGTACCCGGTTGCCGGCGCGGGAGTGGTTCCGCGAGTCTACGAGTTGAATCAGGACGACGTCGTCCTTGTTGACGCCGGGACATATGACCCCGCCCGGACTATCATGTTCGATGAGAATGACAACGGCTCGGTCGTGGTGGACGGAGACGGGAACATAATAGAAAGGCATCCCGTCACTTATCGCGGGGCAACCGATCCCATTACGGGGGATTTGCTGTCCGTAATTGACGGCTACTGGCTGTGGGACATGATCCTGTTGTTCGGATCGCAATACATTGATCTGAAGGATCTGCAGTTGAATCCTACGGCGGTCTACCCCTGGGCACATTCAGGGGCCGGCGTCGTATTCGCAGACGCTCATGGTTCTTCGGCCACAAATGTCGAGGTCAACGCAATCTCGCACTACGGATTCGCCATTGCCGCTGACGGCGTCGTCGTCAAGGACAGCGTGGTTGATCTGGCCGTTCACTGGAGCACTGATTACCAGGGGCGCGGAATATGGGTATCCGGCTCTGACACACAACTGATTAATAACAAGGTGCACAAGGCGGAAATCGCGTATTACCTGCGCGGATCGGGAATCGCGCAGGACTGCCTGGCAGATAATCATCTTGATGACAACAGGATCGCGGTTCTGCAGGACCCATCGAGCATCGGGTTCGACGTCAAGGGCGAATGGGACCTGCTGTACTGCGAGGTCAGCGAATACGACCAGGGTATGCTGATAGCCTCGCTGGAGAACAACGGGAGCATTCGCGGCAACCTGGTCCATCACAATCGCATCGGCATGGATGTTTCTTCCGGCTACGCCCGTTACTTCCTGAACCGAATCTACGCCAATCTGGAAGTCGGGTTGCAATTGACGGACGCCGGACCGAGCGATCTGTTCGAGATGAACAGCGTGTTCTCGAATTCTGTCGGCATACTTATCCTGGCAGAGGGCGTCATCGAGAACAGCCTGGTCTATTCAAACTACAACCAGGGCGTCATGCTTTCAGGTTCGGAAGGCGTGAGCATGACAAACAATACAGTTCGCCAGGATGTCGGCAACGCGCTCTGGCTTACGTCAAAGGCGCGCGACACGAAAGTCCGGAGCTGCATATTCGTCGGCGGCGTCGGGTATCTGATAAAGGCGGACGGCGACTCCCAGTATCGCTTTGATTCGGATTACAACCTGTTCTGGACGTATCACGACGCGCAGATGATCCGATGGTCGGAGGACGTGGCCGACCCCGCGGCATGGTATTTCGCGACCGGCAACGACAGGGAGAGCATGTGGGCCGACCCGCTGTTCGTTAACCCCGACGGCGTTGACGGCAATCTTGGATTCTACCTGGGCAGCGAGTTCTGGAATTACGCGATCGGCCTGCCGGACGCGAACCGGGACATTCAGGCCGATTATTCAAGTGATGACGACTTTCACATCCAGAGCATGAGCGGCAGCATCCACGGCGGGGCGTTCCTGGAAGGAGAAAGGGTCTGGGCACTCGATCCCGCGACATCCCCGGCTCTGGACGCAGGCGATCCGATGACGCCAGACCTGGGCGAGACCGCGCCCAACGGCGGACGACGCAACATCGGCGCCTTCGGCGGCACGCTCTGGGCCAGCAGAAGCCCGGACCGCGCAATCTTCGTCACCTCCCCGGCGCGCTATTCCAAGCGCCAGATTGACAGAACCATTGGAATCATGTGGAACAGCTTCGGAACCTCCGGCGCGGTCAATCTTGAATACTCGACCGACGGCGGCTCGACGTGGAATCCGCTGGCCGCAGGCGTGCCGTCCGTCATGCCCGGCTCCGAGAGCGTGGGCCTATACCAGTGGCAGCCGGAAACCCCGCTGGGCGACATCGTCGTTCGCGTGAGCGACGCCGCGGATTCCTCTCTCTACGACGATTCCTACAGCTTCCAGGTGAACGCCGGCGGCTCGGTGTACTACATTGACGATTCGAGCAACGCGGGCGACCAATATACCCCGGGCGCCATCGGCGACAATGCCAACTCAGGAGTTGATCCGCTGCACCCGATGGCTTCGCTGACCATCCTGATGGAAAGCTACGTTTTCAGCAGCGGGGATATAATCTATGTTGACACCGGCGACTACGGAATCCTGGAAATGATACTTCTGGATTCCAGCCGTTCCGGAGTTCTCATGCTTGGGCCGACCAATGGCGGCCGGGCGACGATTGATCGGAACGATAACGAAAGTCCGGTCTTCTACATTGAGGACTGCACGGGAACAATAGTCCGCGATCTGGGCATAACCGGCGGGAGCGAGGGCATTTTCATTGACCTGCCGGGAAACGATGTTCTGATTCAGGACTGCGTGATCTTCAACAACCAGAACGCCGGAATCGTTACCGAGGAGGAGGAGAGCCAGTCCCTCGGCAACCTGTATATCAGGGGTAATCTCCTCTTCGGAACACCGGGCGACAATTCATCAGACGATCAGCCGACCGGGCTTGACCTGAAGGCGCCGGGAATCGTAGTCGAAGAAAACGTAATCCACGCTGCTGAAACAGGCATCGCCACCCTGATTCGCGAGGATCAGGAGAAAATCCTGATCAGGGACAACGAACTGATAGGCGCGCCCACTTCTTCACTGACTGGAACCGGGATTGACATAAACGGCCCCGCAGACTGCTATTTCAACGTTGTGCATGGTTTTGACATTGGAATCAAAATGCTGAATCTGGCGCTGGGTCGGATAGCCAGTTACAACACCGTCTACGGCAACGCGATGGGGATTGGACTCTCCCAGAGCGATGTTGAGTTATCCCACAACACAGTCTACGGCAATTCCGGAATAGGCATATACATCATAAGCGAGTGCGCCCCGATAATAGAGAACAACCGCATTTCACGTAACCGGATAGGGATAGGTTCCGCCGAAGCCGGGGACCTCTCAATCTTCAATAACCTGATCTACGCCAATGAAGACGCCGGCATCAACCTGATGAAGACCGAGTCGGCGCTCATCTGGAACAACCTGATACTCCAGGAAGTCGGCAACTGCATTCAGATGGAGGAAGAGACCGCAAACTGGGAGGCATACAACAACATTCTCTTCACGGCGGAAGGTTTCTTCATCTATGCCGAGGCCGACAGCCAGGTTCAGATGGTCAGCAACTCGAACCTGTTCTTCCCCATTGCCGGCGGGGACGCCTATGCCGGGTTGTCAGTCATTCCGATGCGAACTCTTGATGACTGGCGGACCGCCACGGCGATGGACGCGATGTCCTACCACGCCGTCCCGACCTTCCGGGATCCTGACGGGCGCGACAACATCATAGGCGGGCAATGGGGGACGGATGACGACTTCAACTTCGCGCCGTACAGCAGCGGCATTGACCATGCGAATTCAACCCACGCCCCGGGCAGCGACGCTCAGGGGCAGCCGCGCTTCGATGATCCTTCCACCCCAAATTCCGAGCCGGACGGTTACGCCGACAACGGCCCCAACGAGTTCATAGGCGACAGCGTGGACGCCACCCCGATGACCGTCACCGGGACCAGCCTAAACTCGATTTCAGAAGGGCATAATTATGACGTCGAGTTGTTCTATGTCTACTTCAGCGAAAAGCCGGATCTGTTCACCTCCACCCTTCAGGAGAATTATGACGTCAGGGCGGCCGGGCCGGACGGACTCTTCGGCACGGCGGACGACGAACTGATCCAGTTCAAGGTGTCCAATGCGGTTGACCCCCTTGCCGTGGCTATCCAGGTCGGAGACGGAGAACCGCTGCCCAACGGCGTCTACCGCCTCTGGATTGACGGAAGCGGCGTGATGGACACGGCCGCGAACTTGCTGGACGGGGACGCTGACGGCGGGGACGGCGGAGACTTCATATTCTTCTTCAGGGTCGGCAACGACGCGCCCACGGCCACAGGCCAGTCGGTCTCGCTCAACGAGGACGCGCAAACAAGCGTGATCCTCGCCGGCTCCGATCCGGACAATGATCCCATCACGTTCGAAATAGTGACCCCGCCGCAGCACGGGACCTTCTATCACGACCCCGCGTCCTCCGATCCCGCGCAGTGGATTTACGTCCCGAGCCTGGATTACTTCGGGACCGACCAGCTCGAATTCAGGGTTTATGACGGTGTTTTCTACAGCGGGACGGCCTTCGTCAACTTCACGATCTCCCCGGTCAACGACGCGCCGCGAGCCTTCGGCAACAGCTTCACGATTGACGAGGATCAGACCTACAGCTTCAGGCTGAACGCTGCCGATCCGGAGGGTGATCCGCTGACGTTCATCATCATCAGCCAGCCCTCCCACGGAACGCTGACTGGCGTCGCGCCCAACCTGACCTACACGCCGGAACACAATTACAGCGGAAGCGACAGCTTCACGTTCATCGTCAACGACGGACATCTTGACAGTCCGGTAGTGACGGCCACGTTCGACATAGGCCCCGTCAACGATGCGCCGGTGGCGATCCCGGTGAGCGCGGCAACGCCGAAGGACCAGCAGGTCATTATTCTCCTGCTGGGCAATGACGCCGAGGGCGACCGCATAACGTATTACATAATACAGGAGCCTCAGCACGGAACGCTGCTGCGCCCGCCCGAAGGCACGATTGACCCCCTGTTCACCTACATCCCCGATCCGGGCTACGAAGGCGTGGATCACTTCACGTTCCAGGGCTGGGACGGAAAGATTCTGGGCAACACGGCTGTTGGGACTGTCGTGGTCGGGACGCCCCCGAATAACGTCCCAGTGGCCACTGGCGGCGCGGCGACGACGCCCGAGGACCAGCCCATCGGGGTCGTCATGCTCGGAAGCGACGCGGACGGCGACCCGCTGACCTACGTCTATCAGCAACCCGCCCACGGAACTCTGACCGGCGTCGGGCCGGGACTCATCTACACCCCGGACGCCGATTTCAACGGGACGGATACCTTCACCTTCCACGTCAGCGACGGCATGGCTAACAGCAACACCGCGACGTTCACCATTGAAGTGTCCCCGGTGAACGATGCCCCGACCGCCTTGAACGGCAGCCGGGAGGTTGTAGCCGGGACTTCCGTCGTGCTGACGCTTCAGGGGGCCGACATTGACGGCGACGCGCTGTCCTACGCCGTCACAGGCGCGCCGGGCAACGGCGTTCTATCGCCCCTGCCGGGCGCGGGAGACGACGCGTTGTGGACTTATACGCCGAACCCCGGTTTTACCGGCACGGACACCTTCGGGTTCCGCGTTTCGGACGGGGAATCAGCTTCTGCGACGGCCACGTTTGTCCTGAACGTTGTGACTGCGCCGAACTCCCCGCCGGACGGGGCCATTGACTCTCCTGCTGGCGGCACGGTCATCCGGCCGGGGCGCAGCGTGAACCTTCAGGGAACGGGAACGGATTCCGACGGCGCGGTGGCGGCATGGCTCTGGAGCGTAACCGGCCCCGGCGGATTCGCATGGACGTCCAACCTTGAGGATCCCGGCGACCTTGTTCTGAACGCCGTCGGGAATTACACGATAACACTAACTGTCACGGACGACGACGGCGCGGCCGATCCGACCCCGGCGACGTCCGTCGTCACCGTCAGCGACACAGGCGCGCTTGCGGACCTGATCGGCGTCGTCACAACGAGCGCCGGAAAGGTCTACATCTATGATTGCGACGGCCTCGGTTCCGGCGTCTCGATTGACGGCGACTACGACGAGACGGACGGGACGCCGTACAACCCTTACGCCGCAGGCAATGATCTTATGATATTCGGCACGCCGGGCGGGGTAGTGATAGTAACCCAACGCTGGTCTTACAGGGACGGCGTCTGGCGCTCGGCTGACTTCTCCGGACTAGGCGTTGCGGTTGACGGCAAACTGAGCGTCTTTGCGGATCAGCGCATAACGGGCCAGACTCTGGGCCGCAACGGGGATATCGCTTTCCTCGCCGCCGACAGCATCGGCGCGGCGGTCGTCAGTTCCGGCATATCCGGACTTCGCGGCGGCGACCTCACAGTGGACGGCGCGATGACGATTCCCGTCGGCGCGGGGCTATACGCCGACGCCGGCGGAATCAACGCGGCCTACATAATGAGCGCCGCGACCGACGGGGTCAGCCTCGGCGGGAACCTCCATGCTGACAGGATGAACACATTCTACTCGGTCGGCAACATCGGCGGGAGGATTGAAATCGCCGGAGCCGGCGGGACGTTCATCATCGGCGCGACGAGCCTTGTCGCCGGAGGTGTAAGCGGGGAGATCAATGCCGCTTCCATAACGACGCTCTATACCGGCGGCGGCATTTCAGGAGCGATTCAGGTTGCCGGAAACGCCGGACTCGTTTATGCCGCAGGCGGGATCACCGGAAGCATCGAGGCAGGCTCAATGGCCAGGCTCATTTCTGGAGCCGACGTTGATGCTGATCTCGATTTGGGTGATGTCGGCCTGCTGGCGGTTCTGAACGGCGACCTCGCGGGAACGATCGGCGTGGCCCGTAGCGCGGGTTCCATAGTGGCATCCAAGGGCGACTTTGCGGCCGATGCCGATATCGGCGGCAACCTGTCGCTCCTGTCCGCTCAGGCGGGACTGTTCCGAGGCCGCCTGACAGTGGACGGGAAGCTGACGCAGCTTGTCGCGGGCGGAACCGCCGCCGCCGATTCGGGGCGCGCGCAGGTCATAGCCGACGGCGGCATCGGCAACCTTTTTGTTCTGAGGGACATGGTTGACACGGACGTTGGCGTCGGCGTCCGGTCGCTGCCGGGCGGCAGCTCCGTGAGCCTGGGTTATCTTTACGTCGGCGGGAATTTTGAGCGCAGCAACGCGCTGGCGGGTGTCTGGAACGAGCCTGGCCCCGGAGCCGGTCCCGCCAATCCGTTCAGCGACGGCGGGGAGGACGGGACGCCTTACGTTCCGGCGGGCTTCGCCGGGAGCGCGAGGCTGGAGCGCGTCTTCATCGGCGGAACGATCGGAACCCCGGGCGCAACCGCGCCGAGGTGGGCGATTGCCTCAAAGGACCCGGTCGGAAGTTTCCTGCCGGCCAATCCTCCGGCGCTGATAAGGGATGTTGTGATAGACCTTGACGTATAACCGCCGCCGAAGGATTTCATAAAGAGGCGTCAACCATCCAGGTTTTCAAGGACCTGCCTGGCCAGCCTGCGCGTCACGGGGTCGGGATCAGACTCGGCAATCGAGCCGAAAAGCGTCTTGTGTTCCCGCCCGGCGAGATTGGCGAGGGCGACGATCATCTCCCGCCGCGCCGTCGGGTCCTTCTCCCCGCCCAGGGCAAGGGCCAGCTTGTCAACAAGAGCCGTCCTGCCGTCCCGCGCAATAAGGTAAGCCCCCTGCGTTCTCAGCGCCGTGGATTCGTCACTGAGCATCCCGCCTAGAGCTTCGTCGTCAGGAACCTCCCGCATGCGCAGCAGCGCGTTGGCGGCCATGCGAGCGACATCCTGATCGCCGTCCTTGAGCAGCGCCGCAAGGTCTTCCTTGACCGTCTTGTCGGCCCCCTTGCCCAGTTCATATGCCGCCTGAAGGCGCTTGCCGGGATCGTCGCTCTTGATTTCCTTCAGCAGGACGTCCCGTGGCCGCGCCTTTATCGCCGGTCCGATGTTGCCCATAGCCATGTCCATCTGGGTCATGGCGTTGTTGAAAAGGTCGCCCGCGCCAATGCGGTTGACGTCCTTGCCGGCCTTTATTGTTTCAGTAATCATTCCTGCCAGGTCGCCTTTTTTCACGCTTTCCTGCAAGCCCGTGATCATTTCCTCCGGGTTGGAGGACGGCATGGCTTCGAGAGCCTTCCTTGCCTCATCGCGGAGGAGTTCATTCTCGGCTGTATTGTCCGCGGTTCTCTGCAGCGCAAGCCGCGGGGTGTTGCCCGTCATTGTGCCGAGTCCGCGTATGGCCGCCAGCCTTTCCTCCTGGTGTTCCCCATTCCGTATGGCCTCGTCGTCAAGAAGAATCCCGCGCAATATCATGTCCGCCTTGTCGTAATTGCAGGCAACGAGCGTTTCAATCGCCAGGACGCGGTTTTTCACGTCTTCGTCGTTCTGCGCCATGTCTGCGATGACTTCCGCATGTTCGGACATCTTGTTTCGCCGCGCGGCGTCAATCGCCTCGAACCGCACGGATGCCTCCCGGTCGTCCAGGGATTTGCGGATGATTGTGGCGGCCAGTTGTTTCTTCCCGGCGTTTTTGACCTGACCTTCGGCCAGTTTTCTCGATATTTCTTTCAGAGCGCTGATTCTGTCCTCTTTGACTGCGCTTGCGGCTTCGCGCTCAAGCCGGATGATCGGGTCCTCCATGGTAGTAAAGGTCAGAATAATCAGGATCAATAAAATGAAGGCAGTGCCCGTGAATGCGTAGGCCAGGGGATTCTTCTTGATTTTCCTGACGACCTTCTCGATCGGCGTCAGCGGCGCAGCCGAGATTGGCCGGCCCTCAAGATAGGCCCGGATGTCTTCGGCGAATTCCTTCATTGTCTGATATCGCCGCTCGGGTTTTTTCTCCAGCGCTTTCAGGCATATCGTGTCCAGATTCTTGTTGATGTTCGGATTGAACTCGCGCAGGGGCGGCGGCTCGATCTTTACAACCTTGCTGATGGTGTCGAAGAGCGTGGAACCCCTGAAGGGATTCACCTTGCTGATCATCTCATAGAGGATGATGCCCATCGAGTAGACGTCGCTGCGGGCGTCAATGGAATGAATGTTTCCAGCCGCCGCCTCTGGGGACATGTATGCCGGCGTGCCCAGAAGCGTGCCGCTGGTCGAGAGCATTGTCTGCGCGTTGACGTCCTTGGCCAGGCCGAAGTCCATGACGTGCGGCTCGCCGCGCTCATCGAGGATGATGTTGGCGGGCTTGATGTCCCTGTGGATGATGCCGTGCTCGTGGGCGGTCTGGAGCGCGTCAGCGGTCTTGGCGAAGACCTGAAGCGCCTGTGTCAATTCCAGCCATTCGCCATCAAAGACCTTCTCGAGGGATTTGCCTTCGACGAAATCCATGGTGAAGTAGTATTGCCCCGCCGCTTTGCCGATATCATGCACGCGCACGATGTTGGGATGCTGTAGCGCGCCTGCGGCGCGGGCCTCCTGGATGAAGCGTTTGATGATTTCCTCCGAGGCTCCCTCCCCGGCGATCAGGAGTTTCAGCGCGATCGGGCGCTGAAGGAGTTTGTCCTCGGCCTTGTATACAACGCCCATGCCGCCCCTGCCGAGTTCGCCGATGATCGAATATCGCTTCTCCAGGGCGCGGCGCACGGCCGGGGAAAGGTCTTCAGGTTCTTCAAGCTGCGCCGGCTGGCGCGTCTCCGGCATGCGATTCATCCTGCCGGGAGTGACATCCGGACGGATGACCGGCGCGGCCTCGACCTCCGGCTCCGGGATGCCATCCGCATTGGTCTGAAAAAGGGCGGGGGACGGATGCTCTCCGCCCATGTCGGCTTGTACGGGGATGGCTTCAGCGTTGCCTTCAGCAGGATCGGCAATAAGAGGCTGCTCGTCAGCCTCCTCTGGTTTGTAAAGCAGAGATTCCCCCCCGACGGGCGCGGTGGCGGGTTGCTTCTCAATCGGGGACTGCGGAGCCGGTTGTTGTTCTGAAGCAGGGACGGCGTCATGCGCCGAATGTGCGGCGGGACGTCTGACTGCGGACGGTTTCGCGCCGGATTGCCGCGGGCCGATGCGGCCCTTCTTCTTCACGACAGGTCTTGAGGGCGGCGGGCTTGGCGGCGGGGCTTCGGAAGGCATCAGAACCCCCTTGCAGCGCGGGCAGCGCAGCAGGGGATCCCAGAAGGAATCCTTGAGTCTGAAGACAACTCCGCAACTCTTGCATTTGGCGTGAGAAGTAGCCATGACATTCATTCTTTTCGACGGACCTTGTGAAAGTCAAATAAGAATCGCAATAGTTTGCGCGGCGGGATCGCAGGAATGGGAAAACAGGGGGAGACACTTTTCCGTGAATTTTTCTCAAATGGTTCTTGACATGCCGCGCGGTCGTGAGAATAATTGCCGCCCGTTTTGATAGGAGCATCCGGCGTGGACAATCTGGTTCAAGAAATCAACGGCATTGAAAAGCAGGCGGATCAACTCATCGAAGACGCCCGCATGAAAGCCCGCCGCGTTGAAGAAGACACAACGGGCAGGATACGGTCTCTCGAGGAAGAGCTTGCGCAGTCCGTGAAGAAGGCCATTGAGGCGCACCGCGCCGCCAGGGTTTCCGAAAAGGAAGCCGAAGAGGCCAGACTGCGCCAGGCCTTCGATAAGGGGCGCGCGGCGATCGCGTCCGTCTCCGCGGATACCATCCAGAGGCTTGCGGGGAAAATCGTTGAGCGGGTCAAAAGCGCATAAACCCCATAGGGAGCGGGCCAGCACGATCCCGCGTCAGTCCGGCCACTGAGTTTCAATCCCAGCAACAAATGGCAATCGAGCCGGTAAAAAGAGTAACGATTATCGCGCCGCGGCAGGGCGCAGACCGCCTTCTGGAAACTCTTTACGAAGTCGGCAGTTTCCATGTGGCGGACACATCAGCCTTTCTGCCCCAGGACGCCGAACTCAACAACGTTCCGGCCTCGACCGAAGATGCCGACCGGCATATTCAGTCCCTTACGCTCATCGAATCTGTTCTGGACCTTTTCGACAAGCCGAAGCAATCCATCGTCGAAGGGTTCGCCACCATACCGATCGCGGCCTCCCCTCAGGAGATGGAGCAGGCTCTCAAGGCGGATGATACGCCTGAGCTTCATTCAAAATGCCAGTGCATCTTCTCCCGGCATCACCAGATCACCGAGACCATAAAGCAGATTGAGCAGGAGATCGCGGGGCTTGAGCCGTGGGTCGGGATCAACATTGACGCAAGCGGCGCGCATAAACTGAAGAGAACCCAGGTTGCGCTGGGACAGATGGCGCCGGAGAAATGGGATGCGCTCTGCGCGGACGCCCGTACCACGGAGCTTCTGGCCACCCAACCGGTTTCGAGCAAGGCTAAGACGGTATACATACTGGCTGCATGGTTGAACAAGGATCGGGATGCGGCGCTTGACCTGCTTCAGAAGAGCGGCTGGCGGCAGCTTCCTGTGCCCGATGTCAAGGGCACTGTTTCCGAACATCTGGCGGAGCTTCAGTCTGACCTGGCATCCCGCAACAGCGACCTTGAGGACCTGAAGGCCCAGGTTGCCGAACTGTCGCAACATCGCCGGACGGCGGCAATACAGCGGGCGTATTGGGAGAGCCAGCGCGCCATGCAGGTGGCAAAGACCCGGATGAAGGCGGGCAAACGGGTCTGTGTGGCCACCGGATACGTCCGCGAGCGCGAGATGGACAAGACGATCCGCGCGATCAACGAGAGACTGCCGGACGCCAGCCTGTTGGCTGAGGACCCCAAGCCCGGCGAGAGCGTGCCGGTAAGCATAAAGCTCCACCCCGCCATCAAGCCTGCCCAGTTGCTTATCAGCATGTTCGGTCTGCCGGACTATTTCACGTTTGATCCGACGCCGTATCTCATAGGGACCTTTATTCTATTCTTCGGCATCTGCCTGGGCGACGCGGTCTACGGCGTTCTGATGGCGCTTGCGTCGTGGCACATGATGAGAAAATACCGTCATGCCGAGGCGATTCACGGTTTCTTTTTCTTGTTCATGTACTGTGGCATCTGCGCCGCGATCATGGGCGTGCTTACGGGTAGTTGGGCGGGAGACCTTTACCTTTACTTAGGCGAGGGCAACGCCTTACAAAGAATCAGGAACCAATTCCTTGTTCTGGATACTCTACAGAAACCAATAATCGGCCTTCTTGTGGCGGTGGCGTTGGGTATTCTTAACCAATTCTATGGAATCGGCCTGAAGATTTACCGCGACCTGCGCATGGGCCATATCGGCGACGCTGTGTTTGACGCCGGCCTATGGCTCGTAATGCTCCCGGGATTCCTGATCATCCTCGCGCCGCTTTTCATGCCTCTGCCGGCCTTGCTCGTGTCTGTCGGAAAATGGTTATTCATTGGCGGAGCGGCGGGGGTGGTTCTGACCGGCGGGCGCAAGGAAGAAGGCTTCTTCGGCAAAGCGATTACCGGCCTGGTGAGCGTCTACGGTATTCTGGGTAGTTACGGCTGCGCGTCCTTCATCGGCGACATTCTTTCGTATGCGCGGCTTCTGGCGTTGAGCCTGACGACCTCGATCATCGGGTCGGCGGTCAACATGTTCGCTACCATGCTGCCGGGGATTCTTGCCGGTTTCGCCGGGCTGGTTTTCGGACAGGCGGCTGCCGGCATATTCGAAAAGGCGCCAGCAGTTGCGCTTGTGATTAGCGTGATAGTGATCCTTTTCGGGCATGTCACGAATCTTTTGCTCGGAATACTGGGCGCGTTCGTGCATTCGGTCAGGCTCCAGTTTCTGGAGTTCTTCAACCGTTTCTACGAGGGCGGCGCCCCGCGATTCAGTCCGCTGGGTTTCAGCAGCCCATCGGTCGTTCTGACCAAGAGCAGGGAATGACGCACTTCGGACGCTTTCGGGACCGTGAAGAAAGGCGACCATTCAGCGGTCAGTGTGGATAGCGACCACTGGTGTGTTTTTGACATAGGGAGATTCAGATGAACTCGGACGCTTTGCAGGCTTTTCTGAGATTGTTAAACCAATTTTTCGTCCAGAGCGGCACGGGATGGGCTGTGTTCGGGGCGATGGCGGCCGTGATGTTCGGCGGCATTGGCAGCGCGGAGGGCATACGCACGGCCATGGGTCAGGCCGCCGGCGTGCTCAGCGCCAAGCCGGACTTGTTCGGCAAGATGTTCGTCCTCATGGCTCTGCCCGGGACACAGGGTTTTTACGGTTTCATCATTGCCATCATGATAGCCAGCAACAGCGGCATCATGGCTGAGACCGTCACAATCGGGCCGGTTGTCGGGCTTGCGCTCTTTGCCATCGGCGCTTGCGCCGGCGTGGTGCAGTGGCGCAGCGCCGTCATGCAGGGAGACGCATCGGCCGCGGCCATCAACCTGGTCGGACGCCGCCCGGAACAGAGCGGGCGCGCAATTATTCTGCCCGGCCTGGTGGAAACTTACGCAGTCGTCGCGCTTCTGGCCGCCATCCTGATGATCACCTGGGTCGCCGGACCAAAGGCCTACAAGCCCAACGAGTACAAGCAGGTCAATCCTGCCGGTTTCATGGTTACATTCGAAGATGCCCAGGCCGCGCCGGCTAAGTAGACCTTTGTTCACCACGCGGCCCGCAGGGTGGACTTTGCCAGCAAATGCAGAGCCGGCGGGTTCTTCGGAAAGGAAGCTGCGCAGTGTCACTGGACAACATAAAAAAGGCGGTTCTGGCCGAGGCTGAGGCTGAGGCCCGCCACCTCGTGGCGGCAGCCGAGCGAAAGGCGGAGCGCCGCTTCAAGGAGGCCGAGGCCGCGATACGCCGCGAGGCGGACGCAAAACTGGCCGGCGGAAAACAGGCGATTGACGACTCCGTCGGCAAGGACCTGCTGCGTCTGCGGTCGGAACTCGCGGTCAAGCTGCTTGAAGAGAAAAACCGCATCCTCGCCCGGATCTTCGACGCCGCGCTCCAGAGTCTGGCATCAATGCCCCGCGAGCAATACATCTCCCTGCTTGAAGGCTGGCTTGCCGGTCTGGAAGAAGGAGCCGGCGGGGAAGTGGCGTTGAACCTGAAGGACTCGAAAGAAGTCGGCCCGGAATTGATCAAGCGCTTGAACGCCAGACTCGGCCAGGATTTCGCCAGGCTTGCGGATCAGCCGGCTGACATCAAGGGCGGACTGATCTTCCGTTCCTCGACGTTTGAAATGGACCGGTCGTTCGACACCCTCATGCGCAACGCGCGAGAGGAACTGACGCCGGAACTGGCCAGAGAGGCTTTCCCTTCGCTTGAGAGGAAGGACCTGTAAGCCGAGATGCAACTCACCGACTGGTCATTCGTAAGCGGGCGCGCGGCGGTCATGGAAGGCGACCTCCTGAAGGGGGACTTCTTCCAGGGGCTTCTTGGGCATGAGCGCATGGAGGACGTGTTCCTTCAGATCGGCGAGACGCGATACAAGGAAATTTTCACTCGCATCGCATTGTTGGAAAATGCGGAGGAATTGCTCCAGAACTACTGGGGACAGAGCCTTGACGATTTCGAAGACGCATGCCCCAGCCCCTGCGTTGTGGCTCTTTTCAGGCTGGCGACCGATTTCTCCAACTGCAAGGCGTTCCTCAAGACCGATCTCTTCGGTCTGGAACAGAAATATCTGACAGGCGGGAAATACTCCCGCGAGCAATTTGCTGAAATCCGCCAGGGCAACGCCGGGAAGGAAGACGATTACCTGGCTGTCCCGACCCGCTTGCTGCTTGAGGAAGTCGCCGCCGGGCGCGCGATCGCCTCGACGGTTGACTGGATCATGGATTCGGCGTATCTGGAACGGCTTCTGGAGTGTTCCGAGCACACCGGCAGCAAAACAATACGCGGCGTGATCGAGGCCACGATGCGGCTGCGCGCCGTGGGCGTAATACACAGGGCCGTCACTCTCGGCGAGAAGGCGGATGACGTTGATCGCCTCTTCCTGAAGGGAAGCTTGGACCTTGACACGCTCCATTCCATGCTGAGAAGCAGGCCGGAGGACTGGGGCGAGGCGCTTGGCCATGAGCTTGGCCCGGAGGCTGCCGCAGAGGTTGTCCGCGGCATCCAGAGCGGGGACCGCAACGCGATGGCCCGCAGCCTGGCGTCAAGTCTGGCGTTATCCGTTGACCATTGCAGAAACGTCACCTACGGGCCTGAACGGCCCTACGGATACCTTTACGGGCTGGAAATCGAGTTGCGGAACCTGAAGGTCGTGCTTGCTGGATTGAGCAACGGAATTTCAGCGGACCAGATCGGCAAACGTCTTCTCCCATCTTTTGTCTGACGGAAGTTGAACCGATGGCGGCAGTCTACGCGATAGGGCCGGAGGATGCGGTGCTCGGTTTTGCGAGCGTGGGCATCCGTCCGGTCGGCATGGAGAAAGGCGAGGCGCTGATACCGGCGCTGGGCAGGATTGCGGCGGAGCCGGACACGGCGCTCATTCTGATTTGCGAGGAGCTTGCCGAAGGCCGCCTGCATGAGATTGAGGAAATCAGGCGCCGTAACAACGCGGCGATAGTCTTCATAGCCTCGCACCACGGGAGTCGGGGCCTCGGCATTCGCATGATACGTTCCCAGATAGAGAAGTCCATCGGTGTGGACATGCTCAAGGAGCGCAGGAGCTAGCTGATGGCGGAACAGACAGGACAGGAAGGCGGTCGCCGCGAGGGTCAGGTTGTCAGAGTTGCCGGCCCGCTCGTGGTTGCGAAGGGACTTGCCGGCACGAAGATGTACGAGACCGTGCGCGTCGGCAAAATGAAGCTCTTCGGCGAAGTCATCGAGATACGCGGCGATCAGTACTCGATACAAGTCTACGAAGAAACCGAAGGCGTCGGGCCGGGCGAGCCGGTCGTGCCCAGCGGCGCTCCCTTGAGCGTTGAGCTTGGGCCGGGCCTGGTCAAGGCCATCTACGACGGCATTCAGCGCCCGCTGGACACGCTGCGCAACGAGTTCGGCGACTTCATCGTGCGCGGCGCCGAAAGCCCGGCGCTGGATCGCAAGGTAAAATGGACCTTCGAGCCGAAGGTCGCCGCCGGCGCGGAGGTCGTCCCCGGCGACGTTATCGGCACGGTCCAGGAATCAAAGCTCGTCCTTCATAAGATCATGGTCCCCCCCGGCGTTTCAGGGAAGGTTGCGAAGATTGCGAAGGGCGAATACACCGTCGAAGAGACAGTGGCGGTGGTCGAGACCGCGACCGGGCCTCGGAACCTGCAGATGATGCAGAAGTGGCCTGTGCGCCACGCCCGCCAGGTCGTCAAGAAATTCCCGCCGACGGTTCCGCTCGTCACCGGCCAGCGCGTCATTGACATGTTCTTCCCGATGACAAAGGGCGGCACGGCGTGCGTGCCCGGCCCGTTCGGCAGCGGCAAGACCGTCGTCCAGCACCAGTTGGCCAAGTGGGCGGACGCGGACATCATCGTCTACGTCGGATGCGGCGAGCGCGGCAACGAGATGACCGACGTGCTCATGGAGTTCCCTGAGCTTGCCGACCCGAAGAGCGGCGAACCCCTGATGGAGCGCACCGTTCTGGTCGCCAACACGTCCAACATGCCCGTGGCGGCGCGCGAGGCGAGCGTCTTCACCGGGATCACCATTGCCGAATACTTCCGCGACATGGGTTACGACGTCGCCATGATGGCTGACTCCACCAGCCGGTGGGCGGAAGCCATGCGTGAAATTTCAGGACGGCTTGAGGAAATGCCGGGCGAGGAAGGATATCCCGCCTACCTGGGATCGCGCATCGCCACTTTCTACGAGCGTTCCGGCAGTGTGCAATGCCTGGGCAGGGAAGAGCGCAAAGGCAGCCTGAGCATCATCGGCGCAGTCTCCCCCCCCGGCGGCGACCTCTCCGACCCCGTTGTCCAGGCCACGCTGCGCGTCGTGAAGGTGTTCTGGGGACTTGACGCCTCGCTGGCGTATCAACGCCATTTCCCGGCCATAAGCTGGCTCAAAAGCTACTCTCTCTACCAGCAGATCGTTGATGAATACGCCGACCGGGAGTTGGATAAGGCGTGGTCCGGCGTGCGCAAGGAGGCCATGGCCATCCTGCAGCGCGAGGAGGAGCTTGAGGAGCTTGTCAGGCTGGTCGGTCTTGACGCGTTGAGCGCCCCGGATCGGCTCCTGATGGAGGCGTCCAAGAGCGTGCGCGAGGACTTCCTCCACCAGAACGCTTTCGACGACATTGACACTTACAGCTCTCTGAAGAAGCAACTGCTCCTGCTTCAGACAGTGCTGCATTTCTACGCGGAGGCGACGAAGTCGCTCCAGAGAGGCAGCGGAATTGACGAAATAGCGTCGCTGCCCATCCGGGATGAGATTTCCAGAGCCAAGCTCATAAAAGAGCAGGAGCTGGACAAATTCCAGAAGGTTATGGACGGCATCACGGAACAGTGCGGCAAGCTCGGCAAGGCCGCAGTGAAGGCCGGCGCATGACGCCATCGGGAAGAAGAGGGAACTGCCTTGGATAAGGAATACCTGACAATCAAGGAGATCGCCGGGCCGTTGCTGCTGGTACAGGACGTGCGCGGGATCTCATACGGAGAGATTGCTGAGCTGAGGCTCCCGAACGGGCAGACGCGCCAGGCCCGCGTCCTGGAAGTCCAGGAGGATAACGCCCTCGTCCAGGTCTTCGAGGGAACGGACGGGATCGCCACCAGCGGAACCAAGATACGCTTCCTGGGCCGCGGACAGGAGTTCGGGGTGTCCCCGGACATCATGGGCCGCGTCTTCGACGGCTTCGGCCGCCCGATTGACGACGGGCCGGAGATCATCCCGGACAAGCGACTGAACATCAACGGGAACCCGATCAACCCCTTCGCCCGCGACTACCCCAACGAGTTCATCCAGACCGGCATAAGCACGATTGACGTGATGAACACCCTCGTGCGCGGCCAGAAGCTGCCCATCTTCAGCGCAAGCGGACTGCCGCACTCCCGCCTCGCCGCGCAGATCGCGCGCCAGGCGCGCGTCCTCAAGACCGGCGACCGGTTCGCCGTCGTCTTCGCCGCGATGGGCATCACGTTCGAGGAAGCCAACTTCTTCATCGAGGACTTCCGCCGCACCGGCGCCCTGCAGCGCGCCGTGCTGTTCATCAACCTCGCCGACGACCCGCCCATCGAGCGCATTGCCACGCCGCGCATGGCCCTTACCGCGGCGGAATACCTGGCCTATGAGCTGGACATACACGTCCTGATCATCCTGACCGACATGACGAACTACTGCGAGGCCCTGCGCGAAATCAGCGCGGCCCGCAAGGAAGTCCCCGGACGGCGCGGCTACCCCGGCTACATGTACACCGACCTCTCGACCATTTACGAGCGCGCCGGGCGCATCCAGGGCAGGAACGGCTCCATCACGCAGTTCCCGATCCTGACCATGCCGGAGGATGACAAGACGCACCCCATCCCCGACCTGACGGGGTACATCACCGAAGGGCAGATCATCCTTGACCGCTCGATTAACGCCAAGGGCATCTATCCGCCGGTGGACGTGCTGCCCAGCTTGAGCCGGCTGAAGGACAAGGGCATCGGGCAGGGCAAGACCCGCGCCGACCACGCGGGTGTCATGAACCAGCTTTACGCCGCCTACGCGCGCGGCAAGGAAGCCGAGGAGCTGGCGGTCGTTCTGGGCGAAGGCGCCCTCACGCCGACGGACCTGTTGTTCATGAAGTTCGCCGGCGCCTTCGAGCAGCAGTTCGTCCGCCAGGGAGAGGATGAAAACCGCAGCATCGAGCAATCCCTTGACCTGGGCTGGAAGCTGCTGGGCATACTCCCGCGCAGCGAACTCAAGCGCGTCAGGGACGAATACATCGAGAAGTACTGGCGTCCGGCCGCATCGGCGGACGGCGCTGAGAAAAGCGAAGGCTGAGGCCGGGACGGCATAGATGCAGATCAGGGTAAATCCGAACCGGATGGAGCTTCTGCGGCTCAGCCGCAGGCTCAAGACCGCCTCGCGCGGCCATAAACTCCTCAAGGACAAGCTTGAGGGGCTTATCCAGGAGTTCGTGGCGCAGATCGAGACGTACAGGCAGTCCCGCGAGGAGATTGACCGGGAACTGCCCCGGATACTGCGCCTCTTCGTTCTTGCCAGGCTCACCGGGTCGGAAGCAGCCGTCTATAACGCCCTGATGCAGAGCCGCACGACCATGAATCTCGCCATCGAGGAAAAGCGGCTCATGGGCGTCACAATCCCGGAATTCAAGATGACGATAGCCAAGCCCGAGAGCGGATACAGTTATCTTGAAACCCCGCCGGAGCTTGACGAGGCGGTGGCGACGCTGCGCGAGTTCCTGCCCAGGCTGCTCGCGATGGCGGCCCAGGAGGAGGCCATCCGCAGACTGATGGAAGAGATCGAGCGCACGCGCCGTCGCGTGAACGCCCTGGAATACGTCATGATCCCGCAGTTGAAGGGCACGATAAAGGTTATCAGGCAGAAACTGGAAGAACTGGAGAGAGGCAACATCACCCGGCTTATGAAGATTAAAGAGATGAGGATGAAGCGATAGCGCTTCCCCAGATCATCCTTCTCCCCCCGTATTCAGCGCAAACCTGCCTTTGGAAAATCTTCCTTCCCTCGCTCGTTGAGGTGACGGAAGGGGGGAGCTGCCGCAACGCGTGAATTGACACGCGCCCATCGCTCTGGTAGACGTAAAGGCCTGTGGCCGCTGCGACATTGCGGAATGGATCTCCCGGAACCGGCGCGTTCTCGTTTTAATGCGCGGGGCCGGCCTTTTGCGCCTCTCAGGAGACAGAAACATGACTGACGCTCTTGATAATCTTTTTTCGGTCAAGGACAAGGTGGTCTTCATAACGGGGGGCGGGGGAGTCCTCTGCGGGGCGATGGCCGCCGCGCTCGGGCAACGCGGCGCCAAGGTCGCCGTCGCCGACCTCATGCCGCAGGCGGCGGAGAAGGTAGTCGCCGCCATAGCACAGCAGGGCGGCGACGCGATGGCCGTCCAGTGCGACGTGCTGGACAAGGCGAGCGTGCAGAAGGCGGTTGATTCCGTCATCGCTCGCTTCGGCAGAATTGACATACTCGTC
Organism: Planctomycetota bacterium; assembly: GCA_022711755.1. Classification (GTDB taxonomy): domain Bacteria; phylum Planctomycetota; class Brocadiia; order SM23-32; family JAKLEA01; genus JAKLEA01. The sequence goes on from JAKLEA010000017.1 coordinate 77,378, forward strand.
AACGGCGCGGGAGGCAACAAGAAGGAGGCCACAACCGGCCCGGACAAGGAATTCTTCGACCTGCCCGCCGAGGCAGTGCGCTGGGTCTTCGACCTTAACTTCATCGGCACGTTCCTGCCCAGCCAGGTCGTCGGCAGGCATATGGCCAAGCGCGGCGACGGGGTCATCATCAATATCTCCTCCATGAACGCGTTCACGCCGCTGACCAAGATACCGGCTTACTCCGCCGCGAAGGCCGCCGTGAGCAACTTCACGCAATGGCTGGCGGTCCACATGTCGCAGAATTATTCAAAGGATATCCGCGTCAACGCCATTGCTCCCGGTTTCTTCTGCACGACGCAGAACAAGTTCCTGCTTTATGACGAAAAGACCGGGGAGCTTTCCCCGCGCGGAAAAACGATCATTGACCACACGCCGATGAGCCGGTTCGGCGCTCCGGAGGACCTTGTCAGCGCCCTGCTCTGGCTGGTCTCGCCCGGCGGACGCTTCGTGCATGGAACCGTCGTCGCGGTGGACGGCGGCTTCTCCGCGTTCAGCGGGGTGTAAGGACAGGCATGACCGGCGGCGAAGCATTTGTCATCCGCAGGGGTGGCCTGAAGAGTTGTTCTTCTTCAAGCGCCTTGCGATGTTCTTCCGGCGAAATTCGATGCTATTCTCAATACGCTTCAGAATCTACTCCTGACACTCGTTCGGCCCGGATTCATAACTTGGTCCGGCCATGTAATTCTTGCGAGGTTTCGGTTTGGCCCCATTTCTCGGCTCTGTAGCTTGAGTTGCCGGCGTCCTTCCATCGCAAGTATCAGGTCGTGATCCGCGGCAGCCCCGGCGACTTCGAGTATCGCGACCAGGCAGTCGCTCAGGTCCCGCGATTTCAATGCCGCGTCGCAGCCATGCGCATTGAAGCCGTTTTCAGCCCGGGTAGAATAAGCCATAACTGGAATGGCGCACGCTGTCGGCCAATTGCAACCTCATAATAATCCTGTTGAAGGACCAACTTTTGTGGAAACCCACTGCATAACCATCACCTCCCCCTGGGACGGAGACGTGCTGAATCGCCATGACGGAATCGAATCCGACACCGGTCTGACGGTCTGCGCGCGCGGGACCTGCCCGTCCGGCGCGTCCGTGCATGTCAACGGCGTTCCGGCAAGCGTCGAGGGGGAAGCCTTCACGTGCAGGATCGGCCTGACGGAGCGGGAGTCCGCAATCTGCGCCGTCGGCAGGCTGGGCGACCGGGCGATGAAGGACGAGATCAGGGTCATGCTCGATCTGCGCTCGCGCCCGCGATATCGCTTCTCCGTGGACGACAATATCGAGTTCCTGCGCGATCTCGGGACCAACCCGTCGGCGTATACCTCGATTTTCGACCACTTCTACATGGCGTTCTGGCGGCGAATGCACGATGAGTTCGGGGCGAAGATTCACATCAACATCTACTTCCAGTCCATCCATGGCCCGTTCACGCTCAGGCAGATGCCGGACAAGTGGAAGGGCGAGTGGCAGTCCTGCGCGGAGTGGCTTCGCCTGACCTTCCACGCGCATCAGGATACGCCCGCCAGACCCTACAAGGACGCGAGCCGCAGTCAAATGGCGGCGGATTACGAGCTGGTGACCAACGAGATACGCCGATTTGCGGGGGCTGAGCTTGTCAGCGACTTCACGACCGTCCATTGGGCGGAGGCCCCGAAGGACGCCTGCCGCGCGCTCAGCGAGCGGGGCGTCAAGGGGTTGATCGCGCTCTTCGGGCGCAACAGGGACAACGAATGTAATACCGGATATTATCTGGATGAGCGCGTGAAAGACCACGCCAATTGCCGCGACTGCTGGCATGATTTCGAGACCGGCCTGACGTTCGTCACGTGCGACGCCGTCGTGAACGGGCTGGCGCTTGAAGCCATTGAGCCGCACATTGAGAGGCAGGCGGCGTCGCCCCACACCGGCGAGATGATGGAGTTGCTCATCCACGAGCAGTATTTCCGCAAGGAACTCCAGTATCATCAGCCGGACGTTCAGGACAAGGTGATCCGCGCCTTGGAATGGGTGACGAAACGCGGATATGAGCCGGTCCACTGGGACGAGGGATTTCTGGGCAACAGGGGTTGAGCGCGGACATGGCAGGTTAATCCATCCGCGAGGAAGGACGGCAACTTGAGACGCCGGCCTGCGATATATTGGCTTGACCGGTTTGGCAGCGTGTATAATGCCTGTTGGAAATGTCTTCCACCACTGTCGCTGATTTGAAGAAAGTGAATTGAAATGGAAATCCGTCTTACGATCACAAGAGTTCTTCTGGCATCGCTTTTCCTGGCGTCCGTCTCCGCAAGCCTGCTGCGCGCGGCGGATGCGACGCCGGTTCAGGTCGGCGTGTCATCGCTTGACATCACCCCGGACTGGCAGGCCAAGCCGGTCTGGATAGCCGGATTCGGCATGGGACGCCAGGCAAAGGGCGTCCACAGCCCGATCTGCGCAAGGGCGATGGTTCTGAAAGAGGGCGACAGGAAGATCGGCATGGTCTGCCTGGACGTGGTCGGGCTGATGAACACGCGCGTGGAGAAAATCAAGGCGCTGCTGCCGGATTATGAATATGTCATGGTCAGCAGCAACCACAACCACGAAGGCCCGGACACGATGGGCATATGGGGGAAGGACCCGCTGCATCCGGGAACGGACCCGGAGTACATGGACTTCATATCGAAGAAGTCGGCCGAGGCCATTCGCAAGGCGGAGGAGCACGCCGCGCCGGTCAAGGCGTATCTCGGAATGTCCGACGCCAGTCCGGTCCTTGCGGACTCGCGGACTCCGGAGGCGAGAAACGCGCGCTTCTACGTTCTGTCCCTGAAGAAGGACGACGGGAAGTTGCACGGGATGGTCGTGTTCTGGGCGAACCACCCCGAAGCGCTGGGCGGGCGCAATCCGCTCCTAAGCTCGGACATCGTGGGCGGAATCATCAGCGAACTCAAGAAGGACTATGACTGCCCGATAGCGTACTTCACCGGATCGGTGGGCGGGCTGATGACCCCGCTGCACGTCAAGCTGAAGATGCCAGACGGCTCAGAGCTTGGGGACGGCAACATCCCGTTCCTTGACGAGTATTCGCGCCGTTCCGCAGCTTACGCGAAGGAGGCGATTGCCGGCCAGAAGCCCGTCAACCTCGGCCCCATCGGGTTCAAGAACAAGAGATTCACGATTCCGATAGACAACAAGAAGTTCGTCGCCGCGTTCGCGATTATGAACATGACGGGGACCTCGACCGGGCACAGCACGTTCGGCATGATGAAGAATCCAAAGACGACGACGGAGGCCGCTCGAATCCGGGCCGGGGACATGGAGTTCACGTGCGTCCCCGGGGAGTATTATCCGGAGCTTGAGGTCGGCGGGATCGAGTATCCGCAGGACCCCGGCGCGGACATACAGGGCGCGCCGCATGAACTGCCCCTGCTGATTCCGCCGTCGGACCGCATCCGGATAACCATCGGCCTGGCCAACGACGAACTTGGCTACATCATTCCGAAGAGCCAGTGGGACGAGAAAGCGCCCTACTGCTACGGGCGCGACAGGGACCAGTACGGCGAGGAGAACAGCATCGGCCCCGAGGCCGGGCGTTTCATAACGGCGGCCCTTCAGATGCTGGCGGACGAGTGGCGGATGCCGACAGAGAAACGCCTGACGCCGGAGCGCGTGAAGGCTCTGGCCGATGCGCGCGCGACGCTGAAGAGCAAGAGGAAGACGCCGGAATCGCCACTGAAAACGACGCGCGTTCAGATCGCCGTGAGGCCGGACGACGCGGTAGTCGGCGAGGCGACCTTCCGGAGCATCGCGCAGGCGGCTGGAAAGACCGGAACAAAAACGGTGATCTTCGCCAACAGCGCGGCAGCATCCAAACCGGAGGTTCCGTCAGGCGTCGTGGGGGGCGTCAACTTCGTGCCCGGCGTTGCGACCGGCGACAAGATGGTACTCGGACCATCGGAGGCCTCCGCAGACGCATCCGTTACCGCCGCGTTCACCGGCGTTGAAGGCGGGGCGGCATCGGCCATGCGCGTCTACGGCGTCGCGGCGGACATGGGCGAGAAGTCGTCCGGCGAGGGATTCCTTGCCGCAGTGAAGGCGGCGGGCGGTGGAATCGAGGCTTTCAGCGCGTTCTGCGATTACCCCATCCAGAGCCTGCGCGAATGGGATTCCGCAAACCGCAGGAGCGACGCGATCGTCCCGGGCATCGCCGTGAACGACTGGCCGTCCGCAGCCGGCGGGAAACCGGCGATCTCCGGAACCGAGGCGTTCGAAATGAATTTCTCCCTGGTGGGCAACCACGTCTACGCGGATTCCGAGAAGACCGCCGTGACCGCGCTGGCCCGGGGGAAGGGCTACATCGGTTTCGACTGGCTCTGCCCGACGGACGGCTTCGCGGTCTGGGTGGATGACGGCAAGGGAAAGACGGCGCTGCCGGGCGATTCAATCGCTGTTTTCGAAAACAAGAACCGGCTTCACGTGAAATCGCCGCTGCCGTGCTACCTCCGCTTGATGCTGAACGGGTCGGTCTGCTGGGAGGAGCAGGGGAACGAAATATCCACTCCGCTGCGTCTCCCGGGAAAGTACCGCGTCGAGGCCTTCGTCAAGGTCGCAGACGACTGGTATCCGTGGGTGATCGCGAACCCGATAAAGGTCACGGGGCTTCCGGCGGGAATCAGATAGAAATCACGTGACGAACCAGTCGTTCATGCGGCTGCGCCTCACCCGAAGATGCCGAAAGTAAGGTGGGTCGTTAGCAGCGCGCATGGCGTGGCGCGCAAGGCGCGCTGCGTTGACCCGCCAATGAGACTGCAAGGACGCCATCGGCAGGGAATCGGATGACATGGAAGGATCGCTGGGAAATATCGCGAGCGCCGTGTCGCGGGTGGCCGCCGCGCGGACGCGCCGTGCGCTCTCGGCGGGCGCCGCAGGGGTTGTCCTGCTGCTTGCGGGGGGATATGTCCTCGTCAGCGCGCTTGATATCGCGCTGAAGCTTCATGTCGGCGTCAGGGCGATCGCGTTCGGGGCATCCGCCGGCCTGCTGGTCATCGTGGCGGGTTCCGCCCTGCGCGCCGCGCGCCGCGCGTCGGGAAAGCTGCTGGATGCCGCAGGCATTATTGAAAGGAGCCATCCCGAGATTGAAACGACAATCTCGACCGCGCTGGAATTCGGGTTGGACGCCGCGAAGACTTCGTCACAGTCCTCCCCGGCCATCATTGAAGCGCTGGCCCGCGAGGCGGAGAGGAGGTCCGCGCATCTTGACCTTCGAAAGGCGGTCAGATGGCGCAAGGTCGCGCTGCTCGCGCTGGCGGCGTTCGCCTGCATCGCTTCCGGAACGGGGTACTGGATTGCGTATCCTTACCTGGCGCAGCGCACGTTCCTGCGCTTCTTCGCGCCGTGGCTGCCGACGCCGGAGCCGACGTTGACGCTGGTTGACGTGACCCCCGGAAACGCCGAAGTCCCGCGCCTGCGCAACTTCGAGGTGAAGGCCCGTCTCGGCGGCGCGCGAATTCCCGGCAAGGCGGAGATTCTCTACGCCTTCGGACCGGACGACGGCAAGACCGTCTGGCAGCGCGACGTTATGAGCGCGGGCGAATCCGGCGGCGTGAAATTCGTGTTCCATCGCCTCGCGGAGGACGCGCGATATCGAGTGGCCGCCGGGGACTGCCTTACCCCCGTCTTCACGGCGTCGGTCTTCGAGGAGCCGAACGTCGTCAGGATGGAAATCGAGCTGCGTTATCCGGCATACACCCGAACGCCCCCGACGGTTGACGCTGACGCGCTGGGGCCGATCAAGGCCATCCGCGGAACCGAGGTCCGCCTGACGGCGCGCTGCAACAATCCCCTGCGATCGGCGGAGATCGAATTCTCCGCAAAGGGAATCAGGCTGCCGGGACAGGTCGAGGGGAACAAAGCCGCCTTCAACTTCACAGTAATGGATACCGACCGGTATCGCATCCGCCTGACGGACGCCCGGGGGAAACAGAATTCGGAATCCCCTGATTATGCGATAGAAGCGCTGGAGGACAGGCTGCCGGTCGTAAAGCTCACGCGCCCGGGGCGAAACCTCAAGGTCACGAAAACCGCCGAGATTCCGATGAGCGTGACGGCGGAGGACGATTTCGGAGTGACCGAGACGGGCATCGTCTACAAGCTGAAAACATTCGACGAAAACCGGATGCCGTTCAAGCAGTTTGCCGAACTCGTCAAGTCCGCGACTGAAAGGAAGGATTTTTACCTCGAAGGGATGGAACTGGCGGACACGGACGTCATCACCTACTGGGCATACGCATACGACAATGACACCGTCAGCGGGCCGAAGGAGGGGACTTCGGAGCTTTATTTCATCGAGATCAGGCCCTACGGCGAGCAGTTCAAGGAGGCGCCGGAGAGCGCTTCGATGCCGGGCATGGAGAACAACGATCTGGTCGCCAAACTGGACGACATCATCGAGCTTCAGAAGGGGATAATCCGCGACACGTTCAGCCTGGACAAACAGTGGAAGCTGGAGCCGGTTTATCAGAAGCACCGCAGCGGGCTTCAGCACCTGGCCACGAGGCAGAGCGCGCTTGGCCGGAACACGAACGCGCTGGCGTCAAAGCTTGCCTACGGGCTGATGCGCAACAAGCTGACCGAACACCTCGACAGGCTTCAGCACATCGAGGCGGCGTTCAATGAAATGATAATGGCGGCGTACTGGCTTGAGCCGGAGGACGCAGCCCAGATCAGCGCGGCCAGGGCGCTGGACAAGGAGAACACGGCGCTCTACCACCTTTATCGAGCCAAGCGCGACCTGATACACCTGATAAGCAAGGCCAAAAGTCCCGAGGAAAGCAAGCAACTCAGCCAGGCGCTTCAACAGGCGCTGGACATGGCCAGACAGTTCGACCAGCAGCAGGAGCGGAGCAAAACAAGCGAACTGAAGAAGCGGGCCGAGGAGCTTGAAAAGCTCAAGCAGGAGCAGAGCGAGATCAACCGCGATCTGCGGGAGATGGCGGTGGAGAAACTGCGGGAGCAACGCGGCGACCAGCAACAACAGAATCAGCAGCAGAACGACCAGGCCAAAGCGCAACAACAACCGCAACCGTCTCAGCAGCAGTCCCAACAGCAATCGCAGCAGGTGCAACAATCGCAACAGCAATCCCAACAATCTCAACAGCAGGCGAACGCGCAGGCCGGAGCGCAACAACAGTCGGAGAATCAGCAGCAGCCGTCGGCGCAGACTCAGGCACAGGAGACTCCGTCTGTCGCGCAGCGGCAGCAGAACGCCGCTGAGAAAGCGAAAAGCCTGTATCAGCAGTTGCACGCGCTGAGCCAGATTGACCCGTCCGCGCCAATAGAGCCGCTGCGGCAGATTGAGAACGCTTACGCCGAGATGAAAGAGGCGGAGAAATTCGCCAGAGAAAACGCGCCGGACGAGGCCAGGGACAGGGGCAAGAAGGCCGAAGACAGGCTGCGCGACGCATCGCGCGAGCTTCAGCGCCAGATGGAGAAGGACCTGGCGCAGCGGTTGAAGGGCATGGCCGACAAGGCGTCCCGCATGGCCTCCGATCAGAAGGATCTGGCCGAAAAGACGAGGCAACAGGCCGAGGCCAAACCGCAGCAAAGCCAATCCCGCGAACCGCAGGCCCAGAACCAGGCTCCGGGCGAGGCCCAAGCCGCGCAGAAGCAGGAAGGCGCTCCACATGCCCAACCTCCCCAGGGCGCAAATGCCGCGCAACAAGCCGGTTCCGAAAAGACTGCGACTGCCGCCTCACAGTCCGGCGGCGAACAGGTGAAGTCTGACGGAAAACCGGGAACTCAGAAGGCTGCCGGGGAACAATCTCCCCCGCAAGGCGCTGAGCAATCCGATGCGAAGGATGCCCTGACTAAAAGTCAACAGGGACTGGCGCGCGATCTTGAGGGAATTAAAACCGAGCTACAGGACGTGACTCCCAAGGCGGCGGAAGCCGCGCCTGAGATCGGGAAGAAACTGGAGGAAATCAGGAACGACGTCTCCGCGAAGGGAACCGGCAGGGACATGGAGAACGCGGAGCGCGCCATTCAGGAAAATCGCCCGGCGGACGCGGTTCCGGCGCAGGAAAAAGCCGCGAAGGATATGGAGCAGATTGCCGGAGACCTTCGCGCGGCGTCCGACGCCTTCCGCATGTCCGACAGCGAGAAGCTGGCGAAGGCCGCGGAGAAGGCCTCGGAGCTTACGCGGCGACAGAAGGAATTGAACCGCGAATATGACGCCGCGCGGGACGCCGCAGCGCGGGAAGATCAGAAACCCATGTCCGGCGACAAGGCGGCGGAATTGACCGCTCGGCAGGAGGAAGTCCGCAAGGGAACCGAAGAGCTTGGCAAACAGGCGTCGAAAATCCGCGCCGCGCAGGACAGCGGGCTGGCCGAGAGGCTGAAGGAATCGCTTGATCAAGCGCAGGCGGAGATGGAGGCCGCGCGCAAGTCCGCGCCGATTCGTCCGGACCTGAGCGCCCAGTCAGGCAGGGAGGCGGACAGGAAGCTGGAGGCCGCAGCCGAATCGCTGAAAGACCTGATGGGCGATTCTATCAACAGGCAACTGTCCGAGGCCCTGAGCCGGGCGCAGGAGGCGCGCCGCGCGCAGGACGAGGCATTGCGCAAGATGTCCGAAGCGGCGCAAGGAGCGGCGCAGTCGGCTCAGCAATCCGCCGCCCAGCCGTCCGCCGACGGCAAGGCCGAGTCAAGAGCGCAGGCGCTGAGCCGCCAGGCCGGATCAGCCCAGGGCGAAGCGGCGGAACTGACAAAGCAGACTCTGGAGGAACTGAAAACCGCGCGAGATCAGGCGAAGACGGCCGATCCGCAAACGGGCGAGAGAGTTGAGTCGGCGCGAAAGCAACTTGAAGATACCAAAACGCTGGACAAGATGGATGCGGCGAAGAAGAGCCTGCAGGAGGGCAGACCTTCCGAGGCCGGACAGCCGGCGAAGTCCGCCCGCGCGGACCTTGCCGCGACTGAGCGCAGCCTGGAGGGGTTGCTGGAGGACAGAACATCACCGCCAATGAGCCGCCTCAAGCGGTTGAAGGACGAGGCCGAGCAGATATCAAAAAGCGCCAAGGCGCTGGCGGAAGAGACCGCCCGGAAGACCGAAAGCGCCGATGCCGAAAAAGGCAAGGCCGCCCCGCAAGGCGCGGACGCTCCCGGCGATGCCGAATCGGCAAAATCCGCCCAGGAGGGCATACCGCAGGAGAAACCGGCGGACGCGAGGGAAAAGCTGGACGAACTGGTCAGACGCGCCGACGCCTTGCAGGAGCGTCTTTCCGCCGGGGACATCAAAGAGGAACACCGCGAGAGGATGCGAAAGGCGCAGACCGCGCTGCGCGAAGCCCAATCGCAGATGGGTTCCGGCCAGCCTTCCGAGGCGTCGCCTGGACTCAACAGCGCGTCGGAGGCAATCTCGTCCGTCGCGGAGGGGCTTGTGGAGGAGATGCAAAAGCTTGTCGAGAGACGGGACAAGCGATCCGGAATCGTAGAAACCCCGCCGGAAGATTATCGTGGTTCGATAGAAAAGTATTACAAAGCATTATCCGATGCAAAGTAACCTGAGCGTCGTCGGGGCCGGGAATTGCCCGGGATCAGAAAACCCACATCCATGCGCGGCGAGAGGTTGTCACTACTGCAGGTCCCGCTTGAGGACCTTGCCGCTTGCGTTGCGGGGCAGGGCGTCGCGGAACTCAACGAAATGCGGAATTTTGTAGTTCGCCAGATGCCCCGCGCAGTGCTTCTTGATGTCAAGTTCCCCGAGTTCATGCCCGGGGCGCGGCACGACCACGGCCTTCACAAGCTCGCCGAGATACGCCCTGACTCCCGTGGCCGGGATGCCCACGACCGCCGCCTCAAGAACGCCGGGGTGCTGCATGATCACGTTCTCAACCTCCAGCGCGTAGACGTTCTCGCCGCCGACAATAATCATCTCCTTGGAGCGTCCCTTGATGTAGAGGAATCCCTCCTCGTCGCTGCATGCAAGGTCGCCCGTGCGGAACCAGCCGTCCGGCGTCATGGATTTCTCCAGCAGGCCGTCCTGCTTCCAGTAACCGGGGATGATGTTGTCCCTGTGGAAGCAGAGTTCTCCGACCCGGCCTTTCGGCAAGTCAAGCCCGTCGTCCCCGATGATGCGCGTGTGGATTTCCGGCAGCGGCTTACCTACTGAATCAGGATGGAGCAGCGCGTCCGCGCTGGGCAGGACGTGGGTCATCGAGATCGTCTCGGTCAGGCCGAAGAAGTTGTGCAGGCTCGCGCGGGGGAAGCGCTCCCGCAGCATCTGGATGGTCCGCGTGGGCATGACCGACCCGGCGTAGGCGATAAGCCGCACGCTGGACAGGTCGTATGTCTCAAGGCCTTCCAACGTCGTCAGGAAGTAGAACATCGTCGGCACGCCCATGAACGTCGTGATCCGATGCTTCTGTATCAGCTCGACCAGATAACGCATGTCGGCCTTTGGCGCGACGACGATTGTGCTGCCGAGGTACGCGCCGCTGGGCAGCATGCTGTAGAGCGCGGTGCAATGGAACATCGGCACGACAAGCAGGTGGACGTCCTCGTGGCGGAAGCTCTGGGCGATGATGGCGTTGCGCACGTTGAAGAAGATGTCGCAGTGCCGCATCATCGCGCCCTTCGGCCTGCCTGTCGTGCCGCTGGTGTGCATGATGATGACGAGGCCTTCGGGATCGGCTTCGGGTTCAGCGCAGGGCGTTATCTCATGCCCGGCGAGTTGTTCGTAGGAGACTGCGTCCCCTTCCGGGGAACCGCCGACAGCGACGATATGTTTCACGCAGGATGACTGCCTGGCATGACCGATGACGTTGCCCCATACGCTCGCGTGCAGGAACAGGATGGAGGCGTCCGCGTTCTCGATGACGTGGCGCATCTCCTCAGCCCGGAGGCGGATGTTCACCGGGACCACGACCGCGCCCGCTTTCACGACGGCCCAGTAGATGAGGCAGTATTCCAGGCAGTTGGGCATCGCGACGCTGACGCGGTCGCCGGGGCGCAGGCCGAATTCCGCGGCCATTGCAGAGCGCAGCCTGTCCGTGATTTTGTCCGCCTCGCGGAAGGTGACGCTCGCGTCGTCGCAGATGAAGGCCGTCTTCACCGGGAACTTCTCAACCGTGTTGCGCCAGACGTCCCTGAGAGTCTTCATCGTCCATCCTTTCCGTCATATCGGGCGATTCGGCGTATCCCATCAGGCCCACAAGAATCAGAAGCTCCCCGGCGATGTACTTCGCCGAGAAAATGAAGTCAACCGTGGCTGAGGACGATATCTCGCCCATGCCTGCCCGGTTATCAGGAATCGCGACAAGAAGAATGCCTGCGGACAGCGCGGCCAGAATCCGGGGATTTCCGGCCCTGAGCGTTTTGTATTCGCGCATGACGAGGACGCCGACGGGCAACAGCCAGACCGTGTTCGACACCCGCGTCACCGGCGCGCTGAGCAGGATGATGGCAAGAACAGCATACCACCACGCGAATTCCCGAATTGGGGACATTCCTCCAGCCGAAGGATCGCAACATCCAGAGCCCTTGCGGACATGGCGGACGAACAGCGCGAAGATCGCCGCAAACACACAGATGGAAGGAAGGCTGAGGCTGACGATAGTTCCCATCCGAAGCAACCCCAGGTAGATCGCATAAGCGATTGATGGGCAGCCGATGCACTCGAAGAAATTGATCAGGTAGAGCCTGCCTTCGGCCCTGAGATAATCCTCCGGAATGCCAACCAGGAGAGGCGCAAGCTCCTTGTCAGGCAACCAGTATTCTAACGTTCCGCCCGCCTCGAAATAGGAAATGCGCGGCATCTGGACGACAATGTAGTCGTAGATTTCATCCGGGCCGTTGAATATCAACGACAGGATGGAAATGGCGATAATCCCCGCCGCCAGCCCCGCAAGGGCGCGGGTCTTTCGGCGCAGGATCAGGAATGGGACGATCAGCGCGACGTGCAGCTTCAACAGAACCGCCAGAGCGAGCAGCGCCCCGGCGGCTGCGTCACGCCGTCCCCCGCCGCGAGCCATTAAGACCACGGCGCCCGCGCAGAGCGGGAAGGTGAATCCGTCAATCTGCCCGCGCTCGACAAGTATGAGCGTCGGATGGAACAGCAGCATCAGCGCCAGCCCCGCCACAACCAGCCGCCCGGCGTTCCTGCCCCCGAGAAACACCGCGCTGATCAACATTCCGACCGCGACTCCGGCCATGCTCACAGCCGCCCAGACTGCCTTCGCCCGGGCATAAGGAAGCGCGGCAATCGGCCTGAAAAGGGTCGCCGCGAAGGGCGGATAAAGGAAGCGGCTGTGTTTGCGCCGTGCAATGCCGAACCAGATGTCCGGGGAATGCTTCGGATAGTTGCGATAAGGGTTGAGTCCGAGCGATTCGCTCCTGCCCGCGATGTAAAACGCGGCGAAATCAATCTGCATACCGTCCCTTACGATCTGCGCCGAAAGGACGGCCAGCCTGAAGGCCGCAAGCGCGAGCAGGCAGCCCGCAAGCGCGAAAACGGACGGTCTTGCGCGGGTGGACAGGCTCATTCGGCGTTTCCCGAAGACCGGAAGGACGGGACGGGCGTCGTTCAGCGCGGTTCGACGCCGGGGTTATTGTAATCCGGCAGCGGCTCAAACTCCTCCTCCGGCGCGGCTCCGGAGCCGTTGGCCCCGCGGGACGACCCCGGGCGCTGTTCTTCGATAACCGAGGCCGCCAGCCGCTCGCCCAGGTAAAACCGGCGGGCCAGCGGGTCATGCACGATCTCCTCCGTTGTTCCGCTGCTGACGACCGCGCCTTCGCTGATGACGTAGGAGCGGTCGGTTATCGTCAGGGCGTCTCGCACGTTATGGTCGGTGATGAGGACCGCCATGCCCTTCTCGCGCAGGCCCTGGACGATATCCTGTATTTCAGCCACCGCGATGGGGTCAATGCCCGTGAAAGGCTCGTCAAGCAGGATGAGCGACGGGTTGCCGATAAGCGCGCGGGCGATCTCCAGCCTTCGCCGCTCCCCGCCGGAGAGGGTGTAGGCCATGTTTTCCAGAAGGTGCTTGAGGCCGAACTCGGAGAGCAACTGGTCGCGCACGGCAAGACGTTCCCGCTGGGGATAACGCATCATCTCCAGGAAGGACATGAGGTTGTCGCCGACGGTCATGCCCCGGATGATCGAAGGCTCCTGGGCCAGGTATCCCATCCCCCGCCGCGCGCGGCGGAACATGGGCAGTTTCGTGATATCCTCGCCGTGGAAGAAAACCTGCCCGTTCTCCGGGCGGATCATGCCTATCGTCATACGGAAAGCCGTCGTCTTGCCGGCGCCGTTGGGACCGAGGAGTCCGACGATTTCCCCCGGGCCGACATCGAAGCAGAGCTTGTTGACGACCGTTCGCTTGCCGTAGCGCTTGGTCAGGTTTTTCACGTCGAGCAGTTTCACGATTGAACGATTCTATCCCGCTCCGGTCGGACGCGCAATATCGGGCGTCGCTGTTGTTGAACGACGCTGATGGCGCAAGTAGAATGAAGTCTTCTCGAATAATGGACGGACATGGCTCGCAAGTCCGATCTTGAAAAAGCTGAAGGCGCGCGGGCGGGGTTGCCCGCAGGCCGGAAAAAAACGGAAGGAAATCCCATGGAATGGGAAGTCGTCATAGGCCTGGAGACTCATGCCGAACTGGCTACAAGGACCAAACTGTGGTGCGATTGCAGCACGGAGTTCGGGGCGGCGCCTAATACGCACACGTGCCCGATCTGCGTCGGGATGCCTGGCGTCCTGCCCGTCCTGAACCGCAAGGCGTTCGAGCTTGCGCTGCGGGTGGCGTTCGCGTTCAAATGCAAAGTCCCGCCCCGGACATTCTTCGACCGGAAGAACTACTATTATCCGGACCTGCCGAAGAACTACCAGATTTCGCAGAATTATTGCAACACCGGCACGGAAGGCCACATTGACATCCCCGTCAACGGAGGCTCAAAGCGCGTCAGGATTCACAACGTCCACCTTGAGGAGGACGCGGGCAAAAACATACATCCCGAGCGAAGCGACGCGGATTACTCGCTGGTGGACCTGAACCGCGCCGGCGTGCCGCTTCTGGAAATCGTGACGGAGCCGGACATGCGCGGGCCGGAAGAGGCGCAGGCGTTCATGGAGACCATGCGCCGGGCGCTTCTATATACCGAGGTCTCCGAGTGCCACATGGAGCAGGGACACCTGCGCTTCGAGGCGAGTATTTCGCTGCGCGCGCCGGGAGCGGCGGAATACGGGGCGCGGGTCGAGATAAAGAACGTCAACTCGATGAAGGCCGTGACCTCGGCGATCGAATACGAGATAAAGCGTCAGACCCGCATTCTCAACGAGGGCGGGAAGGTCGCAAGAGAGACGCGACTTTGGGATGACGCGGCCGGGGCTACCGGACGCATGAGAAGCAAGGAAGAGGCGCAGGATTACCGCTATTTTCCGGAGCCTGACCTGATCCCGGTCACGATTGACGATGAGATGCGCGCAAGGGTCATGGCCGCCGTGCCGGAACTGCCCCTGGCGCGCAAAAGGCGCTTCATCGAGGCGTTCGGCCTTCCGGAATACGACGCCGGCGTCATCAGCGACGACCGCAGGACGGCGGACTTCTTCGAAGAGGCTCTGAAAACATACGATAACCCGAAGGCCGTCGGAAACTGGATCATGAACGCGATGCTCCGGGAGATGAAGCAGCGGGGCATCGGGATTGTGGAACTGAAGCCGAAACCTGCCCAGGTGGCGGCGCTTGCAAAGATCGCGTCGTCCGACCGGATCAACAGCCCCGCCGCGCAGAAGGTCTTCACGATCATGATGGACACGGGCGACGATCCGGAGGAAATCATCAGGCGGGAAGGGCTTGAGCAGACAAGCGATTCCGGAGACATACTGCCGCTGGTCAGCAAGGCCATTGCGGACAATCCGAAGGCCGTTGCGGACTTCAAGAGCGGGAAGGCAAGCGCTGTGAAGTTCCTGATGGGACAGGTAATGCGCATGGCCAGGGGCAAGGCCAACCCGCAGGTCGCGGAGAAGATCATTCAGGAGGAGTTGGGGAAGATGTGAAGAGGTGGCTGCGCGCCGCAAGGAAAGAAACCGGGAATTCCCGATTCAAACCGAAGAGATACAGGAGGAAAAGATCATGAGAACCATGCGGACGGCTTGCGCCATACTCATTCTCGCCTCGGCGTGTCTGGCCGCCGAGAAGGAGGAAGGTTTCGTCGCCATCTTCAACGGCAAGGACCTGACCGGATGGCAGGGCAACAAGGAAATCTGGACCGTCAAGGACGGCATGCTTGTCGGGAAGGCGGAGAAGCTAAAGCACAATGAATTTCTCTCGCACGAGAAAACCTTCGGCGATTTCATACTCCGGTTTGAGATTCGCCTGGTTGACGGGAAGGGCAACAGCGGTTTCCAGTTCCGCTCCGAGCGCGTGCCGAATTCAACCGAAGTGTCCGGTTATCAGGCTGACGTGGGCGAGGCCTACTGGGGATGCCTGTATGACGAGAGCCGTCGCAACCGCGTGCTGATCAGCCCCGATCCCGAGACGCTCAAGAAGGCATTGAAACCAAAGGACTGGAACGACTACGAAGTGAAGGCGGTCGGCGACACGATCACGCTGAGCATCAACGGGACGAAGATGATCGAATACAAGGAGACGGATGCCAAGATTGCGCGCGCAGGCATCATTGCGCCGCAGGTCCACGCCGGCGACCGCTCCGAGGTCAACATCAGAAACATCCGGATAAAAGAAATAAAATAGGATTGGCGGACGCAAGTCCGCGCTGGATCAACAATGACGCTCAGGGCGGAGGCGATCCCGGTTCCATCTTTCATCGGCCGGCTTCGCCGACAACCTTATAACCGGAACGCTTCTGGCTTTCTGGCTCAATAAATTGTTTTGTGGTTTTGCGTTCGCTTGACAATCGCCGTGAAAGATTATACGATAAGTATTGTCCACCTGAGAAAGGCAAGCCGTTGCGGAAGTGGCGGAACTGGCAGACGCGCCAGGTTCAGGACCTGGTCCTTCTAAACAGGGGTGGGGGTTCAAATCCCCCCTTCCGCACCATCATATCTCGGTTCTAAACGTCTTTATCACAATGACTTGCAGCAACCCCATTTTCCACCATCGCGCCCTGTTGCACGCCGGGTACACACTTCTCGAGTGATATAATGTTCTCGGATAACCTTTCAACCGCCTCAGTCAGGCGTTCTCTTCTGGTTCTGCCGTAGACATTCAACGTCATCTCTGCCGTCGAATGACGCGCAAGTTCCTGCGCCTCCTTTGCAGTGGCCAGTCACAGAATACCGCAAGGCCTCCGCATAGTTATTCAGCGTCTTGCCTGACCGCCCCTTGTCGCATAGCTCCCTCAGAGCTTTCCCCACGCGCGGCATGATACCACGCAGATCAGAGAGTGTTTCAAAACCGAGTTGCTCTTCGCCTTGATGGAACCTGGACAAAGAATCGAAAGTCGGGATTCCAGCCCATACCTGCCGATCTCGTGCTTCTTCTAAGTCAGGAGTCGGTTGGAAAGAAGCCGGACGACAGGCTCCTGCACGTTCCCACACATCCGTCAAGGGTACTTGACATTGACCTGAAAAAGGCGGGCATAGCGAAAATGACTGGGGAAGGAAAGCTTGATTTCCATGCTTTCCGGAACACCTTCGCAACACTGGCCATAGAGAGCGGGGCAAACCCGAAGGAGGCCCAGAGCCTCATGCGTCACAGTACGATAGCATTGACTATGAATACCTATGCCCGGAGTCGTGATGACCGGCTCCACGTGGTGGCTGAAAAAGTGGGGGAGAAGGTGGTAACAAGAAAAACTGCCGAAATGTGGCCGAAACAGACGACTTGCAACAATACATGGCCCATCACAAGCTATTCAATGCCATATACTTATGGCAATATATGGGTGGTGGAGGCGGCGGGAATCGAACCCGCGTCCCGTGACGGTTCAACCAAGGCGTCTACGCGCGTAGCCGGTCGTATTGGTTTTCGCCCCTCGGGCGCCCGTCCGGCGGGTCTCCCTCGGCGCTAGCCCGGCTTGTTTCTAAGCCGCGTCCCCCCGGGCGGGGGGCGCGACTCGATCCCGCTGAGTGACGCCCCTGCCAGCCTCGCGGGAAAGGCTTGCGGGACGTGACCGCCTATTTAGGCAGCCAGTGCGTATGCCGGTGTTTCGGCACTTTTGGTTTTGCCAGGTTTTTTACGAGGTCGCCTGACAACCTCGGCGCGCAGCTCTGACCTCTTCCGTCCGGTCGAAGCCTGGTCGCCCCCACTGGAGAGCGATGCACGGCATGAATCTCTTGATGCCTGTAATAATAGTATATCTGGAGTTCGCCGGCATGTCAACCGCATAAAGACTTCCGGACTCGATATCCTGCCGAAGGCATTATCTTGTTTCACGCATATCAATGCCTGCCGCAGGAGACTTTATTGAGGGGGCGCATGCGTCTTCAGTCGCCGGCGGGGTTGCGATACGCCCGATATAAGAGCAGGTGATCCCGATAAAGGCCTCCCCGGGGGGGATCGCGCCATGCATCCGGAACTTCGGAATGGTCTATTGCCCATTGGCCCTTGCCATATCCATGCGTAAAGGACGCTAGGAACGGTGTTGAACCGGCGCCGGTACTGAAATACCATAAACGCAGAAAGGAAGAGCGTTCCGGGGTCGGCGGGATTATTCTGCGCGGCGCCCGGGTGCATTGCGATCCGCCGGCTCCTTCCGGGGCATGAGCGGACCGCTCTTGAGCGTCAAAATGGGCCATCCGCTTGTATGCATCGTCGGGGAGTTTCCGAGCCATTCGGAGACCTTCGTTGAGCAGGAGTTGCGATTCTTGGCAAAGGAAGGGCTTGATCCGCTCGTCCTGGCCCTCTCCCCGTCCCGGCTGCCTGATTCCGACCCCCGCACACGCGGGCTGCCGCCGGTGCGCGTCTGCCCGATGGCTTTCAACAAGGAGATTGCTTCCGACGTCCTGCACTGGTTCGGGGCGGATCCCGTCCGTTTCATCCTCGTCCTGATGCGAATTATTCAGATGGAGTGGGAGCATCCGCGCGATGTGTCCTGGGCGTTTAGGAGCCTGCCGGGGATACTGTCACTGGCCCGGCGGCTCGAACCAGGAACGACCAGGCTTTTCTACGCGCATTTCGCCGGGGTTCCGACGACGCTTGCGGCTGCGTTGTCGGATCTGACGGGGGTTCCCTTCGCCTTCTCCTGCCACGCAAGGGACATCTATGCCGGCTCCTCTCTGCCATTGAAAGCGCAGAGGGCGAGCCTTATCATCACCTGCACTCAAGCCAACCGTATTCACCTCACCTCCATCTGCGGCGTGGAGACGGAGGCCAAGTCCCGCGTGATCTATCATGGAACCGATCCGGGGATATTCAAACCCGCTGAGAGAAAGGGGCGTCCGGAAGAGCCGCCGCTGATCCTGACCGGCGGGAGGCTGGTTCCGAAGAAGGGATTCGACACGCTCATCCGAGCCTGCGCGAAACTGCGGGACACGGGCAGGCCGTTCCGCTGCTGCATCCTGGGCGAGGGCGAAGAGCGCCGGCGGCTTGAGGGACTGACAAGCGAACTGTCCCTCGGGCAGAAAGTCACGTTCGTCGGCATGGTTCCACACGGAAGCATGGAAGATTACCTTAACCGGGCGGACATCGTCGTTGCCCCAAGTATTATCGCAGCGGATGGCGACCGGGACGGGATCCCCAACATCCTGGTTGAAGCGATGGCCTGCGGCAAGCCCGTGGTGGCAAGCAGGCTGTCGGGCATTCCGGAGCTTGTGAGCGACGGGGAGACGGGGCTGCTTGTGCCGCCGGGCGATCCGGGGGCGTTGTTTGACGCGCTCGTGCGCCCGCTGGATGATCCGGTCATGGGGGCGCGCATGGGCAAGGCGGGGCGCGCCAAGGTTCTGCGCGAGTTCAACGCGGAAAGGAACTGCGCCCTGGTTGCGAGGGCGCTCAGAGGGCTGATGAAAGACGTATCGGACGTCAAGGATCAGGAATCCGGGACGCTGGCATCAGATCCGCGCAGCCCCGGTTCAATGGCAAGGGGTTGACGGGGGAAGCATGAAGCGAGCCATAACGCTTACCGTCGTCGTCTCCGCGCTGATGTACGCCTGCGTAATTGGAACGACCTTTGATCCGAAGGTCAGGATCACGTTCGTAAAGGCGTTCGGCGATGCGCCGCTTGGAATACCGTGCGCGGTTTTCGTCCCGGTCTTCTTCAGTCTGCTCATGATCCCATTCCCGGTGATGATGTGGCACATGTCGCTTATCATGATTTCAGCAATGAGGGATGGGGTCAGGCTTGGCCAGATCGGGCTGCTCATCTACCTTGTGATGGTCGGACGCCGTCATCCGGAGCTTCGCAGATCGCAGATGATCGTCATTGCCGGGTCAGCGTGGTTCATAGGCCTGATGTTCGCATGGATTGCCTTCGCGGCGAGCAAGGGTATCTGACCTTTCAGCGTTTGCTGATTGAAGGCGGGAATCATCCTTCATGCATGAGAATGAGAATATCGCGGGGCGCCTAGGGCGCCGTCAGCGCATTTCCGGGCGGTTCAGCGCATGGGGGCTGAGCCTCCTGCCGCTTCTGCTTCTTGGGCTTTCTTCATGCGCCGCCCCGGTTGCCGGGAAGGTTGAGCCGATTCGCGCGGCGGAATCGCCTGCGAAGCCGAATCTCGACCGCGCGGGTTTTGTCGCATGGGCGCGCATAATCAACACGGGCGAAACGGCCTTCCGCAAGGCTGAGGTCCGGCTCGCGCTTCCGCGCTCCGGAGTCGGGCAGGAAATCGGCGAAATACTGTATCCATCAGGCGCGCCAGACCGTGTTGTAACGGACAGATTCGGCAATCGGATCGCCTTCTGGGGGGTTCGCGGTCTGGCTCCGCGCGCATCATTCGGACGATGCTACGCGACTGACGTCGGCCTTTATCCCCGCGAATACAAGCTTGCCGCGCGCGATTCGGTCAAGACGCTTCCCGATGACGAGAGGGCGCTCTACCTTGCCGACGGGGAGTGGTACAGGATGAGCGATCCCCGAATCGCGGAGTTCCTGAGGCAGATTGCGCCGTCCGGGGACGACATTGCGAAGGCAAAGGCCATATCGAAGTTCGTCTCTGACCGGATCAAATACGTCAGAGACAGCCGCTGGGACGCCGCGCCGGCGGTAATGGAACGCGGGACCGGGTCATGCAGCGAATATTCCTTCTCATTCATCGCGCTCGCCCGCTCCGCAGGAATCCCGGCGCGATACTCCGGTGGTTATCGCGTCCGCAGTCCCGGCAACCTGTATCTTGACACGATTGCGCATCGGTGGCCGGAGGTCTGGCTTGAGGACATCGGCTGGGTGGCGCTCGATCCCACGGCGGACAGGGGAAAGAAGGAGCCGCTTACACATTTCGGCAGACTTCCGGGAAACCTTGTCCAGGCATATACCGGCGACGTCTCGGAGTTGATCGGCAACGATTATCGCGGAAGCGGCTGGGCCGAGAAGGGGGAGAAGTTCGCCGACGAGAACCGCGGATTCTTTGTTCGCAACGCGGACGCCGCGATCTTGAGCGATGGGCTTTTGCAACTGCTGAAATCCATCGAGGCCGGAACATTTGACGCGGACTCGGCAAAGTCGCTGACAAAGGACGTTCCGTTTGCATTTCCAGCGCTTGAACCGATGCTTTTCTCAGGTAATGACGCGGCAGCGTCCCGCGCAGTTGAGCTATGCGAGGAATACAGCGAACCGAGCCTGATACGATTGCTTGAGAATTTCGTTGAACATGGACCCGCCGGCCCGGCCAGGATCGCAGCCGCAGGAGTCATTGCGCGGATGAATCTGAAGAAGAAATAGAAATGGCGGGAGGTCGAAAGATATGCCCGGCTACCTGAGCCGCCGCAATTTCATCAAGGGCCTCGGCGCGGCAGCCATCGCCGCGTCCGGCCGCGCGGGCGCAAAGGACGCAATCATGCGACAACCCAATGTCATCCTCGTCATGACGGACGATCAGGGGTTCGGCGATCTTGCCTGCCACGGCAACCCATGGATTCGCACGCCGAACCTTGACGGGCTTCACAGTTCAAGCCTCCGGCTTGGCAATTTCCATGTTTCGCCGACGTGCGCCCCAACGCGCGCCGCGCTGCTGACCGGCTGCTACGCCCAGCGCTGCGGCGTCTGGCACACGATCATGGGCCGCTCCCTCCTGCGGCGTGGAGTTCCGACCATGGCGGACGCCTTCCGCGCGTCAGGATATCGCGCGGGAATGTTCGGCAAGTGGCACCTGGGGGACAATTATCCCTTCCGCCCGGAGGATCGCGGCTTTGATGAGGTCGTCTCCCATGGCGGCGGCGGGGTCGGGCAGACGCCCGACTACTGGGGCAACGACTATTTTGACGACCATTATCGCCGCAACGGGCGATGGGAGGCATACAAGGGATACTGCACGGACGTATTCTTCCGGGAGGCCATGCGCTTCATTGACGAGAACCGGGATCGTCCCTTCTTCGTCTATCTCACTCCGAACGCCCCGCACTCCCCCCTTCGCGTGGAAGATAATCACAAGGAAATATACAAAGGCAAGGTCGCGGATGAGGTTGCGGCTTTCTACGGCATGATAACGAACTTTGACGAGAACATGGGGCGGCTGAGGGAATGCCTAAAGAAGGCCGACCTTGAAGACGATACGATCCTAATCTTCCTCACAGACAACGGCTCCGGCACGAAGGTTCCGTTCAATGCCGGACTGCGCGGGCAGAAGGGGACGATGTACGAAGGCGGGCATCGCGTCCCGTGCTTTATCCGCTGGCCTCGCGGGGGATTGGCCGGCGGGCGGCAGATTGACGAACTCACAGCGCATCTGGACATGCTGCCGACGCTTATTGACCTTTGCGGATTGAAAAGGCCGAACGGCGCAGCGTTCGACGGCATCAGCCTGGCTGCGCTGCTGACCGGGCGCGCAACGGGTCTTTCGGAAAGGTTCATCCATGACGACCAGCAGCGCATTGACGTTCCGATGAAATATCGCGATTACGTCGTCATGGACGGGCGATGGCGTTTCATAAACGGGGAGTTGTACGACGTCGAAACGGACTTGGGGCAGAAGAACAATCTTGCGAAAGAAAAACCGGAAATCGCCGCCGGAATGGGGGAGGCTTACGAGCGCTGGTGGGCGGACGTTTCGCGGGGATTCGGGGAATACTGCCGCATCGTAATCGGCTCTGACGCGGAGAACCCGTCGCGGCTGGACTGCATGGACTGGCATTCCCCCGATTCCCCCCCCTGGAACCAGCCGTCCATCCTGGCAGGGGAGAAGAAGAACGGATTCTGGGAGATCGAGGCCGCGCGCGACGGGCGATACTCCTTTGCCCTGCGCCGCTGGCCGGTTGAAGCCGGCGCGGCGATTAACGACGCCGTCCCCGGCGGAAAGGCGTTGAACATCACGCGGGCATGGATGAAGATCGGCGGGATCGCACAATCGCGCCCGGTCGGCCCAGCCGACGCCGAGGCGACCTTTGAGATTGACCTCAAAGCCGGCGAATACCGGCTTGAGACCTTGTTTGAGAATGATGAAGGAGAAGGCCGTGGCGCTTACTACGTTCATGCGGAACGCAAGGGCACGTAGAGGGACGCGGATGGTTATTATCGCGCTGGGCGCGATTGCGGCGTCTCTATTCTCGATTTCCAGGGCCGAAGACGCCCCTGAAGCGCCGACGCTCGTTATAGGGTTCTCAAAATCCGTCCCGGCGGTCGGGGACCGCGTCGAAGTGCGACTCTACCTCGATTCTCCGGGCGGGCGGGACGTTGGCGTGACCTGTCCGGACGGCGCCGTTCTGACCAGGACAACGGGGCCGGACGGTTGCTTCTCATGGTATCCGAGACGCTACGGCAGATACGTCTTCCGGGCTGGCGACTGCTCGGAAACCGTCTGGGTTACTGCCGGGCAGATGTATTTCTTCGTATGGGATACGACGATCTTCCGCCGGAACGCCTCGCACGCGCTCAGGCCGAGGGATGCGAATTGCGCCGCGGCATGGCGTAGGCGCGGAGTTAAACTGGTCAACTGGGCCGGCGGGGAATACCTGACGCGGGAAAAGGATTTCGGGGACAAGGCGTTCAAGAAGTCGGCAGACTGGCTGGAGAACTGGTCGAAGGACAGCCTGGACAAGGATTGCGACGGGATAGCGATTGACGAAATCTATGTTTCCTCAAATCAGCCGATGGACGAACTATGCAAGGCTGTGTTGGAATTTCGCAAGCGGGCTGGACGGGGATTCGACATACTACCGTTCTTCTCCGGCATCGAGTGGGACGCCGTGGGGCCGATGTGGGACCTCAGGGATGCGGAAGCCCCGTGCATGGAGGAGAACTATTGGGGGGGAGAGGAAGTCTACGGCAAACGATGGGCGGACGTCCGGCTCTTCCGCCTCGACGAGATCGGGACAGTCCTGAGCCAGGCTCCCGGTTTCTTCCTTGATGAGAAGCGCCGCGGCCCGCGCACGATTGAGGAATTCCGCGCCGACATCGCGCTCTGCCGCCGCCTTGCCCCGGAAATGCGCGGAATTTCGCTCTTCAACGCCTATAACTTCCGCGAGGCCGACCGCGCCGCCGACTCGGCCATTGAGGATTACTTCTTCAAACCCGTTGTCCACCTTCATCCCCGCAACGGCGATCTCATGGCGCAGAACATCGGCAATGATGACATCCGCGAAGGGGGGGCGGTTGAATTCCTGAAGGGCGGAGACGTTCTTGGAACAGCGAGCATCCCGGCGCTCATACCCGGACAGGATGCCGCGCTGAAGGTTCCGCCCGGCGCGGAAATTGCCCGGCTGAAACTTCCGGAAGGTGTCAATCACGTATACGAAGGCGGGCAGTTCCGCCTGCCGGAGAACATGAATCCCCTCCAGGTCGAGCGATGTTCGTTGAAACAGGGGGAGATACTGAACGCCTCCCAGGAATTCACGGTCGAAATCTCATTCAACAAGCCTGTCGTGAACGCGCGGCAGAGGGCGGTATGGCTCAAGGGGGCGAAGACCGGCAAGGTCGAGGTCGGGGAGTTGGCGCTGAGCGAAGACAGGAAGTCCCTGCGGATTTGCATGCCCACGCTGCCGGAGGATCGGTATTCACTCCGCCTGCTCAGCGGGAAGGTTCATTTCAGGGACGACGACGGCAACCCGCTTGACGGCTCCGGAAACGGCTTCTGCGAGCACGCGCCGGGGCTGTATCAGGACGCGGATCATTTCTCCGTGGATTTCCGGACGGTTGTGGATTCTTATAACCCTTAGTTCTCTGCGGGAATTACCCCAGAATATCCTCAATATACGGCACTCTTGACCTTCTCAGCGGGATCGGCCCGTCGGGCAGGCCGTCCACGAATTGCCTTACAATCGGGTCGCGCGTCAACCTGATCTCATCCGCCGTCCCGTCCGCCACGACCTTCCCCTCGTGCAGCATGATGAGCCGGTCGCTGACCTTGAACGCGCTGTTCATGTCGTGAGTGACGACCACGCTTGTAACTCGCATGTTGTCCGCAAGCCCCATTATCAACTGGTTCATCACGCCGGCCATGATGGGGTCAAGGCCTGTGGTCGGCTCGTCGTAGAATACGATGTCGGGGTCCAGCGAGATCGCGCGGGCGATACCGACGCGCTTGGACATGCCGCCGCTCAGTTGCGCTGGCATCAGGCCGTAGGCATCGCGAAGACCTACCATCTCCAGTTTCATCTTGACGATGATGTCAATGATCGCGTCGTCAAGCTCCGTGTGTTCCCGCAGGAGTAGGGCGATGTTTTCCCCGACGGTCATTGACTGGAACAACGCTCCGGTCTGGAAGACGACGCCGATGCGCTTGCGCAGTTCGCTGAGTTCGTCCGGCGTGATCTTCGCTATATCGTTCCCGAACAGGGACGATCCGCCCGCCTCCGGCTTGTAAGCGCCGACTATGCAGCGCAGCAGGGTTGTCTTCCCGCAGCCGCTGCCGCCCATGATGGTGACCGTCTCGCCGCGATAGACCTTCAGGTTGACGCCGTCGAGGACCTTGCGCCCCTGGAATATCTTTACCAGGTCGCGGACCTCGATGACGGCCTCGTTGCCGTTCCGGTCCCACTGTCTCGCTTCGGGAGCTGTTGCCAAGGGGGCTACCGCCAGGTGTAGTAGAAGACGATCGTCAGGAGGCAATCAACCGCGATGATGTACACTATGCAGAGGACGACGGATGTGGTGGTCGCCTTGCCGACGCCCTCCGCCCCGCCCTCGACCCTCAGCCCGCGGTCGCAGGCGATGAGGGAGATGACGATTGAGAAGGCGAGGCTTTTGATCAGCCCCTGCCAGAAATCCCGCATCGGCACGGCCTCGATCGTGCGATAGATGTACTGCCAGGGGGGGATGCCGAGCAGGTTTGTGCCGATCATGAATCCGCCGAAGACGCCAACGATGTCCGCCAGGATTGTGAGGCACGGGATCATCAGCACCGCGCCCCAGAACCTCGGCACGACCAGGAAGCGGATGGGGCTGAGCGCGTGGACTTCGAGGGCGAGTACCTCCTCGTTGACGGTCATCGTGCCAAGCTCCGCCGCGATCGCCGCGCCGATGAAGCCGGACATCACGACGGCCGTGAGCAGCGGCCCAAGTTCCAGGATGATCGCCTTGCCGACGGCGTCGGCAACGTATGGGACGGCGTCCGGGGCGAGGTATTCCAGAACGCGCGCCATCTGGAAGCACAGGATCATGCCGACGAAGAGCAGCACGAGGCAGACTATCGGCACGGGATTTATCCCGGCGCGGACCATCTGCTCCGCCGTCGCGCCGTAACGGAACCCCAGACCGCGGAACGGGGCGATGAAGGACCAGTATGCAGCGCTGCCCAGCATGCGCAGCAGGGCGCCCAGCAGCGAGACCGTCCCCAGCCCCTTCCTGCCGATCGCTCCGAAGAACCTGTTGAATGTTTCCATCCGGGCCTTCAGCCCTCGCTCTTTCCGCCGGGCGCGGCGCCGACCGCCTCGGACTCGGACTCGCAGATGCGGAAAACCTGTTCCAGCCGCGCAAGCGTGAAGATGTTCTTGATCCTGGGATTCAGGCCGAAGATGCTGAATTTCGTCCCGTTCTTCATCGTTCCCTGAAGGCATTCGACCAGGGTCGCCAGGCCGGAGCTGTCTATGTAGTCCAGCCCGCTCATGTTCACGACGATGAGCGGTTTCTTCGCCCCGACCAGCCGTTTGAGTACCTTGCGCAGTTCCGGCGAGTTGTGCATGTCAACCTCCCCGGTCACATCCACGACTGCGGCGCTGCCGACCTCGCGGGCGTTGATCTTAAGAGCCATCGCCGGAACTCCTTTCCGTCCCGAAGGACTTGAACATCGTCAGTTCCATCCCCTCCGGTTTCGATGCGTAGTTGACTTCGTCCATAGCCTCGTAGATTATCACGAGTCCCAGTCCGCCGGCGGGGCGTTTTTTCGTTGCGCCCGGGCGCAGTTGCTGCGGATCGGTGTGCCGCCCGAAGTCCCGGAGGCGGACCTCCAGGCCGTCCGTCCTGTTTTTGCATTCGATGGCCAGCGGACGGCTGGTCGGACCGCCGTAGCCGTGGCGGATGACGTTTGCGCACGCCTCGTCAACGGCGGAGACCACATCGTCAACCTCCGCCGGAGCGAATCCGGCCATTGAGGCGAACTCCCTCACGGTCCGGCGCACGATGAGGAGGTAGTCCGGCCTGCACGGCAGGACGAGCCGCATCGCGTCGCCTTCGGGGAGTCTGTCGGTCATGGAACGGTCCTCAAAAATCCGGATGATTCTAGGCCCGCTTCCGTTCGGCTGTCAAGCTGAACGGGCAACGAGGCATTTGCGATGCGACCGTCTGCGGAGGGGAGGGACATGCCGTGTCCTTGCCGCAAATGGCGTGTATAAAGTTGCTTCGCAAATGGCTCCCTTTCGGAGATTGCTTGACAGATGCGCCTAGCGCCTGATACATATACCTGGTATGGGTATATGATGTTTCATCATGGCTCGACATCCCTCGTCCGCATGGACGATACAGACCATGATCATCAATCCCGCCCCGGCTGACGAACGCGCAGCCCGCGCAAGGGAAGCAGAGGATTGCGCATGAGCAATGAAGCGCCGGTCGCGCTGAATGATAATAACAGGGAATTGCGCGAGGGCTTTATCCACGTGGCGTCCGTGAAGGACAGGCTGTCATGCCTGGACCATTTCCGGGGGTACGCCTTCTTCACCATGCTGATGGTGAACTACCTGGGCGGTTATGACACCATGCCGGAAACGTTCCGGCATCACGGAACCGGCTTCAGCTTCGCCGACCACGTCGCGCCGCTGTTCCTGTTCGCCGCCGGGATCGGCTTCCGCATTTCCTTTTCAAGGCGCAAGGAGGGCGCGGACCTCTGGAAGGCCCGCCGCAGCGCCGTCCGCCGCAGCATACTGCTGATCCTGCTGGGGATATTCATTTATTCTGACATCGAGTTCACCAGAGAGAACTTCATGACCATCGTCACCTGCGACATGTGGGACGCGCTGGTGGACATAGGTTTTGCGGGACTCCTGACGCTGCCCTTCATTGACCGCGGGATTAAAACCCGCCTGGGCATGGCGGTTTGTTATGCGGTCGGCTATCAGTGCCTCTATATTTTCACCGGTTACAGCGAATGGGTGATGGAGAACAGCATTGACGGCGGCCCGCTGGGGCCGTTGGCGTGGGCGTTCCAGATGCTTATCGGAACCATTGTCTGGGATTACATCAACAGGCCGGACAAGGCGCGGTTCATCGCCGGCATGTATCTCGCCGGATTCGCCATGTTCGGAGCCGGACAGCTCATGAACCAATACTGGCTCCACAGCCAGAAGGGCATGACAATTTCCTACACTGTAGGCTCGACCGGCGTGAGCATGCTCGTCTTCCTGGCGTTCTATCTGCTCAACGACGTGCTGCGGATAACCGTTCCGCATATGTCGGTACTCGGACGTAATCCCCTGCTGCTCTACGCGATTCATTCGACGATTTACAGCGCTGTCGGATACAGACTGTTCCCGGACGACTCTCCCGCATACAAGGGCTGGATCGGATTCGCCGTCGTTTATCTGATATGTTACGCAATCGCCCGCTTCCTCGACTGGAGGAAGTGGTACCTGCGCCTCTAAAACCATCTTCTTTTGGTGATATACATCCATGAAATTCGCCCGTGAAATCGGTCCGCAGGATAACCGACTGGCGTCGCTTGATCAGTTCCGGGGCTTTACCGTCGTCGGCATGTACTTCGTGAATTACCTGGGCGCATATGCCGCCGCGCCGTCCGTGTTCAAGCACAACGACACATTCTGTAGCTTCGCCGATATCATCATGCCGCAGTTCTTCTTCGCGGTGGGGCTGGCCTTCCGGCTGACGTTCCTGCGAGCGAGGGAGAAGCATGGCGCGGGGCAGGCGTATCGCCACGCCGTCAAACGGAACACGACGCTGCTTCTGTTCGGAGCCTTCGCATACAGCATCGGCGACATCCTGATGATCGGGAAGCATTTGAGCCGGATGAGCTTTGCCGCATACCTCAGCCACATGGTCTGCGGAAACATGTTCCAGACGCTTGTGCATATCGCTGTGACAAGCTTATGGGTGATGCCGGTGATCGGGGCAGGCCCTCTTGCTCGAGTCATCTTCCTCCTGTTCTCCGGCGCGCTTCACGCCGGAATATCCAGTGCGTGGTATTACGAGTGGGGTATCGAGAGCAGAATCATTGACGGGGGGTTCATGGGATTCCTGAGCTGGACAATCCCGGTTCTGTGCGGTTCGCTGGCCTGTGATCTCGTCATGAAGCTGAATCGTCGAGATGCTGTCCGCTGGCTGATTATTATCGGGGCGGGGATAATGGCGCTGGGATACGGGCTATCATGCCTGAACGCCGCAAATCACGTCCGCGCGGGGCTTTCGACGTCGGGCGACATCGGAAGCTGGCTTGTAGAGCCGCCTTTCGTCGCGCCGTCACGGCCGGTGGACATGTGGACGATGAGCCAGAAGATGGGCAGCGTGTCCTACCTGACCTTCGCCGCCGGTTTCGCGATGACAGTCTATGCGCTATTCGTAATCGTCTGCGACATGCGCGGGTTGCGATGGGCCATTTTCCGGACGTTCGGGCAGAACGCGTTGATGGCCTACATTATCGAACACGCCGGGCAGGGCCTGGGGCGTCTTGCCGTGCCGAGGGGAGCGCCTCTCGCCTTCGCCCTGGCAGGATATTTAATTGTTTTCGGGGCGAATTATCTCATCATGCGCTTCTTCGAGGCGAAGAGGATATATCTGAAGCTGTGAATCGCGCTGCCATCGAGGTCATCCGGAATGCTCCTGTGGGGTGGCGCGAATCCTCAATGGTCTGATATCGCCCTGTCTGTTATGCTGCGCAATCATCCTCCGCCTGGACCCGCAGAAATTCAGCGCTAGCCGGCGCCGGCGGGGATATTGCTAATGGAGAAAGCGGCATGGGTCATCCCATCGAATTCGACGCGCGCGGCGTGGTTCTTGAGCTTGGCGACTTCACGCTCGACTGGCCGGCCCTGGCCGCAAGGGCGGGGCTGAACCTGATCGGGCTTCATAAGCCGGAAAGCGAAATGCCGTCCCTGGCCGGGAGTCCGCGCGGGATTGACCTGCTGGAGCGCTGCGCGGGGAACGGGATATCGGTCGAGACGGAAATCCACGCGATTTCCCACCTCATGCCGCGCGATCTCTTCGCCGCGCATCCGGAATGGTTCCGCCTCGACCAGTGGACGCGGCGGCGCGAGCCGGACTTCAACCTCTGCCCGTCCTCAAAAGAGGCGCTGAAACGCGTTGCCGACGCCGCTGCGGACTGGGCCGCGCATGTGCCTTCTACGACAGGGCGTTTCTATTTCTGGCCGGACGACAATCGCTCGTGGTGTCATTGCGATTCGTGCGCCCGGCTTGGGGATTCCGACCAGGCGCTCATCGTGGCCAACGCAATCGCAACGGCGATCCGGCGGGTCATGTCGGAGGCGCGCGTCGCATATCTGGCCTACATGGGGACGCTGGAGCCGCCTTGTGAAATCAGGCCGGAAAAGGGTGTGTTTCTGGAGTTCGCGCCATATCGCCGCTGCTGGAAGCACCCGATTTCCTCCCGCGACTGCGCCGTCAACCGGCGGCAAACGGAGGTCCTCGAATCGCTTCTGAACGTGTTCGGGACGGGCGGCGCGCAGATTCTCGAATACTGGCTGGACGTGTCGCTCTTCTCCGGCTACCGCCGCCCCGCCGGCAAGCTGCCGCCCAACTGCGACGTTCTCAAGGATGATCTGCGCTTCTATCATTCCCTGGGTATCCGCCGCGTGACGACCTTCGCCTGCTGGCTTGACGCGGAATACGCCGGAAAATTCGGAGACGCCGACGTCATGCGCTACGGGCAATGCTTCAAAGAACTGGCTGACGGCGGTTGACAGGGGCGCGGTCTTGGAGTGCTGTAGCCATGCTACAGCTTTCAAAGCGGGAAGCCATGCTTCCCGCCGGAAAACACTGGCGGGAAAGGTTCAACAATGTCAAGACGCTTCACCCCTCATCTGACCTACGGACTCCGGTTCCACATTCTGCCCGACGCTGATGCGCATAAGCGAGTGTCGGAAGTCATCGCCTTCTGCAAGCGATTCCGGATTGAGGAGGTTCACCTGTTCGTCTATCCGGAGGAGTGGAATCGCGGCCACGTGACCGAGGCGGAGCTGGCGGAATACTGCCGCATGATGCGCAAGGAAGTGGCGCGGATGAAGTCGGCGGGTCTGAAGGTCGGCTGCAATCCCTGGTCAACAACGCTTCACACGGGCCGGGGCAGGCGGCTGCGCGATGGACAGAATTTCGAGACCATCGTCAGCCCGTCGGGCGTCAAGGATCCGGTTTGCGCATCAATGGCCTGCCCGGAATGGCGGCGATTCATCGCGCGCGAATACGCCGAGCTTGCTCGCATCGGCTTCGACGTCCTGTGGCTTGAGGACGACTGGCGATACCATAATCACGATCCGCTCGATTGGGGCGGGGGCTTTGAAGACGGTTTTCTCCGCATGTTCTCCGACGCCGTCGGCAGGAAGGTCGCCCGGGAGGAACTGCGCGAAAACATTCTCAAGCCCGGAGAACCGCATCCCTGGCGGGGTGTCTGGCTTGATCTTTGGAAGCGGCAGAATGAGGCGAGCGCGGCGGCGATACGGGACGCCGTTGCTAAGGCGAATCCCGCTGCGCGGCTGGGCTTGATGAGTTCCGGGGCGGAAGTCCATTCCGCAGAGGGACGCGACTGGCCGGGCCTTTTCAATGCAATGGCGATTCAGGGCGAGACCGTCCATCGCCCGCATTACACAAGCTACGGCGAGGTCCCGGGAACCTGCCTGGCGCGCTCGGCGGCGATGCTTGACCTTCAGAAGACGCTTCGCCCCGAAGGACTTCGGAGTTATCCGGAGCTTGAGAATTTTCCGTTCGGCCAGTTCAGCAAGAGTTTCGCGCTGACCTTCGCGCAGATGGCCGTGGCGCAGATTTACGGCTCGGACGGAATCCTGCTGGACCTTCACCCGATGACCGGCAACGGGGTGGGCGAGGAGCCGGGCATCGGCGAGATGCTGCTTCAGTCGCGCCCCGGTCTGGAACTCCTCGGCGGGCTGTTCCCAGCCTCAATGAAATCACGCGGGGTGGGCATACCTTTCAATCCACAAGCAGCCCTGCGAATGAGAACAAGCGCCGGGCGTTCCATGGACGAGTTGTATCCGCGCGTCATGCCGACGGCGGACATGCTCGGCCGTCTGGGCATCTCTTTCCAGATGCGGCGGAGCGAGGTTGCCAACGCGCTCTGGGGAAACATGCCGTGGGCGTTCAGAGACGCTGAGATCGAGGACATGCTGCGCGGCGGGCTGTGGCTTGACGCAGAGTCGGCCTCGATACTCTCCGAGCGCGGCTTTGCGGAGCATATCGGAATCCGGGACCCGCATTGGTTTGAACGGCGGGACTCGCAGTATTCCATGGAAGCGACGGCGTCACGGAAATGCGGGATCAGGAAGGGATTGCGGCTGGGCTACAATCTCTTCCCGCGCGTCCTGCGGATGCAACCGGCGACGGCGGGGGAGGAATGGACGACGCTCATGGACTGTTTCGGGGAGCGACTGGGCGCGGCGAGTGTCGCCTTCCACAACAGGCTTGGAGGTCGCGTGTTCACTCAGGCGGCGCCGCTATCGCTATGTGGAGGGAGCTACGGACTGAGCTTCCAGCGGCGCGCCATGGCAAGGCAGGCCGCGCGGTTCCTGGCCGGTTCCCGCGCGCCGGTCATGGCCGACGGCGGCGCCCATCTTCTGGTTATGGACATGTCGGACGGCGCGGCGCGGCGGGTAGCCGTGATGAACATGATCCCCGATCCGGCCGACGCGACTCTCATTATTCCGAAGGGGCTGAAGCCCGCCATGTGGCGGCTGATAACTCCTCTTGCGAAACCAGTGAGCGCAAGGCCCCTGAGCGGGAAACGGGCGTGCGCCGCGCCCTGGAAGTTGCCGTATCTGGCAACTGCGGTGGCTGAATTGGCATGACGAGGAGGCTGTCTGCGATCTGGTCAAGCCTTGTTTTTCCGGACGTCTCCAAGCCCCTCCGAATTGCTGAGGGCAAGGGCGAGAAGGTAGACCCCGGACGCGATGAAAAGCGTGACCATGAATCCCAGGCCCGCCGTGAATAGAACTGCGCACACGCCGCCCAGCACGGAGAAGGTCCCGTTGACCGCATAGGCTCTCGGTATGAAGGAGTCCTCGCGGGTCGCCTTTGCGCGCCTGATAAGCGTCGGGAAAAATGTTCCCAATGCGCATCCGAGTGGCGCAAGAAGGATTACGGATATTGCCAGCCTGGCGGGTAGGGCAAAGGCCATCATATACGACAGGATGAATTTCATCAGGATGCCTTCAAACGCCATCAGGGCGGCGGCCGCCGCGAAAACCGGCTTCAGCCCGACGGCGGAAACGATCCTGTCGCTCAGCGTGCTTCCTCCCGCGCATGAGAGCAGCAATGTGAACAGGACCAGGCTCAGGGCGTACGTCGGGTAGCCTAGAAAAATCGTCAGCCGCTGCACGGCGCAGACCTCGACCAGCATGAAGCCGAATCCCAGGCAGGCGAAACACGGCAGCCCGGCAATCGCGCTGCCCAAGGGCATCCGCCGGACTTCCGGCCTGGCGATAACCAGCGGAGCGATGATGAAGGCCGCGCAGGCCAATGCGATGATCCCGATGAAGCTGAACAGCATGGAAACCGCCGGGGGCAGGTCGCGAATGCTTCCGCCCATCAACCCGTCACTCAGGCGATATTGGAAGTAGATGAACGGGCGGTCGTCGGTGGTCGGGGTGATGTCCAGCGGGAAATGTTTCTCAAAATCCCCTTGAGGCGAGCTATTGATCATCTGACTTATGACGCCTTCTCCTCTTCCCGGATACAGGACCTCGAAGCCTTTTGATTCGGCAAATCTTTCCAGCGACTTCAATCGGGCCGGCGTCAGAGGACTGCGCGATACAATGACATTCAGGTTGTCCGCCCGGGGATTCCCGAGGTACTTGCCGCTCATGACGAACATGTGCGATGGACCGCCCGGGCACTGGAGGTTTTTCAGTGCCTGCCACGCTATCGAGGCCACCCGTGTTCCGCCCCGCATTTCCGGAAAATCCGCCCAAGTGACCGTCAGAAGTCCGTCCGGCGAGAGCTTGAGGATCGCTTCCTCGATACATTCGACGGTATAGAGCGAGTTCTCAGTAAGGGCGAACGCCCCAGCCGGGCTTGCCGTGAACGTGTCAACCATGCTGATCTGGATGACGTCGAACCTTTCACGGGATTGATGTAGAAAGGACCTTCCGTCGGCGCAGACGACGCTCACGTCGGGGCGGTTGTAAAGATTCCCAGTGAAACCGGCAAGCTCGTTGCGCATCAGATTCACGATGGCGGGATTGATCTCGACGGCTGTCACCCGGGCGGCCCCGCCGGCCAGAGCGGCAAGGACGTCTCGGCCGCCGCCCGATCCGATGACGAGGACGGACTGCGGTTGGGCGACCTGATACGCCGCGCTTGTCAGGTCATCAAGTAATTCCATGTGATTGCCCGGGATTCCGCGCGACGCCATGACGGGGGTGAAGGCATGGGCGTCAATGTCCATTCCGAGATAAGCCGGTTGTTCGCCGGCAATCCTGTTGGACGGCATGGACCAGCCGGCAAAGCTCGAACTTTTGAAAACACGCACGAAGGAGAAAGCGTTCCATCGCTCGTAGAGATTGCTCTGCGGTTTGCCCTTTGCGTAGCGGACCTGGAAAAGCCCGGTCGAGGGGACGTCCAGCACGGCGGCAAGAACAAACACGGGGGCGCAGAGATTGAGCAGACCTGCCCGTCCGGCGCCGGCCGCTCTTCGGAATGCGAATGCCGCCGCGCAGGCCGGGATGCCCGCCGCGAGGACAACCGCAGGCGCTGGGAGAAGGCCGAGCAGAACGACGGAGAAGACGCAACCGGCCGCCGCGCCCGCAAGATCGAAGCCGTAGACCTTCCCCGCGCGCTCCGCCCACTCAAGCAGGCTGAGCGAAAGGCATATGCCGCCCAGATAGAATGGAATCGCGCAGAACGCGAAACAGAGAACCAGCAACCTGACCCCCTCGGCGCTGGGGAATTGCGCCGCCCCCAGCCGTCCCCCGGCGCGCAGCACGGCAGGCAGAACAACAACGAAGCTTAATCCGAGGATTGAAGAAACTCCGGGCAGGCTCCTCATGCTGATGCGCCCGCGCCCCTTCAACGCATAGACCGTAACTCCCGCCGCCGCCAACCCGAACATCGCCGTGGAGAGGGCGAAGAAGACCAGGTGATTGAAGACGAGAACCGAGAATATGCGCGTCAGACTGACCTGATAAACAAGCAGCGCAAGGCTGGTTGCCGCTACGCCGGCGCCGGCCCAATTAGTGTCTGACCCTGATATGGCACGGCTGTCCTCGGCCATTGCACCCCGCATCGCCGGATCATGGGACACGACATTATGCGTCCCTGGATGTAATCTCAGGCGCAAGGAATGTCTTGGAGCGTGTGTGAAAAGGGTGTCAACAGGCAGGGCAGGTTCGCGATGGCGCGCCGAACCCGTCTTACCCCTTATCGCGCATGCTCTTACGCCGGTAGCGCGTTACTTGAACTCAATCGCAACCCGGAAAGCGCAGTTGCATTTTCTATTCGCCTCAGTTCTGTGTCAAGGATCAACAAAGATGCCTCGCCCTTTTGTGTCATTCAGCCGGGGCGGGATTAGTCCTTGATTTCAGTTCGCGGCGAGGACTAATATCGCTTGGTTGCGGCAGAAGCGCTGGTTGGCGCTCTTGCCGTACAGCGAACGGCCTGCGTCAGGATGAACGGAGAGTAATGACGACCGGGAATGCAAAAACGACGGCGCTGAAGGTTGTTTTTATTGCGCTGGCGGGAATCTGCATTGCCCTTCCCATGGCGGCATGGCCGCTCAACAGGGACGAAGGAATATTTGCTGTATGCGCTGACGCAATATTGCGCGGCGAAAAACTTTATGACAACGCATTTGATTTCAAAGGCCCCGGGGTCCATTATCTTTACGCTCTGGCATTTGCAACGTTCGGACGGTCAATGCAATCTCCGCGAATACTGGATCTGGCAGGAACGATTCTGGCCGCATGGCTGCTTTATCGGTGCGGTTTGCGGATCGGAAACCGCCGCGGCGCATTTGCAGGGGCCGCTTTCTATTTTGTCTGGTATGTGAGTTCCGGATGGCTGATGACCGGACAGGCGGAGGGATTCGCAGCGCCTCTGACGGCAGCGGGGTTGTTATGCTCCCTGCGCCTGCTTGAATCCCATACTGCGGGCAGGGCGGCGCTGGCGGGACTGCTCACGGTTCTTGCATTCTGGTTCAAGCCGCCATTCGCATTGCTGGGACTGGTTCCCGCGGCAGGATTGATCGCGCAGTCCGCAGCAAATCAACAGGAACGAAAGAAGTTGGCGGCATCTCTGATCTGGTTGATTGCGGGGGGAATTCTGGGGCTTGTCATACCAGCAATCATTCTGTCCGCGCGGGATGAATTGGACGGTTTCTGGGAGGCGGTTATTGTCTTCAACCTTAGGGATTATCGTAACATTGCATATCCAAGATCATTACGTCACTTGCTAAGGCTTTCCAGCCCATTCGACTGGACCGCTTTCTTCTCACAAACCATACTGGCGTTGGTTGCGGCGCATGCAGGCTGGGGAGGAAGGGAAAGGCCCGGGCTAATCTGCGCGATTGCCGGGTTGGTCGTCGCGCTTTTCTGTTGCATGATGCAGGGGAAGTTTTTCGCTTATCAGTGGGTGATGACCATGCCTTTCGTCTGCGTTCTGGCCGGGCAGGGAGTGTCAACAGTCCTTTCCGGGCATTCTTCCCGGCCCGGCTTCGCGGGCCGACCGGCCGCCGCCCTCGGCCTTGCGGTTTTCATCTTCGGAGGATGGGAAGCGGCAGCGCGCCTGGCCAGCGAACTGGAATGGCGTTTTCGCGATTCGTCCAACGTAAGCCGCTTCATGATCTCCGACGGATCGAGCATCCCGACTGTATCACGGGTAGCCGAATACGTCAGGGCTCATACCCGGACGGATGATGCCATCCTGGTCTGGGGATTTGATCCTCTCATATACTTTCTGTCTGAAAGGCGCCCGTGTTCCCGATTCTGTTACATACATCCGTTTCTGCCCCCCGGCAACGAGGAGATCATCCATAAGTACCAGGCCCAGTTCATGGAACAGTTGCGCCGGAATCCTCCTGCCGTCATACTTGTCGCCGATGCCGATCAGACAATAGTGCAGCCGTTCACGTCGCTGGAGGCCATGCCACAATTTCAGGAATTCAGGGATTTCGTAGCAAGCCGTTTCTCATTCACGATGCGGATTGATAATTACTACGTCTATTCAAGGGCATCGGGGCCATGGAGCGGCCAATGAAACGCGCGGCAATGCCGGCTTTGCTGACTGCGGCGTGGCTGGCAGCTGCCCTGCCCTCGATCACATGGCCGCTGGGCAGCGAGCAGGGAATCTTTGCTTATGCTGCGATGGCTGGAGAGAGGGGCCGGGCATTGTATGCCGAGGTGTTTGATTATCGCGCGCCGGGAACGCATGTCGTCTATGGTTTTGTAATAGGCCGGATCTCCGGGACGGAATGGACGCTGAGGATGACTGATCTTGCGTTCCAACTGCTGGCATGCCTGGCTGCCTTCGGAATCTGGCGCTCAACAGGCAGCGGCAAGGGGGGAATCGCTTCGGCGATCCTGATTGCGGTTCTTTACTTCCGGGGGGGATGGTCGCAGACCGCCGGTCCGGATGCGTTTGCGCTTCCGTTCTGCCTTGCCTCCATTCATTATTGGGCGAAGTTTCTGATCGGGCGCAGCAAGGGAGACGCGGGAAATTCAGGGGCCTTTCTCGGTTTTGCCGGGCTTTTCAGGCCGATCCTGCTGTTCATGGCGCTGCCGATGGCGTTCGGGCTGGCGACCCTGCCGCCGGAGGACAAGAGACGCAAAGGATGGGCAATCACCGCATGGGCATTCGGGGTTGCCTGCCCTGTCGCATTATTCGCGGCGCCGCTCCTCTGGAGCGACATGCGTCGCTTCCTTTTCGAATGTCTCCTCAGTTTCAACCTGCGCTCCCATTTCTGGGCGCATGGGGCCGACTTCTTCGGCGGGTTCGTGCATGAGCATATCCTCATGCCTCATCCCGAGTTCGCGGCTCTGGCCGCCCTGGCTGTCGTCACGCTTCCTGGCCTGCGAAGAACCCCCGGGGGGGGGGATGATGATTCGACTGACCGCAGCCTGATAGCCGTCTTCTGGTGCATGGCCATCATAGGCGTATTGAATATCATGATGCAGAAGTCCTACGGATGGCGTCATCTTCTGATGCTTCTTGTCCCCCTTGCCATGCTGGCCGGGCGTGGATTCGACATGGTCATACGGAGCGTTTCCCGGAATCAGAACGCCTCCCCCGGCGTCTGGCCCGCGCGCATTCTGGCATACGGAGCGCTGGGGCTTGCCCTGCTCGCGCCGACTGCGCGGTGCGCAAACCAGTCCCTGAGAGCGTATCAATATCTCCGCGGGAGGATTGACGCGGATACATATCTGCGGGACATGAAGTCTCCGGACGCGAATTACGCGCTCCTTCAAGACCTTGCCGCCGGGATTGACGCGAACATCCCTCTGGACGCGAAAATCTGCGTCTGGGGCGACATGCCGATCATCAACTTCATGACCTGGCGGCTCTGCCCGGGCAGGCATGTCTCCGCCTACCCCGCCGCGTCCTGCGCCGACGGTGAATTGCTGGCGCGGTATCGCGGAGAGTACCTGAGCGAGATCATGGCCGACCCGCCGGCGCTGTTCATCGTCAGCACGATTGATCCGACTGGTCTGTTCGGCGGCGATCCGACAAGAAGCTTCATTGAATTCGCCGGCCTGCGGGCGTTCCTGGCGCGGAATTACGCGGAGATCGAATCTGTAGGGCCGTTCAGAATCCTGATGCGGAAATAGAGCGCGTCGGCAAAGGATCGCCGCGCAATCGAGGAGAAAGCATGAAGGCGAAGGCCTGCGTTCTTGAGGAGTTCGGCAAGCCTCCTGCTATGCGGGAGTTCGACGTCGTCCCGCTGGCGGCGGGGGAGGTCCGCGTCAGGATCGCCGCCGCGTGCGTCTGCGGATCGGACGTTCACATCTCAGCCGGGGAGGACCCGCGAACCCCGCTTCCGATCATCCTGGGACATGAGGGCGCAGGGCGCGTCACCGAATTAAACGGCGTCGTGAAGGACGTTTTTGGGCGGGAGTTGCGCGAGGGCGATCCGGTCATCTGGGAGCGCGGCATTTTCTGTAAGACGTGTTATTATTGCGCGTCGCTCAAGCAGCCCGCGCTCTGCCCGAACCGCAGGACATACGGTATCAGCGTGGGTTGCGCCGCTCCTCCGCACTTCCAGGGGACGTACGCCGAACTGATTCATCTTCGGGCAGGTACGGCTTTCATCAAACTGCGAGAGGGGGACGACTTCTCCGTTCTCGCCGCCGCTTCCTGCTCCGGCGCCACCGCCGCGCACACGATGGAGCAGGCGCGTATACGCCCGGGCGATTCGGTGATGATAATCGGCCCCGGCCCGCTGGGGCTTTTCTGCGCGGCCTTCGCCCGGGCATCAGGCGCCGGCAGGATCATCATGGTCGGCAAGCGATACCACGGGTTGCGCCTTGAGCTTGCGCAGGAAATCGGCGCGGATGAAATCCTCTACTCCGACGAGGGATCGGTCCAGGATCGCCTGGCGCTCGTGAAGTCATGGACCAACGGACTCGGCGCAAATTGCGTTCTTGACTGCGCCGGCAGGCCATCAGCGATGGCGGAGTATCTGGACGCCGTGGCGCCGTACGGCTCCTATATCCTGCCCGGAATTGCGGTACCGTCCGGCGAATGGCCGGTCAGACCGTTCGAATCCCTGGCCAGAAAGAACGTCCGGCTTCAGGGCGTCTGGGTGAGCGACACAGGTCACCTTCTTTCCGCAGTTCAACTGGTCCAGTCAGGGCGTTTCCCCTTCGGTAAAATGATCACGCACAAGTTTCATCTGCATGAGGCCGCTGCTGCGCTTCAGGTGATGCGGGACCGCTCCGCGATCAAGGCGGCGCTGACTCCTTAAGCCTCGTTATGAAGGCAACTCGCTTGGAACGTTCACAAGTCAATCTTCCGTCCAGGCAGCGAATCGAGCTTTGCTCGGCCCGAACGCTTATCATCGGTTCCGGCGCGGCCGGACTGAACTGCGCCGAGCATCTCTGGGAACTCGGCCATCGCGACATTGCGGTTGTGACGGATAAACTCGGCGGCGGAGCTTCGGCCAATTCTGGCTCGGACAAGCAGACTTATTACAAAATCGGCATCTTCGGAGACGTTCCGGATTCGCCAATGGATTTCGCCCGGACGCTGACGGCCGGGGGGATGATGCACGGTGACATTGCCTACGTCGAGGCGCTTGCCAGCGCGCCGGAGTTCTTTCACCTGGTCCGCAACGGCGTGGCATTCCCGCACAACCGCTACGGAGCCTACGTCGGATACAAGACCGACCATGACCCCCGGCAGCGGGCAACATCCGCCGGGCCGAAGACGAGCATGATGATGGTCGAAAAGTCCCTCGCCCACCTTCGCGGGATGGGCGTTCCGATCATGGATCACTGCGAGATCATCGCGTTACTGACGTCCGGAAGCGGCGATGAGAAACGCGCAGTCGGAGCGCTGGGGCTTGACCTTGAGAAGCTGAAGGCGGGGGAGATCCGCCCCATGGCGTTCAACTGCGCCAACGTCGTCATGGCGACCGGCGGGCCGGGGGAGATGTACGCCGTAAGCGTTTATCCCCCGGGCCAGATCGGCAATATCGGGCTTGCGCTGGAGATCGGCGCGATAGCCAACAACCTGACGGAATCGCAATTCGGTCCGGCCAGCCTCGGCTTCCGCTGGAATCTGAGCGGAACCTATCAGCAGGTCATTCCCTGCTACTTCAGCGAGGACGCGCGCGGCGGCGACAGGCGATATTTCCTGAACGATTATTTCAGTTCCATGCGCCGCATGGCCGGGCGCATTTTCCTGAAGGGCTATCAGTGGCCGTTCAACAGCTCAAACCTGGAAAACGATGGATCGTCGCTGGTTGATCTGGCAATTGAGCGGGAGCGACTGAAGGGCCGCAAGGTCTTCATGGATTTCGCCTCTAACCCCGCCGGCGGCGGAGTCTTCGCGCCGTTCGATCTCGCCGATCTTGAACCTGAAGCAGCGCGCTATCTTGAGAGATCGGGCGCGAAGCAGGCGACGCCGCTTGAGCGACTGCGCCACATGAACCCGGCGGCGATTGACATCTACGCCGAGCATAATGTTGACCTGCGCGAGCCGCTGGAGGTCGCCGTCTGCGCCCAGCACTGCAACGGCGGGTTGCGCGGGAACATCTGGTGGGAGTCCAACATCCGCCGCTTCTTCCCCATCGGCGAACTGAACGGAACTCACGGCATCCGCCCCGGCGGGTGCGCGCTCAACAGCGGGCAGGTCGGCGGGTTGCGCGCCGCCCAATACATCAGCAACGTCTGTGATGACTCTCCGATGAATCCGGAGGATTTCCTTAAAGTCGCATCGCCGCAAATCTCGTCGGAACTGGACGGATTGCGGCGATACTCGGAAGCTTCGGCCTCTGCGCCCGCGGCAACCGACGTCAGAAGTGAGATTCAGGAGCGCATGACTCGGAGCGGCGCTTTCATACGTTCCGCCGACGGCGTCCGGGAGGCGCTAGCGGACGCGAAACGCCTTCGCGCCCGCATCGCCCGCGAGGGTATGCGCGTCGGCTCCGTCTGGGAGATTCGCAGGGCGGCGCAGAACGAGCATCTCTGCCTGACGCATGTCGCATTCCTGGAGGCCATGAACGCCTACATCTCCGCCGGCGGTGGCAGCCGCGGGGCATGCGTCATCCTTGACCCGACGGGCGACCGGCGCATCCCGCTGCCCGGCGGGGAGGAACTGTGCTTCCGCTCCGAGAATGTTGAAATGCGGAATGAAATCCTGGAGGTAAGGCTCAACGAGCGCGGAGCTTTTGAAGTTACTGCTGTGCCGGTCCGCCCCCTGCCGGAGGACGATTCGTGGTACGAAACAACGTGGGCGCAGTGGCGGGACAACCGGATATTCGACTAGAGACGGGCGGAGAGGGTATGACGCCGGACCGCATGACAATTACAGAGGACCAGGGAAGGGCGCTCGCGCACACAATTGTCGCGGAAGGCAGGCCAGATCGCCTGGACGAGTCTGAAAAACTCGCGATGATGGAATTGCAGGTGATCGTGCCCGGCACGTCGCAGATTTCATTCGAGCAATCGGCGCAACTGTCGCGGAGCTTCTGGAGAGAGGTTGCCAACGGCGCGTTGGACGTGGACGGGCGCAGAATCGCCGTTCTGGTCTCCCCCCTGGACGCATGGCGCGCGTTCGTTCCGCTTGCCGCATGGGTGGGCGGGGCCTCGCGCGTCGGACGGCGTGGATTTCTGGGAGTCGCTGGCCCGCCGGGCGTCGGCAAATCGGTCTTTGCAAAGCTCATCGTCCTGGCAATGAAGATCGCGGAGGCTGGAGAAGTCGTCAATCTGCCCATGGATGGCTATCACTTCCCAAACGAAATTCTCAGGACGCATTTCGCCCCCGGCCCGGCGGG
The DNA here is from genome assembly GCA_022711755.1 of Planctomycetota bacterium. GTDB lineage: Bacteria > Planctomycetota > Brocadiia > SM23-32 > JAKLEA01 > JAKLEA01. Next base: position 119,544 of record JAKLEA010000017.1, read on the forward strand.
TACGCCGGTTCTGATGAGCGAGCTGAAGGGCATCCCGGAGACCTTCGACTCCCCCGCGCTGCTTGCCGACCTGCGCCGCCTGAAGGAGGCCGGATCGAGCGCCGAACTGCCGGCGTACAGCCGCATAACGCACGACCCTGTCCCCCGCGCGATACGCGCCGGAAGCGGGACGAACTGGATCGTCGTCGAGGGGAATTTCCTGCTGCTGGAGGGAGGCCACTGGCCGGAGATTCGCGGAATGTTTGATCTGATTGTCGGGCTGGACGCGCCGGACGACCTTCTGCGTTTCCGGCTGGCGCAGCGGTTCCAGCGATCGGGCAGGGACCCGGCATGGATACAGCGCCACTGGCTGCGGGTGGACGGCCCGAACGCGGAGCGGGTCCGGCGCTCGCTGGCGGGAGCGGACGTGATATTCGAAACGGGATTGAACTGGTCGCTGCGGCCGGGACAGCGAAGGTAGAGGCAGGTTTGCCGAGGCCTTATGTTCATTTGCCAACGCGCGTCCGCGAGATGCTGAAACATGGCGGCCTGCCGCCCTGATGTGTCATATGGCCATCCCATGTTTTCCGAAACCACTACAAACGAATCATGATTATTTGATTTTTTTTTCATTTGACATCGCCCCGGCGCGCGTGGGAATAATATATACATGTAACCGGGCCATTCCGGTTGGGGCCGGGCGGCGAAGGACAAATTGACCTGGAGAG
>JAKLEA010000018.1 GCA_022711755.1 Planctomycetota bacterium
TTGTGGATGTCGGCATTTCGATTTCTCCGCTCAATTCTCCCCGGCATGAGCGCGTTCCGGACGGGGCAGATCCGTCGCCTCGTCTTTTGTCATTGTAGCGCGCCTACGCAGGGGGGGAACAAGCCCGCAGTGCCGCGTAAAATGCGCGGCGACGCTACTTTGCTATTTGATTATATTACCGCCCCCCCCCCCTGGTTTGTCAAGGCCGTTGCCGGGAATTTTCCGAGAAAATTCGGATACATCCGCCGGATGAAGGCATCAAGACGCTGCCGGAATTCGCCGCCGGAATTTTCCGCCATATCCGCGTGCGCAAAATCTACGATTTCGCACACCCCACCCCGGCTCCGCGCGCGCGCGGGCATGACGGCGCTCTGGAAGCGCGCTTGAGTATGTTCAGCGTCAAGTGATCCGTTAAAATAGGACGCGATAGTGGAAGGGGGCCTATCATTGCCCCCTTCCGTCGCCTCAACAAGTGAGGCGCCACCTTCCCCCACGCTGCGCGAAGCGAGGCGCTTCGCGCTTCGCGCGGGGGAAGGGAGATTTTCCAAAGCAATAGACAATAGCCGCATCGGAGGCGCTAAACACATATGCGCTTGGAAAGCGCGCTTGGAAAGCGGGCTCAAGCGACCGAAGTCCATATATGGATCGTCGCGTCCAATCCTGCCCGGACCCATCCCATCAGAATCGAATGTCATCCCGCTCTTGACCGGATGGTCGTAAAGCCTGTTATAATTACATCTATCTGATTCCGTTGTCGTTCCCCTCTGACGCGAGGAGAAGGCCATGTGTGACGAACATTGCATGTTGAGCGCGGGTTGCGCGCTCTCCCGCCGCCGTTTTATGAAATCGCTTTCGGCAAGCGCTCTCGGAATGCTTCTGTACAGGACCGTCGAGGACGCGCCTGCCGCCGTGAACCTTGGCGAGACCATTGACCTCGCCGGCCTGCGTCCGAAGCCGCTCGTGAACATCATGAGCGCGACGGTTCGCATCAAGCCGCCTTACTGGCTCGGCTGGCCGGGGACGTCCTACAACCTCGAAGGTTCGCGCCAGAAATACGACATGGCGTTCTCCGAGGCTGCGAAGGGGATGGGAGTGACGCTGGAGGATGCCCCGGAGCCGCTGGAAAGCGACGAGGCGATCAACGCATTTGTGAAGGCCGTCGAGGACAAGAAGCCGCACGCCGTGGTGGTCAAACTGCAGCACATGGGCAGTTGGCACTGGGCGGACAGAATCTCGCGGGCCGGCGTCCCGACGATTATTTTCGCCCCGGTCGGAACGGCCTTCACGGGGCACGTGCTTGAGATATCCAGGCGTCCGGGCGTTCGCGTGGTATCGTCTCTGGAAGCGTCCGGCGTGGCGCAGGCGATGCGCATGGTGCGGGCGAAGCGCCAGTTCGAGGAATCGCGACTGCTTGTCGTGGCGGGGCAGAACAGGAGTGAAACGGTCCTTGAGCGCCTCGGCACAAAAATCCGCTACATCCCGCGCCGCAGTCTGCACGAGATGTTCGAGCGGATGCCGGTCACGGACGAGATGCATGAGATAGCGTCCGAGCGCCGGAAATCCGCCGAAAGCATAGTTGAGCCAAGCGAAGAGGACACCGTCAACGCCGCGAGGAGTTTCGTGGCCGCAAAGCGACTGCTGCGCGACGAGCGCGCGAACGCCCTCACGACCGACTGCCTCGGCATGGTGACCGCGCGGGTCGTGCCGACCCCGCCCTGCATGGCGGCCTCGATGTTCCAGGACGCGGGGGTCACATACGGTTGCGAGGCGGATGTATTCGGCGCGATCTCGCTGATGTTCTCAAGCTACCTCTTCGACAAGCCGGGATTCATGAACGATCCCGTGCCGGAAACGGTCAAGAACCTGCTGATTGCCGCGCATTGCTCCTGCGGCGCGAAGCTCAACGGGTTGGCGGGTTCCGAGGAGCCGTTCATTCTGCGCAGCCATTCGGAATCCGATCTCGGCGTTTCGATGCAGGTGCTCTGGAAACCCGGCCAGCGAGTGACGCTCGTGCGATTCCAAGGTCCGAACGAGCTTATCCTCGATACCGGCACCGTCACCGGCAACGTTGACACCCCGCCGGCGGGCGGCTGCCGCACGAACTTCGAGATTCAGATGGACCGTGTCGAGGACGCCCGCGACGTTCTGGGCTTCCACCAGGTCGTCTTCTACGGCGACCATCGCCGCGACGTGGAGGACTTCTGCCAGATGTACGGCATTGACGTGGTCAACTCTCCCCAGAATTCGCCGAGGGGGTAATCAAGATGAAAACAAGCGCCATCCTCCTGTCGGTCTTGACATTGTTCACCGGACTTGTAGTCCGGGCGGGAATGGCTGACGAACTGATCGGCGTTCCGGACGCGCTGCCCACATCTGTGGACGCAAAAGGATATCTGCGCGAGGATTGGGGTGTTGCCGGCGTCTGCCTCGTCAAGCCGGAGGCTGCCTCGACAACACAGGAATACCACATCCAGCCGTCCCCGCGCGTCATTACCAGGGCTGTCGCCGGGCAGACGAGCCTGACGACAACAGCGTACCGCGCGCCCGTCTGGCCGCAGAGCGTTGACGTGCTTGAGGCGCGCCTGGCGAATGATTCCGACGCGGAGACGGTCATCGAGTTCCGACTGGACATTCCGGAAACCGTCGGGATTGGCGAGCGTCTTGGCTCCGCCGGAGGGCGGGCCGCGCTGTCGCTTCCTGAAAATCCGCAGCCGATCCGGAAGATGCGGGAGTGGGGTTGCAACGGCGGCGCGATGGCCATGCCCGGCTGGGGCAGGCCGGATGTTGAATGCGACGCCGCGTTCAGGAACATCCGCGCCGGGATGGGCGGGGTTCCGATCATCTATTACCTCAATGTTCCCGCCGGAGCGTCAAAAACCGTCGTTCTGGGGCTGTGCGAGAGCCATTGGGCGGACGCCGGCAGAAGGCCGGTGACGCTTTACGTCGAGGGCGCTCCGAAGAGCGAGGTTGACGCCGTCGCGTCATGGGGCAGGCACAAGCCCGGATGCGTGGTATTCAACGCCCGGGACCTGAACGGCGACGGCAGGTTGCAGATCGTCTCCGCTCCGCATCCGGAGGCCCAGGATAAAAATCCGATTCTCAATGTGATATGGGTCTTTTCCCCGGACGTGTTCGTTGACGCGAAAGAAGTTCTGAAGGGCAACATGAACAAGGCGGCGGAGCGATACGTAGACGTCGGGGGAGAGAATGACCAGTTGCTCTATGAAGCCGGCGCGCTCAACTACAGTTTGAGCCTGCCGGCGAAATCGAGCCGGACGCTTGTTTTCCTGCTTGCTTGTGCGGGGGGCCATGTTCCGAATCCCGCAAAATCCGCCTGGACTCCGGTATCGCTTCAGAATGCGGCAGACGACGTGTGGGCGGATTTCTTTTCTCCGGGCAAAGAACCGATGACGGATGACGCGCAATCCACGCAACTCCGAAAAGAGCTTGCGGCAATCGTTATGAATCGAATTCAGGCCGACGGCTACTACGTCGGCATGGAACAACGTGGTTCCCTTGACACCTATTCACTGCCCTTTGCCGTCCGGGCGGCGATGAAGCTGGAGCAGGTCGGACACCATGCTGACGCCGGGGACATGCTGCGTTACCTCTGGGACAAGCCGGTCCCGCAGCCCCTGCAGGAACTGACCCAGAAGGAGGACGGGCAGTGGCGGGACGCAAAAGGCGAACCTGCTGCGCACATTCTGGCGCTTCAAGCGCTGACCGAGCACGCGATCAGGAGCGATGACGCCGAATGGGCAGGACGCGCATGGCCTGCAATAAAGGCCGGGTGGGACTACCTTATCGGCCACAAGGCGGACTTCGTTGCGGATGCCGAGTTACGAAAGGCGGCGGAGGCGGCGAAGGAGGGTTGCGCGAAGGTTGCGGAGATGGCCGGGGCCGCCGACGACGCGAAGGCAATCCGCAGTGTTCAGCTTGAGCCGTGATTTGCGGCACATTCAGCGCCGGCGGCGTTCTTGCCCGATGCTGTCCGGTCTGATATCATTCCGCAAGATGAAAGGGCGTTTGTGGAAAATTTGCACAAACTGTAAGAGCGGAGCGCCGGATGCCGACGACGACAGCGAAAATACAGGAAAATGATTATCCGGACCTGAAAACAAAACAGGTTCCCTGGCCGCATCGCGTTCCGCGATTATTGTCCGGCAGGAACTGGATGGAATACGGCGAGAGTCTGAAGCGTTCGATCAATTCCGGCGATTATATATGCCCCCCCACCAGGGCGCTGGTCCGGCTGACGACGCGGTGCTGCGGCAAGTGTAACTATTGCAACTGGTGGGCGCACAAGGGCAACGATCTGCCTTTCGAGCAGATGGCCGACTTCCTGCGCCAGTTCGCCGCAATAGGCGGCAGGAATTGCAGCTTCTTCGGCGGCGAGACGCTGCTGCATCCGCAGATTATTGAGTTGGTCGAGCTCTGCCGAAAACTGGAAATCCGTTCCTGCATCGTTTCCAACGGGCTTCCGCTGACCCGTCCGATGCTTAAGGAACTGACAAACGCTGGACTTGATCTTTTCTTGTTGAGCATTGACAGCATACGTCCGGATGTTTATCCGAAGACGCGCGGGGTATCCTTCGACCGCATCAAGCCAACGCTGGAGTTGCTGGAAGAGGACACCCCCGGAACGGACGTTCAGGTCGTGCTGGCATCGGTAGTGACGTCGCAAAATATTGATGACCCTCTACTTATGGCGGATTTCTGTCAGGAGCGCGACTGGGGTCTGTTCTTCCAGCCTGTTCACCGGGAAACAATCAGCCCGCCAATCAAAGAATGGCTCCGTCCCGACAATGAAGGCATCATGCGTATCAATGGAGCCATGGAGGAACTGTGTAAACGACGCGCTGACGGCGCTCCGCTTTGTGATCAGCCGGAATATTTGCGATACATAGGCAACTTCTTCCGGAGTCCGTATCAACGCCTGGCCCCATGCCTTGCGGCGTGGCTATTCATATACCTGTATGACGACGGCGTTTGCTATCCGGGTTGCGGCATGGGCAAGCCGGGGGTACTGGGCAAGCAGACGCTCAAGGAGATCTGGGAATCGCGGTCTTTCCGGATATCGCGCTTCCGGATGAAGCACGGCCTGTGCCGCGGGTGTTGGTGGAACTGTCAGGTATCGGAAAGCATCTTCTGGGCAAAGCACATCGGCCTGCCGCTTGAAACGATCATCAAAGGTTCGCGCTGCAAGTAGGTTGACGTCTTGCCTTATTTATCCAGTTTCAGCAATCGTCTTGCGTTTCCCGATGCTATTGCCGCCCGGATCGGCTCCGGCGCTTCCAGCGTCTTCATCCATGCAACGTGAGGCAGTTCCTGCCCGGCGCCCATGTAATCCGTCCCCCACAACAGTTTCGGGCTGTTGCGCAGCACGAACCCGGCGGTGAATTCCGGATCGCGCGTCATGGCGTTATATCCGGAATACGCGGACAGGTCGGCATAAAGATTGGCGTATTGAGCCAGAAGGCGGTCAACAGCCCCGCCGGGCGCAATCGGGCCGGTCGGATATCCTCCCTGGCGGTCATCATTGCCGGAGATGGCGCTCCAGAATCCCGGGCCGTGCCCCACGAAGGCAACGTTTGGGAATTCCTTCAGGCAGGATTCCAGCCTCGGCAGTCCATAATCGTCGGAACAGTAGTTCCTCGATATCTCGAAAACCAGCGGCAGGCCGAGTTCATCGCACTTGGCGTAGATTGCCTTGTTCAGCGGGTGGTCGAAAGGAAGGTCATTGACGTGTTCGCCGAAACCCCTGCAGCCGTAACGCTTTACGAAGATTTCGGTAAGTTCCGCGGCCTTCGGGTAACGCGGGTCAACGCAGGCAAAAGCTATCAGGCGTTCGGGGTAAAGGTCGCGAGCGGCGACGGCATCTTCCGTAAGCAGGTATCCCCATCCGCCCTCAGGGCTTTCAAGCGGAAGGATAACTCCGATTTCGATGCCTTCGCGATTCATGCGGTCAACTAACTGATGCGCGCTCAGGGAAGGCTTATGGGGATAAGATTCCCGGTACAGGTTGCCCATGTGGACGTGGAAATCAATCACTGGCATTTACCTCCTGAATACATTGGGTTTCAGGCGCGGCGCGGGGGGAGAGCGCAGGCCATGTTGTTCTTCCGGAACACATTAGAAGATCATGCCGACCATGTGTCAATGGCATCATATGAATACGCGTTGACCATATGCGTTTTCATAGTGAAGACTTCAATCCAGGCGCGGAACAATAGCAAATTCTGGGCCAAATCTCTGGGAAATATTGAAAAACGCTTGCCAGGGCGGATGTGACCGGATATGATATTTTCAGTGATTGAAGGGTGTTGTCAAATCGCGGTTTGAGAGTAGACTGATTGGCAGAACATGAAGCTTGAAGCGGGTTTACAACAGAGGATGGAGCAGCGGCTGACGCTTGCGCCGCAGATTATCCAATCCATCGAAATACTCCAACTTCCGCTCATGGAGCTACAGGGGAAGGTTCAGCAGGAACTTATCGAAAATCCCATTCTTGAGGAGACGCCTTCCGCGCCGTCCGCCGAAGCTTCGGCTGAAGCGTCGGTTGGAGCCGTTGCGGATGGCGCTGATGCCGCTCCCGGCAAGACTGAGAGGCAGGATGATTCTGCAGATGCAAAGAGGGAGTCGCTGCGGGACATGGTGGATTACTGGGATTCCGTGTCCCAGTTGCAGGGGGGATATCGTCGCAGTGAAGCGCCTGAGAAGGACGCTAAACTCGAGGCATTCGAGAATACTCCCGCCCCGCCGGAGACCCTCCGAGAGCATTTGATAAAACAACTGGCTCTGTTGCGTCTGAAGCAGGAAGTCCTCTGCGCAGCGGAGAACATAGCGGCAAATCTTGATGAGCGGGGATACCTTGCGTATCCCCTTGAGGAGATTATCGCAGCCATGGAAACGCCGGTTTCACCCGAGGTGGGCGAGGAGGCGTTACGCATCATTCAGAGTCTGGAGCCGAGAGGCGTCGGAGCCAGGAATCTGGGCGAATGTCTGCTCATTCAACTGGACGTGGAACTGCCGGACTATGAGCTTTGCCGCAGGATCATCGCCGGGCATCTTGATGATCTGATGCAGAATCGTCTTCCAAAAGTCGCCAAGGACCTGGATGTTGATATTGACACACTGAAATCGAGCTTGGAGACAATCAGCCGACTAAATCCGAGGCCTTCTTCTTCATTCATCAGCGGCGAGGTCCAATACATTTCGCCTGACGTCGCAGTCGAGGAGGTTGACGGGAAGTTTGAGGTGATGGTGCAGGATGCCAGCCTGCCGCGTCTGGGATTCTGCGCTCATTATCTAAAGCAGTTGAGCCGCCCTGACCTTGACGAGCGGACGCGCGCTTACATGCAGAAGAAATTCGAAAGCGCGAAGCATCTTATCGAGGCTATCGAGCAGAGACGCATGACGCTCCAGAAGGTTTCAACGACCATTGTCGAGCATCAGGAGGATTTCCTCCGCAAGGGCATACGCCACTTGAAACCGTTAAAAATGCAGGAGGTTGCGGACGTGGTCGGGGTCCACGTAAGCACAGTCAGCCGGGCGATATCGAACAAGTACGTTCAGACGCCGCAGGGCGTCCTGCCGCTGCGGCAGTTCTTCACCGGCGGAACGCAGAATGCGGACGGCGGCGTGGAGAGCTGGGACGCTATTCGCGACAAACTGCAAGGCATAATTGACAAGGAGGACAAGGCCAATCCGCTGAGCGACGACGAGATTGCGGACATGCTCTCCAGTGGCGGGCTGGAAGTTGCGCGGCGCACGATTGCCAAGTATCGCAAGATTATGAATATACCTTCAAGCAGGCAGCGCAAACGATATTGACGCGCTGCGCCGCAGGCAGCGGAATTGACATCTGCAATGTTGATTGCTGGATATGGCAAGCTTTGGCTTTGAATTCTGTGAATGACGTATTATCATAATCCGAACCGGGCGTTCATCAAGGATGCCGATCCCGTCAACAGCCTTGACGAAGCCGCGTCAGCGAGGAGGATCGCGCGTGTTTTCCGACAAGAAGAAACTGACCGCCGTTCCGGAAGCATTCCGGGACAGGTTCCGAATAGAATCCCTGGAATCCCGCCTGCTGCTGAATACGAACATACCGCCGGAAGCGGTTATTGAATCCCCGTTACCGGACGCCGTCATACCTTCCGGCGGGAGCGTTAATCTTCAGGGAAGCGGCACGGATGAGGATGGCACCATAGTCGAGTGGCGTTGGCTTGTCGCGGGACCTCAATTCATTCAACCATTCTTCGTCGAGGATCCAGGATCTGTCACGCTGCCGATGGATGGATATTACCTGATTACGCTTACCGCTATTGACGATCAGGGAGACGCCGACGCGACGCCGCCGTTAATAAGCGTCCGCGTGGGAACGCCATTCAATCAGCCGCCGGACGGAACGATCGTATCTCCGCCGGATGGAATTGAAATCGAACCAGGCGGCGAGGTTGTCCTTTCAGCGACGGCGGCGGACCCGGACGGCGAGGTTACCCTGCATTACTGGGTGGTCTACGGCCCGAAAAATTATAACAAGACGTTCGACGTTCAGAATCCGGGCAAGCTCGTCCTTACCGAAGAGGGTTCGTACTCTTTCGTCTACGTCTGCGCGGACATTTTTTACCAGCCCGATAACACTCCCGCCATTGTGACCGTCACAGTTCGTGAAAAGCCAAAGCCGCCGGATGGAATCATTGATTCTCCACTGGCGGATGCCGTGATTCGCCCCGGAGAGAGTGTGGATCTTCAGGCAACCGGCAGCGACCCTGATGGCTCAATCGTATCCTGGAAATGGATCATTACGGGGCCGGGGGGATTCGTTTATACGTCCACGGACGAGGATCCCGGCGCGCTGGAACTGACTGCGGTAGGCCCTTATCTTGCCACGCTTACCGTTACTGACGATGACGGCGTAGAGGACCCGACACCGGCTGTTGTGGAATTCTCCGTTCAGGACCCGGATAATTTCCCGCCCAATGGAACCATTGACTCCCCTGTGGATGGAAGCGTCATCCAGCCCGGCGGTTCGATTGACCTTCAGTCATCTGCCACCGATCCCAACGGCGACGACACGGTCGCGACATGGAACTGGAAGATCACAGGCCCGGACGGGTATGAGAAGACATATTCCGTCGCCGATCCCGGCGCGCTTACGCTTGAGAACGCCGGTATATACACGATAACCCTGACTGTCGCCGACGAGCAAGGCGCGAAGGACAGCGAACCGGCAGTCTCAATAATTACCGTCGGCATTCCCGGCATGCAGACGCTGGGCGTGATTGAGACGGCCTATGGCGCGGGGCGAGTCTATGTCTATGACATGGACGGAGACGACGAAGGCGCGCCGATTGACGGCGATTATGAGAATTACAATCCCCACAACTGGGCCAATGACCTGATCATTTTTGGAACGCCGTATGGCGTTGTCATTCAGACCCGCGCGGTAACATACATTGCGGGACAATGGGTTCAGACAGACTTCAGCAACCTGGGCATCGCTGTTGACGGGAAGCTGCACATTTTTGCTGACCGACGGGTGGGAACCGGAAACATCGCCTTTCTCGCGTCATCGGAAGGCATGGGCAGCGTGTATCTGAATTCTGAAGTAACCGGACTGAAAAAGGGCGATTTGCAGGTTACCAGACGTTTCGTCGTCCCGGAGGAATCAGCCCTTTACAACAAGCAGGGCGATATAAACTGGCTGGTCATGGCAGGGGAGGACGCGGCAGGCGCGTCCCTTCTGGGGGACGTGTATGCCGAGGACATTCGGACATTCTTCGCTTCCGGGGATGTCGCCGGGAACATCAACCTGACCGGAAACTTTCATTATATGAAGGTCGGTTACGCCGCTGCTGCCGACGTGACGGGGAAGATTGAGGCGGCGACTGCGGACTGGCTTTTCATAAATGGTTCGCTTACCGGAGAGATCAAGGTTGCTGGCGGGCTGGCGCTGCTTGACGTTTCACAGAACCTGCCCGGCGTTCTGGACGCGGGTTCAGTGGGAAGGCTTACCGCGCGCGGGAACCTTGCAGGGACGGTCGTGTCAGGAACGACCATCGGATACGCGACCATTGTCGGCAACCTTTCCGGACGCATAGAGTCCAAGGGCGACATTGATGCGGTTGTCATTTATGGTTCAGTTGATGGCGCAACGATAATCACCCGCGCCTCGATATTGAATTTCATTGTTTCCAATGGATTTGACGGTTCGCTGACGGCCAATTATCTCCAGACTTTCGCTGTCATCAGGGGCAACCTGGAAGGGGCGCTTGATTTAGGCGCCGGGGCGGCCAACGTCATTGTTCTTGACGGCGATTGCAGCGCCGGAATCAGCGCTGATTTCAGTTTCGGCAACGTCTTCGTCGGCAAAGGGACGTTCAGTGGGATGCTCAGCGCGGACAGGATTGGAGCCGTTGTTGCCCGGGCCACCGGCTCCAACGGCGCTCAGCGCGCCTCAATCGTTGCCGGCTCGCGGATTAACATTCTGCGCATTGCCGAGAACATGATTGATACTGATGTCGGCGTAGGCGTGTCAGCCCTTCCGGCAGGTGTCAACGCGGTTCTCGGGAACCTGTATATCGGGGGCAACATCGAACGAAGCAACATTCTGGCCGGCATTTGGAATGATCCTGACGGCACGAGTCCGTTCAGTTCCGGAGCGGAAGATGGAACGCCATATGTTCCAGCCGGTTTCCTTGGAACGTCCCGCCTTGCCAACGTATTCATTGGAGGCGCGATAGGTACCCCGGGCGAGACTGATACGCGCTGGGCCATCGCGTCAAAAGACACCCCCTACAGTTTCCGCCCCGCGAATCCGGCGCCGAAATACAACGATATTGTTGTAGATGTGGATTAATTTCCACGCCTGTTGCGGCGGGCATTTATGGAACAATAATCTCAGTGCGGCCGATGCGGATGATGTCCCCGGAGTGAAGTTTGGCATTTAAGATTCTCTTGCCGTTCACGTGGGTCCCATTAGCGCTGCCGCAATCGGTTATGGAGAACTCGCCGTTGGCGCAAGTGATTATGCAGTGGGCTTTTGAGGCAAGAGGGTCAGGGATGACGACTTCGCTTGAGGCAATGTCTCTGCCCAGGTAGGATTCCTGGCCCTCGCGGACGGAGAAGAAGAATCGCTGCCCTGTTGCAAGCCTTGCGCAGAATAGTTTTTTCCGGCTGGCTTCGCGTAGTTCGGCTTCCATATTTTGCGCGGCATCGCTGTTCTGCGCAGGAGGCGCATCGTTTTCCCTGACGGTTGTCTCTTCGGTTCCGTCCGCGGCTCCGCGAGTTGCTTTATTATGCATCAGGCTGCCAATGAGGCACGCCGTGACATCAACAATAAGATCGGCGGGAGTGGCATAACGATCTTCAGGCAGTTTGGCGGTCATTTTCCTGACGACGGCGGCGGTCTTCTCAGAGATTTCCGGGCACATCTCGCGGATGTCCGGGACCGGTTCGTTCATCTGTTTCAGCACTATCTCTACAGGCGTTCCTGTGAATGGGAACCTTCCGGTGAGCATGGTGAACAGGACCAGGCCGAGGCTGTAGATGTCAGCCCGAATGTCAATTTCCGGAGCGCGGCGGGCCTGTTCGGGGGATAGGAATCGCGGGGTTCCGACAACAAGGACTGGAGGGGTGCGGAATTTCTTGTCCGGTTGTATTAATGCCTCTCGTTCTGCCGCGTAGGCGTCCCCGACGAATTTAACCAGACCGAAATCCGTCACTTTTACGTGGCCGGTGTTCGTGACCAGAATGTTTTTTGGCTTGATGTCCCTGTGAACCATACCCATCTGGTTGGCATGGTCGAGCGCCTTGGCAACCTGGAGGGTGATTGACAGGCTGGCGTGCTCCGGCAGGCGCCCGCGGCGTCTGAGCAGGTCCTCGAGCGAACAGCCTTCAACGAATTCCATGGCAAGATAGTAGAGATTTCCCTGTCTGCCGCAACCCAGCCCCTTGACTATATTCGGATGATTCAGTCTTGCTATGGCTTCCACTTCTCTGACCAGTCTTTCGTACCAGGGACGCGAGCTGTAAATCAGCTTGCGGGAAAGAACTTTCAGGGCGACATCCCGACTGTTTTCCACGTCTTTAGCTTTGAAAAGGACGCCCATGCTGCCCCTGCCGACGAGTTCAAGGACGTCGTAGCGGTTGACCTTCTTGCCGACGAGTTCAACCTCCCCGTCGGGTTGTTCCGGTGTAATGTCCTGGATAATTTCACTCATGTGAGGTTTCAGGCGGGAGAATCTTTCCGCCGAAGGCTATGATATCCGAGATGGACGGCGGATATCCAGTGACCACTCCGGGGAGAACACACCTGCAAACGTCATAGATGGTGACGCGGTATTTTTTTCAAGTGTTGAGTATTCAAGGTGAAGTCGTTAGAATACAAACACACCATTCATGTTGATTGCAATTGTGGATGTGATGACGCGCCGAGAGGATTGATTGAGGGCAGTGATGATGCGCGGCGGGAAAACAGGATTGGCTGCGGCATTGATAGCGATTGTGATCTGCGCATTGCCCTTGCGCGGCGATGGGGAGATGCGCGGCATACACGCCGTCACCAAGACAGGCGCGTCCGTCCAGTTGTACAACGAATATCATGCTCTGGTGATCGGGGTCAGCGAGTATGAGAAATGGCCTGATCTGCCCAACACGGTCAAGGATGCGCAGGAAGTTTCCGAGGCGCTGAAGGGGATCGGGTTCAAGACCACGCTCCTCGAAAATCCCGACTCCGAACAACTGAACAGGGCTTTGACCGGGTTTGCTTACAGCACTGGCGGCATAGAAAACCGCGCCCTGCTTCTCTACTTTGCCGGGCACGGCGAGACGGTTGAAATGGCCGACGGCACTAAGCTGGGATACATCGTCCCGTCGGATTGCCCGTTGCAGAAGGACGACCCGCTCGAGTTTGACACGAAGGCCATTAGCATGCAGCGCATAGAGACCCTGTGCAAACTGGTGCGCAGTCGTCACGTGCTGGCGCTTTTTGATTCCTGTTTTTCCGGCTCGCTGTTCAGCCTGACAAGGGCGGCGCCGACTGATATCAGCGAAAAGACATCCATGCCGGTCAGACAGTTTGTCACCGCCGGCGCGGCGGACGAGCCGGTTCCGGACCAGAGCATATTCAAGATATGTTTTATTGATGCGCTTAAGGGCGACGCCGATTTGAATCAGGACTTCTTCGTCACCGGATCGGAACTTGGCATGTATCTCAACAGCCAGGTTGTCAACTATTCCAGAGGTTCCCAGCATCCGCAATATGGCAAAATAAACAATCCGAAGCTGGACAAGGGCGACTTCGTCATTGCCCTGCCGAAGCCTCCGGAACCTAAGCCTGAACCGGCTCCCGAACCAAAACCAGAACCGACACCGGAGCCAAAGCCTGAACCGGTTCCGGAACCTAAACCAGTCACGGAGCCTGTTCCTGAACCAAAACCAGCAACAGGTCCGGCTTCCGAACCGGCAGCCGAGCCAAAGCCGCCGGTCCAGCCGGTTGAAACACCGGATGTTGAACCGGAAAAGCCGCCGCTTGTTACCAAGATTATTAAGAAGTCAGGCAAATTGATGCTGGATATCTATCCGCCGGGAAGCGATGTATGTCTTGACGGCCAATCCATAGGGCAAAGCGATTCCAACGCGAAATTTCAGATGGAAGGTCTCGATGCCGGTGTTCATGCGTTGAGAGTAACAAAGGAAGGTCACGTTCCGTTCGAGTATGATCTGGAGTTGCAACCGGGCGGAGATATAAAATTCGCCATCAAACTTGAGCCGGAGAAGCCACCGATACCCGCATGGGCTTCTGTACTCGACCAGGGGCAACTGCGCGAGGCGCAGAACGTGGGCCAGCCGCCGGCCTATGAGAACTCGGCCGGAATCCGAATGGCCTTCATTCCCAAGGGCGAATACGTGATGGGTACTGCGGACGTTGATGGCTTCATGGCTCGATTCGGAAATAAGCGGTCGGCTTATAGCTATGAGCTTCCGGCGCACAAGGTTGATATCAAAAAGCCGTTCTATATGAGCATGCATGAGGTGACCCGCGCACAATATGCGCGTGTGACCGGGGGAACCGTGATCGAAGGGGAGGAAGGGCAGTTGCCGGTAGGCAACATCAGTTGGAACAGAGCTACGGAATTCTGCGCCGCTCTTTCGACAATCGAAAACAGGGAATATCGCCTTCCAACCGAGGAGGAATGGGAATACGCGTGCAGGGCCGGCAGCAACACCGCTTTCTTCTTCGGTAATGACGAGAAGGAACTGGACAATTACGCATGGTACAGGTCAAATGCCGGCGGAATGATACATCCCGTCGGGGGCAAGACGCCGAACGGATGGGGTCTGTATGACATGCTGGGCAACGTATGGGAATGGTGCAACGATCCATTCCGCGAGACATATTCCAGCAAGGAACCTGTGAAGGAAATGGGCGTTCTGCACCGCACGATACGCGGCGGCGCGATGGACGGCATGCACGGTTCCGTGCGATCAGCCTTCAGGCGTGGGTTGACGAGCGGCGGGGCATACGGGAACATCGGTTTCAGGGTGTTGACGCCGGTTGAATAAGGCCGCGCGCGGGGTCGGGAAGAGGCGACAAAATATTTGACTTCCGGTTGCCGTCCGGAGTATCGTAAGTTCCATACCGGCTAAGAACTTGCCGGGTTTCCGGTCGCCGCCGAGGGGCTGTCTTTCCAGGGTGGCGGAAGAGAGGAGTAACACAAGCTTGTTCGACTACCGAAATGGTTCTCTGTACTGCGACTGCGTTCCCATTCGCCACGTGGCGGAAAAGTGCGGCACGCCGTGTTACGTCTACAGCAGAGCGTCCTTTGTTGAACGCTACGGAAATATCGCCAGGGCGTTCGGGCGGTTCAATCCGCTGGTCTGCTTCTCGATCAAGTCCTGCTCGAACCTCAGCCTGTTGAAGCTGTTATGCAGGGAAGGTTCGGGTTTCGATGTCGTTTCCGGCGGCGAAATCTACCGGGCGCTCAGCGTCGGGGCTGATCCGTCAAAGATCGTCTATGCCGGCGTGGGCAAGACGGCGGACGAGATCAGGTATGCCCTGAATCAGAACATCCTGATGTTCAACATCGAGAGCGTGCCCGAGCTGGAGGCGATCAATGCAATCGCAGGCTCGTGCGGCAGGAGGGCCAGGGCTGCGCTGCGGGTGAATCCGGACGTTGACGCCAAAACGCACGCCAAGACGACAACGGGCAAAAAGGAGAACAAATTCGGCATAACGCTGGAGACCGCCTTCAGGTTGTTTGCGTCAGGCAAGGACTACCCGAATGTCGAGCTGTGCGGAGTGCATCTGCATCTGGGCAGTCCCATCTACTCCACGGAGCCATATGAGCAGGCGCTTGACCGTGTGAGCGGTCCGATCGCAGAAGCGAGAAAGACCGGCGCGAAGATTGAATATATAAATATCGGCGGTGGCTACTGCATTTCATACACCGGCGATCCGGTGATAGAGCCGAAGGATTACGCATCCGCTCTGGAGTCGCGGCTGGCCGCGCTGGGATGCAAGCTTATCCTTGAGCCGGGGCGTTACATTTCCGCGCCGTCTGCCGCGCTGATAGCGCGGATCATCTACAGGAAGGTCACGGAACACGGCAAGGTCTTCCTGATCTGTGACGGGGCGATGAACGACCTGATCCGGCCGACTCTTTATGAGGCGAAGCACCGGATCATCCCGGTAGAGCTGTCGGAAGAGTCATCTGGTTGCCGCAATAAAGATAAAAGTAAGTCTGGACTTTCAGCCCCGGAAGTGGTAGACATAGTTGGACCTGTGTGCGAAAGCGGAGATTACCTGGGCAAGGGCGTGGAACTGCCGCAGATGTCCGCAGGGCAGTATCTTGCCGTTCTTGACGCCGGGGCGTACGGATTTTCAATGAGTTCATGCTACAACTCGCGCCCGCGGGCGTGCGAAGCGCTTGTGGAAGGCGACACGTTCAGAGTTATCCGCGACAGAGAGACATGCGAAGCTCTGGTCAGAGGAGAGCAGGAGCACCTTTTGGAAGGAGACAGAAACTGATGCGCCCGAAAGGAACCGCCCTGAGGAAGGTTCTGGCCATCGTATCCGTTCTGGCGATGGCGCTGGCTGCTGCGGCGACGCCGATGATCGCGCAGGTGAAGCCCGATACGGCCGAGTTCGACAAGATGCTCGACACGTTCAAGCAGGCGGTGAGCGCCTATGAGCAGGGAGAACTCGACAAGGCCGCCAAGCAGCTTGAGGAAGTCCTCAAGATGAATCCCGGCGAATACGGGGCGCTTCAGATGCGGGAAGCGGTCGGGCTGGCCAAGCTCTATGAGATGTTCGAGCAACCCGAGACCCGCGAGACTGCGCGCAAAATAATGGAGTTAAGCATGCAGGCTACGCTCCAGCGCCAGGCCGACAAGGCGACCATCGAGAAGCATATCGCCATGCTGAGCGGGGAAAAGCTCCAGGATCAGCAGCTCGCCATGTTTGAGCTTCGTTGCCATGGCGCTTATGCCGTTCCGTTCCTGCTCAAGTACCTCGACAAAGACGCCAAGAGCGAGGAGCTTCGCATCCGTGTCAGGCTTGTGATGACTGGAATGCGCCCGGAGGCTGTTCCGGCGCTCGTCTCAGCGCTGGAGACTCAGGACCAGATTCTCAAGCAGGCGATAATTCTCACCCTCAGGGGCCTGAAGGACCAGAGGGCATTGCCCGCGCTCAAGGCCATCATAGAGCGCGAGCAGAACAAGGACACCGTTAAATTCGCGTCCGAGGCGCTTGCGGCGATAAAGGGCGATCAGAGCGAACTGCCCGCAGCCGCGCAGCTTTACGCCGAACTGGCGGAGAAGCTCCTTTATCGCGACCGCGACGCCATGGAATACACCTTCGAGGATACCGGGGACGTCTGGAACTGGGACGAATCGAAGCCGGTCCTTGAGGAGAAGCTCGCGGCATCAAAGGTTCCGGACTACCTCCTGCACTTCGCCCTTTCGCAGCAGGCATGTTATCGCGGGCTTGCCCTTGAACCGATGTCGAAGACACTGCGCGAGCTTCTGGTTTCGCAGACGCTCAGGCAGTTGGGAGTCGTTCAACGCGTCGCCGCAGGTCTGGGATCGGTTGCGCCCAGTTGGGTGGAAGACGCCAAGAAGAGACTTCCGCTGATCGAGAAACAGAGCCGTTTGCTGGCGCAGGTCAATGGGATCGGCATTCTCGATATGGCTCTCCAGAGGGCGAAGCGGGACGAGGACGCTGAGCTTGCCGGCGCGGCGCTTGATTGCATCGCGGAGATGGTAAGCGAGGCAGACGGACACCTTTGCCCGACGCTTTCGGAGATGCTTGATTTCGGCGATCGCCGAATCCGCTACAAGGCCGCGACCACGATTGTATCCATCAGCCCCTCTGGGGCGCTCGGCAGTCGCAATGAAGATGTGATTAAGACGCTCTGCGCGGCGCTGGACGAACAGTACGCGCCGACAGCGCTGATCATTTGCGACGACTTGCAGTCAAGGAATCTCCTGTCGGCCGCGCTCAGAAACCTCGGCGTGAACACGTCCGACTGCGGGGCGCTGACAGGGCGCGTCGAAGCACGGCTTGCGCTGACGCCGTCGGTGAACTGCGTCATCCTGTCGGCCTGCATGGACAAGGCCGCGTTCTCAAATGTAACCGCGAAGATCAAGAGCGATGCCCGGACCAAGAACGCGCCCGTTTTCCTGCTGTTGACCGGCGGAAAACCGTGCGAAGGTTTTGATGAAGCCAAGGCCGCTGCGGCCGGAGTCATCAACCTTCCGGAAATGACGCGGGACGGTTTGAAGGCGCTGGTTGTTGACGGTTGCCTCGCCAGGCAGGAGAAGCCTTCCGAGTCGCAGGAAGGCTCTGCGGCGGCGATAAAGATGGCCCAGGAGTCATTGTTGAAGATTCACGTCAGGGCGGCAGTCGAATTCGAAAAGGCCGCCGGGCAGGAGCCTGTCGTCGCTTCGGCGGAGACGACGGCCACAGACGCCGGGCAAGCTGCCGTCGAGAGCATCGCTCCGGTTTCGCAGGTTGAAGGATGCATTCCCGGTCTGAAGGTTGTTTCCAATTATCCGGTTCAGATGACTATTCCGGCGCTTGCCAAGACACTGAACGGGTATCCCGAGGACATCAGCCTGAATTCCGTGAAGCTGCTTGCCAGGTATGGATGCAGCGATTGCGCGTCCAAGATGCTGAAGCTGCTGAAGGAAGGGCGCGGGTCGGCGCAACTCAGAGCGTCGGCGGTCATGGCTGCGGCGGACATTCACGCCCGGATGGGATCATGCCCGTCTGCGGAGGAGATGGACGCGCTGTGGGGTGGAGTCAAGGGCGGCGAGGACGAGGTGAAGGTCGCATGCACTCTGGCCCTCGGCAAGCTTGGCCTGATTCCGGAACAGCAGAGCGGCGCGAACCTCATGTTCCGTGTTTCTTACTGACGCGGGATCGGACAAAGTGATTGCAAAGGGGCAATCGGAGGATATCTTCCGGTTGCCCCTTCTTGTTGCGCGGCATGGCGCATAATGGAGTGAGCGATGGAAAGCGATCCTTTCTATTTCCCGATAATGCTCAATTTGAGGGGCAGGACGTGTGTCGTAGTCGGGGGGGGAACGGTGGCGCTGCGGAAGGTTCGGACGCTGATTGAGGGGGGGGCCAGAGTGCGCGTGATCGCCCCGGAAATTGCGCCGGAAATCGCTGACAGCCCCGGCGTTGAAACAGTCCGCAGGTCCTACAGGTCCGGCGATCTGGCGGGGGCTTTCATAGCCATAGCGGCGACGGGGTCCCGTGACGTCAACGAATGGGTATCGAAGGAGGCGGGGCAACTGCGGATACCGGTGAATGTCGTAGACGAACCGGAATTATGCAGCTTCATCATGCCGTCCGTGGCGCGGCGGGGAAGGCTTGTCGTTAGCGTCTCAACCTCAGGGGCGGCGCCCGCATTTGCGGGGCGGATACGGCGCGAGATTGAGGAAAATCTGCCGCCTGCGACGGCCGCGTTTGTGGAATTGCTGGGGGAAATCAGGGAACTTGCCGAGAAGCGAGTAACTAATCCTGAGAAACGCGCCGAATTGATGATCGGATTCTGCGAAAAGCGACACCGCGAGGCGTTTGAAAAAGACGGGATCGAAGCAGTGCGCAAGGCAATGATTTCCGAGATCGAAAAAGTTATCTGAGAAAAGGGTTAAAACCCGGTTTCAGATTCATAGATGGGCGCGAATCAGCGATTGATGTATTCGCAGTTTCAGGTTGTTCCGGGGAGAATATGGCGGTTCTCAGGCAGTATTCAGCGATCATGTTATTTCCATTGCGGCTTTGTTTCAAAATCGCTTGTTTCCGGTTTGCGGATTAGCTATAAAGAAAACGCTTAAAACTTGAAAGAAAAGGCTCCGGGAGCCACCGTCGGCCCGGGGCGGGCCGGGAGGCCCACGCCAACCTCAAAGACGTTGACGACTCGCTGGCGCGCAGGGCGCTTGCGAATACCTGTTATCCCGAGGAGCGGCGATGACGAGAAGGAGTGTCTGTCGGGCCATATGGAGCATGCGGCTGATGTCCGTTCTGCTCCTCCTTATTCTGGCGACCTCGAACACGGCGCCCGTCCGCGCCGACGTGAGCGAGGATATAAAGAACCTCACGGCGAATCCCTCCCGAATGCCCGGCGCGGCAGGTTATGAGAAAGCCGCGGAATACGTTGAGCAGCGATTCAGAACCATCGGTCTAGACAACGTGGGGAGACTCGCCTTCAGCACCACGATGCCGGTGACCGAGTCATGCTGGATTGAACTTGACGGCGCGAAGATCGTGGCGTGGCCTGTTTGGCCCAACAGCGTTTCTCTGAGCAGCACGTCGAAGGAAGGGCTGAGCGGGTCGCTTTTCTACGGCGGGGACGGTCAGTATGAGAAGTTCGACGGCAAGACGGTCAAGGATCAGATAGCCGTCATGGAGTTCAACTCCCTGGATCGTTGGAAGAGCGCGGGGACGCTCGGGGCAAAGGCGGTTCTTTACCTTGAGCCGGACGACACGACCTCGTGGGAGGCGCTTCAGAAATTCGATATCGTTCCCGTCAACATGCACCGCTTCTGGGTTCCAAAGTCCGGGGCGGCGCAGGTGAAGGCGGCGGCGGAGGCGGGCAAGCAGGTCAAGATAGTTTCCATCTGCGCATGGAAGGATGTTCCTGCTTACGCCGTCTACGGATGGCTCAATCCCGCGAAGGTTCCGGAACTTGACAAGGTTGAGCTGCCGGTTGACGAAAAGAAGAAAGAAAAAGAGCCTACAGCCGAAGAGATAAAGAAGAGGAAGGAAGACGTCCAACTGCGGTTGAAGGAGATGCAGAAGGAGGTCATCATTCTTGAGGCGTGTTTCGATTCCACGAGCGTTGTTCCGGACGCTTCACCCGGGGCGCTTCAAGCCGCGAACATGGCCTCGCTTCTGGCTCTGGCGGAGGACGCGGCGTCATCGCGCGGGACGCTTAAACGGCCGATTCTATTCGTCGCCAACAGCGCGAAGTATCAACTCCTCGAGGGCGACAGGAGTCTTTTCTGGACTTTGACCCGGAAATATGAATTCGGCAGGGGCAAGGCCTACAAGTCCCGCAAGGATGAGATACAGCACGACATATGGAGAGACGTTTTCTTCAAGAACGATCAAGGCACTGGGTGGGCGGATATTCTCGACGCGCGATTGTACATGGATCATTACAGCATTCTTGAGAACCACCTTGAGAAGCAGGACAAGTCCAGGCGCCTTCCCGAGCTGTTGCTGAAAGCGCTCAGGGATCAGTGCGATCTGCGCGTTTCGAACCTGGCGGAGGAAATACTGAGGCTTGGATACAGGAAAGCGCGCGGGACTGCCTCTGAAGACGACCTGAAAAACCTTGACACAATGCTCAAGGAGCGCAATACAGCCAACGTAATACGTTATAAGATCGGGGCGAAGCCGCTGGATGAAACGGAGACGCAGTTCGTCAACAGCATTCTTGACGGAACCAAGGCGTCCTTGGATTGCGACCTGCGCGACATGAATGCGCAGCGGGCGTTCCTGAGTTCCGCCAGGACTCTTCGCCGCCAGCTTGGCGAACGCAAGCCCACGGTATTCATCTCGCTTGACATTTCGGACGCGTGGAACGTGATGTCCGTGTTCGGCCCAAGCCATTACTGGGAGATCGAAAGCCCATACGTCGTCAAGACGCTTTTGACGCAGACGTCCGAGGTCGCAGACCAGGCCGACAAGCTGATGAAGGCCGATCCGAGCCTGAACGGCGTGTTCGACATTCAGGTCATCAAGGGGCAACGCGGCTGGCGCTCATTTCTGCCGGGCAGACGGGCGTTCAATTCCGAGGTTGGCCTCATGCACGGCGTTCACTCCATGACGCTGGCGACGATTCAGGACCCACGCCACCGCCTTGACACGCCGCTTGACCGCGCGGACAGACTGAATCTCGAAAATATCACGCGGCAGTTGAATTTCGCCCGCAAGCTTATCCCCGTGCTGGTCAACAACGAGAGATTCGGGCAGGGGCGCTCGCTGGAGAAGAAGGTCGGGGATGTCTGGGGTAAGGTTTATCTGCCTGGCGTAGGCACGAGCATCCCGCAACTGGGCATTTCCTACTGCCATGCCGTGATCGCGCCGCTCTGGTGGCTGATCCCGACGCCGGAGGTCCGATCAACTCTGCACATTACGACGCGCAACAGCGGCGATTACTGGGTCCGCGGCCTGCCGCAGGAGGCGATAAAGCGTTACTGGTGGGGATGTTATCCCTACCAGACGGATGAGTTCGGGAGGGTCGAGCTTGCGCCGGACGCTGCGCTGAAGGTGTCGGGCTATTCCTACGCATTTCCCATCTACACGGACAGAATATGGCCCAAGTCAGTCGCGTTCCGAGGGATGAGCCTTAGTTGCTTCAGGCTGTTCGATCCCGCTTATCTGGAGCCGATGGCGCAAGTGAAGATTCTTGACGCGCGCCGCAACGCCGAGCCGAGGCACTTCTTTGTTGACCACCGCGGGGACCTTGCGCTCTGCGTGGCACAGAAGGACACCGACATCAAGATCCTCGGCATACGCGGGGCGATCGGTAACCGCATGGTTCTCCTTGATTCAAAGGAGGACAACCCGGACGGGGACGGATACCGGATCGAGGACGGACGCCTGAACGATCCGCTTGCTCTTGAGGCCGTCCGCAGCATGTTCTGGCTTGATGAGGACAGGCTTGAAAACCTCAGAGCATGCGGGATAACCAGCCCGCTGCTGGACGACCTGCATAGCATGGCAGGGCAGTACTTGCGGCAATCGGAGGAGGCGTTCGGCGCGAAGCAGTATCACAAGGGGATGGGGCTTTCCGGGGAGGCGTGGGCGCTTGAATCCAGAACCTACCCGACGATCATCGCGTCCTCCAACGGGGCCATCCGCTCGGTGGTCTTCCTTCTTGTGCTTGTGATTCCGTTCTCTTATTTCCTTGAGCGGTTGCTCTTCGGGGTCGTCAACATATACAGGCGGATCGCCGTGTTCACCGGGCTTTTCCTGGTGATGTTCATGATCCTTTACAAGGTTCATCCGGCCTTCAAGCTTTCGATGGCTCCGGTGACGATTCTGCTGGCCTTCTTCATTCTCTGCATGTCGTCGCTGGTCATCTTCATCATGTTCCGCAAGTTCGAGGAACAGGTGAAGAGCCTGCAGGGCAAGGGCGCCAGGCTGCATCAGGCGGACATAGGTCGCCTCGGCGCGGCGATGGCCGCTGTCTCGCTGGGCATCGGCAACATGAGGCGCCGGAAGGTCCGCACGTCACTTACCACCGCTACGCTTGTCATGATCGCGTTCTGCGTGCTGGGATTCGCAAGCTTCCGCAGCATCCTGCGGTATTCGGAATGGCCGGTGACGAAGGACCCGATGCGGCGCGGGCTTATGATCAACCAGATAGGCTGGCGTCCGCTGACGGATCAGGCTTTCGCCGACGTTCTTCTGAGGTGCAGGGGCGGGGCGACGGCTTTTCCGCGCTACTGGCTCTGCGACCAGCCGAACCTGACCCAGAACCAGCAATCCAGTTTCGATCTGGAGGTATCCGGCCCGTCCGGCAAGTCGCAGGTGTTCAAGAGCGTGCTCGGGCTTGAGGCCGGGGACGCGCTTTACTGGGGCGTGGGTGGCGCGCTGGACGGGGAGGGCAGTCTCAAGGAGCTTACGGGCGATGAGCGCGTGTGCCTGCTCCCGTCACAGCCGGCGAAGGAGCTTGGCGTCACGAAGGCGGGGGATTTCGTAGAGTTCAGGGGTATGAAGGTCAAAGTCGTCGGGATCATAAACGAAAGCAAGTTCGAGGAGATCAAGGGGCTTAACGACGAATCAATCACACCAGTGGACTTTGTGCGAGAGAGCACGCGCAAGCAGGAGGAGCCGGTTGCTACGGAGAAGCTGCAGAACCTCCGCTTTGTGGAGGAAAAACGCTACCTGCACATGGTTCCGGAGCTTGTTGTCGTCGTCCCGCCGAGGCTGGCGTGGTCCATGGGCGGGGAACTGCGGGCCATCAGCGTCGTGCCGGGGCAGCAGACGGACGTGTGGGAGCTTGCGGAGTCGCTGGCGCGAGAGTTGTTCCTGCCCATTTACGTAAGCACGGGCGAGGAGGTGAAGAAGCTCAGTAGCGCCGGGATGGCTTCTGCTGAAGGGTTGTCTGATCTCATTCTGCCCCTTGTGATCGGGGCGCTTGTCGTGCTCAATACGATGATCGGAGCGGTCAGCGAGCGCGGGCGCGAAATCTTCATCTACAGTTCGATCGGCCTGGCGCCTGTCCACGTCGCTCTTCTTTTCTTTGCCGAGGCGGCGGTCTACGCGGTCGTGGGCGGGGTCGGGGGCTACCTGCTTGGCCAGGTTGTGACGCAGGCATTGAGCATCCTGGAGGGATTTGACCTTGCGCCGGCGATAACGCTGGACTACTCGTCAATGTCCGCCGTTGCGACGATGTTTCTGGTGGTGTTCGTCACGCTAGGTTCGACGGTTTATCCCGCCATTAAAGCCGCGCGGGCAGCCATTCCCGGACGTTCCAGGAAATGGAAGCTTTCTCCGCCCAAGGGCGACGTGTGGGATATCGAATGCCCATTCACGCTGGGCGCGCGCGACGCCGTGGGAATCGTTTCCTTCCTGGTTGAGGACTTCGCAAACCACCGTGAAAGCTCTGTCGGGACATATTTTTCCGAAGGCGGGGAGATATTCGCCCGGGCTGAGCAGGAAGTTCTCGGCATCAAGGGAACGACGTGGCTTGCGCCCTTCGATCTGGGCGTGAGCCAGACAACTGAAATCACCGCCGGTCCCTCGGACATTCCCGGCATTTTCCAGGTCAGGATTCTGTTGCACAGGCTTTCCGGCGATTACGGATCCTGGAAGCGATGCAACAGGGCATTCCTGTCGCACGTTCGCAAGCAGTTCCTGCTCTGGAGAACGGTGCATCCCGAGGTTGCAGGCGAGTATTTCGCAAAAACCGTTGCGAAGCTTGACGTGCCTTTCATCGAGGACGCCAGGATCAGCGACGGGCCTGCTGAGAAGCTCGAACCATCCGTGCCGCCCGCCGGCGAGGCATCGCCGGCCTGACGAACCTGAACCGAAAACGCAAAACCGCCGCGCGCCGGCGGAAAAGGAAGCAGAGAAGGACGAACTGAAGCCAAATGGCGAAGATTACCGAGGACAGGGAACTACGGCAGTACCGGGACCTGATGCGGCCGCCGGAATCCTACGAAGAGGGATTCGGCCTTAAGGCGATCATCGGCGCGATGTTCGTCGGTCTGGTCATGGCTCCGGGCGCGATATATATGGGGCTAGTGGCCGGCATGGGTTTGGGTTCGGCGCCTCAGTGGGTCACGGTCATCCTGTTCCTGGAAGTCGCCAAGCGTTCGTTCACGACCTTGAAGAAACAGGAACTCTTCATCCTGTTCGCCATGGCCGGCGGGATAATGGCCAACCCGTTTTCCGGTTTCTTATGGAACCAGTTTCTGGTCCAGTCCGACGCCGCGGCGGCGATGGGCGTTGCGGACAAGGTTCCGTCATGGGTCGCCCCCGGGCCGGCTGTGCTTGCCCAACGCACTTTCTTCCACCGGGCATGGCTTGTTCCCGTGCTCATCGTGTTTATGAACACGGTTGTAAGTCAGATAAGCAACCTTGTTCTGGGCTATACTCTGTTCAGAATCGCGTCGGACGTTGAAAAGCTGCCGTTCCCGATGGCGCCGGTGGGCGCGATGGGCATAACGGCGCTGGCGGAAAGCTCCAGCGGGCGCGAGACGTGGCGCTGGCGCACCTTCTCCATAGGCGGCGCAATAGGGCTTCTGTTCGGATTGCTTTATATCGCATTGCCGTCAATATCCGGCGCGCTGCTGAATGAGAAGATAGAGATTTTCCCGATCCCATGGTCCGACTTTACACAGAACACGGAAAACATCCTTCCCGCAGTGCCGGTGGGCATCGTATGGGACATCGGCAACCTGATTTTCGGCATGGTGCTGCCGTTCTACGCCATGGTCGGCAGTTTCGTGGGCGTTCTGGTAACGATGATCGCCAATCCGTTCATGTATAAGTACGGTATCCTGCACACCTGGCAGAAGGGCATGAACACGCAGTTGACGACCTTCTCGAACTCTCTGGACTTCTATCTCAGCTTCGGCATCGGCGTGGCTCTGGCCGTGGCGATAGTCGGTTTCTACCATATTTTTGCGACGCTTAGAGACAAGTCGGTTCATGCGGACGACGACAGGGCGAAGACTCCCGGGCGGGGCAGATTCGACCCGCCGAAAGGCCGCGGCGACTGGTCGCTCTGGCTTGCGATTCCGGTCTACATTCTCTCATGCCTTCTTTATATCGGCTTGTGTCATTACTGGCTCGTGCCGGACTTCCCTGTAATCGTTCTTTTCGGTTTCGCGTTCCTTTATACCCCGATAATTTCCTACGCCACCGCGAGGCTTGAAGGCATCGCGGGGCAGGTGGTGGACATTCCATTCATCCGCGAACTGACGTTCATCCTCTGGGGGCGCGGCGTGGGCATCTGGTTCGCCCCGATACCCATCTTCAACTACGGCGGCGTGGCGGTAATGTGGCGGCAGGTTGAATTGACCGGGACGAGGTTCACGAGCCTCTGGAAGATGGAGGCAGTGCGCCTGCCCACGATTCTGCTCTGCGGTTTCCTGTTTTCCGAGTTCATCTGGAGGCTGGCCCCGATTCCATCGCAGGCGTATCCATTTGCGGAGAAGATGTGGGAACTTCAGGCCATGCAGCAGTGTCTGATCATTTCCTCGACTCTTGAGGGCGGTTCCTCGCCATTCTATGAGGCTTTGAAGGGCGAGGTGGTGGGCGTCGGTCTCGGTTTCGGCCTGGTCGGTTACTCTGTGCTGGCCTTGTTCGGCCTGCCTGTATTGTTCATTTACGGCGTGATCAGAGGTTTTGGCCATATGCCGCACTCGGTTTTCCCGCAGTTCGCCGGCGCGTTGCTGGGGCGGTATTACTTCTCACGCAAGTTCGGCGACAGATGGAAGCAATATGCCATCGTCCTGGCCGCAGGCTACAGTTGCGGCATAGGCCTGATATCCACGCTTTCGGTCGGATTCGTTTTCCTCTCGAAGTCGGTGTTCCAGTTGCCATACTGATGATCTGAAATCTCAAGTCTCAGATCTCAAATCCTCTCAAAATGGACGCCAGTCAGCGCAGTTTCAGGTCCGACACCGTTTGTGTGATCCTTGCCGCGGGGCAGGGGACGCGCATGCAGTCCGCGACGATGCACAAGGTCTGCTTCCCCATCGCCGGCAAGCCTGCTATAAACCGGACGATTGAAACGCTGAAGGCCGCGGGGATCAGGCGTTTCATCGTAGTTGTCGGCGCGATGGCGGGGCAGGTCGTTGAGACCATCGGACGCGAGCATCCAGAGGTCGCTTTCGTCTTTCAGTCCGAGCAGCTCGGCACCGGCCACGCGACGCAGATCGCAATCCGGGTATTGGAACAGGCCGAATTCAAAGGGAACGTGCTCCTGGCGCTGGGGGACAAGGTATTTGAGACGTCGGTCGTCCAGGAACTGGCTGAATTGTTCATGCGCAGCCGCGCGGACCTCGTTTTTGCCACGGCTCCGAAAACCGGGGGCGTCTCGCTCGGGAGGATCGTGGAGGACGAGACAGGGCGCGTTCTGGGCAACATTGAGCATCGGGACATCCAGCGCTCCCGCGCCCTCTGCGAGATGCTTCAGTCGCTGCCGGCCAAGGGAAGCATTTCCACATCGCGGCTCCTTGACGCAGCGTTGAAGCACATCCCCGCCCAGAAGAAACTCCTCAAAGCTCTGGGCGTCGTCGGCGACATGCTGATGTCATCAAAGAAGATCGCCGCGACGGAGTTGCGCCAGATCATCGAGAAGTCCGATCCGCTGATAAAGGTGGCGGGGCGCGCCATGACGGCGGACGAGCTGGAGGCCGCGTCTCCGACGGTCAACGTTTCGCTATATCTTTATCGCGCGGAATCGCTGTACGAATCGCTGGCGCAGGTGGAGGCAAAGAACGCGCAGGGCGAACTTTACCTGACCGACACCATCGCCCACTTGGCGAACGCCCGCGATCCGCAGGGGGAGCCGCTTTATCGCGTCCGTCCGCTGAAACTCGGCGATCCGGACGACGTCATGGGTTTCAATTCCCCTGACGAGCTTCTCTACATCGAGGAGGTTCTTCGCCGCCGATTTGCGGAGATGCGGCATGAGGTTGTAACGCGCCCGCGTCTTGCGGACAACGTCTGCAAACCGGTTGGAAAGTGGATGGAGATTTTCTCCGCAATGCCGGCGGAGTTGAGGGGACAGCTCGCGACGTTCTACGGCGACGATGCCGCCGCGATTGAGGAGCGGCGCAAATCGTTCCTTGCCGTCCTTCGCAAGTTCGGGGAGCGATACGGAGCGGAGCGCGACGTAATAATCGCCCGCGCGCCCGGCCGCGTGAACCTCATGGGCCGGCACGTTGACCATCGCGGCGGATATGTCAACGTCATGGCCATCAACCGAGAGGTAATAATGGTCGCCGCGTCACGCGATGATGACGTAGTGCGGATGACGAACACGGATTCCGAGCATTTTCCGGACAAGGAGTTCCGCATATCAGAATTGCTGGGCAGCATGGAATGGGAGGATTGGCTGAGCTACGTCAACTCCCGCCACGTGCAACAGTTGGTGCTCAACAGCCGGGGGGACTGGTCGAATTACGTCAAGGCGGCGGTGCTGCGGCTTCAGCAGGACAATCACAGCGTCCGCGTGCTGGGGATGGATTGCGCCTTCACCGGCAATGTTCCGATGGCGGCGGGGCTTTCCAGCAGTTCGGCCCTCGTGGTTGCCAGCGCAGAGGCGGCGGTGGAGCTGAATCGCTTCGATCTCACCGCGCAGCAGTTTGTTGATCTCTGCGGCGAGGGGGAATGGTTCGTGGGGAGCCGGGGCGGGTCGGCAGACCACGCGGCCATCAGGCTGGGCAGGCGCGGTTCGGTTGCCCACGTCGGGTTCTTCCCGTTCCGGGCCGACAAGCTGGTACAGTTTCCGGACGATCTTGCAGTCGTCATTGCCAACAGCCACATCAAAGCCGCGAAAAGCGCCGGCGCGCGCGATCAGTTCAATTCCAAGGTGGCATGTTACGAATTCGGCTTCATGCTCCTGCAGGACAGGCATCCGCAGTACCTGCATCTGATGGAACACGTCAGGGATATCGCGCCGGATCGGCTCGGAGTAAAGCCCAGCGCAATATATGAGATGCTCAAGTCTGTGCCGGAACCGCTCACTCGCAAGCAGATCAAGACCATGCTTGCCGAAAGGCATCGCGACAAGGTGGAGCGCATTTTCTCATCGCACGCGGAACCGGACGCCTACTGGGTGCGGAGCGTGCTGGCCTACGGCGTGGGCGAGACGGCCCGGAGCGCCGTCTTCGCCGATCTGCTCCAGGCCGGAGACGTCGGGAGGATCGGGAGCTTCATGCGCGTGAGCCACGACGGGGACCGCGTTTCGCGGACGGATGAGGGCGGGCGACGCGCGCCATACGCATGGCAGGTGACAGACTCCGCGCTGGAATCCCGCATCCAGGACCTGCGAAGCGAGGCGGTCGAGAGAGTGAATGCGGCGCAACTCTGGATGATGCCGGGAGGTTACGCGTGCAGCACGCCTGAGATTGACGGCATGGTTGACGCGGCCCTCGGCGTCGAGGGCGTCATCGGGGCGCAATTGGCCGGCGCAGGGCTTGGCGGTTGCATAATGGTACTGACGGACAAAGATAAGACGGACCTTCTGATGAGGGCGCTTACCGAACGCTACTACGAACCGGCGGGGCTTGAACCGGCGATGACCGTTTGCGTCCCCGTGGAAGGTTCAGGATTGATATCCGTTTGACGTTGATGAGAAATCCCCGGTTGTTACTTCGCCTTCAACCTTATCACAGTCAGCGAGACAGGCGGGAAGGTGTATCGGAAGGTCTTTCCGGAGACGGCAATGTCGCGCGTTCTCGGCGCAACCTTTGTCGGTTCGGCCAGCGAGTTCTCATCGTTCGGGCTGTCTGACGTTAGAACCGTCGCGCTTCCCTGCGGAGCAAGTGATTCGACGCCATCCACGGCGATTTCTGCATATCGTTTCTCGCTAGTTACGTTGACGACTTTCAGTATGACGTCACCGTCAGCTTCGAGCCTGCCCGCCGTCGCAAACAGGGAAGGCGCCCCGCCGATGTCCAGTTCGTGTATCAGTTTGCCGTCCAGCCAGCAGCGGACCGAATCGTCCTTCACCTCCACTTTAACGTCATACCATCTGCCGGTTTCGACCGAGCCTGAAACCTGAGGGCAAACCTGCGCCTGACGCCCGCCGTTGGCCCGCTCGATTCCATGGAACCTGTTGGACCACCCGCCAATGTTCCACCAGTAGAAGTGGTTGTCGTCCCGCGCGTGGAACAGGATCATGAAGCCTTCTTCTCCGGAGAGTTTGCGCGCCTTGAGGGTGATTGTGTATTCGCTCCACTTCGGGTCGCCGGCGATGATGACCGGGTTCTCATCCCCTGATGACTGGCGCAGCGCTCCGTCGGCGATATTCCACTCTCCACGGTTCACGCGCCACTTCTCCAATCCACCGGAGAAATCGTCCGCGAGTATCTCCCTGTCTCCGGACGTCACCTTAACGTCCTTGAATTCTGACTGTGTGCGCCATGTGCCCAGGCCGATCGGACCGCCGGTTTCAATCTTCCGGCGCGGCGACTTTACGTTGGTCTTCACGACGTAGTCCGGGCGGTTCGTCCCGAAGAGTTTCTGCGCGTAGTAGGACGGCGTGCCGTAGCTTGTCGTTCCGTCGAAACCGATAAGGTCGGGGTTCCAGCAGCGATCGTTGACGTTGACGAAGAGCGGCGCGTAGGACGCCATGACGACCATGTCCGCGTTGTTTTCCATGCCGGTCATGAATGCCGCCTCGCCGATCGCGGCGTTCAGATTGCCGGTCCCGGCCAACTGGGTGCATGCGTATTCGCCGACGTAGACCTTCGGGCCTTTGCGGTCGTATTTGTCATAGTGGAACGCGCTGTCAATGAAGAACTGGGGACTGCTGTAGTAATGCTCGTCGAGGATTTCCATCGGCGCGCTGATGACGCCCGAATTGGCGATTGTGATGATCTGCGGATATCGCTCCTTGATCGCTTTGAAGAACTTTCCGTAGTGCCTATTGTAATCCGGACCGCCGTTTTCGTTGCCGATTTCGACGTACCTCAGATCGAAGGGTTTCGGGTGGCCGGCGGCCGTCCTGACTGCGCCCCACTTCGAGTCCGCCGGGCCGATCGCGTATTCGATCGCGTCAATCGCGTCCTGAATCCACTGGTTTAATTCCTTTTCGGAAGCGATCTCGCCCTTGCGTCCCTGGCATGACATTCCACAGTTGGCGACGTACATCGCTGATGCCCCCAGGTCCTCGCAAAGCAGTAGATATTCGTGGTATCCGAGGCCGTCGGTGGATTGGTAATTCCAGAGGCACCAGTGTCCTGGGCGCGTCTCGATCGGGCCGATCGTCTTCTTCCAGTGATACGCGTTCTGAAGCGTGATTCCCTCGACGAAGCACCCGCCGGGGAAACGGACAAAGCCGGGTTTGAGGCCGGCCAGCTTCTCGGCAAGGTCAACGCGAAGTCCGTTTGTGCGGCCTTTCCATGTGTTGCGCGGGAATAGCGAAACCGCGTCAAGTCGGAATGCGCCGGGGGAAGTCGTCGCGATAACAAGCCGCGCGTGGGATTCGGTGGCGTTTGCCTTCAGGACGCACTCGTGCTTTTTCCACTCGCCGCTGATGTTCCCGATCTCGCCTTGCGCCAGGACGTTGCCCGATGCGTGTTCGAGGGATACTGCCAGCGGCCCTGCAAAGCCGCCCTCGCCGCGCGTGAAGAATGAGAGGGCGTATTCCTCTCCCTCGCGGACCGATATGCCCCAGTAGCCTGAGTTGGCGACGCCGACGCGGCCCGTGCCGGAGAGGGCATCTCCAGCAGATTTCGTCTCGATTCGGAGATTGCGGGGCGTGGCATCGTTCAGCGGTTCGGATTCCTCGAGCGACATCGCGCCCTCCGCGCCGCCGTCCAGAACAAGCGTCCACCCCGGCGTCAGGTCTGCAGCGTTGTAGCCGACTTCGAGGCCGTTCTTCGTGACCGCCTTGCTGCCTGCGACAGTCGTTCCCTCCGGCGGGCGGGCGTCCTCGAATGCGCGATTGCGGATCATTTCGGCGTAAAGCCCGCCATCTCCGGCGTGGTTGATTTCCTCGAAGAATATGCCGTACATGCCGGGGCTGACCTTCGGGCCTGGTTTGTCGGCATGGATGGTTATTGTCGAGACCTCGGCACCGGGGGAATCGGCGGCAATGGTTGAAAGCAACGCGGCAGTAAGAATCGCCATCAGTTTAATCCTCATGTTTCACCTCGAAGAACTTCAATCGGCCTGACGGGGCTGTCATTGCGCCGCCTTGCCGGACTTAGTGAATTCCTTCAGGAAGACGGAATCAATCGTGGCCCAATGGTTGCTCTGGGATTTCTCGGCGTCGCACTCGTAGAAGATTTCCGCCGTTGCGCCTTCGGCGACGAACTCAACGACCGGGAATCTATAACTCCCGCCCTTCGCCTCTGCGAAAATGGTCTTGCCGCCCTGCCTGACGCCGAATCGAGCGGGGATTCCGGATGTCGCGCAGGCTGCGCCAAGCAGGTATTTCGTTCCGGCTTTCAGTCCGGAGACCTGCTGCGAAAGGGCTGACCCGCCATCAGAATCAACATGCAGGAAACCGTTGAAGTTTCCGCTCTGCGTGTAATTATCCTCCACGCCTGCGCTGTTCTTCTTTGCCGCGCGGATTGTCCAGCCCGCAGCGTCGCCGGTTTCGAAGCCGGGATTCTGGATCATGGTGGGACGGATGCCGCGATATTTTGCAGAGAGCGTGGTGATGGAGCGTTTGGGAAGGATGAGTCTGAACCTTTCTCCCGGTCTGGCGACGACGAACTGCGCCAGCATCTCGTTCGCGCTTGTTCGCCGGCCATCAACGTCGCTCAGCCCTTCAAATCGCGAGAAGTCGAAGGGGATGGATATGTCGTCTCCCGTGGCGTTGACGGCGATGGCGATGACTGTCGCATTCGCCTCGTCAAGATACGCGTTGACCTTGATAGTCGGGGCCAGCGCCTCGATCATGCGCGATCCGGGCCGCAGGAAGCGGCTGTAATGGGCAACGGCAAAGAACGAGTGGCGGGGGATGAGCCGTCCCTCCCTTTCATCGAATAGGAATGACGGTTCCCACATGCACCAGACGTCGGCGCTCATGACGCGGTGCGCCTGATGAATCTTCATCGCGTAATTCAGGGCCTGGGCAATCCCGCGATTTTCCCAGTCGCCCCATTCGCTCATCCAGAGCGGTTTCCCGGCTCGGCGGGTCTTCTGCGCCCAGAGGAACAGGCTGCGATCGTCAACGAAGTATTGATGGCAGGCAAGCGTATGGATCGCGCCCCGCGCCGCGTCATTGTTGAGCAGTTCATCGAGATAGTTCAGACTGCTGGAATGCCCGGCTTCGGGGGCGTGTATGGGAAGATTCATGCCGCGCTTGTCCAGGGCTTTTCGGAGGGAGGAGATGATTTCAATCGCCTGCCGCGCATTCACGCAGCAACCCTCCTGCC
The DNA here is from genome assembly GCA_022711755.1 of Planctomycetota bacterium. Classification (GTDB taxonomy): domain Bacteria; phylum Planctomycetota; class Brocadiia; order SM23-32; family JAKLEA01; genus JAKLEA01. The sequence continues at coordinate 33,103 of JAKLEA010000018.1, forward strand.
CGCATTCAAGGTCCCACCAATTCGCGTCAGGCTCATTGATGGGCGATACGTAATCAAATGGTATCCCGAACCCGTCCCGATAATGTTCAAGGACGTTGCAGATGTGTTCGGCGAAGCGTTCGACCATATCATCGCGCAGGTTGTTGTCGCCCTTCTTTTTTGATCCGCTGGAGCAGCCTGTCACCGTCATCCAGTAGGGTGGGCTGTTCCAGAAGGCGACCATCTTTGCGCCGCGTTTGAGCGCGCCCCGCGCGTGCCAGAGGGACGATTCGTGGCCGTCCCATACGAAATGCCCCGGTTGCATCTCGAAGCCGACGCATTTCTTCGACCCCGGTCCGCGCCACATATGCTCGTGCGTCGGATCGTCTCCGCCCCAGACGTAGTGACGGCAGACATTCAGCCCCAGCCCGCCGTCATTTAGCGTGTAAAGCAGATCGAGCAGTCTCTCGCGCTCCGCGTCGGAAAGACTTGTGAACCAGGGGACATTTGCCTGATCCATGCTGCCCTGGCCCCAGCCTTCGATAGTGTGATATCGCAGTTCGGGCAGGATGACGACTTCCTTCAACTCGTCGCCGCGCAGACTATCTTCCATGACCAGAGCAAGTCCTCCGAGAAGGAGAAATGCCGAAATCAGCCTGATTGTCGTGTTTCGTCCCGCTGTATGGATTTTATCAATCGGAGCCATTACAGGAGATTAGCCTCACGGCGCATCCGACGCAATGTTTCAGACTGCGCGCCAGGCGATTTCCCATCGGATTTCCGATCCCGGCTCGCCGTCGGTCGAGAAGCGGGCAAGACCGTCGGCGTCAATCGTGAATTGCGCCGGTTCTCCGTTCAGGATTACTTTGAATCCTTCTGCTTTTGCGCCCTTCGGCAGACGGATTGCGAACTCGAATCGTCCGGAAGCGACCGGGCGATAATATCCATCATGCCTGTCCGGACTGTAAGCGAAACCCAGCAGGGGTAGCCTTAAGGCGAACGATTCCAGCGGCACAAGGGGGTCAATGACGATCATGCCGTCGCGGGGACGGACACCAGACAATTTGATGAGGCTGTGAAGCGGTCCGGCATGGCGATTCATGTTCATGACCGGGAAGTTGATGGCCGGGGTGAAGACGCTGTTGAAGGCCTGGCCCGCGTTCGGGCGACCGCTGGAGTAGTAGGCGTCCGGGCCGGACCAGATGCCGTACCAGAGGTCGGGATATGCCTCCGCCCGGGCCGCAAGCGTGGTCGAGAGGAAGAAACGCCACGCGGATTCCCGGTCAACATGCCCCCACGCCCATGCCGTCAATGAATCCACGGCAGCCCACGTCGAACCGGGATCGGCCACACTTCCATCCGCCGGCCAGATCATGAGCGCACCGGTGGCCTCCGGCCTGACGCAGCGTTCCTCGACGTTCGCAAACAGCCGTCGGGACTGTTCCTCGTTCAGAGCGCCGCCGAGAACCGCAAAAGGCTGCGCATCAAGGAAGAGTCTGTCGCGTCCGAACATTTCGTCTCCGCGCCCTGTGTAACCTCTGGCCATCCACTCGCCTGTCCACATCGGCTTGAGTGCATCGGTCTGTTTCGCCGCGAACTCACGCATGAGCGCGGCTGTTCCTGCAGCGATGTTTCCGAGGTGCCGCGCCATCGCAGGCAGGACGAGCGCGGCCAGCGCGGCATTCTGGGCGGATTCCCCCCGGAGGAATCCTATGAAGGGATGCCCGGACAGCGGGAGCAAACCGTCGTTCCAGTCGCCAGTTCCCGATCGGATCATGCCGTGAGCGCCGACTCCGACGCGGTTCGTCAGGTGTCTGAAGGACAGCTGGACGTGCTCGAAGACCTTGCCGGTTCTGCCTTTAGACGGCGGGTTAAAGGGAACGTCTTCCTCAAGGAATCCCATGTCGCGGGTGGCGGAAAGGTATTCCGCAAGCGCCCACATGAAGAAGAGGTCCTGATCGCTGCTCCAACTGTGAATCAGCACCCCGGACGAGACGCCGTGGCCCATGTGCGCGTAGGGCAGGGCGCCGGTTTCCGGGTTCTGGGTCGCCATCATGAAACGCAGCATCTCCCTGGCCAACGAAGGCCGCAGATACGTCAGCGCCAGGATGAAAAGGGCGAAGTCGCGCGACGCGCCGGACAACCCCTGCTCGAAGGAATACGCCGATGCCTGGTCAACGAAATGCGCGCGATAGAAATCGCTGTAAAGCGTTCCGGCCTGGAGGTAGTAGGAATGCCATGCGCACTCCCTTTCCAGCCACTCTGCTCCCTCTGACCGGAATCCCGCATGCGGGATGCGTTTTCTCTCTTTCGGAATCGAATGCTTTTCGACGAGGGCGCGGATGCCGGCCCGGTCGCTGTATCCGTAGATGTAGCGAAACCGTGCGGTTTCCCCCGGCGCAAGTCTCACGGTTCGCCGGAACTCCAGTATTGAGTCGCCGCGATGGGCCGGGCGGTTCTTGATGAGGCTTCCGTCCGCCGCTCCGGTGACTCCAGGAGGATCGGCTAATCCTCCCGATCCGAAGAACGCCCTTCCGTCAGTGGCGAATTGCGCGGCCCCGCTTGTCCCGTCATCCAGCGGCGCGAGAAATACGGTCTTCGGGTGGCAATCGAAAAGGAATGGCGTTTCAGGATGCGGAGCAAGCGACGGCCATGAGAAGTTGACGCTGATCCCCGTCGCGCCTGTCGCCTCGTCGTGAAACGCCGATACTCTGAAAAGGCGGTTTAGCGCCTTGCGCAACATGAGAAACGGCCTGACGATAAACGGCGTGAAAAGCAATTGCTCGGGATTGACGGCCCAGAACTCGACAAGTCCGATCTCCGCGTCGGCGTTGCTCTCGTTCCTGATCTCAGTCTTGGAGATCAGAACGGGATCATCACCGTCCGGGGCTTCAATGCGCTCGATCAGCGTCATTTCGTCATGCCGCGTTTCCTTCAGGAAATAGCCTGTGCCGAATACGCGCCGCTGAGTCGCGTCCTTCGGTAATCCGCCGCGCAATGTGCTGAAGGTCCGACCGTTCATGCTGATGAACTTGAACCCGCCGGAATAGCCCATCCGTTCCGGCTCCCACCGGTTCAGAACCTTTCCCCCGCGCCCCCAGTCGTAAAGCTGCACGTATCCGCCGTTATGGGCGGTGGCGATGACGCGGTCATTGCCCAGCAGGTGCCAGTGATCGCGCGACGCCCCCCGCGTTGTCTGATACTTGGCCCGCGCGTCGGACCGTTCGTCAAGTTCGTATTCATAGGCCGGCAGGCCGGAGGCGTCGGTGATCCACCTGCCGAAGCTCCCGCTGCCCTTCGGGTGTTCGGGGATTCGGGGATTGTCGTCGTTTAACCAGTCATGGAGATTGCTCATCTTTTCTTCCGGCATCGGGATGAATCCAGAACCTTATAACACCTTGCATGGTAAACGTCGCGTAACAAATTCTGAAGACCCTAGAACGGATAGGGTGGGGATTGGATTTTCCAAAGGCTGTGATATAGTGGAGTCATGGGTTTGAGGATGGCGCATTGCTCCGGTTTTTGGAAGGCGGCGGGCCACCAGGCAGAGAAAGGGCCGGAAGGGGAAATGGGAGGCGCAGAAATACGGTCGCTGTCCTCAATTTAACTTTTCAATTGCATAGGGGAGGTTAGAACCATGAACATGTGGAAAATTTGGGAAACGATTTTTTGTCTCGTTGCCGCGGCAAGTTTGTATGCAATGAATTGCTGGGCCGACACCATACAGATAGTAACCGACCCCAGCGCAAGCGCCCTTGACGTTTACGACGGCACCGTCGCATGGCACAGCAGGAGCGCCGGGAAGTCGGTGATCAAATATTGGAACGGATCAACCGTCCAAACCATCAATTGGAGCGGCCCAAACCCGCTTTACACAGGCATCACTGACGCTCCGATATCCTTGCAGGATGGCCAGATCGCATTTGTGGGCATCACCGATATGGTGGGTTTTGGCGATTTTCGCTATGATGTGCTATTCTGGAATGGTTCGACGGTCACGCAGGTAACCGACCAGAAATACGCGACCAAACCCAAGGTTTCGCTCTGGAACGGACTCGTGGCTTTCGAGGCTGATAATTCTGTGAAGTGCTGGTCACAGAGTGGTGGGACCCGGTCGTTGAGTAATGACTTTGGAGCCTGTCCTTCCGCATATAAGGAACAAGTAACGTGGCTCGAAGGCAGCACTCTCACGAGTAGAAACAGACTGAATATGTGGGACGGATCCTCTAAGACGTATCTCGGTAGCGCTCTAGATCCGGGAATAACTGTGAATCAGTGGGACTATGTTCTGCACGGGGCGTCGTGGGCGAACCTATGGTACCTTGCCGAACCTGAGAATCCACCGCCAAAATATTGGCTCTACTACGATGAGGTCAACGTGCCGGATGACACCAGGATTGATTATGTTGTCTATCCGGACGGTCCGATTCATGATGACATTGACATGTACGACGGCCATGTTGTCTGGGCCAAGAGCGACGGAAATGATTACGAGATATTCTACTGGGACGGCGTCAACGTAACCCAGATAACTGATAACTCGACGGATGACCTGCATCCGGCAATTTATCACGCTAGTCCTGCTCAGATTGTCTGGATAGGCCAGGGAGGCAACGTGTTTTTCACCGTCGTTCCAGAGCCAAGCGCCCTGCTTCTCGTTGGTATCGGATGTGCGGCTCTGGCGGGACGCCGCATCATGAAGCACCGGACCCAATCCAAGTAGATTATCACTGCCGCACATCAACGCCGACCCGAAAGGATCGGAGACGAGGATTTCGACTCGCATCTCGAATCAGTGGATAAAGCGTGTCACCCCAGCGCCTTCCTCAATTCCTACTCAGTCGTCTTCAGTGCTTCCTCGATGCCCGCCGGGCCGGTTCCGCCAGCCTGCGCCATTTCCGGCTTGCCGCCGCCGTATTGATTTCGGGGGACATCTAGATTTCAGGGGACATCATCAACAGTGTTCGTAGATTTCGGGGAACATCATAATATGGATTTTGAGCCAGTCCCGCGCGCATTGCGGCGGGCATTGACGCCGTCGCCCTTCCGCGTTAGCCTGTACTGCATGGGCAGTGTGGCAAGGGTCGTCGTGCTGTGCCTGCCGCATCACGTCGCACAGGATGGTGCGCGGCGCGCGGGATGAAGACATTCTTCCACTTGGAAGACTGCGCCCTCGCACTGACAGCTTACTGACGTGCCAGGTAAAATGCTACAGGCGCGGAAGTACCACCAAAGTAGCGGGAAAACTGTATGATGTCCCCGGATATCAAGGACCGGAAGGGGAAATGAGAGATACAGAAGTATGGTCGCTGTCCCCGATTTTTCGCGGTCATTGCCCAGCAGATGCCAGTGATCGCGCGAAACTCCCCGCGTCGTGTTGTATTCGGCCAGCGCGTCGGACCGTTCGTCAAGCTCGTATTCATAGGCCGGCAGCCCGGAGTCGTCGGTAATCCACCTGCCGAAGCTCCCGCCGCCCTTCGGGTGTTCGGGGATTCGGGAATCGTCGTCGTTCAACCAGTCATGGAGATCGCCCATCTTTGCTCCCGGTCTCAGGGTTAATCCATAACCTTATAACACATTGCAATGAAGACGGCGCTCAGCAAAACTCAAGTCGAATCGCTTTGAAGCCGGTTCTTGTGTGGGAGCGTAACGATTGTATAATATACGTATGAAGCGTTTGCTGCGGCGCGTTGGAATAAGAGAAATGAGTGTGCAATACCGGTTTTCCAAGATTGCTGTATTGCTCGTGACTGCCAGCCTTCTTCCCGTCTTGGCGTTTGCCGAGGATGAGGCCGTCGAGCTCCCAACGACTCCCGAATGGGCGAAGGAGGTTGTCTCGAAGGAGCAGCTTGCGGCTGCCGCAGAATACGGTATCCCCGTCGCCTTTGAGAACAGCATCGGGATGCGGTTCGTGCTGATCCCGGCGGGCGAGTTCATGATGGGCAGCAAGCACTCACCGGAGGAGATCCGCAGTCGCTGGAGTGACGATACCGAATGGTACAAAAAGGAACTGCCGCGCCACAAGGTCAAGCTCACCAAACCGTTCTATCTGAGTATCTACGAAACTACACGCGGGGAGTTCGGGCGTTTCGTGCGCGAGAAGGGGTATAAGACTGATGTAGAGAAGACGGACGCCTTTACAGAGGAGGGGGGGGCCAGTACAAGGAATCTGCTGGCGATGCCCTGGATTCGAGCAGACGGATAGACACCCGGTCGTGTGCGCCAGTTGGAACGACGCGAAGGCGTTCTGTGACTGGCTCAGCGGCAAGGAGGGCAGGTCATACGGCCTGCCGTCGGAAGCCCAATGGGAGTATACCTGTCTCGCGGGAGTGGATGGAGTCTGGTGGTGGGGAGACAGGGAAGAGGACGCCAAGGGCAACGCGAACGTCAGAAGCTCGGCCGAGTACCTCGACTGGCCTAACCCGTTCAAGGGTGTAAACGACGGCTATATTTACACGGCCCCCGTTGGGAGCTTCAAGCCGAATCCGTGGGGGGTGTACGACATTATTGGGAACGTTTGGGAATGGTGTAAAGACTTATTCGGTCCTTATCCATCGGGTAACGTCAGCGACCCGAAGGGACCTTCTTCCGGTCCCGGTCGCGTGTTCCGCGGCGGAGCCTGGAGCTGCAGTTCTTACCTTGCTCGTTCAACCGGCCGCAGTGGGTTCCCACCATGGTTCTCTAACGTGGACTTCGGTTTTCGTGTGATGTTGCCGTCCGGGACTGGGGAAGGGAAATCCGAGGAAATACGTGGGCGTTAACAATAGTGTTCGGCACGTCAGTTGCCGTTGTAGATAATAGGGTATGGTTGGACTTGCTGACAGCGGCTCGCGAGCGCCTATATGGCGCATTACCGTAATGGGTCTTTGCTTCGCAAACCTTCCGCTCCGTCTGTCAGCCATTATTCTACATTGACACGCCCGCCGCTCCCCTGGAACATGATTGCCGTTGCGCTTCTTCCTGGTAAAAGGCGGTTTGCGGAGGAATAAGGAAATGAAGACGACGGACATCACCATTAGATTCATAGCTGCTGTTCTGGCATCGTCATTTGGCTGTGCTGCGATTGAGCGTGAGGGGCAGGGGCCGCCGGAATTCGCGGCGGGGCAATGGCGGGTGCGCGACGTCGCCGCTGATGGGATGGCCGCAAACAAGCAATCATCCGGCATCCGGAAGTCCGGAGTTGACAGCGAAGTGTCCGCATCGCAACTCGGCATCCGCCTGAAATCGGAAGCGCACGCCGAATCGGGGGTTTTGAGGTTATCATGCGAATGCGCGGATACGACCGGGCGAGATCGCGCCGTGACGCTCTCGTTCTGCATGAAGTTTGAAGCAAGCGGCGGCGTATGGCATGACGACCCGCAACGCGCCAGAAAGATCGAGGGTGTCGGCGAGTTTGCGAATCTTGTTGACGTCGGCTACGGGGTGACCGGCATGGCGTCGCTCTACCCGCTTGCCGTCGTCTCCGTCGGCGACAAAGCGCTGTGCCTTGCCGTTCCGCCGGAGCCGCCGCGAATGGTTCGGTTCGTCTATGACACAGCACAAAAGGAGTTCCGCGCCGAATTCGATTTCGGGCTTTCACCCATTCCGGAGCTGTTTCCATCCCGCGCGGACGCCGCCGTCATCGCCTATGAAGTCGGCGTCGAATGGCCCTTCCGCCGCGCGCTGGCAAGGTACTATGATCTGTATCCCGACGCCTTCCGCCGGCGAGTCTCAAAGGGCGGAATCTGGCTCCCGTTCCAGTCAATCGCCAACATCCAGCGCCCGGAAGATTTTGGCTTCGCCTTCCGGGAGGTCGCGCCGGGCGATCTCCATACCGTTGCGGAGGACGACAAACTCGGAGTTGGCAGCTTCATCTATTGCGAGCCTCAGACCAACTGGCGCTCATTCAGGGGGGAAGAGAAACCGACATACGAGGCGTATCTCGCCCAGTTGAAGGAAGACGCAGATGGCGGGGATGCGAAGTCCCGCGCCACGCTCAACAGCGCAATCGAGCGGGAAGACGGGCGCTGTGACCTTTACCTCGAACCCATCGCGTGGACTAAGCAGGCCCCGTTCGGCTGCAACGCCGATCCGGGAGCGCCTTCAAATGATTTCCAGAACAAGGCGCAATACGAGATGTCCCTGCTGGAAAAGGTCCTCGGCTGGAAAGATCAGCCGCCGGCAGGGCTGGATGGCGTCTATATTGATTCCATGGAGGGCTGGGGGCTGATTCAAAACTATCGCCGGGAGCACTGGCGCGTCACGCGGTACCCGCTGACTTTCAACCCGGAGACGCGCAAGGTCTGCCTGTTCAACTTCTGGGGGACGCATGCCTTCATCAAGGATCTGTCCGGACGGCTGTGGGAGAAGGGCATGGCGCTGATGGGCAACGACGCCTTTTTCCGGTTCTGGTTCCTCGCGCCCTACGTGGATATTCCCGGGCGCGAATATCGCTGGATTGAGGACGGCAAGTGGCAAAGCGTTTCTGATGAACGCTATCTTTTCCTCCGTTCGATGGCCGCGCGCAGGCCGTACCTCATGTTGATGAACAACGATTACGACGCGGCGGGCGGGCGCATGGAGGAGTATTTCCAGCGCAGCCTCTTCTACGCCGTCTACCCCAGCATGTTCCACGGACACAGCAGCCTTTCCAATCTTGCGTATTTCTACAATCCGGACTGGTATAACCGCGACCGGCATCTCTTTCTGAAATACGTTCCGCTTATCCGGAGGCTCGACCTTGCCGGATGGGAGCCGGTTCCCTTTGCAGCCGTCGCGCCGGAAGAGATACGGATTGAAAGATACGGGTTGGCTGGGGACGGCAATCTTGCCTTCACGGTTCATAATCCGACCGACGCGGGGAAGAGCGTCGTCGTTAAGCTCATGAGGAAGGAGCTTGGAATACGCGGCAAGGTCGGCGCGATGGAGTGGATCGGGGGCAGTGAGCTTGATGTTTCCGAAGAGGGGGAGGAAATCGTAATCAGGTTGGAATTGAATTCACACGGCTATGCTGCGATCGGGATTGATTCCATCAAATGGCGATCAGGCGGTGAAGTGCGCACGTCCGGTGCTTTTTCCGATCATTGATCCCCAGATCATAATCAGATTAAGTCAGCGTTCTGTGCGAGGTATTCACTTCCAGCATGGCCCGTCCGCGCATATCCGCGTCCATCTGTGGCTCGAATCTCATACCCACTCATCCGCCGGATCGAATTTCGGAATTGCCGTGACCAGGAGGCGCAATTTCCCAACGGCCCTGTGTCTGCATCCCGGCTTAATCATCACGGCTGATCCGCGCCTGACCGGCAATCTTTCGCCGTCAAGCTCGATTGTGCCCTCCCCCTCAAGAATGAAGTAGATTTCCGTAAGCTTCTTGTGATAGTGCGTCTGCGCGTCGGTCTTGATATCAACGATATGCGTCGAGGCCGTCGCGTCCGGATCATCCAGGAAACCCCGCCGCGTCAGCCCGCACGGGCATGGTTTCGGATCGAGTTCATCGAGTTGATGAAAGAGATAACGCCTGCCGCGCCCAGCCTCCGGTTTACTCATTCCAGCGCTTTCCTCAGTTCCGCCTCAGCCGCCTTCAGCGCTTCGTCAATGCCCGCCGGGTCGGTCCCGCCGGCCTGAGCCATATCCGGTTTGCCGCCGCCGCCGCCCTTGACGATGGGCGAAATCTGCTTGAGCAGCTTGCCCGCATGAAGCCCGCGTTTGAGCAGGTCCGGCGTCATGGCGGCGATCATGAGGACTTTGCCTTCCCGGACGCTCGCAAGGCAAAGCGCCACGCTGTCGGCGGCCTTCCTGATCGAATCCGCAGCCGCGCGCAGGTCGTCCGCGCTCGCGCCCTCGAGGTTGGCGCAGACTATCTTCGCCCCGCCTACCGCCGGGGCCGAGGCCAGCGCCTGCTGAACAGAGAATCCGCTCTTTGCGCTCCGGGCCTGGGAGAGTTCCTTCTGGAGCGACTTGACCTGCCCCTGAAGGTCGGCAGCGCGTTTAAGCAGCGCGGTCTCCGGCGCGCCCAGCGCATCGCTCAACGAGCTGATCAGACCATCACGCTCCCTCATGCGCTTCATTACGCCCGTTCCAGTGACCGCCTCGATACGGCGAAGCCCGCCGCCGATCGAGCCTTCGGACAGAATGACGAAAGAGCCGATGCAGCCGGTCGCACCGACGTGCGTGCCGCCGCAAAGCTCCCGGCTCAACTCCCTGCCTGTTTCCCCGACGCCGACGACGCGCACCTTATCCTCATATTTCTCCCCGAACAGGGCGATAACGCCTTCGGCGCGGGCGGCTTCAAGCGACGCAACACGGGTGGCGACCGGATGGTTTTCCAGTATTCGCGCGTTGACGATGTCCTCTACGCGGCGCAGTTCGTCCGCCGTCATGCCGCCGTGATGGTGGAAATCGAAGCGCAGGCGGTCCGGCGCGACGCGAGACCCCGCCTGATGCGCGTGGTCGCCGAGCACGTTGCGCAACGCGTGATGAAGAAGGTGCGTCGCCGTGTGGTTGCGCATTGTGGCGTTGCGCGTTTCGCGGTCAACCTCGACGCTCAACCTTATGCCCGCCGTGATGCGCCCGGCCCCTACCTTGCCGGCATGGAGGTAGAAGCCGTCCGTTTTCTCTACGGTTGTGAATTCAAAATGCGTCTTGCCGTCGGCGGAGGCCATGCGTCCCATGTCGCCAATCTGTCCGCCGGCCTCGGCATAGGCCGGAGTAACGTCGAGAATGACGCTTCCTTCCTGACCTTCCGCCAGCTCCTCTACGACGGCCGACTTGTCGGCATTCAGAACAGCCACGACGACGGAGTCCGCTGACAAGGCTTCGTAACCGACGAACCGCGTCTGGCGTAGGACATTCTTGAGATCGGCCAACGGCCCGCCGCCGAAGACCGGCCCCTTGAAGCGGCTGCCCGCCTGGCTCTGGGCCTTGTGTTTCTCGATTTCCGCGGCGTACGCCTCCATGTCCACGTTCAAGCCCTGCTCGCGCAACAGCGATTCTGTCATCTCTACCGGGAAGCCGTACGTGGCGTAAAGCTCGAACGCGTCGGCGCCGGGGAGGGTTCCCCGCCCGGATTCCTTCATGCGCTCGGCGTGGCCCTCCAGGATGAGCATTCCGCGTCCGACGGTCTTCAGGAACGCCTCCTCCTCGGCGCGGATGACGTTCTCGACCTGGTTCCTGCGGTCAATCAGATCGGGGTAGACATGCCCGAAGAGGTGGACGACCTTTCCGACAAGACCGTGCAGGAAAGGTTTTTCAAGGCCGAGTTGCGCGGCGTCCCGCACGGCGCGACGGATGAGGCGGCGCACGATGTAGCCGCGCCCCTCGTTGGACGGCAGCACGCCGTCCGTCACGCAGAACGTGACCGACCGCGCGTGATCGGCTATCCGGCGCACAAGGGGGGAGGTGCGGATCGAGCCGGGATTCCCGGGCGCGATAACGTTGCATATCTGCGAGACGACGGGTTCGAACACGTCAATCTCGAAGTTGCTCTTCACGCCCTGCATGACTCGGGAGATGCGCTCCAGCCCCATGCCGGTGTCAATGTTCTGCTGAGACAGCGGGACGAGAACGCCGCCCGGCTGCCTGTCATATTGCTGGAAGACGAGGTTCCAGACCTCGACGAAGCGCCCGCAGTTGCACGACGGATTGCAGTCCGACTTGCAGCATCCCACGTCCTTGCCCCAGTCGAAGTAAATCTCCGAACACGGCCCGCAAGGTCCGTCCGGTCCAAGAGTCCGGGCGTTTGCCGGCCAGAAGTTGTCCGATTCGCCAAATCGGAAAATCCTGTCCGTCTGGACGCCGACAAGGTCCTGCCATATGTGGTGCGCCTCGTCGTCATCCTCGAATACGCTGATGAACAGCTTCGACTTGGGTATCTGGAGTTCATCCAACATGAACTCCCACGCCAGGAAGATGGCGTCCCTCTTGAAGTAATCCCCGAAGGAGAAGTTGCCCAGCATCTCGAAGAACGTCTGGTGCGAAGGCGTGAATCCGACGTTGTCAATGTCGCCCGTGCGGATGCACTTCTGGCACGTCACGGCGCGTTTGTAGCCCATGTCGCGCCTGCCGTAGAAGGCATCCTTGAACTGCTGCATGCCGGCTACGGTGAAGAGGGTCGTGTCATCCCCCGTCGGCACGAGAGTGTCGCTTGGAACGTGCGTGTGGCCGTGTCGCTCAAAGAAGCTTGTGAATCTTCGTCGAATCTCGTCGGTTTTCATCGTTTCTCAATCGGGCGATAACCCTTGTCGGTGTGAAGCAGAATGTCCTGCCCGTCCAGCGGCCTGACAGCGTTCAGGAATTCGGCCAGATTCTTTACCGGATTGCGGTTCACCTCGTCAATGACGTCCCCGGGACGCAGCCCGGCCTTCCATGCCGGCGTGTCCGGGGCTACTTCCTCAACCATGACTCCGTTAGCGTCCTTATGTGACTGCGGCAGCGGCACTATCTTCGCCCCGCGCCAGAACCTCGGGCTTGGCGCGGCGGACGGCGAATCCGGGACGACCTCGCCGAGGGTCATCTCGATCCTGATTCTCGCTCCGTCGCGCAGGACGCCAAGCGCGACCTTGTCCCCGACGGCGCGGGATTTAAGTGCGGCGGCAAGGGTATCCGGCGCGTCAATATCCTGTTCTCCGAAACTCAGGAGAATGTCGCCCTTGCGCAGTCCGGACATCGCGGCGGGGCTGTCCGGGACGACGCTTTCGATCAGGATTCCCTTGCCGGGCGTCGCTCCGAAGCTTTTCGCGCGCTCCCTGTCAACCGGCCCGGCCGAGAAGCCCATCCACGGCTTGCGGACGCTTTCGCCGGACTTCAGGCGTTCTATGATCTCCAGCGTCTGGCGGTCGAAGGGGACGGCAAAACCGATTCCCTCGAAACCACCCGACATGCTGGCGATGGCGACGTTGACGCCTATCATGCGGCCATGTATGTCAACCAGAGGCCCGCCGCTGTTGCCGGGGTTAATCGCCGCGTCCGTCTGGATCAATCCGGTGAAGTCTCGTCCTCTGTCATGCGAACGGGTTGCGCGGTTGACTGCGCTGACGTGTCCCGCGCTTGCCGTCGGCTTCGGGTCCTCGCCGATCGCGTACGGGTAGCCGAACGCGATTGCGAACTGCAAAACTTTCACCTCCTCCGCGGGGGCCCATTCAAGCGCCTTCAGCGGTTCGCCCGCCTCGATCTTCAGCACGGCCAGGTCGCGCATGCTGTGCGCGCCCAGGACAGTCGCCTCGAACCGGCGTCCGTCGGAAAGCATCACGCCGACCTTGCTGTTTCCGGCGCAGACGTGCTCATTGGTCAGGATGTAGCCCTTCGGATCAATGATCGCGCCGCTGCCGACGTTCATGCCGACCTGCGCGGCCTTTTCCCCGAAGAAGCGCTTCTTCTGCTCCGCGAAGGGGTCTTCCAGCAGGTTGGGATCGCTCACTACGCCGGACGCCGTCATGCTGATGATTGACACGACGGACGGCGTGACTTTTTCGGCGCACGAAAAGTAAGCCTGCTCCAACTCGGCGACGGCGTTCTGAGCGCGGACATCAAGACACGCGACAAAGAGCAAAGCAATGGCGGCCTTAAGCGAAGCCAATGCCATCAGCGTTGCCGCCGCGGGCTGCCTCTGCTTGCGAGGCGGGAAGCAGAATTTCCCGTTCAATGGCGCAAGCAAGCTTGCGCGCTCCAAGCGGCGGCTAGGCATCCTTTTCTGTTTGCGCTGCAGGGGCCGGCTCCTCGCCGAGGCGATGCAGAAGGTGCGGGGCAAGCTCCTTGAGGATCGCCTTCTCAACCTCAAGGCTGACGTCCGGGTTCTCCGCAAGGAACTTGCAGGCGTTCTCCCGACCCTGCCCGATGCGGGTGTCCCCGTAGGCGAACCATGATCCGCTTTTCTGAATAGCGCCGACCTGGTCGCCCAGGTCAATCAGGTCGCCTTCGCGGCTGATGCCGCTCTTGAACATCATGTCGAACTCGGCCTTGCGGAAGGGCGGCGCGACCTTGTTCTTGGCCACGGAGGCGCGGCATCGGCATCCGATGGCCTCCTCGCCTTCCTTGATGGTCGTGATGCGGCGAACGTCAATGCGCACGGAGGAGTAGAACTTCAGCGCCTTGCCGCCCGGCGTAGTCTCCGGATTGCCGAACATGACGCCGATTTTCATCCGGATCTGGTTGATGAAGATGCAGCACGTGCGAGACTTTGCGATTGCGGAGGTCAACTTTCGCAGCGCCTGGCTCATCAACCGCGCCTGCGCACCGACCTGCACGTCGCCCATTTCGCCCTCGATTTCGGCGCGGGGGACCAGCGCGGCCACGGAGTCTACGACGATCACGTCAACCGCGTTAGATCGCACGAGTTGCTCGACGATGTCCAACGCCTGCTCGCCCGTGTCCGGCTGGTTGACCAGGAGGGCGTCAACGTCAACGCCAAGCGACCGTGCCCAATCCGGGTCAAGCGCGTGCTCTGCGTCAACGAACGCCGCCAGGCCTTCGGCCTTCTGGGCGTTGGCAATTATGTGCAGGGCCAGCGTCGTCTTGCCGGAGCCTTCGGGGCCGTAAATCTCGATCACGCGCCCGCGCGGGACTCCGCCGACGCCAAGCGCGATATCCATCGCCAGCGATCCCGTGGGGATCGCCTTGATGCCTGCCGCGCCCGGTGATGCCCCGAGTTTCTGGATCGAGCCTTGCCCGTATTGCTTTTCGATCTGCTGGATGGTCCGATCCAGCATCTCCTGCCGTTTGCCCTTGTCCGAATCCCTGGCCGGAAGCGCCTGAACGCCCGGAGCCTGCTTTGCTTTCTTAGCCACCTGGTTACCTCTTTCCCCTTCTCGCGGGACAAAAAAAACCGCCGTGGGCCTGCCTCACAATCGAAACGGCGGCGTTTGACTTGCGCCGGCCAATGCCCACTTAGTGAAAAGACCCGACATATCGCCCTTGCTGAGACGCGCATTCTAACATATTCGCCAGCTTAATTGGAGAGTCAAACGTAGTTCACTGAATCAATTTCATGCAGCAGGAGACACACCATTCCCAAGACATCCTTCATTCATATTTACCGGTATCTCTTTCATTCGTCGGACAGTCCTATCCGCCTGATCGTCTTGTAGGTCGGGCCGTCCGGCTTCAGAATGCTCTCGAAAAACGTGATAGCCGTCACCGCGAACGGTTTCTCCGCCTCGTGATGCGGCTCGGTCAGCGCTTTCAACAACCGATCTTCAATCCTGTCGCCCCTGGCCCTGCAGAGGGTGATATGCGGGACGAATCGCCTGTTCTCCGCCGGAATGCCGATCTTTTCCTCAATTCTGCGCTCAAGGTTTTTATTCAATGCCTTCAGAAAACCGTCCGGATCGTCGGCCATCAGGTGAACGACTCTTGGCCTACGCTCGTTGGGAAACATTCCAACTCCGGCGAATCGCATCGGTTTTTTCATCAAGCCTGATGCGGCATCTGAGAGGATTTCACCGGCGGAACGCGCCTCCGCGTCGGTGACATCGCCCAGGAACTTCAGTGTTATATGCAGGTTCTCAGGGCTGACCCACTTGACGGACCTGGAATCAAGGCGGCGCAGTCTGACCAGCAGCGTTGCCGCGGCCGACTTCCCCGCTTCGTCCAGCTCCGCAGCTAAGAAGGCCCTCATTCCGCGCCTACTCCAGGCTCATCATCTTCACGAATCGCCGCAGACGCGCGTTCAGCTCCGACCATCGCAACACCTCAAGCCGGTTCATGCTGAACGATTCGATGTTGAACGACGCGACGACTTGCCCGTGGACGAGCGCCATCTTCAACTGCCTCGCGTCCACCTTCCCGCCTGCGGCCAGGTACCCCATGAACCCGCCGGCGAAGCTGTCTCCCGCTCCCGTCGGGTCAACGACGTCCGCAGTCGGATAACCCGGCCATACGAAGTGAAGCCCATCGCCGGAGAGCATGGCCCCATGCTCTCCTTTCTTAACTACCACAAGCCGTGGCCCTTTGCTGCGAATCCATCCGCAAGCCTTTATCAGGCTGTCCATCCCGGAGAGCATCCGGGCCTCGGCGTCGTTGACCACCAGCGCGTCCACTCGCTTCATCAGTTTCAACAGCGCCATTCGCTCATGCTCGATCCAAAGGTTCATGGTGTCGGCCATCACGAATTTCGGCTTGCGTAACTGCTTCAGTACCTTCATCTGCGTCTGCGGGGAGGCGTTGGCCAGGAAGGCGAAGCGCGACGATGCCCATGCCTGGGGCAGTTTGGGCCTGAAATCCGCAAGCACATTAAGATGAACCTCTTTTGTCACGGCGCTGTTCATGTCGCCCGTGTAGGCGCCCCACCACCGGAACGTCTCGCCGTCGCCAACCTCCAGACCGTCCGTGTCTGCAAGTTTCTTGATACGCTTCAGGTATTCTTCGGGGAAGTCCCGTCCGACGACGCCTACCATGCGAGGCCGGGTGAAATGCCTTGCGGCGGCGGAGAAATAAACAGCCGCCCCGCCCAGCACGTCCCTGACCGAGCCATGCGGGGTGTCAACAGAATCCATCGCCACTGAACCGACGACAAGCAGTTCCACGCGTTCATCTCCTCGTTTGACAATCCGGATTTTACGTTGGATGAAATCGGACCTTACGGCAGCAACGCCCTGATCTGCTCCATGCTCATCCTTGCGGCGGCGACGACGTCTCCCTTCATCACCTTGCTGATGTAACCGAACGATTCGAACTCGACCGAGCAGAAGCCGCCGTAACGCATGTCTCGCAGCGCCGTGAAGAAGCCCTTCCAGTCAACGTTGCCCTCGCCCAGCAGCGGGAAGAGGAACCGACCCATCTCCGGGATGCCGACGGCGTCCTTGAGATGAACGTGCTTGATCCTGTCGCCCCATTGCCGCGCCATCCAGCCGGAGTCGGTGTTGCCGTAAAGCACGTCATGCGACGGATCGAAATTCACTCCCAGGCTTGAGCTGTTGTAGTGTTCGATGAGAAATCTCGTCGTGTAGAAGTCGTGCGCCAACATCCCGAAGACGCCCTCGACCGCCAGATTGACCCCCAGCCTTTCGGCTTCCGGAACCCATCGGTCGTAGGCCTCGAAGACCATTCTCCACGCTTCGCCCATGGTAATATTCTTGCCGACAACAGGCGCGCCCGGATCCCACGGCGCGGGGCCTGTGAAGAGATTCATCGTCTTTATGCCGTGTTCGGCCCCGGCCTGGATGCATTCGGCGACGAGGCGGACGCGATCGGCGCGGGCGTTCTCATCCCGCGTGACGACGTCCTGCTGAACGACCAGTTCACTCGGTTCAAGCCCGCCGGAGCGCGTAACCGCAACGACCTCCGCGAGCTGCGCCGGCTTCATGGCGCGTGGATTGAAATGAGCAAGCGTCCATTCGACGCCGTCATATCCGATTCCTTTCAGGATTTTGACCACCTCGCGCGCCGGCATACTGCCGAATCCCAGCGACGCCATGAACGCGAATTTGAGTTCCGACATGATTTTCTCCTTTGTCACGCTTACGCGTGGTTGTCTGACACGGATGCCGGCGACTGCAATGGGAAGATGCGGGAGGCATGGCTCCCTTTACTGCAAGGCTGAAGGATGGCTTCAGCGCTACAAAATGGTAATCCCGCAAGAGTATGAAAAGCAACCTTATGCTTCGAGTTCAAGGGATTGACCTTCCATTGCGGGATCGGGGGGCAGGTCGAGCAGACGTATGATCGTCGGGGCGACGTTTATGAGCGACGGCGACTGCGCCGCGAATTTCACGTTCGAGAACAGAACCCCGGGCGCTTCCGGCGGATCAACAAGATGGTCCCCCGGCCAGCTTTCGATGTTCGATTGAATCAGCGGGGCGGGACATGCCCCGATGGCCGTCTGCGACGAGGCGCGGTATCCCGGCGCGTAACCTACGACGATATCGGGGGCCTCGCCGGCCCTGGGGCCTGCATATAGATCGCAACCGCGATACACATTCAGAATGACTTTCCCGCCACCCTCCGAATCCCTGAATGATTCCAGCCCTGAGATTATCCGCCCAATGACATCAGCGGCGTCGCAGGGGCGGACGATGCCGCCAGACTCCCGCCCGGCAAGGTTCAGGTAGACGCTTGAGAATCCCACTGCGTAGGCAAGAGTTCGGGACCAGTCCACGGCCCTGAACAACGGGCGGTCACGATCCGCCCGATCCTTGAGCGCCAGGAAACCGTTCTCAGCAAGCCATGAATTCAGATGAACCGCGCGACGGAATGAGCCGAAGCCGTGATCGGACGCAATCAGCAGCGCCGTTGAATCGCCTGCCGACGACAACAGACCGCCGATGATCGAATCCATCCGGCAGTAGCAATCGTCAATAACCGTTCCGTATTTCGCGGCGAAATCCGGATTATGCGCAGGATGACCGGGGTCTAATGCGCTCCAGAAAACGTGCTGAATCCTGTCTGTAGTGTCGAAGACGAAAGCCAGCAGTCCGGAGTCGAATCCGTCCAGGCATGCCCCCATCATTCGCTCTCTCTCGCGCATCACGTCATCGCATTGGGCAAGAAACGCCTCCGGAGACAGAACGCCGTCTCTCAGGGCGTTGGTGTCCTCCGGAACCCCCAGTGTGCTGAAAATCCCGATCTTTTTCGCAAGTTCGCGCGCGAAGGCTTCCGGATGCGAGATGTCGAATGCAGGCTCACGGGGATTGACCTGCAGCGGTGTTACATAGATTTCAATTTCAGATTCTGTTGATTTGAAGAAGAAGCGGCATACGCCCGAAATCTTGTCCCCGGCATCGGAACGAAGATTCAGCCTGATCCAGTCACTCCAGCCTCCGGCTTGGATGCGACTTTCTTCACTTCCCACTCGGAGAGTTAAAGAGGACTTCCCGCTTTCAACGCAGATTCGTATCGGTAGCGATGATCCGCCCGGGCCGGTCAACTTCGCATCGGCAATGCCGTCCCGAAAGTCAATCGTAACGACTGCGCCTTTGAGCCTGGTTTTCTCAGCCTGTTCAATGCGCCTTGTCGTCAGTAGGGTGTAGCGTCCGGGATTGAGCGTCAGGTCCGGCGCGCCCATTCCGGCCAGCATCCGACCGCCAAAATCATCCGGGGGCAGCGTCAGCGGCCAGCGGATGACCGTAGTCGGAATGCCAGACTCCGCTGCGCGTCGCCAGAAGGTCGGCCCGCTTCGCATCGGGAGGAATATCTGCCTGCCGTTGACGACCCGACCGGGCTTGAATATCCCCAGGTCGGGCATGTAACCGTCCGGATCGCGCCGGATGAAGTCAAACACGCCGTGGACGCCGGGATTGCATCCGGAAGCCATCGTGCTCCATGCGACGGGGCTTTGCGATGGATTGCTGGTCGCAAGCCGGCGATATGTTCCGGCGGAGGCCAGGCGCGCAAGATTCGGAATCCGCCCGCAGGCCATAAGCCTTTCGACTATGACCGGACTGAGACCGTCAACGCCCAGCAATATTATCCTGTCATATGCTTTCACGGTTCAGCCGGATTATTGCGGATTCAGTCAGCCGGTTCCGATGACGATTCCCGCTCCGTGAACGCTGCCGCCTCGCTCAAGAACCACGCGCCCAAGCGCGGGATTCCGCTCGGCCAGCTCCACGACCACGGGGGCGCTCAGCGAGACCATCGTCTCCGCGACCTCGGTATTTTCAAGACGGTCGGAGAGTTCTTCCAGAACCTCCAGCGAGGAGGAGTTGATGCGCTTGGCGATTTCCAGCACTTCGCACGGGCTTTCCTGCGTCAGAGCCTTCAGGATCAGTATGTCGCCTTTATTCAATGGGGCTTCAGACATCCAGAAAAGCCTGACGGTTATCCGCTGGAAGGCTTCGGGCGCGTGGGATGGATCGCAGAGGATTTGCCCGCGGCGGCATTCGACATCGTCGGGCAGGACCAGCGCCACGCACTCGCCCGGTTCGGCTGTTGCGCGGCTGCTCTTGAATCTCTCTATCGAGGCAACCTTGGTCCTGACCTTGTCCGGCAGGATCAGAACCTCATCGCCGGCGTTCAACAGGCCGCTTTCGATGCGGGCCGCTGCCAGGCGCTTTCCGTCGAAGCGATAAACGTCCTGAACGCACACCCGCGCGGGCAGGTTTTCCTCGGTCACGGCCTTTATAGTGTTCAGCGCCTCGATGATGGTTGGTCCGTTGTGCCACGGCATTCTGTCGGAGCGGTTCACGACGTTGTCGCCGTGCTTCGCGCTTATGGGGACGAAGGCCAGCGGGCGGGCGCCTATCCGTTTAAGGAATGAGCCAAGCTCTTTCTTGACCGTCTGATAGACCTTCTCATCGAAGCCGACCAGGTCCATCTTGTTCATCGCGATGACGCAATCCTTCACTCCCAGCAGGCCGAGGAGGAAGGCGTGACGCTGTGTCTGCTCCCGGATGCCCTCTCGCAGGTCTACGATCAGTACCGCTGCGTCGGCCTGGCTTGCGCCGGTGAGCATGTTCTTCAGGAACTCGCGGTGGCCCGGGGCGTCAATGATGCAGAATTCGCGATCTGCGGCGCGGAAGAATATCTGGGCGGTGTCAATGGTGATGCCCTTCTCCCGCTCCTCCTTGAGGTGGTCCATCAGGAAGGCGAACTCGACGTCGCGTCCCTGCTCCTCAGAAGCCTTGCGGATCATCTCCATCCGATCCGGCGGCACACAGTCGGTATCGTAGAGCAACCGACCGATGAGCGTGGACTTGCCGTGGTCAACGTGCCCGACAAAAGCGATCTTTAATCTATCCTGGTTCATGTTGTCATATCCCATTTGGCGCGGATTACATATAACCCAGCGCGCGAAGCTTCTGCATCGTGTAAGCGTCTTCCTTGTCCTGCGCCCGGCCGGATCGCTCCGACACCTTTGATGTCCTCAACTCCTCGATGATGTCGTCAATCGTTGCTGCGTTCGAGGCTACAGGACTACAGCACGTCACGCAGCCTATGCTGCGATATCGCTTGCCGTTTTTTGCAAGGTAAAGGTGTGTGAAGGGAAGGTTCTCGCGTTTGACGTAACGCCAGATGTCAAGCTCGCTCATGTGCAGAAGCGGGTGTATGCGCACATGCTGGCGGTCGTCCGACAGGGATTTGTATTGGTCCCAGAGTTCCGCAGGCTGGTTCGTATAATCCCACTGGAAGCTTTCATCGCGGGGGCTGAAGTAGCGTTCCTTTGCGCGGATGCCGTGTTCGTCGCGGCGTATGCCAAGCAGGATGGCTTCAAACTTGTGCTCACGGATGACCTGCCTGAGGGCCTCAGTCTTCAAGGCCGTGCAGCAATCCAGCTTCGCGCCGGAATGCGGCCCCACGCCGGCGGACTTGGCTTCCTTGTTCTGCCCGACGATGAGGTCAAGGTTCCATTCGCGGGCCTTCTCGTCGCGGAATTTGTACATATCCGGAAACTTGTAACCCGTGTCAATATGAACGACAGGGAAAGGCACGCGGCCGAGGAACGCCTTCCTGCAGAGCCAGAGCAGCGTCGTAGAATCCTTGCCGACGGACCAGAGCATCGCTATCCGCTTGAAGCGATGGTACGCCTCGCGGATGACGTAGACGCTCCGGCTTTCCAGATCATCGAGGTAATCCATGAAAAGAAACTCCTGAGTGATTAAAGGGGTCACGAATTGTAGCCTGCCCAAATGGTGTATGCAAGCGGACGCATTTGCGCTATGATTTACCAGTGATGATACCGAATAAACGCCGGATTCAGGGAAACGGAGACATGAGACTTTTCATTTCGCTGTCGTTGATCCTGCTGGTTGTCGCGGCGACTGGGTGTTCGACGCCGTTCCCGACCGTCCCGCGCAGCGGCAATGGATGGAGTCTGTCTGACGGGCCGGAACGCGTTACCGCGGGCGGTATCCGGGAGCGCAAGGGCGGCGAGGCTGATGAATATCTGAAACGCGGTTTTCAGCAGTTGAGAATCTGGCGTTACTCCGCAGGCGGGAAGGCCGTCGTCGTGGAGGTCTACGCGATGGGGACGCCGGACAACGCCCGCGACACCTTGTCCAGCGACATGTCCGGGGAAGAGGTTGACATCGGTATCCCGGCCCTTTACTCATCCGGTGTTCTTGAATTCGCGCGCGGGAGTTATTTCGCCCGCGTCGCCCCGGAGACCGGAACGCAGGTTGACAGGAAGATCATCCTTGATATTGGTCGGGCGCTGGCCGTCGGCGTGCCGGGAAGCTCGATCCAGCGTGGATTGCTCAGCCTGCTACCCAAGGAGGGGCTTGTGCCCGGCACGGCGCAATGCAGCAAGGGGACAATAATCGCCGATACGGAACTCCCGAACGAGGTGGCGCTTCTTTCACTGACCGGAGCGACCGAGAACGCCGTCGCGGATTACAAGACAAATCACGGACAGCACACGCTGATACTTGTCCGATATCCGGACGCAAGCGCGATGCAGCGGGCATGGAAACGCTTCCAGGAGCATTATCTGCCGGCCAGCATTGAGGCCCCGGCCAGCTTGACCATCAATGCCGACGGCAAGGCGTGGTTAGGCGCCGCTGCCCGCGACAATGTCATGTATGTTGTAATTGGAGCATCGGACCGCGAGGCGTGCGACGCGGTTCTGGACACGATTGAGCAGTGACGCCAGGCGATGGGGAAAGATGGATTCAATATGCTAATTGTTGTGTTGACAGATTATTAGCATGGCTTATAATAAAACACCCAAGCAATTCAGGACAGCCGGCTTCGCGGGGGAGGCCGTCATGTCCGCCCGGATTCAGCGAAACGCTTGACCGCCTCAAACGGCCTGTTGGGAACGCTCGCCAATGGACAATGAAACCATAGCGCAGGCGCAGACGCTTCAGCGCGTGTTCGCCAAACTGGTGCAATACCACCATAAGAACGCCAGGAGAAGGCGCGAAAAGCCCGTCATCACAGTGCCGCAGTTCCGCGCCCTGATGGTCATCCGCGCGCTTGAGAAATCTTCGATTCGCGACATCGCCCTTGCCCTCGGCGTCTCCAACCCCTCCGCCTCCACAATGGTGGAGCGCCTTGTCGAGATGGGGTTGCTCTGCCGCGTGACCAACCCTGCGGACAGACGGAGAGTGGAGGTGACCCTCTCGCCCCTTGCCCGGCGCAGGGCCAGCAGCATTGAGGATAAGCTTCTGTCCTCGCATGCGGCGTTGACGAAGGCCATAGGCCCGGCGGCGACGAAGAAGTGGGTTGAGGTTTTCCTTGAAATAGAGCAAGCACTGGATTCGGGATTGGCGGAATCATGACCGGCTGGGAGTTTACGCGGTCCGATTCGGGACCGGATGGAGCAACGCAATCATGTTGACGGTTGTCAGAGCGATTCTGGTTGTCGTCATCCTTGCCATTGGCGCCCTCGGTTGCTACGGGTTCATCAAACTCAGACCCAGGCCGAAGGAGGTCGAACAGAAGGAGGACGTTGTTGAGGTCAAAGGTGTCAAGGCCGCGTCGCGCGACGTCGAAGTCGTACTGCGAGCGCATGGAACAGCCAAGCCGCGCAACATCCTTGCGGTGATTCCCGAGGTCGCCGGGAAAGTTGTGGCCGTTCATCCGAATCTGAAGGTTGGGAACGTCATCCCGAAGGGCGAGACGCTGATAGCGATAGACCAGAGCGTCTACAAGCTTCAGCTTGAGCTTGCAGAGACGGACATCAGGCGTCTGGAGTCTCAGAAGACGACCATTCAGCAGTCTTGGAAGAATGATGAACGGCGCGTTGAGCTTTTGCGACGCGGCGTTGAACTAGGGAGGAAGACTTTCGCCAGGGCGAAACAGCTTCAGGCGGGGGACGCGGCGGCGGCCTCCGATATGGATGCGGCGGAGGCGATGCTTCTCCAGCAGGAGCAGCAGCTTATCGCCGTGGAAAACGCCATTGCGCTTTATCCGCAGCAACTCAAGGACGTGGAAATCATGCTCTCCGGGGCGCAGACAAAACGCGATCTCGCCAAACTCAGTCTTGAGAAGACCGAGATACGCAGCCCGTTTGACGCCCGCGTCATGCAGTCCCAGGTTGAGAAAGACCAGGTCGTCGGCCCCGGGCCGCCGATCCTGGTTCTGGCGGACGATTCGGCGCTGGAGATATCCGTTTCAATGGACGCCCAGGAATTTCGCGAGTGGTTCCCGCTCAAAGCGGATGCCGAATCCGCCGGGGGGGGCGGAGCGCATGAGAGCCTTTTCACGAAGGTTCCGAATAAAAAGGTTTGCGTGCGGTGGGCGGAATCCCCGGAGGAACACGCGTGGAGCGGGAGACTTGCCCGGATTGAACGATATGACCCCCTCTCGCGCACGGTAAAAGTGGTCATCGAGGTTCAGGCGGAGGCGGCGTGTTCCGGCGGGCCGGGCATGATGCCGCTGGTGGAAGGCATGTTCTGCCTGGTGGAGATACCCGGCAACATCGCCGAAAAGGTCTTTCGCCTGCCCAGGTCAGCCGTCAGCTTTGAGCAGACCGTGTTGCTCTGCGAGGATGGAAGGCTGAAGACCCAACCCGTCAAGGTGGCGCGTTTCGAAGGCGAGTCGGCGCTGATCTCTGCGGGGATCAAGGACGGGGACGTGGTTGTCACCAGCAGGCTTGTCTCGCCGCTGGAGGGGATGAAGCTCAACGTGGAAGTTCAGGACGAGGACATCGGCGGATAAGAACACATGAAGAGTTTTCTGAACGTAACGGCCCGGCACGGCGTCTTCGCCAATATTCTGATGAGCTGCATCATCATCGGGGGATACATTTCGGCGAAGTCCCTTGTTCTGGAGCTTATGCCGCAGATTTCAGTGGATATTATTAAAATACTCGTTGTCTACCCCGGCGCGGCTCCGGAGGAGGTGGAGGAGGGAATATGCGCCAAGCTTGAGGATGCGACGCGGGGAGTCAAGGGCGTTAAGAGATGCATGACCGTGGCAGCGGAGAACGGTGGCAGCGCTCTTGTCGAGTGCAAGGAGAACGCCGACGTTGACAAGGTGATGGAGGAGGTGCGCAACCGCGTCAATTCCATCACAACCTTTCCCGCAGGGGCGGAACGCCCGGTCATTTCAGAGATAACCACGTGGAATGACGTGTGCTATATCTGCCTGTATGGCGATCTGCCCGAGGGGCAGATGGTCGAGCGAGCGCGGGACATAAAGGAGGCGCTTGTGCGCCTGCCGGAGGTGTCCCAGGTATCCGTCCACGGCGTCAGGGATTATGAAATATCAATCGAATTGAGCGACGAGAAGCTGAGGGAATACAACCTCAGCCTGGACAAGGTCAGCGCAGCCGTGAAGTACAACACGTTGAATCTTCCCGGCGGGAAGATAACAGGCCGCAAGGAGGAAATCCTTATCCGCACAATGGGGCGGCGCTACACCGGCAAGGAATTCGCGGACATGGTCGTCATGGGCCTTCCGGACGGAACCATGCTGCGGCTGGAGCAGATCGCCACGATAAAGGACAGCTTCGCCGAGGATGAAATCTCCGGGCGCTTCAACGGCGTTCCGGCGGTTCTGCTGGGCGTTTACAAAACGACTGATGAAGACGTTGTGGAAGTATCCAACGCGGTGACGAAGTTCGTCGAGGAATACGCCCCAACGCTGCCTCCCGGCGCGAAGTTGACCAAGTGGGCCGACACTTCCCGGCTGGTAAGGCAAAGGGTGGCCATGTTGAGGAATAACGGTATCTTCGGTCTTTGCGTCGTATTCCTTCTACTCTGGTTCTTTCTGGATATTCGCCTGAGTTTTTGGATCGCAATGGGCATTCCGGTCTCGCTGTCTGGCTCCTGCATGCTGATGGCGACACAGGGCGCCTCTATGGACATGCTCAGCATGTTTGCAATGATAATGATGCTGGGTTTGATAGTTGACGACGCCATCGTAACCGGCGAGGCAATCTATACGCGCCGAAGCGAGGGGGAGTCCCAGATTGAGTCCGCGGTGAATGGAACAGCCGAGATCATATGGCCCGTGCTGGCCGCCCTGCTGACTACGATAGTAGCGTTCATACCCCTGTTCTTTGTTCAGGGAGTGATCGGCAAGTTGATTAAAGTCATCCCGCTGATCGTTATCGGTTCGCTATCGGTCTCTTTCCTGGAATGCATCTTCCTGTTACCGGCGCACTTGAACCACCTGCCGAAAGTTGACGCTGAGACTATGTCGGTGCGAACCGGATTTTCAGGGCGCGTACGCACGCGGATTATGCAGGGGATGATCCGTTTTCTGGACGTGGTCTACGGTCCGATTCTAAGGGCGACGGTAGAGTGGCGCTACTGCGCGGTGGCATTTGCATTGAGTGTCTGTGTCGCATCGGCGGGGCTTGTGGCCGGCGGGCATATCAAGTTCACCTTCATGCCGGAGAATGACCAGGATTTCCTGGTCGGCAACGTGGAGTTTCCGGATGGGACCCCGATTGAAGTGACGCTGCAAGCCCTGACACAGATGGAGGAAGGGCTGCGTCGCACATCGGACAAGCTGAAGACACAGAACGGCGAGCCGCTCTTCAGGGCCATGTACAGCCTTGCCGGGGCCGAGGGTGACAGCATGGCCTCGCTGCGCGGACCTCACAAGGGGCAGATAAGCGTGGAATTGCTGCCCAGCGAGAAACGCAACATATTTTTCAAAGACATTCTGACGACATGGAAGGACGAGACCGGCCCCGTAGCCGGCGCGTCGGTGGTCAATTATCGCGCCATTGACCGCGCCCCCGGCGGTAAGCCGGTCGAGGTCTGGCTGCTCGGACGGGATCAGGAGGAAATGCTCAAGGCTTCCCGCGAATTGCAGGACAAGCTGAAAACGCTGGCGGGCGTCTACAACGTCCAGGACGATTTCCGGGCCGGGAAGAAGGAACTGCGCATCACCCTCAAGCCTGAGGCAAAGACTCTTGGGCTGACGGTTGCCGATCTGGCTGTGCAGCTCAATTCGGGTTTCTACGGCTCCGAGGCGGCGCGGATTCAGCGCGGTCGAGACGATATCAAGGTCAAGGTCCGCTATCCACTCGATGAGCGCCGGACCATCTCCGACCTCATGGCCATACGGGTAAGGACTCCGTTTGGAAGCGAGGTTCCGTTCGGCGCCGTGGCGCAAGCCGAGTTGAAGACCGGTTATTCGACCATCTGGCGCAAGGAAGGCCTGCGGCGCGTTGTCGTGACGGCGGATGTCAACGACAATATCGCCAACGGGCGGGAGATAATGAGCGACCTGACCCGAAACTATCTGGACAGCCTGATATCGCGGCATCCCGGCGTAATCTACTCCATCGAGGGCGAGGCGTTGAGCACACAGGAGACGATGGACAGCCTTTATGTCGGTTTCGCCATGGCAGTCATGGGTATTTTCGTCATTCTGGCCGCCATATTCCGCTCCTACTGTCAGCCGCTGGTCATCATGGTGACTGTTCCATTCGGGCTGATCGGGGCGGTTCTGGGACATGTGCTTCTGGGCTTCAATCTGACTGTGATGAGTCTGTTCGGCATGGTCGCCCTTACCGGCGTCGTCGTGAATGATGCCATCGTCATGGTTGACTGCGTTAACTCAATGGTTGCTTCAGGCATGACGTTTGAAGCATCCCTTGAGGCAGGCGGAAAGCGGCGTTTCAGGGCGATAATCCTTACCACCGTAACCACATGCGCGGGCATGGCCTCGCTGATAGCGGAGCGGAGCATGCAAGCGCAGTTCATACTGCCGATGGCCATCGCCATAACTTTCGGAGTGGCTTTTGCCACGCTCCTCACGCTCTTCTTCATCCCCTGCCTGCTGGCGATTCTCAATGATATGCGACGCTTTACCCGATGGGTTTTCACCGGGCGATGGCCTTCCATGGAGGAAGTCGAACCGGCTTATAAACACATAGCGGAAGCCGCGTCATCCGATTATTGCGTCTCTGCCGGATTAGAAACCGGCGAACGCGGGTGACGCCCCGGGCTATCAGCGTCCGGCAGGCCTGAGATATCGCATATAATCGCTGTCAATCTGGTAGCCGGTCACGCCCGCCGCCCTGAGTCTGGCGATATCCTTTTCTGCCTGCTCCATGTCCTTGCCGGGGAGATAGTGGTGGGTGTTTATGCTGGCCATGATGAGCATGCCCCGCGCGCTGATGCGCTTTACAAGCTCATCCGGCAGGTCAATAGCGTGGCCGAAGACGCAATGATCGGTCGGGACCGGTTCCCCGCGTTCCTCGAATCGTTTGAACTCGTTCGGGCTTATGCTGAACGTAATCTTCCCGGACAGAATCTCGTCAATAAATCTGCCGCCGTTGGAGATCGTCATGGTCGCGGGGGCCAGACCGCGCTTTTCAATTGCGGCGGCGGTTTCCTTGATCGACCTGCGCGTTCTCTCGTTCTCCGCGCTGTCCTTGACGTCAATCTGAATCCCAAGCCCAAGCTCCGCGCAGAGGGCGACCGCCGCTTCAAGGGAAGGGATGCTTTCGTTCGTGCCGGCGTGGCGCATCCTCGTGAGTTCGCCGAACGGAACCATGGAACACATGCGAAGATCGCCGCATGCGAACGCAAGCGATGCGTCATGGAAAACCACCGGCCTGCCGTCCTTCGATGCCCGGACGTCCAGTTCGACCATGTCGTACCCGTCCGCCGCTGCCCGCCGGATGGCCTCAAGCGAACATTGCGGAGAACCCGGTCCGACCACCCCGCCGCGATGAGCGCAGATCAGGAGGGGGCGATCCTTCATCAGCGCCCCGATATCGCGGAAATCCACTGGCTTCCGCTGTTGCTCACCGGCATGTGCGGATAAGCCCGAAACCATGCCAAGCAGGAAACTTGTCGCCATGACTGTCAGTCTCATAAGAAATCTGCGACTTTCTTCGGTTTGGAATGCTGATTTCGTCAGGATGCGTCTGCATATTCATCCTATGGCGAAGCCTGCTCCGGTTTCAAGTCCGCGCAATTCATGAAACATAAGTATTCGGGGACGCCGGGACGATATCTGTCTTGTTGTGTCCTTGAGCATGGTTCGGTCATAATATGGACGTGACCGGTTGTTTCGTTGCATTTCTCCTTCGGCGCAATTCGGGGAGGTCGGGCAGATGGGCGAATGTTATAAGCAACGGGGCGCGTCGGCCCTGCAGGTTGTTCTAATCGTCGCGCTGCGTGTAGCCGTCGGCTGGCATTTTCTTTACGAGGGCGTCAGCAAGCTCCAGACGACCGGTTGGACCGCAGAGCCATATCTTCTCTCGTCAAGATGGATATTCTCCGGACTGTTTCAATGGATGGCGTCGGATGCGCAGATTTTGCGCGCGGTTGACCTGCTCAATATCTGGGGGGCGATTGCCGTCGGCCTGGGGCTGATGCTGGGCTGCTTCGCAAGGGCGGCGTCCGTGGCCGGGGCGGTCATGATCCTGCTTTACTATGCCGCCAACCCGCCTGTCATCGGCAACGATTTCGGCGTCGCGCGGGAGGGAAGCTATCTGATTGTTGATAAGAACCTTGTCGAGCTTCTCGCCCTGTGTGTTCTGGCAGTCAGCGGATCAAGTCGGGAATACGGTATTGACAGGTTTATATCCCTTGTGATCTCCCGGATAAGATCGCGCGGGAAAATCGCTGAAACTGCTGACGCCGGAAATAAGGAAGGGAGGCCGGAAGGAGCGCTTGTGAAGATGGAACTGCAGGCGCTGGGGCGCCGCGACATGATCCGCAGCGTCGCCACCGCTCCGTTTCTCGGCGCCTTCGCCTTCACGGTCATCCGGAAAAGAAAATGGGAGAGCCACGAGGAGAAGGGGCTTGTTGACGCCGTTTCGCGCGCGACGATCAGGACATTCAATTTCACGAGCTTGAAGGACCTGAAGGGCCAGATGCCGAAGTCGAGAATCGGCAACGTCGAATTCAGCCGGCTCATCCTCGGCGGCAATCTGATCGGCGGTTGGGCGCACGCCCGCGACCTGATCTACGTGTCGAAGCTCGTGAAGGCATACCACCACCGGGACAAGGTCTTCGAGACGTTCCTGCTGGCGGAGAAGTGCGGCGTCAACGCGATCCTGACGAATCCGATCCTGTGCGAAGTCATCAATGAATACTGGAAGCGCGACATAGGGCGCATCAAGTTCATATCCGATTGCGGCGGGGCGGATGTGCTGGAAAAGGCCCAGATGTCCGCCGACAGGGGCGCGGCCGCCTGCTACATCCAGGGCGAGACCGCAGACAACCTTGCCAGGTTCAAGCAGTTCGACCTTATGAACCGGACGCTGGAGCTTATACGCAAAAACGGCCTTCCGGCGGGACTCGGCGCGCATCGCCTCGAAACCGTCAAGGCCTGCGTAGAGAACGGACTGAAACCGGACTTCTGGATGAAAACTCTCCACCACACCAGATACTGGTCGGCCCGCGCCAAGCAGGAATACGACAACATCTTCTGCCGCGAGCCTGACGAGACCATCAAGTTCATGCAGGACGTCAAGGTTCCCTGGATCGCCTTCAAAACACTTGCCGCCGG
Organism: Planctomycetota bacterium; assembly: GCA_022711755.1. Lineage (GTDB taxonomy): Bacteria > Planctomycetota > Brocadiia > SM23-32 > JAKLEA01 > JAKLEA01. Next base: position 63,364 of record JAKLEA010000018.1, read on the forward strand.
GGCCATAACACCCGAACAGGGATTCAAATACGCCTTCGAAAACGGCGCGGATTTCATCTGCGTCGGCATGTATGATTTCCAGCTTGTGGAGGACGTGAACATCGCGCTGGATGTTCTTGGCGGGGAGATGAAACGGAATCGCCCGTGGATGGCTTAAGGAAATTCATCTAGCTTTGTAAGGCAACGGACCTGATGCGGAAAACAGGTGTTCGCGCAATTGTTCTGGCAATCCTTGCAGCGCTTCATGCCTGCTTTAATGTTGCCTGGGCCGAAGAGATTACCCGTCCCGCCTTTTATGAGAAAAGAAATACCTGGCAGGACACAGCGGCGGCGTCCGTCGGTAAGCTCCGCCTGATGCGATCAGAGGCCGGGCGGGGAGAGCCTTTGCCCGACTTCGGCATGAGCGACTATACAGTCTGCGCGTGGATAAGAACTACTCAGGGCGGCGTCATATTCTCCATGTCGTCGGAGAATGGCGTCTGGGCGGAGCGAGGCGGGAAGGTCTTTTTCTCGCGCAGCGGCAAACTCGGATTCGACGCCTGTTATATCGGGGTAATATCCGGCAGCGCCGCAGTAGCCGACGGCAAATGGCATCACGTCGCCGTCGCGTATTCCTTGTCGCAAAAGAACGCGCGATTCTTCGTTGACGGCCGTCCCGACGGCGGAGGACGGCTGGCAGCGGAGCCTGATGCGCAAGGACACATCCCGCGCCTGGGCATGGCCGCCAAGAATTTCTGGCCGCCAAACGGTCTCGCAGGCGATATTGACGAAGTCCGAATTTATGATCGTGCGCTGCCTCCGGCAGAGATAGCCGACCTGTTTGCGGATCCGAAATCAGAATCGCCCAAAGGGTGCATTGCTCGTTATACACTTGACGACGGGGTATCGGACGCCTCCGGGAATGGAAATCATGGAACGCCCAGCAACATCGAAGCCATAGATGGAATAGCCGGGAGGGCAGCGCATTTCAATGGAGAAGTAAGCATCATCCTCCCCCCCGGTAAAGCCCACGGTAGTATGCCGTCATTGTGGGCGGCGCTTGAGGCTGACTTCCCCGACGCGGAATCTCGAAGACAGATGCGATGGGAGCGGGAGGACGGAATCTGGTCCCATGGATCGGCTTCCGGCGATCCGGCTACGATGGCCGAGAAATATGCGGCTTCATGCCGCGGTTCCCCCGTACTCAAGGCAAGGGCTGATGACCTTGCGGCTAAGGCTGATGATGCGTCGGGGATTGATGCTGTTCGCGCGATTTATCATCTTTCACGAAGAACTGACGACGCGGCGAACAGTCTCCGCGCGCTGAACTTTGAATCCGCGCGATTATGTGTTTCCGACCTTGCGAAAGATTTCGGAGGACGTTATCCGAACGCCGCGAAATACCTGGCGGGAATCCCTGATTCGCATTCATCAGCCGAATCATTGCTCTCGGGGCTTGCCGACGGAAATCCCGATTCAATCCGGAAAGCCGAAGACGTGATTGCGTTGTGCCGCGAGGCGGTTCTTGCGAACCCCCTGCTCGATTTCGACAAGCTGTTGCTTGTCAAACGCGACGCCGGGAATCTAGGCCTTCCCATGAACTGGCAAAGCAATTCATGTCTGCCGAAGTCGGGATATGATAACGAGATCGCCGTCCTCTCGCCCTTGTCCCCGGAAGGAAGCCTTTCAACCCTCTACCACCCCGGGAAGTCGTGCTTCGTCGGTGACGTTGAACTTCATTTCGACGGCGACAGGATGATTTTCTCCATGCCATCCGACGCGGGGCCGTGGGGCATCTACGAAATGGCAACCGACGGTTCCGGTCTGCGGAAACTTCAACTGATAGAGGAACCGGACGTTGACAATTATGACGCCTGCTACCTGCCGGACGGAAACATTATCTTCTCCTCGACCGCACCCTTCACCGGCGTTCCCTGCGTGCAGGGATCGTCGCACGTTTCCAATCTCTACCTGCTGAATCGCGCGGACGGAGGCATCCGGCGCTTGACTTTCGAGCAGGACCACGACTGGTGTCCGACAGTCCTCAACGACGGACGCGTGCTCTATTTGCGGTGGGAATACTCCGACATACCGCACTTTGTATCGCGCATTCTCTTCCACATGAATCCGGACGGGACGGGGCAGATGGAGTTCTACGGTAGCAACTCCTACTGGCCGAACTCGATGTTCTACGCCAGACCTATTCCGGACGACCCGACAAAGTTCGTCGCCGTCGTCGGCGGGCATCACGACAACCCGCGCATGGGCGAGCTTGTCCTCTTCGACACGGCGAAGGGCAGGCGCGAGGCCGACGGCGTCATCCAGCGCATCCCCGGGCGCGGCAAGCCAGTCACCCCGATCATCAAGGACGGACTGACCGCGGAAAGCTGGCCGAAATTCCTCCATCCCTATCCGCTAAGCGACAAGTATTTCCTTGTATCATGCAAACCGACGCCTGAATCCAACTGGGGCATTTATCTCGTTGACGTTTTCGACAACATGACGCTCATCAAGGAAATCCCAGGCTTCGCGTTGCTGGAGCCGATTCCGCTGAGAGCGACTAAGACGCCGCCTGCCATCCCGCCGAAAGTGGACGCGAATCGCAAGGATGCGCTGGTTCACATGAGCGACATCTACGCCGGCCATGGCTTGGCAGGTGTCCCGCGCGGGACGGTGAAGAGTCTGCGAATCTTCACCTACCACTTCGCCTATCACGGCATGGGCGGGCAGATCAACCGCGTCGGTCTGGACGGCCCGTGGGACATCAAGCGGATCGTGGGAACGGTTCCGGTCGAGGACGACGGATCGGCCTGTTTCACGATTCCCGCCAACACGCCGATCTCTGTCCAGCCGCTCGACGCCGAGGGCAAGGCGCTTCAGTTGATGCGCAGTTGGATGACGGCCATGCCGGGGGAGACGCTCAGTTGCGTCGGCTGTCACGAAACGCAGAACTCCGCGCTCCCGCAGACTCGGAACAGGGCGTTGATCCGCGCGCCGTCGGTGATCGAGCCATGGCTTGGGCCGGCGCGCGGATTCTCCTTCGAGCGGGAGGTTCAGCCCGTTCTCGACCGCCATTGCGTCAATTGCCATAACGGCTCCGCCGGAAGCGGAGTCAACGCCATACCCGACTTCCGCCGGTCTTCCCCCATCCATACAAAAGCGCTGAGTGAGGCATATAATAATGGAACGTGGTTCAGCCCCTCCTACCTTGCCCTGCGGGGTTACGTCAGAACGCCGACAATCGAGAGCGATATGCATCTTCTTGCGCCATGCGACTTCCATGCCGACGCGACGGAACTTATTCAAATTCTTTCGCGCGGGCATTACGGGGTCAGCCTTGACCGCGAGTCCTGGGATCGCATTATTACATGGTATGATCTCAACGCGCCATTCCACGGAACATGGCATGAGATGCTCGGCAAAGGGATGGTTTTCCACCAGCGCGACAGGCGGCGCGAGATGATGTCGCGCTACGCCGGGATTGACGAGGACCCGGAAGAAATCATCCAGCCGTGGTATGACGCGACTCCCGTCGTCCCCGCAGTTCCGACGCGGGAAGCTACGGCTTCGCCGGAATGCCCCGGCTGGCCGTTCAGAGCGGATGAGGCCGCGCGCCGCCAATCGGCGCTGGGGAAGATTGAGCGCGAGATTGACCTCGGTGACAGAGAAAGACTTGAGTTGCGCCTGATCCCGCCCGGCGAGTTCATTATGGGCGATTCTGCCGGGTTTGCGGACGAGGCTGATCTTAAGCGAGTAAAGATATCAGATGCTTTCTGGATAGGAAAATTCGAGGTTACAAATGCTCAATTCCGCGCCTTCGACCCTCGCCATGACAGCCGCATCGAGCATGGCGATTTTCTCCAGTTCAGCGAGCGCGAGCGCGGTTACAGCCTCAATCACGACAATCAGCCCGTCGTCCGCGTCAGTCATCTCCGCGCAACGGCGTACTGCGAATGGCTTTCGAAAAAGACTGGGATGGAATTCCGCCTTCCGACCGAAGAACAATGGGAGTACGCCTGCCGCGCAGGTTCGGACTCCGAAATGTGGTATGGCCCACGACATTCCGACTTTTCCCGTTTCGCCAACTTGGCGGATTCTACGTATTCCTTTGTTGACACCTTCGATTGGTGGCTGCCGTCGGGGGCGGTTCCGAGGTGGCGTCCGGCAATCGAGAAAGTGAAGGACGGATACAAAGTATCCGCGCCGGTCGGCAGTTTCGCGCCCAACCCGTGGGGACTGCATGACATGCACGGCAACGTATGGGAATGGACCGGCAGCGATTTCGAATCGCGGGACGCTGAAACTGGCGACGTAAAGAAAGTCGTCAAAGGCGGTTCATGGGCGGATCGCCCGCAGTATGCGCGTTCAGCCTCCCGGCGGGGTTATCGCCACTGGCAGAGGGTATATAATGTCGGCTTCCGCGTCGTCTGCCCGGCGAAGTGAGCGCGAATCCGGCGGATCATCAGAACGGCCCAAGCCTTACAGCCACGCCGACGGCCAGAAGCGCGAGCGTAACCGGAATCAGATATAACCAGAACTTCAGCGACCAGCGCAGCCACTTCGGATAACTCACGACCGTCAACCCCAGGCAGATCAGCAGCGTGGGGCTTGTCGGATAGATCAGGTTTGCGAATCCGTCCCCGAAGCAATATGCCTGCACCGTAACCTGGCGCGTGACGCCCAGCAATTCCGCCAGCGGCATCAGAACCGGTATTACAAGGAATGCCTTGGCTGATCCGGAACTGATGAAGAACTCCATCGCCAGCGCCGCCGCGTAGACGAATACCGCCGCGCCGAACGGCCCGGCGTCGGTCAGAAGCCCCGACGCCTTGAAAAGAAGCGTGTCCATGATGCCGCCGGTTGAGACGATGTGCTTGACCGACGCGGCCATGAGAATCAGAAGAATGGCGGGGGCCACGTCCTTCGCCCCGCCGCCGAATGCCCGCCACACCCCCCGCCAGGGCATCCCGCTGAGCCTTCCCGCGCCCGCCCCGCCAATGACGAAGAGCAGGCCGACAAGCGGAAACGCGACGTCGGCAAGCGCGGGAATGAACGGCGTCATTGCAAGCATCAGCAGCGTCAGACCGACCGCTCCGCAGAACCAGGCAACAGCCGCGCGAAAACCCGGGCGTTCGCCGACGCTCTCGTCCGTCTCCGGACTGAATCTTTCGCGCGCGCCCTTGTCCTCATTGAAAACGGGAGACTGCTCCGGGGCTTTCTCGATGCGCTTCGCGTACCTTACAAGGAAGACCGCAAAGGTCGCGTAAACCGTCAGGAAGACCGGAATTCGGAACAGGCTCCCGGAAAACAGGGGCAACCCGGCGATGCGCTGCGCCACGCCTATGGTAAATGGATTGGTTATCGCGGCGGAAAAGCCGAGATTGACGGCCATGACGCTCATGCCAAGCCCGACCAGCGAGTCCCAACCCAGGCTCCACGAAAGCGCGACCATGATCGGCGCAAGCGGGACAACCTCCTCGAAGATGCCGAACAGCGCCCCCGCCGCCATGAAGAAGAAACTGACGGCGAGAAGCAATGCGTATTTCCGTCCGCCGAATCTCTTCACAATGCCTGCAACGACTGACTGGAGTATTCCGCCACGCTGCAAAACGGCGAAGGCTCCGCCGATCATCGTCAGGAAGATGATGATCGTTATCACCATCGCCGCGTCACTTCCCCAAAGGACTTCGACGGGGGCCGTGAGCCATCGCCATGCGGGATAATGCGGGCGGGCGATTTCGTGATATGAGCCGGGAATGACCGTCTCACGCCCATCCTTGATAACACGGTCAAACGCGCCGGCGGGGGCTAATTTCGTCAAGAGTCCGGCGGCGAGCATCAGACCAAGCAGAATGGCGACAGCCTGGAGGAAGGCGCGGCGCTCAATGCGGAATCCTTCGCCGGTCTGCATCAATTATCCCCTCTTCCCGCCGCCGTCGTGCCACTTTCCGCCAATGTCCAGCCCCTTTTCGCCTTGGTCCTCTATAATGTCCCCGGCCATGCATGAGAAGGCAATCAGAAGTTGGCATCCAAGCTTGGTGAGTCTGTAACGCTTGTTTTCCTGAATGACCAGATCGGCGCGCTCAAGCTCCCGCAGATGGTGGTAGAGGCTGCCGCCGGAGAAACCGCTTGCCTTGCTCAGTTCGGTGGCGCTCAACGGCCCGTTCGCAATGGCCTGCATGACTCTCATACGCCCGGCGTTGGCAAACGGCGTTGCCAATCGTTCTATGCGCTCTGGCGACACGCTGCTCAAATGAGCACCCAATCCGTCGCCTTTACTGAAGTGGTCGCCAAGGCAACCCCAACCGATGTGATGTCCGAGCCACTTCACCGCCCCGGTCCAGAAGAAGATGAAGTCTCCGTCCTTCGCAAGATTCTCGCACCATTCCGCGATCAGCGCAGGCGGCTTCCCCTTCTCGCAGGCGAACATTGACGCCGTTATCGGCCCTAACTTTGAACCAGACATTCACATCCTCCTTTCGGTTTGGCTTCAGAATCGATACAATACTACATATTTATGTAATAGTGTGCTGATTTTTCCACGTTTGTCAATAGTCATTTGATATTTCAGGAGAGAGATTGCTTGATGACACCCAATCAGTCCGCTTCGTACCTCACCTCATCAGGCAACAGCCCAATAACGAAACCGACGATCCGTTCTGCCGCTGCCAGAGCTTCGTCAGCCTGGGCCTTTGTCGGCGGCTCGAAGTCGCCCGGGTATCTGAACTGAACGGCATACGGATTCAGACTGTCGCATAACTCCTCGATCCCGGCGAATGTCGAGTCGTTCTCCACACATAGTGAATTCAGCAGAAGCAGGTCATGCACGAATGGAAACGGTCTTGAGTTCCATGTCAGATAAGCCTTCAATGCCTTCTCGACGGCCTGCTGCGCGTGGAAGACCACAGCGCCAAAAAGCGGTTGAGGCGACTTCATGACCCACTTGGACGCGTTAAGGTCTTCGAACGCCTTATCCAGCCACTCACGTGTTTCCCGTATCCGTCCCTGAGTCATACAGCAGGCGTCCTTCCCGCAGAACGGTTGCCGGAAGCGAACTGACAACATCAATCCGGGCATGGAACCAGTCCATGCCCGCCAGAACGATATCCTTGGCAATGGGCAGACCGGACAGGCTCCGATATGCCCGCGCGTGGTCCTCGTGCGAGGGGCGGTGATTCAGGACAACGAGGAAGTCGTAATCACTGTCGGGCTGCGCATTGTCCCTGGCCCTTGAACCGAACAGGAATATCCGCGCGGGATTCAGGGCAGCGACCAGACGCTCAACTACAGCATCAAGGATCTTCTCCTGAGTATCGGTCTTTGTAACCATGACTTCCGGACACTCGCATTTCTCAACACAATATCTTGCGCAGGTAAGCGCCCGTGCGGAAATCCTCACGACGACGCCTTGTTGGCCAGTTCTCCAAACCTATGCACGACAGCCAGCGCGGGGTCGAGGGGGACTTGGGCGTGCTTTGTTCCGGGGGGAGTTTCGATGTGCGGCGTTTCGCGCAGTTTCTTGCCTGCGAACTGCGGCAGCCACTTCTTCTCTGCGTCGAGCATCTCCTTCACCATGTCCCGCACCTGTTTGAGCGACAGGCATGCGGAGGTCAGCGGGTCCATCGCGCACGCGGAGAACGCAAGCTCCGGATCGCCCTTCAGCGCGGCCTCGACAGCCAGCCCCTGCACGTTGACGTTGAGCATGTTCAGCGCGGCGCACTGAGACGGCAGATTGCCGACGAAGGTCGGGTGAATGCCCATCTTGTCCGCGAAGCACGGAACCTCAGCGCAGCATCCGTTCGGCAGATTGGCGATGTAGCCGTCGTTGCGCACGTTGCCCTGGAACTTGAACATCTTGCCCGTCTCCAGCGCCTCAAGAATGTAGGAGCAATACTCGACGCTGCGCCCGGCGATCTTCGTCGGCTCCGCGGCCAGCATGTCAACCTCCGCCAGCTTGTCGCCGATGAGCTTGCACCACTTGTAATACGCGCCGCTCTCGCCGCCGAATGACGGCTCGTCGCAATAGCGCTTCAGAACCTCCCTGCTGGACCTGAACCACGGCAGGTATTCGGAAAGGTGGCCTGTGCTCTCGGTCATGAAGTAGCCAAACTGACGCATGGCCTCGATGCGCACTTTCTCGTTGATGTAATACTCCGGCTTCTCGCAGCGCTCCTTGAAGAGCGGGTAGAGGTCCTTGCCCTTGTGCTCGATCTTCAGGAACCAGCCCATGTGGTTTATGCCGGCGGAGAGGATGTCAATCTCATCCTTCGGGACGCCCACGTATCCGGCGACAAGGTCCAGCGTCGTCTGCACCCCGTGGCAGAGGCCGACGTATTTCAGACCGGGGACGGTCCCCAGCGCCCAGCAGATCATGGCCATGGGGTTGACGTAGTTGAGCACCGTCGCGTTCGGGCATAACTGCTGAATGTCGCGCGCAAGCTCCATCATGACCGGAACGGTGCGCAACGTTCGGAAGACGCCTCCGGGGCCCATCGTGTCGCCAATGCACTGGTCAACGCCGTGCTTGAGAGGGATCAGGTAATCCGTTTCGAACGCGCCGACGCCGCCGACCTGAAGCATGACGATGACGTAATCGGCGTCCTTGAGCGCCTCCTTCTGGTCCAGCGTGACCATCGTGGTCGCCTTCAGGCCGTTGTCGCGGATCACCTTGTCGGCGAAGGTCTTGAGGCGGTCAAGCTTGGTCATCGTGCGGCTCATGAAGCGGAACTCGGAATTCCGCAGGGCCGGCGTGGCGACGATGTCCATGTAGAGGGTTTTTGCGAAGACGATGCTGCCTGCGCCGATCATTGCGATTTTTGGCATTTGAATGTCTCCTTGTGCTCTCCCGCGACACGGGGCGCGATCCCCTGAATCTCAACGCACCGTGAAGATAACGCGGCGGACGATGCCACGCAATACGAAAGGATGCCGAAGCGGGCATTCATCCCCTAAAGTCTGTCATACACCTCAATCTCCATCGCCTTCGGGCACTCAAGCCGCAGGTATCTCGCGCGGCGTTTATCAAAGGATACCGTGTCCTCCTGCAAGTCGCTGTCCGTCGTCTCCTTCACGAGCCGCCATTCCCGCGCGTCGTCGGAATCCAGTATGCGCCAGGCCCGCCTTGTGTGGCTGCTGGGGAACGAGAGCGCGACGGTGTCATACTGTGTTATCTCTCCCAGATCAATCACCAGCCATTCGCCCTTCCACATCGTCCAGGGCATGCCGTCCACGGCCCGCCCCGGCGGGAACATCAGGTCCGTCGCGTCGGACCATGCCGCCTTGCCCTTTGCGAGATTGCGTGTCGGCGCGAGCTTCACCGGAACCGAGAAGAACGCTTCGGGATTCGACGCGCCCGTCGCCCGGGCGAATACCGCGTCGCTGCCGGGGGGCATTGCACCCGGGGCCGTATAGATGCCTTCCGCGCTGATTGTCCCCAATCCGGCGGCGGCCTTGCCTTCCGCGTCGAGGAGCGTCCATTGGACCTTCTGACTCTCAATGCCGAGGACGCGCGGTATCAGCGTAACGCTCTCGCCAGGCGCGATCTTCGCGGCGGGTGGATCAACGACGACCCGCACCGCCGGCTTCGGCTCCTCGCGCCTGAAAGAGCTGAATGTCGTCACCGCCCCGGCGGCAAGCGTGGTGTTCTTCAGCGTTCCGTCGGAAACGGATTCATCCCCGGCGTATGCGCCGTCAACGTGGCGATGTAAGGTCTGGATGCCTCCAAGCCCCGTGATTGTTGTGGTTTTGTTCTTTGATCCGGCGTTCAGGAACGCGATTGCAAACGCGCCGTCCGGCCCGACGGCCGCGATGGGCTGGTCCTTCAGATCGCTTGTCGTGACGTCAACAATTCGCATCCCCGGCCTGATGAAGTTGACGATCCCCTTGAAGGCGTAATATGGAGGCTCCACGCGGTATCCGCCCTCCTTGTCGAACGTCACCAGCGCCTCCCATCCTCCGAGCGTGCGCCACCAGCACCAGTAATTCAGCCCCCAGTCGTAAAGATGTTTTCGGATTGTCCGGAAAAGCTCGTCCTTCTTCAGGAAGCACGTCTCAGTCATCCAGAACCCCTTGCCTGGGACGGCGTTCCTGACCGCGCCCGCGAATCCCCAGTCTGCGTCATTGTAGAGATGGACGGCAAAGGCCCCGAGCGCGTCAAAGGCGGTCCGATCCTCCTTTATCAGGCCGAGGAAAGGAATCGAACCGAGTGGCATTGAATGCTCCGGAGCCATGATTCCGGCGCTCACGCCTTCCGACTTGAAGGCCCGGTCGGCGATCTTGAGCAGGTCAATTAGTTCCTGCGAGGAATAGACGCATGAGTCCCAGGAGACGTTCGCCTCCGGCTCGTTCTGAAGGCTGACGTAGTCCATGCGGATGCCGTAGAAGCGATCCAGATGGCGATGCCACTTTGCGAGGTATCGCGCGAAATTCTCATAGTTCTCGCGCAGAAGGCGGTTGTCCAGACTTCCGCCGGTGGAGACCTTGCTGCCCTTCATCCACGCCGGCGGCGACCACGGCGAGCCGAAGTATTGCCGGATGTTCCCGCGCGACGAGGCCTCTGCGGCATACCACGCCGCAAGGGCGGGGACGTAATAGAAGTAATTGCCGGAGCGATCCTGCTCGAACCGGCAGTCAAGCGGAATGCGCAACACCGTGGCGTCAAGGTCGCGGAAGGCGATGTCCATGCAGTCGCGGCGTGTGGAATGGCGCGTCTGCATGAACGCGGCCTCCATGATGTTAAATCCCTCGCTACCGCCGAATCCGCGGACTTCCTGACGGAGCGCATTGAGATCAACGCGCGTCTCGGCAATCGCTCCGGCGCAGAAGATGACCGCCGCAAGAACAGACGACAAGCAATTCGCCCGGACAGGAACGTATCTTTCAGGAACAGGTCGAGCCACTGTTTCTCTCCAAATTCCGGCGTAATCTCGCGTCTTCGCGCATTTCGCGATGAAGCGATTCGAGAATCGGGCAGACAGCCATTTCGGTTCCTCCCGTCATTTCTGCGGGAAAAGAATCTCGCGCAGCCGCGCCGCCCGGCTCCGCCAGGAATGAGCCTCGGCGAATGCCGATAACACGCCGGCGTCCGGCGGGCGCTCGGTCGCCGCGCGTATACCCGCCGCCATCGTCAGCGAATCGTCCACGAGCGTTGCGGGAGGCTCAAGCAATTCTAGTTCCTTCCAGCGCCTGCTGACTATCGGCAGCCCGGCCGCCGCGTATTCGAACAGCTTGATCGGACTTACGGAGTCAACGAGCTGCGATCTTGCGAAGGGAATGATCCCCACGTCGCTGTGCCGGAGGTAAGCAGGGATATCGGCATAAGGCTTGCGCCCAAGGATGCGCATGTTCGGCAGCGACTCGATCTGCGAGAGCGGAATCCGCACCGGTCCGATTAATACAAAATGCACATTCGGAAGCGCCCTGGCCGCGCCCTCGAGCATCGGGACGTCGAACCATGAATCAATCGCGCCGACGTAGACGGCGCGCGGATGCGGAATCCCGGCAAGGTCTTCCGGCTCAGGTTGATCGCCGCGAAACACGTCAAGGTCAACCCCGTTGGGCAGGACATGCACGTCGTCCCTGCCCCTGATTCCGGCAAGCTTGCACGCGAGATTGCGCGATGTCGTCACGACGACGTCAGCCTCCCGCAGGGCCGCGTTGTGCGCCTCCAGAATGCTCTGCGGGATTTCGGGGAATTCCGTGATGTCATCAGTGACGCGATACGCGAAACGCCCGCACTCGATCAGTCTACGGACTCCGTGGAGCAGGGGATGGCTCAGCAGCAGCGCGTCAACCTCTGCAAAACCCGAGCGTCTCAATACCCCTCCCAGCGACGGCATCGTGAAATCGAGACTATGCCTGCACGCGAAAGCGGAGCTGAGCGGGTAGCGGTTGTAGATCGGCAAAAGCGTGAATGGGACATACTCCAGCAGGTTGCCGGTCCGCCTGACGGGGCCATTGCGCCAGACGCCGGCGCGTTCGCGCGTCTGCGCCGCGTTGCTTCGCTTCAGGAAGTGAAGGGGCGAGAAAGGCGTGCTCAGATAGAAGATATCGAGATCGCCGGCCTCGGCTAGAATCCTGCTGTAATGGTGGCAACCCACCTTCAAGGGGCTGTCCAGATAAGTTGATTCCGCCATCAGCAGCTTGGGCATGTCTCGCTTAAACCTCGATTCTGATCGTCCACTCAAGATTTCCTGAGAACTCCGCCTGAAGCCCGTAACAATCCTTTGTAACACCGTATCCCGGACTGTATTGCCGCCTGACTGTCGCTGCCGGAACAGGAAAATTGAGGCTGATTTTTGCGCCGCCGATTTTTATCAACGAGCCGCCGCCCTCGTTCATTATCTCCAATCCCGGAGCGAAGCAGAGATTCAGGCGCCCCGTTACGCTGTGGCCAGCCTTTCCTGATGCGCTTTCAAGAGAATCGGCAATTCTAATCATCCCGACCTTTGTATCTGCGTTTACCGCTCTTTTGTGAATGAAGCCGCCCGGCCATGTGAAAGAACCCATGAAATGCCAGACCCCGTCATCGCCGAGGCCCGATGTTTCGCATTGCCCCGCGCGGGATGAACCCAACCGGAAGAGATTGGGCGATCCCGGGCGGATTTCGTTCTGCTCGCCGCCGGGAATGCGGACGGTGTTATGCGATTCGGTTGAGCGGAAGCGGTTGCGCGCGTCGGGATCGGGCGTATAGCAGAAACTCCCTGGATCAACCAGAACGTCGCCTTCGCGAAGGCCGAGAACAAGCGAAAGCTGGTCGTTGTGGGCATGTCCGCCCATGCCGTTCTGTCCGACCGGTCCGGCCCTGAGCAACAAGGTGAAATCGGCGGACTTCACTCCGAAAACGCCGAAATTCGGCTTAGCAATCTCGATGATTCCATCATCGGGGACCGAACGCCATTCCGGAGCTGTGGCAGGCGATTGGCCGAACCAGGCAGTTTCCGCCGCGCATGGACCTGCAAGCCGCTTGAGGTCATCCCCGCGAAAGACGCTTCCGGCAAGGCCGAAAAGATGCCGGTGATCAAGACTGTCCTCTCCGTTGTCGCCGGCGGGTGGCGTCAACTTGTGAAGCCGTCCGCTGTCGTTATCGCCGATCTGCGGGACGCGACCGGCGGGATTCATTATCGCTTCAGTGAACGACAGCATTCCGCGAAGGCCCGCCCAGTAACTCTCCGGGAAGATGTTTCCGCCAGGATTCCACAACCTTTCCGAGCCGCCCCTCAGTCTCGGCAAGGTCCCCGCCGGGACAGACGATGCGGCGGCAAGGCGTTCCTTCGGCAGGCGCATTGAGACGGCAGTGCAGGAGAGGAATATTTCCGCAACGAGTCGGTGATAAGAGGTCGAGGCTTCAAAATCTCCGCCGTCCGGCATAACTTGCCTCTCAATCTCGGCGCACAATTCCTGCATCGCGAGGGCCAGCCACGCGTCGCTTTCCCGATAGGCCGGAAATGCCGCCGCTATCCAGACAAGTCCCGCAATATCGGAAAGATAATGGTTGCTGGTCAACGTCTCGCTGTATTCGAGGTTCGCAAGGATATGGCGCGCATGTTCGAGCATCGAGGCGTGAAACCGTTCGATGAATCCTCCGTCAAGGTCATCCCATAGCAGTTCCGTGGCGATAATCCAGTTCACGGCGCGTATCGCGACGTCCATCGCGCAGACCCAGTTGCAGCCGAACTTCGGCCTGTTATGCGTCCGCCAGTCGTCAAACGATTTCTGAAAATATTCGACATATGCGCTCCGTCCTGTAAGCGCGAACGCCTGGGCGACCGTCGCAAGATGATGGCATCGGCTGAGCTCCCACGGGAACTTGATGTCGCTTCCGTCGCCCGGAGCGGTGGGTATCTCGCGGTAATACGATTCCTCGTCCCATCGTTTTCCGCTTTTGGGATCAATGTTCCAGATCGGGGGCGGGATAGGGCCGTTGAATCCCAGGATGTCGCATTGCCCCGCGATGACCCGTTCGGAAAGTTCAATGATCCGTTCGGCAATCCCCGGATGCTCTTTGCGGAAAGCTTGGCCAAAGCCTGTGTCGGCGGAACTCGCAAGAAATCGAAATCGCGCCTTGCGCAGATTCTCTGCAAGGTTCGCCGCCGGCAGCCCCGCGGTTTCAATTCGCAAGGTCTTCAGCAGTTCCTCCCGCGAGACTTCAGCGCCGAAACGCCTCGCCATGGCTGCATCCGCTTTCGCCCGGTGGTTTTCGGATATCTTCTCCAGTCCCTTGCGGACCGCCTTTTTCAGGGGCATTTCCCGAAGGCGTCTGGCGTAGTGGCGCATTTTCTCAAAGTCGGGCAATGTCAGTCTCCGCTCTCCGAACAGCGTCCCTTCAGAGCCGCCATTACCTGCTTGACGTTGCTGTCCCACGTATACTTTGTCAGCGCTTCCCTGCGCGCGTTGCGTCCAAGGTCCGGCCAGAGATGCCTCAACCCGTCAAGCAACTCCATCGCCTTGAGAAGATCATCCTCGTCGCCCGGTTTTACCAGGACGCCGATTTTGCCGTTTGCGTTTTTGGCGCCGGTTGCAAGCTCGTCCAGGCTGAAGCTGTTTCGCATAACCTCTCCGATCTGCTCCAGGTCGCTGGCTATGATGGGCTTCCCCGTGGCCATGTATTCGAAGAGTTTCGTGGGCGATCCGAAGAAGCGCGATCCGTCCGGATTCGGCACGTGCGGCGACAGCAGAACGTCGCACGCCGCAAGATGCGCCGGGCCTTCTAATTGGGGAACCAGCCCGGTGAATGTCACGCGCTCCGCTGCGCCGGCGTCGGCGATTATGCGTCGCGCATCGGGCATGAGCGGACCGTCTCCGATCAGCAGAAAATGCCAGTCGGGTAATTTACCGGCCTTTCCCACCATCGCAATGACACGCGCCAGAACGTCAATGCCATGCCACTTGCCGAATGTGCCTATGAAGCCCGCGACGGTCTTCTTATGAAGCCCCATGCGCGCCCGCAACTCTCTTGCCCGCGCGGTTGTGGCGGCTGGATCGTAGATTCCCGGGTCAACGCCGTTGGGATGAACGAGTATCTTGCCGGGATCAACGCCCCTGTTCACAAGCTCCTCGCGCAGAGGGTCGGACACCACGACTATCAGGTCCGCGTGGCGGAAATTAGCGGTTTCAACGTCCAGGGAAAGTTTTCCGAGTTTCAGCGGCCTGCCCCAATGCTCTGACGCCCAGACCTCCGAACCGCTGTATTCCAGAACGAGCGGAATCCCGAATTTCCGCGAGAGATGAACCCCGGACAGATTTGACAACCCATATCGCTGGTAAAGCAAGTCGGGCGATTCCTTCTGCAGGATTTTTGCGGCGGCGGCGTTGAAACGCGAGTTATAGGCTATCGCCGGTAGCTCCGGCAGATTGCGGAATGCCGGATTCGGCTCGATGACATAGATCGGTGCGCGCTTCGCGTCCACTGTCGCCAGTTCGCTGCTGCTTATGAAGAAGACCTGATGCCCCAATCGCCGCATTGCCGCTGCAACCCCGGCGATGTGTCCCACGGAGCCGCCCGCCCGGACGTTGAACCAGAGGTCGGTGCGGAGATAGGCGACACGGTTGAATTCACGGAGCTTCCTGCGCGTCGGCGCCGACTTCATCAGAGAACGCGCCCGCAGACGGACGGAGACAACCGATATCGCCGAAAGCGCAAGCTCAATCGCCAGCGCCGGGCAGTCGGAGAGCAGGAAATCAGCCCAGCCGAGGCGCATGTCCCCGCCGCGCGAATCAATCAGGCGGCATCTGCATGGGCAGCGCCTCAGAAGCGATAACCTTGTGATGGAGAAATAAGGTTCCCGCCCCAGGTCTTCACAGGCATAGACAACTTCCGAGGGATGAGGCAGCGAGCGCAGCCGTTCCCGAACCCGGGACATGAAATCGGCGTAAGAATACTCCTTGCGGATGATCTCGATCTGCCTTCCGGCGTTTTCGGAGCGAAGGCGGGTTGCCAGGCCTTCGAGCTTGGTTTTGTTCCCCCCCCCGAGCAGGATAAGTGTCGGCGCGGCGACGGCCCTTTCGTTGCCATGTTGGGCGCCGGCATTCTCGTCAAATGTGTTCGCAATATTGCTGCTCATTACGCGGAGTGTACCCGCGCCGGAGCAACCCCGCAAGCGCGGTCAATCCCCTGCGCCAGCCCTTTTGGAGGCGAGGAACGCCCGAACCGCCTGTTCCGCGCAGTTTGCCGCAAGCTCCTGCGCCCGCGACATTGCATCCTCAAGCGTCATCGGCCCGCTGACCATGCTGAACCACGCCGTCAGCCCCTCGAACAGAAGCGCATCGGCCCCCTTCTCAACAGAGCCGGCAATTGCGAAGACCGGAACGCCTGCTTCCCGGCCGGCGCGGGAGACACCGCAGACTGTCTTCCCGAAAGCCGACTGCGCGTCGAGGCGTCCCTCGCCCGTGATAACGAGGTCCGCGCCTTGAATGCGTCGCTTGAAATCAACGGCGTCAATGACGATCTCAATGCCCGGTTTCATCTCTGAGTTCAGGAATGCTGCCAGACTCAAAGGAAGTCCTCCGGCCGCGCCCATCCCCGGAACGTCGGCAAGACATCGCCCGGTCGTGTCCCGGACGGCGCGCGCGTATCGCGCAAGCCCGGCGTCGAGCATCGGGATCATCTCGGGCGTCGCGCCTTTCTGCGGCCCATAGACCGTTGCGGCGCCGGTAGGGCCGCATAACGGATTGGTCACATCGCAAGCGACGCGGCATTGACATTCCTTCAGCCTCGGATCAAGCCCGGACAGGTCAATCCGAGCGAGCTTCACAAGTCCGCCGCCGCCTTGCGGAATCGGCCCGCCTTCAGAATCAAGCAGCCGCGCGCCGAGCGCCGCCGCAAGCCCGCTCCCGCCGTCAACCGTTGCGCTTCCTCCGACGGCCACGATGAGCCTGCGTGCTCCGGAATTCAGCGCGCGCAATATCAGTTCCCCGGTTCCGAAGGAGGTCGTCAGCATGGGATTGCGTTCGGCCTTCGGAACAAGTGGCAGGCCGCTTGCGGACGCCATTTCGATGACCGCCGTAGCGCCATCGCCCAGTATTCCATATTTCGCCGACACCGGTCTGCCGAGCGGATCGGTCACGGTCACTTCAACCATCCGCCCGCCGGTCGCCCCGACAAGCGCCTCTGCCGTGCCCTCCCCGCCGTCGGCCATCGGCATGATTTTGGTGTCGGCGTTTGGGCAGGCTTTTCTGACTCCGCGCTCCATGGCCCGCGCCGCTTCCAGCGCAGACATTGATTCCTTGAACGAGTCCGGCGCTATGATGATCCGCATATCAATTCATCCAGAAGATTCAGCCTGACGCCGTCGCTCCACATCACGAACACGCGACTTCTTCCGGCGTAACGCCCGTCCTTCAACCGGAATCGGAAACGATACCGTCTGTTCGCGTAGTCACATTCGAGGATCTCGACGGCGTACGCCGCGGACTCGAACCTGCCGGCGTCAGGCTGCAGCCGCCCCTGCGCGACAAAGGGCGTGTCCGTATTCATCAAAACCTCGTAGCAGCCGGGGGAAATCTTTTGCGCGAAGACCGATGGGCTTGCCCGCGCAGGCTCCCACTGGAAGAAGATGGCGCTTTCTCCCGATGAAGATTCCCTGGTCCAGAACGGCACGGCTTCCTCCACCGCGTTCGCAAACAGGTCATGGACGAAATGACTCGGCAGCGCCAGGAAGACGAAAGATGCGTTGCCCCCCGCCTTCGCGTCAAGTGTTCTTATTTCATTGCGGGCGTTATTCAGAATATCTGTGGCGCTCCATCCTGTTTCATAGCGAACTCGATCTTCTTCCATATGGGCGAGTGATAAGGCAAGATAGATCGCCCAGAAAGGAAGGACGAAGATCACCCTTGCGGTGACTTGCGGCGTTCCGGACGGCGTCGCCGCGAGGCGGGAAAGGTCAATCACTGCGGCAATCACCAGCAATCCGGGCAGCAGGAAATGCCTGCACTCCGGCAGCCAGATAATGACCGGGAGATAGATTACTGCCGCCGCCATTACCAGCCCGGCCGGGCGTTTCCAATCCGGAGCGCCATCCCATCCCCGCGCTCTTGCGACGAGCCACCCGACCAGCAGGACCGCCAGCCCGGCCAGCGCAGCAGACGGATTGCAGAACACCAACGACTGCGCGGGCAAATTCATCGGAAGTCCAGCCAGATTGCGGATCGGCAGCCCCATTCGGAAAAGCTCCGCCGTGCTGAAGACGCTGTACTTGCCGAGCGAGCCGCCGTAGTACCAATACCTGACGCAGAGATAGATGCCGGCGATGACCGAATAACATGCGTAGGCCGGCAGACCGCGCTGGATGGTGGAGACCACGTCGGTGATGAAGCAGGATCGTCTCGAATCGTCGCCCGTCGCGTCTCCGCCATCCCTTCCGTCCACTCCTCTGAACGACCCGGTTCCCCAATCCAGCAGGAACGCGATTCCCGCAAAACCCAGCGCATTCTCCCGAAAACACAGCCCAAGCGTCATCGCCCCTGCCGCCGCCGCCAGCGACTTCCTGCTTCTTATTCTTGCCCACCGCCGGTGGAGCAGAATCCATGCCAAAAGACAGCAGCCCAGCGCGTAGAAATCGAAGTTAATGGTCTCCCTGACCATCAGGTGATAATTTGTCTGATTAACTGTGGCTGCGGTTCCCGCCAGGAGGGCCGGCGTCCATGAATCCCCGCCGAGGGTTTCCCTGACCACCCGCATGAAGAGCGCGATCATGCCGAGCATCAGCATGAGTTTGACGAGTCGGTAACCCCATTCGTGGCGCCCGAACATGGCAAATCCGAATTTGAAGATCCAGATGTTCCCCGGACGGAAGTTGTCGCTGCGTCCAGGCGTCGCGCCGCTCTGCCATTCCTGACAGGCGAATATGTCAACAAGCGTCTTTCGATTGATGAAGAAAGTCCATGCCGGTCCTGATTCCCTCGCCCGCGCAAGCCACGGGAAGTCGTCCCCGGCCAGGCCGTACTTCAGCGTCGGCAGATAGAGACATGCAGCCGCGATCAGAACGCCGAGGAACAAAGTCCGTGGCGGAAACCGTCCCGCCGCCCCTCGTCCAGAGTTCTCCTTATCAGAAATCATAGCGCGATATCGTTCAGTCTGACCGGCTCCGGGATGAACGTCAGAATGAAGATCGTCAGCACAAACGCTCCCAGCGCTTTTCGCGTCCAGTCAAGCGGGATGTCGTCGGACATGGTCGGTTTGTGGAACAATCCGGAACTGACGACTATCACGGAGAGCAGCATCAGCCAGGGCATCGGGCACAGGACCGTGCTGACAATGGCGGCGATGACGAAGAGCGAGCCGGATACCGCATGGGCTTTCGGTCCGAGTATGCCGTAAAGCACGTGCCCGCCGTCCAACTGCCCGAGCGGTATCAGGTTCATCCCCGTTATGAAAATCCCGACCCATGCTGCGTAACCGACCGGGCCTAGCGCGAGATATTCGCCGGGCAGCAGGGGCCTCTTCGTCCACCCGATCAGAAGCTCGATAAGAATGCTGTTGCCCTGGGTTATCGCCCCCATCGGTCTGATTTCCGCGTTGATGACGCCTATCACAAGGGCGGGCATGGCGACAGCCAGCCCGGCCAGTGGACCCGCCGCGCCGATGTCGAAGAGCGAGCGTCGCGTCGGGATCCGCTCATCCATGAGAATGACCGCCCCCAGCGTGCCGAATCCCATCCCATCGGCGGCGAGCTTCGGAAACGGGATGAAGAACGGCAGCGTGGAATCCACCCCATGCCTGCGGCACATCAGGTAGTGGCCGAGTTCGTGACTGACAAGTATGGCCAGAAGAGTCGCGCAGTAGAGGCTTGCGTCCAGGATGTCATGGCGCGTCAAGGGAACGCTGAAGAGCCTTGCGCCCCACGGAAGGCGGGAATGGAATGCCGTAAGGACAGTCAGCATGAAGAAGAGCGCGTTCAATGCCGCTCTTGGTTTTAATCTTCTCATTGTTGAACAGACGGCACAGATTTGGCGCATGTCCGGCCGCAATATGGATTGCAGCAGTGGGCTTGCATTGCAATGCCTCTCTTTAAAGACTATAATGAAACACTGCGGATGTGCGCAAGAAAACATGGGCGCTTGTTCTGTCGCGCCGTTTGTGGCGGCGTTCCGCCAGGCGATTGTTTTTCGTTTCGCTGATGCGGATTTTTCGCCGCGCTTCCATTTGCGATACCCCTCTTTGCCTTGCGGGGAGATACTTCTGTCATGACGAGAGAGGCCAAACCTGACGATCCCGGCCCGGGCGCGGATAATCCGGCGCCGACTTCTCCTGGGAACCGGCCGCCACACGCGATGCCCGCCCGCTTCACCCTGCCGCTTCTGCCCCTGCGCAACAGCGTCATGTTTCCAAATGCCATGATGCCCTTGTCCGTTGGGCGCGCGCGTTCCATCAATGCGGTCGAGGCCGCTCGCGAGGGCAATAAACGCCTCGCGATACTCGCGCAGAAAGACCCTGAAACGGACGAACCCGGCCCTGAACAGCTTCAGACAGTCGGCACGGTCGTCCAGATCGTCAAGGTCATCCGCGGCGCTGATGGGAATCTCAATGTCGTTGTAAAAGGCCTGTTCCGGTTCAAGGTTGAGAGCCTATCCAATGGGACGGCCTATGCCCAGGTCACGGGATATCGCCTCCAGGAAATACTCCGCCCCGGCACACAGGTCGAAGCGCTGACACGCACTGTTAAAAGCCTCGCCTCCAAAGTGTTCAAGCTTGGTTCCGGCGGCGCTCCGGAATCCATGGCTGTCCAGAGCGGCATCGAGGCCGCACCCGGTTCCGGAATGATGGCCGATCTCGTCGCTTCGCATATCAATTTCAGCCTGGAGGATAAACAGGCCCTCCTTGAGGAAATTGACGTAAGCCGGCGGCTTGACAAGCTGGTTGAACTCCTAAACCGCGAAATCGAACTCCTGGACCTTACCAAAAAGATCGAGTCCAAGGCCAAGAAGTCCATGGACAAGGTCCAGCGGGATTACTACCTTCGCGAACAACTCAAGGCCATCCGCCGCGAGCTTGGCGAGGAGGACGGAAGCGACGGGGAACTGGACGAATTGCGCGAGAAGCTTGACAAAGCCGGCCTGCCTCCGGATGCCCGGAAGGAAGCCGACCGGGAAATCTCCCGCCTGTCCCGCATCTCCATGGCGTCTCCGGAATACACTGTTGCGCGAACCTACCTGGAATGCCTCGCTGAACTTCCGTGGAACGTCTCAACAGAAGACAATCTTGACATTGCCAACGCGAAGAAAGTGCTTGACGACGACCATTACGACCTTGAGAAGATCAAGGAGCGCATCCTCGAATACCTGGCAGTGCGCAAGCTCAAGAAGGACATGAAAGGCCCCATTCTCTGCTTCGTCGGCCCTCCGGGCGTGGGCAAGACATCCCTCGGTCTGAGCATAGCGAGGGCCTTGGGGCGCAAGTTCATCCGGATGTCCCTCGGCGGCGTCAAGGACGAGGCGGAAATCCGGGGCCACCGCCGGACCTACATCGGCGCGCTTCCCGGGCGCATCATTCAGGGCATCCGCAAAGGCGGCTCCAACAACCCCGTCTACATGCTGGACGAGATTGACAAGCTCGGTTCAGACTTCCGTGGCGACCCGTCCGCCGCGCTGCTGGAAGTGCTTGACCCGGAACAGAACGATACTTTCACGGATCACTATCTGGACGTCCATTTCGATCTGTCCAAGGTGATGTTCATCACCACCGCCAACACGCTGGACACCGTGCCCCCGGCGCTCAAGGACAGGATGGAGGTTATTGAACTGCCGGGCTATACGGAACTGGACAAATACTACATCGCCCGCAAGTTCCTCGTCCCGAAGCAGATCACAGAGAACGGTCTCACGCCTAAGCTGATCCTGATCAACGCCTCGACGATCAAAAGACTCATATCGCAGTACACGCGCGAGTCCGGCGTTCGCCAGCTTGAGCGCTCCATCGCAGAAATATGCCGCAAGGTGGCCAAGAAAGTCGCCGACGGCAAGACCGGCAGAACGGAAGTCGGCGCCATGAGTCTGCCGGACCTGCTAGGCCCGCAGAAGCATTTCCCGGAAATGGCTGAGCGGGAGAGCGAACCCGGAGTGGCGACTGCGCTGGCGTGGACGCCCGCCGGCGGCGAAATCCTGTTCATAGAAATAACCCGCATGTCCGGCAAGGGAGAGTTGATCCTCACCGGCTCGCTGGGCGAAGTCATGAAGGAAAGCGCCCAGGCCGCCATGACCTATGTCAAGTCCCGTGCCGCGCAACTGGGCGTTGACCCCGCTGTTTTCGAGAGCAACGATCTGCATATCCACGTCCCAGCAGGAGCCGTGCCGAAGGACGGCCCTTCGACAGGGATCGCAGTGTTCGTCGCGCTTGTCAGCCTCCTGACCGGCAGGCCCGCGCGCAAGGAAGTGGCAATGACCGGGGAAGTGACCCTGCGCGGAACAGTCTTGCCCGTCGGCGGCATCAAGCAGAAGATTCTTGCCGCGCACCGAGCCGGAATAACGGACATCATCCTGCCCCGCCTGAACGAAAACGACCTTATCGAAATTCCTGCGGAGGTGAAGTCAAAACTCATTTTCCATAAGGTCTCGAAGATGGAGCAAGTGTTGTCGTTGGCCTTCGAACTAGCGCCGGCGGTTCAGAGCGTGTCAACCGACACGGAAGAAAATTCAGAGAAGCCGCAACCGACGCCGGAAGCCTTCCCGGGCCGTCCCCCGGACGCCCCGGCTCCGCATACGAACGTCTGATGCCTGAGCCGCCTTTGCGCGATCCAGGCATGGCATATCATTCAGAATGTATTTCGACGGACTGCCGTTCATCCGTGTTTATCCGCGGTTCAAAGCCTTCTCCTGCGCCCGGGCCGCAATCCTCCCCAGTTCCGTCTTCTGCCCCTCGCTGAGATATTGCGTCGCGGGGCGGTTCAGTATCTCCCGCGCGGCGTCGCGGGCGCGTTCGCGCATGTCCTTCCCTCCCCCGGCCATCCACTGATCCCACTTGTGCCGGTTCGTGACCTTCGGCGGCCAGTAGGTCCGCCGCAGATGCCGCAGCGTATGCTCGTGCGCCAGGTAATCCGAACTCGCCGGCCCGATTTCCCTGATAACATCGAGGGCGATCGCGTCGTCATTTACCTCCAGCCCGCGCGTTATTCGGAACGCCGCCCCGATGATCTCGTTGTCAATCACGCACTGCTCGTATGACGCCATGAGCATCTGTTCCATCATGCCGACGGAGAGATGGATGAAATTCGTCCCGGCCAGCGCGTTGACGAGCGCCTGCAAGGCCCGCTCGTAGCCCGCCTGGGCATCCGGCAGCGTCGCGTCAATGCCCGTGCCGCCCTGGAAGGGGAGCCTGTAGAACCGCGCCATCTGCGCCGTCGCCGCGTGGATGATTCCGGTCTCCGGCGCGGCTCCGGAATAATTGCCCGTCATCATGTCCGTTATGCCCGACGCTATCGCGAAAATGCATGGATGCCCCGGCGCGAGAATCTGCGTCAGAACCACGCCGGTCAGCACGTTGGCGCACTCCTCGACGAGCGTCCCTGCAATCGTGATCGGCGTCGTCCCTCCGGCCTGTGCGTCAACCTCGATGTAGACCGGGATGCCGTATTTGACGCACTCCATGACCTCCTCAAGTCGAATGCCGGGATGCAGCAGGGGGCTTACCATGCAGGCTACGATGGTGAAAATCGGGCGCTTCTTCAGCGCGCCGGCGGAACCGAGAATCACCGACGCCATCTCAACCTGATCCCGGATTGACTGCGCCCCCTGCCCCTGGGAGTAGTAGTTGCGCGACGTGTTCGGCACGACGTTGGCAAACAGGATGCGGTCGAAACCCTCCTGCGGGATTTCCTGCGGAATGGCGATTGCGTGCATGATGTGCAGGTTCTCAAGTGCGTCCTGCAGGCGAGTCAGGTCTACCAGGTCGCGCAACGTCGCCGGCTTGCGATTGCCGTCAAGGTCCAGAACGTAGAGCGCGCTTGATCCGCCGATTGTGTAGACGCTTTCAAGGTCCACGTTAACGTCGCAGTCGGGCAGTTGCCCCGCGAGCGTGAATTGTGAAGGGGCGGTGGAAAGAGCCTTTGTCAGAACGCTTTCGGGCACGCGGACAAGGTTGTTGGCGAAGTCAACGCGGCATCCGCCGTCCGCCATCGCCTCCAGCGCTGGGCGGTATTCCATCCTCACGCCGACCTCTTCCATGACGCGGATTACGGCGCGATGTATGCGCGCGATGTCGTCGTCGCCGAGAAACCTGAGTTGTCCGCCTCGAAGCCTTTCAATCGCCATGTCATGCCGCCTTTAATGAAAACAAATCGCGAATCCAGCCAGTCGCGCAGGCGTGATTCTGACGCCTGCGATTCGACCGGGGACGCGCTTATCTTTCAATCAGGTTCGTCTCCCTGATCCTGCCGGTCTTCGGATCAACCAGCAGCGTCTTGATTTCAAATCCACCGAGCGACGCCTTCGCGCTCGTTCCCAGCGCCGGCAGTTCGAGCGTCGTTTCCCGCGCCGCGCCTGTCGGCTCGAACAGCCGTATCACAAACTCGCCCGAATTTTCCGCCTTCTTGAACGCCGTCAATTGAACGGTCGGATCGCTCAAAATGGCCAGCGGCTTCGGCGCGGTTCCCAATCCGGATGGGAAGTATGACAGCGCCATCGGTTCTTCGTTATGGGCCAGCGCTTCGCTGTCAATTGCCGCCATCCTCTCGTTGAAGGGCGATCCCTTCAGCCAGAAGCGGAAGAACCTTTCGCCCTGGTCAATGCGCGTCGTGAAGCGATCCTGCCGCACAATCGGACGGTTCCCGATCGGGTGCCCGGCGTAGGCGGCGGACCTCATCAGCGTAAGACGCATCTCCCCGTCCCGGAAGTCGGAGCCGTATGACCCCTCGTTCACGCAGGAAAAGGCATGATCCTTCGAGCGGGAGACTGCGGCAACCCACTTCTGCGCGACGACCTCCTTGCCGCCCGTCGGAAGGCTGTCCGCCCCGTATGCCACCTGCCCCATGTATCCGCCGTCGGTGAAAACCGTCGGGACGCGAAGCTTGAGCATCCGGTTCTTCTCGTTCCAGAAGACACGGACGTTCACCTCGATCTCCGTCCCCCGCCTGGGCAGCTTGTAAGTCTGGCAGATGAACGAATCGCCCCATTCCATCAGCGATTCGATCACGGTCCTGACCTCTCCGTCCTCGATCACGCGGACGGGGGGGAGGGCCTGCGCAGACACCCCGGCGAAGCGCGCCGCGCGCTCCGGCGTCATCGCCTTGAACGTTCCAGCAACCTTGTCGAATCGCTGGACGGCCATCTCCCACGGGTCCGCGCTGTCCTCCAGAATCGTGGGCGCAAACGCCCCGGCCTTCAGATAATCCGTTCCGCCCGCCTTGTAACAGTCCATCAGGCCGGTTTCGCAATTAATGACAACCTCCAGATCGTCGGTCTTGAAGCGCAGCTTCCCATCAACCGGCTCAAGCTGCGTTTTCGGTCTGGCCGGCAGGACTTCGACGCGGCAGTCGAAACGGTTCATGCGCGACGGTTCCAACGTCGCGCTGAAGACGACGCGCTTGCGCCAGTCCAGGTTCAGATTGCCGTACTCCTTCTCCACCTGGCAGGGCAGACGCCGCCCATCCTGATAAACATGCGGCATCGTGAACACGTCATTCCAGTTCTGCCCGGCGAGCATAAATTCGCACTCGAACACGCCGCTGATCCTGCGCGGGTGGGGGTTATACACGAGGATCGGGATTTCGCCCTCAACCGCCGTTTTCTGTCCGGACGCCAGAGCGAAGAAAGCGCGCGCCTTCAGCCGCGAGACGATCTCAAGCCCGTGGTCCATCAGCCGCAGGGCCATGTCCTCGACGGGCTGAACGGACGAACCGGGCAGGATGTCGTGAAACTCGGCAAACAGCAGATCGCAGAGCGCCTCGTGAATCTCCCCGGCGGGGTAGTCCGCCAGTCCGGAGATTGCGGCGTGGGACATCATCTTTTCCAGCGCGTAAATTTCGTTCTCAAGCTCGCGGTGCTTCTGCTTAAGCCTGACCTGTGACGTGTAGCAACCGACC
Organism: Planctomycetota bacterium; assembly: GCA_022711755.1. Taxonomy (GTDB): domain Bacteria; phylum Planctomycetota; class Brocadiia; order SM23-32; family JAKLEA01; genus JAKLEA01. The sequence goes on from JAKLEA010000018.1 coordinate 89,352, forward strand.
GCCCATGCGTTGATGTCGCCCTCATGGCGCGGAAGAGGAATCTCCTTCTCTCGCAGTTCGTTGAAGTAGGCCTCCGGAGTGGAATGGATGATGCGCCAGTCGCCCGTCTCCCTCGCCAGCGAGTCAAGATCGTTCAGGTCAACGCGAGAAGGCCCGCCGCCGTGGTCTCCGACCCCCCAGAGGACAAGACCGACCTTGCGGTCGCGATTGCGGTCCATCCACCCCTTGACCTTCTCCCGCGCATGGCCTCCCTGCGAGCAATAAAACTCCGATGAGCGATGCCCTATGATCTTCGATCCGTCGTAGCCCACCCACTCGAAATCATCCGACGGCAGGGGGCAGTCGTTGTTGTCCGGACGGCAGAAGAGATACGAATCGTATCCCGACCGGGCGAGTATCTGCGCCAGTCCGCGCGTGTGCCCGAAGGGATCGAAATTGATCGCAGTCTTTGGTTCCGCGCCGAATTTCTCGCGGAAGTAATTCCTGCCGACAAGAATCTGGCGCGCGAACGACTCGCCGCTGGGCATGTTGCAGTCGGGCTGGAGGTACCATCCGCCCATTATGTGCCACTTGCCATTCTTCACGAGCCGCTGTATCCGCGCGAAAAGCTCCGGCGCATACTCTTCAACCCACTTGTAGAGTATCACCTCGTTGTGGTTAAAGATGAAGGCGTCGTTTGCTTCGCAAAAATCGGCGGCGACCCTGAATGTTGAAATCGCCTCCGCCGCCCCCTCCTCCCACTCCCACTGCCAGACGGGATCGAGGTGCGCGTTGCAGATCAGATGAAGCGTTCTCATGGGCGTCTTTCTCCGAATTGACTGTCGTTGAAGGTTTTCCGGACCATGCGGGTCAGGCGGCAATCTCCTTCGCCTTTTCCAGGATCGCCGCTGCCTTGCCCTCGTCCTGAGGCCATGTCAGATAGAACGAAATTGTGTACGGACGGTATGATGCCAATCGTTCGTACATCGTCTTCAATTCCGCGGGTTTCATGTCCCGCATGTGCCACGATTGAATCCGCAACTGGAACGGGCATGGGCATGACCGGGCAAGCGACGGCGGGTCGAGAAACTGGTCTGCGCTCGGATCGAACGCCTCGATTCGCAACTGCTTCAGGCGCGACAGATGAGCCTCGCGCAGCAGTTCGCTGTGCAGGTGCCGTCGCGTCGCCTCAAGTCCGTCGTAATAAATCTCCCAGTAAGGCAGTACGAATTCGTCGAACATCGCCGGCGGGAACATCCCGGCGAAGTCGTCGCATATGCCCGCCGCCCCTGCTTTCCATGCCTTTCCGGTCTCGAGTTCATACGCTGCGCGGATGAATTCGACCGCTGATCGCGCCGAGAATTCCAGGAGTTTCTTTGCCCGCGCCGGGTCCTCGTAAGGCAATATGAAGAAATCCTGCCCCATTAGCAGCGCTGCGGTCGTCACCGGGCCTTCCACCCCCAGGCAGGCCCCGGCATTCAATCCCGGACGAAGGCGGTTCAATTCGTCCCGGACCCGCAGCCTGCGGGGATTGGTGCCGACCGCGAAGTAGTCCCTCGGTGCGCGAAGGTTATCTATGTCAGAAGGCGTCCGGATGCGCGGCAACGGTTTCGGCTCCGAGTCGCCGGGGAACGCGATCTCGCACCCGAGGGCCGAGACGTGCCCGTAGCTGAATCCCGCCAGCCTCGGTTTCGGCGGCGGCGATCCTATCCGCTCGGCTGCCTGCGCCGTAGCGTCAAACGCCTTCAGAATCGCCCCCGTGTTCCAGTAAAGATCGTCCAGCGTCACGCCGCCGTATCTTGCCACGGCCGTGTCCGCGATTCCGAATGTGTAATTCTGTCCCATATCCCCCCCCCCCCTCACATTCTGGCGGCGTGTTCTCGCCACATCGCCTCGAACCTTTTCATTGGCATGCGATACGCCGTCCCTATCGCTTCTTCCTCGGTCTTGCCCGTCTTGACCTCGTCAACGAACCGGGCGAACTTGCGCGCGTCAATCCGTATCATGAAATCCACCACGCTCCACGCCAGGGCGTAGCTCTTATGATCGTCCCCGCGGATTGACTGGAATACGAATATCTCCGACAGCATCGGCAGATTCCCGATTCTAAGCTGCCCCCTGATGATTTCGGCCTGCGAACGCCCCAGCCCAAGCTCCGGATACCCCCTTATTTCCATGAATTGCGCCAGCCCTTCATGAAGCCACACCTTCGCGTTGCCGGTAGTCCTGTAATACTCCAGGAATGCGTGCGTCAACTCATGCACAAGGACAGACCCCATCACCGGTTTTGCATCCCTGACATCCGGCATCGCCCCTGCAATCACGACCCGCCCGCCCCTCCGCGCGAAGAATGCCTGTGCCTTGGTCAGGTCTGGCAATTCCGCGATCTCCGTGCAGAATCGCTCGTACGTCTTGCGGCTGGTGAAAACGAAAACGATGCACTTGCCCTCCCACAACTCATCCTCCGGAGCAAGCTCAAAGACATCCCTGCTCAACCATGTGAATGCGTCTTGAAGCGCCTTCAGCAGCGGGCCGGTTTCCCCCGGCATGTCCGTATAAAGGATGAACTCCTCAGACTCGTCGGCTGCTAGTATCACGCCAAGCTTTTCTCTGGCTGCATCGGCATTCTTCCTCTGGTCAGCCAGAACAGACTCGTCCTTCGGTCTTGATTCCTTCTTTGCTTTGCCCCTTGCGGTGGTCTTCTTTGCAGTCGCCGGAGCCTTCCGGGTCGGTTTTACGGAAGGCTCATTCTTTATCGGCGCGGCCTTCTTTCCGTCCTCGTTCGCGCATGTCTTCTGCGCTGATATTAGCGTGGTCAGCGCAATACAGACAATAAGACGAAGCATGCCGGCTAGCTCCACTGTCATCGCTGGAACTCCATCAAATCTCGCTTGTTCTCTCTGCCGTCGCCATCGGAGACGACCCGGTTGACGGGGCTTCATTCACCTCGCCTGCCGCTTCCCGCGTGATGCGCGCGCCGGCCTTCTCGAAACTCTCCGCGTAGGCGGTCGGAATCCGCGCGCGAATGATCATGTCCTCCCCGTCGCACGTCTGCTCCAGCACCTTTCCCGCCCGACGGACCGCGCTCGCAAGGTCCCCCCGGGCAATCGGCATCCTTAGCGTCACCTCCGCCTCGAAACTGTCGCAGAACTCGCGCAGCGCGTCGCGCAGCCCGTCCAGCCCGTCGCCGGTCTCGGCGGATACGAGATGAACGCGCTTGTGCCGATTGCGCAGGAGCGGCAGCATCGCCGAATCCCGCATTATGTCGGACTTGTTCAGAACCAGAATGGCGGGCGTGTCCCTGCATCCAAGTTCGGTCAGAACGGTTTCCACCGACTCGATCTCGTCCATTACGTTGGGGGACGCCACGTCCGCCACGTGCAGCAGCAGGTCGGCCCGCCGCGCTTCCTCAAGCGTCGCATGAAAGGATGCCACCAGATGATGCGGCAGCTTGCGGATGAAGCCGACGGTGTCCGAGACCATGATCTCCCGCGCCCGCCCCAGTTCCAGTTTGCGCGTGGTTGACTCCAGCGTCGCGAAGAGTTTGTCCGCCACCAGGACGCCCGCGTCCGTCAGCGCGTTCATCATGCTGGATTTCCCCGCGTTTGTATAGCCCACCAGACAGGCGGTCAGGAATCTCTTCTTTCGCGTGGAAACCGCCTCTTCCTGTCGTTTCTCAATTGTTTTCAGGCGCGAACGAAGCTCGTGTATGCGTTTCTCGACGAGCCGCCTGTCAACCTCCAGTTGCTTTTCCCCCGGCCCTCGCACGCCCACGCCGCCCGCCATCCCTCCGCCTACTATGCGGGAGAAATGCGTCCACATCGCCTTCAACCGGGGATATGCGTATTCCAGTTGCGCCAGCTCGACCTGAAGCTGGGCCTGCGTCGTCTCCGCCCGCGTGGCGAAGATGTCCAGTATCAGTTCGCTGCGGTCAATGGTCTTGCGCTTGAGCGTCTGCTCAAGGTTTCGCACCTGTCGCGGCGCAAGGTCGTCGTCGCAGATGACCACGTCCGCGTCGAACGTCTCGCACAACTCGGCTATCTGCGCGGCCTTGCCCTTGCCGACGTACCATGCCGGATCAACCAGGTGATTGTACTGGCAGACCTTCTCGACCACGACTGCCCCGGCCGTGTGCGCCAGCCCCGACAGCTCTTCAAGAATTTCGCCCGGCGACCGCTTCTCGCCCGGGGGGGTTATGCCGACCAGTATCGCCCGCTCCGCGCGTACGGAAAGATCATTTCTTTTCAAATCCATGCCGGCATTATATCCGATTCCTCGTTGCGTAACAGGTTTCGATTCATGCTTGCCGCCTTGACACGCCTTCCAGCCGGTTCGTAATATCGCCGTTCATAACGGGGCAGGGGCATTCTGGCCGTTCAGCTCTGCCGTGATGTCCTGTCGGACGTTTCCATCCGGGTTCATGTTTATAGAGGTGCGCCGGCATGAAGGTCAGCGTTCTGGGCTGCGGGCGATGGGCTTCATTCCTGGCATGGTATTCCGCATCGCGCGTCGGGCATGACGTGGCGATATGGGGCAGAAAGGGATCGCCCCATCTGGAGGAACTCGCCGCAACCCGCCGGAACGAATACCTGACCCTCCCCGACGGCGTCCGAATCACGGACTCGCTTGACGATGCCCTGTCCCGCGCGGAGATCGTCCTGATCGCCGTCAGCGCGCAGGGGCTGCGCTCCCTTGCCGCGGAGATCGCCCGTCGCGATCTGTCCGGCAGAACCTTCGCGCTCTGCATGAAGGGCATAGAGGCGGAAACCGGCAAACGGCTCACGCAAGTCTTCCGCGAAGAGGTCAGGGGGCCTGTTGACCTTGCCGTGTGGGTCGGGCCGGGGCACGTGCAGGAATTCGTCCGCGGCGTGCCCAACTGCATGCTCATCGGCTCGGACAACATCGAGGCCACGCGCCGCGTCGCGGAGGCTCTCGCAAGCAGGCTGATACGCTTCTACTACGGGCAGGACCTTATCGGGAACGAGATCGGCGCGGCGGCCAAGAACGTCATGGGTATTGCCGCCGGGATGCTGGACGGGCTGGACATGTCAAGCCTCAAGAGCGCGCTCATGGCGCGAGGCGCGCGGGAGGTCTCGCGCCTCGTTCGGGCGATGGGCGGCAACGAACTGACGATCTACGGGCTTTGCCACCTGGGGGATTACGAGGCGACGCTCTTCTCCCCGCACAGCCACAACCGGCGGTTCGGAGAATCGCTCATCCGGGGCGAACGCTTTGACAAGCTTGCCGAGGGCGTCCCGACGGCGGACGCGCTATCGCTGTTGTCCAAGCGGCATGAAGTTGAAATGCCGATATCCAACGCCGTGCGGCACATGATCCGGGAGGGCGGTGATCCGAAGGGCGCGCTTGAGGAACTGTTCCTGCGCCCGCTGAAGTTCGAGTTTTGAAGGCATGGCAGCAATGTTGAGATATCGCATTTGATTTGTGTTTTCCGCGTCCGGCCCTTCCATCCGCCGGGAATCGCGCATATAATGTGTTAGAAAGCTGTTTTGTTGCCGGGAGCGTGCGTTCCAGCCGCGCCCGCTGATTCCCGCGCGCCTACGGCGGATCGGGATCGGAGGAAGCGGGCCGTTGACGGCGGACACGCGCGAAGGGGCGAACAATCGCAACGACTGACGAGGTGACCGACGATGCTTGAGCGATTTACACATAGAGCCAGAAAGGTGGTTGACTACGCGCGGCAGGAAGCTCAGCGGCTCAACCACCCTTATGTCAGCACCGAGCATATTCTGCTCGGGCTTGTGCGGGAAGGTTCGGGAATGGCGGCGACGGTGCTGATGCGAACCGGCATCGAGTTGAAGCGCGTGCGGCTGGAGGTCGAAAAGCTCGCGCCTCCCGGCCCGGAAGCGGTCGGCGTCTCCGGCCCGCCGCAGACCACCGCCAGCGCCAAGAAGGTTTTCAGCTTCGCCATGGAAGAGGCCCGCAACATGCAGCACAGCTACGTCGGCACGGAGCACCTGCTGCTGGGCCTTCTGCGGGAAACCAAAAGCATCGCCGCGCAGGTTCTGCTCAACCTGGGCCTGCGAATCGAGGACGTCCGTCAGGAGGTGCTGCAACTGCTCGGAACCGAGCCGACGGAAGAGATCGAGGGGGAGGAAGCGGAACCGCCCGCCGATGGGGACGAGGCCGGAAAACCCAAGAACAAGAGCAAGAGCAAAACTCCGGCGCTGGACTCTTTCGGGCGCGATCTGACCAAGCAGGCCAAGGACGGCGAGCTTGACCCCGTCATCGGGCGGCAGAACGAGATCGAGCGCGTCATCCAGGTGCTCTGCCGCCGCACGAAGAATAACCCCGTCCTTCTCGGCGAGGCAGGGGTAGGCAAGACGGCCATCGTCGAGGGGCTGGCGCAGCGCGTCATCGCCTGCGACGTGCCGGAGTTGCTTTGCGACAAGCGTCTTGTAATCCTTGATCTGGCCATGATGGTAGCCGGGACGAAATACAGGGGGCAGTTTGAGGAGCGCATCAAGGCCGTCATGCAGGAGGTCCGCAAGGCCCGCAACATCATCCTGTTCATTGACGAGTTGCACACGCTGGTCGGGGCGGGCGGGGCGGAGGGCGCGATTGACGCCTCCAACGTTCTCAAGCCGGCGCTATCGCGCGGAGAGATACAGTGCATCGGCGCGACGACGCTTGACGAATACCGAAAACACATCGAAAAGGACGGCGCGCTGGAACGCCGCTTCCAGAGCATCATCGTCGAACCGCCCAGCAGGGAACAGACGATCGAAATCCTCAAAGGCCTGCGCGACCGTTATGAGACGCACCACCACGTCAAGATCACTGACGAGGCGCTGCACCTGGCCACGGAGCTTTCCATCCGTTACATCACCGGCCGCTACCTGCCGGACAAGGCCATTGACGTCATTGACGAATCCGGGGCGCGCGTAAGGCTGAAGTCGCTGACCCGTCCGCCGGACATCCGTGAACTTGACGAAAAAATGCAGGGGCTTGACGCCCGCAAGGACGAGGCCGTCGTCATGCAGGATTTCGAATTGGCCGCCAAACTCCGCGACGAGCGCGAACAGGTCTCGACTGAACGCGAGCAGATACTGAAGAACTGGCGGGAGAAAGCAGAGGAGACCAAAGGCGTAGTGGACGCCAACGTGGTATCCGAGGTGGTTTCCCGGATGACGGGAATCCCGCTGACACGCCTGGAAACGGCGGAGGCGGTGCGACTGTTGCAGATGGAGGACGACCTGCACAAGAGCGTCGTAAGTCAGGACGAGGCCATTTCCGCAATCTCCAAGGCGGTAAGGCGTTCCCGCGCGGGCTTGAAGGACCCGGCTCGCCCGGTGGCGTCCTTCATCTTCATCGGCCCGACGGGCGTCGGCAAGACGCTGCTGGCGCGGGCATTGGCGAAGTTCATGTTCGGCACGGAAGACGCGCTCGTGCAGATTGACATGTCGGAGTACATGGAAAAACACAACATATCCCGCCTTGTCGGCGCGCCTCCGGGCTACGTGGGCTACGAGGAGGGCGGGCAGTTGACGGAGAAAATCCGCCGCAGGCCCTACTCCGTCGTCCTGCTGGACGAAATCGAGAAGGCGCACACGGACGTATTCAACATGCTCCTCCAGATCATGGAGGACGGGCGGCTGACGGACAGCTTCGGGCGTCACATTGACTTCCGCAACACGATTCTGATCATGACTTCCAACATCGGCGCGTCACTGATCAAGAACTCCACGCCCATCGGGTTCGCCAAAAATGATCTTGAACTGAATTATGAGCGCATGAAGGAACAGTTGATGCAGGAGGTGGAGAGGCACTTCCGGCCAGAATTCCTGAACCGCGTTGACGACGTGATTGTCTTCAGAACGCTCTCGATGGACGACATGAAGATGATCGTGGACATCGAATTGAAGAAGGTAGAGAACCGCATGTCCGCCGTTCGCGGCAACCGGATCAGGATCACGCCGACTGCCATCGAACTGCTTCTGAAGAAGGGCTATAATCCTGATTACGGCGCAAGACCGTTGCGCAGGGCCATCGAGCGGATGATCGAAGACCCGCTTTCGGAGCAGATACTGCGCGGCAAGTTCCCGGAAAACTCAATAATACACATTGACGCCGCCTGGGACGACTTTACGTTCCGGGAGGGAGACGAACTGGTCGGCACCGGATCGGGATCGGCGCCGGACAAGACCGAGAAGAAAGACTGAAGCCGTTGATAGCCGGCTTTGCCGTCTTTATTCATGCCGGAATGCCGTTTCCGCGCGGGGAAATCCCCTTTCGTATTTCATCCTGGCCATCTTAAATACATAGACGTTGCATTTGTCCCGTGCGGGCCTTAAAAACTGGCGGAAAAACCTGTTGACTTCAAGGAATTTCTCGTTAGAATACTTGACCTCGTTGAGGAACCGGCCTCTTTTCGGGGTGCGCCGGAGCCTCGCGGCAATGTCTTATTTTGTCGGATGAAACTGCATTTACCGGCCGCTTTTCGCGTCATGTAACAAGGAGGACAGTCGTGGCTGAAGAAAAAAAAGCGAATGCAATCAGTTCCCTGATGACTGAGAACAGGACGTTCCCCCCGCCGGCCTCGGTTCAGGCGAGGGCTCATGTCAACTCGTTTGCAAAATACGAGGAAATGTACAAGCAGTCCATCGAGGATCCGGACGGCTTCTGGCTTGAGCAGACAAAGCTCCTGCAGTGGATCAAGGCTCCGACCAAGGGGCGTGAGTACACCTGGGACACGAAGGCCAGGAAGATTGAGCATAAGTGGTTTGCAGACGGGCAGTTGAATATTTCCGCCAACTGCCTTGACCGTCACCTGGGCACCACGACTGCCACGAAGACGGCAATCATATTCCAGGGCGACGAAGACGCAGATGTAAAGAAGATCACCTACCAGGAACTTTATGTCGAAGTCTGCAAGTTTGCCAACGTTCTGAAGTCCCTGGGCGTCAAGAAGGGCGACAGGGTTTGCATTTACCTGCCCATGATCCCGGAACTGCCGGTAGCCATGCTGGCATGCGCCAGGATCGGCGCCATCCACTCGGTGGTGTTCGGCGGTTTCAGCGCGGATGCCCTGAAGGACAGAATCAACGATTCGCTGTGCAAGATACTGATCACGTCCAACACCTCTCTGCGCGGCGGCAAGCAGTTCCCCTTGAAGACCATTTCCGACGAGGCGATGACCAAGTCCCCGTCCATCGAGAAGTGCGTCGTCGTGCAGCGCACGAAAGATCCGTGCAACATAGTCGCCGGGCGCGACATCTGGTATCACGAGGCAATGGCGACGGCCGGCGCGAAGTGCGATCCCACCCCGATGAATGCCGAGGACCCGCTCTTCATCCTCTACACCTCCGGCTCCACAGGCAAGCCGAAGGGCGTCGTGCACACCAGCGCGGGATATCTGCTCTACACGCTGATGACGCACAAATACATCTTCAACATTCATCACGATGACACATACTGGTGCACCGCCGACATCGGCTGGGTCACCGGGCACAGCTACATCGTCTACGGCCCGCTGGCCGGCGGCGCGACCTCGGTCATGTTCGAGGGCGTCCCGACCTACCCGGACGCCGGACGGTTCTGGCAGGTCTGCGACAAGTTCGACGTGACGGTCTTCTACACCGCCCCGACCGCCATCCGCGCCCTGATCCGCCTGGGCAACGAGTGGCCGGCGAAATACAAGCTCGACAAGCTCCGCATCCTGGGTTCAGTCGGCGAGCCGATCAACCCCGAAGTCTGGATGTGGTACTATGAGCACATCGGCCGCAACAGGTGCCCGATTGTTGACACTTGGTGGCAGACGGAAACCGGCGGCATCCTGATCACCCCGCTGCCCGCCGCGCACACACTGAAACCCGGCAGCGCCTCCCGCCCGTTCTTCGGCGTGGAGCCGGTCGTCCTGCGCGACGACGGCACTCAGTGCGCCCCGAACGAGGGCGGCAAGCTCTGTATAAAGAAGCCCTGGCCCGCCATCATGCGCACGACTTACGGCGACCATGACCGCTTCATTGACACCTACTTCACAATGTATAACGACCTCTACTTCACCGGCGACGGCTGCCGCGTGGACGAGGACGGCGATTACTGGCTCATGGGCCGCATTGACGACGTCGTCAACGTCTCCGGCCACCGCATCGGAACCGCCGAGGTCGAGAGCGCCCTGGTGAGCCATCCGAAGGTCGCCGAGGCCGCAGTCGCGCCCATGCCCCACGACATCAAGGGGCAGTCGCTTTACGCTTACATTACCCTCAAAGACGGCGTGGAGCCGAACGACGCGACGAAGAAGGAACTGGTCATGCACGTGCGCAAGGAAATCGGCGCCATCGCCGTGCCGGACAAGATCCAGTTCACCCCGGCCCTGCCGAAGACGCGCTCCGGCAAGATCATGCGCCGCATTCTGCGCAAGATCGCCGAAGGCGTGACGGACAAGCAGACCCTGGGCGATACCTCGACGCTGGCCGATCCATCCGTCGTGGACTCAATCATCAAGGGACGCCAGTAATTCCTCAGACGTCAGCACCGCGTATCACGGACGGGCAAGCGCAACGCCCGTCCGTGATACGTTCGTTTTCGGGCGCCTCGGAGGCCGCCCGAATCTTTTTGCGGAAGGAATGACGAAATGCCCGAACAGAAGGTTATGAACAGATCGCTCGTAGTCGTGGGGGCGATAATGATCCAGTTGTGCCTGGGCGCGATTTATGCATGGTCCGCGTTCACCAAGGACCTTGTTGACGCGGGATGGACCAAAACGCAGACGCAGGCGGTATTCTCCGCTGGTCTGGCGACATTTGCTGTCGTCATGGTCATCGCCGGACGAATGATGCCCAAGGTCGGACCGCGCAAGCTTGCCATTGCCGGAGGTCTGGTTCTTGGAGCCGGATATGCGCTGGCCGGGCTTGTCGGCGGAACCAGTTTCGGCATGATCCTCCTGCTGGTCGGATTCGTAGGCGGCGCAGGCATCGGTCTGGCATACGTTGTCCCGATAGCCGTCGGCATGAGATGGTATCCCGACAAGAAGGGCCTCATCACAGGACTGGCCGTGGCTGGTTTCGGTTTTGGCGCGACAATCTGGGTAAAGCTTGCGGGCAACTGGGGCAACCTGTTGGCAACCTATGGCCTCAGCAAGACATTTACAATCTACGGAATCGTGTTCGCTGTTACGGTCTGCATCGGCGGAATCTGGATGATGTTCCCGCCGGAAGGATGGCTGCCTGCCGGTTACACGCCGCCGAAGCCTGCCGCAGGCAAGTCCACTGGAGCGGTGGATTTCAAGAGCGGCGAAATGCTGGTCACTCCCCAATACTATATGATTCTGCTGTGCTTCGCCTTCGGAGCCAGCGCGGGGCTGATGAGCATCGGCCTGATGAAGCTGTTCCCGATGGAAGCCCTTCAGGCGGCTGGAATGAGCAAGGAAGCCGCAGCCGCCGTCGCCGGGACGGCGATGGGCGTTTTTTATGCTCTGGCAAACGGAATCGGACGCATAGCATGGGGCAGCGTCAGCGACAAGCTCGGACGCAAGAAGTCAATCATGATCATGATGGCCACGCAGGGCGTAGTCGTCTTCTTGTTCCCCTGGATGGCTGGAACGACGGGATTGCTCTATCTCGGCGCGACACTGATCGGCTTCAACTTCGGCGGAAACTTCGCGCTGTTCCCGACGATGACGGCGGACACTTTCGGCACGAAGTTCGTCGGTCAGAACTATGGGTGGGTCTTCCTGGCTTACGGCATCGGCGGCATTTTCGGTCCGATGCTTGGCGGGAAACTGGGCGACATGAAGAACTTCCCCCTGGCGTTCAGAATTTGCGCCGGCCTCTGCATCCTTGCCGCGATAATCATCGCGCTGGTCAAACCGCCCCAGAAGGCAGCCTCGACCGCCGCATAAGCGGGTTCAACAGCCCTCGCCCCGGATGAAACCGGGGCGGGGGCTTTTTTTTTCACCGCGCAATCACCCTCATGCAACGCTTCCCTGCGATTCTCATCCTCGGCCCCACAGCCTCCGGCAAGACCCCCCTCGGCGACCTGCTTGAAACCAAGGGTTTGCGCGTCAGACGCTGCCGCCACTTCGATTTCGGCGCCAACCTGCGTTCGGTCGCTTCGTCCGGCAGCCCTGTCCCGGGCATGTCGCCGGAAGACGTCAATTTCATTCGCGGCGTCCTGATGTCCGGCGCGCTACTGGAAAACGAGCAGTTTCACATCGCCGAGAAGATATTCCGCAACTTCACCAAGTCTCGGGGCGCTGCGGTTGATGATCTGATAATAATGGACGGCCTGCCGCGCCACGCCGGGCAGGCGGAAGACGTCAGCCGGCTCGTCTCCATGGAGGCGGTGATCGAACTGTCATGCCCGTTGGAGACGATTCTTGAGCGTATCCGCAGCAATGCGGGGGGCGACCGCAGCGGACGTCAGGACGACGATCCCGGAATGGTGAAGCGCAAGCTGGACGTCTATCTTGAGAGAACCGCCGGACTGATGGATTATTATGACAGCCGGGGGGTAAGGACGATCAGGATACCCGTTGGGCGCGGCACGACGGGGGATGAAATCCTCGCGCGCGTTGAAAGCGAGTTCTGAGACGGGCGCGCGCGCCAGACTTTAGCGGGATGAACTCGAAATCACTTGACGCCCGCGCCGCCGTTCCAGATAATCACCATGTTTCATGTCATCCTGAAAACCGCGCCGCCCCGACTTCGGTTTAATCGTTGGGAAAGCGCGGCCGGACAACGTGGTCTTTGGTAAGCGAGAGCAAGGAAATGCCAGGCAAAATCACCGAAATTCGATGGCACTCGCGAGGCGGCCAGGGCGCAAAAACGGCCGCCGGCATGGTCGCGGAAGTGGCTGTGGACGTAGGGAAGTACGGGCAGGGCTGCCCCGAATACGGCGCCGAGCGCGCCGGGGCGCCCATGAAGGCCTACACGCGGGTGAGCGAGGAACCCATCAACGTCCATTGCGGAATCGAGACGCCCGACGTTCTGGTCATCGTTGACGAAACGCTCATCGGCGTCGTTGACTGTTGCGAGGGCGTGAACGATGCCTGCACGGTCATCGTCAACACGGGCAAATCCCCCGCCGAAATCCGCGCCAAGCTGGGACTCAAAGGCGGCAAGGTCTACACGATTGACGCCACCCAGCTTGCGATTGACACGATAGGGCGTCCGATCCCGAACACGCCGATGCTGGGCGCGCTGGTGAAGGCCACCGGCGTGCTGGCGCTTGACGACATCCTCAACGACGTCAAGAAGAAATTCGGCGGCAAGTTCTCGCAAAAAGTGATTGACGGCAACCTCAAGGCCGTTCAACGCGCGTACGAGGAGGTGCAGGGAGACAATGGCTAAGGAAACCAGAAGCTGGAGAGACATGCCCCAGGGGGGAATCGTCGTAACCCCCGGCAATTCGGTTGAGAATCAGACCGGAAGCTGGCGCACCTACGTCCCGGTCACCAACTTTGAAAAGTGCATTCACTGTGTCCGCTGCTGGATCATGTGCCCCGACAGCTCCATCCTCATCAAGGACGGGAAGAAGACGGGCACGGACCTGGAGCACTGCAAGGGCTGCGGCATCTGCGCCGACATCTGCCCCGTCGAGTGCATTGAAATGAAATTCGAGGCCTCCATGGGCCCCGACGAGAGGAAAGGATAGAGCGAGATGGCACATAGAACTGCTTTGACGGGTAATGACGCGGCTGCCTACGCGCTCAAACAGGTCAACCCCGACGTCGCCGCCGTCTACCCCATCACCCCCCAGACGGAGCTAATGCACAAGTTCGCCTCCTACGTCGCCGACGGCGACGTGGACACCGAGCTTGTGCTTGTCGAATCCGAGCACAGCGCGATGAGCGCCACTCTTTCCGCAAGCCTTGCCGGAGCCAGGTCCATTACGGCCACCAGCTCCTGCGGGCTTGCGCTCATGTGGGAACTGCTCTACGTCGCCAGCGGCGCAAGAGCGCCCATCGTCATGCCGGAAGTCAACAGAGCCTTGAGCGCCCCGATCAACATCCACTGCGACCACTCCGACACGATGGGCGCAAGGGACTCCGGCTGGATGCAGATCTACGCCGAGAATGCGCAGGAGTCCTACGACAATATCCTCCAGGCCTTCAGGATCGCCGAGCACCCGGACGTGAAGCTGCCGATCATGCCGTGTCTTGACGGCTTCATCCTCAGCCACACGATCGAGGCCCTCGAGGTTCTGGACGACGAGAAGGTCAAGGCATTCGTCGGCGAATACAAGCCTGAAAATTCCCTCCTGAATGTGGACAAGCCGGTCACGTTCGGCGCTTTCGCTCTGCAGGACACATACTTCGAGTACAAGCGCCAGCAGGTCGAAGCTATGCGCAACGCCGTGAAGGTCATCCAGGATGTCGGCAAGGAGTACGGCGAGATTTCCGGACGCTCCTACGACCTTTTCGAGACCTACATGATGGACGACGCGGAGGTCGTCATCGTCGGCATCGGCAGCACGATGGGCACCGTGAAGTTCGTCGTGAACCAGTTGCGCAAGGAAGGCATCAAGGCCGGCGTGCTGAAGATCAGGGTCTTCAGGCCCGCGCCGTGGGACAAGGTGGCCGACGCGCTCTCCGGCGCGAAGGTCGTCGGCGTCATGGACCGCAGTCTGTCCTTCGGATTGGAGGGCGGGCCGCTCTTCAACGAGTTGAGGTCCTTCTGTCGCGGCAAGAAGTTCGCCATGTGCGACTTCATATACGGATTGGGCGGCAGGGACATCGGCGTCACCCACATAAGCGACATCATCCGTGGTCTGCATAAGGCCGCCAAGAGCGGGACCGAGCCGGAGATGCTTACCTTCGTCAACCTCCGGGAGTAACGCAAAAGATCAATCGGGGCCGTCCCCGAAAAGGAGAATGCAATGCCGACAACATCACTGAAAAAGCTCTGCAACACCCCCGACCTGCTCGCCCCGGGTCATGCGGCGTGCGCGGGCTGCACCGGTTCGACGATTCTCCGGCAGGTTCTGCTTGCCGGGCAGCAGGACGACGTGAAACTTGTCTGCACGTGCGCGACGGGCTGCATGGAAGTCATCTCGACCCTCATGCCCCTGAGCGCGTGGCGCGTGCCCTTCTTCCACAGCGCGTTCGAGAACTCCGCCGCCTCATGCAGCGGCGCGGAAGCCGCCTACAGGGCGCTCAAAAAGCGCGGCAAGATTGACAGGGACATCCGCTTCATCGCCATCGGCGGCGACGGCGGAACCTACGACATCGGCTTCCAGAGCCTCTCCGGCGCGCTGGAACGCGGACACCGGATGCTCTACATCTGCTATGACAACAACGCCTACATGAACACGGGCATCCAGCGCTCCAGCGCCACGCCGAAGGGCGCGGAGACCACGACGGCCCCTGTGGGCAAGGTGAAGAAGGGCAAGGAGCAGCACAAGAAAAACCTGACGGCCATCGCCGAGGCGCATGGGATCAAATACGTGGCTCAGGCCAGCCCGCATAATCCCGCTGACCTGATGAAGAAGGTCCAGAAGGCGCTGGATAACGACGGCCCAAGCCTGATGACTATACTCATGCCGTGCCACCGCGGATGGCGCTTCGACATGCCCAAGGCCATCGCAATGGCCGAAATGGCGGTTGATTGCTGCTACTGGCCGCTCTTCGAGATCGTCGAGGGAAAGCTCAAGGTTTCCTACAAACCCAAGGAGAAGAAGCCGCTGGCTGACTGGGCGCTCCTCCAGGGCCGCTTCAAGCACCTCGGCAAGCCTGAAAACAAGCACATCCTGGACGAACTTCAGGAGAAGGTTGACCGGGAATGGGCTGCGATGCTTGCGCGCGAAGAACGCGATCAAGCCGCAGGTTAATCCCCCCGGCGGGGGACATGACCTATTTTCGCGCCGTTGTGAAAATGGGATCGTGTCCCCGCCGAAGTATCTGTAGGGTGGGCGAAACTGAAAGTTTTGCCCACGCGGAGCAGTCGGGCGGATCGTTGGCGCAACACTTTTGACAGGCGCGACGCCTTAACTTGAATAAACAAAGCGACGCGACACCTGAACCCTTGGCCGTCGAAATGACGACCGGGGGTTTCTCATTTGTCCCTCTGCGGTATTACGATTTAAAAAATGAAGTAAAAAAAGCCTTGCAGCCGCCCGCAGCGCCGGATATATTCCCGCCCCAGTTCAAGTGTAGGGGATGGCATCGTTGGATTTTGCACCTTTGCGAGGACGAAAATGAAAAAGGCACTGTTCGGCGCAGCCTTGTTTTACGCGTGCGTTATCTGTTATTCGCGGGATGCGGCGGCTTTCCCGCTTGAAATCGTCAATTGGGGCGGGGACTACGTCACCGCCTCCCAGAACCTCCAGACCCTCAATCCTGATTCCATCAACGGGCTGGACTTGGACGGCGACCTGGCCAATGACGACGCGCGGACCGGGCGCAACTACAACCGGACTTCCACATATAGCCCAGGTTCAAATTACAGCGGAACGAGCGGCGTCTTCAGCGGGGGCGCTTCGGTAGGCCAGTTGGACGTAGCCACCTCCGCCGGTCTCTCAACAGCCCGCATCTGGCAGGCCGGTGTGCCCGGCGACTCGATTGAATTCCAAAGAGGCGCAACAACGGTTGCCTCGCAGATTCATGCTGTTGTCCTCTGGGATCAAGATAACTTCCTGGGCGTCGGTCCTTCCTCACACCTTTCAATTGATGCCACCAGTTCTTTTTCAATATCCATTACGAGCGTGTTGGGTTCAGACTGGCAGGGAAGGTGGCTTGTGGAAGAGGGCGGACAGCTTTACCTGTCAGAGACGACCTTCAACCCCGGCGCAAACGGCACATACGATCTGACCTTCGGAGACACGAATGACGGCAACTGGGCGGCTTACAATCCGTCAGGTCTGGCATTGAACTTCGATCAGTCCGGCGCGACATACTCAGCCCGTAATTTCTCTGACATAACGGCAGTCGGGTTCTACGTCGAACGAGATTCATTTGCAACCAACGCTTCCCGCACCAGAGTCACGAATTTCAGCGCCACCCTCCAGACGCCGGAGCCGGGCAGCCTTGCCCTCCTCGGTCTCGGAGCGGCGATCCTGGCGCTCCGCCGCCGGAAAAAGTAGGTTCTAGATGTAGGGTGGGTGCTTGCACCCACACGGTTAAAGAAGTGTGAACGAAACTGAAAGTTTTGCCCGCGCGGAAATTCCGCGCGCCGAATCACGACTCAAAAGAACCCCCGGAAGTCGCTGAGACAACCGAGGGTTTTTTCTTGTACGCCGGATTCCGTCCGGATATGCGCCCGGGAAGCTTGACGCTGTTTCACTCACCCTGTTAGTCTGCCTAATATCAATTGTATGGGCGCTTGCGACTCGATGCGAACCGTCGCCTGCGCAGAAAGTCTACGGACTCTTTCAGGAGGATGAAAATGGCAATCGCAAAGGGGACGGCAAGGCGCTGGGTTCTGCTGTGCTTCTGCATGGCATTGACCGCCGGCATTCGCGGGGCCGAACTCGGCTCCTTCGATTCGGACGGGACGAAAATCCGCTACTACGCGGCGGGCCGGGGGGAGCCGGTGATTCTCGTCCACGGCTTCATGGCCAGCGCGGCGCTGAACTGGTCCATCCCCGGCGTCACGAAACATCTCGCGGAAAAATACAGAGTAATCGCCCTGGACGTCAGGGGACACGGCATGAGCGACAAGCCGGACGTTCCGGAGGCGTACGGCCTGCACATGGTCGAGGACGTGGTCAGCCTGATGGATCACCTCAAGATTGAGAAGGCCCGCGTAGTCGGCTATTCGATGGGGGGTATGATCGTGATGAAAATGGCGGCGCTGCATCCGGAGCGGATGAAGAGCGCCGTCGTCGGCGGGATGGGATGGATTGACGCGGGCAAGCGCAGACCGGCTTTCCTTGCGGAGCTTGGCAGCCGGCTCAGAAATCCCGCATTCAAGGCATGCTCGGCCTCGTGGCCGGCGCTGACGATTTCAGAGGATGAATTGAAGAGCATCAAGGTCCCGATGACCGTCGTGATCGGCGACGATGACGGATTCCTCAAGAGCACGGTGGAGCCGCTCATGGCCGTCCGGCCGGACATCCCCGTGGTCAAAATCCCCGGAGCCAATCACAGAAGCTGCATATTCAAGCCGGAGTTCAAGACCGCCATCAGGGACTTTCTTGATGAGACGGAATAATATCCGAGCATGTAAAACCTGCTGAAAGCAGGAGATGTCTTGGTGTTGCGCTACTCCTGCTTCGTTTCCGGTTTCGCTTCCTGACGAGCGTCATCCGCCTTGCTTGTGGGACGCACCGTCTCCTGTTTGCGTATCAGCACGACAATGCGCACGTTCTCCGAAGCCTCTGCGCCGTCGTCCGCCGACTGATTCGCCAGGTAGCGAGATCGGATGTTGCGGACGTTGTCGTGCTGTAGTCGCTGGACTCTGGCCATGACGACGTCCGTCTCCGGGTCGGGCTTGGCCGCGCCGGCGTCCTTGCGGTCGCGGGCTGCGGATTGTGTCCCGGCTGCGCGTTCCTCAATGGCTTGCCCCTCCGGCGCTTCGTCCTCATCCTCTCCGATATCGAAGGCGTTCTGCGCCATCTGCTCGACCCGGCTGCCGCCTTTCTCCTGTCGCGCAGCGGGGGCCGTCTGCCTGATCGTCTGCGCGGTCCGGCCTGTTTCACCGGTCTGGTCCGCCAGGGCTGCGCCCTTTGATTCTGTTTCCAGAGCAGGATTGAAATTCGACAATTGAGACCGTGTAGCAAGCACCGCCATGTCCTTCTGCCGCGCCGGTATGTCAATCAGGACGCGCATGTCCCCGTCCTCCCGCCCCTGCAGGACGGCCGCCGAGCCGCCCATGCCCTCGACCGCCCGGGAGACGCGCGCGGCAAGTCCGGACGGGTCGGCGCTTTCGGCAACGATGATCTCGCTTATGCTCCCCCGCACGTCGGCGATGTTTGCGGCTATGCGCGCCTGCTGTTGAGGGGCAAGGGCGACCTGAGCCTGATCCAACTGCTGCGCCTCTCCGTCCTTAGGTGTCTCGCGCCAGGTCAGAGCTTCGTTGGCCGCGGTCTCCTTCGCCTTCGTCTCGGACGGCGCGGCGGCTTTCTTCGCCCGGGCGACTGCTCCGCCGCCCTTTCCTGACGTCGGACGGTTCATGCCCGGGGCTTCCGTGGCGGCGATTACAGGGGAAGGAGGCCCAGCCGGAGCTTGAAACCCATGTGCAGCGGGTGGGGGAGGCTGCGCCGTAGACAGAGAATCAGGGCCGGCGGCGCCCTTCGCGGCATACGTTCCAGGCTGCGGTCCGGCTTTGCCCGCAAGCTTCGGCTGGGCGGCGGTTATCTCCCCGCCCTTCGCCGCAACCTTCAGTCCCAGCCTCTCGTCTGCGAGCTTCTCCGCTGCCGGTTCCGCCATGTAACCCTTGCCGGAAACGGCGGACGCTTCTGATTTCCCAACCGAGTCGGTAACTGTAATGCCGGCAGCTTCGGCATCGGTCTTCGCCGCAAAATCCGTTTCCCGCATGGCGGCGGATTTCGATGACTTATCGCTTGAATGATCCGTCTTCATGGCCAGCAAAGGCTTCCCGGCATCCCGCCGCGATCCCGATTGCAGCAGGATCAGCCCCATCCCGAGCGCGACAATCAACGTTGCCGCGACAGGCAGCGGCATCAGCCGGAAAATGCGTTTCCGAACCGGCGCTGCAGCGGCGAAGGTTGTTTCCCCGGCGACGATCTCGCGCATGACGGCGTCCTTCAGCGACGCCGGGGCATGGGACTTCGGCAGCGCGCGAACCGCCCCCACGGCGGACTTGAAGGAAGCCCATTCCTTCGCGCAGTCGGCACAATCCGCGATGTGCTTCATGACGCGGTCCCTATCACCGCCCTCCAGAAGCCCGTCCAGAAGGTCGGAGAAGGAATCTCTAATCTTGTCGCAGTCGTTCGTCATTACCGTCTTGCGTCCTCAGGCGTTCTCCGCCGCGTATGGTTCAAGCGTCTCCTTGAGTTGCATTCTTGCCCTGTGCAGCCGGGACTTCACAGTTCCCAGCGGCAGGCCGGTAACGTCCGCAATCTCCTCGTATTCCATGCCCTCGATGTCGCGCAGGACGACGAGCCTTCGCGCATCATCCGGAAGGGCGGCGATGGCCGCGCGCACGCGCTGTTGCGCCTCGCGGCTGAGACTTTCGTCGGCGGGATCAACGCCGGGGTTGTCGCTTGCCTTTTCCTCGCGGCTGTCATCGTCCTCGATCCACAGACTCTGCGTCTGAATTCCTCCCTTGCGACGATGGCTGATGACGGTGTTGTAGGTGATTCGCGTCACCCATGTCAAAAAGCTGCTGTCTCCCCTGAAACCCGCCAGACTACGCCATGCCTTTATGAAAACCTCCTGGGCCACGTCCGCTGCGTCTTCGGGGCTGCCGAGCATTCCCAGTGCGGTGTTGTAAATCCTGTCCTGGTAACGCTCTATGAGAAGTCCGAAGCTGCGCGGGTCGCCTCTTCGGCAATTCATCAGCAGTTGGCCGTCTGTCGGCTCTGGGGACGTCATCGCGTTTCTTTCTCTCGTCCCTGCTTCTTAGACGCGAAACCTGCCCGCAGGTTCCGCCGGTTTCCTTAATCCCGGAAATCCTGACCAGCGAAGCGTCAGTTATTCCTTACGGCTCGATAACGTCGTAACCCCTGGGGACGATGAACTTCAGGTCCTTGGCGTCCATCCCCTTGTTCCACTCGATTTCCACGAATTCGTATTCGTGAAGGATTTCGCCCTCGGCCTCCCTGAGGACCATCGCGTCGGGCAGCCAGTGTTCGGAATTCAGCCATAACTCGATGTGGCTGAACCGGTTGCCCTTCTCCGCCTTCGGCTCAAGGCTGAGCTTGTAACGGGGACGCTTGCCCTTTGTGTCCTTTTCCGCCAGCGTGATGTTGTAGCGCTTCTTAAGCTCTTCCGTTGATCCCTTGTAGGCGAATTCTATGAAGGCCGCCTCCGAGTTCTGCGCGGAGCCGTCGGCCTTCTTATATTTTTCAACCTGCTTCTGATTGTGGGAGACCACCCAGACGAATTGATCGTCCATGACAACTTCCTCATCTCGCGGCGGATCGAGCTTCAGGTGGAGCCAGTTCGGCTTGATGTATTCGATGGAACCGTTGCTGACCTTCTTTTTGTCGAGGGCTTCAATAGTGCGGGTGTATCTTACCTTTGCGCGTATGTCCTTGTAGCCCTTGTGCGCTTCGGCGACGTTTTTGAGGACCTGATCAAGCTCATCGTCCTTCTTGTCGTCCGCCTGAGCAAACGTCTTCGCCGGGACGAGGCAAATGAGAATCAGCATTGGCAGACACAATATTCGCGCGATTTTCACTTTCAGGTTCTCCATGGAGTTATTGCTCATCAGTCAGACTTGTCCGTCGGGCCTGCAAGAACGGCAAGAATTCCGGCAACGCCCTTGCATATGGCGTAACCTATTATGCCGGTTCCAACCATAGCGACCAGCAAACCGACCGCCGCGGCCAGCCTTGCGCCGCGCGCGGCCTCCCCTGCCGGGAACTTTATCGCTGCGCCTGACAGGGCAATCCCGGCGATGCAGAAGACCACGAGCGCTACCATGCCCAGCGCTCCGACGAGAGCGGCTGTTGAAAGAGCGTCCTCGGCAACCTCTGCGTCTGGGCGATGGCTTCGCGCCGCTGGGGCTGCCTGAGCCGCCGGAATCGTTGCGGCAGGCGCGGTAACCGGGGCGATTACATGCTCGACTGCGGGACTGGAGACTGTGGACGGCGATGGTTGTGCCCCTGAAGCCATTTTACTTGTGGGCCGGGCGGGTTCAGGCTCAAATCCCATCGGAGCTACAGGTTTCTCGACGGCTGTTTTCGGCGCCGATTCCGGTTCCGCTATGCTCTCGTCCGCAGAAGGGACAAATTCAGAGCTTGATTCATGGGCCGGCTCTTCTTCTTCCGGCTCATTCTCAGGTTCCGGGGTTGGCGCCGCCTCCAAACCGGCCGGTATCTCCCGCGATAAGTCTTCCACCTCCCGCAGCTTCCGCCAGTCCGACATTCCGTCGGACCATACGCTGGTCGCTGCGGACACCTCCCCCTTCTTGAGCATCTGAATCAGGACGGACGCCGCCACTGGACCGCGTTGCTCATCGGCAACGGCATAATACCATTCTTTTTCCTTCGGCTCCCCCGCTTGCGAGGCCGAGTGAGCCTCTTCCTGTGACGGTTGCGGAGACGCGGCGGGCTGAATCAGGTCGGGGTGTTTCTCGACCGGCTCCCATTGCTCCATTCCCTGCGTCCAGACCATGGCGTCCATTCCAATTTCGCGATTGGCGATTATATTTCGCAGGTCTTCTTCGGAGATGGGGCCGTGCCGTTTGCCGTCCTTCGCGTAATACCACTGGCGGCTTTCCCCTGACGGACGGGAAACTACAACGATGCTCCCGCATAGGCATCGCGCTTTCTTGCCCTCCAGCCCCGCAGACACCAGGAACTGCTTGCCGCAGGCCGTGCATTTGACCGGTATTCTGTCCATGCCGATTCTCCGTCAGGCTGCGAAGACGATGAAACCAGGGTATGATGCGCTCCGCCCCCTTTGACTCCCCGATTTCGACGCGATTTCGCTAAATCAGATGATAGGGCTTCGCGCCGAACCTGTCAATCCAGACGAACCTCTATAGTGTATCATTCCTGCGCCGTTCGGATGGTTTCAGCCGCTTCTTCCGGACAACGACACCATCGTCCGATCAGGAACTGGTTGAGCTTCGGTCCGAATTCGCGCCTCAACGCCCTGAGGCTGTCAAGCGAAGAACAATCGTTCATGTATATCTTCTTTCCTGCATCCACGATCCGATGGTAATAAGGCCACCATCTTCTATCATCAACATGCTCGACTCCCGAACCGGGCGTCCATTGGATCATGCTCAGTCGAGGGATGGATAAGAGCGCGTCGAGATGACAAAGCGCTCCCGGTCCGTCCCAGTGATACATGCTGTAGGAAGTGCGCTCGGTCATCTCCGTAAGAACGGGGACCATGAACTCTTTGAACATGTCCGGCGAGATCATTGCCGAGAAATCGCACTGTAGTTTCACCATCCGGCCCGGCGCCCACGCCCAGTAATGCGATCCGCCGACTTCGTCGCGGAACATGTCATAAAGAACGTCGTAGTAATAGAAGTAACGGTCGGTGATCTGGCGCAGGCAATTCCTGACCCAGTCGGGACGCTCGACCAGCAGGAACAGCAGTCTTTCAGTGCCCACCATCGCGGCAAGCGTGTCCAGCCCCTCGATCAGGTCCGGGAACTGGACGAGGAACTTGCCCTTGCCCATGCGGACCTGCTCAGCGCCCAGAC
This sequence comes from Planctomycetota bacterium, assembly GCA_022711755.1. Taxonomy (GTDB): domain Bacteria; phylum Planctomycetota; class Brocadiia; order SM23-32; family JAKLEA01; genus JAKLEA01. The sequence continues at coordinate 112,577 of JAKLEA010000018.1, forward strand.
GCAGCGTGAATTGCCAGTAGAAGTTGTCCTTGTCAATCACGAATCGAGCGTCATCCGGATCGCTGATGCACTCCTTGCACCAGACCGTGTCTTCGGTCTCGACGCCCTTGCAGCCCAGGTAGAGAGCCAGGCAGTTCGGCGCGAGGTCCGGGGCCGCGTATGGAACCGCCTCCGCCAGATAATGGCCGTGAAGGCACGCGCGGGCGGAGCAGTTGACGCGGTAGGCGTAGTTGCTGGTCGAATAATGCGTCACCCAACCCGCGGGCTTCGGCATTTCCTCGACCTGCTCAAGCGCCTGCGCTCTATGGGCGCGCAGAAGCAGCGCCGGTCTGCCCATGTCGTCGCCGTTCCACCACGCTGTAAGCCATCGCCTGACCTCGCCGATATCCTCGCGATATAGTAATCCGCCCATTTTGCGCTCCATTGCCGGAAGAGATGAGTCGCGTCATTTCACGCCGGGGACATTATACAGAACGCGATACTTCCTGCCGACAGATGTTTTCGCCGACGGACTGAAAAAGGATGTTTGTATGTGAAGATGAAACCGATCAGCGTTAAAGACTGCGAGGATGACCTGGGCAGGTCATCCTCGCAGTAGAAATTCGGTTTAGTTCAACAGCGATTATCGCAGTCGAACTATTTCTTGATCAATCCCATCTCGATCATCTTCTCGGCGATCTGCACGGCGTTCAGCGCCGCGCCCTTGCGGATGTTGTCCGCAACACACCACAGGTCGAATGCGTTCTCGCATGACGGATCCTTGCGGATGCGCCCGACGAAGACGTCGTCCCTTCCATCGGCGATCATGGCCAGCGGATACTTGCTTGATCTCAGGTCGTCAATGACCTTCACGCCCGGCGCGGAAGCCAGGATTTCCTTCACTTGAGCGAGACTCAACTTCTTATTCAGTTCGACGTTAATGGATTCGCTGTGAGCGTTCAGAATCGGAACGCGCACGCAGGTGGCTGAGACCTGGATGTCCTGATCGCCGATGATCTTGCGCGTCTCAACGATCATCTTGACCTCTTCGCTCGTGTAGCCGGGGTAGTCCTTGTGTTCCCCGCCGATCTGGGGAATCACATTGTTGAATATCTGGTGCGGGTAGGCCTCAACCTTCGGCTTGCGCCCGGCGGGCACGTCGGCTATCTGCGATTTCAGTTCTTCTACGGCCTGGCTTCCGGTTCCGGAGACGGCCTGGAAGGTGCTGACTACTATGCGCTTGATCCCGGCCGCCCTATGCAGCGGGGCCAGGGCGACGACCATCTGAATGGTCGAGCAGTTCGGGTTGGCAATGAATCCCTGATGCGATTTCAGAGCGTCAGCGTTGACCTCCGGGACGACGAGGGGTACGTTAGGCTCCAGGCGGAAGTCCGCCCCGTTGTCAACGACTATGGCTCCGCGTCTGACCGCTTCCCATCCGTAAAGCTGGGAAGCGCCCTTCTCGCCTTCCGTTCCGGCGAACAGGGCAATGTCAATGTCCGAGAAAGCCTCAGCAGTCGTCGGCAGAACCTCATAACTATTGCCGTCTATGGTCTCCGTCCTCGCTCTTCGGGCAAGAATCTGAAGCTTGGAGCACGGGAAATTGCGCTGACGGAGGACTCGAACAAGCTCCGTCCCGACCATTCCGACGCCGACTACTGCGACTCTGTACTGCGACATTGCTGGGCCTTTCTTGCGGTTAAAACGGGGAAAGCGCGGCGGAAGACGACCGCCGCTGCCGTTGAGCGAAGAAGGAGGCTACTTCCCTCCCTCCGCCGTTGATTTCATGTAACGGTCATATTCCTTCGCGGTCATCAGGTTGTCCATCTGCTTCATGTCCAACAGCCTGATCTTTATGAGCCAGCCCGTGCCGTAGGGGTCCGCGCCGAGGGCGTCCATGTCCGAGTAGAGATCGTCGTTGGCCGCCAGCACCACGGCGTCAACCGGGGGCATGAGCTTAGCGACCTCCTGCATTGACTCAATCATCCCGAACGGAATATCCATGACGATCTCATCCTCGGCGTCGGGCAGGTCTATATGGACGACATATCCGAGCCGGTTGACAACATTATGGCTCACTCCGAGCAGGGCCTCGCTGTTATCGAGAACCTTCACCCATTCATGAGTCTTCGAGTATTTCCTATCGTCTGGCGTTGCCATCGGCTTTCCTTTCAATGTCGTTGTGCGCGTCGCGCGTCGGGCGCGCCGCCTCAGTCCGGGCGATATTGAAGCAATGAGAACGCTCCGCGTCAAGACGCGCTTTGCTCTTTTTAGCGGTTGGAATCGAAAAACCGTTATGAATCATACGCGCCTGTCGCCTCGTGAAAACGGGCAGCGCCTTGATAAGCGCTCATCGCCCTGCGATCATCTGGAACAACTGCGCCATGGCGCGGGCGTAATTCTCAAAACGCGGTAGAACGGCATCCTGGAAGAACATGACGAGGATGGTCGCCGCCGCGAGGTGCGGGCCGTATGGCATTTCGCTCTGCTTTCGCGTTATCAGTTGCCTGATTCCAAACATGACGCCGAAGAAGGGGGCGATGAAGAAGGCGCATATGGCAAGCTTCCATCCCAGAAGCGCTCCGACCATCATCATCAGCTTCACGTCTCCGATCCCCATCGCCTCGCGCTTGAAGATAAGCGTTCCGATGGCTCTGAGACCGTAGACAACGCCGCCGGATATGGCGACGCTGATGGCGGCAGAGATAAACCCGCCCAGGTTGGCCTGCCGCCCGTACATGGCCAGGCCTCTGGAAATATGGGCTTGTTCGCCGAATGCCGGGGCTGTCTGTAATTCCGGAAAGAACCCGCACCACAGGATTCCGGCCAGCGCAAGCGGAAGCGTTATTATATCCGGGATGATGAAGAACTCCGCGTCAATGAACGTGCTGGCGATCAGGGCGGCGATCAGGACGCAGTAGGCCATCAGCACGCCCCATCGCGCCCCTTCCCACGTGTTGCAGCGGATGTAGAGCAACGCGAAGAGGCAGGCGGTGAGCGTCTCCACAAGGACGTAACGCCATGAAATCAGCAGCCCGCAATGCCGGCAGCACCGCCCCAGCAGGAAGAAGCTGACCAGCGGGATGTTGTCAAACCACGACAGTTGATGCCCGCAGGAGGGACAGAAGGAGCGCGGGGGATCGTTGACGGACTTGTCCCGCGGCAGCCTGTAAATGCAGACGTTCAGGAAGCTGCCGACCGCAGCGCCGAGCGCGAAGAACCAGAATGTAAGGATGGTGTTCATGTCTGGAAGCCGGGGGGCGGAAGTTTTCGCTCCCGGCCTGATCTCAATGCGCCCTTCGCATTGACGCGGTGCATTATATAAATCGGGTGATGGAATGACAAATCGGGGCAGGTTGCATAAGACCGGTTATATGTTTTTCCATTTGACGGAGTCTGGTCTTTTATGTAATAACATAAATGTGTTTTTGGGCAGTCGTATTTCAACAGTAGGATTGACGTTCAAGGGAGATACGCTCATGAAACAGGTTGCCGCTGTCATTCTCTTTGTGCTCTACACGTCCCTTGCGGTTCAGGCTGGAGTTACTCAACCGCCTGACCAGGTTACTTTCTGGTATAGCAATACGCCGGCTGCGCAATGCATGGCCGATGATTTCCTTGCGCCTTTTACAGGTCAGGTTACCGAAATCGAATGGTGGGGATGTTACGATGACAATCTGGCGACGACCAACCTGTTCACAATCAGGCTCTTCACCGCCGCAGTCGGGATTCCGGGAGTGAAAATCAGCGAGGAAACCGCGTCTATTGTCCCGATAGCCACAGGGAATTTCATCTTTAGCATCTACGACGAATACTACTACTCTTTGGCGCTGTCTGCGCCAGTGTCTGTCACGGCCGGGACGAACTACTGGCTCTCCATATTCAACGATGACGGAAATTGGGGTTGGGGAACCGGAAGCCTTGGAAACTGGACTGAGGCGATTACTGGCTCTTCTGGTTTCGAGACGGGCTGGGGCATGTATGCATCCTATGATTCGGCCATGATCATAAAGATTGTTCCGGAACCGGGCAGCGTCGCGCTGTTCGTCTTGGGCGCGGCGGCGATAGCCATCCGCAGGCGTTCAACGAAGAAGTAGGTTTTTCCGGGTCAAAATTGCCGAATCACGCGCGCCGGAGCTTGCATAAAGCCCGGCGCGCTTTGTTTAGCGATGCGGTCCAATGTCCAGACACGCGCGAGCGACCATCCCGTCTGCCCCTGGGGTGCGCCCATTCATCCGGGTATGAAAGCAATCCATTTCAGATGTCAACCGGCAATATGTCCTCAGCCCTCCTTTCGCGTGTCGTTTTCCCAGCCCGAAGGGTGTTTGATGGTAGCCACGGGTGTAACCCGTGGATGGCATCAGACACATTTTCCGAGTCCCGACAGGGATGATTGATGGTCTGCTGGCCTTCAAACGCCCGTTTCTCGGGCTTGCTGGTTACGGGTCGGCTCAGTCCACGGGTTTCACCCGAGGCTACCACCAGACGCCGCAAGCGGCTAAGGCCGCGCATTTAATGGGAGAATCTGTTGACGCATGGAACAGCGTATCGGAAACCGGAACCATACCCGGCTGCATGGGCGCATCCTGCCCCTGATCACTGCATGTTTTCGCTTGACCGCGCGAACGTCTTCGCGTATATAAAACAATAACTTGTGTACTGTTTTGCGCTGCGATTTCATCTTCCATGCGAAAAGATGTCATCTTCAGGAGTCAAGTCATGAAGAAAATGGCTGTCGTAATGATTCTCGTTCTGTCAGCGTCTTTTGCTGCCCTGGCAGCGATAGTTCAACCGCCTGACGGGGTAAATGGCTACTATAGCAATACCCCTTTTCCGCAAGGCATAGCTGATGATTTTGTATCTCCAATCTCAGGCCAGGTGACGGCGATAGAATGGTTTGGCGGGTACGTTGACAATCTGCCCTCGACTAATTTATTCACTATCAAGATATTCACGGAAATCGGCGGTCTGCCCGGCGTGAAGATCAGCGAGGAAAGCGCGCCAATAGTGCCGATAGGAACCAGCGTTGTATTTTCCGGCTTCGTTGACGAATACTATTATTCAATGGCGCTTGCCAGCCCGGTGCCCGTGACGTCCGGGACGAATTACTGGCTCTGCATATATAGTGATGATGCCGAATGGGCGTGGGAAAGCGGGGGGATGGGCAACAGCATAGCCGCATGGAGCACGAATGCGGGATCCGGCTTCGAAGCCGGTTGGATGTTTGATTCCCCGCATGACCTTGCCAGTCTTATTACCGTCGTTCCGGAACCGGGCAGCGTCGCGCTGTTCGTCTTGGGCGCGGCGGCGATAGCCATCCGCAGGCGTTCAACGAAGAAGTAGGTTTTTCCGGGTCAAAATTGCCGAATCACGCGCGCCGGAGCTTGCATAAAGCCCGGCGCGCTTCGTTTAACGATGCGGTCCAATGCCCAGACATGCGCGAGTCGTTTGACCCGTATTTCCGCTTGCTTCCTACCGGGCCGGGACATACTATGAACGTAGCCTCTGCGGTGTGCGTGATGCGGGGAGGATGATTTTCGACCTACAACACGAACCCGAGGAGCCTGCGTGCGGTTGCGGCGCTCATGCCCCGGTTCGTCCGGGGACCTGCAAACCATCCGCCGAGGTTCCCAATTTCGATATCAGGGTTCGGAATCAACTCCCCCCGCGGCATCTTTGCGGAGGCTTTCTTTTTTGCGGGATATTGCTGGAAAGCCGGGATGGAATCCGAGCCACAGGACCTGTTCGGCGACACCCCTGAAGACGCTTCCTCCAAAGACACTGCCTCCTCCGGCGACGCGACCAATGGGCAGGTTCCGGGGGGGGATGGCGCATCCTTCAGGCCCCCCCTTGCCGCCCGGATGAGGCCGCGCAACCTTGATGAGTTCGTCGGTCAGGAGCATTTCTGCGCCCCCGGCAAGCTGCTCTGGCGTCTGCTGAAGGCCGGCAACCTCTCCTCAGCCGTCTTCTACGGCCCGCCAGGCTGCGGTAAGACCAGCCTGGCGCAGGTGATCGCCAATACCCTCCAGGCCGAGTTCCATTCCCTCAACGCCGTAAGCTCCAACGTCCGGGAACTGCGCGTCGTGCTGGATATCGCAAAACGCCGCGCCTCCCGCAAGCGGCGCACCGTTCTCTTTATTGACGAAATCCATCGCTTCAACCGCGCCCAGCAGGATGTCCTCCTGCCGGACGTCGAACAGGGGATCGTCATTCTCGTCGGGGCCACCGTTCACAATCCGTTTTTCACGATCAACTCTCCGCTATTGTCGCGCTCGCAGATATTCGAGTTCCGCGCCCTGCGCCCGGAACACGTCATGACGCTGCTGAGGCGGGCGCTTGCCGACAGAGAACGCGGCCTGGGGGATATCAACATTGACGCGCGCGATGACGCGCTGGCGCACATCATCGAGGTTTGCGACGGCGACGCCCGCCGCTGCCTGAACGCGTTGGAGGTAGGCGTCATGTCCTCTGCGCCGGACGCCGCCGGGCGGATCGTCTTCGATCTGGCCTGCGCGGAGGAGTCCATCCAGCGCAAAGCCGTGCGCTACGATCGCGCCGACGACATGCACTACGATGTCGCCAGCGCGTTCATCAAGAGCATGAGGGGGTCCGACCCGGACGCTGCGCTTTACTGGCTGGCCAAGATGCTGGAGGGCGGGGAGGACCCGCGCTTCATCGCGCGGCGCATCGTCATCTGCGCGTCGGAGGACGTGGGCAACGCCGCGCCTAACGCGCTTGTCCTGGCGGTCGCTGCGCTGAACTCAGTCGAGTTCGTCGGCATGCCCGAAGCGCGGATTCCGCTGGCACAGGCCGTGACATACATCGCCTGCTCGCCGAAAAGCAACGCAGCCTACCTGGGCGTCGAGAAGGCGCTGGAGGACGTGCGCGCCGGCCACGAAATGCCCGTGCCGGAGCATCTGCGCGACGCGAATTATCCCGGCTCCAAACGCCTCGGCCACGGCGAGGGCTATAAATACGCCCACGATTTTGGGGATCATTGGGTTGATCAGGACTATATCCCTGAGGAAAGGCTCTACTACGAGCCGACCGAATACGGACATGAAAGGGAATTGAAAAGGCGGCTTGACGAAATCCGCGCCCGGCGCCGCGCCGCGCGGGAGGCGCGAGAAAGGAAAGAAGGGGACAAATGAGGCGCTTGAGGATTGCGTCGGGTGTAGCTACTGTCTTGGCTGTCAAGGGTTTTGGGGGAGGAATTGGTTCCATTTAGAGTTGTTTCTGAGCATGTTGTTG
>JAKLEA010000019.1 GCA_022711755.1 Planctomycetota bacterium
GCGACGCTGAGGGCCTGTTTTTTCAGCGACGAATGGGACACATGCTTCAAAGCCGCCGCCTAAAACAAAAACCGCACCCAACGCAAGTGTCTTTCGGCTCTTCGGGAATAATCCCCTGCAGACCGCCGTGATTGAGAGATCACACGTCGAGCAGAAGAGTCTTGATCTCAAACGCCCTGACAAACAGGGAGACCTTTCCGCCCCTGACCTTGAGCGACTTCGGCTCCTCCTCAAGCATGTTCGTCTCGCTGACGGACTTCACCGGAACGTTGAACTTCAGGTTTGCGTTCACGCCCGTCTTCTCCGCCTCGTAAAGCCGCACGACTATGCCCTTGCCCTTCTCCGCCTTCTTTACGGATTCGATGATGACGTTCGGCGCGTCAACCTCGATCAGACTGCTCAGGCACTGCGCCTTGCCGCCGGCAGGGGCCGCAATCGCCGGGACGTTCAGTTCATACGCCGGCCTGACGACCGACTCGGCCGAGAATCCGCAGGCGTGCGGCAGGAGCGAGTAAGTGAAGCTGCGCCGCCCATTGTCCCCGCGCGGATCGGGATGTGTGCCGGACTTCAGCAGGCTGAGCCGCAGTTCGCTTCCCTTCACGCCGACTCCGTATTTGCAGTCGTTCAGCAGCGCGACTCCGAACCCATTTTCGGAGAGGTCCGTCCACTTATGCGCGCAAACCTCGAAGCGCGCGCGGTCGGCCATCTGGTTCTCGTGCGTCGGACGCTCGGCATGGCCGTACTGGATTTCATGCCGCGCAAAATCGGCTAGGACGTCAAGCTCGAATCCGGCCTTCAACAGCTTGTGCTTCTCTTTCCAGTCAACCATCGTCTCGAAGTCAATCCTCGCCGAGTCGGCGTGGAATACAATGTCCTGCGTGAGTCTGGATGCCGCGCCGATTTCATAGACGCTGCGGATGCGCAGTTGCAGCGGCCCGTCGCTGACGACCTTGCGGCTGATCAGGCGACCGTCAGCCTTCATCTTCAGGCGTTGATCGCGGTCAATGTCCCAGTTGTCCCAGGATTCCGGAATGTCCTCGCCGACCAGGAGCGTGTTGAGCGCTCCGCCGGCCTTGACGACCTCTCTGCCGGAGGCCTTGTCCAGCAGAGACGCGATCCGCCCGGCCTTGTCAAATTTCACAACCGATTTCGGGGTCTCCACGCCGCGCTCAGAAACTTTGAACGGAGACTGCCCGCCGCCCTTGCCCTTGGCCAGCGCGACCGCCTTTGCGCCGAGCGCGGGAACCTTCAGCCCGGCGACCGCCAGCTTCGCGCAACCTTCCGGGTCCTCGATCCACTGGCAGGTCGCGTCCGCGTCCGCGATGACCATGCCCTCCGGAACTCCGGAAAGAACAACCTCGCCCGAACGGTCCCAACTCAGGGAATTGACGATGAGCAACTGAGAGGGGGATTTGCCGGCTTCCGCGCCCAGCGTCTTGAGCGATTCTTCACCGATCACCTTCGCCTTTGTTATGCAATCCGCGAAGTCCAAGATCGCCTCGTCGTTGACCTCTGCAATTGATGAACCGGGCAGGATGTCGTGGAACTGGTTGGTCAGCAGTTTCTTCCACATTTCCAGGAATCTGTCCGACGGGTATTTTTTCCCGCGCAGCATCGCCATCGTCGCCAGCAGTTCGGCGTCGCGCAGGGCAAGCTCCGTCTTGCGGTTGCCTTTCTTGACCTGCGAAATGGAGGTCAACGTCCCGCGGTGATACTCCAGGTAGAGTTCGCCGGCGAATTCCGGCAGGTTCGGAACCTCGTCCCGGATGCCGTCCATGAAATCGCCCACGCTGATCCATTTTGATCTCGGGCAGCCCTCAAGGTCGCCGATGCGTTTAGCCATTTCCAATTGTTCGGCCATCGGTCCGCCGCCCCCGTCGCCGTAGCCGAACGCGCAGAGCCGCCTGTCCTGATTGTCCTTGTGCTGCACCCAGTTCCACTGCCCGATAAGCGCCTCCGGCTCCGGCCAGCAGTGAATGGCGTTGTAGTGCGCGATGACTGACGTGCCGTCAATGCCCTTCCATACGAACGTGTCATATGGGAATCGAGTGGTGTCGTTCCAGCCGATCTTGGTCGTGCAGAAGTATTCGACGCGGCAGCCCTGGAGAATCTGCGGCAGCGCGGCGGAGTATCCGAAGACGTCCGGAAGCCAGAGCGTGTTGGACGTGTAGCCGAACATCTCGCGCGTGGCCGTCTGCCCCACGAGCAGTTGCCTTACGAGCGCCTCCCCGGAGGGCACGTTGCAGTCCGGCTCGACCCACATCCCGCCGTTGGGTTCCCATTTGCCCTTCGCCACGGCGCGCTTTATGCGTTTGAAGAGTCCGGGATACTCGCGGCGTATTACATCGGTATGGCACGGCGCGGCCTGAAGGAACATGAAGTCGGGATACTGCTCCATCAGGTTGAGAATCGAACTGTATGTGCGCGCGCACTTGCGCCAGGTCTCGGCCAAGGGCCACAACCATGCGGTATCCATGTGCGAATGGCCGATGACGCCCGCCCAGGGCATCGTCGGGCCGTTCTTCGACTCGAGCAGGGGCTTCATGATCTTGCGCGCGTCGGCGAGCTTCGACCTCCAGCTTTCCTCCGGCATCTCCTCCGGCATGGCGTCAACTACAGCGAAAACCTCGGCCAGCCCGGCGATTACCTTTCCGCGGCGCAGGCTGTCCTCGCTCAGGCATTTTGCAAGCTGGCGCAATGTCCGCAGGTCGGCCACGAATGCGGTCACGTCCTGCCGCTCAAGAACCACGTCGCACCCGTCGAATGTCCGACATCCCCTCGTCACGCGATGGAGCGTTTCGTTCGGGCTGCATCCGGGGAAGTCGTGCCCGGCGTAGGCCTCGACGGCAACGTCGTATTTCTTCCCGGCTTCGGCCTTTTTTGCCATCATCACGACGGGATGGTTGCCGGTGAACAGGCCGGACGGCTCGAAGTCAATGAAGAGCATTGATTCCGCGTTGGTTTTCGCGCGCAGGAGGACTTTCTTCCCGCCGAGGGATTGGGGCGCCTTGTAATCCCCCCTGAACCATGCCGTCATCCAGTTTCCGCCCCATTTCATCCCCGGCTTTGCGGGCTGCCACTTCACGCCGTCGCGGGAGGTCGGAGGCTTGCGGAAATGCTCCTTCGTCTCGCAAATCTCCATGGAGATTTCACCGACCTTCTCAAAACGAAGGTGAACGTAGCGCTCTTCGATCCGCTCCAGTTTTTGAAGTATCTTCTTGTCTGTAAGCATCCGGCAAACTCCGTTGTTGATGGATTGTGGCGCCGGCACGGACGCCTTTATTGAACCAAGAATGGGAGATAGAGTAGTAACGCAGCCGCCGAGCCGCAAGGCAAATCCGCGCAAGCGCTGGTCGGCGCGGGTTGCAGGCGCGGTGTTGCAGGTTTAGAATCACGGCGGCGCGACGCAACATCGCGAGTTTGACCCGATAGAGCAGGGATTTTGCGTCCGGAAAACATTCACACATCCGACGGGGGATGATGACATTGACAAAACACAATGAAATGAAAATCGCCGCCGCGATCATGGCGGTTTGCGGCTGCTGCGCGGGATGTGCGTCAGGCAGCGACATGGGAAAAGACATTCTCAGATTCAGCGTCGCCCCGGCATCGCCCGGGAAACAGCTTGTCAGACTCTCCCTGCCCTTCGCGCGTGGCGCATTGGACCAGGGACAATGCCTGATGGTCAGCGACGGGGGGCAGTCCCGCCCGGTCGTGATCCGCGTCCTGACAACTTACCCCGGCAATCCCGAAGCGGCCAAGTCTGTCCGAAGGGCAATTGTGACTTTTCCCTATGACTTTGCCTCAACCGAGCCAAAGCAGTTTTCGCTCCACGCCGCTAATTCATCGCCTGAGGCGCGGCACACTGGAGGCATTTCCGCTGAAGTTGCCGGGAACATGGTGACGATCAGGCGTGGAACAGAGGTTATAGTCGTCGCGCGCCTGCTCGCCCCGGAGCGCGTATCAGCGGAACCGGCTCAGAAAACAGAAATCGAGAAGAACGCTTTTTTCAGTTGGGTAAAGACGATGTTGCCGGACAACTTCTGGCCCCGCGCGATTGAAGTTCGTTGCGATGCGCTTGGAACGGTGACGGTCGTCGCGCACCTGCAGCGCGACGTCGCCGGGGACGGCTATGCCCCGGAATTCGGATGGGATATCGAGCTTCACGGCAAGGACGAAGCGGTTCTGGACAAGGCTGGAGAAAAAACGCCTGCGACCGGCGAATGGAAGGAGGTTGGCGTTTCTGACGGCAAATCATGGAGTATTTCCTTCGGCGACGGGTTGAAACTCTATCATCCCGCCGCTCAGCTTAAACGCTGCGGAAAGGCGCGGATTCAAACCGGCGGGGACGGAACAACGCATTATCAGTACATCCGTTGCGTGCCTGATGACAGGATACCAATGCAGCGGGCGTCCTGGCGGCGCGTGGAATTCGTGATTGCCCCAGAAAACCTGGCGGAGCTTCGCCCGACCCTCGAATATCCGCACAGGATGATAATCTCCGATGCGCCCTGGCACGATCTCTATGAGGTCGCCGCGCCGAGCGACTTCAGCGCCGCGCCAGAGCTTGTGGAACTCATCGCGTGTCATCATGACGCAATCGTCGCCTCGATGTCGGTCGGCAAGGACTGGGGCAACGTGACGGGATTCAACAACGGCAGTCCGAACGGTTCGGTGTTCGGCATGAACCGTCTGAACCACTGTCCGGCCATCTTTTTCGAGGGCTGGCGGACGGGGGATCGGCGGCTCGTGGAAACGGCGGTCCTGTGGTGCGATAACTTCTACGACCAGACAATCTGGTGGGGGCCGGTCAAGACCGGCGGAACGCGATACAACAACCAGCGAGCGATGGGGCTGAAGCCGCCCGACGATGACAACTCCTATATGTGGCGATCCAACAGCGCCGTTCATTTCTGCACAAAGGGCTACGATTCCTTCTTCCTTGCCTACGAGCAGACCGGCGATCCCAGGATGATGGATGCGCTCGACGCGCAGCTCCGTTACGCCGCCACGGAGGTTCACACCGATCAGGGGGAGTGCCGCAACATCGGCGACGTTCTGGACTTCGTCCGCGTCCATCGCTACACGGGTGATGAAAAGCATCTCGATAACGGGCTTCGACTCTTCCGCGAACTGACGAGCAAGCTCATGCCGAACGGTCTTTTCAGTCAGGGCGGGCATCCGATAATGGACAACCCGCCCTACATCGAGGACGACGCGTTCGGCTACAAGAATCCCTTCGCCAAGCCCTACATCATCGGCTACGCGCTGTCGGGTCTTCCGGAACTCGCGCGACACGCTCCGGACGAGCCTCGACTGCGACAGGTCATACAGGCCGTGGCCGATTTTCTGTCCGAAAGCCAGGACCCGCTGGGTGGGTGGCGCTACCCACATCCGAGATCAAGCTACATGATCTGCTGCCAGGCGATGGAGCACGCCTGGCAGATCACGCAGGCGGACAAGCTCCTCGGACCGCAGGAAAGGCATCTTGACGCGATCGAGCGCGTCCTGCGGCAGCGCCTCCACGGTTGGAAGGCAAAGGGAACCATCTTCAGCGGGCTGTCCGGTTGGGAGACCGCAACCGGAAAGGTAAAGAGCGGGCAGGAACTCTACGCGCTTTACAAGAAACCGGAAGACCGCGATTTCCAGAGGGATTACGACGAGGGAAGTCCGGGATTCGGCTCCTCATCGCCGGAGGGATTGGTCTACTTCCCTGAAGTTCTCGATTTCTATCTTCGCCATCGTCCGGCGTCGAGGCTCCTCGATCCGCCCGAACCGGGAAGTCCGCTGGATCGCGTTCTCAAGCGGGCCAAGGGAGGGGACAAATGACAATATCAACGCGCGTCGCGATGATGTCGCTCCTGCTGGGGCCGGCGCTGTTCCTGTCATGCTGCGCCGCCGCAACGGCTCAGGAGGGAGGAAGGGACGTGATACTGAAGGTTGATAATCCCGATCAGAAGAATCTGCCGACCCTCGGAGTCTGGAAGCGGGACAAGGAAATTCTCGTTTCAGCAGAGTTCCCGAACGTCCCCGGCTTCATCTGCGATTCATGGTGCTATGAAAGCCCGGTCGAGTTTCTGGGCGCTAAGCCGCTTGGAAACGGACGGCTGGAACTGCGGCATCAAGTCGAGCAGGAGCCAAGATACCTGATAATAACAGAAGTCATCCCGGAGCCTGGCGCGCTGGAATTTATCGCCAGGGCGGAAGTTGCGCCTGAGACCCGCGCGGAGCTTCCCGGATTTCTGCTCGCGCCGAATCTCTGCTGGCAACTGACGCGGGCGGAGACCTTCCGAAGCCGGCCCGATCTCTACCCCGAATTCGTGAAGCGATGCTTCATCTTCACGGAGAGGGGCCTGACCTTCCTGCACAACACCGAACGGATGAAGATTCCGTGCCGCAAGCCCGACGATGAGTACAACACCCCCCCCTGGGTGCAGATGCACGTCGGCATGTGGCAGAATATCCCCTATGCGGGGCCGACCTCCTGGGCCGACTACAGCCCAGACCGTTACACGATGACGGTCATCGGGGCGGTCTCGCGCGACGCGAAACACATGGCAGTCCTGGCCAACGATACCGCAGACCTGATGTGCCAGGCGTGGCATGACTGCATGCACAACAACGCGAACTGGGCGCCTGCGGACGCGCCGCCGATGGAACGCCGCTGGCGGGTGAAGATATACGCTGGGGGGAACGATACCAACGCCATGCTGGAGAAAGTCTCGAAGGATTTTCCGGGAATCCAAAGACTTGATAAGCCAGGAAAGTCCGACGGCGGACTTCAGTTTGAAGACGCGCGACTGAGACAGCCCGGACCGGCCTTCGATTATCAGAAGCCCGGCATCAAAGACAGCCTTCCCGCGTTCCGGGATGAAGCGGCGGCGCGCTTGACCTATCCCATGTCCTGGCTGTCCGGAAACTTCAACGATTTCGCGGCGTGGCGCAAGATTGCGAGGGGAAAGGCGATCGAATGCCTGCTTGCCCCGCCGCCTCCGGCCCCATTCGCGCCGAACATCGTCGCGGAGGAGGATCGCGGGACATACGTCGCCCGCAAGGTCGTCTTTAACGTCAGCCGGGACAGCCGTGTTCTTGCGTACATGCTAGTCCCGAAGGGCAGCGGACAATTCCCCGCCGTCCTGCTGCTGCACGACCACGGCGCGCGCTTCGACATCGGCAAGGAGAAGGTCATCCGCCCGTTTAACGACAACGCGAAACGCGTCGCATCCTCTCTGCAATGGGTCAACGAATGTTACGGCGGGCGCTACCTCGGCGACGAACTGGCAAAGATGGGTTACGTCTGCTTCTGCATGGACGCGCTGAACTGGTCCGACCGCGGCGGAGCGGGCTATGACGGTCAACAGGCGCTGGCTGGCAATCTCTTTCATCTCGGCATGTCGCACGCCGGATTGATCGCGCACGAGGACATGCGCGCGGCGGAGTTTCTGGCGACGCGCCCGGAGGTTGACCCGAAGCGCGTGGCGGCGATGGGCCTTTCGATGGGCTGCTTCCGGACGTGGCAGGTCAGCGCCCTGTCGGATCGGATTTCCGCCGGCGTGGCCATCTGCTGGATGAACACGATCAAAGGTCTCATGGTTGCCGGGAACAACCAGACGCGGGGCCAGTCGGCCTTCACGATGGCGCATCCGGGGCTTTACAACCACCTCGATTATCCCGATGTCGCATCGCTGGCTTGCCCGAAGCCGATGCTGTTCTACAACGGGTTGAAGGATACCCTATTCCCCGTCGCGGGGGTGGAGGACGCCTACGCGAAGATGCGCAAGGTCTGGGAGTCCCAGGGGACCGGGGACAGGCTGGCGACGAAGTTCTGGGACGTTCCGCATTGCTTCAACCGCGAGATGCAGGACGAGGCGTTCGCCTGGCTCAACCGGCAGATGGGCGTTGAGAAATAAATGCGGGGCGCGCGGAATCTTTCCGCGCAACGGATAAACACCTGGATCGAGGATGCCGACGAATCCGCATTACAGCGGAGAATATTATCCTGTTGCAGGATCGCAGAATATGGCTATACTAAGATATTGGTTGTATGGGACGGCGCTTGCGCCCGCGAACCCGCCCAATCGCCGCCCCGCTTCTGGGGAGGAAAACGCATGGGTGAGGTCAAATGCCCCCTCAATTTCGGGAGCTTCAGGGAAGGCATCCTCTTCTGCCGGCCCACCGGCCGCATGACGAGCGAACTGGCGGACTGCATACTGGACTGTCATGAGGCGCATCGTGAACTTCTGGGCCATCCATATGACGTGCTTTACGACTTCAGAAATCTCTCCGGCGAGGACATGAGCTTCGATAAAATCAGAGAGATAGCCTCGCGTCGCATCCGCTCGGTCTCCGATAATCCGCCGTGCAAGGTATGCTTCCTGGTCAGCAGCCCTCACGCCTACGGAATGGCCCGCATGTATCAGACGCTGATAGGCCACGGCAATATCAGCGTCCACATCAGTTTCGACATGAAGGAGCTGGCGGCGATACTGGGCGTTGACGAATTGCTCCTGTCATGACCTTGCAGCCTCATGCCTTATTTTGAAGCGGAGGCTTCCTCCTTAACCGCGAGCAGCGTTATCGTTTCATATGCGGACATCCGCAGCGGCATGAAAACCTCGGCCCCGTTTCGTTCCGCAAGATCGCTCATCAGCATCCGGCGATTTTCCCCGGCGCGCCATTTCAGAGAAACAGCCTCCGGCCTTCCGCCCGCGTTGAAAAGCCTTACGATCAGGCCCTTGCCGTCACGAGAAGGCTTCAGGGAGGTCACAACCACGCCCGCAGGCTCAACCGTCAGCAACGAATCCCCGCGCGCGGACTCATTCCCGCCAGCAACGGGGACCGCGATCAGCGGCTGGCTGCGCTCGGTCCCGAACCGCGCCGCAGCGTCGGCCCTGAAAGTTCCATCATGGGGCGCTATGGAGTAGCGGAAGACGGTCGGGCCTTCCTGGCTGTCGCGATAATTGGTGTGCCAGTAGTTATTCATGACGTATGAGAAAACCGTCTGCGATGGCGCAATCGTCTGCATCCACGGCGTCTCGGCGGTTATCCCCCCGACCTCCATCATGGGCGCGTCAACAATCGCCAGCGTGGCCCCGCAATCCTGGTTCGACACGTCCGTCCAGCGCTGGATCGTGAACCAGTTCTTGCAAGCGCCCGGCGTCTGATCGCTCTCGGGGCGCACTACCGCCCACGGGATGTCCATCCTGACCACGCCGCCCGGCACGGAGAACGGGAAGGCGAAATGGACGCCCTCCTTGTCCCTGATCTTCTCCTTGTCAACCGTGTTGATGATGTCAACGCGCGGAAGGCCGTCAACGATGCGGAGTTCGCGCAGGAGTTTGCGGCATCCGGGCGCGTCGGATTCGATCAGGAGCGAAGCGACCAGCGGTCCCGCGTCCTTCACGCGAATTGTTGCGGCGCTGTTGCGTTTCGCATTGTTGGGGTCTTTGCCGGCCACGTAGAAGTAGTCGTTCAGCCCCATCTCTGTCGAGACGTTCACAAACTCCCGCTCCGAGCCGCATAGTTTGAGGCTGCGGATTGCCCCCGTTTCCTCGTTCAACACAATTTTAAGGCATTCGTTCGAGAGAACGGAACCTTCTGCCTTCGCCGCCGCGTCGGTCTTCGCCGCCGGGCCGGATTCGACGACAAAGGCCTTCGATCCCAGCGCAGGCACGTCCGCCGCGATAAAGGCCAACTCGCCGCTGCTCAGACGCTGTGACAGGACGGCCTTGCCGTCTGAGTCTTTGACAAGATCGCCGGGAAGCTCAAGCGACTTGTCCAGTATTACAAGGTCAGTCCTGCTCCAGGATGTTGTATTGAAAACCCTGATCGCCGCCGGGCGGCAGGCGCAGTCTTCGACGCCGGCCAGGGACGCCTTGAGCAGCTTGCGCGATTGCGCGTCGGCGTCAACCGCGAACGCCCGTTTTATCACCCACTGTGATTTCGCGAAATCGCTGTCCGGCTCGCTGATGCTGTTGTGCGCGCCCCACGTGTGTTCGTCGTAAAGAACCGCGTTCCGCCACGCCTGGTAGAAATCCGCGTCGGGATAGCTTCCTGGCTGGAGCATGGCCCAGAGCGCCTCCGCCTGGACCAGCCTCTCGGCGGACTCGCGATTCATGGCCGTCTCCAGCGCGGATGACGCCGCCCCATCCTCCCAGTAAGGCGTGAAATCGCCCGACACCGACGGTATCGTGTCGCCGTATTTCTTCTCAAAATCGCGGAACATCTGCGCCGTCGTGGCAATGACGAAATGGGGATAGGCGTACTTCGCGTTCCAGTCCTTCACGAAATCGCTGAGGTCCACGGCCGGCCCTGCGTTATCGCCCAGGCAGTGTCGTATCTGGACGTAGTCGTAGGGGTACTGGGATTTTTCAAGCTGCGCGAGGTAGTCGAACATCTTGGGACCTTGCAGCAGGGCGCGCCAGTATCCGCGCGTCGGTATCCAGCAGAGAATCCGGTACTTCCCGCACGGGGACACCCAATAGAAGGGGCGGTCCGCCCACGCGCTCAGCGTGTAGCCTATGCGATCCCCGCCGTTAGGCCCGATGGACATGTACTTCACGCCGCTTTGCGCCAGAACCGGAACAATGCCCCAAGTGTAGCCCGGCACGTCGCTTATCATCGCGGACTCGATCGGCAGCCCGCTCTCCCCGGAGAGCCTGTTTGAGAAATCCAGCAGCCTGACAAGTTCCTCCGGCCTGCAAAGAGCCGTAAGCTCGTTGCCGTAAAGCGCATCAAGCCCGATTGTGCCGGACTTGACGGCGTCGAGGAACTCCTGCCGCTTCTCCGGAGTCGCCTGTTTCAGGTAACTGTCCGTCGCCCAGAGGACCTCCGCGTTCCATTTGAAACGCGCGTCGGGAGGATACCCGGCAGTCTTCTTCGCTGCTGCGATTGACTCCTCATAGAAACGCCAGTGATCGCTCTCGACCTTCGTCTGAACCTGCGTGTAGCCGATGTCAACGTGCGAGTGCGGCAGGACGTATATAACCCACTTGCGGACGGGGTCCAGCCTGACTTTTTTGGAGAATACCAGGATTTCCCCGCGCCGGATTTCCAGCGGAACCATGACGGACGCGCTTACGGGTTTCGCGTGGAGTTCAACGGTCTGGACCCCGGGCGCGATCGCGAGCGAACACGGCGGATCATCCCCAAACCGCACATCAAGATTGCAGGCCTTGCCGAAATTCGCCACGCGCACCTGCGCGGGCTGGTAGAGCGCGCCGTCCTTCTCGACAAGCGCCGGCGCGCCCTTCACGCCCCAGACGAGTATCCCGGCCACCGGCGCGGACTTCGCCGCCTGCGGCATCTGAAGCCCGACCCAGTCATAAAGCATCCAACTGCCTGACACCGTCGTGATCGCGATCTCGTTCTGCCCGGCCTTCAGAAGGTTAGCGGGGAATTTTACGCTGAATTTGTGTTCCCGCCCCGCCGGAGGATCGCCGAATATTGACTTGTCGCTTGCTCCTTTCGGGAGACGTTCTGCGAAGGGCTGCCCATTGATTTCGATCCGCGCCTCCGGGGGACTTTGGTAATGCGTATCCGCAAGATCAAAATCCAGGCTGCATTCCCCGTCCGCAGGCGGATCGGTCACGCCGAACAGGATCGTGAAGGAATGCTCCCCGCCGCCTGCCCAGGAGTCCGCCGGACCGGGCTGGACGTACGGCCAGTCCTTCTTCGGATCGGATTGCCCGACAGCGAAGACGGCGTCTTCGGCGAAGTCGTTATAACCGCCGGGGCCGAGGGCGAATTCGGCCGTGCTGTTGTCGGGGACGCCTATCTCCCAAAAATAGGATATCCGGGCAAGCTCTGCCGCCGCCGGATGCTCCGCGGACGGCGCGGATATGGCCGGGGCCGGCTCCGCCGGCGGGAGCGGAGCTTCAACCGTCTGTTGGGACGAGCACCCGATCAGCGCCGAAATCATTAAAGCGGCAAGAAACGATTTCTTCATGTTCCATGCTCCCGTGGAATCGGTTTTCGTTTCACGACTTTTTCGATCACAAGAAAAGGCGCAACACGCTGCGCCTCGGAACGCTTTTCTGAAAGTATGCCGATTTTCTATCGTTCCGGCAACTCGTCGCTTATCTTCCTCTCGCCAATCATCATTTTCGTCCCTTCGCCGGTCAATCTCAGATACCAGTCCGACGGCATCCCCTCATATGTGACGAAATGCGCCTCGGTCGGCGGCGAGTTGGTCACCTTGAAGATCGCCGTCCCCTCGTCAACCTCGTCGAACATCGCCACGTAACCCATGTCAAGGCCAAGCTCCGCGGCCGTCCGGAACTGACGCCAGAGGAAGCGCCCGCCATGGCGCGGAATCTTCGACTGGCCGGGCGGGTATCGCTTCAGGTTGTCCCAACTGAATCCCGGATAAAACACTGGAATGTAGAGCATGCCGACGCGCCGGGCCTCCTCGATGTCCTCCCGCCAATAGCCGGTTGAGGCCCATTCGCGCCGCTCGTCGTCGAAGGAGTAGTTCCCGACGTTCCACGGGCAGATAGCGTCGAACCGCCTCAGGAACTCGCCCCATCCTGGCGTCCTGTTCGTCCGCCACGGCCATTCGCACCCGCCGACCATGAACGCGCCGTATTTGCCCTCGGACTTGAAGAAGTCAATTATCCCGTTGGCGATTTCGGGCGTGATGTTCTGCCCCGTGTAGAATCCCCAGACGGTCACAGCCGGTTTCCCGCCGTGATGAATGTATTGCGGTTCAGCCGTGATTCCGGAATCCACAAGCCGCTTCCATTCAATCCTGATCGTGTCTAGGATTTTCTCAGGCGGCATGGCGGCCATGTCGAAGGCGACGCCCCAGACGCGCCCAGTACGCCGGGCGGCGTCCCGGACGTTACGCAAGACGCGCATGCGGGACGGGTATCGCGATTCACAAGGCCCGCCCGGAAGATCAACGAGGAAGTGTTGGAGCCAGACGCCGTGGATGCCGTACTGTGCCATCCATTCGAAGTGCCGCATGACGGTACGCGCGTTGTCCGAACTGAAAAGCTCCGCCTGACGCCCGTCGGGATAATGGAAGCCGGGGGCGGGGAACCGCTCCTCCTGGGAGTAATCCGTCATGTCCGGCCACATTTCGAAGGTCAGGGTTTCCGGCGCGATGCGGCGGCTGTCGAAACTCCAGTGTACCCAGCCCATTGAGGCCTGATCGCCGGGGCAGCGGAACCATCCCTGGTATCCGCACATGACCTTCCCGCTCAGGGTCGAGGCGTCAATCACGGGGAAAGAGGCGTCATCCGCGGTAGTCTTCGCGGCAAGCGCCGCGGCGGCGACAAGCAGCGTCAATCCGTTGCATTTCAGCGATCCGGCCATGTGTCAGCGTAACCTCCCGCCCGGATCCGGCGGCGGCGCGCCGTCGCGGTGGCCTTTGCCGCCGTCCGTTTCCGGGATTTCAAAGATTGTAACCCCCCCCTTATCATAAAGCGTCTTTCCGTAAAAGAGGATCGCCTTTGTGAAGACCGTGTAGGTCTTGTCCGGCTTCAGGAGCAGAGGCTCCCCGACGTCGAAGTAGAAGCGGTCAACCTGGACGTATCGTATGCCAAGCTCCTGCATGATGAAGAGCGCCTGGGCGACGTCACGGGGGCGAAACAGGGGGCGGACTGCGCGGTCGTCCGTGCGTAGGATGCGGGTCCGGGGCAACGCGGCGGCGTAACGCGGCCAGTCCAGAGCAAGGAGCGTGTGAGATGGATCAAGATTCGAGATTGCGAATCGGGTCGCGTTGTGCCTTGACTCAAGGTCCTGGCGCAACCGGACCCGTCCGCTCATTGCGGGCATGGCCGTCCCGCATTTCCATCCCCAGAGCGGCGTCGCAAGCGCCATGAACATGACAGCCAGCGTCGCTCCGCCGATAAGCGAAACACGGGCGCGGGAACCGATCCGGTCCATTATCTCCCCCCCCGCCAATCCGCACGCCATGGCGACCGATGGAAGGACGAGCAGGGCGTATTTCACGTTGACTGCATAAGGCTGTCGCATGTTCATCGTTGAACTCATCAGCGCCGTCTGCGGCCCCATGATGAATGACAGAACCATGGCAGAGAGCGCCGACAAAGCAAGGAAACTCCTGTCACGCGCGCGCGTCGCCGTTACGACAAGCGCTCCTGCAAGCCATAATATGAACGGGATGGAAGCGTCCGGGAATCGGGTCAGCCATCCCAGCGTCCCCTTCAGCCAGTAATCGCGGACCGTGTGAATGCCGAGGTTCTTTAGCTCGATTGCGATCCAGACGTTCTCGCGCTCGGGGGGGACGGGCCAGTGAGCGCCGATCCACGATCGCCCAAAGAAAAGCTCCTGCGCGCCGCCGGTCGCAAGCATGACCAGGAATATGCCCCCCCCCTGCATGATTCGCGCTGCGGGACTTCCGCGCCGGCATATCACTGCGGCAGCCGGAACTGCGAAACAGGGCAGGAGCGACGCTCGCGTGAAGATCACGGCCATCCCCAGGAACAGCCCGGCCAGCCAGACATCAACGTCGAATTTCTCCAGCGCTCCGAAGATTTCATCCTGTTTGCAAAAGGCGAAGTAAACCGCTCCAAGAACGCAGAGCATCTGGACAGGCTCCTTCTGGTTGGTGCTGACCTGGTCCATATAAAAAGGGCACAGCATCACGGTCAGAACGGCAACCGACGCCGCTGCGCGCCCCCTGCGCATCGAGGTCATGGCCCACGCAAGGCAAGCGAGGAATGCGATATGAAAATATGAAGAGACAAAACGGCATGCGAACGTCTCCCTGTCGTTGCCTTGGCCTGTGAAAATCCACGCGAATAGAACGGGCAGCCCCGGCGGCAGGCCGTAATTATTGAAGTTTGTTTCCGGGTCGGAAATCATGATGCAGGCGGGCACGATATCGCTGTGGGCGTAGATTATCCGAGCAGTTCCCAGCGCCTTGCTCGCATCGTGCTCGATTATAGGCAGGAGGCTGCTCTGCGCCGTCTGCAGGAGGACGAGGACTCCGATGACCGCCACAAAGATTCGCCCCGCCCCGGACATCTGCGACGCGGTCTCCGCAATTACGCCACGCCACGTTGACACAAGGTCACGGACGCGCGTCCGCCCGAAGACGCACATCGCGCAGAGCGCCAGGAGCGCAATAATCGCGCCCTCCTGGGCAGGCCGCCCGCGCCGGAAAATCATCGCGTACCCCATCAGTAGCGCGATAAAGCAAGGCCCGGAGAAGCTGAGGAACACGACCGCGTCGCGCCTGTCCCGCTCACGCTCCGGCGGAATGAGCCGCAAGACGGCCAGCGTCGGGGCAATGCCCGACGCCGCGAAGGTCAGCAGGACAATCGCAATTTGCAGAAGCGCGTCACTCACAGGCTCCGCCCCCGCATGAAGATGTCCGGATCGCGCAGAACCTCGCCGTCGTACGGAATCAGTTCGTCGAAGCCGCGTCGTTTGGCGTATGGACGCCACAATCCGTCGCAGATGAGCCGCATCGAACATCGGCGGCACGGCGGGCCGTGGACCTTGTTCTTGACCTCAAGCGCCTTTTTCAGCGCCTCGTGTTTCGCCGCGAACCATCCTGCCTGCACCGTCCGTCCGACGGTTCCGGACAGGGCGCATCCGACAAACAGCGCGCCCGACCACGGCAAAAATCCTTCGCGGTCGAGAGTCCGGAAGTAGTAGTTCCATTCGTCTGGGTCGTACTGAATTTGCGCTATGTTGGTCACGCGCGACTCCCGCCCCGGCAACAGGCAGAACGGGATGTACCGCGCCGTCAGCTTTGGTATCACGGCGTCATATTCGCGGAAAATTGACTCGAGAACAGGCGCGGCCTTCGAATACTCGATCCATGTGTCGCTGTCCGTGCAGTCCGCCTCGACGATCGGATTGAAAAGGATCAAATTCACTGTCCGGACGCCCATCCCGCGCAGGATTCCGACCAGCGCGTGAATCTGATCCAGATTTCTACCGGTGACGACGGTGTTGGTTCGGACCTTGAATTTCTGTTCCAGGCAATTCCGGATCGCGGACATGGTCCGCTCATGGCTTCCCGGAACACCGGACAGTCCATCGTGAACCGCCGCATCTGATGAATGAACAGAGACGAGAACATCGCTTATTCCGGCATCAGCAAGCGACGCGGCATATCCGCGCTCCGCCATGCGCAAGCCATTAGTAATCACGCTAACGGCGCGGAATCCGCTGCTTAGGGCGAATCCGGCAAGCTCCGGCAGATCGCTCCTGACGGTCGGCTCCCCGCCGGTGAATTCAAGGACTTCCATGCCCCACCTGCGGAAGCGCTCGATGCGGGCCTTCGCCTGGCAGGTCGAAAGGTCGCGGTCCTTGCGCCGCGCGCGGATTGACTGCTGATAGTAGCAGAACCGGCAGCGCTGATTGCAGGAATAGCCCAGATTCAGATCAATCCGCCGCGTAATGGGCAGCCTGGGCATCGCAGCAAGGCTTTCTGTGTCCGGCGCCGGATGGCTCATCGTGTCCTGAGATAGTTGTACGCAACCCGCATTACGGACGGGAGCGAACGGAGCTTGAGTATCGCGTTGTATTCATGCGTCCCCGGGGACCAGCAACCGGGGCATTCCTTCCGCCGGGCGCGCTTCCTGAGCGCGTCGAACTCGTCGGAGAAGACCATCTCATGGAAGCCCTGCTTCCGAAGGTCGCCCATCTTCGGCAGGAAGCAGCACGGCGAAATCTCCCCGTTGGGGAAGACGTATATCTGCTGAACGCCTGCAGAACACGGCTCCCCGGGCATGGCCGGATCGAGGGCGAAGCGGGCCATGCCGCGAAGAAACTGGGGGGAATTTCTGAGAAGTCGGGAATGCCCGGCTATCAGCCTCTCGACTGTCTTCTGAAACTCCGGAATCTTATCCTGGGGCACAAGAAGCTTGTCCAGCGCTTCCCGGTTGCGGACCTGTTGAGGATGGAAAATCTGAACGCTGAACCCGTCAACACCCTTCGACTCGACAAGATTGGCGATCTCCTCCAGTCGCGTGAAATTCGCGCCGAACGCCACGGCGTTCACGCCAAAATAGAAACGCCGCCGCTTCCGCAGTTCGCTTAGATTTTCCAGCGTCCGCATGACCATCCGGAATAGGTTGGGAACGTCTCTCATGAGGTCGTGCGTCTCATCCGGATAGTCCAGCGAAATGTGAATGTTGTCAATGCCGGTCTCGACCAGACGGGTGGCGACGTCGGCCTGCGATGGCAGGATGCCGTTGCTTGAGATTTCCGTCGCCAGCCCCAGCGACTTCGCCCCGGCCAGCAGGTCGAACATCCCGTCCTTGAGCAGAGCCTCCCCCCCGCTGAACGCAACGTGCCGCAACCCCAGCGACACGGCCTCGCGCAGGACATCCAGACACCGCGCGGCGGTCATTTCCTGCGCGGCAGCCTCCGCGTAATCGGCGTCGCGCCGCCCCCAGTGGCAATGCGCGCAGCGGCAGTTGCATTGCCACGTGACGTACCAGACGAGGCTGAAGGGCGCGAAGCGAACTCCCAGCCTGCCAAGGTGCAGGCGGGCGGCGGATCCGGCCATGTCGGCCGTCAGCGCCAGCTTTGAACGTCCGCCTCCGCGTGTGCCCTTGCTCTTCATTGGTTCAGGTTTTCAAGCCCCGCCGATCACAGCCGCGTCGGCGCGCCAGTCGTAGAAAACGCTCCAGTCCATCGCGCATTCAAGTGTGCATTTGCACGCTCCGGCGCGGATTTGATCCCTGATCCTGCCGGCCTTCCCTGATTCCAGTATCGCCCGCATGTCCCATCCGCTCTCGCGCAGGTTGCCAAGTCTCTCAGAAAACCCCGGGCATGGAAAGACGTCTGCGGAGGGCATGACGGCTACGAAACGCCGCGCCGCGCAGCACTTCAGACGGACCGTTCTACCCTCCAGCAAGGCAAGCTGAGTTTTCCGCCTGTATCGCGCCAGCGCCGCGCCTGATCCGCTCTGCCATCGGCTTCGTCCCTCACAGTTGAGGAAGGCGAAGACCTCCCCGGTCGTTTCCGGATCGGGCGCAAGCTGGTCATCGCCGCGCCCGGTTCCCCGGGCAACGCTGACTTCGACATGCGGGACTCCATTCTTACGCAATTCCATCAGTGTGGCAATCGCTGACGCTTCATTCAGTCTGGACAACGTTAGAATCGCGCCGGGCAGGAGATTCGGCGTTTCATCCGACAATTTAATCAGCCTGTCAAGGCTCTCAATCGCGGTGTTATGACAGTCCGCGCCCCTGATGCGGTTGTGGATGTCCCTCGGCCCGTCCACGGACACAGAGATGCTGAATTCACGGTCCGGGAACGACGCGCACAGGATCCGCGCGGTGTCGAAAATTCTTTCCGGGAGCGTGCCGTTAGTGGCGATGTCCATTCGCGACGCGCCGCTTCCGCGCATCAACGCCCCGGCTACATCGGCCAGATCATCGCGCAGAAAAGGCTCCCCGCCGGAGAGCATCAGCTTGTGAACCTTGCCGAGTCCGCCGGCCATCCGGCGATAATCCTCGATGCCCATCTCCGGCGCGGGATTCTCAAGGTTGCGCCAGTAAAAGCACGGCGCGCAGCGCGCATTGCAGCGATCCGTCACAAAGATCAGAACTCCGCCCAGCGCGTCAGGGCTTAGCCTGAGTCGCAGCAATCCGCCTATGTCCTGTCGCGCTCTGTTCATTTCTTCCGAATGCGGCGGTCCCGGGCGTCAACCGCCTTCAATAGCGCATCGTTAAGCATCGGAGTCAGCGCCGCCCATGAGCGATCGCGGCGAATCGCGTATGAATGTAATCCGCGTTGCGGCGGGTCTCTCAGGCAATCAATGCAGACCCGCGCGAAATCCTCCCCATCGGACGCCGTCGCGCACATCCCCGCAAAATCCTCCGCCGCGTGTCCGACAAGTCTGGCCGCCACGGGCGTTCCCATCGCCAGGTACTCAAGAAGTTTCATTGAGGAGCGCGCCGCGTCCGCATCGTCGTCGAGCATGTAGAGCAACCCGACATCCATCGCAGCGACGTATTGCGGGACGTCTTCATGGGCGACCCGCCCGGCGAATCGCGCGACGTCGCCAAGCTTCTGCTTCGCCATCCGGCGCATTTCCTCCAGCAACGGCCCGCCTCCGACAACGAGGAGCATGCCGTTTTCGGATTCTTTCAATGGCGCGGCGACGGCTTCCAGCAATTCCGGAAACGCCCTCGCGCCACCCGTGGTCATGGTTGCGACCAGACCCAGAACCTTCTTCCCGCCAAGTCCCAGCTTCTCCCTGACGGCCTCCCGATCGAACCCCGCCGGATCGAAGAGCGCGGCATCCACGCCCTGCGGGATTATTACGGCCTGCTTCCCCGTTGACTCTTTGATGATCCCCGCCAGACGGCGATTGTGGGTGAGGATTGCGTCCGCCGCGCGGCATCCCTGCCTGAACGCGGCCAGCGCTGCCAGCCTGCGCGGCGCGCTCGACTGGAACTCGTAATCCAGATCGTCGCAATCAAGCAGAACGGCGGCGCCCCTTCGCCCTGCGGCGATCATCGCCGGAAGGGTCGGCAGGATCGGCTTTGAGACGAACAGCGCGTCGAAGGATTCCTCACGGGCCAGTTGCGCGAATCGCCGCGCAACCTTTGCCCAGCCTGAAACATTATCGCCGGATTGAAAAGTGGTCTCGGCCTGCCTGGGATCGCCGCAGTTGGGTTCGGCGTAATGCGCGCAATGCCCGGCGGCGCGGAAAGCGTCCCGTATCGCCCGCGCCCGTATCGAGCACCCATAGCGCGAATCAAGGGCGTTGATGTGCAGTATCTTCATTCTCAGCGTTGCCCCAGCCGCTTCCCGTCACGGGGTTGCGGAATCCCACCACAAGCCCCAACAGAAAACCCGCATTCCACGTCGGAACGGTTATCAACAGCAGGAGCATCAGCCAGCCGATATCCAGCGGGGGATGAACCCGCCCCGCTAGAAATGACAGGATCATCAGCGCTGCCGCCAACGCGACGGCGATCCCGATCGCCGGAGACGCGGCCATGAGCCACGCCCATCCCAAACCCCCGATCGCCGCAATCGCCGGAAGAACATGGAGCATCCGGAAAGGACCGTGAATCCGGACGAGATATCCCTGCGCCAGTCCGTAGCCAACCGACATGCGCACGTATTCCCCCATCGTCTCCGCCCGATGATGGCAGACCACCGCCGCCGGCGTGTAAATGATCCTGTGCCCGGCCAGAACGAGCCTCCGGTCAAGGTCCATATCCTCGCCGGGAAACAGCCCCGGCCTGAATCCCCCGATGGACTGAACGGCCCTTCGCCAGTACGCAGCGTTGCAACTGGGAATATGCTGAACCGGATGCTTGCCGTGCCCCACGCGCATGTAATCCCCGACGAAGCATATAGCGGCCAGGAAGGCGTGAAGCCGGCGCGCGAAGATGGGCTGCTCCTGCACGGGAAGCTGCGGCCCGCCCGCTCCGGTCACGCCCGTCTCCATGAGGCAGGCGACCAGCTCCCGCAACCAGTCGCGCCTGACCACGCAGTCGGAGTCCGTGAAAGCGATGATGTCCTCATCGGCGGACGAGATCGCCAGGTTCCTTGCGGCGGAAGCCCCAATCGCTTTCACATGCAGGACTTTGATTTCGGGAAACTCCCCGAGTATCGTCGCTGTCGCGTCGTCGCTTCCGTCATTTACAACCCATACCGATTTGCGCGGATAGTCGCACTCAATGACCGACCGGAGGCAGGCTCTGAGCGTGGTTTCCGCATTGCGGACGGGAATGACGACGCGGATGGATGGGAGGTTTCCCGTCCCGCCGGTGGCTTCCGCTGCCGCAGTTGTCGAACCGTCAAGCATTTGCGGATTATACAATCGCCTGCGCCCCCCGCGCCAGTCGCTCAGCCGGGGGGAAGTTCCGTATTAATGCGCCTTGAATCGCTTCCGTCGGCTGACTATCCTGACAGCATAAATCGCGCGGGGCGCGTCATTTCGCGCCCCCTGCCCGAAGGAGGCTTCACATGCGCAAGATCGGCATCGAATACGCTGAAAAAGGGGTCATGCGGTTCTGCGATATCGGCGAACCGCCGCAACCGGTTGACAATCAGGTCCTTCTTCGGACGCTCTACTCCGGCATAACAAACGGCACTGAGCGCCATGCCCTCATGGCCGAGCACGGTTGGAAGCATTTCCCCGGACGCCACGGCTATCAGCACGTCTGCCGCGTCGAGGCCGTCGGGCCGTGGGTTAATATCTTCAAGCCGGGCGACACGGTCTTCTACGGCCAGTACGTCGGCCATCGCGCGTGGCATGTGGTTGATCTCTCCAACGCCGATCCAAACTCCAATGGTTCGCATCTCTGCTTCCCGCTTCCGGGGGACCTGGACCCCAAGCATTGCGCTCTGCTTGGCGTGGCGGGCGTTGCCATGCGCGGGGTCAGGCGATGCCGCGTCGCCCCGGGGCAGAATGTCTGGGTCGCCGGCGTCGGGCTGATAGGGCACTTCGCTGCGCAGGCTGCGCGCTGCTGCGGCGCGCGCGTCACGGTCAGCGACGTGAACCGGCGCAGGCTCGAAGTCGCGCGTGAGACCGGCGCCGACGTTGCGCTCAACGCGAACGATCCCGGATTCCTTGACGCGCTGAAGAAGGGCGGGCCTTACGACCGCATCATTGACGGCTGCGGGCAGCAGGCGCTCTTCCTGGATGTTTTCCGCAACGGACTGCTCGCCCCGCATGGCGCGGTCTGCGCGCTGGCCGTGCGCTCGGAGGCGGTGTTTCACTGGTCGCTGCTGCACATGTGCGAGGCCTCGATCGAGGTCTCCTGCCACTTCAGCCTGGACGACCTTCGCGTGCTGACGCACTTCATGCGGCGGGGGGACATCCGCGTCGGCCCGGTCATCTTCGATTCCGTCCCGATTGATGAGGCGCCGGGAATCTACGAGCGGCTCAGGGATAATCCGCAGGAGTTGCTGGGAGTTGTGTTTGATTGGGCGTAAGGATTCAAATAAACATTTTAAATATAGATAATGGAATCCTAGAGTCAGGAATTTCCCGGAAGCAGGACTAATGATCCGCAAATGCGTCGCCCAAGACCTGCCGGCCATGTATGAAATCATCAACGACGCCGCAGTCGCATACAAGGGCATCATCCCCGCCGACCGCTGGCATGAGCCTTACATGCCGCTTGACGAACTGCGCAATGAGATCGCGGACGGGGTGGAATTCTGGGGCTATGAAACCGACGGACGCCTCCTCGGAATAATGGGCATCCAGAACAGGGGAGACGTTGACCTTATCCGCCACGCCTACGTCAGGACGGCCAATCGCCAGGGCGGGATCGGGACCATGCTCCTGCGAAAACTCGAACAGATGACCGAAAAGCCGATCCTGATAGGAACCTGGACCGCCGCGACGTGGGCGGTGCGCTTTTATGAAAAGAACGGCTACCGCGCGATCAGCCGGGCGGAGACCGAACGCCTTCTCAGAAGGTATTGGAAAATCCCGGATAGGCAGATCGAGACTTCCATCGTCCTGGCAAGCCCGGGATGGAAGGGCGGTTGATTCAGGCCATGCGATTCGCCGCACCGCGCAGGCCTCCGAAATTCGCTTGACACAACCGCGCGACAGCAACAATAATCCAAAAATAGGCTGCAATTGCTGAGGATTAGTGCAACGGTAGCACGCCTGACTCTGGATCAGGTAATCTTGGTTCGAATCCAAGATCCTCAGCCACTTGCGCGCGGAAGATTGCAACTTAACAGTGGACCGGCGCCCCTATCGTCTAGCCCGGTCCAGGACACCGGATTCTCATTCCGGTAACATGGGTTCAAATCCCATTAGGGGTGCCAAACTTTCCCTTAAGTTGAATTCTTGTTCCAATATATTGACAATAAATACCTTACGCCGGTTTCAAGTTCTTCGTCTGGGGAGAGCGCATACGCCGGGCAGGATATCCCCGGCGAGCGTTGAATCCTCTGCCTTTCCCGCCATTTTATCTTGCGTCGCGCGATTGTATTCAGTAATCCAGTTGAAATCCTCCCCTCCCCGTCCAGCGACGATTCGTCTTTTTATCGCGGCCTTCCTTCTTATCCTTGCGCAGTCTTCCGCCCCGGTTCTGGCCGCGGGAAAGCGCGGCGAAGCCCCCATGCTTGCCAAGCGCGTCGCTGCGGGGCAGCTCCCCCCGGTTGAGGATCGCCTCCCGGAAAATCCAGCCGTTGTGGCGCCGGTCGAGAGAATCGGCAAATATGGCGGCACGTGGAGGCGCCTGGCCAAAGGTTCGGCGGACGTTGCCTTTACGTCGCGCCTGGGATACGAACCGATTGTCCGCTGGGACAGCTCCGGCAGGAAGGTCATCCCCGGATTCGCTGAAAGCTGGGACATACGCGATGGCGGACGAACCTACTCCTTCAAGCTTCGCAAGGGCATGAAGTGGTCGGACGGGCAACCGGTCACGTCCGAGGACTTCATGTTCTGGTTCGAGGACGTTATATCGAACACGGATCTTTCCCCGGTCTTCCCCTCATGGTTGAAGGTGGGGGGGGAAATCCCCGCCGTCGCCGCGCCTGATCCCTGGACCATCGAATTCACCTTCGCCGCGCCGTACGGCATCTTCCTGGAAACGCTGGCCTTTCAGGGCAATATTATTGCTCCGAAGCACTATCTCAAGCAGTTCCATCCAAAGTACGGTGACATGGCGGCCATAAACGCGAAGGCGAAGTCCATGGAGCTGGACTACTGGTATCAGCTTTACGGCCGCATGGCGGATCTGAACGATAATGCCGAACTGCCGACGTGGAAGGCGTTCAAACTCAAGACCCAGCCGCCCGCGCCGCTGCTCATAGCGGAACGCAATCCTTATTACTGGAAGGTTGACCCCGAGGGCAATCAACTGCCCTACATTGATCAGATAGCCTTCAAGGACCTGCAGAACGGCGAGATCATCACGCTGAAGGCCATGGCGGGGGAGGCTGATTTCCAGGACCGCCGCATTGATTCGGCCAACTTCCCACTGTTCATGGAGAACAGCCAGAGGCGCAACTATCGTGTCTTGCGCGACGTTAGTCCCACGACCGTTGCGCTCTACGTCAATCAATACAGCAAGGACCCGGCATTGCGCCCCATCCTTCAGGACCGTCGGTTCCGCGTGGCGCTTTCCCATGCGGTGAACCGTAAGGAGCTGATATTTCTTCTCTACGCCAACAGGGCCGTCGCCTCCCGCGCAGTGGCCTCGCCCCAGGACCCGTATTACCTTCCGGAATTCGAGAAGAAGTACCTTGAATATGATCCCAAATTGGCGGAGGAACTTCTGGATCAGGTCGGATTAAAGCGTAAAGGCGGCGGGATGAGAACCATGCCGGACGGAACTCCCTTCCGCCAGATCATGCACGTATTTCCATCCGAGACCGGCACGCCCGGCGATCTCTGGCAGCTTCTGGCGGACTACTTCAGGGAGGTCGGGCTGGACTTCGTCGTCACCATCGAGTCGGCGGCGCTGAGCAGGCTTCAGGTATGCAACGGGAACAGCGATTTCTGGGCGTACTGCATAGCCGGAATGCACTGGTCGGTTGACCCGCTCTGGTATGTCCCGTGGAGCAGCGCAAGCTACCACGCCCCGCTCTATGGGCGCTATATCGCCACCGAAGGCAAGGACAAGCTTGGCGTAAAGCCGCCCCCGGAGTTCCAGCGCCTTGTGGACTGGTATAAGGAACTTTATTCCACGGTAGGGAACGACGCGCGCAAACTCGAACTCGGACAGGCGATTCTGCGCCAGTGGGCCGATGAATGCTACGTGATCGGAATCTGCAAGGAAGAGAACCTTGCCATCGTCTCCAATCGCTTCAGGAACGTCCCGGAACACATAATTCACGACTACCGCGTGCTCACGCCTGGATACATCGGGATCGAGCAATTCTACATTGATGACGAATACGGGCGTGAAGCCAAAGGCGGGGAAAAATGATAACCTTCATAATCCGCAGACTCCTGATTATGATCCCGACGCTGTTTGTGATCTCAATCATATCCTTCGCGATCATACAGCTCCCGCCGGGCGATTACCTGACCTCCTACATGGCCAATCTTGAACAGACCGGCGAGACGCGGGATGAGGCGGTCATCGCCTCCCTGAAGGCCAGGTACGGCCTGGACCAGCCCATGCACGTCCAATACTGGCGTTGGATAAGCGGGGTTGTGAAGGGCGATTTCGGGCAGTCGTTCTCGATGAACAGGCCGGTAAAGGAGCTTATTTGGGAACGTCTGGGGCTTACAGTGGTGATTTCGTTATGCACAATCTTCTTCACGTGGATCATCGCGATCCCCATCGGAATCTACTCAGCGACGCATAAATATACGCCTGCTGATTATTTCTTCACATTCATCGGGTTCATCGGCATGGCAACACCAAGTTTCATGATCGCCCTGGTGCTGATGAATTTCGCGCAGGAGCGCCTCGGCGTTAGCGTCGGCGGTCTCTTCTCGGACGACTATATAAACGCCCCCTGGTCATGGGGGAGGATCGTTGATCTGTTGAAGCATATATGGATTCCCGTCATCGTCCTCGGCGTAGGCGGGACGGCCGGCCTGATCCGCACAGTGCGGGCGAATCTGCTGGATCAGCTTGAAATGCCATACGTCGTCACGGCGCGGGCGGGCGGGCTGAGCGAGTGGCGGCTTCTGCTGAAATACCCCGTCCGCGTCGCCGTGAACCCCGTCGTAAGCACCATAGGGTGGATGCTTCCCGGAATAGTCTCCGGCAGCGTTATCGTCGCCGTAGTGCTCAGCCTGCCCATAACCGGCCCGCTGCTCCTGGACGCGCTGATGGACCAGGACATGTACCTGGCCGGATCGTTCGTCATGCTACTCAGCGCGCTGACCGTCATCGGCACGCTCATCTCAGACATTCTGCTTGCGTGGGTTGATCCCCGTATTCGTTTCGAGAGGCGCGGATCATGACGACTCAACCCCCATTGCCCGAATCGGCGATAACGCAGGAACCGGCGCCCGCTGTCGCGGACGGGAATGCCGGGGAGCGCGTCTACATCGCCTCGCAATGGCGGCTGATGTGGTGGAAGTTCTGCGACCACCGGCTGGCCCTCGTTTCCCTGTTCGCCCTGATCACTCTGTATCTTGTCGCGGTATTCTGCGAGTTCTTCTCGCCGAGCGATCCCCGAAAGCGTTGCGCGGAGTTAAGCTACTGCCCCCCGCAGAGCATACACGTTTTTCACCAAGGTGGGTTGCGCAGGCCATTCGTCTATCCCCTCATTCAGCATTTCAGCGAGGAAACCGGCAAGCTCGCTTATTCCGAAGACTCGAGCCGCCCGCTGCCGGTGCGTCTGTTCGCGGCGGGAGACACCTATAAGATATGGGGCTTGCTCCCGGCTCGGCGACACCTCATCGCCTTGGACAACGGCGAAAGGCTGTATCTGATGGGGGCCGACAGGCTGGGGCGGGACGTCTTCAGCCGCATCGTGACCGGTAGCCGGATTTCCCTGTCCGTCGGACTGGTCGGGGTCTTCCTGAGCCTGGTCATGGGCACGCTGATAGGCGGCGTATCCGGTTACCTCGGCGGCATGGTTGACACGATCATTCAGCGATTCATAGAGATATTGATGTCCTTCCCCTCCATCCCGCTGTGGCTTGCGCTCTCCGCCGCGATGCCGGCGACGTGGTCGCAGGTCCGGGTCTACTTCTGCATGACGGTGATACTGGCCTGCATCAACTGGACCGGGCTGGCGCGCGTTGTGCGCGGGAAGATACTGGCCTTGCGGGAGGAGGATTACGTCATGGCGGCGAAGGTCGCCGGGGTCAAGGAGTTTTCGATCCTCGTGCGGCATCTCATTCCCGGCTTTGCAAGCCACCTGATCGTCACCGTAACGCTGGCCGTGCCGGGCATGATCCTTGCCGAAACATCGCTCAGCTTCCTGCGTCTCGGCCTGCGCCCCCCGACGATAAGCTGGGGTGTCCTGCTGCAGGACGCCATGAACTTGCGCGCGATTAACCTTTACCCGTGGCTGTTGTGGCCCGGCGCGTTTGTCATCGTGACGGTATTGCTCTTCAATTTCATGGGCGACGGACTGCGCGACGCCGCCGATCCGTACAGCCATTAACCCCCCAGATGGAAAACCTCGTCGAAATAAGAGACCTGTTCGTCCGGTTCAACCTGAAGGAGGGAACCGTGCGCGCCGTCAACGGCGTGAGCCTTGACATCGCGCCCAACCGGACGATCGGCGTCGTCGGCGAGAGCGGATGCGGCAAGACGATCATGGCACGGACCATGATGCTCATACTTCCCCCCGGCGGCGAGATCGTGAGCGGCTCCGTCCGCCTCGCCCCGCGCGAGCCTGACGGAGAGCCTTGCGAGATCGCCGCCCTGAACCCGAAGGGCAGACGCATTCAGCAGATACGCGGCGCCGAAATCGCCATGATCTTCCAGGAGCCGATGACCTCTCTCTCCCCGGTGCATACCGTCGGCAACCAGATCGCCGAGAGCGTGCGGCTTCATCAGAAAGTCTCCCGGCGGGAGGCGCGTGATCGCGCCATCGAGATGTTGCGCCTATGCGGGGTCCCCAACGCCCAGACCAGGGTGGATTCCTATCCGCACGAACTCTCCGGCGGCCTCAGACAGCGCAGCATGATAGCCAAAGCCCTGTCCTGCCGGCCCAGACTCCTGATAGCCGACGAACCGACGACCGCTCTTGACGTCACCATCCAGGCGCAGATTCTCAACCTCGTGGAAAAGCTTCAGAAGGAACTGGGCATGGCGGTCATGATGATCACGCACGACCTCGGCGTGATCGCGGAAACCGCGGACGAGGTTGCGGTCATGTACCTGGGCAGGATAGTCGAGCAGGCGATGGTAAAGAACATCTTCGATTGTCCCAAACACCCGTATACTCTGGGCTTGCTGCGCTCAATCCCGCGCATAGGCAAGGGAAATCTGGAGCGGCTGGCGTCCATCCCAGGCTCCGTTCCCGACCCGTTCACCGTCCTGCCGGGGTGTCCCTTCCATCCGCGATGCGACCGGATGATCCAGGGCGCCTGTGACCGCAACCCGCCGCCCGGCCTGACCGAGATTGAGCCGGGGCACCACGTCGCCTGCCACCTTTATGACAGAAGGACTCCGGCAGGCCAATCCAGCGGGAAGGCAGGGGCGCAGCAATGAGTGAACCGCTCCTGAAAGTGACCGGCCTGACCAGATTCTTCCCCATAAAGAGGGGGTTGATGCGGCGGACCGACGGCCTGATTCGGGCGGTTGACGACGTGAGCTTCCACGTCGGAGAGGGGGAAACCCTCGGCCTGGTCGGGGAGAGCGGCTGCGGCAAGACGACAACCGGGCGGATCATCCTGAGACTGATTGAGAAAACGAGCGGGGAGATGTTCTTCCGTCTCGGCGACCGTAACGTTGATCTGTCCGCCCTGGAAGGCGAGGAATTGCGGACTTTCAGAAAAAACATGCAGATCATCCTCCAGGACCCGTTCGCTTCGCTCAATCCGCGCATGACAGTGTATGACATCATTGCGGAACCGCTCCGCGCGCAGGGACTGGGAGGACGGCGGGAAGTGGAGGACCGCGTCCGGACGCTCACAGAAGCGATGGGGCTGAAGGTCGAATTCCTGCGGCGTTATCCGCACGCCTTCAGCGGCGGGCAGCGCCAGCGCATTGGCATTGCGCGGGCGCTGGCATTGAACCCGAAGCTCATCGTATGTGACGAACCGGTCTCCGCCCTGGACGTCTCCGTCCAGGCGCAGATCATCAACCTGCTGAAGGACCTTCAGGAGCAGTTCGGGCTGACGTACCTCTTCATTGCCCACGATCTGTCCGTGGTCGAGAACATAAGCAACCGGGTAGCTGTGATGTATGCCGGACGCCTTGTCGAGACGGCCCGGACCGCCGATCTTTTCCGTGAGCCGCTTCATCCATATGCCGAAGCGCTGCTGAGCGCGGTCCCCAAGCCAGTTCCCGGCGCGGCGGGGGAACGGATTCTCCTCCAGGGGGAGGTTGCCGATCCTTCCAACCTGCCGCCGGGTTGCGCCTTCCATCCGCGATGCCGCTACTGCGAGGACCTTTGCCGCGTGGAGCGTCCCTTGCTGAGGGAGATATCCCCGGATCGCCATTGCGCGTGCCATCTGGCGCAGCGATTGAGCCTGCGCGGCGCGGCCTCCATCACTTAAATTATGCAGGCAGGGAACAAGCCGTGAGTTGCGGAAACGCCGGGGAGATACTGACAAGGTTTTTACCGGGCCGCGCAGGGTAGCGTCAGCAACCTGAAATGGGGCGATTTTTCCTTGACCGGTCATCTCAAAGTGGTATAGTAGACTTGCGTTTTTCCATAAGGGGCCGTAGAGCGCGGCCCGCCATGAGAGTCAGCATTAAATTCGCCAGACGACATAATTGTTTGTCCCTGACGAAAGAGCCGATCTCATTTTTCCGGCTCCTGGAGGCCATTGCATGAAAACAAGGAAGCAGTCGGTCAAGGTGAACGCGCCTGAGGTTCTTGAGCCAAGGATCATGCTGGGCGGCTGGGCCACCCTGACGGTGGATGACGAGGTCCTTTTCTCAGTTCCGACCCAGGCCACCATGGTGCTCGCGGACAACGAGACCCTCGGTGTTCTTTACGAGGGGGAGAATCCCGGCGAAATTCTTTTCGGGCAGCATGACGCAACCACACTGGAGACTCTCCAAGCCATCAGCGTCCCCGGTGTCGTGGTCGGACCGACCCACATCGAGGGCGACGACGACGGCAATTACGTGATGCAGGCGGTCTCAACGGCGGACGGCTCCCCGCAGTTGGTCATCGTCGAATCAAACGGCGACGTTGACATCATGCCCCTGGCGGTCGGCGCTTCATGGCGCGTGGCCGGCCATGGGGTCATCGGCGTCTGGTCGAACTCCCCCGGCGGGGTGGTCTTCCAGGCCTTCGATCTTGATGCCAATTCCCTCGGAACGGTCGTCGTGGCCGGCAAGACGCTGGCGGGCGGCCTTGACGAGCGCGATTCCGACAACAACGGCAACTTCCTGGCGGAAGTGGCACAGAACGGCGGCGGGCCAAACCAGTTGGTCGCAATCAAGACGGACGGCGGAGTCGGCTTCATAGGCTCACTGGACCTGCCTTCGGGCGACCTCTATGACTGGGACCTGTCCGATGACGGTTCGCTCGGCCTGCTCAGGGAAAAGACATTCGAGCCGGTTGAGATCGTTCCGGACGAAGACCTTCTGCCCGGCGGAGTCCTTCCGCCTGACTGGCGCGACCTCATACCCGAAGAGTTCCAGGACCTGTTCCCGGATGACCTTACGGCAATTGACGGCGTTCAACTCCTCACCTACGACGTTACAGCGCTGGCTGCGGGCGAGACGGCGCAGGCCCCAGGCCCCGGCTTTGAAATGCCCGCAGGCGGATCCACCATCATCGCAGACGACTTCGGCCATTACATAATTGACGTTGTCTTCGAGGATCAGACCGTCGTTCTGCTCTTCAACCCGACCGGCGAGTCCCGGACGTTCATGGGGCAGGAGGTCGGATTCCTTGAGTTCAACGCCGAAGACCTTGATACGGACTTTGACGTTTCCGGCGTCATGGCCCTGCCGGAAGGCTGGAACATGGGTGACAACCCCGTCTTCAAGGTCATAGACGGCGTGATGACCACGGGCTATCACTTTGAACTGCCGGAAATCTTCGAGGGCGAATTCGATCTGATGGACCTCTCCACCGACATCGAAGTCACCGTCGGCGGCGGGGTTCCGGATTGGGAGCGCATGGAAGACGGCGACATCCATGTCAACCTGCCATCAACCGGCGTCTTCGTCATGGCTGACGATCAGACTCTGGGCGGGTTCTTCCGCGGCGACGACTACGTGAACGAAGCCGTCTTCGCGCGCTGGGACATCATGACGATGGAAAGGCTTGCGACGGTCGTGGTTCCCGGCGTTCTTCAGGGACCTGACCGGCTGGAAGGCGACGACGCGGGCAATTACGTCGCCGAAGCCCTGACCGTCGCGGACGGCTCAAGCGTCCTGGTCATCGTCGAGAACGACAACAGCGTTGACATCCTGCCCATCAGCGCCGGCGCAAGCTGGCGTCTGTCCGGCAATGGCATCATCGGCGTCTGGACCGACACGCCCGGCGGAGTGGCGTTCGAAGCCTTCGATCTGGACGGGAATTCACTCGGAACGACGCTTGTCCCGAACATGGCGCTTGCCGGCGGCCTTGATGAGCGCGATCTTGACGATCAGGGTTTCTTCGCGGCTGAGATGGTCAGCACGGTTGTCGTCGGCGCTCCGGCGCAGATCGTCGCCATCAGCGCGACCGGAGGCGTGGCCGTTGACGGAACGCTTGTCATGCCGACCGGCGTCCGCTACGACTGGAACCTCTCCGATAACGGAACACTGGGCCTGATTCAGGAAGTCCCGAACGGCCTGCGCTTTGAAACTTACGACATTTCCGATCTGGCCGGCGGACCAACCAGCGACTTCGAGGAAACCGACCTCTCCATGCCGGAAGGCGGCTCAATCGTGGTTGCCGACGACTGGGGCAACTTCGCCGTTGACATCGTCGTTGACGGCATCACCGTCATCGGCATCCTCAACGAAGGCGGCGTCATCACGTCCTTCGGCGAGCAACCGATAGACGCCACGCTGACCATCAACGGCGAGACAATCTTCACGATTGACACGACGATCAATCTCGTCGGCGGACTTCCGATCCCGACCGGGATGAACTTCGCCAACAACAGCGCGTTTGAGATTGTTGACCTGCTGACCAGCACGGGCTGGGGCTTCGACGTTGACATGGAAGAGGGAACATACACCCTCGACTTCCTCATCTCTGACACGATTCTCGACTGGCTGGGAATCCCGGAGGAGGTAAAGGACATTGAAGTCCGCGTCACCTTCGTGCGCGCCAACATCGCCCCCATCCCGGTCAACCAGTTCGTCACGACGGACGAGGACGTCTCGATTGACATCATCCTCAGCGCGGTTGATCCGGACGGCGATCCGATCGCCTACAACATTGCCGAGCTGCCCGAGCATGGGACGCTTGTCGGCCCCATCCAGGACGGCGACGGCAACTGGGTCGTAACCTACACGCCCGGCGCGGAATTCTCCGGCAATGACGTCTTCACCTTCATCGCCGAGGACGGGCGCGACCTGGGCAACTTCGGGACGGTTGACATCACAGTCAACAACATCAACGACGCCCCGACAACGAACGATTCGCCGTTCAACGTCACGGCCGAAGGCATTCCCCTGGTGCTGACGGTTGACGGTTTCGACGTTGAGGACGATTCGCTGACCTTCCAGGTCCTCAGCCAGCCGGGTCACGGCGTAGCCAGCATGAGCGGCGCGAACGAGGTCATCTACACCCCGAACACCCGCTTCATCGGAACCGACACCTTCCAGGTGATCGCCTTCGACGGAACGACCTACGGGGCGGCCGGAACAGTGACCGTCAACGTCGGCAGGGCCGTGCAGGAATCTTCCGGCGTTCTCAATGATTACCTGCTTCAGTTCGGTTCCGTGCTTGAGGGCGCGACGACGTCGCAGACCTTCACGATCACTAACAGTGGAACCCGCGCCTTCAGCCTCGGCGCGATTACGACCAGCAATCCCGCTTACACCTTCAGCGTGGACGACGTGAACCTCTCCGTCGGGGACGTGGCGACAATAACAGTCACGTTCAATCCTGCGCTGGCGGGAGCCTACAACGGAACCATCGAGATTGACACCGACCTGCGCGGGGACAACACCTACGTGTTGAACCTGAACGGTTCGGCTGACGCTCCCCCGCCGCCCAATTACGTCCTGGTCGGCGCCACGGTCATCTACGGTAACACCGTCTGGATTATTGACAAGGACGGCGATAACGGAGACATGACCAAGACGGACATCAGGGGAGACTACGGTCCCGGCTACAACCCCTACGATCCAAAGAACGAGGTCATCCTGCTCCCGTACGATCCATCCGCCCATGAGTATCGCGGCGTGATCGCGATCCTGCGCGGGGACTTCACGGGCCTGGGCCTGATTGTTGACGGCAACCTGACCTACGTTGGCTGTGTCGGCAGCGGCGTTCAGGGAGTCTCGGCAGTCGTCGCCAACGGGAACATCGGCAAGGCGGCGCTGACTCAGAATCTGGACGGCATCAACCTCAACGGAGCGGTCTTCGATTACCCGACCCCATACAGCGGCACATACGCCCTGCGGGCTGACATTGACATGGACGGCTCGGTTGACGACCTGACCGGCGCGCTGGCTGTTCAGGGCAACATAATGTCCCTGAGCAGTTACAAGCACATCTCCGGCGACGTCGTGGCCCAGACCGGGGCGAAGTACATCATCTCCGGCCTGAGCGGATACGGCGACCTGACCGGCGACGTGCGCCTGCTGGGCACGGGAGCCAACCTGTTCGTCGCCTACTCGATGGGCAACATGGGCGGCGCAACGTCCAATATGACAATGGACGGGCGCGCGGACTTCGTCATCGCTGTAAGTGGTGAAGTTCGTGGAAGTTACTACGCCAAGGAAGGCTTCGGCTGGATCGGCTCCGTCTACAACAACGTCCGTAGTTCGATCATGACCGGCGACGCCAGCGCCGTGAGCGGCTCCCTCTACGCCGGCAAGGCGTTCATGGGCAGCTTCGACTCCGACGGCACGCTGGATCTCTTCTACGCGGCCAACACGCAGAAATCCGGCTCGGCGCGTCCGACGATCATCGCCAATCGCGGAATCAAGACCGTCCGCGTCCTTGACAAGATGATCGCAACGGATATCGGCGTCGGCGTTCGAGCAGTTCCGGATCCGGACAAGGCCGTCAGCATCGGAACGGTCATCGTTGGCCAGAAGATCGAGAGCAGCAACATCCTGGCCGGCGTGTGGAACGATCCGGGCATGGTCTCCCCGTTCGCCTCGGACGGCGAGACGCCGCTGGCCAAACCCGCGCCGGCCTTTGACGGGACGGCGAAGGTCGGAGTCGTCTACGTCGGCAATCAGTTGGGCACAGCCGGAGCAGTCAACTGGAGCATTGCCGCGCAGCAGTATGATGTCCTGCGGGTGGGCCGCGAGGTCTACTTCGGCATAGACATCATCATCAACAACGTCGAGGTCAAGGGCGGAATCTAGCCCCTCCTAGACGCTGGTCGGAAACAAAGGCGTCGTCCGGAGAAATCCGGGCGACGCCTTTTCGTTTTGCGATAGTTCACTAGTGCGATAGAATATGAAACATTGAGGGGCGTTGTTCTTTACGATGACGCGCTTGGGTTCTGCCACCAATCCTTTCCAAAGGGAGAAAAACGATAATGAGCCGGATCGAACTTGAGAAACTTGAGCAGCGGATTCTGTTGTCCTGGATTTTCGATTCCGACCTGGACTTCTCAAAAACATTCCAGAGTTCGATGGCATACTCAGACGACGGAACCTTTGCGACGGCTTATTATAATTCGACGAACAAGCTGGTTGAATTCCAGCATTATTCTGAAATCGGCAAGGCGGATTGGGGCAGGATTGACCTGACGTCGCACAAGCTCAACCAGCCGCGGATGGCGGCGGATGATGACGGCGGATTCCTTATCGAGACCAAAGCGATTCCCGGCCCGGCGGAGCTGATGTTTTTCCCCGATGGCGGCTCCGCGCCGGTCGTCATCACGCTCCCGGCCACATCCGCGCCAAGACACTTCTGGAACATTTCCGGCGGGGGGATCATCGGTAGGATTCATTCAACCGACGCCGCTCCAAATGACTTCATATTCACGACTTATGACAGATCTGGCTCTCAACTGAATCAGCAAACCGTGACGGGTTATACCGTGGAACCTTCCGCCAGGGAGCGCGTTGATGACTCAGGGCGCTTCCTCCTTGAGGTTGCCGCCGCCGGAACAGGCGAACGCGGGTTGTGCGCTCTCGCCACTGATGGCGGCATAACCCAGATCGGCTATCTCGCGCTCCCAGTCGCCGGGACCTATGCCTGGACTATGAGCGACGCCGGCATCGTGGCCGTCGTCAGCGACGATGACGGAGATATCGGAACCGCCGGGCTTACCTTGTCTTTGTATAATATTACCGCTCTGGACCAACCCCCGAGCGCTTCGGTCGTCCTTCCGGAACTGAGACTCAGAGACGATAAACCGACGGATGCCTTCTGCGACGACTTGGGCAGCTTCGGCATGGACGCCGCAGGGGCGTCAGGTTACGAGATCCGTCTGTTCGATTCCGCCCTCTCTCCTGTCGGCACAATTCCGACCGATTGCGACAAATGGACCATAGATGACACGGAGGAGTTTGTCGGAACGGTCACGGATAACGCTGGAACGGGTTTCCTGCTCGCCTTCTTTGAGTTGGACGGCGATCTGAGACATCAGCTCTATGTTCCCGCCGACACCGATTTTCCCGACGGCCCGGACCCGGACGAATTCGCGGCGTGGTGGATCAAGGCGGTGGGCAATTCAGAGTTCGAGGTGACGAATGTAGCTCCGTGGGCAAACCCGAACCAGAAGGTTGGCGCGTTGCAGAATACCCCCGTCACGTTCTCCCCGGACTCGTTTGACCTGGAAGGGCAGGCGCTTACATACCGCGTAATCTCGTCAGGATATTACGGCGACCTGGCGGCGACGGGGGATGTATGGACATATACGCCCGATCCGGACTTCATAGGCGAGGACAAGATTCGTTACATTGCCACCGACGAACTGGGGGAGACCAGCAACCTTGGAATTATTACAATCAACGTGCGGGATTATAACAACACTCCGGTAGCCAATCCCGCGGCGATTGAAACATCGGAAGACGCCGCAATATTCACGCAATTGGGCGGATCGGACTCGGACGGCGACCATCTGAATTACGTTATTCTGACCCAGCCGGCGCACGGAACGTTATCAGGCAAGGCTCCCGATCTTACCTATACCCCTGATCCTAATTATTTTGGACCGGACGAATTTACCTTCAGGGTGGATGACGGCATAGTCCCAAGCGAGCCGGCGACTGTGACGCTGACAGTCAATTCGGTCAATGATGCTCCAGTGACTTTCGATCGCAATGTGACGACGAGGGAAATAACGTCCGTCGGCGTTACGCTGGAAGGAAGCGACGTCGAAGGCGATCTGTTGACTTTCTCAATCCTGGCCATGCCCGCCAACGGAACGCTTGTCGGCGGTGGAGCGACGTGGACATATACGCCGGCCCCCGGCTTTTATGGATCGGACCAGTTCACTTACGTCGCCAATGACGGTCAGACCGACGGAAACACAGCAACCGTCAGAATAACAGTCAGTGAAAACCAGCCCCCGACCGCGGAAAATCTTGCGGTGACCACGCCAGAAGACGCCGTTGTAACGATCACCCCAGTAGTGAATGATCCGGAGGGAAGCCCCCTGAGCCTCAGGATCGTGCTGCCTCCCGTTCATGGAAGCTTGAGCGTCAGGCCGGGGGGATGGACTTATACGCCGCACGCGAATTACCACGGCCCGGACAGCTTCCGGTTTGTGGCAAATGACGGCCTTGCGGACAGCGCCATCGCGACCGCAAGCATAACGGTGTCTCCCGTCAACGATCTTCCTGTCGCCGCGGATCTGAATTATGCCATGAATGAAGACTCGCCGGTTGGCGTGAGCTTCTCAATAACCGATATTGACGGCGGAACGCCGACCTTTGAGATCGTGACGCCGCCCTCGCACGGAACCATCAGCGGAGAAGGGGACTTCCGGACCTATACGCCCGCGGCGAACTACGCCGGCGCGGACAGCTTCACTTATCGCGCATTTGACGGAATTGGCTGGAGCAATACGGCGACCGTAACTCTTGCAATTACCGCCTTGAACGATGCGCCGACCGTCAACGACCAGACGCTTCAGACCAGCGAAGAGACTCCCCTGAACATTACGCTGACGGGCGGGGACGTGGACGGGGATACCATAGCATTCACGATAACAGCCCAGCCCGTTCATGGAACGCTCTCGGGCGCAGGCGCGAGCTG
Organism: Planctomycetota bacterium; assembly: GCA_022711755.1. Taxonomy (GTDB): domain Bacteria; phylum Planctomycetota; class Brocadiia; order SM23-32; family JAKLEA01; genus JAKLEA01. The sequence goes on from JAKLEA010000019.1 coordinate 36,859, forward strand.
GACATACACCCCTTCGGCAAATTACGCCGGACCGGACACGATCAGCTTCAAGGCCAATGACGGGCTTCTGGACAGTATGGAAGGCGTCATCGCGCTCACCGTCCTGCCGGTGAACGACCCGCCCGTCGCCACCGGGCAGGCGGTCAGCACGCCTGAGGATTCCCCGGTTACGGTCACGCTTCAAGGTTCCGATCCCGACGGCGACGCGCTGACGTATATTATTGTCACCAGTCCCGCGCACGGAACTCTCACCGGAAGCGGTGATGCCAGGACTTATACCCCGGCTGCGAATTACTGGGGGGCGGACAGTTTCACATACAAGGTCAGCGACGGCCTGCTGGAAAGCGCTCCTGTCGCCGTGACGATTAACGTAGCCCCGGTGAATGACCCGCCCGCGGCAAACGCCCAGGCGCTGGGCGTGAACGAGGATACCCCGCTGGCGATAATTCTTTCCGGCGGGGACGTGGACGGCGACGCGCTGAGTTTCAGGATTTCGGCGCAACCGGCACACGGGACACTGGCCGGCAGCGGAGCAAACTGGACCTACACCCCCGCGACGAATTATGCCGGCCCGGACGAATTCCGATTCATCGCCAATGACGGCAAGACCGATAGCGCCGAGGCTGTCGTCGCAATAACGGTCAACCCGGTCAACGATCCCCCGGTCGCGCAGTCGCAGAGCGTGGCGACGGACCACGATGTTGCCGTGGTTATTGAACTTCACGCGGACGACGTCGAGGGCGACGCCCTCACGTTTTCAATCAGCGATCCCCCCGACCATGGAAACGTCGTGATCGCAGGCGGGCAGGCGACCTATACGCCGGCTGGTTCGTATACCGGGGTGGACACATTCAGCTTTATTGCCAATGACGGGACGTCCAACAGCGCCCCGGCGACTGTGACGATATCCGTTGACGCCGGCAACGCCCCGACGGCCGCGCCGCAGAGCGTCGCGACAGCGGAGGACTCCGCCGTCGCCATCGTCCTTCAGGGAAGCGATGCGGACGGCGATCCGCTCACGTGCGCCGTGACGGTCATGCCGGCGCATGGGACGTTGATCGGCTCAGGCTGGAACTGGACATACACGCCCAGCCCCAACTTCAACGGCAGCGACAGCTTCAGGTTCACGGTCAGCGACGGCATCTTCACAAGCGCTGCGGCGATAGTCGGCATTACGATCAGCCCCGTCAATGACGCCCCGACCGCGTCTGAGCGCTCAGCCGGCGGGCCGGAAGACGCCCCAATGGCGGTTACGCTGGTCGGATCGGACGTTGACGGGGACGCTCTGTCATACCGGATCATTGACGGACCTCAGCATGGCGAACTCACCGGAAGCGGCGCGAATCGGATATACACCCCCTTCCTGAACTACAACGGGACGGACACATTCACCTACGTCGTCAACGACGGCAAGATTGACAGCCCGGCGGCCACGGTGACGATCACGACGCTGCCGGTCAATGACGCGCCGACGGCGGGCAACGTCAGCGCGAGTACTGACGAAGGCGCGGCGGTTGCCGTGACGCTTACCGGAACGGACGTAGACGGCGACGCGTTGGCATTCATTATCATCACGCCGCCTGCAAGCGGAACACTGAGCGGTTCAGGCGCGGCTCGGACATATACGCCGAATCCGAACTACTTCGGCAGCGACAGCTTCACATACAAAACCAACGACGGCCAGGCGGACAGCGCTGCGGCGACGGTTTCAATCATCGTCCGTCCGATAAACGATCCGCCTGTGGCGCAGAATGACACGGCGGCTACGAATGAGGACACGCCGGTTGAGGTGTTTCCGTTCGCCACCGACGCCGAAGACGATCCGCTGACCTACAGCATCGCAACCATGCCGATCCACGGATCGGTTGAGGCGACTGAGTTCGGTTGGCTCTATACCCCGGACACCGATTATTCCGGGGCTGATTCGCTGCAATTCACCGCGTTCGACGGCAGGGACGCGTCCAACGTCGCCACGATTACCATTACCGTGCGACCGGTCAATGACGCGCCCACGGCGCAGAACGTGGCCGCTACAACCAGCGAGGACGCGCAGGCGATCATCGCGCTCCCGGGTTCTGACGTTGAAGGCAGCCCCCTGACATACACGATAGTCTCAGGACCGACAAACGGCGTTCTGACTGGTTCCGGTGCAAGCAGGACCTATGCCCCGAATCCAAATTTCAACGGTACGGACACGTTCACATACAGGGTGAGCGACGGGGCATTGAACAGTTCGGACGCGACCGTCACGATCACGGTGACGCCGGTCAATGACGCTCCAGCGGCGGACGCAAAATCGCTCGTCACGGACGAGGACGTAGCAGTCGCAGTGACGCTTTCCGGCGCTGATGTTGACGGGGACGCGCTCAGTTTCACGATCATCTCCGGACCGCTTCACGGAACATTGAGCGGAACCGGCGCGAATCTGACCTACACGCCGTCGGCAAACTATAACGGCAACGACACGTTTGTCTATGTGGCCAATGACGGGACGGTCAACAGCCCGCAGGCAACTGTGACGATAACCGTGGCGTCCGTCAACGACGCCCCGACGGCGCAGAATATAACCGCGACAACAAGTGAAGACGCGCAGACGATAATAACGCTCCTGGGATCGGACGTTGAGGGAAGCGGGCTGACATACACGATAGTTTCAGCGCCGGCCAATGGGATTCTTACCGGCACGGGATCTAGCAGGACTTACAAACCGAGCGCCAATTTCAACGGGACGGACACGTTCACATACAGGGTGAGCGACGGAGCATTAAACAGTTCGGACGCGACCGTCACGGTCACAGTGACGCCGGTCAATGACGCTCCGGCGGCGGACGCAAAATCGCTCGTCACGGACGAGGACGTAGCAGTCGCAGTGACGCTTTCCGGCGCTGATGTTGACGGGGACGCGTTGAGCTTCGCGGTTCTCTCCGGACCCCTGCACGGGACATTGAGCGGGAGCGGCGCAAACCTGACCTACACGCCGGACGCGAACTACAACGGAGGCGATTCTTTTGTCTACGCGGCCAATGACGGAATGGTCAACAGCGCTTCTGCAACAGTGACGATTACAGTAACGTCCATCAATGACGCCCCGACGGCGTCGTCCCAAAGTGTTGCCACCGGCAGGAATGTCCCGCGAACCGTGACACTGCTTGGGGGGGACGCCGACGGCGATGCGCTGACCTACCGGATTGTCGGGCTTCCAGCCAACGGCATTGTTTCGCTTGACGGAAGCGAGGCGACATACGCGCCGAACCCCGGATTCAGCGGTACCGACGTTCTCACGTTCGTAGCCAGTGACGGCCAAGCTGAAAGCGGAACGGCCGCAATAACGATCTCTGTCAGCAGCGGAACCCCGCCGGTCGCGTCTGCGCAAAACGTCTATACGAACGAGGATAACGCATCTTCGATAACCTTGTTCGGAAGCGACGCGGACGGCGACGTTCTGACCTATGCGATCACATCTCAACCGCTTAATGGAACATTGACAGGTTCCGGCAATGAATGGACTTATACCCCCGCGCCGGACTTCTCGGGAAGCGATCAGTTTCGCTTCACGGTAAATGACGGGCTGTTCACCAGCGCCGCCGCCGCCGTCACGATCGTAATCGGGCAGGTTAATGACCCGCCGATCGCGCAGAACCGCAGCGCAAGCGCGACCGAGGACAATCCCGTTGCCGTGGCGTTGCGCGGGACCGACCCTGAAGGCGCATCGCTGGCTTACTTGATCGTTGACGCGCCGAGCCACGGAACACTTTCCGGCGGCGGCCAGACCCCGACCTACACGCCTGACCCGGATTGGAATGGCTCCGACTCGTTCACATACCGCGTCAGCGACGGCGAGCTTTTCAGCAACACGGCGACCGTAACCGTCTCGGTCGCTCCCGTCAATGACGCGCCGACTGCTCACGCGAAAAATGTCGCAACCAGCGAAGATATCGCCGTCGCCGTGACGCTATCCGGCAGCGACGTCGAGGGCGATGCGTTGAGCTTCATCGTCATATCGTCGCCGTTGCATGGAACGTTGAGCGGCAGCGGGGCGAATCTGACCTACACGCCGGCGACGAACTTCAACGGAAGCGATTCCTTCGTCTATCTGGCCAACGACGGCCTGGCGGACAGCGCGGAGGCGACAGTGACGATCGCAGTCGCCCCCGTCAACGATGCTCCTGCGGCTCAGTCTCAAAGTCTGACCACCGTTCACGATACGCCAGTTGTTGTCACTCTCTCTGGATATGACCTTGAAGGCGATACTCTGACCTACAGCCTGGCCGGACTGCCGGTCCACGGAACTGCCGTCATCTCCGGCAATGAGGTGACCTACACGCCCGATGCGTTATACACGGGCGCAGACAGCTTCACCTTCACGGCTAACGACGGAGAATTCGCAAGCGCGCCGGCAACCGTCTCGATATCCATCTCCAACGGGATCATCCCTGTCGCCGATCCGCAGAATGTCGCGACCAGCGAGGATACGTCCCTGCCTATCACGCTCAGCGGCAGTGATCATGACGGCGATCCGTTGACTTTCATTCTCGGAACATTGCCTGCGCATGGAACGCTTGCCGGTTCAGGGGCGGACTTGACCTATGCGCCCGCCGCCGATTTCAACGGCTCCGACACATTTACATTCCGCGTTCATGACGGCATCTTCTTCAGCGAATTTGCGACTGTGACGATCACGGTTAATCCGGTCAACGACCTTCCGAAGGCCCAGAACAGAAGCGCTGCGACGCCGGAAGACGTTTCGGTAATCGTCGGACTTCGTGGAAGCGATGTTGACGGCGATGCCCTGACATACACCATCGTTTCCCCCCCGCAGCACGGCATTCTCTCCGGGAGCGGGGTGAATGTGACCTATACTCCGGACGCAAACTGGAGCGGGACCGACAGTTTCACCTATCGCGTCAACGACGGCGCGGGGGACAGCAATACCGCGACGGCGACAATAACCGTCGCGCCCGTCAATGACGCCCCGGCTGTCTCGGACATGTCGGTCTCAACCGACGAGGATGTTCCGCTTGCGATAATTCCGGGCGGAAGCGACGCGGACGGCGATGCGTTGAGTTACGTCATAACGGTTCAGCCTTCGCATGGCGCGTTGTCCGTCGCCGGGGGGACGTTGACCTACGCTCCGCAAGCAGACTTCTTCGGCGCAGACTCGTTCAGGTTCATCGCGACGGACGGCCAGGCAGACAGCGCGGAGGCGACCGCTTCCATCACAATCAATCCCGTCAACGATCCGCCTGTATCCTTCGACCAGACCGTGGCGACCATGCGTGAAACGCCGGTTGACGCCGTTCTTGACTCATGGGATATCGAGAACGACGTTTTGACATACAGGATCGTCGCGGATCCGGCGCATGGAACCGTGATTCTGGAAGGTGGAACGGCGACATACACCCCGGCGGCCGGATTCGCAGGAGTGGACTCGTTCTCCTTCGTCGCAAATGACGGGACAGCGGACGGCGCGCCGGCTATCGTGACCATCTCGGTCGAGGCCGGCGGAGCGCCTTCGGCTACCCCGCAGAATGTGGAAACTCCGGAAGACGCCGCGCTGGCAATTACTTTGGCCGGCAGCGACCCCGACTCTGACGCTCTGACTTATCGCATAGTCCGGCAACCCAGGCACGGCGTCCTGAGCGGGACCGGGCGCGAATGGACATACACGCCTTCTTCAGACTACAACGGCGCAGATGACTTCCGTTTCGTGGTCAATGACGGGATGTTCGACAGTCCGACGGCGACTGTCGGCATCAACGTAATCGCGGTCAATGACGCACCGATCGCGCAGAACATCAGCGCCGAGATCGTTGAGGACTCAGAGGTCGGCGTGACGCTGTCCGGAAGCGACGCTGAAGGTCAAACGCTCAGCTTCGTCATTCTGACCGGCCCGGCGCATGGCGTTCTTGAAGGAAGCGGGGCAGCCAGGACGTATGTTCCCGATCCGGATTATTTCGGTCCCGACAGCTTCACATACCTCGTCAATGACGGCGAACTTGACAGCGCAACGGCGACAGCGGCGATAGTTGTGACGCCGGTCAACGACCCGCCGACCGCTTCCGATCTTTCCATCGGAACTACTGAAGGCGTTTCCGTTGAAATCGCTTTGGCGGGAGGGGACATTGAAGGGCAACCACTGAGCTTTGACATCACAATCGCGCCTCTTCACGGCGTCATCACCGGGACAGGGGCGTCCAGGACCTACGTTCCTGCTCCGGACTTTTTCGGCGCGGACAGCTTCACCTATGTGGCAAACGACGGCGAGTTTGAAAGCGCGGCAGCGACGGTCACAATCAACGTGACGCCGATCAATGATCCCCCGACAGCCGGGAACTTCGGCGTCGAGACAACGGAAGACGCGTCGGTCGCAGTCGGATTGGTCGGGACGGATCCGGAGGGGACTGCCGTGACTTTTGAGATTGTCACAGCCCCGCAGCATGGAATCCTCCAGGGCGAAGGCGCGGATCGGACGTACGTCCCGGAACCGAACTACTTCGGTACCGACAGCTTTACTTACCTGGCCAACGACGGTGAACTGGATAGCGCAACCGCGACGGTGACGATAACTGTAGCTCCGGTCAATGACGCGCCGACCGCTGACGATATCAGCGTGGCTACGAGCGAAGACTCTCCGGTCGAAGTCAACCTTGCCGGTTCAGACGTCGAGGGCGCGCCTCTGACATACGAGATTATGACGCCGCCACTGCATGGCGTTCTCACTGGCGCGGGGGCTTCCAGAACATATATTCCCGAGCCTGATTTCTTTGGCGCGGACAGCTTCACTTACGTTTCGAACGACGGCGAGTTTGAGAGCGCCATCGCGACGGTCACGATCAATGTGACCCCGGTCAACGATGCCCCGACCGCCGGGAACATCAGCGCAGCAACCGCCGAGGATTCGCCGGTGGATATCTCGCTCTCCGGCTCGGATATCGAGGGTCAACCACTGGCGTTCATCATCGTTTCAGGCCCGCAGCATGGAACGCTGGATGGATCGGGTTCAACCCGGACATACGTTCCCGCCCCGAACTACTTCGGCCCCGACGGGTTCGCGTATCTGGTCAACGACGGGGAACTGGACAGCGCGGCGGCGAGCGTGACGATTGACGTGACGCCGGTCAACGACCTGCCGGTTGTCGGCGGTATGGACCTGACGACCGACAGCGGCGTTCCGGTGAATTTCAGCCTGTCCGGGGATGACATCGAGGACGAGGCGCTGTCCTTCAGAATCATCACCCCTCCGGCGCATGGAACCGTGACTGGAACAGGCGCGGACAGAATATACACGCCGAATCCTGGATTCAGCGGGATTGACACGCTGACCTATGTCGCCAATGACGGAAGCGCCGACAGCGCTCCCGGAACGATCACGATCACAGTCATTGCCGATGCCGACATCGCGGTCCACGAGCGCGTGGGAATCGTTGACGATAACGCAATACCGTTCAGCTCGCTTGTTGTCGGTGAGTCGGCTCAAACTGTAGTAACCGTGGCCAATGACGGCGGACGCCCGTTGACCGTTTCCGCGTGGGCCTCCGACTCCGGCGATTTCATCGTCACTCCACTCAACGCTGCCGGGCCGGATGGCGATGTTGTTCTTGATCCGGGCGAGACGACCGAGTTTGTTGTGACATTCTCCCCGGACAGCGTCGGGAAAAAGGCCGGGACTCTGACAATCAACAGCAGCGACGCGGATGAACCGGTCTGGACGATCGAGCTTTCCGGGACATCGGCTCCCGCCCTTGTAGGCACGGTTGACGTCAACGGCGTAAAGGTCCACATCCTGGATACGGACGGCATCGGCGTCGGCAAGGCGATTGACGGCTTCTACTCCGTCTCAGGTTACTCGCCTTTCGATGCGACCAATGAACTTGTGATACTGCCGGGCGGACCGGGGACGGCCAACGTCTTCATGCGCGGCGAGTTCACGGGGCTTGGGCTGGCCACTGACGGGAGCTTCGGAACGATAGCCGAATTCGGAAGAATCGGACCGCAGCGCGAGATTGCCTTCGTCGCCGCAAAGAGGAACATCGGAACGGTCATCAGTTGGGGCGGCATTCCAGGCGTTGACTCCAACGGCCTGACAATGGCGCCGGGCTGGACAATGCCGGACGACATTGACGGCGACGGCGACGTTCACGACCGTACCGCTGTTTATGCCGCGAACGGATACGCTCTCAAAGTGCTGGCCCTGGGCGCGAAGGACGGCGTGGCGCTGGGCGGGGACGTGCTGGCGACCGATTTCATAATCATGGTCCTCGGCGGATACACTGCCCCGGGAGACATGGCGGGTGACGTTCGCTCCACGGCCGGCTGGGTGGGAACCGTCTGGACCGGTGGGGACCTGCTGGGCGACGTTTCCGCCGCGGACTTCATCAACGCCGTCTACGCAAAGGGCGACATCGCTTCGCCCGGCGGGCACACGATAAGCGCCGTCAATCGCATTTCCTCGATATTCGCCGGCGGCGGCATATCGCAGGATGTGACCGTTTCGCGCGGGGATATCGGCAGCCTGATCGCCCTGAAGGGCGACATTCGGGCGACAATCGCCGCAAAGCGGAACATCTCTGTCGTCTACGCAGGCGGGGCTTTCGCCGGCGAAATAGCCGCTGGGGAGCGGATCGGCGCGATAATGGCCGACAGGATCGCCGGCCCGGACGGCGGGCGATCAAACATCCTCGCGGGGCTGTCTTTGGGCAGTCTCAAGGTCGGCAAGGACATGCTTGACGCGAATATCGGCGTCGGAACGCAGACGCTTCCGGCCGGATCGCTGGCGCAGATCGGCTCGATCAGCGTCGGCGGGAACATGCAACGGGTCAACGTTCTGGTCGGGCTTTGGGCTGATCCATCGGGGACGGACCCGTTCACGGACGGCAGCGAATTGTTCGCGCCCTCGATTCCGCCGGCGCTGGCGGGGCGCGGTTCGCTCGGCGTGGTCTACGTCGGCGGAGTTCTGGGAACGCCCGGAGCGGCGGACAAGTTCTGGGGAATCGCCGCGAAAAACACGGTCGGCGCGGTAATTCACTCCGGCGGCAGGGGTTCGATAAACGACGTGCTGGTCACGACGGCTTGAGCGGGCAAGGCCCTTCGTCAGGAACGTTCCGGTTGCGCATTGCGCCTCTCGCGAGCCTCAGCGAAAAGGTTGTTTTTGACCTTTTCGTCCGTGTGCGACTGCGCTCCGCGTTCCAGTTCGGCCACAAGCTCGTCTGAACGTATCTCCAGGTTCGGCTTCAGACGGACGGTCCCGTCGTCGAATATTACGCGCGGCCGCTGCGTCTTCCTTATCCTGAGCAGCGCCGGCAGGGGGAATATGCTGTTCTCCTCGTATTGAATCGGACGCCGTAATCAGGCCTTCAGGCCGGTCGTAGCAATGCCCTGGATGAAGGTCTTCTGCGTGAAGAAGAATAGAACGATGACCGGCAGGATGACTATTGTTGCCCCGGCCATCAGCAGGTGCCATTCCGTGCCGCCGTGCTGGCTTTCGAAGTTCTGCAGCCCAAGCGCCAGCGTGAAAGCCCTCTCGTCGTTCAGGTAGATCAGCGGACCGAGGAAATCATTCCAGCACCACAGGAACTCGAACAGCGCGACAACGGCCAGCGCCGGGCGCGACAGTGGCAGGATGATGCGCATGAATATGCCGAACTCGGAGCATCCGTCAATCCGCGCCGCGTCGGAAAGCTCTCCCGGTATTGTGAAAAAGAACTGCCTCAGCAGGAAGATGAAGAAAACGTTGCCGAACCACGCCGGGATGAAGAGGGGGAGAAGCGTGCCGACCATGCCCAGCTTGCGGAAGATGATGAACAGCGGGACCATCGTCACCGGGAACGGGATCATCATCGTGCAGAGCAGGATGAAAAAGAGGGTATCGCGCCCATTCCACCTGATGCGTGAGAACCCGTAAGCCGCGCAGGCGCTGGAGGCGACCACCCCGACCACGCTGAAGAAGCAGACGATAAGCGTGTTGCCCAGACATCTCAGCATCGGCACGGACAGCAATCGCCGCAGCTTGTCCTTGAACCCGGCGTCGGGGGGAAGTGGATCGGGAACCGCCTGGTTCAGGTTCACGGCTTCACGATAGTTCGATAACATTAAATGCGGCGAGGCCTTCACTTCATCAAGCGGAACGCAATCCCATTCCGGCGCGTGTTCCCGCGTCAGGCCGGGGATGAACTCGACGACGTAGCACCACAGCCTGCCCTCCGACGCGGGGACTTCCTTCAGAATTTCCACGCGTATCCGGCGGAACCCCTCGCGCGTCTGCATCCCCACCCGCCCGTCGCTTATGCCGTCCGCCGCGACCAGCATGCGCTTCCCTTCGACCGGAGCCTCGACGCAGCGGACTATCGCGCACGGCTCAGCGACAAGATGGTCCTTTATCACGACGGTCTCGCGCCCGTTCAGAACGGCGGTAAATTGTTTTGGAATCCAGACCGGCGGGTGGACCATCGTCTGTTCCCGCGGCTTCACGGACGTGCTGACCATCCAGAAAAACGGGAACATGAACACAACGCTGATTATGAGCAGCGTCATGTGAATCGCCGGTTTGTGCTCGTTCTTTCTCAAGAATCTCGTCCGCCGTCAGCCGGTGGCATAGTAGACCAGTTTCCGCGTCGAGCGCATGGCGAGCAGCGTCAGCGCTACGATTATGATGAACAGCGCCCACGCCATTGCGCAGGCGTAGCCCATGCGAAGATCCCGGAAGGCCGTGGTGTAGATGTACATCGCGTAGAAGTTCGTCGAACGCAGCGGCCCGCCCTGCGTCATCACGTAGGCCTGGGTGAAGACCTGGAGGCTGCCGATGATGCCCATGATGAAATTGAAGTAAATTACCGGGGAAATCATGGGCAGGGTCACATGCCGGATGCGGCTGAGCCACGACGCGCCGTCAATCTCCGCCGCCTCGTGCAGCGACACAGGCACGTCCTGAAGCGCCGCCAGGTAGATGACGACGGCGTGGCCTATGCCCCAGAAGCTCATGATGATCAGCGCCGGCTTGCTCCAGTTCGGATCGGTCAGCCAGCCCGGGGGATCGCGCATGACGTAGCTCAGGAAATGATTCAAGACGCCGTGTTCGCCGTTGAAAATCCATTTCCAGAGGATGGAGTTGGCCACCAGCGGGACCAGCGACGGCAGAAAGAAGACCGTCCGGTAGACGGCCAGCCCGCGTATTTTCGCGTTCAGCAGCATCGCCGTGACAAGGCTCATGAACAGGCCGACCGGCACGGCGAACCCGGCGTAGAAAAGCGTATTGCGGAGCGCCTGCCAGAAGACCTCGTCGCGAACCATTTCCCGATAATTTTCCGGGCCTATGAAGATGGCGGGCTGGAGGACGGAATAGCTGCAGAAGCTGTAATAGATCGAGGCCAGCGTGGGATAAAGCGCGAAGGCGAGGAATCCGGCCATGGCCGGCGATACGAACGTCAGGCCCAGCAGTAGTCGTTTTCGGTTTGAGTTCAGAATCGCCATGGCTCGATCGTGCCGGTGGCGCCGCGTTTAGGGGAGATGGGGAACATGGCCGAATTCCTGGATTCGCGGAAGCTCTTCTCCCGCATCTCCCGGTCGAGCGCGTCCTGCGCCCGTATGTTGGCGACGGTCAGGAAGACCTGCGCGGACATGCGGAAGTAACATTCCTCCCCGTCGCACAGGAGTTTCAGCGCGCCTGCGAAATCGAGTTTCTCCTTCGCCGCTTCTGATTGCATGGCGGCCTTCAACCGGGCGACTTCCGCCTCATGCGGCGCGGCTTTTCCAAGTTCCTTCAACTCACGCAGTCTGGATTCAATATCCGCCGGAATCTCCGACGCTGCGAACAAAGCGCGGGCGCGCGCAAAAAGCGCGGCTTTTCTCGACGTATCCGCCGACTTTTCATCCGCCTCCAGCATTTCCCTTAGAACGGACTCGCGCTCCCGGATTTTCGGCATGCGGCAAAGCTCTGTCGTCTGCTCGCGCGCGTGCATGAATTCCCGCTCAACCTCGAACCAGCATCCCAGCTTGGGGATCCCCAGGATATTGGGGCTTGCGCTCAGTTTCGTGAAGACATGCAGGTAGGGATGCGGGTGCTTGTTGATGAAATCTTCGCTCGCTTCCGCCAGCGGTGAGTTCTTCTTCTGCCCGCCGCAGAGAAGCTCCATGTTCTCGCGCCGTTGCAGGAAGCGGATGAACTCGAACGCCTCCTTCGGGTGCGGGGAGCCTTTCGGAATGGCAATGATGTCCAGGTCGGCCACCGTCAGGTCCCTGATCTCCGGCGTGTAATACGGGAACGGCGCTGCGCCCCATTCCATGCCGGGCGCAAACTTATCAATGAAGTTGCTCATCCAGACGCCCTGGAAGACGACGGCGACGCGCCCGGCGATGAATGGGTTGTCCGGACTGTTGAACCGCCCGCAGCCGCTCAGGAAGTTCGTAACCTCGACCGTGTCGAATTGGCGATAGAAACTCAATACCCACATGAGCGAATCGAGGTTGCCCGCGCAGTCAAGATTCAGCCTTGACTTCCCATCCCAGAGATTGCCCCCGAACCAGTATCCCCACGACCAGCCTGTCCACTCCGATACGTCCCCGCCGCCGGTCATGAAACCGAGCTGGACGAGTCTGCCCTTCTCGTCGCGGCGGACCAGTCGCCTGTTGTGCTCCGCGAGTTCGTCGAAGTTGACCGGCGGGCGCTCCGGATCAAGCCCGGCCTCCCGGAACAGCGCCTTGTTCCAGTGCATGGCGTATAACGCCGGCGTGGTCGGCAAGCCCCAGAGTTTGCCGTCGAAGGTGCAGAGATCGTAGTAAATGTCGTGGTAGTTTTCGCGCTTGATCTCGGTCCCGGCGACGAACGGATCAAGCTGCGTCAGCGCGCCTTTGCCGGCGTAGGAGTAGAGCATCTGGCCGTACATCATGCTCACGTCCGGCGGGCATCCCCCCGCGATGGCCAGCAGGAGCTTCTCCGTCATATCGCTGACGGTAACCATGCGAACCTTGATGCCGTCCTGGGATTGGTTGAATTTGTCCACGACGGCAATCAGGGCGTCGCGCTCGAATCCGGTCCACGATTCCCAGTAGGTGAGTTCTACGGGACCGCCGGCCTGCTCCCGCTTCCCGCAGCCATATAAGTGGAACACGGCCAGCAACGCCCCTGCCGCCATTACGGCCGTCACGGCTGGCGTTGTCCTGGCGGCGTGGATGCGCGTCATGCTATTTCCGTTTCAACGCTCTCTTGCGGACTCCCAGCGCGCGGTCCAGGTAGACCCGCAGCGGCTCAAGCCCGCACTCCCTGATTACATCATCAACGTGCAACCCCGGTTTCGTCGTGCTGAGAATAAAATATGCCTCCGGGCGCAGCGTCTGGATCAGGACGGCGCCGCCGTACTTCTCCTTCAACCTGTCCCATAACAGGTGGTTGCTGTCAATGTGCAATAGGCGCTTGTCCAGATTCATGTCGCAACTGACTGTTGGGTTGTATTCGCAGCTTTGCGCCCGGATGCGCCCGTCAATGTCAATGATATGATTCATCGGCGTGCCGGTGGCGGTGACGATCCTGAGGCCGTAGACCATCGCCCAGACTTCCAGCAACCGTCCACCTTCGTACATCGAAGGCCAGAAAATGATTTCCGTTCCCTTGCGGGCATATTCTTCCGGGATGTTCAGAAAGTTCGCGTCGTAGCAGATCGCCGCGCCAGCCATGCCGAAATCGCATTTGATCGGCTCTATCTCCGTCCCCGGGCTGACGCCGCAATTCATCTCCCAGATTGTGGGAACGTATTTGTGATATATCCCCGCGACTTCGCCCTTCCTGTCAAGGAAGACGGCGCTGTTGTAGAGGCGGCGTCCGTCGCGATGGAGAAGCGGGCAGATGATATAGCAGTTGTAACGACGGGCGCGTTCGGCGAAGACGTCCGTCAGCGGGCCGGGGACGGTCTGCGAGTATTCCCTGTAGACCTTCGGATCGTCCCCCGGCGGCCAGTTTGCGAAGCCTTCAGGCAGACATATTGCGTCAGGGCAATCCCTGGCGGCGCGGTCAACGCGCTCAAGCGCCCGGCTCACCTTCTCATCGTACGTTGACGGCGCCGGCCAACCCTGCAGGTGTACGGCGGCTGCGCGAACGCGGCGCATGGCGTTCCCTCCGTTGCGCGTTCGATCCGCCCGGTTGCCCCGGCGTCTTGCGCTGCCGTCGGGTTTATAGCGCGAATCGGATTATGACGAATGCGGCGATGGCGGCCAGGACGACACCGCCGGCCACATACGGGACGATGCCCAGCGACTTCTTCTTTTCAACCTGCTTTACGCGTGGATCCCACCCGCAATTGGTGCAGTTGACGCGCCCGATCGCGATCGGACGTCCGCACTTCGGGCAACGCCCGGGCAATTCCTTGCCGGCGCCGTCGTCAAGCTCCGGAATCTCGGACGGGTCAATCTTGCCGTCGGAGACTATCTCGCCCGACTTGGCGGATATTCCCGCGCCTGCGCCGTCCATCTGCCCGGCCTTGAACTTGGACTTGGTCGGCGCGTCCTTTGCCGCTGCAAGCTGCTGCTCGACGCGCCCGGCGGCGGGCTTGGTGGCTTGAGTTCCTGAGGGCAGATGAATGACGCCCTTCTTGCACTTCGGGCAGGCGATCTTCTTGCCTGCCATCTCGTCCTTCACGGAAACCTTCGTCTTACACTGCGGACAATTGGAAACGATTGCCATGTTGTTTTCCCAATGGCGCCGAATCCCCCTGTTCCGGCCCGGATGACTCAATGATGACACAAACGAGAGCATGTCTATTTTCCTCGGAATCGCCCCCAAAGTCAACACCGGAAATTTGACACCCTACAGGTCATCGCCTCCCTCATCTCTGATGACGACTCCTGGAACAACTTCTGGAAACGCTGCCCCCTCGCTCTCGCTGCGTAGCAGATTACATGCACCCAAATTTGACACGAACCACGATGTGCATGTCCAGCAATTGGAACGTATGATAGAATCAACGATTGCATACTCATAAGGCCATGACAGGGAGATGGGAAAATGAGCGCCACACCCGAGTTGGTTCGTGTTGAAGATTATCTCTGGGAGATTCCCCAAAGCGGCGGGATGCGTGTTCCCGCAAGGCTATACGCGCGGGAGGACATGCTTGACTGCGTCCGCCGCGATAACTCCCTTGAGCAGGTGGCCAACGTGGCGTGGCTGCCGGGCATTGTGAAATACTCCTTCGCGATGCCCGACATCCATCAGGGATACGGCTTCACCATCGGGGGAGTCGCCGCCACAGACCCCGCCGGCGACGGCGTAATCTCGCCGGGAGGCATCGGTTATGACATCAACTGCGGCGTTCGGATGCTCTCGACCGATCTGCCATTGAGCGATGTCCGCGCGCGTCGCAAGGAACTCCTTGACGCGCTTTTCCGCGACATTCCCTGCGGGGTGGGATCATGCAAGGCGATTGAGAAACTTTCGCGCAAGGAGCTTGCCCGCGTCTGCCGGGAGGGCGCGGCATGGGCGGTCGGTCGCGATTTCGGAACTGCCGAGGACCTGGACTGCACCGAGGAGAACGGTTGTATGGCCGGGGCGGAGCCGGAAGCCGTCGGGGAACGGGCGTTCGAGCGCGGCGCGGGTCAGATGGGCACGCTCGGAAGCGGGAATCATTTCCTGGAGATTGACGTCGTAGAGGAGATTTTCGATCCGACCGTCGCCGAGGCGTTCGGAGTCCGCAAGGACGGCGTCATCATCCAGATTCATTGCGGCTCGCGCGGATTCGGGCATCAGATATGCGACGATTTCGTCAAAAACATCATGCGCAAGGCAGTAAGGAAATACGGGATACAGGTTCCCGATCCGGAGCTTTGCTGCGCGCCGGTCAATTCCGAGGAGGGGCGGCAATACTTCGCCGCGATGGCAGGGGCGGCCAATTACGCGTGGGCCAATCGCCAGACGATCATGCACCTGACGTGCAGGGCGTTGTCATCCGTCTTCGGAGGTTCGCGGGAGAGCCTGGGCATTCGGCTGATATACGACGTCTGCCACAACATTGCCAAGTTCGAGAACCACGATGTTGACGGGCGCGTGAAAAGGCTTTGCGTGCATCGCAAGGGCGCGACGCGCGCCTTCCCGGCGGGGCGTCCTGAGGTTCCGGCGCGGTATCGCGGGGTGGGTCAGCCCGTGCTGATTCCCGGCAACATGGGAACCGCGAGCTATCTGCTGGTCGGGATGCCGCAGGCCATGAAGGAGACCTTCGGAAGCTCATGCCACGGGGCGGGGCGCGTCATGAGCCGGCACGCCGCAATCAACCAGACACGCGGCAGGCGCATTGACAGGGAGATGGAAAAGCTGGGGATACTTGTCAGGGCCGAAGGAAGGCAGACGCTGGCCGAGGAAATGCCGTCCGCGTACAAGGACGTGGATACTGTGGTGGATGTCGTGGATCGGGCCGGAATAAGCCGCAAGGTCGCCCGCCTGCGCCCGATTGCGGTGATGAAGGGCTGAGTCAGTTCTTCCGCTTCTGCTTGCTTGCCTTGATAAGAATCCTGCGCTCGCGCCGCGAAAGGGATTTCATGCCCTCTCTGCCGACCTTCAGGAGGATTTCGTCAAGTTCCGAGTCGCTGACCCTCTGATTCGCCTGAAACATGGAGCGAAGCTTTTCCAGAGGCATTTCCCAGAATCTGCTGAGCGACCTTCCGCGACAATAGCAAAGCTTCCAGTATCCGTATCCGAACGCCGCGCCGCCCAGATGCGCAAGGACGGCGGTCCCCGACCGTTGACCGCTGAGCGCCACGTAAAGATCCATAAATATGCAGATGATGACCATCGTGCGTAGCTTCATCGGAATCACGAAGCTGAAGAAAACGGTCAACGACGGAGCGATCATCGCGCAGACGACCATAACCCCCAGCAACCCGCCCGAACACCCCAGCGTTATAAGGTCCGGTTGTCCCGTAAAGACGCTTGCGGCAGCCTGGACAAGCCCCCCGAAAATCCCCGCTCCGAAGAACAGTTCAAGATAACTGCGCCGTCCGATGGAACCTTCAACAAGCGAACCGAACCACCAGAGCATCAGCAAGTTGAATATCAGGTGCAGGAGTCCCGCATGAAGGAACATGTAGGTGACAGGCTGCCAGACCGCGCCCCTGGACAGGCGGGACGCGCTCAGGGCGAGCGCGTCGGTCACCGGAAGGCCGAACGTATTCTCGAGCAGAAGCGCGGCAAGGGCGGACGCCATCATGGCGATGATCAGCCACTTTGTCGCATATTCCGCCGAGGGCGGTTCGGGCCGGTATCCTTCATTTCGCCACGGACGCATATGCAACTTTCTTCAGGGCAAAATCATTTCGAGATCACGACGTTGAGTTGGCCCTTATTATACAATCGTTCGGCCATTGCGCGAACGTCCTCTGCGGTCACGCTGTTGATCACTAAGGTTCTTTCCCTGACGCTCATCACCGGCCAGTCCCGGGCGACGTATTCGGCCAGGATCGCCGCCGAGCCGCCGGCCTCTGATGCGGCCCTTCGCTGCCGTGTTTCAAGCGTGGCTTTCGCGGTTCGCATTTCCTCATCGGTGACGCCTTCACGGGAAACCGTTTCAAGCTCTCGGAAGATGATCCGCTCCACTTCCTCCGCATTGGCGGGCTTGGTGCCGGTCTGGATGCCCCAGAGTCCGAAATCCCCCGTGAATATCTTGACCGGCATGGCGTAATATACGTAGCCGTAACGGCGGCGAAGGGATATGAACAACCTGCCGTTGAATCCGGTCAATATTTCATTCAGCAGGTCAACCGCAGCCTCCTCTGCCGGTTTCATGGCGGGCACGGCGCATCCTGCAAAAACCTCCGCCTGTGAGCCTTGCTTTTTGAATCTTACGCGCCTTCCAACCGGCATTTCCGGCAACGACGCAGGTTGCAACTCGCGCCCTGCCGCCGATAGATCAGCCAGATTGAGCTTGATATATGCCGACTCGACCGCCACGCGAACGTCATCCGGCGAAGCGCGCCCTGTGACAATCACACTGCACCGCGAGGGAAGAAACACATCGCGATGAAGATTACGGATATCCTCGGCGCGAACGGCCTTAACGGATGCGCCGGAACCATATGAGGGGAGTGAGATCGGATGCAAGGGCCACATGCGCTGCAGGACCTTGCGCTGGAAGAGCAGCGACGTGAAATCCTCCTGACGTTCGACAGCGCCTAGCGCGAAGGTCCTCTCGGTCTGCGCGGATTCATCGGTAAGGGCCGGACGAAATGCCAGTTCAAGGACCAGCCCTACCATTGCGGCCATATTTACCGCCGGTCCTTCCATGCCGATGAAACTCATGCGATAACCGGTGTCGGCATAGAATTCCGCGCCCAGTTTCGCGGTGTCTTCGTAAAGCGCGGTTGCATCACGCTTCACAGTTCCCCTTACGCAGCACTTCGCCAGAATGCGGGCCAGCCCGGCGGAAGGCTCGTTGCTACGGCCGACGGGGAAATAAACCGCCACGGAGACAACCGGCATTCCGGGGCGGTTTTCCACCACGCCGAACATGCCGCCCGGCAGTTTAAGGAAGTCCAGGTCCGCCGCTGCCGGAGGCGGGGAATCCGCGGAGGCGATGCCGGCAACAAGCAGAAATACGAAAGATAGATGCGGGGAAATTCCGGGCTTTAACCTTCCTTGACGGAAAGGCGATATCCAACCTCGCATGTGCCTTGTGAGCATCAAAAGATTCAACGCCGCTCTATTTCCTGCGCGCTCTGCGCTTCGATACTGCAAGTACGAACGCCCCCCCCGCAAGCAACAGCGCGGCTGATGGCTCCGGAACCACCCATGCCAGCGCATAATCCTCCGCAATGCCGGCGGCGGGGCCGTAGACGACAAGCGCATATGTCCCGTCGGACGAGATCGGACACCAGATGTTCTCAACGTTGCCGGTGGTCGCCACGCTTTCCTGGATGAGGGCGTCAAGAACGTACGAACTGCCTGAGTATGAAGCGCTGTAGAAACGGAGATCAAGGTTCTGTATCGTGCCCGAAACGTCGTCATGGCGCATCCAGGTCAGGATCGCGCTCATGTCATGCCCTGTGCTGCCTTCCATGTAATAAGTCATCGTGGAGCCTACGCCGACGCTGTCATAATCCCAGCCGATAGGTGAGGCAAGGTCCGTATTGCCCGCGGTCTGCTGTCCGGCGACCAGAATGTCGTAGGATTCGTCAACCTGAACCATGCCCGCGCCGAGATAGTCGTCAAGGGGGTGGGTGGAGTCATCAGACGTCCCTGCGGCGCCTTTATGCCAGAGATGATGCTTCTCCGCTCCGGCCATCAGGACCGCCTTGACGACCACTGATCTGTCGCCGTCCGTTATCCCGTTGTCGTTGGCCGTCTGAACCATCATGGCCGCTGCGGAGGAGACAACCGGAGCGGCATAACTCGTGTATATCTGCGCGGCTGGAGCCACTATGTCCGGCTTCTGGAAATTGCCGTAGTTAGTCCCTGTGCCGCCGTGCGCGCTGCGGATGGCGTAAGTCTTGTTCACGTTGTCCCAGTAATAATTCAATCCCACTGCAATTCCGTTGTAGCACGCGTCCGGGACGGGGGAATTGGCCACCCAACTGGTCGAGCCGTTGTTGACCGCGTTGACCACTATCAGGTCGTCCCGCGCAATCGTCCTGTCAATGCCCAGCAGGTCGGTCTGATTCTGGGCCACAGTTCCGCTCAGCGAGACCCAACTGTTGTTGTGAATCCTGGCCGCGTAGAGTTCAGGATAGTCGGTCCCGTTGTTTCCCCTGTCAACCATGGCATAGCGCCAGGAGCCGGAAAGATAGCAATGAACCTCGTCAATTCCGGGAGTCATGGAAATTCCGGCATCACCGTAAAACGGACGCGCGACGTTGACGGCGTGCCAAAACGCGATATGGCTGCCGCTGTAGCCGGTTTCCCAGTGGAACGTAATGCCCGCGAATGGGGCGGCGGCGTTGTAGAGCGTCGGGTTGGTTCCGGTGGCAATCGGCGTGTATTCCGTAAGTCCGCCGGCCTCGACCTGGCCTACCGCCACGCCTGAGCCGTCTGGAGTATTTGCGCCCAGCCTGTTACTCAACCGGGTATAACCGACATCGTCGAACCAATCGCCTGACGCGGTCGAAACCGCGACGGCAAGCAGGGTCATAATCGCCGCCAACCGGGTTATGGAAGTCTTCTTCATGAACATGCGCTCCGAACGACAATTGTATGAATCGTCGCAATGCAACGGCAAGAATGCCCGTACATTTCAAATATTGTATATTGGCTGTGGCTTGCTGGTCAAGGCGCGCAATAGAAACGAAGTCCATCCTCTTCTTCTGTGACGATCAGCGCGATCTTCTTCGCCTCGCCCGGTTTACTGCTGGAGCGGGCAACGACTTTGATCAGTTCGCTGCCGTAGGCGGCGGCGCTTTCTATCTCACATTTGCCTGCGCCGAGCGTCTGCCCGAGCGTGAAGACGACGCCCGCCCGGTCTTCATCTGTCGCATCCCTGCGCATTTTCCCGGCAACCCATCCGGGGAGAGAAGCCTCGGGCTGCCGCGCCGCCTCCGCCAGGAGGTCGGCTATCTCCTTATGCAGTTTATCGCCCGGTTTAATAATCTTCTGGGTAAATTGCCTTCGTGAAGGTCCCGTGGAGCGGGCGCAACTGCGAATTGTCAGAATTATCCCAACTGCGGCAAGCAGGACGGCCAGCATCAGTTTCCAGGAGTTCTTCAATCGTCCCACTCCTCCCAGTCCGGCACGTAATTCTTGAAATCAGACTTGTTCCCGCTGTAACCGATATCGGACTGCGCATAAGTGAGTTTTCCGGCGTCAACCGGCTCCACATGGCAGTCTGCAAAGAAGATGTTCGCCTTGTGATTGTGTCGGAAACATGTCGTGGGAGTCGTGTTGTCCGCCCACATGTAGGATGCGCCCTTTTTCTTCAAGATTTTCGGGGGATCAAGGAAGCAGTTCGCCCAGACGATCTTGGTCATGTACAGCATCGTATCCCCGAAGACGAACAATTCCGAAGGATTGGGAGCCTTGGAAAACCGTCGCCAAGGACGACCACCGATAACACTTTCATAACCTGATGCCGCAGGGCAGAGATAATAGCCGTTGTAGCCGTAAGTCGTCGTGGGATACTGCGCGGTGCTGGGCGGCGCGTAGCTGCCCCAGGGTTGGGACGGGCATTCCATGATTCCGGCGACCTTGCCGGGGCTTTGCAGGTAGGAATAAAGGAAACCGACGTCATAATCGGCCTCCTTCCTGTTTGCGCCCCACCAGTAAAGATTATAGTAGGTGTTGTCCGGTTCCTGTCCGGCCTTTGAATACATCAGCGGCGGGGCCGAACCGGAATAATCGTCGCTGTAAATGAGCGCGGACATGCCTATCTGGCGGAGATTGCCCGAGCAGACGGCCCTGCGGGCGTTTTCCCGCGCGCTTGCCAGGGCGGGCATGAGAAGAGACGCGAGAATGCTGATGACGGCTATGACGACAAGCAATTCGATAAGCGTGAAGGCGCAATGTCTCCCGTCCCGCCGAGAACTGCGCGCGGCGATACATGCATCCCGGTTCAGGATTGGAAACATGCGACTTTTCAGGATCGGCCCTTTGAAGAAAACACCATTCCGCCCCCCGCAAGCGGGAAACAGAGATGATTTGGACAAATCTGGAAGACTGTCCATAGCATCAGCGATATCGCCTCGCCGATCCCCACAATGTCCCATGCAAAGGCAATTCCGGCGCTGCGATCACAGCGACATTAAGACAAAATCAGAACGCCTACGGATGAGAAGACTGACGCTATCCGGAAACGAATCTGACAGGAGACATCATATCATACGCATCCGGATTGTCGCCATTGTCAAAAACCGTCGAATCCCATTCCTGATAACAGCAGGATTGCATTGGAATAAGATTATCATTGGGCTATTCTAAAGTAAGGATGAAACGGGCATTCGGACTTCGGACGCACAACCAAGGATCGGGAACGTGAGATTCAGAACACATCTTTTATTCTGCATCGGACTGCTTGCCATGACATCAAACTGCGCCCAAGCCGGCAAGAAGCGCGACTACCGTTTCGACGGAAACATCTCGCGCGAGGTTCTGGAGAATTATCTGTCGCGCTGCATAACCATGATGGACCTCTGCACGGGAGTCGGCAACCCGGACGACAATGTCAGGATGCTGGGCAACATCGGCGCCAAGTTCGCAGGGCGGACGGTCTATTGCTGGGGAGGAGAGCACTGCCTGCCCGAAAGGTTGTCCCGGGCAAGAGAGATCGCCGCGAAAATCCATGCAATGGATCCGGAGATCATCCTGCAGGCCGGCATATTTGAGATCGTCACGACGATGGTCGAGAAAATCCCGGTTCCGGCATGGGCCTTCGAGGAATTCCACCTTCCGGTCGAAAAGCGAAACTTTGATTACAAGGCCATGCTGTTCCCGAACGGACGTTTCGTGAATCACTGGGCGCCGAATATGTCTGTGCCGGATATGACCCGTGTTGAAACCAGAATGTGGTTTTACTTTCTGGCCCGCTGTTACATTGACGTCGGGATGGAAGCCATTCACTTCGGCCAAGTGGAACTTATAGGCGCTGACGACAAGGATAAGCGAAATTGGCTGGACATGATGACCCGATGCCGTGCTTATGCTTCCAAACATGCCCGAAGGCATATGTTGATATGCGATGCGCATGTCCCTACGGGCGGAATAGTGATTGACGGACGGACACTATTCGATGTCCATTCCTTCCCGCTGAGGGTCAAGGCCGTTCCGGATAAACCACAACAAGGCGTGCTTGCTATGGGCCATCTGGACACCATCTTCGGCAGAAGCAAGGGCGGAATCGCGCCCAGCGGATGGAAGTGCGAGAATCTTCCATACATTGTCGAACTGGATAACTGGGGCAAAAGCGACAATCCCGGCCATGGCGATCCAAACTCTTACTGGTGCTGGGGTTACGACGAGATATGCTGGTTCGCCCGCCAGCCGGAGGATTACCGCAACGAATGGTTGCGATATGCGTGGAAATGGGTCAGGGAACATGATTCCGCCGGATTTCTTCAGATGCCGGGGAGCCGCTGCCTTGCCGACCCGCCGACGGGCAAAAAATGGTATTTTGCGAATACAGCAAGCCAGTCGTGCCCGGAAGGATTCAACCAGGAGGAGACCATTAAAGCAATCTGGGCGGATGACGGGAGACAGTAAGACCTTTTTGATAAGGATGATTCAGAACATGAATGTATATGACGTAACGACAAATGTTCGTTTTGTTGGTCTGTTCTCCGTGATTCTTTTTTCCGTAACAGCATGTTCGGCGGCGCCTGAACAAACAGTGCGCAAGGAAAGGTATCCGGTCACTGTCATCGCGCACCGTGGCGGGTCGGCTCTTGCGCCGGAAAACACGCTGGCGGCATTCAAAAACGCGATCGCGCTTGGGGCGGACTACGTCGAGGTTGACACCCGACAGACAAAGGACGGCGCGCTGGTCCTGATGCACGACAGCAAGGTTGACCGCACCACCAACGGCAACGGCGCGGTCAGCGACATGACGCTGGAGGAAATCAGAAAGCTTGACGCCGGAAGCCGGTTTGATCCCCGTTTCGCCGGAGAGAAAGTCCCGACGTTTGAAGAAGCCGTCGCCCTCTGCAGCGGCAAAATCGGCATTTATCTGGATCACAAGGCCGGAGACATTCCCGCCATATGCAAGATTCTTGAGAAACATGGCATGGCGGGGCGAGTCGTAGTCTACGACGGGGAGGAAGAACTCCGGGAGTTCAAGAGGCTCTGCCCTGCGGTAACCCTCATGCCTACGCTGCCGGACTCGTTCAAGCATCCCGGCGGGATAGCAAAATTCGTGAAGACAATTGACGCCGGGGTATTGGAAGGAAGTCTGAACGGTTGGAACAAGGCGCTGGTTGATCAGGCCCACGCCGAGGGACGAAAGGTCTTCCTTGACTGCCTCGGTTTGAGCGACAACCCGGTCGGATTCAAGCAGGCGATTGAGATGGGCGTTGACGGTATTCAGACCGACAGGCCCGATGTGCTTATCAGGCTGCTGGAAGACATGAAGAAACCATGATGCGGCAGGGAAGATGAACACTTGATGTCGTTACGGAATGATCAAGGCTGATTACCGGCGCTGTGTTTCTTCAGGAAATCGCGCAGAGCAGAAAGGAATTCCCGGTTAGTCGGCGTCCTAAGATGGTCCGCCCCCTTGATCAGGATAAGAGTGTGATCTGATACCCTCCCCTTCATGGCTTCGGCGCCGACGCGCAGAGGATCGTCTTCGCCAACGATGCCGCGCCGCGCATTATGGGAACTACTTTGCATCCGGTTTATCCGGCGTTTTACCCGGTTCTTCGGGTGTATTGTCGGACTTTTCAGGCGCGGGGGGGGGTTCCTTGCCATCCGCAGGCTTGGCTTCCGGAACCTGCTCAGGCTCTTTCAACGCCTCAAGATACCAGTCCTCGTCCATGCCTTCCGGCGGGGGAAGCAGCCAGTCTTGCTTGTTGGCTTCCCACCATTGAAGAGTGAATTTTATACGCTCATCAAGGATATCGGACCTCTGAGTTTTAACCCGTCCGTTGGAGACCTTTCCGACCACTCTCCAGAAGACGGGATAAAGGTCATATTCGCCCTTAGAGAATTGTTCGACAATGATTGGTAGAACATCAATCCCGAGGTTGGCAATCTGATCGTAAGCGATGCCTAATTCGGTACTTTTCATTGAGCAACTAACCACTTTTCCAGTATCGTCAAAATAAGCTCCTCCTTCTGTCAGATACAGTGTTGTCTTTTTTGCATTTTGCCAGCGAATAAACGCTTCGGCGAAGTCTTTTGGCATCATCTTGCGTTCTTCGCGCCACCACTTCAAATACCGATCACCAGTCCCCCATGCGTCCAATGGTTCATTGTAATATTTGTGGGTAAAATTCGGCACCATCCATGATAATAGCGCAGCCTTCCGATCCGCCTCGATCTTGGCTATTAAAAGCGGCACAATCGCTGGCCCCATGGAGGCAATTCTCGACACTGATTCGTGTTTGGTAAGATCACTTTCGTATTTCTGCTCTTCAACCCACTTCGCCCACGTCTTGTAGTTTTCCTCGAAAGCAATGCGTATCTTATCCATGCGTTCGTCATCGGCTCCAAACAACAGAGTTCCCTCAATAGCTACAGTAACAAGCACTAAAAGTGAGACCGATTTGTGTTTTGACATTTACAATATCCCTCACTTATAGAACTTGATGGGAACACCGTACGAAGGACTATTCAGTTGGTCCCACACATGTTCTAGTCTCTCACCTCTTCCACATTTGCTTTCATAAATAATCCAGTGGCCAAGTCCACATTGGCACGAAGAAGCTCTCGCACCGTGGAAATTATCATAGTACATCGCTTCTGCATCTCTGGCCGACGCCTCACTAGTGGTTGTTGAGAAGCAGCGCCAGTTTTTCTTTATGCGATAGAACTCATCGATATCTGACACGTCGAATGTGCCATTCATGTCCCCATTTCCACTTCCATCAACGAATGTTTCCAGCGCAATCTCTCCAACATCATGGTAGCCATTATTATTGGTATCAATAAAGTCAAATCGCCCATTCGCATTTGAATCAGTATAAGTTTCACTGAGAACACGATATTTATTATCATTGTCTGCCAAGTCGTCAATATCTTCTTTATTGTACCATTTATCTGTCTCATCTACTGAGAAGGCAATGCAATTATATTGTAGAGTCCAGAAGTTTTTTATTATACTCCATTCGCAGTCGATAAGCTTCTTGAAAGTATTTTTGATTAACTGTCTGTGATCATTTCCCGTCACATCTGCTATGTGAGTGCCATATTTGTCAAGGAACGGGATACTAAAGGGTTCTGTTCCGGGTTGTACGCCACAAACAGCACCGACTGATGCGTAGCTTTTCAAATAACCACCGCGTGGGTAGTTGCCTTTATCCCTGTAAAAGTAAAGGATATCGCCTTTCCTGTTATCGGCGACGCCTTCAATATATATGCGTCCATTAAAGGCGTCGAACTCGGCCCTTTTGGATGGGAGTTCCCATATTCTTGTCTGTCCGGCATCGCAAATAAGATTTTGTGCTCCTAATTCACTCCAGGCTCTCACGCAACTCGGCATCTTCATCTCAACGAAGCCGACGTAATCATGAGGCAAACTCAGTGTATCACCAAGTGCCACAAGATCATCCTCGTTCGTAATTGGTCGTGCTACGTCTTCATAATCGGCCCCCGGAAAGTCAGCGTCAGGGATCGAGTTATCACTGTTATTATCATTGTCAATGTTGTAATGAATCCAGATCGGATCGCCCAGAACCGTCACCATCGCCGAATCCGTATGCGCGTCTGAACTTGTATTATCCTGACTCACCCCGGCCCTGTTGATGGAGCCGTAAAAATATATAGTTGAAGTCCCTAGGTTGACGCCCTCAATAAAGACTTGCTGAGGCGCGCTTGTCAGATCGCCTTCAGCATCATTCCAGAGAAGATCGGAAATCACATTACCTTGCGCGTCACAGACTTTCAAGCCTGACATGAGTTGTATGCTTCGCGCCCTTCCGCCCGGCCGCTGGCCCTGGAACAATTGCGCCGGTTTCAGATTAAGTTGTATCGGGGTTCTACCGGCCGCGCCGATGGGTATGACCAGCCCCGGCCATACGTCCTCATCCCCTTGCCCGAGGTTCACGTCCGCCTCCAGCACGGTCACCTTCAACTCATCCGTGCTGTTCTTCCCTTCGGCTCTGATGGACAGCTTTGCGGAACTCTCTCCGCCATCCAATCCTTTAACCCAAAATGATCCCGGCGGAAGAACGGCATCGGCGGCGAGCGCGTAGGGATCGCCAAGTTGGCCCTGAAGGTCATGCAACGCGCCGGAGTTGATGAGTTCCTGGAGGCGGCGGCGTATCAGGCCGAGGGCGACGCCGTTGCCCGGACGCCCGCCGAGGCCCAACTGTTGTATGAGTTGCCAGAGTTCGTCGTCAACCACCTCGCCCGGTCTCGCCCCGCCGCCGTTCTGCGCCCACAGTTGTATCAGCCATCCGATGGGCGGAAGCTTGCCCTTCCCGGCGTGCTTGAGCATCTTGTCCAACAGTTCCGGGGGGATGGGCATGCCCTCATTAATGTAGTAGATGATGTCAAGAATTTCCGGCGGCGCGTTTCCGGCCTCCACCTCCGCGATCAGCACCCGCGTTATCGCCGCGCCCTGGACGTTGACCGTATCGGGCAGGGTCCATTGCTTAGGATCAAGCGGGACATATTGTCCTTCCGCCACCTTCTGCATGAAGGCCACGGAACCGCCGTCACCCTCAACGGTGATCGTAGCGCCGGGAGGTCCGTCCGGCAGCCAACCGTCCATGCTTATCCGGCGATAAGCGTCCTTCGGAACGACAAGTCCGGGGAAATCAGTCTCGTTCGTCTCATTCAGTCCGACGTCCTCGGCGACAAGGTTGGCGTTAATAACCCAGAAATCTTCCCGGTCTCCCGGAGCATAGCCTTCAAAAGGATTCGGCGCGTTCCAGCGCGAAGTACTGTCGGTATGCTTGATGCTGACGGTGCCGAAGCAACCGGGATTGAAGGTTGCCATACCATGCATCACATCAAAGTAGTATCGTTTCAGCAGATAATCAAATTTGGCGGGATTGCCAGGCCCCATTTCAAAGTCTATCTGCCACACATATGCGTCGTCAGTCGGGTCATTCGATTTCCCGGTGTCAATCCCTCTGTATGTATGCGACGCCTGCGGGTTGTCTCCGTCGGTGTGAAGCGATATGCGGGCGGTGTCCTCGCCGGGTATGTCAACCTCGAACCAAATATCCGTCACCTTCATCTCTTCGGACGCCAGGGTTTTGCCTTCTTCGACCAATACTTCGTACCGCATCGTAGCCTTGCACTTGAATTGGATTTCTTCGCCGGGGCAGATCACTTTCGGGGTGATGGTCAATTCGGTGGACGGCGTAAAGAACTGGTCGGGCGGGTCTTCGCATCCGAGAATGGCCGAAATCGCCAAAGTCAACGCCATAAGCGGCTCGACTTTTCTACACACACACACACACACACACACACACATCGTGCCAATTGCTCACGCGAAATTCACGCTTACGCATGGTCGCCTCCCTTCGCCCCGATGCGGCTCAAACGCCAACCTTGCATTAATGCCCCGTCACTCACACCAACCGAAGAGGTATCATGCATGAGTTCCTGCTATTTGTCAAGCATTTTATTACATTTCTCTAGAATTTTTATACTCAGTCGGAACGTGTCAAAGAATTGATGTCGCTAGACGCGCCTCGCCGGCAGCTTTCGCAGATAGCCGTGTTTCGTTTCGGAAGGCCATGCGTCAAGAGCGGGAGAATGAACAGAAATCCAAACCTGTGCCGAAGTGACGCTATTCCACACTCAAGGCCGCGAAAAAGTCACCCGAAACCTGTTATACTATGGGTGATCAGTCATCGCGCGGGGAGCGCCGGCATTCTCCCGCAGGTTTGTGAAAAAGGGAAATTGAACACGCGATAGTGTAGGAGCGTTTAATCTCACTGGCAGTGAAATCTCCAAACAATGGACCGTCTTCGAATAATCCTGGCAATTCTGTGTGCCGCCGGCGTCAGCTTCCTGCTGTATCCCCGGCCCGGCGCGGAGCTGCCCCCCGGGGTGATTGAGATCACGGCGTGGCTGCCGGTCGGCCAGGAGGTCACGCTCCGTCAGTCGGTGCGGGAGTTCGAGAAGCGACATCCGAATTACCGGATCGTTATCGGCAACGCGGCGATCCAGAGTTTCAACGATGATCCGACGCGCTTCCTGCTAGGCGTGGCGGGGGACGTGCCGCCGGACGTTATCTATTTCGGGCGTTTTGCCATCAGCGAATGGGCCGCCCGGGGGGCGCTGAGGCCGCTGGACGACTTCATCGGGCGCGACAGGGACCAGCCGCTGGGCGTCAAACGCGAAGATTATTACGAGGCGGCATGGGACGAAAGCGTCTACCAGGAGCGCTGCTACGCCGTGCCGAATTCAATAGACACCCGCGCGCTCTACTACAACAAGGACGCGCTCATCCGCGAGGGCTACGTCTGGAAGGCCGAAGAGCCTGCGGTGAAGGCCGGAAAAGCGGTTGCGGGAGAGGCACGGCCTCCGCAGAACTGGGACGAATTGAAGGAATATGGCATCCGGTTGACGCGGCGCAACCTTCAAGGGGAGATGACGACGCTCGGCTTTGCGCCTAACTACGGCAACAGTTGGCTGTACATGTACGGCTGGCAGAACGGGGCGGAGTTCATGAGCCGCGACGGGCGCGCGTGCCTGCTTAACGCGCCGGAGGTTGTCGAGGCGCTGACGTATCTCGTAGGCGTTTATGACGCGCTTGGCGGCGCGCAGCAGGTTCTGGCCTTCCAGTCAAGCTTCCAGGGCGGGCCGCTCGATCCGTTCCTGAATGGGAAAGTCTCAATGAAGATTGACGGCGACTGGTTCTTGAACACGATCGCCACCTTTCGCAAGGAGTTGAACTTCGGAGTCGCAGCGGCGCCGATCCCGCAGAAGAGGCTGGACGAGGGGATGGAGCCGATCGGCTGGTCCGGCGGATGGTCCTACGCCATACCTTCCACCGCCAAGCATCCGGAGGAGGCATGGGAGTTCATCAAGTGGCTGTCCAGCCCGCTTTCGAATCAGATGGTTCAGAATCAGGAGGAGCAGACGGCGCGGGGATTCGGGAAGGTGTTCATCCCGCGCATGCACCCAAACAAGGAGACAACGCGGCAGCGCGTGGAGCAGGTCCGCAACGATGCTGCCATGCCGGAGCGCGTCCGGCAGGGCTACATGGAATTCATCAATCTGCTGCCGCGCTCAAAATTCAGGCCGGTGACGCCCGTCGGCCAGAAACTGTGGAACGAGCACGTCAGGTCCATGGATCTGGCCATGCTGCACGAGGTCGGTCTGGAAAATCCGCCCGCCGACCCGGATCAACGCAGGCGCGCAGAGGCGACGGAGGCATTGAATCGGTCAACGGTTGAAGTGCAGCGCGATCTTGATGTAGCGCTGAATCCTCCGACGGGGCATTCCGTGCCCTGGCGCGCGCTGATTATCGCGTACGCCACCGCCGTCGCCCTGACAATCACGGGAGTATGGCTCTGGCACGCAAGACACGCCGCCGCCGGGGGACGCTCCAGAGCGCAATGGCGGGCGGGATGGATCTGCGCGTCGCCGTGGATGCTCGGTTTCCTGATCTTCGGCGGGGGGCCTATGATTTTCTCGATCATCATGAGCTTCTGCCATTACGACGTTCTAAATCCGGCTGTGATGACCGGGCTTGACAACTACAAGCGCATGTTCACGGCCGACCCGCTTTTCCTGACCGGGTTGAAGAACACGGCATTCATGATAATCGGCGTTCCGATCGGGCTTGCGGTAGGGCTTGCGCTGGCGATGCTCCTGAATCACGAGATCAGGGGCATGAGCGCGTACAGAACGCTGTTCTATCTGCCCGCGATCGTCCCGGCGGTGGCGTCGGCGATTCTATGGATTTGGATGTTTGAGCCGACGCGGGGGCTGATCAATCTCGCCTTGCAGAACATGGGCGTAAAGGGGCCGATGTGGCTGCAAGACAAGGCATGGGCCAAGCCCGCGCTCATTCTCATGGGCCTTTGGGGGGCGGGAGGAGGCATGATCATCTGGCTGGCGGGGTTGAAGGCCATCCCCGTCCATCTTTACGAGGCGGCGGCGATTGACGGAGCAGGCCCGCTGATGCGCTTCCGGCACGTAACGCTTCCCATGCTCACTCCGTACATTTTCTTCAACCTGGTCATGGGAATGATCGGAACCCTCCAGGTTTTCACAGAGGCCTATGTCATGACGGCCGGGGGACCGGCGGATTCGACGCTGTTCTACGTCTACGCGCTCTTCAACGAGGCCTTCCGCTACCTGCACATGGGCTACGCGAGCGCGATGGCGTGGTTCCTTTTCCTGATTATAATGAGCCTGACAGCCGTCCAGCTTGCGCTGTCCAAACGCTGGGTTCATTACGAGCAGGTCTGAAGGGAACGCCGACGTCGCAAAGCGCCGATCCTGAAACATATGCCGAGGAGCTATGTATGAAATTCATCCATCCGCTGTCCATGCTTGTCATGACCGTGTCGGCCTGTTCCGCTATCGCCGGCGATGCGGAACAGGGAATACAGCCCTGGGCGAAGAATCCATGGTACTGGAGTTATCGCAGCGAACCCGTTCTGCTGCTTGGGGGAAGCGATGACGACAACCTGTTCCAATGGCTGGAGAATGATCTGATCGCGCAGCTTGACCGGCTGACCGGGGCGGGCGGCAACGTCATCCGGAACACCATGAGCGACCGCAAGGACAAGGGTTTTGAGATATATCCTTTCAAGCAACTTGAGAACGGAAAGTATGATCTTAATCGGTGGAACGACGAGTATTGGACACGCTTTGAAAGAATGCTCCGCGAAACCGCAAAGCGCCAAATATTCATACAAATAGAGGTCTGGGACCGCTTCGATTATACGGACAGCGGCGGCAACCGCTGGCAGATTCATCCTTACAATCCGAAGAACAACATCAATTACACGTCCGAGCAGTCCGGGCTTGCCGAACGATACCCCGATCATCCCGGCGCCAACAAGCAGCCGTTCTTTTTCACGACCCCGGGGCAACGGAACAACACGATTCTGCTTCAGTATCAGCAGCGCTTTGTCGAGAAGATGCTCGAATGCTCTCTGCAATACGATCACGTTCTGTATTGCATGGATAATGAAACCAGCGCCGAGCCTGCGTGGGGGGAATACTGGGCGAAGTTCATCAGGGAACGGGCGATGAAGAAAGGCGCGCGGGTCTACCTGACCGAAATGTGGGACGACTGGAACCTTACCGCTGAACAGCACAAGCGCACCTTCGATCATCCCGAGCTTTACGACTTCGCGGACGTTTCACAGAACAATCACAACAAGGGACAGAAGCACTGGGACAATTTCATTTTCGTCCGGCAATACCTGTCGAAAAATCCCCGTCCGATGAACACGACGAAGACATACGGCGCAGACAAGAACAAATTCGGCGACACCTCTCAGGACGGTATCGAGCGATTCTGGAGACATCTATTGGCGGGGGCGGCTTCTATGAGATTCCATCGGCCCGATTCCGGTCTTGGGTTGAATGACGCGGCGGTGGCGGCCATAAGGGCGGCCAGGAAACTCGAATCGAAGATTCCGCTCTGGACGGTCAGCCCGCACAATGAGTTGTTATCCGACCGCGAGGATAACGAGGCATATCTTGCCGCCGATCCGGGACGCGCCTATGCGCTTTATTTTCCCAACGGCGGACAGGTCCGGCTTGACGCTTCTGCTGCGCGGGGAACATTGGCGGCCTGCTGGATTGACATTGCATCGGGCGAATGGGGGCCGACTCAGGAATTGCAGGGCGGAGGATGGGTCAGCCTGACCGCGCCTGGGAAGGGGAACTGGAGCGTCGCAATAGTTGCCGGGAAGTAGGCAAATCGGTCGGAGCATAACGTATTACAAGATAGTCTTCGCTAAAAAAACGCGTCAAACCCATGCGGGCGGCATTGTAAGAAGCATATTGCAGCGCTGTGTTTCGCGGGGGTCAGAGTATGCCTTCCCCGAAAGATCGTCCACCGCCTTCATTCCCGCCATCATTGCCTGTTTCGGCGGGATCGTTCTCTGGGGCGGCATGGTATTCGTCCGGAGCCTGCTCCTGGCGCTGATCGCGATGGTAGGGATTGGGCATATCGCGGTGAGGGTGCGCATGCTCAGCGTCGTCAAACTCCTCTGAATCGAAATAGTCCTGCGGCTTGTAACCCGGCAGCTTGGATTTTCGGACTTCCTCCTCATATGCCTTCAATATGGTCTGTTGCAGTCTTTCGCGGCAGCGCGTGTTTATCGGATGCGCGATGTCAACGTGGAACTTCGCCTTTTCCGGCGATGCAGGCGGCTGACGGAATTCCGGCAGTTTCGCGCCACAGTCGTTGCAGAAACCGGCGCGGAGATGATTCTTATAACCGCAGTTCGGGCAGCGCTCCGTCAGCTTGCGGCTTGGCATGGCTACGAAGGGACCGTTTGTTCCTTCTATCACCTTTAAATCCCTGACAACAAAATCGTTTTCGATTGTGATGCTACAGAAAGCCTGCAACCTGTCCGACCGTCCCGGCATCAACTTGACCTTCACTTCGGTGATGTTCATTGAGCTTTCCCCCCTGGCTGGCGAGTCCGGTTGTGAATCCTTACCCCGCGGATCGCGTTTTCCAGCATTCAGTTCTCTCCGATGGAGTCGCCTGCCCGGCAACAGGCGCGGCGCGGCCGGCTTTGCACAACGTTCACCTGGCCGACGCCCATGCCTTCGACGAGCGAAGCGACCTTGCGCGCATGGCGCGAATCCTCGCAAACCCCGAAAACCGATGAGCCGCTTCCCGTCATCATCGCGCCCAGCGCGCCACCCTTCCTGAGCGCATCTATGACCACGACTATGCCCGGCTCCGCCCGGCAAGCCACCGCTTCCAGGCGATTGAACAGCATACCAGCCACGCGCGCGGCCCCGCTCGATCCGAAGACCGCTATTTCTTTTACGTTACACCTGACAGGCTCATTTGTCAAGTCGGAGTCCACCCGGGAATAAATCTCCGCCGTTGACACCGCGAAAGGCGGGCTGACCAGAACGAACCAGAGCGGTTCGCCGGCGTCAATCGGGGTGACCCGTTCCCCACGCCCCTCGCAGACGCACGTCCCGCCGTAAAGGAAGAACGGGACATCGCTGCCCACCCGCGCGGCAACCGGCAGCAGGCGTTCGATCCGCCAGTCAAGCCTCCAAAGGCGGTTCAATCCAATGATGGCAGCCGCAGCGTCGCTGCTTCCGCCGCCCAGCCCCGCGCCGTGAGGGATGCGCTTGTGGAGGCTGACGGCAACCCCACGTCCGATGCCGGCCTCTGCGCGCAGCGCCTCCGCCGCGCGCCAGATCAGGTTGCGGGAGTCCGAAGGTATCCGAGCGTCGTCGCAGTCGAGGCTGATTTCGTCAGACGGCGAAAGCTCAATCTCGTCGGCAAGGCTGATTTCTTGCATGACGGTGTAAATATCGTGATACCCGTCCGGGCGCTTGCCGAGGACTTCAAGGAAAAGGTTGATCTTCGCGAAGGCTTCAATCTTCAACTTGTCCGGCGGCGGGTTTTTCATTCGATCCGGCATTGTTTGAGGATGAGACTCTGAAAAAGGTCAACTGAGATCGCCCGTAGACGCGCTCATCTTTCAGTTCCATTCCAGCGATGACCCAATTGGCGGCTGGCGCAGGCTCGTGATGAATCATTGCCAGCGCTCCCGGCGCGAGGATTCCTTTCCCTGCCAGGCCGGACAGCAATCCGAAAAGCCGCTGTCTGCCGTCCGGACGACGGACGAGTTCGTAGGGCGGATCGGCAAAGACGATGGTAAATGCGGCCCCCGAATGGACGGACGCGCCGGAATCGGACGGCATGAGTATGGCATCGGCAGGCAAGCCTGCCGATTGAGGGCGCAAGCAAGCTTGCGCACTCCAAGGTACGCTGCAGGTTGCGTTCGTCTGCGGTCTGCTTTTTACTGATTCTTGAGATTGACGGCAGGCATCGGCGGGCAAGCCGCGCAGGGCGTCGCGCATTAGGACCCTGGCCCGCTCCGCCACGTGGGTCTTTTCAAGGTTCTTCTTCAATACCGAGGCGGCGGCGTGGGATTGCTCAATGAAGACGCAGAACTCCGCCCCGCGTGACAGAGCCTCGATTCCCAGTGAGCCGGAACCGGCGAACAGGTCCAGTACCTTCTGCCCGTCCAAGCGGGGGCCGATTATCGAGAAGAGCGCCTCCTTCACGCGATCAAGCATCGGACGCACGGCATCTGCAGGCGGGGAGAAAAGCTTCGTTCCGCGCGCCGCTCCGCTGATTACTCTCATGGTCGGATATCCCGGGGCCTACTCCTTCAACTCGACGGACCAGTAGGCCTCGTTCAGGAAATGCTTCCAGCTCCGGTATTTCTCGTTGGTCAGTTTGATCCTGATGATCGGGCTGAAGCGGGGCGCGCGCGGCTGCTTGATGAGCTTCATGCCGGCCTGGTCGGGGGTGCGCCCGCCCTTGCGCTTGTTGCATGAGGTGCAGGCCACGACGATGTTGTTCCAAATCGTGCGTCCGCCCTGCGTGCGGGGCTTGACGTGGTCAATGCTCAGTTCCTGGGTCGGAAACTTCTTCCCGCAATACTGGCAGCGGTTTTCGTCCCGGGCGAAGATGTTTCGCCGATTGAAGCGCACTGTCTGGTCGGGAAGCTTGTCGTATGTGATGAGCCGGATGACCTTCGGAACCTCGATGTCCAGCGACACCGTGCGCACCCAGTCAGTCTCTTCATCGTCGCGCATGCCGCTTTCGATCTTGAAGCGGGATACGTCAAGCCACGATTCGAGGTTGTATGTTGCGAAGTGGTTGTCTTCGACAGTGATGACTTCCGCGATGCTCTTGGCCAGCAGGCAAAACGCCTTCCGGGCCGTGATGATGTGGATCGCGGCATAGAACCTGTTCAGAACAAGCACGCTGGCGTCAAGCGCCGTGGTCGTCATCAAGGCGTCCTCACCGCCTTCCCTGCCGAACTTTCGTCAAGACGCGCGCCCGTTCGATCCCGCGCGCGTTCACTCCAGCGCGTTGCAGACGAGGTCCCCCACTTCGGTGGTTGAGAAACCCATCCTGCCCGCGCTCATGCTCTTCATCTTCGGCGTCGTCGCCGCGATTGCGGCCTCGACGCTGCGCGCCGCCGCCTCCTCGCCTATCTGCCTCAGCAGCATGGCCATCGCGCCGATCGCCGCCAGGGGGTTGATCACGTTCTTGCCCTGGTACTTCGGGGCGCTGCCGCCCATCGGCTCGAACATGCTCGTGCCCTTTGGATTTATGTTTCCGCCCGCGGCTACGCCCAGACCGCCCTGGATCATGGCCGCAAGGTCCGTGATGATGTCGCCGAACATGTTCTCCGTGACGATCACGTCGAACCACTCGGGATTCTTGACCATCCACATGCACGTCGCGTCAACGTGCGCGTATTCCCGCGTGACGTCCGGGTATTCCTTCCCGACCTCCTCGAACGCCCGCCACCAGAGGTCGTGGCAGAACGTCAGGACGTTGGTCTTCGCGCAGAGAAGCAGCTTCTTTCGCCCGCGATTGCGCACAAGCTCGAAGGCGTAGCGTATGCAGCGCTCCACGCCGTGGCGGGTGTCAATCATCTCCTGGATGGCCACCTCGTTGGGCGTGCCCTTGTAGAGGAATCCGCCGCTTCCGCTGTAAAGCCCTTCCGTGTTCTCCCTTATGATGACGAAGTCTATGTCCTTCGGCCCCTTGTCCTTCAGCGGGCAATCAACGCCGGGGTAGAGCTTCACCGGGCGCAGGTTGATGTACTGGTCAAGCTCGAACCTGAGCTTTAGCAGGATGCCCTTTTCCAGGATGCCGGGTTTGACGTCCGGATGACCGACCGCGCCGAGGAAGATGGCGTCATAGCCGCGAAGCTCTTCGACCGCGCCGTCGGGCAGCGTTTCACCCGTGCGCAGAAATCGCGCCGCGCCAAAGTCGTAATCATGCGTCTGATACTTAAATCCCTTTTTGGCCGCGACGGCGTTGAGGACCTTCAGGGCCTCGCGCGTAACCTCGAAACCTGTCCCGTCTCCCGGGATGACTGCCAGATTGTACATCGCGTTCCTTCCGAATCGTGACTGTCCGGGGCTTGGTCGTGTCGGTGTCATTGTCGGGTTTGCGCCCCGGAAAACGGAGGATAATCTAACAGAGCGCGGCCAAGCCGGTCAACCAGACATTCGGCCTAAATAGTCGCCCCTTTGTTATCAGTGGGCAAAGCTCATATGATATCGAATTGCGTATTTAGGCGGACTATCTGCATGGCTCCATTCAGGGACTAAACAATGGCCAAGACATTATAGCGCGTATGAAAAGGAGTAGGAAGGTTGTCGCTTGACGTTTCAAGCACACACCCATGCCGTTTTCGCGCGCGGTCCGCGTGGGTTCAAAGAACCCACCCTACCTTTTGGCACCATTTTCATGCACGATCTTACACCTGATGCGACAATGCCCTTAATCCCTCAATACCCATATCGGCGTTGACCATGCTCGCTCACCGTTATCCTGCTCGACGCGGAGATAGTAGAAACTGTCTCTTCCCAGCGGCGGATCATCATCTGTCTCGATCTCGATGACTCCGGTGTCGGTCCTGTCCGCGCGGATTTCCTCGTTATCGCGGATAAGGCGCGCCGTCAACACATCTGTCTGCCCGATGACGCGGTAGCGGATGAAGCACGGGTTGGAGACCTCGATCTCGCTTCCCATCGGCTGGCTGTTGATCGTGAATTCCATGTAGATGCGGTCGAAGCTCGCGGCATATACGCGGCGATGCCATAGCGCGTCCCATATCGCCTCCCGCGTGAGTTCCTCCGCGATGAACGCGATGTGCCCGCCGGGATAACGCCCCCAGATCGTGCGTCCGGGATGCGAATCATGATTGTCGCTGGAGCCGATCACGCCGAAACGCAGCCCCTTCGCCAACCCGGACTGCATGAATTTGTCCGCGTCCTTCGCGCCGGGCAGTGGACGGGGATTGCCGGGGTATTCCGACGTTCCGTGGGAGGAATAGACCTCGACGAATCGCGCTGTCCGGTCGTCAAACGCGCCGAAAGGGTATCGCGCATCCCCGCGCGGGTAGGTGAAGTGATGCGGGCCTGTGATGACCTCGCGCCCATCCTTGTTGTATTGATTGAAAACGATTTCGTTGAATTGATTATACCGCGATGCCCAGGTTCCGATGTGCGGCGCGTCATCACGGCGGAAATAAAGGTTCATATGGTCCTCGCCCGCGCCGGCCTCCTGCGCGAGGATGGTGACAAAGCGGCCCGGCTCGTGGAACTTCTTCACTGCGGCGACCGTCTGCGGCCAGTCGAAATGACCGTGGTCCGTCAGCGCGCAGACGTCCAGCCCCGCGACGTCCCGCCCGAAGGCGAAATAGCCTTCCGCCGTGTCGCCCAATCCATCGGAAATCGTCGTGTGGCCATGGATGTCGCCCCAG
Source organism: Planctomycetota bacterium (assembly GCA_022711755.1). Lineage (GTDB taxonomy): Bacteria > Planctomycetota > Brocadiia > SM23-32 > JAKLEA01 > JAKLEA01. The sequence goes on from JAKLEA010000019.1 coordinate 74,887, forward strand.
AAGACGCGATACCGCGGCGTGAAGTCGAGGGCGCGGCAAGGGTTGGATCTGCCGGATAACTTCCCGTCGCTCAACCTGAAACGTTTCGGCCCGGGGGATGCGACCTTGACAGCGATGGCTGCAATGCCGTCCGATAATTTCACGCCTTGCGCAACCACGCTGCCGTCCTCGTCGCTTATGTTCACGGTCGAGGCGTAGTCGGTCGCCAGGTTGTAGAACCGGTCCTCTGCGCGGATGAGCAGGCGGAATTCTGTCCCGGTGATGACCGTGGCCGGACATGATGCGGCGAGATGATGCGCCTCAGCGGGATGAATCGGCATGGTCGGCTGGGCGGCGATGCCGCGGAATACGCCGTCGCCGTCCGCGTCGGTGGTCAGGTGGAACTCGTGATTGGGGTCGGCAAAGGGTTGGACGATCGTCCGCGCTTCGCCGGCGCCGAGCGTGAAGATAACGCGCTCTCCAGGCTTGAGCGGGACGCGCCTGACTTTCGCGACGAGACATTGGTGATGGATCGAGTCCGACGAACCGCTGGGCTTGTCCGGCGGGAACATGCCCTTCGGATGCCAGCCGTGCCACTTGACGTCAAGGTTGTCCGGCGCGTCGCAGGCAACGGTCATATAGCCGTCGCGCTTCGGATCGCCGGTTTGCAGGCCCTGCCACGAGGCGGCGTGGTGAAACCCCAGGGAGACTCCGCCGCCGACTGCAACGCCGGACGGACCGATGGTCAGTTCCACGACGACGCGCTCCCGCGAACCGGCGACAAGGCGCGATGGGGAAACAATGCGAGCGGCGCCTTCACCGTCGGCTGCGGCAGTTGGTGAAGCTGTCGCGGTGAGGATGAGTAGCGCCATCAACATGTAAAGGCAACGGTTACTAATCATTATGTGGGATGTTATCATTTCTCCTGCCGCAACGAGGACAACTTCACGCCGAAGGGTATAAACCGGCATTCATTCATCGGACGATATGTATTGTAATGGAAATGTTCCTTGAAAATGGGAATTTTCATTACTCAATGATAAATGGACGCGGCGCTACTCCCGCTGCGTCAGCCAGACACAGCAAGCGTCAAAGGCTCGCTCAAAGGGGGAATCCGCATCAGGAACTGGAAGCAGAATCGTCCATATCGGCGCGCTCAATGGAAAGCCATGGAAAACGAGGACTTCTTGCGTGACGCCGGGCGAATATGATAGAAAGCGCAAAGTTGAATTCCCACAGTCACAATAAAGGAAGGAAAGGGAGAGAAAATGGCGAAGACAAACGCGAACAAAGAGAAGGTAATCGAACTGCTCAACGAAGCGCGGGCCAGCGAACTGACTGCGATTCTGCAGTACATGAGCCAGCATTATGAACTTGAAGATCAGGATTTCGGCAAGCCGGCTCTGATGTTCAAGACCATAGCCATTGACGAAATGCGCCACGCTGAGCTTTTCGCAAACCGCATCCTTTTCCTGGGAGGCACGCCGACCTCCACGCCGGACGGCAAGGAAAAAAAAGGGCAGGAATTGGAGCAGATGCTGGACACAAATCACGAGCTTGAGACCGGCGCGGTCGCCATGTACAACGATCATGCGAAGAAGTGCGCCGAGCTGGGCGACAACATCTCCAGGGACCTGTTCGAGACGATACTGGCCCAGGAGGAGAACCACCTCGACCAGTTCGACAACATCAACAAGCACATCAAGAAACTGGGCGCGGCCTACCTTGCGACACTGGCCGGCGGGCAGGCCGAACCGGCCGGCGGCGCCGGAACGCCCGGACAGGCATAAGACCGATTGTGTCCCAGGCAGAATCTCGCCAACCGCGCAGAATGGGCGGATGGGGGTGGAGTCCCTATGCGAATCGCATTGATATTCGTCATCCTGGCTTCCGCCCTTTGCGCGGCTGATGAGGAGATCGTCTTCGCCGACTTCGAGAACGGTCTCGGCGGATGGATAACCGAAGGCGATGCCTTCGGCATATCGGCGAAAGACGGTGACAAATGGGACCGCTCTTCCGAGGGGCGGTTCTTCGCAGACTCGCTCCACGTCGGGGAACCGCAAACCGGCGTCCTGCGCAGCCCGACCTTCAAGTGCCCCGACGAGATTCGTTTCCTTGCCAACGGGTGGGACAGGCGCGAGGGGAACGGCGGGCGCAATTTCTACCGTCTGCGCCTTGCCGACGGAACTCTGATCGCGCAGAGCGGGACGCCGTGCCAGACCGGCCCGTTCGTCGAAATGCGCTGGCAGACAACGCAGCATAAGGACAAGGAAGCGTTCATCGAAGTCGTTGACGGGGCGGCGGAAGGGGCCTTCTCATGGCTTGCGATTGATAATGTTCGCTTCGTTGACAAGGGGCCCCTGATCCCGGTCGGGCAGAGCGATCTTTACGCGATAGGCGCGGGGTATGAACGCCCGGCGGCTGAATGCGCGGGGATAGCCTTCGCCCTCTGGCCCTCCCACCCGATATATGACAACGGTTCGCATACCATCCCGATCAACTGCCGGTTGTCCGAGATATTCCTCTATGGCCACATCAGCACATATGACTTCGGTTGCGCCCACTGGGGAGCGCACACGGACTTCACCCGCGACTTCGGCAAGCAGCAGATGATCGGAGATCGGGCCGGGGAGATCGTCATCCGCTACGAGGACGGATCGGAAACCGCCGTCCCGCTCATCTTCGGTTTTACCCTGTGGTGGGACGTTCCCTGGCGCGGCAATCCGGAGCCGATCAGGTCGAATACCGACGCGCGGCTCGCGTTCGAGTCCGCATGCAAACTCAAAGAGACATTCGGCGAAGGCGAGGCGCGGCGGTTCGTCTCCGCAATAGCCTGCGAGGACAAGGTCTGCGAGAGCGTCACCTTCATTGACTCCCCGACCAAGGACGGTTGTCCGCGTTTCGACGCGATGTCGGTAAGGACGAATGAACCCGTGGATGGCATGACGCGGCTGGCTCATCATGCCTTCGATGAGAAGTGGCTTGAGAAGAATCGCATCACTGCCGACCTGTTGACGTCACGCCGCTATCTGGACGATCTCAAACGACTCAAGAGCGAGATCGGCATGAGCGATTCGGACCTGCCGGAATCGCTGCCGATTGACGTTCCAGACGGTTTCACAGGGCCGCGGATGACCTTGAAAGGCGGCATCTTCGCGGACATCCTGACGAGCGCCTACTATCACACAGTCCATTCCGCCGCGACGCTTTCAATTCGCAAGGACGGCTACGTGCATTGTGCACCGCCGGACATGCCTGACTATAACGCCTACAACTCGATCGGCACGTATCAGACCATCAGCCGTGGCGCCGGAAGCTCCTGGACACGGGGGTATGAGTACCTTCGCGACCTGGCCGAGTGGGGCTACACGAACGAACTCACTCGCGCGATTGACTGGATGGATTCATGCCTTTATTACTACCCGGAAAAATCGCCGGCGCGATTCGAGCGCGACGGTAAGCAGATCCCATGGCCGGCGCATTGGGCGACGACGGCGGACCACCCCCCAGCGACTGCCGAGGCCGAGGGCTGCAACGAAATCCCCGGCGATGAGAACGACGGCCACGCGCTTACCATGATGCTGCGTTACTCGACCTGGCTTGCGACGGGGAAAAGCGAGACATGGTTGCGTCAGCGTTGGAAGCCGGCCATTGACGCCGCGGAATGGCTCTGCTTCGTCCTCGATTACACCAGACAGGACGCGCTCTACTGCGAAAGCGAGGGAACCTGCTACGGCGTCGGGTTCGACCGCAATAAACCCAAACCCTATGACGCCTACCCGCATTACGATATCTTTACGAACGTCCTCGGCGAACTCGCTCTCCGGCAATACGCCGACATGGCAGAATCGCTGGGCGAAAACGACAAGGCCGTGCGATGGCGCTCTTATGCGGACCGCATCCGCCGGGGGACGATGGCGAAGTGCGTTGACGAAAGCAAGCTCTGGGGCGCGGTCTGGCGGGTGCATCCAAACTCGGTATGGCCCCAGTTTGACGAGCGCATGACGCCGATCTTCGAGCTTCCCTACTACTCCGGTTTTGATGCCGGGGGCATGGATGCGCGGACGCTTGAGATATCGCGCAATTCCTTCCGGATGCAGATCGGCGATCCGCCGGACTATCATCACGGACTCGGTCTCGGCTACGGCCAGGGCTGGATTGCCTCAGCCGCGCTGCTACTTGACGAGATGGGGACTGCGAAGCCGCTGGTTGAGAACCTGGCGAGATACATGTACTTCCCGAAGCATCCGCATCCCTTCACGGCCTGCGAAGGGGTCGTCGTGAACGAGGACGGCGATTTCCGCGTCAGAAACGGCACTATCGGGATTGACGAGGGGCTTTTTGTCACGCGCGTTTTCCGCCTGCTCATGGGCATTGACGACGCGCAACCGGAACGGGCGTTATTCATACCGAGGTTACCCGATGGAATCGAAAGCATCCAGGTTGACGGGCATCCCGTTACCACGAAATCGCAGGACGGGTCGGTGATTATCGCGCGGATTACGTTCAGCTATCAAAAATCGGAAAGCGGGGCAGTCTTCAGCATGAAGAGCAGTTCGCCGCTTGCTTCGGCCAAGGTCAGAATGGGGCCTTTCAAAGAGTCGGGTGATGTGAAGATGTTGACTGTTGACGGCAAAACGCGGGATTTCCGCGCCGAGAGGAGCGGCGATTCATGGTGGGTATGGATTGACCTGGGGAAAGCGGCGTCGCAGGCCGAGTGCGTAATCAGTCGTCCCGAATAGGGGGCGTTAACAACGCACAAGCGACGCGATGACCCGCCTCATGGCAATCCCCCCCCGTAGATGTCTGACCTTCGGCCGTAAAGTGCCCGCCCTTGTCACCCCATGCATCCTTCCCGGAAACGCTTGAAGTTCAACCTTCGTCCGACGTTCAGCGCCAGAACCTGTCCCCAACCCTTTATCGGGCGCGCCATGCGCCTGAGAATCGCCGGCGCGGAATAGAAGGAGGCATATGCGCCGATGTAACCCTGAAGCAATTCTTCCGGCGTCATCTTCGCAGGTTTGAAGACGACGTGGTTCATGTCGTAGCGCGACCAGTCCCGGTGCAGAATGCGCCCGGCCGCCTCCATCTCGTCGTATAACTTTGTGAAGGGCATCGGCGTCAAGATGTAGAAATTCGCTCCGAGAATCCCGGCCTCGTTGCAGAATCGCACCGTCTTCTCGAAAACGCTCGTGTCGTCATGGTCGAGGCCGAAGATGAAGGAGCCGAAGACCTTTATCCCGGCGGCTTGAATGGTGGCGATTGACTTCGCGTAATCCTCAACGACGTTGACTCGCGATTTGCCCACTGATGCTATGCTCTCCTCGTTGACGCTCTCGATCCCCATGAAGAGCCACTTGCAGCCGCTGGCGGCGCAAAGCTCCAGCAATTCCGGGTCCTTTGCGATCTTCATGTCGGCCTGGCTGTGCCAGTTCCTCCTGAGCGGAGCGAGCTTGCGGAAAAGCTCCTTTGCGCGTTTCGGCGAGCCGATAATGTTGTCGTCAACAAAGATGATTTCGCCGGGAGGCATGGAACGGACTTCCGCGATGACTTCGTCCACCGGACGGAAGCGGAATTTGCCGCCCCAGTAAAGCGTGACGGCGCAGTAGGCGCAGTTATGCGGACATCCCCGAGCCGTTTCGATGATGTTCGGAAAGGTGTATGCGTCGCGTTTGAGGAGGTCAAGGCGCGGCCGGGGCAGGCCGGCCATGTCGTGCGCGGCGTCGGCCTTGTAACGCTTCTTCATTCCGCCGTTGAGAAAGTCGCTGAGCAGTTGCGGCCAGACGACCTCCGCCTCGCACATGACTATCGCGTCTGCATATTTCTCGCTCTCGTCTGGGAAGAAGGTCGCGTGTATGCCGCCCATGACCACCTTCGCGCCGCCTTTGCGAAACGTTTCGGAAATCTTGAAAGCGCGCAGGGACGTCTGCGTCAGAACGCTGATGCCGACCAGGTCGGGCTTGATCCCGAAGTCAATGTCCTGGACGGTTTCATCGGCGATGATGACATCGAAATCCTTGTCGGCGTGGGCGGCAAGCAGGGGGAGATTCAGGCGCGGAACGGAGGATTTGCGCCTGCGGTTTGATCCCAGACGGTCCTTGTCCGGCGCAGGCTGAACGAGCAAAAGAAGCGGCTTTCTTCTAGGTTCCATCGAAGGATGACACCTCGAAGCGGCGCATCCTGTGGAAGCGTCGCCCGTTATTAAAAATGTCTAACGCTCATTGTCATGGGTTGGAGAAAGCAGAAAAAAATCCAATTATTGACCCCTCCATGACCTGGAAGCCCTGGCGGGCAACCAATGAAATTAGTATCCCAGATTATGGCTCTCTGTGCAAGATTGAATACTGTATGAATACTTGCATGACTGACATGCGGAAACCAAACGATGACGTCGCTGCAAATATCACGATAATCCGGCTCCCGTATCTCTCTGACGCGATAGCTTTATTGGCCATGTCTTTGTAATCCTTCCATATGCCGAATACCCTGTGTTTGGAAAAGTCTGGTTTCATTTTCCTGTTGCACACCACAGGCGTTATCACACCATTGGACCTGTATCCCGGCGCAGATGTTGGAGTTATGGTTCTTGAAATGACAGCCTGAGCCTGCTAACATCAATCTCCTATTGGATTCGCGCTGTTGTTACCGACGCATTGGACTGGGGATGTTTTCATCACGGACTGCCTGGGCATGACAGGTTCGATCCCACCCGGGATAATTCAGGATACCGCGAACAGGCGGTTCCATCTTATCGGCATTGGCGGAGTCGGCGTCAGCGCGCTGGCCCAGCTTCTGCTTGCCAGGGGGGCGAGGGTAAGCGGTTCCGACCGCAGCCTTGATCGCGGCGTTATTCTGCCGATTTTCTCCTGCCTGCGCGGTCTCGGCGTCGAGCTTTTCCCACAGGACGGTTCCGGAGTTTCAGAGAGAACAGACTACATCGTCGCCTCAACAGCGATTGAGAGCGGGAATCCAGACCTTGAGAAAGGCGCGTCGCTCGGAATCCCGACTCTTTCCCGCGCGCAGCTTCTTGCTGACTTCTTTCACTCATGCCGCGAGCGCATTGCCATCGGCGGAACCAGCGGCAAGACTACCGTCACCGCGATGACTGCGTGGTGCTTGAACCAGTCCGGGCGAGAGTTCTGGAGCATGGTCGGGGGCTTTCTCAGAAACGTCGCGTCCGAAAGTTGCCCCGGCAATGCCCTCTTTCGCAGCGGAGCGGATCAAATCGCCTGCATCGAGGCCGACGAGAGCGACGGCTCCATAGTTCTTTACGAGCCTAGCATCAGCCTGATTCATAACATCGGGTTGGATCACAAACGGATTGAGGACCTGATCGGCCTGTTCCAGGAGTTCGGGGACAGGACGCGCGGAACCGTCTGCGTCAACAGCGACTGCCGCCTGGCGACAAAGCTCTCTCTTCCAGTCGGTCGGACGTTATATTACGGGACCGGGCTGGAAGCCGAAATCCGGGCGTCAAACGCGCGGCTGGAAAGGGACTGGAGCGAATTCGACGTCAATGGCAGTCGTTGCAGGATAGCGCTGCCCGGAATGCACAATGTTTCCAATGCCCTGGCCGCGCTGGCTGTCTGCGTAAGCGCGGGGATGCCGGTGGTGGAGGTTATCGGCGCGCTGGGGGAGTTCAAGGGCGTCAAACGAAGAGCGGAACTGGTTGGCGAGGTTGACGGAATAAGGGTGATTGACGATTTCGCGCACAATCCGGACAAGCTCGCGGCGGCAATCACAGCAGCCAAGGTTTCCTGCCGGCGGCTGATCGCCGTTTTTCAACCGCACGGTTTTGCACCGACAAGGCTCATGCGCGAGGAACTGATCGAGGTTTTTTCCAGGACGCTCAGGCCCGACGACATTCTCCTCATGCCGGAAATCTATTACGCCGGAGGCAGCGCGGTAAAGGACATTTCGTCGCGCGATATAACCGACGCTGTTTCGGCCCGGGAACGCCGGGCGCGATTCGTCCGGTCGCGGGCGGACCTTGCCCCTGAGATTGGCGCGCTTGCTGATAGCGGCGACGTCGTGCTTATAATGGGCGCGCGGGACGACACGCTTTCGGACTTCGCAAGAGACGTGTTTGAGACGATAGCCCGGAAACGACAAAACTGCTGACTCGCGGCGCTTACGGAGCGCGCGCTGCACGTCCGCCGCGCACACGGCGCCTGTTGTCCTCTATTTTCCCGGTAAGCCGGCATCGGAGGCAGTCAATGAGTGTCAACGTCAACACAAAATTCACCCTTGCAGTACGGCGTCAGTCACGGGCGCGTGGCAGCGTAGGGGCGGGTTTCAAACCCGCCCCTACGAGTGGCTGGCATATAAACGCTCCCTTCACTGACCGGATACCCCTTGCAGTCCTTCTCCCCGCAGCGATTGCCGCCGCCATTGCTTATGGCTGCCGTTCCGCCGGAACGCTTGCCGAACCTTCATCGGAAGCGACCGGGCAACTACGGGCCGATGCGCAGACCCTTCCGCTTGATGAGGGCGAGGGACGGACGGGCGAGTGGGGATTCCGCCCGGCGCAAGATGAGAAATCTCCTCTCAACCCGCCGGCATTTGTATGGCGCCCTCAGAAGGACGCCGTTTTCTACACGTTCCAGTTGAGCCGCGATCCCTCATTCGAGAAGGTCGGCTACAGCATCGCGAAACTCGACCTGTACTGTCACACTCCGGATAGGACGCTGGAATCAGGACGATGGTTCTGGAGATTCAACTTCCGGGATGCGAACGGGGCGGATTCGCAGTGGAGCAAACCCCGCAGCTTCACAGTTCCGGATGACGCCAGGCCCTTCCCCATGCCGGCCAGGGAGGAACTCCTCCGAAGAATCCCGAGTGAGCATCCCCGGCTGTTCATCCGCCCCGAACAGTTGCCGGAACTGCGAAACGCGGTGAAAGGGAGGCTCAAACCCGTCTACGACAGTCTTGCGGAGCAGTCCGAGAAGATTATCGCGAAACCCCCGGACGTCAGTGAACCTCCGCTTTACCCGCAGGGAACAATTCCGAAGAGCGAGGAATGGAAGGCCATATGGTGGGGAAACCGGCTGCGGACAATCGCCGTTCTGAACGGCGCCGCGACTCTGGGATTCACATGGCAGATTGATGGCAACGAGGAATTCGGGCGAGCCGGCAAGGAGCTGCTGCTTGCGGCGGCGAAGTGGGACCCGCGGGGCGCAACAGGTTATCGCTACAACGACGAGGCCGGGATGCCCGGAGCCTATTACATGGCGCGGGCATATACCTTCCTCCATCCTCTGCTTAGCGAAGAGGAGCGGGCGCTTGTGCGAACCTCGCTGACGGCGCGCGGGCGGGAAATGTATGCGCATCTCTATCCCAAACATATCTGGACGCCATACGCCAGCCACAGCAACCGCGCGTGGCACTTTCTGGGGGAGGTCGGTATCGCGCTGCATGGCGAACTGCCAGAGGCGGATGACTGGGTCTGGTTCGCAATGAACGTTTTTTACCACGCCTATCCCGTCTGGTGCGACGACGACGGGGGATGGCACGAAGGCATGGCATATTGGCGTAGTTACATAGAGCGTTTCTCGTGGTGGGCGGACATCATGCGCATCGCTTTCGGCGTTAATGCCTTTGATAAGCCCTACTTCAGTAAGATCGGGTATTACCCCATATATGTCACGCCGCCGGGAACGTTGACGGGGGGGTTCGGCGACCTGGCATGGGACAAGCGAAGCGAGCATCAGGCGCCGCTGATGAGCATCCTTGCCGCGCAGAGCGGCAATCCGCACTGGCAATGGTACGTTGACGCAACCGGCGGGGCGCAGCCGGAGAACGCCTACTGGAACTGTCTGCTGGATCTTCCCGGGAAGATCGAAGGCAAGCCTCCCGCCGACATCCCGTCATCTCGATTGTTCCGCGGCATCGGTCTGGCAGTCTTGAATACTACCATTCTCGACGGTTCAAAGAACATCCAGGTCCAGTTGAAGTCAAGCCCTTTCGGTTCGGATAGTCACGGCTATGATTCGCAGAACGCCTTTCTTATGAATGTCTGCGGAGAACGACTTTTCATCAGTTCCGGCCAGCGCGATGTCTACGGCAGCGATCATCACCGCAACTGGATGTGGCGCACACGGTCCGTCAACTCAATCGAAGTCAACGGCATCGGGCAGGGCGCGCGCGACATGAGGGCAAGAGGAAAGATAACCGCATTCTTCACATCGGAAGGGGTTGATTACACAGCCGGAGAGGCGGCGGAGGCCTACGGCGATGTCCTTAAAGGATTCCGAAGGCACATCCTCTTCGTCAAGCCGCATATGGTCGTCATCCTGGACCAGCTTGAGGCTCCGAAGCCTTCGCTCTTCACATGGCTGCTGCACTGCCCGTCGAAAATGACCGCGAAGTCTCAGCATGAGGTTCTGGCGGCGCACGGCGTCGCGGCGGGAGTTGTTGATTTCATTTCCCCAGAAGGCTTGAAGATGGCGCAGACGGACAAGTTCGATCCCCCGCCGCGCCCGCACATCAAGCTCATTCAATATCACCTTACAGCGGAGACGATTCAGCGCGCCGAATCGTGCCGGTTCCTGACGGTGATACGGCCCTACAGGTCCGACTCCTCGCGCCCGGAGCCGGTCAGGACCGAACGAACCGGCCCCGGGGAATGGGAATTGCGCGTAAAGTTCGAGGGCAGGGACGTTGCAGTGAAGGTTTCAGAAAACGCCGACGGTTGCCCGTTTGTAGTGGAAGAAAAGAGGGCGGACGGCGAAGTGCAGGTCCTGTTTTCCAAGGATGACGGGGGGAGGGCCTCAGGCGCCCGGAACTGAGTAAACCATTCTGTTCAATGTGCCGATGCCAAACATGAAAAAAGAGAAGACTTATGACGCCTCCTCTTCATACCCTTTCAGCGTGGCAATCTCGCGCGGGAGGTGTTTCTCCCACGGCTCCCAGCCTATCCACTCCCCGCTTATGAATCCGCCGTAGTTGTTCGATTTCAGAAGGTGTATCGCACGCCGGTGATCAATGATCCCCTCTCCAATGGGGACGAGCTTGCCCGCCTCGTCGCAGTCGTGAATGTGCAGGTGCTTTATCCATGGACGCAACTTCTGGAACGATTCCTCTATGCTCGCGTTCTTCGTCCGCACGGGGTGCATGATGTCCCAGTTGGCGCCGACCGCAGGATGATCCACCCGCCTGAGCACGGCGAGAACGTGCGACGGGTTGCACCAGTCGTCGTGCGTCTCCACGCAGAGCGTGACGGCCTTTTCCGCCGCATGGTCGGCAACCGAAGCCAGCGAATCCGCCGCGAGAATGATCGCCGCCTCGCGGGTCAGGCCGGCGGCGAGCTTGCCTCCGAAGACTCGCAAAGTCCTCGCCCCGACGTCGCAGGCAAGGTCAATGCGTTCGAGGCACTGGCGGATCATGGCGTCCTTTTTGGCCGGATCGCTGAAGGTCAGCGACGTGGCCAGGCAGCAAATGGAAATCCCCGTGTCCTTCGCCATCTTGAAGGCTTTCTCGCGATCGGCGGCTGTCGCCGCGACCTCAATGCCGTGCTTGTGCCCCTCGTCCAGCCTCGGTTCGATGCCGTCGTATCCGAACTTCCTTGCCGCCTCCAGCATTTCGGCCAGCGATAGCTTCGGGGTGGAGAAACTCATGAATGAGTAGTTCATTGCTTGCTATGTCCTTCCATCCTGTTATTCCGTTTCAACCTTGGCAGTCTCCCAATCGCCCCGAAATCGCAGATGATCGGGACACTCCGTCAGCGCTAAAAAACGACCACTCTGTTTTCCCGGTCGGACCTGCGAATCGCGTCAAACGTTTCTGAAAGCTCCAGCGCGTGCGCCGGTTTGACGGGGTATTCCTTCTCCCCGCGCAGGGCCTGCGCTATCTCCCGGTATATCTCCGCAGAATCGCCGTACATGCAACCTTTGACCTTTTCCTCGCTGACCGATTCCTCCTCCGAGCGCATTTCGGAATACTTGGTCGGATCGTCCGGCTTCGGCGGGACCTTGCGATAGATTTTCATGTCCTGCCCGTAAGCGACGATTGTTCCTCTGTCGCCCTGCACAAACCAGTCAGGCAGATTGGCGACGGACAGCGTGAATTCCGCCTGGACGACGGCGCCGTTTTGAAGGTTCATTATGGCGAAGAAAACGTCCTCCACGTCGCCGGGGTTGATGACCTGCTTCATGCGCCCGTAGACGCTGGCAACCTTGCTGCCGAGAAGAACCACTGGCGGGTCAACGATGTGCGGCCCCCAGTTGAGCAGGTAGCCGCCTCCGAAGCGGTTCTCCGTCTGCCAGTCGTTGCGCGTGGCGAAGCTGCAGACGGAGCGACGGATGAAGAACACATTGCCGATCGTCCCGGCGTCAATCAACTCCTTGAGCCTGCGCAGAACGCAGCACCAGCGCGACGGCAGCCAGGGCATCAGCAGCCTGCCGGTTTCCCCGGCAGTCCTGATCATGCGGCGCCCCTCGTCGGCGTTGACAGCCCACGGCTTCGTCACCAGGACATTGACGCCGGCCTTGAGGCATTCGCAGGTCATCTCGCAGTGCTGGTCGCTTCGCGTGATGACGCTGACAAGGTCCAGCTTCTCCTTGGCCAGCATCTCATGGTAGTCGGCGTAGACGGCGCAGTTGAATCGCTGCGCCGCCTCCTTGCGCCGCGCGGGGTCAACGTCGCACGCGGCGGCCATTTCGAAGGAGTCGGCGTTGTCCTGAATGGCCCCGGCGTGCATGGTGCTTCCGCTGCGCCCGTAGCCGAGGATGGCCGCCTTGAGCTTGAGTTTCATGACATGGCCCTTTCATTCTCCAGCGCGCAAATGGTCCCGCATCCGGCGAGTCAACATGGCTTATTTTATCCCATTGCCCTCTGTTGTCACATGTAATTGTCCTACAATGTGCGCGGATGGCAGGCATCAGTATGGGGGGGATGGGGAGAAACAAGCATAGTGTGCCATAAACCTTAACCAAAAGGTTTGATCTCACCAAGCCCGACGAGAAAAATCAACACGCCGAAAACAATTACCATGATAGGTGAAATTGCATTTGACAGTAACAGCACTTCGGCGCGACATGGATCCTCAGGATCGTATAAAACAACAACACTCCTGCCGATTGGCCACCAGCGAATCATCTGCACCCCGAATCTTGAAGTGAACTGAATGGTCTTTCCGTCCCGGTCGGTAAACTCGATCCTAGGAAGTTTATCGCCTACTTCAATGCCGTCATCCAGACCAATGATAATTCCGCGCGCACGAGACCAGAAGAGCAATGACCGTATCCACCAAACTCCCCAAATCAAGCCGGCTACGACGCATCCGATGCCGATAAAGACTATTACAATGACCATTGTGCTTTCCCCTTTCGAGCGTTCCAGGCATTGGCTTCGAAATCATCAGAACTTCGGTCCCGCTTCTCACAGCGCCATATTAAGAAATCCAGGACACCGTGCCAGCCTGTGGCATAAGCGGCGCTTCATGAGACAAGGATGCAGAACGGGTAATACATGGCATTTGTGCGCTACTCATGCATGACATTCAGTATCGTCCGTAGGTCCGGGCGACTTCGACCATCTTGTGTATGTTGGCATCCGGGGTGTCGCGGCCGCACTGGTCGCCGGTTGAGAGTATGAATCCGCCGCCCTCTGCCGCGTCGTCAATCGCCCTCTTGCATGCGTCCTCAACGATCTTCGGAGTTCCGCGCAACATCACTTCGGTTGTGTGCAGGTTGCCCATCAGGCTGATATCGCGCCCAAATTCGCACTTGATCCGCGCCAGATCACAGTCGCCCATCGGGGGGATTTCCAGCGGGTTGATGTTGTCCAGGTCGGATTCCATCGCGGACATTTTTACGAGGTCGTATTCCGGCCCGCAGCAGTGAATCTGGCTGACGACTCCGGCCTCCCTGCATATTCGCGTCGCGTCCTTGAGCGTCGGCAGCGAAAGCTCCCGGAAGATCGGCTCCGGGTTGCTGATCATGTGGCCGGAGACGCCGATCAGTACGAAATCGGGCTTCAGTTTCACAATCTCGCGCAGCCGGCGGACGATATGGCCGCGCTGTTCCTCGCAACGCCGGACGACCTTGTCATGTTCATCGTAATATTCATACATCGAGTCGAAATCCTTGACGTTCAGGCCCGGAAGCCCGACCGCCATTCCGACCACGCCGTTCTCGCCCATGCGCTCGACCGCCTGGCGATAGCCCTCTGCGCCCTTGTAGCTGATTACGCGATGGACATCCTCCCATTTCTCCGGATCGCCCTTGAGTCCGATCATTTCGATAGGCATGCCATGCGTGGGCGGATTGTCAATGTAGTAGACGTTGCAGTGACCGCTCCATCGCTCCGCGCCGTCAACGAGCGCGTGATGGCGAGTGATAATACGATCGTCCGTCCGGGTTACGATGGCCTCCTTCCATTGAGGCCCCCTTGCCCATGCCTCCGCCTCGTAGTCGAAGATGACGGGCGCGTCCGGCAGCCAGCCGTCGAAGCCGAAATGCCGGGCGCAATCAATGTAGGCCATCCAGAGCGGAGGGTTGGAATAAAGGTAGATGTCCCAGAAAGGTTTGCCGGTAAGCCTGCACGGGATCATGTTCGAGGTGTCGGGGGCGACGGGGACGCAATCGGGCCGTCCGCCGCGCATGGCCGCGAGCATTCTTTCTCTTGATGTCATGATTCAGTTCCTTATTGTGCCAAAGCAAAAAGGGCAGCGCCCGGCGGACCGGACGCTGCCCTGTGTGATGCGAACTTCATCCCTTTACGCAAACACGTCGGGATCAATGATGTAATCGGCTGCGGGGGACTTGACGGTCCAGATCGAACCCTTGTTGCGCGAGGCGATCGCCCACTGTCCGGCGATGCCCGATCCGTCACCGACTGTCCCCTTCACAAAGACCTGTCTCAGCGTGGCCGAGCCGTCGAATCCGGCGGGGATGTAGGGGGCGCCGTTTTCGCCGCCGTCGCTGAACGTGTCGAACGGGCTGGCGGTCGGGCCGTGCTCGTTCCAGACGCCGACCAGCACGTTGGTCCGTTCCACGTCCCCGGCCACGTAGAGGAAGCCAAGCTCGACGCGCTTGCCTGCGGCCAGAGATCGCGTTCCGACGCCCACGTCCGTGTCGGTCATGTTGCCCATGACGAACAGGTTCGTGATTCCTTCGTCGGCAATGATGGTTGCGCGGTTGGCGCCTTCCTTGCGTGTTGCGGCGGCCAGCAAAGTGCCGATCTTGTTGGCGGTGATCTTGCCGGTAACCGCGCCCTTGGAGACCGTGACGCTGGTCAGTGTTCCACCGGCGTTCACGTTCGCGGCAAGGTTGCCCGAAGCCACGAGGATCGTCCCGGCGCCGCCCGTGAGGTCAAGGCTGCCGGAGAAGTTGCCGCCCTGTACTGCGATCAGGTTGGCGGACGCGGCGGCGATGTTCGCGTTCAGACCGCTGCCGACGACCATCGTCTGGATCGCGCCGGTGACGTCAATGGAGCCGAGGCTCGTAACGGAACCCTTGGCGTAGAAGAGCTGCAGGTCGCGCTCCGTGTCAATGCCGCCGGTGAAATTGCGTCCGGCGTAGACAAGTTGCATCTCGCGGTTGGCGCTCAGTTCAGCCGTGATGTCCAACTGCGCAAAGGCCTGGCCCAGCGCGCCGCCCGCATCAACCGAGCCGTTCAGGCTTTCCTTGGCGAAGACCTGCCGGATGTCTGACGCGGCGGTGATTCCCGCGCTGATCGTCTTGGCAGAATAGACCATGCCGATTGTGGATTGCGAGTTGATGATCGCGCTGCCGGTCATGTTGCCGGTTGTGTAGACCATGGCGATTGACTGGCCGGAGACCTCTCCGCCGAGATTGCCCGCAATCGGCCCGCCAAGCCCGACCATGACATTGCCGACCTTTCCGTCAATACGGATGTTGCCGGGCGCGTGGCCGATGGTGATGAGGGTTGAAAGCCCCTCGCTGAGAACGTTGCCCAGCAGGCTGTTGCTGGAATTATCCGTTCCGTTGATGATTGCTGTGCCGATGGAGCCAGTGTCGGTGAAGATGCCCGCGAATTGGGGAACCGTGAACCCGCCGGCCTCGGCGATGATCAGGTCCGATCCGGGCGGCAGGCCGGTGACTTCAGAATTGAAGATCGCCGTCGCTATGCCGCTCTGAGCCGCTATGAAGGAAACGGCGCTCGGGTTGCCCGTGCGCTGGTCTATGAACGCGCTGATCTTGCCGTTCGGGACGACAATCCCCAGTCCGGTGTGATCCGCCTTCTGAATGGTGGAGCCGACGAGAATCTGCCCGCGAGCAATGACGACCACCCCGCCCGGCGTGCCGACGATCTGGAGGTCGTTGGCCAGGCTGTTCGGGTTGTAGGTATTGTCATAAACCCCGTTGATGTCGCTCATGCCGGGTCCCAGCGCGTCGGTATCGTAGATGTAGACCTGCTGGCCTTGGGCGGTCGTGACCTTGCCGACAAGCTGTATTGCGCCGGGTTCGTAGACGGTCACATGAGCGGTTGCGGGAGTTGGGTCAACCGCACCGTCCGCATCCGTCGCCCTGAAGGTGACGGTGTATGCGCCCGGGGTGGTCAGGACGAGATTTCCCGGATCCTCGCTGGTGAAGGTCCGGCTGAACCCCCCGGGGCCGGTCACCTGCCAGTTATATGCGGAAATACCCGTATCGTCAGTCGCGGTTCCCTGAAGATTGATTGCCGTATCGGCGGCCACGAATGCGCCGTCAAGCGGGGAGTTGATGACGCTTTCAGGGGGGGTATTGACGCGAACCTTGACGAAGGCCGGGGACGGATCAGGCTGGAAACTGTTGTCAATCGGCACATAGGCGAAGAAATATTCGCCGGGGGCGTCGAGTTGAACATCGCCCGGATTCTGCATCAGGTAGGTCGGGTCCTCCTGCGGGTTGGCCGCGAAGCCGCCCGGGCCGAAGCCTGTCCAGACGTGCATGATTACCGCACCGTCGGAATCCGTGGCGCTGGACGCGAGGTTCACCTTCCCGCCCGGGTTGATCACAGTTCCGTCAATGGGCGAAGTAATCGTCCCGTTCGGGGGCACGTTGGTCGGGGAGCCGACCTTGACTGAAACCTGAGCCGGGGTTGAATCGGTATTGCCGTCATTGTCCGTGACGGCATAGATGATCGTGTAGTAGCCGGCATTGGGGAGCGTGATCGAGCCGGGGTCCGCCGTCTCGTAGTTGGCGATGAAGATTGGAAGCCCGCCCGAACCGGGACCGGGACCGAGGATGAACCATGCGTGAGATGCAATTGTGCCGTCAGGATCGGTGGCGGTTCCCTGAAGATTGACGCTTCCGCCGACGGAGATTTCAGCGCCGTCCAACGGGGAATCAATCGTCGCATTTGGCGCAATGCCGGCCAGAAGCAACCTGGATTCCAGCCGCTCCATGTCGCAGGCCGAGCGGCTGAAGGCTGCTTTGAAAACACATGACTTTTTCTGGGTCAACATGCTGATGGCTCCTGATTTGTGTCCGGTTGTTGGAATGCTTCGGGGCGCGGAAGTCCCCCCGCGAACATGATGTTGTCATTATACAGTCACGAGGAAAGCCATTGCAAGCCGAAAAGCCCGATTGGATTACTGGTAAAGGCTTTTTTTACGGTCCAGAAGGTTGACAATGCCGCAGCGTCAGGGGATCATGCTGCGGCGACGGACTGTCCGGCGCGACGTTGACTGAAAATCTGCCCGTCCCCCGCAAAGGGGGCGGTTCATCAAGGAGCATACCTCAGACAATCGGAGGAGTTGGAAATGGAAAAGTGGGAATGCGCGATGTGTGGATATGTTTATGATCCTGAGAAGGGGGATCCGGACAACGACGTCCCCCCGGGAACAGCCTTTGAGGACATCCCGGAGGACTGGGTGTGTCCCGTCTGCGGAGCCTCGAAGGAGGAATTCGAGAAGGTCGAGTAACCCCGGGACGGGGCGCGTTTGAGCCTGTCTCAGCAACGCCGGCGCAACGCATAAGCGCATTTATGGCCGCTTTATTTCAATGCGCTTGGCGAAATCGCTTGACGCTCCGGAAAGGCATTCCTAGAATAACTCCCGCTTTTTCCAGAAACGAACGGAGAATCAACAGTGGCATATCTGATTGGCATAGACATCGGCACATCGAGCACCAAGGCGCTGCTGTGCACGGATGAAGGCCGGGTTGTGGCCAGCGCCGTGCTCGAATACGGCGTTGACAACCCGCAGCCGCTCTGGTCGGAACAGGACCCGGAACGGTGGTGGGCCGCGACGGTGGACACGGTCAAGGCCGTGATGGATTACGCAAAGATCCCGGGCACGGAGATCGGCGGCATAGGGTTGACAGGCCAGATGCATGGAGCGGTTTTCATGGACGCGGACAACAACGTCCTGCGCCCGGCGATCCTCTGGAATGACCAGAGAACCGCGACCGAGTGCGTCGAGATAACGGAGAAAGCCGGTGGGCGGGATAAGCTGATCGGAATGGTCTCAAACCCAGCCTTGACTGGTTTCACGGCTCCAAAAATCCTCTGGGTCCGCAAAAACGAACCGGAAATCTATGCGCGAGTCCGCAAAGTCCTCCTTCCGAAGGACTACATCAGATTCCGAATGACCGGGCAGTTCGCAACCGATGTCAGCGACGCATCCGGCACTCTTCTGCTAGACGTGAAGAACCGCCGATGGTCGGACGAGATGTTGCAGAAGCTGGAGATTGACCGTTCGCTGCTGCCGGATTGCTTCGAGTCCACTGTCGTAAGCGGAAAGGTCACCGAAGAGGCGGCGGCGGAGATGGGAATCGCGGTCGGCGTTCCGGTTGTCGGCGGCGGCGGGGACCAAGCGGCCGGGGCGGTCGGGAACGGCATTGTTCGGCCCGGTGTGATTTCCGCGACGCTGGGAACATCCGGCGTGGTTTTTGCATTTGCGGACACGCCGGCGATTGATCCCCAGGGAAGAGCGCACACGTTCTGCCACGCAGCCCCGGGGAAGTGGCACGTCATGGGCGTAATGCTCTCGGCGGGAGGCTCTCTCCAATGGTTCCGGAACAACCTGGGGGAGATGGAGCGCGAGCAGGCGTCTCGGATGAAGATTGACGCCTATGAAATCCTCTGCGAGGAGGCTGAAGACGCGGATCCCGGCTGCGAGGGTCTCGTCTTCCTGCCCTACCTTACCGGGGAAAGAACGCCTCACGCCAATCCCAACGCGCGGGGGGCTTGGATAGGATTGACGACTCGGCACGGCAGAGCGCACATGATAAGATCCATCATGGAAGGCGTGACGTTCGGCATGAAGGATTCGCTGCAGATAATGCGGGAATTGGGCATACCGATTGGCGATATCCGTTGCTCCGGAGGCGGCGCCAGAAGCGAGTTCTGGCTCAGCGTGCAGGCGGATGTCTACGAGTCCCCGGTCTGCACGATCAACGCGACCGATGGGCCGGCCTTCGGCGCCGCGCTGCTGGCAGGCGTGGGGACAGGCGCGTGGTCAAGCGTGGAAGAAGCCTGCGACTCAACGATCAACGTGATCTCAAGAACCGAGCCGAACGAGGCGAACTACGAGATTTACCGGAAGTCTTACGCAATGTTCAGGAAGTTGTATAATTCCCTGCGTGAAGATTTCGACATCATCACCTCGCTTGCGAAGTGACGGCTGTCCGGCGCAGGCGCCTGACCCGGCGCGAGAGGGATTTTTCATTCGGCTTAATATGCGGGGCAACCGATTCTCGCTCGTGACAGGCCCCCGCATCCGGTAGGGAACAGGCAATCTTGGAAGAGGCAGGACAGACGCCGCCCGGATCCGGTTCCGTGTTGTCCGAGCAGGACAGGCGGAAATTGGAGCGACTTGCGCTGATCAAGGAGCGCTACAGAAAGCTCGTCCTGGAGCCGCGCAGACAGATTCAATTCGAAATAGAGTCTGAGAGCGAGGATAAGGACAGTGAAGACGGATCAGCAACGCCCGATGCGGTCTGAGGCGCATGAACGCGCGAGCGTTAAACGTCTTGACATGCAATACGCGTCGCTGCTAACCTAGCGGCGTTATTTCTGACGTTTTGCAAGTTTTTCTCAGGACAACGAAGGAGGCACACAATGGCCGATGAAAACGCCCCCCAGGCTGGGGAAGCTCAACAGGGACAACCCGGACAGCGCACGATCAGACTGTCCGACGAGGGAGTCAAGACTCTTTACGCGAATCTGTTCTCGGTTGTCGGCGACCAGGATGACATCATGCTGATGTTCGGCTCCCAGTTCGGAAACGCCAACGTCATAAAGATTGAGTCCAAGATTGTCGTCAATGCCAGGAACGCGAAGCGGATCGCCCTGTCTCTGGCCGAGGTCATCCGCCGTTACGAAGCCCGCAACGGCATCATTGACATCACCGCTCCGCCGCCCAGACCGGCCGGCGCGCAGGCACAGCCGCAGGGAGAGTCGAACTAGAACCGTTAAATCAGCGCAGCGGGGATCAAATGCCTCCCCTGCAGCGGATAATGCAAAAAAATAACCCGGACGATTTCGCCCGGGTTATTTTTTTAACCATCCAGACCGTCAGGACCTTATCCATACGAATAGGAAACGAGGATCAGAATCTTATTGCTTCCCGGGGAAACGTATAGCAGCAAATACTCAAAAGCTCCGCCGTTCTTAAGCTTCAGTTCCGGCGTCCGCGGCCCCGCCTTGAATATGCGGACAGTCTCGGAATCCGTCAGAAGCGGATGTCTGTATTGCCCGACCGCGCCGACATGCCAGACTCGGAATTGCGCGTCGGACGCCCTTGACTCCAGAGGGACTTCCTGAAGCTTCAATCCGCTGATGATCAATTGAAGATCGTCTTCATTCACGACGGTCTCGACAATCCCCTCCCGACTCCTGCCGCTCATCTGCGCCTTGACCTTCGACGGCGTCGCCCCGCACCCGGAAAGCAGCGCAGTAATATCCCGTTCCAACCCGATTCGATTGCAACCGATAGCAAGCAGCAGGCAGACCGGCGCGGCAAAGCTTAACATCGCCGTCCTGCGGGATTCACGCGCGGCGCGATATGCGCTCTCAGAGATGCCACGGCTTGCGCATCGGTCTTGAGAGCCACCTGTTGGCCTCTTCGTCTCCAACGAACTGCTCCTTGTCCGGGTCCCAGTTCAATTTCCGCCCAAGCCGGATGGATAGGTTGCCCAGGTGCGAGAGGGTGATTGACCTGTGCCCGATCTCGACGTCGCAAACGCATTTCCGGCGCGTCTTGATGCAATCGAACCAGTCGTGGTAGTGCGACGGCTTCACCCATGAGCCTGTCCAGCCCCGGTCAATGTTCGGGCTTTCATAGAGCTGGACGCTGTCCGCGCCGAACTTGACCCTTTCGAGTTCTTCAGGCTCGGTCGCCAGCGTCCCGCGGTCAACGTAGACCTTGCCTTTAGAGCCGTAGAAAGTGACGCCTGAAGGACGCCCCGGGCCGGCGGTGATGGTCACGCCGTCGGCGTACTTGTAGTTGACCACGTAGGTTGTCGGGGTGTTCCAGACGCCGGTGGTCGGCAGTTCGCCCTTGCCGTCAATCTCCACAGGCCCGGTGAGGTCGGTCCCATGCCCCCACTGGGCGATGTCCAGATGATGCGCGCCCCAGTCGCAGAGCGATCCGCCGGAGTAATCCCATATGAACCTGAACGCGCCGGGGTGGCGGCGGGAGTTGTATGGAACCCAGGGGGCCTGCCCGAGCCACATGTCCCAGTCAATCCAGTGAGGCGCAGGACCGTCGCCGGAATCGTCGCACGTAGGGTTTCCGCCCAGGCCCACGTCAATGCGCTCCAGCTTGCCGATGTAGTTGTTCCGGACCAGCATGCAGGCGTGGTAGAACTCCCGGCTCGAACGCTGTTGCGTGCCAGTCTGAAAGACCGCGCCGTAGCGTCGCGCCGCCTTGACGAGCGCCTGCCCCTCGGCGACGGTCAGCGTAAGGGGCTTTTCGCAGTAGACGTCCTTGCCGGCCTGCATGGCGTGAAGAGAGACCAGCGTGTGCCAGTGGTCGGGCGTGGCGATGATGATCGCGTCAATGTCCTTGCGTTCAAGCAGGCTGCGATAATCCTTGAAGGCATAAGCCTTCGGGCCAAGCTGGAACCGCGCCCCGTGCATGCGGTTCTCATCCACGTCGCAGACGGCGACGGCCTGATCCTTCAGGGACATCAGGTGGTTCATGCCCATGCCGCCCATGCCGACGAAGCCAAGCATGATCTTCTCGCTCGGCGGCGCGGCGAAGACGGATTGCGGGATTATGGTCGGGACGGCAAACGCCAGGCTGGTCCCGGCGGCCTTCCGCAGAAGCGAACGGCGCGTGATTGCCGATTTCGGTGTTTCCATTCTGTTCCGCCTTTCAAGTTGCGCGCGGGACAATGTCGTTGAACGTCACCTGGCCTCTCCGCCCTTTGACGGATCAAACCTGACGCCTTCGAGCTTGCCGCCGGGGACCGGCGACCCGATCTGCGCGCAGAATCCCCATCCGCCCCCGCCCTGCGTGATCTTCAGCGTCAGCCGGTTCCAACCCTTCCTGAGCACAACGTCGGCGTGATCCTGGCCGGGCTGCGCGCCACGGTTGGTATTGTCGGCTATTATGACGGCGTCATTGAGCCAGACCTTGATCCCGTCATCCGATCCGACGTCCACGGAAACGTCCTGTTCGGTTTCGGAGAATATCCACGTCCGGGCGTAGGCTGCCTTGTTGTTGTTCTCGCCCCATTTCTCAAAGAGGCCGACCATTCCGCCATCGCCGGCCTTGAAGTCCTGCCACTTAACCTCGCCCTCCTTTTCCGGTCCGAGCGGGATGTCGAACAGTTCGTTGTACTGCTTGCCTTCCGCGTCATACGGTCCCGCCACCTTCCAGTCGAGGATGAAATCTCCGCTGCTGCCCACGACCATCAGGCGTCCCTCCTCGATGTGCGCGCAATCGAAGGTCACGCCCTTGATTTCGTCGCCGTCCGCCCCGCGCAGTTGGGCGCAGAAGTCCCACATCATGACGTTCTGCGTGATTTTCAACATGAGGCTGTTCCAGCCCTGTTGGAGAGTGATGTCAACCTTCTCCTGACCGGGCGCTGCCCCGCGCTCAATCTTGTGGGCCAGTATCGGACGCCCGTTGAACCACACCTTAACACTATCGTCCGTTCCAAGCTCAAGCCCCGCCCGCTGCCGTTTGTCCGAGTGAATCCACGTCCGCGCATAGGCCACTTTCTGCTGCCCGCCGTACTTCGCCAGCAGGTCGAACATCCACGGGCGGTTCGGATCGGCGCTCGGGGGGATGATCTCCCATTTAACCGTCGGCGACTGGTCGGTCTCCGGCGGGAATGCGACTTCAAACAGGTCCATATGGCTCTTGCCCTTGATTTCATACGGGCCTGCGACCTGCCATGAGGTAATGAAATCCTGATATCTGCGGATTTCTTCGATTGCGGCGCGAGCCTGGGCGACTACGGACTCGTCCTTGATCTGTTCCGTGACGGCCTTCATCGCCGCCTGTGCCTCCTTCGGATGCGCCCCGCGGATGGTCAGCCCGACCTTCATGACGGCATGGGCGGCCTCCATCCGGACCGTCTGATCCTTCAGCATGGGCAGTATAGCGTTCAACGCTTCCAGAGACTTCAGTTCCGCCATGCCTGCAAGGACCATCTTGCGCTCGTCAGGCTTTTTCGCGGCGCCCATGAGCTTGCTGAACTCGGCCACTGTATCGGGGCCGGATCGGGCCGCGTCCAACGGGAGGACGCGGGCAGCCCCGCGCAGGGCCAGAACCCGCTGCGTTTCGTTCTTGCCGGCAATGGCCATATCCCGGAGCGTTGCGTAGACACGGGCGTCCGGCCATTCCGCCAGCGCCCTGACGGCTGCGTCTCTGGCCTCAGACTGCTCAGAATCCTTCTCTTTAACCAAAGCTGCAAGCACCTTGTCATTGGCAATGCCGCCCAGGGCGCGGATGACGGAACAGCGGATTTTCGTGTCAGTTATCTGCGGCAATCGCGACAGCAGTTCATCCGCCGCAACGGCTTTGTCGGCATTCCGCCCAGCCGTCGCGACAACAGCCTTCTCTGCCGCTTTCATTTCAGTCTGGCTTGAAGCCTTCAGAAGCACTGCGGCAAGGTCCTTCATATCCTTCGGGGCGGCCAGAATGGTCAGCGATTCCAGCGCGGCGATTCTGACGCCGGGGTCCTCATCCCGCGCCGCCTGAAGCAGCGCCGGAGTCGCGGCGTCGGCCTTCCGGTGCGCCAGCGCCTCGATGACAACCCTGCGCTCGGCGGCGGGGCCTTTGTTGACAAAAGTAATCAACGCGGAATCGGCGTCCGCGACGCGCATCCCGACTATGCTCGCCATCGCGACTCCGCCCTCGCGCTTCGACTGACCGGCGGCGGCAGTTATCAGCAGGGGAAGCGACGACGCGTCGCCAACCTGGCGCAATGCGCCCAGCGCGGCGACTCGCACGTCCTCGTTGGCGCTTCCGGCGGATCGGGAAATCACGGTTTTAACGTCCGAGCCGCCTCGGCTGGCCAGCGCGCCGATCAGCAACACCTGGTCGGCAGGCGGGAGCTTCGGCAGTTCCTCCTCCATCAGCTTCCCGACGCTGGTTCCCTTCATTTCCCGTATGCAGCGAACAGCGGCGGCCTTCAGGATGCGGCTATCCTCGCGCAAGGCCGGGATGACCAGCGGCAGCGCGTCCTCGCTGGAGGCCTCGGAAAGCCCGACAAGGGAGGATGCTCTGACGACCTCTGATTCCCCCGGCCCCGCAAGATTCTTCCAGATTGCGACAGCCTCCTCATTTCTCCCCTCGGCCAGGGCAATCCGCGCGCAGCGCAGCAGCGCGTCGCACGCGGCCCCGCGCCTGCGTTTATCGGTTGAGGCGGCGCGCAGATCATCCAGAGCCTTGACCGATTCCGCGCCGCCGATGCGTCCAAGCGCGTCAATCGCCGCGACGGCGACGCCGTCATCGTCATGAGTCGCCAGCTTCGCCAATTGATCGCAGGCCAGTGCATCCCGCCTGGCTCCGACAAGGTCGGCCACAGCAATCAGAACGCACGGTTCCTTAGAGGCCAGAACGTCCCGCAACGCCTGCCCGGCGACATCCGAGCTATTCCCGGCAAGAGCGTAGCAGGCCATGTCAACCGACGCGGGATCGGAAAGCTGCTTCGACAGTGCCGGGACGGAAACGTCCGTTCCAACCGAGAAGAGTTGCCGGCAGATGAACAGTTTCGCGTCCGGGGAGGACTCCTTTTCCAGCAGTTCGATCAGGCGTTGTTCGATGCGCGCGCGGCAGGCCGGCCTGCCGTGAGTCTTTCTGACAAGTTCCTCGACCGCAAAGAGTTTCTCCCGGTTATCCCCGCTCTTGTAGCCTGCAACTGCGGAGACGGTCCCGTCAATCGCGGCAAACTCCTCCTCACTGACGGCTTCCACCGCCGGTTCAGGAGCAGCCGCCTCGGAGGATGCAACCTGCGCCTTCGGCTCATCGGCTGGAGGCTCGACAACGGTCTGCTGCTCCTGTGTTGCGCAGGCGCAGAGGGTTGCCAGAATAGAGAGAACCAGTATTTTCAGGATGATGCGCATGATGACCAACCTCCGCTCAATCTCAGAACGGCGGGTAATTTCGCGTCAAGACGCCTGAGCCGGACAGCGCCGGGGGCGTCACGGAGAACGGATTGTATCAAACCGGCGCAAGCCGGGCAATCGAGGCATAATTTAAGGCTTTTACGAGGCAGCAACTGGCAGGGGCACGTTGCAACTTGCCCCTGACGCGCTTGACTCTGAAGCCGCGCAAGGCGACCATACTGGGGCGTCCCCATCGCGGACGCGAAGGAGGACGCACATGCCGGTTTTCAAGAGCGGGCAGGATTGCGCGCCCCAGTGGTGCGAGCTTGAGGATTTCGACATTATCGAATTGCCGCCCGGGGGAAAGGCAAAATTCTCCCGCGTCGCACTCCGGGAAAAGCTCATCGTCACCAGCGGGACATGCGATCTCACATTCGGCAACAAAACCGTCAGGGCGAAGAAAGGCGACTGCCTCGATCTTGACGCGGATGCGGGTTCCTTCGAGGTCGTCTCCGCTTCGCCCGATTGCGCCGTCGTAAGAATGTCCGGACGATGGGGCGAACATACCGGTGGATTCGGCCTCTTCTCGGTCACCCGCTGCGATTCCCCGCGGGACGGAGGCGATCCGGCAGGATATGCGAAGGCGACGAACTTCGACAGCCACTACCACGATTGTGACGAATACTGGATAATCGTCAAAGGCTGCGGGATAGCCGTCTCCGAGGGCAGGGCCTACATTGTCGGTCCCGGCGATTGCGTGGCGACGGGCATGGGACATCATCACGATTTCCCCCAGGTTTTCGAGCCGGTGGAAGCCGTCTATTTCGAAACCACGATGCAGGGGCGCAAACGCGCGGGCCATCTCTGGGAACACGCGCACGGCCCGGCGGAACCAGAAAAGGAAAGAATCTGAGGAAAGGGACACCAATGGCATACAGGATGATCCAGGTCGGGACTGGCGGATTCGGAGGGGCGTGGTGCCAGTCATTCCTCCCGCCGAACGTCAAGGAAGGGCTGATTGAGGTCGTTGCCGCCGTTGACATCAATCCGGAATCGCTGAAGAACGCGCAAGCGCATCTGGGACTCCGCCCGGAACAGTGCTATACGGACATCAGCAGGACTTTCGATGAAAACAAGGCTGACTTCTGCGCGATCATCGTGCCCCCCGCGCATCACGAAAGCGTCGTGGACGTCGCGCTGGCCCATGACATGCACATTCTCTCCGAAAAACCGATAGCGGATACCATGGCGGCGTCCGCGCGCATAGCCGCGAAGGTCAGGAGCGCCGGGAAGAAGATGGGCGTCACTATGAGCCATCGCTTCGATCAGGACAAGACAACCCTGCGCAACGAGATTCGCTCCGGAAGGCATGGCGCGCTTGACTACCTGGTCTGCCGATTCACATGCGATTGCAGAAGATTCGGGAGTTGGGGGCGTTTCAGGCATGAGATCAAGGACGCGCTCCTGATCGAAGGGGCGGTCCATCACCTCGACATCCTCGCCGACATGTGCGGCGGCCTTTGCGACACCATCTACGCGCAGACGTGGAACCCGCGATGGGGCGAGTTCCGAGGCGACTCCCAGGCGCTCGCGACGATGGCCATGGGCAACGGGACGCGCGCTTTCTACGAGGGCGCGAAGGCCAACGCAGTGGGCTTCAACGGATGGTGCCGGGAATACATCCGGGCGGAGTGCGAAGGCGCCACGCTCATAACCAGCAAGCGTCGCGTGGAGCGTTTCCCCTACGATTCTTCAAAAAAGTGGAATGAGCAGACGGAAGGACAGGGCCAGGAAGTTCCACTCATCCAGCAGCCCAAGTGGGCCAACACGTGGCTGATCGAGAAATTCGTCAAATGGCTTGACGGCGGGGAGCCGATGGAGACCAACGTCGAGGACAACCTGCAATCCGTCGCCCTCGTTTTTGCAGGGATAGAGAGCAGCCGGACCGGCGCGCCTGTGAAAGTGCAGGAATTCCTCGAAACCGCAAAACGGCAGACCTGTTTGAGGTGATTGCGTGAGAAACCACTACATCCGCGCCGCAGGCATGATGTTCTCCATTGCTCTCGTCCTTCCGGCAGGTTGCGCAACCTCCGACCGGGACGGTCTGCATATCGAGTGGCGATACGGTCCTCAGTTGAAGGAAAGCCGCGGCTCGCATTCAGTAGCAGCGGTGAACGGCATTATCTGGGCCGCAGGCGGCACAAACTGGGTGTCGGGAAACAAGCTTTGGCTGGATTCCGTCGAAATCCTCGACGTCGAATCCGCCGAATGGCTGCCAGGACCGCAGATGCCGCGCCGCAGAGCGGGCGGCCATGCCTTCCCGACGTCTGACGGATTCGCCATATTCGGCGGCTGTGAAGGCGATGCCGCCCTCGCCTCCGGTGTGGAACTGGCGTTCCGCCATGGAAAGGCTGTCTGGACCCAGACAGTGAACCTGCCGTCCCCCCGCGTCTACGGTTCAGCAACCTGCGTATCAGGAAAATACTTCATTGCCGGCGGAACATCGGACCCCGCCGGCCTCAGCCCGAGTCCGGACTCCTTCATCACATATGATCCCGGCATGACTGAAAAAGGCTGGACGGCTCTCGAACCAATGCCACAACCATGCGTCAACGCCTGCGCGGTCGGCATAGCCGAGAAGGTCTACATTTTCGGCGGTTGCGTTCCAGACAAGGATAAGGGAGTCATTAACCTTGATAGGGCGGCATGTTATGACCCAGCATCAATGAAATGGGAGGCGATTGCACCGGCTCCCTTCCCCTGCAGGGGTTGGACGGCGATTGCCTGGCGGAACAGATACGCAATTCTAATGGGTGGATATGCCGGGCTGGGGGCGGGCGACGGATTCACAAATCGCGTGATCGTCTTCGACACGGTCACGCGCTCATATCGTGATTCCGCGCCAATGCCAATGGCAAACTTTACCGAATCGGTCCTCGCCGGAAAGACGATTTATCTTATCGGCGGGGAGGACGCCAAAAAGCATAGGACGCCGACAACCATGATCGGCGAAATCCGGGATTAAAGTCAGACGAGGATTTGTTTTTTACATTGGATTTTCCATTGGGAATGGCGCAGTGCGTCGAATCCTGCTCACTCGGCATCAAGTTGACGCTCCGCATGACGGCGGTATGATGTCACGCCGTTGAACATGCAATTCCGCTTGAAACACAAATTAGAAGAACATAACGCATGAGAACAATCCTTAGAGCGCTGGCGTTCCTCGTTCTGATAGCGCTGCCGCTTTATTGCGACGAAGCCGGCGCGCATTCAGTCAATATCCTGA
The DNA here is from genome assembly GCA_022711755.1 of Planctomycetota bacterium. Classification (GTDB taxonomy): domain Bacteria; phylum Planctomycetota; class Brocadiia; order SM23-32; family JAKLEA01; genus JAKLEA01. Next base: position 103,604 of record JAKLEA010000019.1, read on the forward strand.
AATGGGGGGAACTGCCTGAACTACCTCCAGCTCCCGGCCGGGATATCCAGCCGGGCGTAGCTGGTCCTTTCGTCGGTATCCACAACGATATCCTTCTGGTTGCCGGCGGAGCAAACTTTCCCGACGGCATGCCCTGGGAGGGGGGCAGGAAGGTATGGCATGATAACATTTATGTTCTCCGAAAAGTCGCAGATGGCAGGCGCGAGTGGATAAGCGACGCCGGATTCAAACTGCCAAGAGCGCTCGCATACGGCGCTTCGGTCAACCTTGACGGCGGCGTTCTCTGCATCGGCGGGTGCGACGCGGAGAAATCATACGCAGACGTCTTTCTTGTGCGATGGGACGCACTTAAGCGTGAAATATCCTTCAGCGAATTCCCATCGCTTCCGGTTCCGCTATCGTTCATGACCGGCGCTCGACTTGGAAGCAAAATTTACGTCGTCGGGGGGAAGACGGAATCGGCGTCAACCTGTTCTTTCTTTATGCTTGACCTTACGCGGCAGGGCAAGGCCGGTTTCGCATGGGAAGAACTTCCCCCCTGGCCCGGACCTGAAAGAATCCTCCCGGTGGTCGCCGCGCAGAATAACGGCGCGAGCGACTGCCTGTATGTCTTCAGCGGGCGCAACGAACAACCGGGGATGGAAACCGCCATTCTCACGGACGCATATCGTTTCGATCCAAAGGCGTATGAGTCTGAATTGAAGCGTTCCGGCAAGGACGCCGCATGCAAGATCGCATGGAAACGTCTGAGCGACGTATGCGTCGGCAAATCAGGCTCAAGCGCCAGGAGCGTGATGGGCGGCTCAGCCGTTCCGTCAGGAGTTAACCATGTCATCGTCATCGGCGGAGACGAAGGGCGAGTATTCATGCAATCCGCCCGCCTTGCGAAGAAGATTGCCGATCTCGAAAAGAAACTTGAATCGGAGTCCGAGCCTGAGGCGAAAAAGACGCTCGCCGATACCGTCGCGCAGGAGAAGCGGGCGAATCAGAAACTCCTCGAATACCATCCCGGATTCAGCCGCGATGTTCTGGCGTATCACGCCGTCACGGACAGTTGGGCCGTCCTCGGGCGCATGCCGTCCGATTGCCCGGTGACGACTTGCGCAGTCGTCTGGGACGGCGCAATCGTCGTCCCGACCGGCGAAATCCGCCCCGGCGTGCGCAGCCCAAAGGTCTGGACTGGCTGCGGAGAGACATCCCGCAGGTTCGGAATCCTGAACTACACAGTTGTCGGGATATACCTTTTGAGCATGGTCTTGATAGGCGTCCTGCTCATGGGCAGGGAGAAAAGCACGGACGACTTCTTCCGGGCCGGCAGACGCGTTCCCTGGTGGGCGGCGGGCCTGAGCATCTTCGGGACGCAGTTGAGCGCGATCACCTTCATGGCCATTCCAGCCAAGACATTCTCCACCGATTGGCGCATGTTCCTGTTCAACATGACGATCATCATGATCGCCCCGTTCATCATCCTGTGGTTTCTGCCGTTCTATCGCCGACTGAATGTAACAACGGCCTACGAATACCTTGAGAAGCGTTTCAACCTCGCCGCGCGACTCTGCGGCAGCCTCATGTTCGTTATTGTACAACTCGGCAGGATCGGAATTGTTCTATACCTCCCCTCCATTGCGCTTTCTGTTGTTTCCGGAATGGATGTTCGGCTCTGTGTTCTGGCGATGGGCGTTTTCTCGATCATCTATACCGCTCTGGGCGGCATCGAGGCCGTCATCTGGACAGATGTAATCCAGGTGATAGTTCTGCTTGGCGGCGCTCTCCTGTGCTTTGCCATGATGATCTTCCACGTTGACGGCGGGCCGGGGGCATTTGTCAGAATGGCGCTGGAAGCGGACAAGTTCAGAATGCTCGACTTTTCCCTCTCGATGAACTCGCCGACGTTCTGGGTGGTGATGCTGGGCGGGTTCGCCGTGAACTTCATCAGCTACGGAAGCGACCAGGCCGTCATTCAGCGATACCTCACCACGCCCGACGAGAAAGCGGCGGCAAAGGGAATCCGCATCAACGCCATAATGTGCGTCCCGTCCTCGATACTCTTCTTTGCAATCGGGACCGCGTTGTTCGCGTTCTTCAAATCGCATCCTGAAACCATGAACCCGACGCTGACGAACGCCGACGCCATTTTCCCGTGGTTCATCGTCACGCAGTTGCCCAACGGCGTCGCGGGATTGCTCATCGCCGCCATCTTCGCCGCCGCAATGTCAACGCTGGACAGCAGCATGAATTCGATTGCCACGGCGCTGACAACGGATTTCTATCGCAGGTTGAAGATCGGTTTCGCCCACCGTAACCCCTGGACCGCAGCGCCCGACCGGGAGACGGCTCATCTGTCGGGAATCCGGGGGTTCCTGGCAAGAAGGCAGGATGCGATTCCAGTGAAACGGATCGAGCTTGAGGAAAGCGCGTACCTGAGCTTCGCGAGGTGGATTACAGTGGTGGTCGGGGTGGCCGGAACTGGCTTTGCGCTGATGATGACGCGCTGGAACATCAAGTCGCTCTGGGACCAGCTCAACACGATTCTCGGCCTGTTTGCCGGGGGGTTGGCCGGGATGTTCCTGCTGGGTATCTTCAGCAGGCGAGCGCACGGATGGTGCGCGGTCATAGGGCTTGCCGCAAGCGGACTGGTTCAATACCTGATCAGCAGATACACACACGTCCACATTCTGCTTTACAGCTTCACGGGTCTGGCGGTCTGCGTAATCGTCGGAGAACTCGCGGCCTTCCTTATCCCGTCGAATGGGAAATCAATCGAGGGATTGACGTATTACACAATGCCTAAGGAAACGCCAACCGAAGTGACGTAACAAGCGAGTTTCCGACATGTATGCAGTATTTCAAGAAAGCCTTCGCCTTTTGTCGGCTGATTCAAGCATCGGAGAAAATTACGTCGTCTCCACGCTGATGACGTAATCCGTCCCAGCCGGCATGGCCTTCCACAATCCCTTGTTCTTCGATGCGATTGTCCATTGCCCCGTCGGGGCGGCTCCGCTGCCTATCGCTCCGCCGATGTGGACGTTCACCAGTTTGGCCGTCCCCGCGAAACCGGACGGAACGTATGGCGCGCCGTTCTCGCCACCGTCGCTGAAGACGTTGTCCGCCCCGGCGTCGCCGCCGTGCTCGTTCCAGACGCCCACAAGGACGTTCGAGCGCGTCAGATTGCCGCCCACGTAGAGATATCCGAGCTGCGCGGTCTTCCCGGCGGGAAGGCTGCCGGTCCCGATGCCTACGTCCGTCGCGTTCATGTTGCCGAGAATGAACAGGTTCTGGGCGTTCTGCGCCAGAATCTGCGCGCGCGCATCGCCATTTGCGTCGGCGTTCTTTGCTATCAGCGTGCCAATGCCCGCCGCATCAATCATCCCCTTGAACGTCCCCTTTGCGACGCTGACGGTTGAGAGCGTCCCGCCGGATTCGATCGTCGCGGTCAGATCGCCCGACGAGACGATGATGTTCTTCCCGTCGCCGGTCAGGTCAATGCTCCCGGCAAGGTTGCCCTTCTGAACGACCAGCGTGTCCAGCGATGCGGCGGTGATTGTCGTATCAACTCCGCTTCCGACAACCATCGTCTTGATCGCTCCGCCGGCAATGACCGAGCCGGTTCCGGTCAGCGTTCCAGTCGTGAATAGCGTGCTGATGGTCCGGGCGGCTTCAACGTGGGCAGATACGTTTCCAGCGGCATAAAACAGGTTGATGTCTCCGGCCTTCACGGTTCCTGAGACCGGACCTGACGAATAGAACGTCGCTATTTTCCCGGTAGCGTTGACTTCGCCCGTCACCGGCCCCTTCGAGTAAAGCGTGTTGATCGAGCCGGCAGTGATCTTGCCGCTCAAGGCAGCAGCGGACTTGTAGCCGGTGTAGATCACGTCCGCCGATCCGGTGATGCTGACGTCTCCGGAAAGCCCCGCGCCGGTAATGAGCGTGCCTAGTTTCTTCGCAACGACGTTACCGGAAATGCTGTCCCCCGCGCCGTAGACGATGGCTGTTCCGATGTTGCCCTGGGAATAAAGCCCGGCTTCCGCAGGAATCGTCATTACGGGAAGCGTCTGCCCCATGACGGTCAATTCCCTCGTAAGCCCCGTAATCGAGGAATTCACCACGGCCGTCCCGATATCGCCTATCGCGGCAAGGAAGCTGATATCGCCAGTGCCGAGTCTCTGATCAACGAAGACCTCCAGCGAGCCTTCCACCGCGATCCCAAGACTGCTGAAATCCGCGTTGCTCCACGCGCCGCCGTTATACACCCTCGCGCGGGCGACAATCACAGCCCCGCGCTGTCCCTTGACGATCAAGAGGTCATTTGCCAGATTGGCGGCATTGTATGGCGTGCCGTCCGTGCCATCATAATCGCCGTTGATCGGAATTCCGTTGTCCAACCCGTCAACATCGTACACGTAGACCGTCGCAGGCCCGACATCAACCGCGCCCAGCAGTACCGGCTCCGGAATGTTCGAGATCACAGTGACATGCGTGACTGCCGGCGTCTGATCGCTCAATCCGTCGTCATCCGTTACGACTAAAGTGATCGTATACTCGCCAAGAGTATTCAGAATGAGACTGCCCGGGTCCTCGACGCTGAACGTGTGGTCTTCAGGCCCCGTCACCGTCCACGCCCATTGCGCAATTGTTCCGTCGTCCGTCCATGAACTCTGTAGATTGACGCTCTCGCCGGACTTGATCGTTGCCCCGTCCGCCGGGCTGTCAATGACGCCTTCCGGGAATTCGCTCCCCTCAGGTAAAACCGTAACCGACACAACAAAGGGGGATGGATCGTCCAGCCCCAGATCATTCGTAACGGTCAGGGTTATGAGGTATGCGCCGGCCGTGTTGAGAATCAGCTCGCCTGGGTCTTCAACATTGAATGTGTGATTCTCCGGTCCGGTCACCTGCCATTCCCATGCGACAACGTTTGCGTCGTCGGTCCACGAGCTTTGCAGATTGAGCGCATCGCCGGCGTTCACGTAAGTCCCGTTTGCAGGAGAGTCAATGACGCCGTTGGGCGGATCGAACAGCCCCGCCGTGTCCATCAGCAGCACCCCGACGTTACCCGCCGGCAGCCACAATCGCGAGCCAACCATCGTCGCCGAACTGCCGAAGTCCGGGACGGCAAACGTCCGCTCCTGAACCATGTGCGCCGGATCGGACACGTCAACGAATATCAGCCCGCCGGTCCTCCCTACAACCGCTACGCCGTTGATGACCGTGATCTGCCACGGATCGTTCTCTATGCCGCCGAGGCTGCCGAGTTTGACCGGCGCCATCACGTCCGTAATGTCCCAGGCCGAGATCGCGTCGTCCTCAGTGATGTAGACGGTATTGCCCACATGGTCAATACCCCATGCGTTGCGCCCCGATGCGAATGAATTGACGCGCGTCATCGTTGCCGGATTGCTTATGTCCACGACGACGACGCCCAGCCCGCGATCAACGACAAAGGCCCGATCTCCCTGAATGTATGCCTCCACGGCCTGATTAAGATTGCCGGAGGTCCCCATGTTAAGGAGCGTACCGATCTGCGTAATGTTTGCCGGATCGCTGATATTGTACGCCGTGAATCCGGAGGAGAAGCGCGAGACAAAGGCTATGTCGTCAACAATCTGCACATTCACGGCCAGCGCCCCGGCCCCTATGCTGTCCAGCAGGGTAATGTTTGACGGATCGCTGACGTTCACGGTCAGGAATCCGCCCCACGTATCCGTCAGGAACGCCGTATTGCCTACCACTTCGACGTCGCGCACCGAGTTTGAGGTGTCGTATGAATCGAGCAGGACTGCGGCCAGCGGATCGGTGACGTCGTATATCAGCAATCCCGCCTCACCCGCCGCGACGTAAAGCAGGTTGCCCACCTGCTGGGTCTCGAATGCCAGCAGTCCCGTCGAAGGCCCCGGAATCCTGCCCAGAACCTGCGGATCGGTGGACTTCTGCGCCAGCACGTGAAACTTCTGGCTGGACGGCGTCAGACCGCTGTAGCCGGTTTCAACAGCCGTCACGGTCACGTCGAAGATTCCGCTCAGGTCGCTTGGAACAAGAATGTCAACCTTCCGGGTGGTGTCATTAATTGATGCGGTGATGCGATCATCGCTCGCAGTAATGGTCAGGTCCATCGGCAACCCGCCGTCGTCAACAACGTCCGCAATGAAGGACTTGGTGAATCCGGGCGTTGCGGGAACGTCGCCGGGATCGGCGATAACCGGACGCTGCCCCAGCCCCAGCAGATTGACCACCTGCTGGGTGACGTGGCCGTTGCCGTCGTCAAGGCTGATCGTGACGTGCGCCTCGCCCACGAAATTCTCATCAACCAGGAAGGTCACGCTCCCGTCCTCTGTGCTCTCGTATATCTCCACGTACTGCATCTTCGGCGGGTTGTTCGGACGGTTGGTTGTGGTATTCCTGGGCAGGTTGATGATCGTATCGTAGACGGTCTGGCCGGAAATCATCTGGCCGAAAATCATGTGTTTGCCGTTCAGCCAGGGCGTTGGAGCGTCCGTGATGAAGAACTGGGAATCGTTGGTATTCGGCCCGGAATTGGCCATTGCCAGCGCGCCCGGAGCGACGAAACGCAGATTGGGATCGAAATAATCCGGGAAATCGCCAAGCGGACTGCCGCCCGTTCCATCCCCCTTCTCCGCATCGCCCGTCTGAATCATGAAATCGGGAATGACGCGATGGACGATGACGTTCGTATAGAACGGAACGCCTTCGGGATCGAGCGTGCCGTCGGGATTGACATGGTTGGTGGCCAGCGTGACAAAGCGGTTAACCGCCGTTGGCGACCTGTCGTTGAACAGTTCGACGATTATGTCGCCCATGTCCGCGCCCAGGTAATCAACAAAATGCAGCTTGGCGAAATCGTTCCCGGTCGGGATATAAGGTGTCACGCCGGGATTATCGCTTACGGCTGTGATGGTCAGCGTATCTCCGTCTCCATCATATCCATCAATGCCCAACGTCATGCCGTTCTCAACCAGATACTGAGAGGCGAAAGTGCTATTGAACACCGGCGCAACGTCAAGCAGAACGCGATCCTCCAGCCGCTCGATCGGACGAATGGAAAGAGAATTTCTGCGGGCTGTTGAACTGTTCCTTGTCGGCTTCATATCATGTCCTCTCAATGACCTGGAAAATGAAACACGGCTCTGCCGCGGCAGGCCGCTCGAAGTCGGCTCGCGCCGTCGGCGCTGAACAACGGACATTATTTCGTTTTTCGGCTATCCCCGTCAACAGTTTGACGATGTTCGTGCTGACGGCGCTGGCGATTGCGCTGTCGGCGGCGCGCATCGCCGGAGGTGAAGAAGGCATGGACAAGACGGCGCTCGAGACAACGCCCGGCGGCGGACGCTCATGGATCGTCGGACGAACAATCATGGAACCGGGACTGAAGGGAGGATTCGATGAAACGTCCGTCAAAGATGCAAGCATCATCTTCCACGGCGGAAAATGGCATGTCTTCTTCACCGCCCGCGGACTCGGCAGGGCATCCACAGGTTATGCCTGCGCCTCCACTCTTGAAGGCCTGAAAACCGCCCCCCGTCGCGAACTCCTGCAGACCGGAATCCGCGAAAACGGATACGCCTGCGCCCCGCAAATACTCTACTTCTCCCCGCACAGAAAGTGGTACCTCATCTTCCAGATATTCACCGGCAAGCGAACCCACTCCCCCTTCTACATGACCACGGAGACCATCGCCGATCCCGATTCCTGGACTGAGCCAAAATCGCTGGTCGTCATGGACGAGGATGCCAAGTGGATAGACTTCTGGATGATATGCGATGAGGAATACGCCTATCTCTTCTACACTCGCAATCACAACGACGTTTGCTTCCGCCGCGCGCGCATCGCGGACTTTCCGTCGGGCTTCGGCAAGCCGGAAACCGTTTTCTCCGGAATCCACGAGGCCGTCCATATTTACAAGGTTAAAGATGCCGCCCGGTATCACATGATCTACGAGGTCAGAACAAAATCCGACGTCAGAAGTTTCGGCCTTGCCGAGGCGGAAAACCTTGCCGGCCCCTGGCGCGACGTTGCGCGGGAATACGCAACCGGCTCCCAACTCGCTTATCCCGACGGTATCGAAGAATGGACCGATGAAGTCTCCCACGGCGAAGCCATCCGGACGGGATACGACGAGAAGATGGAATACGATCCTTCGGAAACGTTTCTCGTTGTGCAAGGACTGAAAGCCGGAGAACACAGGGGATCATACGCAGATCTCCCTTGGAGAACCGGCGTTATTAAACTGAATACCCGGACGCGCAAAGTTGAACCATGGACGGCTAAAAAAGCCGGAGAATGGTACACGAAGACCGGCAGCATCAAAGGCTTCAACTACCTCCCCCGCTCCGCCGTCAACACGACCGAAATGTGGCAGGCCGACACCTTCGATCCGAAGACCATTGACCAGGAACTCTCCTGGGCGCAAGACGCCGGATACAACAGCCTGAGGGTCTTCCTGCAATACATCGTCTGGCGCGACGACCCGGACGGGATGCTCGCCCGATTCGAAAAATTCCTCTCAATCGCCGATTCCCGTGGCATGAAGGTCATGCCTGTTCTGTTCTGTGACTGCTCTTTTGCCGGCAAAGAGCCGTACACCGGCAGGCAGGACGCCCCCATTCCCGGCGTCCACAACAGCGGTTGGACGCCAAGCCCCGGCCTCAAGCGCGTCGTGGATCGCTCCGCATGGCCGGACCTGAAAAGTTACGTCATGGATGTTGTCGGCAAGTTCGCAAACGACGAAAGAATTCTTGTCTGGGACCTTTACAACGAACCGGGCAACTCCGGAATGGGCGAAAAAAGCCTTCCGCTGTGCGAGGCGATCTTCCGCTGGGCAAGATCAGCCAATCCGTCCCAACCCCTGACCATCGCGCCGTGGGCCGATTTCAACAGCGATATGTCGCGCAGGCTTATGGAATGGTCCGACGTCATAACCTTCCACGGCTACGATCCGCCCGCCGGAATCAGGACGAAGATTGAGATATGCGGACGCTATGGCCGTCCGGTCATTTGCACGGAATGGCTCCACCGCCAGTCAGGCAACACCTTCGAATCCATCCTGCCGATATTCGCTGAGAACCGGATTGGCTGGTATCACTGGGGACTGGTCGCGGGACGGACGCAGACCTTCATGCCGTGGGGATCAAAGCCCGGAGACCCGATTCCGGAGACATGGCAGCATGACGTATTTCATCCGGACGGCAAACCATACCGCGAGAGCGAGATCGAGATGGTCGGTAAGTGGAGCGCTCCCCGCTGAGAATAAAGTCACGGGGGGTCACGACCGGCGGGGGACATGCCGGGGAAGGGACATGCCGTGTCCACCGCCAAACAGAGATGTTCGGAGGGATGCTTTTTCACGGCCTGAAAGGGCGGCGCAATCCGGCTTTGAAGGGCGTTTGAAGACCAAATAAAGCCCACCAGAGAGGGCATTCAGTCCGCGAGTGATGCCGCCACATAGCCCGCAGGCGGGCGACAAGACGCAACAGCGCAAGCCTGAGGGTCTTCTGCTGTACAGTCCGAGAGGCTATTTTGTGGCCAGATCAGATTGCGGTGGCTTATTACCTTTTGGACAACGCCACTTACAGCTTGAACCCTTACTCGATTCTTTTCTCGCTCGCGCAATACAACCAGACGATTCTTTCCGCTAACCTTACTGGGAATTTGACTGTTGACGGCTTGATGTACGGCAGCGCCGAGCCGGTCTGGAGCAACTTCACGAACACCCTCACCACTAACTTCTCCCTTTATCCGTCGTGGGATAATCTCGAGAATGTCACTATTGGCCGGCCTGGCGTGGGCGTGATTAACTTTTCCGAGAACGTCACTTTGTCGGGCTTGGACCTCAACCGCAATGTCCTCATTTTGCCAAATTCCATTTATGTTAATCCTGCCACAGGCTTGAACCGCAAAGCTGTTCTGACTTTGTTCAATTTGAGTTATGCCAAGCGGCCGGTCATCCTCAAGAACGGCGAGCCGTGCCCTGACTGCGGCATCCTCGGCTGGGACGGCGCCAGCCTCGTCTTCAACGTGACAGGCTTCTCCAACTACACCACTTATGCCAACGCGGAGTTCTCCGTCTCTGCCGGCAACGGGATAAACTCTCGCTTGGTCGTTAATCAATCTTTAACCTTCAACGCCAGCTACCTTAACACTTCTTCCGGCGAGGGCATCTCCGATGCCACCTGCACTTTGATTACGGACCAGGATGGTGCCCTGGGGATGACGTATTCGCCCTCCCAATTCAACGCCACCCGCCTCTTCACCACCCCCTACCGCGGGCATTGGTACAACATCACCTGCTCCCAATCAAGTTATGAAAGCTATTCCGCCAAGAACTATCTTTGGATAAAGTCCAATGAAACCAATTTTAATCAGACTTCTTATGAATTGATGGGGGTGGAGGACTCATCAATTATTGTTGATTCAAGTGAGAACCTCCAAATAGTTTATGTTGGGTGGAATAATACAGATGATATAATTTCAAATATTTATACGTTAACCAATTCAACATTCAGATTTAATGGAAGTCTTATTGGTGTTTATTGGGGGGCAATAGGGATGATTGATTATAACCAGTCTGGGAACTTAGGAATTTTAGAATGTGGGGCATATGGAACTTCAATTAATAGTCTATGCAAATTATATAAAAAATAATAATTGGAGAATTACTTCTCTTCGCGTTTTCTGCGGAGGTAAGCGCCAGCCGCAAGAGTCGCAAGTCCTGTGGCCATTAAACCGACTGTGCCGGGCTCAGGTGTAATTCCATAAGCAAGGCCAAGGTTTTCGCTAAGATCTCCGCCAATGTCTTCAGCCCTAACAAGAGGAATCAATTGGAGTTTCGACGTGACATCGCCAGCATAATCGCGCTCAAAGACGCCAACAGGGGTCCCATCAAAAGGGATGTAAGCAGCATCACCAGTAAGGCGAGTCTCATTAGCATTAACAACAGGGGTCCATCCAACAGGGGCTTGAGTGGCATTAATCCCATCATTGGTTCCTTCATCAACGTACCAGAAGCGGACAACATTGTCTTGGCCATTTACTCCACCCTGCACCCAGAGGGTATCCTGGACAACGGTTTTGTTGTTGTCTTCATCATAACCAAAATTAGAGCTGACCTGTATCATCCAGGCCCGCGCTTCTTGTTTAACGGCGCCGAAAAGGACTGTGGCGGCGAGCGCCCCGACCGCGATTTTTCTTCCAAAATTCTTGACCATGTTTTCCAGCATCATGGATACCGCGATAACCAATCCTGAACTCTTTGTGTCATATGACGCGGCGTCGCCTGAGTCACCGCCGTCACCGACGGCGCCTACGGCACAGCCGGCGCTGCCGATGCCTGAAGGATCTGGCGCGGCAATGGCGCTGTTTGAAACCGCAGCGGTTCGCGCCGCAAGGCCGACGCGCGCGCGGATGAAGCGTTTTGGCGTTCTGCTGCTGGCGAACGCGGGACGAATGTTGCGACGGTAATCGCGATTCCAGACAACTGCGCTGTTTGACATTGGGAAACCCTCGATACTATCAATCTTGCCGGTTTGCGCTGCCCCGGCGCTGAGCCATGCCCGCCCGCCGGAGCCGTCCAAAACACAAGGCGCTTTCACGCGCCCCCGCGTTCATCCGATGGAACACGTGTGCAACGCGATGCGCGTTTCACACGTGCGGGGTCAGTCGTTCATGCGTCCCCGCGCCGCGCCCAAAGATGACGAAAGTAGGGTGGGTCGTTAGCAGCGCGCAAGGCGCGATGCGTTGACCCACCAACACGACTTTCGGAGCATTGATGGGCGCGCCGGTTGCGCGGTTTCCTGTAGGGTGTGCAACGCTATGCGCGTTGCACACGCGGTTATTCCGTTCGCCATCCTCAAGCCCATGACTCCACTATACCACGCGCATTGAAAATTTCAATCCCCGTCCCCGCCGTTCTCGGGTGCGCCAACGTAGCCTGGTATGGTTCCAGCTCCCCATGCGCTGTTTTATGCGTTAACAGACTCTCCCCTTGAATGCGCAGTCTTAGCCGCTTGCGGCGTCTGGCGGTAGCCTCGGGTGCAAGAGGCTGTCGAAATACCTGCGCTCGAAGTCACGGAAGAGAGTCGGACTGATCCCGGCATGAGGTCTCATGAACTGGGTCCGGTTTCTGCCCCAATCCGCGCTGATCGCCATTTTCCGGCTTCCCGGAGCCGGTCGCCTGTCCGTCGCGCTTCTGGCCCCTGCCAGCCGCCGGTTTCCGCAATGCGCAGGCCCTCCCCAACAATGCCTACTGCGCCATCGCCACCCCCTTCCAGCATTTCATGAGCTTCTGCACGTTCCAGGTCAAACACGCCAGCAGCCATTCCACGCCGACTTTCGCCAGCCCCCGCCTCAGAAACCGCCTCAATCCCATCACCCGCTTCATGTGGCCGAACCTCGGCTCCACCGTCTGCCGCCTCACACGGTAGCGATCCCGCCCTTCCTGACTGGACATGCGTTGTCGCATGCGCTCCCGGCACGGTTCATACTCGTCCCTCTTGATCGTGCGGCCCGTGGCCGGATTCTTGCAGCACATCACCGCATGGGCGCAGGTCCG
>JAKLEA010000002.1 GCA_022711755.1 Planctomycetota bacterium
TCTGTGATCTTGCCATACCCCTGCACCTCCTCTTATATCACCACTCCACCTCTTGCCCAAATCCAAAACCGCACCCCTTGCGTTGGATACTCCAGATTGACGATCTTCGCAAAGCGCCCGGCTGCCTGAACGACAGGCTTGGGCCGGTGGCGGTTCTTGCCGTCTTTTCGATGCTGACCGGCCTTGCGAGGGCCGACGACGGGAGCCTTCCTCTGGAACGGTCCTACTGGCTTCATGCGTCTCTGGCGGATGATGCGCGGCTCAACTACTGGGGGACGGGATTTCCGCCGGCAGCGCCCGCCACGGACGGGGAGATTGCTAACGCTGCGCGACTGCTCTCGCAGGACTTCGCGGCCAACCGGCTGTATCTGATTTATAATCGGGAAATCCCCCTCGATGCGGCAATGCGGGTTTTCAGAAGTTGGAAGAGGCATTGCCCGCGCGGCGTCGAAATTGTCCCCACACTCCTGCTCAGGATGTATGACGCCGGGATGGCGGAGGTCTTCCCAGTCGCCGAGGCGGAAGCCTTGTGCGGATTCCTCAAGCGCGAAATCAATCCAGATCGCATTGCCGTCTACGACGTTTATCCGAACAGGGATTTCGGGAAATGCCTACCTGTTCTGTCTTCCGTATTTCCGAACGGTCTGATACGGGTTGGATTGCAGCCCGACGAGGATTTGCCGAAACCTTTTACCGGGGCTGTCGAGGACACGTGGAGCGCCTTCTGCCACGGAAAGACCGGCGAGGATTGGAAATGCCCGGGCTTCGGCGCGGACGCTCTGCGCTCCTGGGTCAGGCGACGCAACTCCGGCCCCGGCCCTATCGCGTGGGATCTGATAATCGTCGCGTGGGATTATGCGCCGACGAAGCGCGGCGAGTTCCCGGGCTACGACGACGCCGAAAAGAACATGCCGCTGCCTGCCGGGCGCAATGCTCAGGCGGCAAAGATGATCCTCTCGGAAGCTGAGCGAAACGCCATTTCCGGTTTCAGCAGCGATCTTTTCATACTGCACGTCAATTCGGCGTCAATATCGCATGACGGCAAGGCCGGGGCATTCTATCGCACGCTCCGGAATGGCGTGAGATACACGGGGTATTACCGAGAGCCGTTTGAAGAAATCGCGCGGCTTTACGGAAGCATTCGCGCAACCGGCGGGATCGAATGAACGAGACGGGGGAGTGACGATCACTGCGCCGCCAGGGCCTTCAGGCGAAGCTCAAGATCGTGATGGGCCAGGCTATCGAACAGTTCGTCTATCTCGCCCAGCAAGATGCGCTCCAACCCGTGCATGTTGAAGCCGATGCGGTGATCGGTCAGGCGGTCCTGCGGGAAGTTATAGGTTCTGATGCGTTCGTTCCGGTCGCCGCTGCCCACCTGTGTTCGGCGAAGTTCGCTGCGTTCCTTCTGAAGCTTTTCCTGTTCCATCTCATACAGTCTTGACCGCAGCAGTTTCAGCGCTTTGTCGCGGTTGCGGTGCTGGCTCTTCTCGTCCTGGCATCGGACCGTTATGCCGGTCGGCTTGTGTATCAGCCTGACGCAGGAGCTTGTCTTGTTGACCTTCTGCCCGCCCGGTCCCTGGGACCTGATGAACTGCATGTCCAGGTCCTCGGGCTTAAGCTCGACGTCAACCTCCTCGGCCTCGGGCATGACGGCCACGGTGGCCAGCGAAGTGTGGATGCGCCCCTGCGATTCTGTTTCCGGAACGCGCTGGACGCGATGGCCACCGCTTTCAAAGCGCAGCTTTTCGTAGACGCCGCCGCCCTGGACGGAGAACACGATTTCGCGCAGGCCTCCCATGTCGGACGGGCTGGAGTCCATGATCTCCACCTTCCAGCCTCGCCGTTCCGCGTAGCGGGAATACATTCTGAATAATTCCGCCGCGAAGAGCGCGGCCTCCTCCCCGCCCGTGCCGGCCCGGATTTCCATGATGACGTCGCGGTTGTTGGTCGAATCCGCGGTGACGAATATCGAGAGGAGATCGTCGGTCAGACCGCCGATTTCCTTTTCTGCGGCTGCGGACTCGTCCTGAGCAAGTTCCTTGAACTCATTGTCAGCCGATGGATCGTCAAGGATCGCCCGGGCCTCGTCAAGCCTCGTCTTTGCGGCTGCGTACCGGGCATAGGTTTCGGCCATGCGGGCCATCCCGCCGCGCTCGCGCAGAAGTTCGCGATACAGGGGTTGATTGGCAATGACTTCCGGATCGGCGATCCTGCGCTCGATTTCCAGGAATCGCTCGTGCCGCTTCCCGATCTGCTGAATTACGTTCTGCTTTATTTCCCAGGCAATGTCCACGCCGGAAGTCCCTTTACCGGAAGCATGGATTACAGGTTCGAGAGTCCCTCAAGCCCCGACGCCCACGGCTGAGACTTCGAATATGGCGTCTGCCCGGCGACGGGAAAGTCCCGCCGCCGCTGCCTGACGGCGCGCGCGCGGCGGGCGGCGACTGAATGCCGCAGACGGATTATGAGGTCTTTGCCTGCTCGCCGAGAACCTTGGCGTAACGGCGCTTGAAGCGCTCGACGCGTCCGGTCGAATCCAGCAGTTTCTGCTTGCCCGTGTAAAACGGGTGGCACTTTGAGCAGATTTCGACGGCGATCTTCTTTGACGTGGAGCGGGTCATGAACTTCTCGCCGCAACCGCACGTCACCTGACAATCGCCGTACTTGGGATGAATATCCTTCTTCATGTTCACACCTCTGACAGGGATGAAAGGTCGGGATTTCTCGAAATCCGGCCGCGCTATTTGAATCGTAACGCCTTTTTATTCAAGGAGTTAAGCCACACCAGCGCCGGGAACAAGCCGGCGTCGTCCGATCGTGGCTCTTACCGCAGAATTCGTCATGATACATGATGTCGGCATTAATGGCAACAGCTATTATCTGGAAAATGTAACAGGTCAGAACATGCGAGGGAATGGCATGGTGGCGGGTGTCTTATGGTTTTTTGCAGCGATTCGGTCGGCATCGCACTGCAGGGGCGCAGTTATTGTTACATTGCGCAGATTGGGCTCATTGCCTTACGCTCAATCTTCCTACTCGTCTTTGCGCTCTTTCTGCGCCTGCCGCGGAACGATGATTCCGCCGGGACATCATGCCGAAGACTACAGCGCCGGACAGATCAGGGACAAACTGCCGGTTCATGCCCCCCGCGCCTGATCGCCCGCACCATTGGCGCTACGGCAGATTCTGAAGCCTCTCCCATGTCTTCTCGATCATCTCCTCAGCTATCGGCCCAGCGACCTCTCCGCCATGGCCCTTCACCCGCTCCGCCACAACAGTGATTGCGTAACGCGGATTGTCGTATGGGAAGTAGCCGGTCAGCCACGCGTGGTTGATATCGCCTCCGCGCGAGAGTTCCGCAGTGCCCGTCTTTGCCGCCACCCGGTAGCGCGCAAGGCCCGTTGAACGCGCCGTTCCCGTCACGGGCACGCGCCTCATCCCTTCCTTTATTGCCGCCATCGTTTCGTCCGAAAGCCCGACCTTCCGCTCCGCCATGGGCGGCTGATATCTCTGGCGACGCGAACCCCCGGCGTCCGTGACTTCAATGAGGAAATGCGGCGTCGGAACCGTTCCTCCGTTTGCCAGCGCAGCCGTCATGCACGTCACCTGCAGCGGCGAGACCTCCACGCGCCCCTGCCCGATGGCCATGTTCATCAGGTCCAGCTTCGAGGCTGGAACCGGCATCCGCCCGGCATTCTCGGCAAGCAGGTCAATGTTCGTCGGACTTGCGAAACCGAACCGCCTGGCATATTCCGGCAGGAACTCATAACCTTTCTGCTGTCCGAGCATCTCCCCGACGTCGAAGAAAAAGACGTTGCATGAATTCTCAATCGCCTGCACGACAGACTGCGGGCCATGCCCCCATCGCGCATTGCAACGCAGCGTCGTATGTTGCACGTCCTTGGCCCCACCGCAGAGGAAGGCCGTCTCCGTTGTTATCACGCCCGATTCAAGACCCGCCGCTGCCACGACCATCTTGAACGACGATCCGGGTGGCATCCCGGCCTGGATCGCGCGGTTGAAGAGCGGCGCATGTGGATGCTCCGCCAGCTTTGTGTATTCCTGCCGCAAGGTGTTTGTATTGTAGGACGGGACGGAGACCATTGCGATCACCTCCCCGTTGCGACAGTCCATCAACACGAACGCCCCGCGCTGGACGTTCGTATCGGACGTGCGCGCCTTGTCCATCGCAACCATCGCTGCGCGCTGGATCACGGGGTCAAGGCTGATCCTGATGTCCGCGCCGTGGACGGGCGGAATCTCGAAAAGCACATTCTGGACGTTCAGGTCGTCCAGGGATTTCTCCTCCCTGACCCACCCGCGCCCGCCGCGCAGGATTGACTCATAGTATCCCTCCAACCCGATAACGCCCCGCTTATCGCCGGGGATGTATGTGTCGTCTGATTCCGCGTCGCGCCTTGTCTTAATCCAGCCCTCGAAGGCCGGGAGTTCCTTCGGTTTCCACTCTCCTTCTGGAATCGCCCCCATGTAACCGAGCACGTGCGGCGCAAGCGCGCCGTCCGGGCATATGCGCTCGGTTTCCTGCTGAACCTCGACTCCGGGCAGCATGTCCAGGTTCTCTTCGAGGACGGCCACCTTCTCAAACTGCACGTGATCAACGAT
The DNA here is from genome assembly GCA_022711755.1 of Planctomycetota bacterium. Taxonomy (GTDB): domain Bacteria; phylum Planctomycetota; class Brocadiia; order SM23-32; family JAKLEA01; genus JAKLEA01. The sequence continues at coordinate 4,624 of JAKLEA010000002.1, forward strand.
CGGATATGATTCGTCCTGTTCACCGATGCGCAGGTTGGGGAGGGAGGTTCGCTTGTTGACGGTTTGCCACATGCGCTCCACTTTTTCGATGCGCCTGGCCGCCGCCGCCAGCAGTTCTTCGCGCGGGACCTTGGTCAATTCCGGAATGACGCGATCCCACGCCGTATCCGGGCTGTGGCATTCCAGGCATCGCCCCTTGAACTCGCGCAACTTGCGCCGGCTGCGGTATGTGCCGCCGCCGGGACGGTGGCATTGCGCGCAGTTTGAGCCGTCCGGCGCCGGCGGCCCCACTTCCTTGTGCTCCCGCATTGAGCTTAGCCGCTGCGGCCATTGGCGCGTTTGCACAAGGCTGGCATAAAGCAGGTTCGGATAATTGACCTTGATCGTGAAGTAACTCTCGTCCCGCGCCAGCGGCGTCCCGTCCCGCGCGTAGATCGTCCCCCGCCGCGTCTCCAGCCGATTCTGGACGAGCGTCGTTGAACGGAACCTGTCCGCAAACCGCTCCCCCATCGAAAGCTGGACCATCCCCAGCCTTACGATGAGAACCATGAAGAGGGCGGCGATCCCAAGCAGGATCGCGTCAAAACGTGAAAATTCCATCGGACCGGACCTGTTGTTCGGTCCCCTCCAGTCTTCTCCCCTCCGCGCCGGTCCGAAGCCGCAGTCCTATTTCAGGTATTTCTTGATATCCGGGCTGACGGCCTCCTGGATTTCCGGCTTGGCGAGATTCTCGCGCGTGATGACGTAGACGCCCGTGTCTATCCGCTTCTCGACCTTCTTTCCGTTGAGGTGTTCCACTGCGGCCTTCACGGCCTCGTAGCCCATCTTGAACGGATGCTGCGCGACCAGCGCGTCCAGGGACTTCTCCGTCAATGCAGTCTGAAGCGCGGGCGTCGCGTCAAAACCAACCATTTTTATCTTTCCCGCCTTGTTCAGGGACTTCAGCGCCTGGACCGCCCCGACCGCCGTTGACTCGTTGCACGCAAAGATGCCGTCCAGGTCGGGATTCTTCGACAGCATGTCCTCGACCTTGCCTTTGGCAAGTTCGACGGTCTGAAGCCCGTATTGTTCGTCAACCAGCTTGATATCCGGATATTTCTTCAGCGCTTCCCTGAATCCGTTCTCGCGGTGCGTTGTGGAGGCGCTGCCCGGTGCGTACATGACCAGCGCGACCTTGCCCTTCCCGCCCAGCAGCCCCGCCAGGGCCTCTCCAGCGTTCATGCCGCCCTTCAGATTGTCCGTCGCGACAAACGACACGTATTTGTCGCACTGTATGTCCGAATCAAAGATGATGACCGGGATATTGGCTTTCGCCGCCGCCTCGACCGCGGGGACGAGCGCCTTATCGTCCAGCGGCGCCAGCACTATGGCGTCAACCTTGCGGCTGACCATGTCCGTCACGATCTGGCTTTGGACTGAAAAGTCTCCCTCTGTGGCCGGGCCTTGCCACTTGATCGAAATCTTTGCGTCCGCGTTGGAGAGTTCCGCTTCGGCCTTTGCCGCGCCGGCGTGGACGAACTGCCAGAAGACGTGCGACGTGCCCTTCGGGATCACGGCGATGGTGTAAGTTTTCTTTGCCGCGATGGATTCGCCGCCTCCCGCGGGCTGACCGGTAGCCCCTCCCCCCGTCGGAGCCGGCGGCTGGGACTTCCTGCATCCCGCCGCTGTCAATACCGCAAGCAACGCAATGGCCGCCGCTATCTTCATTGCATGACGCATCTGGCATAACCTCCGAACTGTTGCGCGCAAAACACTAGAACACACCGGCCCGGTTAGCCGGAACGAACGGATGCTGCTTATGCGAATACTATCAATACGCGCCTTCCGCCGCAATAGTTCTGAAATCCCTGCCGCGCCTGTCCGGCAAGCGATTTGTTGTATCGCAGCAGTCCCGGCCGGCAGGATAACAGGCGGGCGAAACGCCTGCGCTACTTCTGGCTTGCGCGCCGCGCCTTCTCCAGGTTGTCCCTGAAATCGCCATTGCCCGGCGCCAGCCGGGCAGCAGTCATAAACGCCGCGACGGCTCCTTCGGCATCTCCCCCCTCCAGCAGGCATGCCCCGAGAATGTTCCAATAAGAGGCGTTTCCCGGAGAATCGCCGATCGCCCTGCGGACGCTGTCCGCCGCCGCCGCTAACCTTCCCTTGCCCCGAAAGTCCAGCGCCAGCTTGCAGTAGCGCCCCGGCTGCCATTCCTTCAGGGCAAGCAGCCCCGGCAACTGGCTCTCTGCCGCTTTCAATCGCCCGGCTCTCAGCAAAACGTCAATCAGCCCGTAGCGGGCATTAAAGTTCGACGGTTCAAGTTCCACCGCAACCGCCAGATGCTTGATCGCCTCGTCGAATTGGCCGCGGTGAGCCAGCGCAAGCCCCATGTTGGCGATTGCGAGAATGTTCTGCGGCTCGATCTCCAGGGCGCGTTTCAGTTCCGCCTCCGCTTCGCGGTTCATGCCCTTTTCCATCATTGCGGCGGCCAGTTGGCTGTGCGCCATGGCGGTATTGGGCGTGGCAAGGACGACGTCGCGCCAGAGCGAAACGGAGTTCCTCCATGTCGGAAGGCGTTCAATCGTCAGGATCGTTTCAACCGTCGCGCAGACCGCCAGCGCTGCGAAAGCCAATGCCCGGCCCGGCTTTGCGACTGATCCCGGACGGGTATGGAAGGCCAATGCCCCCGCTGCCGCGAATAGGCCGATTCCGGGAATGTACGTATAGCGATCCGCAAGAGGCCGCGCAGTCGGGATGACCTGTGACATCGGCAGCATGGCGCAGGCGTAGAAGAGCATGGCAAACGCGGCCCAGCAGGCCCATGCCGCGCCGGAGCGATATGCCTCCCTGAGCGACAGATAAAACGCGGCGGCATAAACCGCGCAGAAGAAGACGCCGGGCAAATAATGACTCATCCACGCGCGGTTTCCATGCAGGTATTCCGGCCAGCGATAAAGCGCCGACAGCCCGACCGGCCAGACGTGAAGCCGCAGATGAAACGCGAACGAATACGCCGCCCTGGCCATCTGATCCTTCCACGCGCCCGTCCATCCCTCGGGAACCACGCCGAGGCTACTCTGCGACTCGAACATGACGATTCCGAATATCACGCCCAGCGTGGCATGAGGGATCACGGCTTTACCGATCCTCCCCATCGCCAACCACTCTTTCGCGTCCGGTCTGCCCCGCCCGGCATTCCGCAGCCTGCAAGGCAGAAGGGCGATCAGAATGATGGCGAGCGGCCAAACGCACAACGTCCCTTTCGCGCCCATCGAGAGCGCCGCGCAAACCGCGCTCCCGAAATAAAGCGCAGGCCGCGTAATGCCTTCAATCCTTCCATTCCTAGACTTCCCGCCGACCCGCCCATTTTGCTCAGGCGCAGCCTCCGCAGCCTGCCGCGCCCCCTGCTTTTCCATTTCAGCAGTCTGACCGAGCCTGAGCGAGTGGAGAAACAGCAGCGCGGACAGCAGCGCGAAGAATCCGCTTTCCGTGTCCTTGAGTTCCGTCACCCACGCGACTGACTCGACCCTCAGCGGATGCAGACTCCATAACAGCGCTCCTGCGAATGCGCCCCGTAATCCCGCGCCCATCCGCGACAGAAGGAGCAGCAGAATGGCGGCGTTTGCGGCGTGGAAGAGAACGGTCAGAAGATGAAATGCGCCAGGTTTCAGACCGAACACCCCGCGCCATGCCCTCAGTGTGAGCCACAGCGTCGGCGCGTAATACCCCTCATGCGGTTCCTTCAGCGCCTTGACGACCCACTCGCTCCCCGGCTGGACGACAAGCGGATTACGCGAAATGAAGGCGTCGTCGTCCCAGTTCGTGAATTCGTACGTCACCGTCGGGCTGAAGGCCAGCAGATTGGCTATGGCAACAATCGCTGCCGCGCAAAAAATCATTCTGTTTTGGAATCCCGGACGCTGTAGCGTCGCGGCGTGAGCCGGCTCCGGCTCTTGAGGTTTCTGTGGAGTTGGCTGGTTGCTCATCGCCCCCGCCCCGGATTCTCTCTGAGGTACCTCAGGAAGTTCCGCGCGCCGCGAACCTTGCGCCGGATGTCCGATACGTTGCGGCTCTTGAAGAGGAACGAGAGCATGTAACCGGGGCGGAAGTAGAACCTGCGCAGCGCGGCGTCCGCCCGCGAATCCACGGCGGACGGGGTCATCCCCGACGGCGTGAAGACGCTGCGCTGCTCCCCGTCGCCCAGCCAGCGGTCCCAATCCTTGCCTTCCAGCAGCCCCTCGCGCCGGCACATTTCGTATAGTTCCGTCCCGGGGAAAGGAATCGCCGCCGAAAACTGAACCGAATCCAATCCCAGACTCAGCGCGAAATCAATCGTCCGCCCGATGCTCTCCTCAGTCTCTCCCGGCATTCCCAGAACGAAGCAGCCATGCACGACCAGCTTGTTGCGCTTCGCCAGGGACATGAAGTTGCGCGATTGGTCGGGCGTCAGGTTCTTGTTCATCCGGCGCAGTATCTCGGGGTCTCCGCTCTCGAAGCCGACCAGCAACTCCCTGCACCCCGCCGCCTTCAGAATCCGGAACATCTCCGGATCGTCAAGGTCCGCGCGGCAGTTGATGGAAAACCTCATTCCGCGCCTTCGCCGCATGATTTCCTCGCATATCGCGGCGGCGCGTTCGCGGTTGGCCGTGAAGGTGTCGTCCTCGAAGAAGAACTCGCCGGATTTCATCACCGCCGGGCACAGCTCGATGTCGCTCTCAATCTCGTCCAGAATATTTCCCGGCGAGCGCAGGCGATAGCGCGTCCCGTGCATCACCTGCGGCCAGAGGCAGAACGCGCACCGGTTCGGGCAGCCCCGCCCGCCGATGACGTCAATGAATGGGTGAAGTTTCAGCCCGTCGAAATACTGCATAAGGTCAAGCTGATGCCACGCGGGAAAAGGCAGCGAATCCAGGTCCTCGATCAATGCGCGCGGGGGCGTTCTTTTCGGCTCCTGACCGTCAAGGAAGCACAGCCCGTCAACCTTTTCCGGAGCGTCGGGATTCAGGCAGATGTCGCGTATCGTGTGGTCGTATTCGCCGATTGCGATTATGTCCGCCGCCCCGCCGGCTGCAATCAGCGTCTCCTCCGGCAGTGCGCTGGCGTGCGGGCCGACGATGACCACCTTCGCTGGCCATGCGCCCTTGACAATGCGGGCGCACTCGATGTCGCTGTAAATTGAGGGCGTGGTCGAATCCAGGACGACTACGTCCGGTCGCTTGTCGGCCACGAGATAGCGCAGTTTCTCCTTGCCCAGGCCCAGGGCGCAGAAATCCCATAACTCCGCGTCAACCCCCTCGCGTTCGAGAACGGCAGTCGCATATGCGAGCCAGTCGGGCGGTCTGATAACGCGCCCGCGAGTGCGCGCCGCCCATCGCTGCGTCCGGCAGAAGTCCGGAACAAAAGGTTCGTTTATCAGAAGGACCTTCATTCGTCCCGGCCCTCCCTACGATTGATTCTGGCGTTCCCGGTAGGTGAGCATGAAACTGAAGAAGGCGCCGGATAGAAAGCTGACCAGCACCAGAAGCGCCAATCCGGCCAGATGAGCATCCCCAAGAGTTCGCGCGCGGTTGCAGAACATCACTGCGATTAGAAACAGCGCGTTGGCCCCTGATAATACGGCAATGATGCCCGCGCGAACCCCGCTTTCTATGAGATTATTTCCCGGCGGCGAAGCGTCGTCCGGTTCGGACACGCCCATCCGGTCCCGAAGGTAAATCCGGGCGAACTTGTAGTAGGACAGAAGCTGAAGACCGACGGCCAACGACGCAATGGATGGGACGCTGAGCCATCCTTCCCCGCCAAGAAAACAAAGCCCGATCGCAAGGAACAGAAAGAAGAATCCCGGCAACGCAAACAGCCACCCCGGCGCGAACATGAGTATCAGTCTCAAATGCCGCCATCCGTCCCGCCACGGACGCAGTTTCGGCGACCTCCCCGCCACGGTCTTGTGGAGGCTGATCGGTATCTCCGCCGTCTTCAATCCGGCTCTGCCGGCCTTCAGGACGATTTCCGATGCCATTTCCATCCCGGTCGAGCAGAGCATCAGCCTTTCCGGAAGCTCACTCTTGAACGCCCGCATCCCGCACTGGCTGTCGCTGACCGTGGATTTGTGCATCACTCGGATTAGAAGGCTCAGCGTCGGGTTGCCCAGATACCTGTTCATCGCCGGCATCGCGCCGGGATGTATGTCCCCCTTCAACCGCGTGCCCATCACCAGATCATGGCCTTCGCGCAGTTTTTCCAGAAACCGGGGCAGTTCGCTGAGGTCGTAGCTGTCGTCGGCGTCGGCCATCAGGATGAACCTGCCCCGCGCCTCTCGGAACCCCCTCAGCAGCGCGCTGCCGTAGCCCTTGCGCGTCTCATCCGCCACACGAGCCCCGGCCTCGCGCGCGGCCTTCGCCGAACCGTCGGACGAGCCGTTGTCTACGACAATGACCTCCCCCTCCGCGTCCGCCGCCTTGAAAGCGGCCAGCGCCTTGCGGACGCAGACGGCGACTGTGCGCTCCTCGTTAAGACACGGGATCACAACCGATATTTCCGGCGCGCTCCGGCTTTCCGTGGCGGATGAATCGCTCAATTTCCTGCTCTCCGGGACGATTTCAACTCCCCATTGGGAAGCTGGCGCGATTCTAGCCGTCAAGACTCTCGAAACGCAAGCGCGTCGTTGATTGACCATCATGCAGACTTTATGGATTACCCTTGTCTGTTCCGGCGGCAAGCGACAATAATGCATCCGGATTCGATTTCACGCGGCGCACTGTCAATAAAACTGGTCAAGACCCTTCAGATGCGGCAATCCGCCCAATCCCCAGCTAAAGCATGGTCGGTCGGCGCACATGACGCCGCCCAGTCGGAGAATCTGCGCCGCGTGCTTCGCGTCACCCCCGTTCTGGCCCGGATTCTTGCTTCGCGCGGCCTTTGCGACCCGACTCAGGCCTCCTGCTTCCTTTCCTGCAAGCTCAACGAGTTGCCCGATCCGTCCCTGATCCCCGGCATGACCGCCGCAGCCGCCGCGCTCCTGCGGGCCGTCCGCGACGGCAGACGCATCGTCATCTACGGCGATTACGACGTTGACGGCATCACAAGCATCTGCGTCCTGCACAAATGCCTGAGCGCCGCCGGCGCAAACGTGACGCACTACCTGCCGGACCGGATCAACGACGGCTACGGCCTCCATGAATCGTCGGTCGAGCAGATAGCCGCCGAAGGCGGGAAGCTTCTGGTTACGGTTGACTGCGGCATCCGCGCCTGCGAGCAGGTCAGGCGCGCCCGCGAGCTGGGGCTTGAGGTGATCGTGACCGACCATCACGAGCCGGGCGTTGAACTCCCTGCCGATGCGATCGTCGTCAACCCGAAGGTCTCCGGCCCGGACGCACCCGGCGCGGAACTGGCCGGGGTCGGCATCGCCTTCAAGCTCGCGTGGGCTTTCGCGCAGGCCGAGGCCGGCGGCGGAAGGGCGAAGCCGAACCTTCGGAACCTTCTGATCGAGTGCATGGGTCTTGCTGCGTTGGGCACGGTCGTGGACGTCGCCCCGCTCATCCGGGAGAATCGGATACTCGTGCGGTATGGAATGGAGATGATCCACGAGAGCAAGACTCCGGGACTGGCTGCGCTGCTTGACGTGTGCCGCCTCGCGGACAAGACTATCCAACCAGTACATCTGGCCTTCATGCTTGGTCCGAGGCTCAACGCCGCCGGGCGGCTGGGAAGCGCGGACAAGGCGCTGCGCCTGCTCATGACCAATTCGGCAAGCGAAGCCCGCTCCCTTGCCCTGGAGCTTGAGGATGCCAACAGGCAGAGACGCCAGATCGAAACCCAAATCCTCAAGGAAGTCCAGGAACGTCTTGAGGCGTCCGAACAGGGAACCAGCCCCGTCGTCGTCGAAGCCGGGCAGGACTGGCATGAAGGCGTGATAGGAATCGTGGCCTCGAAGATCGCCGACATGTCGAACCGTCCGACAATTCTCTTCGGCTGGAACGGAGAGCACTGGCGCGGATCCGGAAGGTCCGTGCCAGGGGTTCACCTGCTGGACCTCATCGAGGGATGCGGCGAACTTCTGACCTCCTTCGGGGGCCACGCGCAGGCCGCGGGCCTGAGAGTGTCCGAGGCGCAACTGGAGCCGTTCAGAAAGCGTATAAACGAGCTTGCGTCGGAACAGCTTTCCCCGGAAAAATTAGCGCCGACGCTACACATTGACGCCGAGGCGGACTTCTCCGAGCTTGACATGACCGTGTTCCGCGACATCGAGCAAATGGCCCCTTTCGGGGAGGGTAATCCCGCGCCGGTTCTGGCTTCGCGCAACGTCCGCATAGCGGGCATGGTGAACCGTATGGGCGCGGCGGGGCAGCACGCGAACTTCCTGGTCAATAAGGGTAACGCAACCTTCCGCGTGGTCGCCTTCCGGCAGGGCGATCTGGCAGACATCGTTTCCGGGCGTGACGGCGCTTCCTTCGATATCGCCTACATCCCGAAGGTCAACGAGTATAAGGGGCGCGCCAGCCCGGAGCTGGAGCTGGTTGACATAAGGCCTTCAGACCGGCGTTCCGGGTGACCGCATGGCCTGTGGACATCATAAACACTTGACGGCAAAGCTTTTATGCGCTGCTCTTGCGCCATTTATCTGCGGAGCGATTCTCCGCGCCGCCTCGCCGCGAGGGGAAGGTCCGCCCCACTTTCGCGCAGCGGTCGGATCAAGCGTTCCGGACGCTGATCTCAAGATGCTTTTTCCTGATTCTTCCCCGGAAAAATCAAAGCTGGCGGTCATCTGCTTCTTCCTGACCCACGCTCCGACAACCAGGGCTGACATCGAGAAGATGAATGCGGCCCATGCCGGGGGGACTCGCATTGCGGGCGTCACTCCCGGAAGAAGCGAAGACATGAAGGCGCAGGGGTTGCCGGTCACGTCCTTCCCTGTCTTCATGGACCCGGACGCCGCATTGGCATCGCGCATGGGCGTCGTCGTCTTCCCCACATACATTCTCCTGTCGGATGCCGGCAGGATTCAGGGCGTCTCGCATTCCCTGCGCAACCTGCTTGAAGCGGCCCGCGCAAATTCTGAAAGATAAAACATGCTGGTGAACCTGCACAACCATACCCCTCTCTGCCGCCACGCCCGGGGCGAACCGGCGGAATACGTCCAACGCGCAATGGAAACAGGCTCGCGCGTCTTCGGATTCGCAGACCATCTCCCCTATCCCCCCGGATTCGTTGAACCCGCGCCCGACTGCGCAATTCTCCCGGAGACTTTTCCAGAATACCTGGCTTCAGTCAACGCTCTCCGGCGCATTGACCGCAAGGGCATGTCCGTCCTCATCGGCGTTGAGGTTGACCACGTTTCCGACAGGACCGAATGGACCATCAATACAGTCAAATCCCTGGATATTGACTACGCCATTGGTTCCATACACATTCTCCGGGGCATGGCGGTTGACTACACGCGCCCTAAGCTGGAGGAACTTGTGCGGGAATGCGGCGGGCGGGATGCCTTTCTTTCGGAATACTTCAACGAGCTACGAAGGATGATCGCCGGCGGCTGGGTCAACGTCATCGGCCATTTGGACATCTATAAGAAGTTCGATCACGACGGCAGCCAGTTTCCGAAGGAAGCGGCGCGGCCATTCGTGGAGGCGTTCCTCGACCACCTTGCCGCAATCCCGACGCGGACGCGCCCCGTGCTGGAACTCAACACGGCCGGATTCAGCAAGGAATGCCGGGAGGCTTATCCCGACGAGGAGATCGCGCGCTCTGCTGTCGAGCGCGGCATCGAATTCACAATGGGCAGCGATTCACACTCCCCGGAGCAGGTCAACCGCAATTCCGCTGAGGGAACCGCGATTCTTCAAAGATGCGGCGTGAAACGCCTGGCGTTTTTCATAAAAAGGAAGCGGATGCGCAAGAATCTGCCTTCCTGAAAAGGAGCCGAATGATGGAAAAGCGAGCAGTCAATCAGAAAGGCGCGTTGGAGGTCAAACGACCTTATTCCCCGGCGATAGTCTACGGAGACATGGTCTTCCTGAGCGGCCAGATTCCCCAGAATCCTGCAACCGGAGACCTCATCAGAGGCGATCTCAGGGAGCAGACCCGGGCGGTACTGGACAACGTCGCGCGTCTGCTGGAGGCGGCGGGAAGCGATATGGCCCATGTCCTGAAAGTGACGGTCTTCCTTGCCGACATGGACGATTACGCGGCGTTCAATGAGGTCTACAAGGACTACTTCAAGGACGTCCCTCCGGCCCGGTCATGCGTTCAGGCCGGGCGTCTGCCCTTCGACGTGAAGGTTGAGATCGAGGCCATCGCCACAAAAGCGTAGCGCGGCGATACGCGTCCGTGCCTGTCAGCTTAAAAAAACAACAGCCCACTTTTTGCGCTCATGACGTGAAAATCCTGTTCAAGAACAAATACGTCGCGTAAAATTCATTTGACAGGTTCTGAGCAAAACGTGTAGACTTCATGTGTCACATGCCCTTTGACGGCAATTTCCTGTGACGCGCAGGAGAGACGAGGAGCAGCCATATGGTCAGGCGAATGCTGGCTTTGGGAATCTGCATCTGGATGTTCGCGGCGGCGAGTTGTTCAATCGTTGACCCGGACGACAACCGGCGCAGGCTCAACGTAATGAAAACCGACCTTGATCTGGCGGTTGAGGACCTGGATTTCATCCTGGGTCTGGATCGTCCGTCAAGGCTCGTCTACGAGTAACCGCGGGAAACCATTGCGCGGCGACTGAAGGCGGACCTCCGGTCCGCCGGCAGGTGGCGCAATTGTCCGGGTGAAAGGTCAGGGTTGCCAACGGCAGCCCTGTCTTCATTTAACGATATTCCCCCCTGATTCTGAAACGGTCCGGCAATGGCGCAGTTCGACTGGCTCATCAAGGGCGGACTGGTAGCGGACGGAACGGGACGCCCGTCCCGGATCGCCGACGTCGCCTTGACCGGCGACTCCATTGCCGCAATCGCTGACGACATTCCGGAGCAGGCCGCTCAGGAAAGCATTGACGCGCGCGGACTGATCGTCTCTCCCGGCTTCATTGACATCCACTCCCACAGCGACTACTTCTCCCTGCTCTGTCCAACTGCGGACAGTAAGGTCCGGGACGGGGTGACCACCGAGGTCTGCGGCAACTGCGGCATGAGCGGTTTCCCCCTCGGCGGCGGGTTGTTGGAGAGGCGTCAGAGCGGCTACATCAAGTACGGCCTCCGGATAAACTGGCGCAGCCCGGCGGAATACATCCAGGAAGCCGAGCGTCGCGGCTCTGCCATCAACCGCGTCCTCCTGGTCGGGCACGGAAACCTCCGCGCGCTGACTGTCGGGTTCGACAACCGTCCTGCGACGGACGACGAAATCGGAAAGATGAAGGCGATGCTGGAGGAGGCGTTCGACGGCGGCGCGCGCGGCATGTCCTCCGGCCTGATCTACCCGCCCGGATGCTATACCCCGGAATCGGAACTGACCGAACTGAACCGCGTCGTGGCCCGGCGCGGGGGGATTTACACCACCCACATGCGCTCCGAGGGCGACGAGCTTCTGGAGTCAATTGACGAATCGCTTCGCACCTCCCGCAACAGCGGCGCCCCCCTCCAGATTTCCCACCTGAAAACCAGCGGAGAACGCAACTGGGGCAAGCTCCCCGCTGCGCTGGATAAGATCGAGGCGGCGATTGCCGAGGGCATCCGCGTCACGGCCGACCGCTACCCCTATCTGGCGTCCTCGACCGATCTGGATTCCTTCCTGCCGGCGTGGACCTACGAGGGCGGGCTGGACGCCGAGATGGAACGCCTGCGAGACCCCGAAACGCGAAAACGGATCGCTGCGGAAATCAGGGAAAAGCATCCGCAGGAGGATTTCTGGAAGAGCGTCGTCATCGCGCAGGTCTACGGCGAACACATGCGCACCAGCAGGCGGCAGATCGTGAATACCGAGGGACGCAACGTTCAGGAAATCGCGGAGGCGCTCAAGGTTGACCCCTTCGACCTCGTATTTGATCTGCTCATTCAGGAGGAGACGCGCGTAAGCATAGTCTTCTTCTGCATGAGCGCAGATAATCTCCGGCGCATTTATTCCATGCCCTTCGTCATGGCTGGCTCAGACGCGAACGTGCGCAAGGCCGTCGGACTTCTCTCGGCCGGAAAGCCGCACCCCCGCTCATTCGGAACCTTTGCCAAGTTCCTGGCCGATTTCGTCAGGCTTCCCGGCAGGCACGGATCGGAGGCCAACCTCCTGCCCCTCGAAGAGGGCGTCCGCAAGATGACGGGCCTTCCGGCGGACACGCTCGGCCTGAAGGATCGCGGTCGCATCGCGGAAGGGGCGAAGGCGGACATAACTGTCTTTAATCCGCTGACCGTGAAAGACTGCTCAACCTATGACGAACCTTGCCGGTACAGCGCCGGGATTGAGCATGTCATCGTCAACGGAACCCTCGCGATACTGAACGGCCAGCACCTCGGCGCGCTGAACGGGCGGATTATTTAGGTCTTATTCAGCAAACGCCCCGCTTCGGGCAATGTCAGTCCGCCATGGCGCGCGCATGATCTTCTGAATGTATCTTTCATGGGTTTCGCCTCATGGATGAACACATGAACTTCCCTCTCCCGCCCGGGAGAGGGTGGCGTTCGCCTTGGCGAACGACGGGTGAGGGGGGCAACGGTCAGCCCTGATCCGCTGGCCGCCGTGTCGTGGAAGCGCCCGCACCATTTCCCCCAGCAATCGCCTATGTAGCGGGGCATGGATAAACATCGCCGTTCTTCATCCTCCGGCGGGAGGGAAGACGACAACTCGCCCGAAGCGCTACTTGCCTTTTTCCTTCTCAAGCGCGACGCGCTTGGCAACTTCGTAGTACGTCTCATCGCCACCAAGTTGTTCATCTACTTCGCCCGTTTCGGCGTCAACACGCACGATGCCCGGTACGTAGCCGACTATTCCGGCCGCGCCGTATTCCGGAACACGCTCCTTCCTACCAATCCAGTAGGGACGTGTCGGGCCGACCGCCCTATCGTTTGGCCCGGCTCCTTTTCTCATGTAACAAGGGTAAAGTTCAAGTTCAGCGCCGAGTTCCGGATATTTCTTCTGTGCGGCCTTTACTGCCCGTTCCTGATTCAACTTGAAAGGCGGATGAGGAAGCGATTTTACGTCAAGTATCTCCGGAATCCGATACCGATGCACAACGCCAGTCGCCATATCTACGTCTATCCAATAGCTGTTATCGCAAACAGGCAGGCCGTGAAGTCGGGTTGTCCAGCAGAAAGTGAAACGATACATGGGCTTTGACGGGTCGCCAATAACATCGGGCGGCACATCGTCGCTCCAACTCAGGTCAGGTTCACGTCCAATGCTTACGCCGGCATTATGGAGAAAGGTATTGGCTGTCTCTAATGCCTCCTCCATTGTGCATCTTCTCAACGGCAGTTCTCTATCAGGACGAAAATAGAGCATTCCGATTACTTCGACACGAGGTCGCGGCCTGACCTTGATTTCAACCTTGGTTTTTGGGCCCTTAAAGCAGATGTCAAGAACATTGTCATCAACCGAGCTGGCACGGACCTTTACCTCGGCATCTTCATATCTGCCCATCCCCGTTTTCCTCAGGAACTTCCTGGCAACTTCAACCACTTGCGCCGTACCAACTGGCTTGTTTGCTGTTGTGCCTGCGCCGTTCCTGGAATTTGACCACTTGTAGCCCACCCATACCGATCCAGCAATGCAGACTGCAATCAGGATGCGCATTATTTGCGCGCGTGGGCTGATTCTGCGTAGCATGATTCTAGGGCCCCCGATCTATTGGCCGGACATTTCCGTCACCAGAAAAAGTGAAGTCAAAAGATGTTCTTTCCGCACGTGCTTTAGAAATGCTTGCGTAACATTCTTCATATGCCTTTAGGCAACACTGGGCCACCGTCCTGCCATACGCAGCCTCCTTGAAGAATGCGTTTGTGGCGCGTACGAGATCGCCGTCATCAATATTGCCGGTCGGACCGGCGACGACCGTATTGCCCGATCCTCTCTGCCCTGGCTCAGCCTTCTGCACCTTCCATGCCCCCGGACACATATGGGGGATGGCGGATTCCCCCACAACATGTGAGCATCCCATTTGCTGAGTTCCGGCTTGGTGAACTACGCCTAGATGTGTTCATGATTTGCCCCATCCCAGAATACTACTTTCCCTTCTCCCTCTCAAGCGCGAGGCGCTTGGCGATTGCGAAATGAGTCTGGTCGCCCCCCCAATCTTCATCAACGGCACTTGTTTGGGCATCTACCCTAACGATTCCACGGATGTAATTGATACAGTATTTCTCCCTAGACGTTATTGATGGCATTCGGTGTGCGACACGCTCCTTACGCCCTATCCAATATGGTTTGATAGGGTTCTCTGGGCTTGGGGGTAATCCACCGTAGGGCGTCATATAACACAAATATATCTCGAACTTCTCGCCGAGTTCAGGGAATGCCGTTCGGGCTGCGCGGATCGCTTTCTCCCTGCCGACGCGGAAAGGAGGAGCGGGAAGATCATTCTCGGATATGGGTGCGTCTCGGCGGTAGGAATCAACCACGCCCGTTGCAGGACACACCGATATCCTGCACATGTGATTGCATACAGGGATGCTATATGCTCGCGTAACCCACACAAACTCGTGTTGCAGCAATTCTTTAGTCATGCCATTCAACTCACGCTGTACCTCTCTGAACGAGGAGTATTCGGGATCGGGAGGGCCAGTGACCTTACATTTTGCCTTACCAAGAAAGTCTATCGCCGTCTTCAGAGCTTCAGCCTCAGTTGTACAGGGGTGAGAAGGGTACCAGTGGTCAGGGAATGGGAGATGTACGCCAAGCACAATGTTCGGATTGCGCCTGAGCAATCCTACTACTGAATATCCTTTCGCCTTTTTGAATGTAAGCGCGAATGCCCCTTCCTCCCACGGCATGAATTCGACGTCCGTGGTCACGTAATCGCCAAGCCCGACTTGGACGAGGAAATTGCCGGCGATGCGAATCGCTTCATCCCTGTCAACGGGATGCTTCGACTGCGCTCCCTTGCCCACTGTGCCCATAACCGTATAGTAGACGCAGACTGTGACCACAATCGCCGCCAATACGGCGATCACCACCGCTGTTGCCCTTTTCCTTTTAGTTTCCCATAGGTGCATCTCTATGGTCCCCGATCTCGGAATCTAATGTTGCCTTCGCCTACAACGGCGAATCTGAAGAGCGGGTATTTGGTCCGTGTTCTCGCATACCAAAAGAAACCCACATCTGCACATCTTGTTATTGTTGCGTTTTCCACCGCTGCTGCCTCCCAGAAATGTGCTGATGCCTGCGGAAGCTCATCTTCATAAGCTTCAGTGTTAGGCCCGGCGACTACTCTCGCATTGAGGATAGCGCGGCGGACTTCCAGCTCATCGTTATCGCCATAATCACCATTGATCGGGTCGTCCAGCACTGAGCAAGTGAAGAAGACTGCCCACTTGTAGGAACGCTTGCTTCCGTAAGGCGGCATCTGAAGGGGCTTTGTGGTACCGTCCGCACACGCAACGGGACTTGAAAAAAGCAGATTCCTCTCCGCATACGCGTCTACGCCACTCATGTCTATGTGTTGTCCGTCTGATTGAGCCAGTAGACTATCGCACCAATTCCTATGCCCGTAGAATACAAGAGTTCTGAAGTGAGATGCATCCAGCTTGAATTTCTCACGACCCTTCAGATAATCAGAAGGCATATCAGACCCCAGATACGTCCACATTTGCGCAAGATAACCAAGGTACTTCGGCAGTTTTCTACCGAGCCATTGTTCGCAATTTGCGGCGGAATTGGAGAATCTGGCTGACTCCAAGCCGTCCCTTCCGGGGCAGGCGATAATGCGCGTATCCCAGAATCGTATGGCAGCCAGATCACCCTCGACGTCAGGATGATTATAGGTTACGGAAGGATATGTCGGCTGGTACCCTCGCGACTCTGTCCGGTCAAACGGGGTTTTGTAAAGATATGCAAATGGGAAAAAAAGGCTATATGGCGACCACGGTAGGTTGTCATATACTTTCCCGTCAATAATAGCGTGGTGCCTGTTTACTGTCTGATTTTCGTCGTCGAAGTTCCATGTTAAATCAAGGTTGGTAACTGGAGAACCATTATAAGATGTCTTTGTTGTTAAGTTGACACGGAATCTTATCGTATCGTTCATAGCCGCATCAACTACGTCGTTGGATGTGCCGTGCTGTCGCTCCACCATGATATTACGACCGGACGCTGTGTCGGATCTGTTGGATGAGGTTCCACGCGGAATCGTTCCACTTTCAGATCCAACTTGGGTATTCCACCGCAGGCAACAGTGTAGGACTTCGATGATCCTGCCAGGAGGGGGTTCCCGCATACGGCCGTGATTGTGACGGTTCGTCCAATCAAGGACTCGCCAAGCAAAGAGTCCAATACCGCGGTAATGGTTGGAGTCCCCTCGTCTATCTGTACTCTGGTCGGCGCAAGGGGATCCGGATCGCCGGGATTGCGCGGCGGCCCCTCCGCTGGCAGCGACAACGGGTGTACTGTCAGCAACCACCGTGGCTCCCAGAGGGGCCAGACTTTTGGGTTTTCCGTCACTGTCGCCATCAACGCAAGGTGGACTGGGCATTGAGTGACCGGAACGATGTCAAGTTTGTTCGTAACAAGTTTCCAATCGCCCCCGGCCTTGCTGAAGATATCCTCAATCCCCCGTATCCTCAGCGTGGTGGTGTCGCCGGTTTGTTGTTGTTGCTGCTGCTGTTCCTCCCGCACTTCAGCGCCTTGGTCTTGTTGCTGATCTGATTTCCGAATTCCGAGTGGCTGCGGGATTCTCAACGCCCTGTCTGTGGCCATCGGGACCGCGTTTTCAGGCAGGGGAAAAGACACCGAGTTGTTTTTCGCAACAGCATAAACGCGCATCCTGTATTCGCCGGGAATCATGGCCAGCGCCTTCGGGATGCAGACGGCGGCCATGGGGGAGATCGGCCAGCCGGACATTGGTTCGCTCCATGCTTCTTCAACGCCGTTCTCGACCCGGCAATACTGCCATTGGAAGGCCAAACCGCGCTGTCCGATGTCGGAATAAACCTCTTCGACGGTTCCGGCAGCGGCGGCCCATGCCCATGCGCCGCCGCCCACGTAGTCACCGACCGCCGCGTCAATCGGCTTGCCGAACTCGAAATATTCCAGGTCCGGATACTTCTTTCCGTCGGGAATTTCGGCGTCCCATGCCGCGCGGCCGTAGCCGACGCCGATGGAGTAGACGACTGTTCTGACCGGATCGCAGACCACTTCGATGCTGTTGCAGACGTTGAAGGATGCCCTGACCCGTCCCTCGCCTTCCCCGTCCAGAAGGTCTTCGGGGGCGATGGTCGCCTGCCAGACGTTGGGGGACAGTTGCACGAATTCATGGATGGAGTCGCGCCACTGGCCCTCCTCGGGAACGACGCTGCGCTCCTGCACGGCGGCGTCCTTGATGAAAGGCGCGGCTGAGGCGGGGAGAAGCTCCGCCGTGACGCGGGCCGTGTCGCACAGATAGACCATGTTCGGGTCGGACTGAATCCGCGCGAAGAGGAACCACGCCGGATCGTCGCCGTTGACAACGCCTGAACTGTCGGTCCATTCGGTCTCCCAGCTTTTTTTCCGCTCAAGCTTGCTGAAATGCGCCTCCAGAATGAACTGCCTCATGTCGTCGCTTGCGGTGACGTCCTGATTGACCCAATGGTCGTGAATCACGGCCTTGCACGTGATTGTCGCATCCCGCCCCGGGCTGGCGGTGAGGAACTGCGCGGCGGACGATCCGGAACCGAGAAGCGCGGCACCCTCGAAAACCGAGACGGATACGAGTTCCATGCCCTCGAACAAGTCAAGCGGCGGAAACACATCCACTGAGTATTTCAGATAATGCCCGACGGCGGCAAAGGCCGTTGGTTCGGAGACCGGCGGACTTCCGGAACCCTGCGCGCACATGGCATTGTTCCATTCGACAAGGTCGAAGCTTCGCTCAACGGCCGATATCTCCACGTCGAAGATCACAACCTGCATGGTGTCAAGCACAACGAATTTCCCATTGTAGGGGATGATTGCGGTGATTGTGGCTATCCCAGCGACATTTTCGTTGGCGTCAATTTGAACTTCGAGTACGTTTTGCTTCGGGTGAAGGCCGCTGAAAACGCTGATGAGGTCGGGGCGGTCTGTTCTAAAGACGACGCTCATCAACTTGTCTCTGGTCAATCCGCTGAAACTGCGCATAACGCCGTTTCCGGGGATCATGGGAACGCGCCGATACGAGAAGCCGGGGAGCGCATATACGCTTATGGTGTCGGTATGGGAATATTCTTCTCCGGTCGGGGGATAACGATTCGCGTTCAGGAATTGCGGGGTTGTATACGTGAGTACCAGTTCGCAACTTGCCGCGCCGGTCCCGGTATATTCAATCGTAATTTCGCGGGGATATGCCGTCGCAGTTGCCGCCGTTGTCGTTGCCGAGCTTTCCGTCAAGCCGGGAACATCGCGTCCGGCTGCGGCCCGAACAACGTCTGAGACGATGGAACCCTTGCGAAGGCTGCGATATGCCTGGATGAGTCGTCGCAATTCCTGTCCTCTCGAACCGGGGTTGATCCGCATCCAGGCGGAGATCAGCCATCCCAGGCGGTCAAGTTCTCCGTTTGCCAGTGCGTTTTCAAGCAACAGGATTTCAGCGTCGGTCAATGGCTGTCCCGAAGCGGCGGCGGCAAGGGTGGAAATCAGTTCGGGGGCAACCTTTGCCGGCGCGGTTTCAGGTTCGGCGGCGGCTGAAACCGCATCCGCTGCGGCCATGCCGTCTTTGTCCCAAGTCCATGTAACCGGGAGCGTTATCTCATTTCCGTCAGGGCCGAAGACCTTGAAGTTCTGGGTATTGTGCGCGAAGGAAAGCGTAAGACTTCCAGCGCCGACGCTTTCCGGATCGGCCAATATCGAGAGTTTTCCCTTCCTTCCCGTGGAGTCAGTTATAAAGAGGGGGTACAGATCCTCGAGAAAATCATCCCAGTCATCCATCTTCCCGTCCCTGTTGAGATCGGCGTCAATGTCCGCCGCAACCACCCAATAGGGCGTAATGCCTGCGACCTCCTGCGATTCCCGGACATAAGTCGTCTCGTCGTCGCGGATGAATTTCTTGGTGTATTCAAATTTGAAGTTTGACCACAATTGTCCTTCCACGGGCTGGCCATAAGTCCGGGAGATGTTCTTTGAATAAGTGGTATAAAATTCGTCGTTCTGCTCGTGCTGCGTGAACAGAACCGGCGAAGCGAACACTTCTTCGCCCTGAATCGTTTCATCATGGGTAATGAGCGTGTATGTAATCTTTGTCAATGCAATCTGAGATAGGTCTTCCTCATCCGGCAGGACGAGCACAGCCATCGGTTCAAGGTATAATTCCTTGCCGATTACGGTGGGATTCGCGCCTAAAGGCTGCGACCATACGCCCGTTTGCAACGGGTAACAGCCATTGCATGCGCAGATTGCAATCAGAGTAACCAACAAATGGAGAAAAGACCGCCCGCCGCCCCTTCCTTCCTTCCTTCCTTCCTTCCTTCCCTGCTTGCCGCCATTTTTCAACTCCCATCGCTGAAACCTCTGAAATATTCACAAAGCCACCAGTACTGACAATATGTAGCACGGGTTAGAGGATAAAGCAACAGAGAATTTCCAGGTTGGCGCTTCACCTGCTCGCCGGAAGACTTCTCCGCCGCCAATGATGTCACGCCCGCCGGCGGGTGTCAATCGCCCTTGCGCCGGGGCTTGACACGCATCCGCCCGCCGGATATGAGAATCATCTCCCGTCCCGTTCGCGGCGTCGCGCAATCGGCCCCCTTCGCAACCGCAAATGAGATTCCTCGCGCTAGGCAAAGCCCCGGTCGTGATACTGGTCGCGACGCTCGCGTCCGCGCTCTACCTCTCCATCCATCCCGTCAATGAATCCCCCGCCAACCTCCATATGTGGACCTTCGCCAAGAGCCACTATGACGCGTACATTGACGGCATCCCCGCCTTCGAGGCGGCGCACCCCGGCGTGAAGGTTGACGTGCAACTCGTCTCCGGCGTCGCCGTGACGAGCCGTCTGAGGGCGGCTTTCTGGTCGGACCTCGACGTGCCGGACCTCGTCGAGGTCGAAATCAGCAGCGCGGGCAGCTTTTTTCGCGGCCCCATGCGGGACATCGGTTTCAGCGACCTGACCAACTGGCTCGACCAGTCCGGCTGGGGCGACCGCCTCGTCAGAAGTCGCTTCGCGCCATACACCTCCCGAGGCCGCATCTTCGGCATCCCCCATGACGTCCACCCCGTCATGCTTGCCTATCGCCGCGACATCTTCGAACAGGAAGGCATTGATCTTTCAAAGGTCGAGACCTGGGATGAGTTCGTCGAAATCGGCAGACGCATGACCCGCGACCTTGACGGCGACGGCGTCCCCGACCGCTATATGATCGAGCTGGAGGACAACGGGGCCGGCAACATGGAGATGTTCCTGTTCCAGCGTGACGGGGGCTACTTCGATAAGTCCGGAAACCTGGTCATGGACAGCGAAACGGCGCTCGAAACGCTGAAGTGGTACGTGCCCCTCGTCGCCGGGCCGAAGAAAATCGCCAACTCGCTCGCCGGCGGCCAGATATTCACGCAGGCGCTGGAATCCGGCTATTTCCTCTCCATCATCGCCCCCGACTGGCGCAGCCGTACGACCGAAATGGACGTCCCGCGCGTTTCCGGCAAGATGGCGCTGATGCCGTTGCCGGCGGTCAGGACCGGCGGGCGCAGGACCAGCACATGGGGCGGCACGATGCTGGGCATCACGAAGCATTGCAAGAACCCGGAACTGGCCCGTGAATACGCGGTTCACATCTACTGCGACGCGAAGAACCTTGCCAAACGCTTCCCCAGCATAAACATTATCCCCCCCCTCAAGGAGGCGTGGGCGCTGCCTGAATTCAACGATCCCCGCCCCTATTGGTCCGGCCAACCCCTCGGCAAGCTCTACGCCGATCTTGCCGAGCAGACCCCTTCGCAATATACAAGCCCCTTCATAGGGCTGGCCAAGGCCAAACTAGGCGAGGCCGTCGTCGCCTGCGTCCTCTACTACAACCGCAACGGGGAGCGGGGCTTCGACGAGTTCGCCCGCCGAACGCTCAAGTCCTGCGCCGACGACGTGCGGAAGATGATGAAACGCGACCCGTTCCAGCAGTCCGACGCCGAACATCCGGGAGGAAGACAATGAGCGCAGCAACCTCCGGATGGTTCTGGAAGCGTCAGCAGAAGTGGGCTCCGTATTACTTCGTCGCCCCATTCATCATCCTCTTCCTCACCTTCGGAGTCTATCCCCTCCTCCACAGCATCTGGCTCGCGTTCCATATCACCTCCGGCCCCAAATCAGCCGTCTTCGTCGGACTTGAAAACTTCCGCTTCCTCCTCTCCGACCCCGACTTTTACAAGGCCGTGCGCAACACCGCTGTCTTCGCCTGTTTCTCGGTTTTTCTGCAATTGCCCTTGAGCCTTGGTCTCGCATTGCTGCTCAACGCCCGATGGGTGAAGGGCCGCAATGTCTTCCGCTTCGCCTTCTTCACCCCCCACCTCGTCGGCCAGGTCTTCGTCGCCGTCCTCTTCAGCGTCATCTTCATCCCGAAATACGGACTCCTGAACGTCTCGCTCCATCGTCTGCTCGGCGTCGGCCTTGAGACAAAATGGCTCGGCAATCCGCAACTCGTCATGCCAGCGCTCGTGATTACGTCGCTCTGGATGTACGTCGGCTTCAACATGATCTACTTCCTTGCCGCGCTGCAGGCCGTGGACAATCAGCTTTACGAAGCCGCCCAGGTTGACGGGGCGAACCGCTTTCAGCAGTTCCTCCACGTCACCATGCCCGGAATCCGGCAGGTGACCGTCTTCGTCGTGATGATGAGCACCATCGGCTCCTTCCAGCTCTTTGAGTTGCCATACGTCATGCTCAACGGATCCGGCCCGGACAAGGCCGGTTTGACGATAGTCATGTACCTTTACGACACGGGTTTCAACACCGGCGACCTGGGTTACGCCTCGGCCATCGGATGGACGCTGGCGCTGATCGTGCTGACCATCAGCCTGGCGCAGTTGAAGATCACGAAAACCCTCAAACCGGGAGGTTAGTCGCGCTGATGCGGCGTTTCGCGAACATACTGGCCGTCGCCCTGGCTTACACGCTGCTGGCCGGAGTCGCCGCCCTTGTCCTCACCCCCCTCGTCTGGCTGGTGGCGGCAGCCGTCAAGGGGCCGGACGACATGTTCCACTACACGTTTTTCTCGCCTCAGCCGACGCTCTTCAATTTCCGCAAGCTCTTCGGTGAAATCCCCTTCCTGCGCTACATGATCAACAGTTTCTTCCTGGCCGGAACAACCACCCTCGTGCAGTTGTTCTTCTCATCGCTTGGCGGATTCGCGCTGGCCAAGTATGAGTTCAAGGGGAAAAGGGTCATCATGCTCGTCATGCTGGCGACGATGATGATCCCGGGGCAGGTCATGCTTGCGCCGATGTACAAACTGATCTACAGGATGGGGCTTGTGGACACTTACGCCGGCCTGATCATCCCCGGGGCGGTCAGCGTCTTCGGCATGTTCCTGTTCCGCCAGTCCATGCTCCAGATTCCCGACGACCTGCTTCAGGCGGCGCGCATTGACGGCTGCAGCGAGTTCCGCGCCTACTGGGACGTCGTCATGCCGATCTCGCGGCCCATGGTCGGCGCGTTCTGCCTGATCGCGTTCATGGGATCGTGGAACAGCTTCCTCTGGCCGCAGATCATCCTGCACAACCAGCAGCGGTTCACGCTGCCGATCGCGCTGAACCAATGCGTCGGACTCTACGAGCAGCAATACGGGGTGCTGATGGCCGGAACGCTCCTCAGCATCCTGCCGGTGACGATATTGTTCTTTGTATTACAGAAGGAATTCATAGCGGGGCTGACCGCCGGCGCAGTGAAGGAATGACCGCCTGTTCTTCACGGGAGAGGCAGAATGTGCGAATCCACGGTCTTTGACCTCGCGCCCCTACCCCTATCTCGCAGCGACGATGAGCGCCGTGTCGCGCGCGATAAGTAGTTCCTCATTGGTCGGTATCGTGAGGACCACGACCGGCGAATCGTCGGCTGAGATCACGGCCTTGCGCCCTATGGCCTCGTTATTGCGCTTTGCGTCCAGAACAACGCCGATGCGCCCCATGTCCTTCAGAATCATCTCCCTCATTCCGACGGCGTTCTCGCCGATTCCGCCCGTGAAGACGATCGTATCCGCCCCGTCCAGCACAGCCAGGTAAGCCCCTATGTATTTTCTTACGCGATAGGCGAATATCTGCATCGCAAGCATTGCCCGGCGGCTTCCTGACGCGGCCTCGGTCTCCAGCGTTCTCATGTCGTTGCTCGTCCCCGATACCCCGACCAGGCCGCTCTTCTTGTTCAAGATGGCCGTCACCCCGGCGGCGTCAATCCCCTTGAGTTCGCCGATATAGGCTACCAGCGCGGGGTCAATGTCCCCGCTGCGCGTGCCCATGACCAGCCCCTCCAGCGGCGTCAGCCCCATGCTGTTGTCAACCGCTTTGCCCCTGCGGACGGCTGTGATGCTGCATCCGTTGCCCAGGTGCGCCGTAATCTGGTTGAGGCTCTCGTACGGCCTGCCCAAGAAACGCGCCGCCTCCATGCTGACAAAGCGATGGCTGGTCCCGTGGAAGCCGTAGCGCCTTATGCGATGTTTCTCGTAATACTCATATGGTATGGCGTAGGTGTAGGCGTAATCGGGCATGGTTTGATGGAAGGCCGTGTCAAAGACGGCGACGTGCGCCGCGGCCGGGAAGACGCGCTGGGCTGCGCGGATGCCCGTCAAGTTCGGCGGATTATGAAGCGGCGCAAGCTCCGCGCATGCCTCGATCTGCGCGATCACCTTAGCGTCAATACGCATGCTCTCGACGAAATCCTCCGCCCCGTGAACCACGCGGTGGCCGACGGCGGCGATCTCCCCGACCGAACCGATGACGGGCTTCTCCGGATCCAGCAGGTTCTTTGCCAGAACGTCGAACGCGCGGTCATGGTCCGGCGCGGCGCACTCGCCCTTGCGCTCCCGCCCGTCCGCCTTGTGGCGGAACATGGACTGCTTCTCTCCGATGCGCTCGACCATGCCATGCGCCAGGACGGCCTCGTTGCTCATGTCGTACAGGGAATATTTGATGGAAGAGCTTCCGCAGTTGATCACAAGAACCTTCATCAGCAATGCCTCGATTCAAGTCGGGTTTCCGGGATGCGGCAGGGCGCGCGGGCTTGCGTCACGCAGACAAGATGCGCGCCTCGACACCTCGACGATAGATTTTGCCGAAGGTTCGCCCCGGCGTCAAACTGAGATTGCGCGCCGATGCGTTGCCCCCGGCATTGCCATATGTCCGCGCCGGCGAAGAATCGGATACTCGAAATGCTACATGGTCTTTGTTCTGACTTCGATCTCATCCAGACGGTCTTTGCCAAGCCCCATCTTCGCCGCTGTGGCTATATAGGTCGGCCTGGCGCCTGTCTTGAATACGTCCGGAAGGCCCTGTTTACCCCGCGCCGCGCGCAATCTCTCCAGCGCAACCCGATCCATTGCGACGGGATCGGTTGATACCATGACGGCGCTCTGATCCCACTGGTCCGAAGGATTCTTTGGAGACGGGCCATGATCAAGGACGCCCTTGAAGGCGCAGCAGATGGAAATACGGCGCTTCGTCCTGATTGCTGGCAGCGCGTTCATCACCGCGATGTACGGATCGCAGCAGTTTGAATGCATGTATTCAGGCCCGAACATGATCGCGGGGCTGTGTGACATGTTTTTCAAGGCGCATGTGACGCCGCAGATGTAATGGTGCTTGATCTCGGGGACATTGATGACGCAATCCGCCTGCTCTGTGATGAATCCGGTCAGTCTCGTTTTACGATCATGGATGCCGATCTCCGGTCCGGTCAGCCGCATGTCGGCCTCAAGGCAACCGGACAGGGCGGCTGTTCCGTAATCCTCAACGAATGCGATATTTCTGCGAGACACGCCGGCGTCCTGCAGCCCCTGCGCTATCACCTCCCGCACAACCGCGTTGGTCCGCATGAAATCAAGCGACATCGCATTGAATTTGACCCCGACGCGCTCCTTCGGGGACGCGAAGCATCGCCATGCGTCGGCAGGATTTGTCTTGCCGGTAAAGAGTTTCAGCGCGTCTTCAATCATTGCCCGAATAACGGTCGCGTCGGCCTGCCCCTTCTCGTTGCGCCATCGCGGATTGAATACCTCAGCGACAACGGACTTCGCCTTGACATCTTCATTTTTGCGGGCTTCTGCGAAAACGGGAGGAATCGCTCCTCCGGTGGTCAACGCGATCCCGGCTCCGGCGCGCAATGCATCCCTGAGCAGATCGCGCCTGCTTAGACGGCCGTCAAACTTCCGCGCCATTTCGCTTCTCCGATCTCCCGCATCGGGAAAACTACGCGCATACATATTGTACCTGCGCGCCGGACAATGATGAATATCTGAAATCCGCTATTCCCTTCGTCCGCTTTCGCATTCGGCTATCACCGCGTCGGCGTCCTTGAGCCAGTAGGCCGACTCGGATGCCTTGGAGCGGGCGGAACGCAAATAAGGCAGGGCTTCCCGCTGCCTGCCGCTCCGGGCAAGGATTGCGCCGTAATGATAACAGACAAGAGGATCGAGCCAGACCGCCTGCTTCATCGGCTCGACGACTTTCAGCGCATCCTCGTGTTTTCCAGTTGCGCTTAATGCCCACGCAAGGGTGTCGCGGAACTGGACCTCGCAAGGATGCTTTCGGACGACCTCCGTCGCGATCTTCACCGCGTCATCCAGACGTTGCCCCTGAAGCGTCTGGTAATACGCCCATGAGTTCATCAGATAGAGGTCGCCGGGATATCTTTCAAGCCCCTTGCGGCAGATTTCGACAGCTTCGGGAAGATTCTTCCTCTGCGCCTCGCATTCCGCCATTATCACGAATGCGGATGGAAGCTGGGCGTCCGTCTTTATCAGTTCGGCGCAGGCCTGCGCAGCCTCGGCCAGCCGTCCAGCCCCCAATTTGGCCGAAGCCAGCGAGATCAAGAGAGGCATCGCGCCTTTGCTGCGGGCCAACGCTTCCTCAACCGCGCGAATGGCCTGGTCATAGTTGCCGGATTTCGCCAGAACGTCGGCCGCGAGTGTCACGGACCTTATGTATAGAGCCGGAACGTCCGGATGACGCTGCGCAAGGCGTCCGACGATGGACTGCGCCTGATCGAGGAAACCGATCCGGACGCAGACATCCGCGATCCGCATCGCAAGCCCCGGCGGGTCCGGCGAGCTTGAGGCGAATGCCGTCGCGGCTTCCTCCGCCAGGAAGCGCTTTCCGGTCATCGCATGTATCTCCATCAGCATCATACGTTGAATGGCAGCATTCGCTGGGGATGTTTTTCTCTCGTTGAGGAGCTTCTCCGCCTCGGCGTAACGGCAGTTTTCAATGAGCAGTTGCGACAGCCTGAGCCTGAATTCCTCCGACTCCGGGAAAAACGCGTTTCCCAGAAACGCCCCGCCCAGAGCGATTTCACGCGCTCCGCGACGGGCTGCGACCTCGCACGCAATGCCCATCCAGGGCAGGATCAGCGGGCGGGAGCGCGACACGTCCGGATGCCCGCCGATCAACCATAAGGGATCAGGACGGCGCAGCATTATTCCGGCGCGTCGCAGACTGCGCGATGCGGAAGAAATTACCGAGTTTGAGACAGCCCTGGCCGCGCACATAAACTCGGCATCTTCCGGAACAAGAACACTGCGCGGGATAAATGCGTAAGCCGCCCGTCCTTGCACGGCCATGTTGAAGCTGGCCCGCTTGCTCAACCTGTCCGCAAGCACGACTTGAGCGGCGGAATATTTCCCGGACGACACCGCAACCATATCCTCAATGACCGCTGCGTCGTCTTCACCTGGAAATATCGCCAATGCCCGGAAGAGATCGGGATTTACGGCAACGAACGCCCCGGCGACCTTGCCCCCGAGAGATTCGACCTGCCTCACCGCGTCCGCAGCCGCCGCAACGCTGCCCGGCATTTGGATTGTCGTCCGCAACCCCCGCCACGCGATGGCGTGCGGAACATTGGAAATCAGAATGCCCTCCCCGGCTCGGACGTCCTTAAGCTTTGACAGCTCGGAGTCGAGATTCAGAATCAGGGCGGACATCGCCTGCGTCGGCTCCAGCATTGGCGGAACCACTGCGATAATCAACAGACACGGCAGCCCCCAGTTAACGGACGTCGCCAGTCTTGACCGTCCGACTTTGGCGCGGGAACGCCACGTAAAGAGTTCGAGAATGCGCTTGAACCATGTCAGAAGTTCGGCGCTGTTGCCTTTTCTTTTGCGGCGGTGTTTGACGCGTCCGGCGGATCGTTCCTGTGCAGTCTCCTGTGCGGAGGCGGCGCGACGGGGAGTCTTCTTTCGTCTCAGAACCACTTTGAGCAGCCGCCTGCGGGTTGATTCAAGCCCCATCGCCCCTCCCGCGCAAAACGCCGGCATGAATGCGGCTGGAAGTAGCAGTCCAATGCCGGTGATCGAAACGACGGCCAGCGATGCTATTGCGCTGATTGCCAACACACCAGGTTCCAGCCTGCGGGATTTGCCGGGAATCGCCAGGTACCCCGCAAACAAGACGGCGGCGGCAATCCCGCACCCGCTGACCAGCATCCACGCTGCGGCGGCAGCCCTCAGACTGATGATTCCCAGAAGCTCCTTCCCTTCTGAGGAGAACAGCAATGCCAGGCTTGATGCGATCCCCCCTCCGTCCCGGATGCCGAGATTGCCCAGACAGACGTCAATTCCCTTCCCTGCGGCGATGGATGCATACGTCCATAACCCGATCCGAACCTGATTCCAGATGAGCCAGGGCAGCAGCGCGGCTGTAATCCCCACCGGAAAGCCCAATGCTTCCTTCTTTGTGATTTGCCTTGCTGTGGCGAAAAGATAAGCGGTCGCAAGTAACAGCGGCAGTCCGACCGCCGGCCTTGTCAGAATTGCCGCCCCGGTCAATAGACCTGTCAGAGCAAACCCGGCGATTCTACGTCCGGGTCCATCTCCGCGCAGCGGCAGAAGCAGGAGCAACCCGGCAATTATGCAGGCGATGAAAGGCAGATCGCTTCCGCCCAGAGCGGATGCGATGAAAAACCTGTTCGACAGGCAAAGGATCAGCGCAAAGGCGGCTGATCTCCAGTTTCCAACGCGGAGAACGGCAAAGTACGTCAGCCATGCGGCGGCAAGCCAGAAAGCGCATGAGACCGCGATTGGGACTACGTCGCGGGGGTAATTGCCCCGAATCATCGAAGCTGACTTGAATGCGGCGGCGACCATCACCGGATACAGAGGCTGGCGCAGAACCTCTGGCTGGTTTTCCGGGGACGGGAACCTGTCAAGCAGCGCCGGATCAATCGTCCCGGCGGAATATCCGCGCCCGGAGGCGACGCTCCATGCCAGCGACGCCGTGTGGATGGCCTCGGCGTTGTCAAGAACGCAATAAGCGCGGGATGGGAAATGGCGAGCCGCATTTACAAGCAATATGCCGGGGGGGAGGCACAGGATTGCCGCCCAGACAAGCAGAAGGATGACGACGGAGTTGGCGTCAAGGCGTCCCGGAGCCGCTTCGATCGGCGCGGCAAACAGACGCAGCATGTGACGTGAAAAGGATTTCATATCTGGCCACACGTTTGAAGGCCGGATTCCGGCAAATCAATGAAATGACGGGAATACGCCATTTTCTGCGGCGCAATTATAACGACATGAGAGCGTGAACAGTATCAGTACGATGCGCTTACTTCTGGATGAAGACCCTGACGCCCTTCTTGTTGGACGTCACTACGTCGGGTTTCCCATCGCCGTTCATGTCAGCCATCTCGAATTGCGTGCCTACTCCCGAATCGCTATCAATCTCGTGACGGATGAATTTCACCTTGCCCGGCTCCGGCCTGATCAGTTCAAACCAGTAAAGCATTGCGGGTTCTTTTGCGCCCGGATCGCCTCCCTGGTGGGCGAAGAATCTCTTCCCGGTCACGATGTCCTTAATTCCGTCCCCGTTGATATCCACAAGGCAGACGGCATGGGTCTGCGAGAAATCGTTGCAGATCATGTGTTCTTTGAACTCGATCCCCTTTTCCGTCTTCTTCTGCTCGAACCACCACATGCCGTAGGCGTGGGCGGACGTGCTGATGACGTCGCTGTCGCCGTCGCCGTCAACATCATAGGCGAACATCGTTGAGGCCTCCGGACCGAGGTAGGTCTTGTGGAAGGTCCACTCCGTCCTGGCCCTGTCCTCCGGGGCTTCGTACCAGCCCTGAATGATGATGACATCGTTACGCCCGTCGCTGTTGATGTCGCCGATGCCCAGCCCGTGGCTGAACCGTTCCGCGCCGGGGGACTTCGGCCCGCTTATCCAGTGCGCGTCCCACTTGCCTTCCAGGTCCTTCGGAATGCTGAACCACGCAAGTTTCTGATCGTCATATACTCCGAATGTCAAAACCTTCTTCCCGGTCCCTAACAGGTCTTCGAAGATGGGCGTCTCATTGCAGGCGCTTGTCCAGATCATTCTCTCCTTCCAATGCGCGTCCTTTCCCTGCGGGTTCTCGTACCATTTGCATGGATCGCCCGGAATTTCGACCACGATGGAGTCAATCCATCCATCCCCGTTCACGTCCTGGGCAAAGTTGGCGAAGCACCGGCTATATCCCTTTGTTCCGTCATACTGCCCGACGTCGCGGATTTCATGTATCTTCCAGTCCGGGGCTTCGTACCAGATATCCCCGGCGAAGATATCAATGTCGCCGTCTTTATCAATGTCGCCGGTGGCTACGCCTTCCGCGCGGAAGGTGTAGTCAACGACGATTTTCTCGAACTTGACCTCCCCGGCGGATACGGAGATTGACAAAACCGGCATCAGCAGCGCCATACAAGACAGAAAACGCAGTCTCATGAGAACCTCCCAAAAAAGAGAACAATGCGCAAATCTGCGTCGTTCGGATGCGGGGGCGGATTCGCGCCTCCCCTCGCGATTCATGAACTCGACCCGTTTGCGATGTGACCGCCTGCAGGGGCGCGTTGCAACACGCCCCTGCTACGGCATCATTATACATCGCCGCCGGCCCATTTGAAGAGTGCGCTGACTCGCCATGAATCTCCCGTGTCACGGCTTGCGGGAGGACAGGATATGCAGTCGCCGCGACATTACGAACACAACTGGTTATCAGCCGGGTTCACAGCGCAGAATGCTCCATGCGGAACCTTTCGGGTCTTGACATGTTTGTGCCACTGCATTATGCTTGTCACAGGCGGGAATCAGGCGTTTGTGTAATGGGTGGAAGGAGCGGATCATGCGAAAGGTCATTTTGGGGATCGCGTGCGTTGCATGGTCGGTATCACTGGCGGTATATGGCGATTACGCCCAGCCCCCGGACGCCAACGCCTGGGTGGTCGGCCCCGTCAACTCGCTCTTCATGGCCGGGGGGCCGGTTCCGGCGGACGATTGGCTGGCCAGTCAGTCAGGCCCGGTTACGAATGTCACAGTATGGTATTCCTTCGCCATGAATATTTCCGAACCGATTACCAGCGTCACCCTCGAAATGTGGGATGGACTTGCCGCCGCAGAGTCTCCCACGGGATACGCAATGCCTGATCAACTCGTCTGGTCTCAGTCGTTTCTTCCGGGAGAATTCTCCACGAGCTGGGCAGGACTCGGAGGCGGCTGGCACGATCCCTACATGCCGTATACGGACTCCTCCGACCTCACATATCGCCGCATGGACATTCCGATAGACCCCGGCGCTGAATTCGTCGCGACGGCGGGTGAAACCTACTGGTTCCGGGCGCTGATGTATCAACCTGCGATGGGCGGCGGGCCGTTGGGATGGAAGGGGTCTGTCGGCAGCCCGAACGCTGCCGCGGTATGGGACGCCAATGGCGGCATCGGCGTTCCGGATTGGCAGGAGCTTCTCGATCCCTATACTTCCGCCCCCATGAGCCTTGCGTTCGAGTTATCAGTCGTGCCGGAGCCTTCCAGCGTATTACTGGTCATCGCAGGCGCGGCAGGGATTGCATTGTTCAGGCGCAGACTGCTGAAATTGTAAAAAAACGCTGATGGTTTATCCGGAAGCAGTGGATGTGGGAACCCAGCCGGAAGAAAGCGGGGGTTAAGCATGGGTTTTGTTTGGTTGATTGCTTTGGATGCGTCCTGCCTGTCGCCCGGTAGTATCGCCGTCAGGACTTGGGGCCAAGTCCCGCAATCCGCTGGTCCTCCCTGACAACCTTGCGGGAACCGGTATTCTGTGCCATGGACCAGTCCTGTTGTGACGCAATGCGCTCCAGCTTGTCGAGCAGTCCGAGGGCTTTCGCGCGTTCATAAATGAGCTGCCACGCGCAGTCCATGTCGGGGTCAACCTCGCACTTTCCGTCGCGGGATCCGCCGCATGGGCCGTTGAAGATGCGCTTGGCGCAGCGGGTGATCGGGCATATTCCGACAAACTCGCCCAGGCGGCACTGTCCGCATCCCACGCATTTCTCCGTCCATACGCCCTGGGATTCAAGTATGCCTATGAACTGGGTGTTCAACCCGGGATAGACGGGGATTTTCGGAAATCTCTCGGCCAGTGTTTGCACGCCCGCGCCGCAACCGAATGAGCAGATGGCGTCATAGCCTTCCACTCGCGGGGCGAGCAGGTCAATGAAAGCATCCTCGCACTGACGTTCGATGGTGCATTCGTCAACGATCACGTCTTCGCGCCCCGCCAGTTTCAGGGACATGCGGAGGGCTGAGCCGATTATGCCGACCTCGCGTTCGCCCCCGGCAAGGCAGACTGTGACACAGGTTCCGCATCCGACCAGAAGGACCCGCTTGTGGTCCTTTATCATCTCGCGTATCTCGGGAATTTTTTTCCTGTCAGCCACGATCATGAGAGTCTCCTTTGGCCGATACGTCGGCCTTGACGGCTGCGTCAGCCTGTAGTTCAAGCTCATTCACTCCGTCCGCCATGCGGTCAGCGGAGAGGCGCAGCGGGCTTGGCCCCAGCCGGACCAGCCTGTTATTCATTTCGACTACAATCTCCGCGAAGCGGGGGCCTTCGGCGGAAGAGAGATTGAACATCTCCAGGCGTTCAGGCTCAAGCCCGATTTCCGCAAGTATTTCCTTCGCGCGCTCCACGCGGCGGCGCGCACGCAGATTGCCGACCTGGAAATGGCATCCGCCCTCCAGGCAGCCGGCCACCATCACACCGTCCACGCCGCGCTCGAAGGCGGCGAGTATAAAGTTCACCTCCACCTTTCCCGTGCAGGGAAGGCGCAGGACGCGCACGTTGGAGGAGTAATTCAGGCGCATTGAGCCGGCCATGTCCGCGGCGGCGTATGCGCAATAATGGCAGCAGAACGCAAGCAGGACGGGTTCGTCGTTCATCCTTCACCTCCGGCGCGTTGAGGCTCTTTCCGGACGCCGTCCGGCGCGCTGCGGAAGCGCGGCGGGGCTACGCCGACGCGCTCAAATTGCATGGCGGGTTCGGCGGCCGGCCGGGTTCCCAACAGGCCGTCCATGGCAGCCAGGACTTGCGTTTCCATGTAATGCCGAAGGGAGATGGCCCTTGCGGGGCATTCTGAGGCGCAGCTTCCGCAGCCCATGCACACCGCCCCCTGTATCTCGGCCTTGCTGTCCCGTCCGACCATGGGCGCCATGTAGGGGCACACATGGACGCATGTCATGCAGGAGATGCACTTTGACGAATCCACGAAGGCCGTCTGGCCGCTGACCGGCATCTCCTTGCGGGACAGGATCGAGGCGGCGCGTCCGGCGACGGCGATGGCCTGGGAAATGGTCTCTGAAATGAACTTTGGCGCGTGCGCCGCTCCGCAGAGGAACAAACCCTCGCTAGCAAAGTCCACCGGGCGGAGCTTCATGTGCGCCTCCAGGAAGAAACCGTCCGCATTGAGGGGCACGCGAAGCAGCTCCGATATCTCCTCCCGCTCCGCGCGCGGCGCGATCGGCGCGGCCAGAACAAGCAGGTCCGCTTTAACCTCCAGTTCGCGCTTCAACGCAGGTTCCCGCGCGGCCACCGTAACGCCCGACGCGGCGACGCCGACCTTCGGCGGGGACTCCGGATCGAAACGGACGAACAGCACGCCCTTCTCCCGGGCCTCTTTGTAGGCTGCCTCGCGGAATCCGTAAGTGCGCATGTCGCGGTAGAGCACCATGATCCGCGCCACGGGATGACTTTCGCGCAGTTGCAGGGCGTTCTTCACCGCCGTGGCGCAGCAGACGCGGCTGCAGTACGGGCGCGCCTCATCGCGCTGTTCGACGCATTGAATCATCACGACCGTCGCGTTCGGCGGCAGTGACAGCGTCTTCCCGCCCAACCGCTCTGAGAGTTCAAGCTGGGTCATGACCTTATCGCTTGAGCCGTAACCATAGGCGGCGGGCTTCTTTTCCGTCGCGCCGGTTGCGACAACCACCACGCCGTGTTCAATCTCCGAAGAAACGCCTTTCGTATTCAGCGTTGAAGAGAATTCGCCAACGTGTCCGGCCACTTTTACGACCTTCGTTTCCCTGTGGACGGTAATGCGCGGATTCCCGGTCACTCGCTGTATGGTTTCGGCGAGGAACGCCTGGACGTCCTGGCCGTCGAGCGTCCGGTAAATGCTGCGGGCCGTTCCGCCAAGTTCCCCGCTCTTTTCAACAAGGTGGACGGGGAAGCCCTGGTCGGCCAGCGCGAGAGCGGCCGTCATGCCGGCCAAGCCGCCGCCAACGACGAGGGCGGCGTTCCTGACGGGAACGGTTTCTTCCCTCAATGGTTGAAGCGTCGCCGCGCGCGCCACCATCATCCGCACCAGGTCGCACGCCTTCCGGGTCGCCTTTTCTGCGTCCCCGGCATGGACCCACGAACACTGGTCGCGGATGTTTGCCATCTCGAGCAGGTAGGGATTGAGTCCCGCGTCGCGCAGCGTGTCGCGGAAGATAGGTTCGTGCGTTCGCGGCGTGCAAGAGGCTACCACGATGCGGTTCAGGCGCATGTTCCTGATGATTTCCTTCATCAGGTCCTGGCTGTCGTCCGCACAGGTGTAAGTCTTGTGATCGGCGAATACGACATGAGGCAGTTTACGCGTCTGCTCGACAACCTCCTTAACGTCCACCACTGACGCGATGTTGCTGCCGCAGTGGCAGACGAAGACGCCTATCCGTGGCGGCTCGTCGGTGATGTCCCGCTCGGGGGGGTAGACTTTCGTTCTCACCTGCGTTCCGCGCGCCGGAGCCAGCAGCGCCATGGCCTTCCCGGCGGCGGCGCTGGCTTGCATCACGGTGTCAGGTATATCCTTCGGCTCCTGAAACGCTCCGCCGACAAACACGCCGGGCCTGGAGGTCTCAAGCGGATTCAATTCGGTCGTCTGCGTGAAGCCCCAGCGGTTGAGCGCCACGCCCATTCGTTCGGCCTGTTCACGAAGGCCGGCGCCGGGTTCCATGCCCAGGGAGAGAACGACCATGTCGAACTCTTCCTCGGTCTGCTTCATGTCCTCTGAGACGTGGACAAGGCGCAGGTTGCGAGTGCCCGGCATTTCATAGAGGCGGGAGATGAACGCGCGGATGTATCGCACGCCGAGACGATTTTTAGCCCGGTCGCAGTAACGGTCAAAATCCTTGCCGAAGGCGCGCAGGTCGAGAAAGAAGACGGTTACCTCCAGTTCCGGCTCGTGCTCCCTGGCCAGTATCGCCTCCTTCGTTGCCGCCATGCAGCAAACGGAGGAGCAGTAATCATTGTCGCAACCCGTGTCGCGGGAGCCGATACACTGTATGAAGGCCAGCCTTTTGGGCGTCCGGCCGTCGGACGGGCGTCTGATGTGGCCGGCGGTCGGGCCGGAGGCCGAAAGCACCCGCTCAAACTGCACGTTGCTGACGACGTTGGACGCGAAGCCGAAGCAGAACTCGCCCCGTTGTTTCGCGTCGAAAGCCTCAAACCCCGGCGTGAGGACCACCGCCCCGACGTTGACGCTGATCCTGGACTCGGTCTGGTCGTAATTAATCGCGCCCCTGCCGCAAACACGCGAGCAAAGACCGCATTCGCCGGTCTTGAAGTGGACGCAGTTTTCACGGTCAATAACCGGCGCGCGCGGGGAAGCCTGGGGATGGCCAAGGTCAATGCAGGGGCGGGCGCTCAGGCCCTTGTCAAAGTCTGTAATATGCGGCGTGATTCGGCGGGAGGTTATCCGCTTAAGGTCAATCGCGCCGGTCGGGCAGAGGAAAGCGCAAGCGCCGCATGCCTGGCACTGGTCGGTCGGCTCTCCGTAAGCCGTCTGCACCTTCCTGATTGCGCCGCGCCCGAACATGCCGATTGCGCCGCGTTTCATAAGGTCGTTGCAGGCCCGAACGCACAGTCCGCAAAGGATGCATTTTCCCTGTGGCGACGGCTCGAAACTCGTGGAATTAACGCCGAGGGAGGCGGCGAATTCGGCAAGCTCCTCCGAATCAGGGGCCTCGGCCAGCAGCAGTTCAAGAACGACCTGGCGCGACTCCCGGACTGCGGGGGTGTCCGTGCGAACCACCATGTCGCCCTCAATCGGGTGACTGCACGAAGCGATGAGTTTCGGGCCTCGCGGGGTGTCGGTCTCCACCATGCAGACACGGCACGCCCCATGGGGCGGCATGCCGCGATAATGGCACAGTGTCGGGATGGAAAGGCCCATGCGCCGGGCGGCTTCCAGCACGGTGGCGCCGATCTCGACCTCGGCCACGCGCCCGTCTATATTGACAGTGGCTGTTTTTAAGGATGCTGCCATTTCATGTCTCTTGCCTGCGCCGCGGGCGCGCGTTATTCAGCCGTTACAGCGTCAACCGGGCACACGCTTCTGCATGCGCCGCATTTCGTGCATGTGGCCTGGGTGATGGCGTGCGGTTTCTTTTTCTCGCCGCTGACGGCTCCGACCGGGCACGCTTCAACGCACTGTCCGCAGCCGATGCACGTTTTCTCGTCAATCCGGAACTTCACGAGGTTGCGACACACGCCCGCCGGGCACTTCTTCAGGTTCACGTGGGCTTCAAACTCGTCCCTGAAGTAGCGCATGGCGGTCAGAACGGGATTGGGGGCTGTGCCGCCCAGCCCGCACAACGAGCTGGACTTGATGACCCGCGCCAGTCGCTCCAGCGTCGGCAGGTCTTCCGGCCTGCCGGCCCCTTCGCAGATGCGCGTCAGGATGCGGAGCATCTGCTTTGTTCCCTCGCGGCACGGCGCGCATTTTCCGCATGATTCATCCGAAGTGAAGGTCAGGAAGAAGCGCGCGAGGTCCACCATGCAGGTTGATGCGTCAAGCACGATCATGCCGCCGGACCCCATCATGGAGCCGGCTTCGGCAAGCTTTTGGTAATCAATCGGCATATCCAGCATGGACGCCGGTATGCAGCCTCCCGACGGCCCGCCCGTCTGGACCGCCTTCAGGGGGCGCTTGCCTGCCATGCCGCCGCCAATGTCGTAGACCATTTCGCGCAGTGTTATGCCGAGGGGGACCTCGGCCAGTCCGGTGTTCTTGACCGCGCCGACGAGGGAAAAGACCGTCGTGCCCCGATTGCCCTCCGCCCCGCGGCCCGCGTACCAGGCCGCGCCGCGGCAGAGGATCGCGCTTGCGCTTGCGAGCGTCTTGACGTTGTTGATGACGGTGGGCTTGCCCCACAGACCCTGTGATGCCGGGTATGGAGGCCGCGTTCGGGGTTCCCCGGCCCGCCCCTCGATCGAGGCGATCAGGGCGGTCTCTTCTCCGCAGACAAACGCGCCCGCGCCCTTGCGTATCCTGACACGGAATGAAAAATCGCTGCCGAAGATGTTGTCGCCGAGCAGCCCCATCGCTTCAGCGTCCGCAATGGCCCGCTCCATGGTCGTGACGGCCAGCGGATACTCGCTGCGGACGTAGATGAAACCCTCGCGCGCGCCGACGGCCCTCGCGCCGATCAGCATCCCTTCCAGGACGGCGTGCGGGTCGCCCTCCAGGATGCTGCGGTCCATGAAGGCTCCCGGATCACCCTCGTCGGCGTTGCAGATGAAGTATTTCACGTCGGAGGTCGCCTTTCTGGCGAACTCCCACTTTTGCCCGGTCGGGAAACCGGCGCCGCCGCGCCCGCGCAGGCCGGAGTCCGTCATCTCCCGGACAATTTCCTCCGGCGTCATGGCGGTGATTGCGCGGAACGCGCCGCGGTATGCCCCCCGGGCGATTGCCTCCGCGATCTGCAGCGGATCAATGGAGCCGCAGTTGCGCAGAATGATGCGCTCCTGGCGGTGATAGAAATCCACCGCGCTGAATTCGGGGACTTTTAAAAGGCCGTTGGCCGGCTGGGCGTAGCAGTGGCTTGAGCCGGATGCGACATGCGTCTCGCCAGTGAAGCGGCAGAACGCCGAATCGGGCTTCATGTCGCGCGAAGACGCGTAGGATTCGATCAATTCCCGCATCTTCTTCGCGGTCATGTTGCCGTAGCTGACGCGCGGTCCGCCGGGCGGAATCAGGTCCACCAGCGGCTCCCGCCGGCAGAAGCCGATACAGGCCGCGCGCGTCACGGCTGCTTCCAGCCCCAGATTACCCACGGTTTCCCGCGCCGCGGCCTCCACATCGCGCGCCCCGGCCGCAATGCCGCAGCTTGCCGACCCAATCATTATCTTCAATCGGTCGGGATAGAGCGTCGCCAGCCCGGACTCTCCGACGCGATTCAGGTCCTCAATTGTTCGTATCCTGCCGCTCATTCAAAGGTCTCCAGGATGCCGGCGACCTTGTCCAGTTTCACCTTCCCGAAGGTCACTCCGTCAATCCGCATGGCCGGCGCCAGGGCGCAACAGCCGATGCACCGAACCGTGCGGAGCGTGAAGCGTCCGCCCTTGTCCGTGCCGCCCGCGGGGGCGCCTGTCTCCTTTTCAAGACGCTCCAGGAGTATTCCTGAACCCCTCACGAAGCAGGCCGTGCCGAGGCAGACTTCGACCACGTGCCGCCCAACCGGCTCCATGCCGAAGGCGTTGTAGAAGCTTGCCACGCGACAGACCTCGGCCAGCGGCGTTTCAAGGCGGACTGACAGAGCTTCAAGGATCGGGCGGGGCAGGTAGCCGCAGCGTTCGTTCGTTTCGTGCAGCATCTGGATCAGCGGCGCGGGATCGTCCGAATGCCTTGCCAGCGACTCCTCCAGCCATGCCCGATCTTCCGCGCTGATATCCGCGCCGGGGCGGAAGGATGGCGTCGCTTCCGGGACGTTGCGCACTGGGCATTGGGTCCAGCACTCGCCGCAGCCGGTGCATTTCTCAATGTCCACCCCGCGCGGACGTTGCGTCACCTCCGCAGTGAAGTTTCCGGCCTGCCCTTCAAGGCGGGAGAGGTTGGACAACGTCATAAGCTCAATATTGTGATCCCGCGCGAAACTCACCAGTTTCGGGGAGATGATGCATGTGGCGCAGTCGCCCGTCGGAAATGTCTTATCCAGCCTTGCCATGCCGCCGCCCACGCTCGGGCCTTCCTCAACGACGTAGACATGGAAGCCCGCTGCGGAAAGGTCAAGGGCCGCCTGAATGCCGGCAATGCCCGCGCCGACAACCATCACCGATCCGCAAAGCTCCGGTTCGGCGGCTTCGACTGTCGTATTCCTGTTATCAGTCATCTTGCGGCTCCAGCAAGCAACTTGTCCGCGCCGACCGTCAGGGCCTCGAGGCCCACGTCCTTCTCCGACAATCCAAGGGCGATGCCCAGCAGTTGCGTGACGTAGAGGACCGGAAGGGTCGGGAAGTCTCCATGCGCTTTTCGCGCGTCATCCTGGCGAAGATCAAGATTCATCTGGCAGAGGGGGCAGGCGACGGCGACGCAGTTTGCGCCCGCCAGCGCCGCCATGGAGAGGATCCGGTGAACAAGCCGGTTGACAACATCGTTGTTCGTGATGGCCAGGCTTGCGCCGCAACACTCCGTCTTGAACGGCCATTGGACTGTCTCGGCCCCGGCAAGCTCCAGCAGTCCGTCCATGCACGAGGGATGTTCCGGATCGTCGTACGCGACAATGCCGGGCGGGCGGGATAGCAGGCATCCGTAGTAGCAGGCGATGCGCAGACCGCGCAGCGGACGCTTTATCCGGCTGCTGATGACGTCGCGTCCGACGTGGTTGACGAGGACATCAAGTATGTGATGCACGGCGACGCCGCCGTCATACGGCTTTTCCGTCAGTTGCTCGGCGCGTTTCCGGGATTCGGGATCGTTCTGAATCCTGTGGTTGGCGGCCCTGAGCCGGGAGTAACAGGCGGCGCAGGCGGTCATGACCGGCGCGCCCATCGCCCCGGCCTTCTGCAGGTTCAGCGCCGGCAGCGCCAGCGCCAGGCCTTCGCTAGACGAGTGAGCCGGGGTCGAACCGCAGCAGACCCAGCCGGGTATCTCCTCCAGCCTGATGTCCAGCGCCTTGAACAGCGCCCGGGCGGACTTGCCGAAGTCCCACGCGGTGGCCTCCATGCTGCAACCCGGGAAGAAGGCGTATCTCACCTCTCCTCCTCCTTTCGCGCGTTGCGGAAGACCTTGCGAACCTCCCCCGCGCTCCGGCTGCGATTGGGCAGCAGGGGCAGTTTGGACTTCTTCATCAGCTTCGGTGCCTTGTCCATGTCGCGGAACAGGTCCATGCTGCGCAGTTTGTAGATCGCCATCATCTCAAGCTCGAAGACGCGCCCGTGCCTCCTGACGCTGCCGAGGAACGACCTGTGGAAATGCCTGCCGCGGGCCTTGTCCGGCAGGGCGGCCTTGCGCTCGACCGCCATCATGCGCAGAACGTCCATGACGCCGGCCACGTCAATGCCCATCGGGCAGCGCGCGCTGCACGTCTGGCACGACGCGCAAAGCCAGATGCCTCGCGAGCCGAGCAGCTCCTCCTCCATGCCCAGGTGGATCATCCGCATTGCCTGGCTGGACAGCAGATCGGTCTCCGGCCCTATCGGGCATCCGCTGGAGCATTTATGGCATTGCAGGCAGGAGCTTACGCGGGCGCCGGAACGGGCCTCAACCTCCCGCATGAACTTCTCTCCCGCCCATTGCAGTTTCTCAGTCATGTTTATTCACCTGCGTCATCCGTCTCCGCCTCTGCTTCACCGCGCTCGACGGGGGCGACCTTGCGGTAGACCTCTCTGAAATGCCTGCGCTCGCCGTTGACCGTCAGCAGGTCGCGCTCGATTTCAATGCCGAACAGTTGCTCGTTCTCCTTGAGATACGGGAGTATGAGCTTCCAGTCCGCGTCGCTCATCCTGCGGAACGCGCCGCCGTTCAACTGCTGCCTGACGAGCGTTTTGCGCGGATCGCGCACGAAGATCGCGCCGCCTGAGGCCAGGGAAAGCAGGTTGCTGCCCGGATACGGCAGGTCCAGCGGGATCATGCGTCCTTGCGCGTCAACGGTCAGTCCGTTGAGGATGGCGAATCCCCCGCCGCGATGCGGGTCGCCCGCCATGAACGATTCCGCCAGGAAGTCGAGGGCGGTTCCGTTGATGATAACGCGCGGTTTTCCCACGGCGTTGATCATCGGACGCCCGGCGGCGTTGCCGAAAATGAAGAACTCGCCGCCTTTGGCGCCGTAGAGGAACGTCTGACCGACGTCGCCATAAATGACTACCTTGCCGCGCTTGGCGATCTGGCAGAGCTGGTCCTGGGCGTTGCCGTGGACGCGCGCCTCAAGTCCGTCAATGCCTGATGCCAGGTAGTCGCCCGGATTGTCGTAACAGTCAACGCGAAGCCCGTCCGTGGCCGGGCCGAATCCGGCGGCTTGGAAGCGGGTTCCACGCGTGTTGTAATGGACGATATGCCTCCAGCCGAGATGCCATGCCTGCACGGCCAGCCGGGCGTCGCAGTCGGGGCCTTCGGGCTGGAA
This sequence comes from Planctomycetota bacterium, assembly GCA_022711755.1. GTDB lineage: Bacteria > Planctomycetota > Brocadiia > SM23-32 > JAKLEA01 > JAKLEA01. Next base: position 45,487 of record JAKLEA010000002.1, read on the forward strand.
TCCGCGCGCGTCAATCAACAACGTCATCTCCTGGCCTTCGGGACCGCGCAGCAGTCCGCGCGCGTCCCACGTGATTCGCCGATAGGAGGTCTGCGCGGGGACGCCGAAAAGCGATTGGGCCGCGAAGATATCTTCCAGTGCCTGACGAAGGATGACCAGAACAGAGGTTCTCTTCTTTTCGCCGGTCGCATAACGCCGGTCCATGGCAAGCGTCAGGGCCTCGATCCCGACTTGCGGAGATTTCAGCTTGCATTGTTCCGCAAGTCGGCGGCTGAAGTTGCGCAGACGGTCGTAATCCATCGCCGCCGCGTTCTGCCGCAAGTGCAGGAAAATCGCCTCCGGGTTATTGCTCTCGATGCCATGTCCGATTACGGCATCGTCGTCGGCGTTTCCCTGCTGTGCCGGGGCGGCGTCGAGCCGGCAATGAACCTGCCCCGACGGGGTGGAAACCCGCTTGCCGAATTTGTCAGTGACCAGCAGGTCATAACCGCCGCAGTTCCCGTTCCTGGGGGAGACGGTCAGCAGGAACGCCCCGCCGTCCGAATGGCTCCCGCCGCGGGCGTTCCAGTATTGATCGGCCAACGGCGTGAATCGCGCGTCCTCCGAGGACAGGCTGGCCAGCGTCGCATCTATGGCTTGCTTTTCCGAGCAGATCAACCCGATGGAAACTTCCCCCTCCTGAAGCGCAAAGACCTGCGGGCGAAGCATGGCCGTATCGGTGATGCCCAGAAGCTGGAACGCGTTGGATTCGGTCAGGGTTCGGGCGATGATGAAGAACCACGGCCCGTCCGGGGACGCATGGGCGTGGGCGATCTGGATCTGGCGATAAATCTCGCGCTTGTCCGCCGGCAGCCGGTCGAAATCAAGTTCGGTCGTCGGTGCGATCGCTTCAATTACGTATTCGATCGGGTATTTGTACGTCCTGTTCAGCAGGTCGAAGAGCAGGACTGAGACCTCTGTGTCGGTCAGGAACTGCGGGAAAAGATTCCGCTGCGCCAGGTATTCGCAGACTGAATGGTAATTGGCGAAGTCACCGTTGTGGACGAGCGCCTCGTTCATGCCGATGAACGGATGCGCGCCGCCCGGATGCCAGACGCGGCCCTTGGTCGGATAACGCTGATGCGCGATCCAGACGTGGGCGCGCATGTCGGCCATGCGATAATACTGAACAGCCGCCTCAGCGTAACCGACAATCTTTGTGATCAGCAGGTTGCGCGCATGGGAAAGCACGAAAGCCCGTTTCTCCCCAAGCGAAGCGTAATAGGCGCGGTTCAATCCAATGGAATTCTGGAAGACAAATTCGTCCTCGATGTCGCGGCGCTGAAGCAACGCCAACCCTTTTTCACCGGCGAAGCGGTCCAGGACATCCGGCTTCACGCGGACGAAATACCGGGCAACGTCCGGAGGGCGCGTCTCAAGCAGGGGAACGTCCCGGTAGTCGTCAACCGTCGGAACCATTCCGCCGCCGTCAATGTTGAAAAACGGCTCGATAAACGCCTTTTCGATCTCGCCCCTGGCTGATGCGTCCAGCAGGGCTACCTGGAGGATGTAGTCATCTTCGAGGACCTTCGCGGAAACGCCCATGTCCTCGGGAACGAGTCCGCACGCGGCAATACCACCGCCCTTGCCATTGCCCCGGTTGCGCATCTGGCGGGACGGTTCGTAAATGTGCCTGCCGCCGACGGGGATCGTGCAGGCGAAGCCGGTGACTCCGCATCCGCCTTCGGCCTCAACCGGCCTGGGATTCCAGTCTCCCTCGGGACGAAGACCGTCCCTGGCGCGAAGCAAGGCATCGGCGCGCCGCGCTATCAAGTCGTTTATCTCATTTTTGCGGTTTGTCATGCGTCTTCGTAATCCAGGTGGGTCAGAAGGTCGGTTCGCCCGCGCAGGGCGGCGACTGAGTCAAGCCCGAGGCGATGCAGCAGCCCGATCAGAATCTCCCGCCAGGCATGGTGCATGTTGATAAGTCGCTGAGTGCACCATTCGACGTCAACCATTTTGAGCAGTTCGGGGTCTGTGGTGGCTATGCCGCGCGCGCAGCCCCGCCCGCTTTCGCAGTTGCCGCAGCGATTGCATCCGGCGGACACAAGCTCTGCGGTTCCGATGACGACTCCGTCCGCGCCGAGGGCGATGGCTTTGGCGGCGTCATAGGGGTTCCGCACGCCCCCGCTGGCCATGAGCGTGACCTTCTCCCGGATGCCCTCGTCCACCAGGAATTTGTGGACGCGGTTGATCGCGTATTCGATGGGCATGGCGATGTTTTTCTTCGCCACGTTGGGGGCCGCCCCGGTTCCGCCATAGCTGCCGTCCATGTGAACGATGTGCCCGCCCGCGTAGTAGATTCCCACAGCCACCATGTCAACGTCCGCCGGGGTCGAAACCTTGGCTGAGAGCAGCGCGCGGGGATTCACGTGGGCGATCCAGTCCAGATGCTTCTTGTGATCCTCTACGGAATAAACGCTGTGGAACGGGAAGGGGGAAAACAGGGACGTGCCAACGACGGCCTCGCGCATTGCCGCCACCGCGGGGGTGTTCTTGTCGCCCAGAAGATGCCCGCCCAGCCCGGGTTTGGCGCCCTGCGCGTATTTGAATTCAACGATCGGGGCGCGTTGGATGGTCTCCTCGCGCACGCCGAACAGCCCCGTCGCCACCTGCGTGATCATGTGGTCGGCGTAGGGGATGAAGCGGTCCGGGTAGCCGCCCTCTCCAGTGCAGGAAAACGTGTTCCACGCCTTGGCCGCGCGGGCCTTGCCCAGAAGCATGTTGATGTTTGTGGATCCGAAGGACATGCCGCCGCCGTACCACGGCACGTCAATCGCAAGCTTCGGGCGGGAGTCGTCGCGCCGATTGAGCAGCAAACTTGTGGATATGTCCTCCCTGCGAAGATCGGACGGGATTGTTTCCGGGAAACGCAGACGCAGTCTGTCAAACCCGCCGCCGGAAGCTCCGACCTCGCTCTCCAGGTGTGGTCCTGGGGCCTCTCCGGTTTCGGCCATGATCCAATTGCTGATCAGGAGGTCCGGCGTCCAGCGATAATCGCCCAGCGTCTCAAATGTCCTGTTCAATGATATGGAAAGGGCGCCTTTGGGACACGCCTTGACGCAGTAATGGTCCGTCTTTGCACAATCAGTCCCGATACAGCGATAATCCAGGGGACGCATCAGCAGGCGATATGAGCCGGGGCGTGTGTGAACGCCGCGCGGGCATATCTCTGCGCATCGCCCGCAATTGACGCAGTCCGACGAGCGATGTATGCGATACTTGCCGATCTCGTTGCGGAATCGCGGAAGGGCCGGTTTCACCTCTCTGGAAACACGGGCATGTTCGATTCCCCCAGCCATGCTCGCAGCGGGCTGGCCGGGCTGGCCGGATTCGGACTGTTTCACCGCGTTCATGCTCAGAGGACTCCTGCCTGCTGTTTGCGTCTGCCGAAAATACGCCCGAACGTGTCGCGCTCCAGGTCCTCGAAGAACATGCAGCGTCCGACCTCGCCCCTGAGCCGCCGCGCCTCCCGTATGCCCATCGCGCCCATCATTTCCAGCAACTGCTGATGCCATGCGCCCATCAGGTTCTTTACCCGTTGCGTCGCGTAATTTCCGTCAACCTTTTCCATCTCTATGGGGCATTGTTCACGCCTGGCGCACTCCCCGCAGTAGCGGCATTCCAGCGCCAGGAGCAGCGGGATATCCACGGCAACCGCGTCCGCCCCGCAGAGGAGGGCTTTCGTGACGTGCTCCGCAGCCGCTATTCCGCCGGATGCCGTCAGGGTAACCTCGTCACGCTGCCGGCTCTTCACAAGCGCGCAATGAACCTCGCGCAGCACATGGCGCATATGGCGCGGATTGGACGCGGCATGTTCAAGGCCGTGATTGGTGAAAACAAGATGGATGACCTCAACGCCCTCGCCAACCAGTTGTATGATCCGAACCGCCGCATCCGGCGAGGCTTCCATGCGGACGGAAATGACCCGGTCCGGGGATTTCTGTTTCATGGCGTCCCTGGCGGCCAGCACATCTGGGCCGTCGGAAATCATCGCCATCCGGGCTTCCGGGAACCGGTCGGCCTCGGCGGCGTTATTGATCCAAGGAACTATGCTTCCGCTTGCGGGATAATCGTCATTCAGGAGCGACGCCGGAACAACAGCCGGAAGCCCGATGTCCGCGGCCGCCCTGGTGATTGACTGTGGGATGACTCCCCTGCGGAACTGTTCGGGTATGACGTCGAACATCACCGGCATCGGGCTTTCAAGAACCGGCGGCGACACAGTCGTCAGCCGCGCCCCTTCGAATGAAAGGCGCTGAAGCCGCCTCCCGATGCAGACTCCCGTGTTGATATACTCCCGCCCGTGAATGCCGTCGCGCGTAGGACGGACGATTTCCGACATGTCCGTCCATATGGCGTCGAAGCCCGGGCCGGAGAAGGGACCGCCGTACCCCGCGCCGGAGACCGGAATCCGCCCCGTCTCCGCCTGGAACCACGTGGAAAGGATGATATCCGGTGTGTAATGGCCGTCCCCAAGCCTTTTGAATTCCGGATTCACCACGCGATTGAGGATGCCCTTCGTGCAGTTCTGGATGCAACTGAGGCATCCCTTGCACTGATAAATGTAATCTAGATAGCCGACCTCCTCCCGCAGAGCATCGGCTTCGTCCCGAAAAAGGCCATAGACGCAAGACCGTTTGACGCAGTTGTGGCAGTTGGAGCAGTCCTCGCGCCAGTCCACGATTCCCAGCTTGCCGACCGGGCGATGACGCGGCGGGACGGGCGCTGTATGTATGTGGAATTTTTCCGGCATGGTTAATCCGCCTTCAGCCCTGACTTCTCCATCACCTCAGGCACGGCGCTTCCGCTCAGGTGGAATCCGCGAAGCCCCTTCAGGCCGGAAAGGCTTCGGATGGTTTCAACTGCGATCTCGATCCCGACAGCCTGTTGTTCGGCCGGCGATGCCTTGCCGCAAATGCGCGCCAGCAGACTTTCCGGGATGCCGGCGGACGGGCGTCGAGCCGCCTGGCGTCTGGCTTCATCAGCGCTTGTCAGGACTTTGACTCCGGCGATGACTGCCGCCTTCTCATGCGCGCCGCGTCGCGCCGTCTCTGCCCACCACAGATTGAAGCGTTCGATATCGAATATGGGATGAGTAACCAGAAAGCGCGCCCCCGATTCGCATTTTTTAATAAGCCGCATGGCTTGAAGCTCGATGGGATCGGCCTGCGGCGTTGCCACGGCCCCCAGGCATAAAGCGGCATCGCCTGCGGAGGACGGAAGCCTGCGGAACATGTCCAGAAGCTGGATGGAATCAACGTCGAAGACGCTGCGGGCAGCGGGAACGTGCCGGAGGGTTTCGCCCGTGCCGCTTGTGCATATGATATTGCGAATGCCCAGGGCAATCGCGCCGAGGCATTCTGAAACCAGCGCGATCCGGTTGCGGTCCCGCGTCGTCACGTGAAGAATCGGCTCGACCCCCGCCGAGGCGATGATCGCCGCGCCGGCGAGGCTGGACACGCCCACAACGCCGCGATTGTCGCTGATGCCGGCCGCGTGAACTCTCTTCGCCAACTTTCGAGCGGCATCCCGCAGCGGTTCCGCGTCGCCGTTTTCGGGGGAGGAAAGTTCGGCTATCAGGATTTGTTTTCCCGATTCGATTCGTTTGTGAAGGCCGGTCGTTTCAGTTGGCATGGTGGAGTCCGGGAGATTCATGTGCGGGCGGCCGGATGGGCGCCTTGCGCCCTTCCCGCGCCGGAGGTTCTATCAACGCAATTCAGTATCCGTGCAATGACTTCGCGCAGTTGGCTTTGAATCCCGCCCGGCCTGTCCTGTCGCGATGATCTGATGAGTTGAACGCGATTTTCACTAAGGCCGATTTCGGATAAGAGCCTGCGCATTGTGTTCAGCCGCATTTCAGCGCGGTAATTGCCCTGCGCCAGGCTGCATTCCCCCTGCGGACAAGTGACTATGCAGATGCCGGCTGCGCCGCCCTCAATGGCGCGCATCATATACTGAATGTCTATCTTGCCGCTGCATGGTATCTCGTTGAGCGATACCCGCGCTTCGTCCTGTCGCCACTGCCGAGGCAGACGTTCTCCCTCGGAGATGCTGTTGGAGCAGACGTATATGACAATTTCCGGTTCGACGTTGTTGCCCATGTGCCAGTTTGGGAACCTTCTGAGACGGATTGCTTCAAGGCTCGCCAGCCATCACGGCGTCGCCTGGTGTAAGCACGGATTCAGAAGAGAGAGTATCTCCTCATAATCGTGAGATGACGCCGACGTTGCTTTGATAAAGGTCAAAAGCAATTCGTATGCCACGGCGGAAGGCAAACCCGGACGCTCTCAATCCTTAAACAATGGCAAGCCTTTCGATCAGGCGATGGGGATATGCGTCGAATTCCTACAAATTGTCTTATTAATTGATATGGAGTTGCCCTCCCTCGCCTTCAACTCAGCGCTCACAATCATGTGGCATGCGTCCGGAACCTTGCGTATTCAAACCACCGATGTCGCTTCCGAATTAACCCTGCAATGCTGCCCGATCTTGCGCAGAGAATGTCTCTATAAGGTGTCTAATACAATGATTATATGACAGGAATCGCCATCACTCTTTCTCAGGGGACCGTATCGGTGACTGGCATTGCTGCAACCCGCATGGCGATGTGCGAAGTGATGGCGGCCAGCCAGAACTGACGGCGCTGCAATCCTGAAATCCGCCTGGGTGATCACAACCTGACAATGCAGATATCGGAATTCCGGGCTCGTATCCCGCGTGATGTATGTTTCTCGTCTGCATATCCCGCCCAGACTGACTTTTTGTATGGCTAAAGCTTTGTCGAGAGCCGGCAGACCAGATTAAATCCTACATAACCGTGGCTATTTTCCAACAAAATCCTACGATTGTGTATGAAACGGGTCGGGTTCCCGCGCAGTCTCGACAGAAAACGCCAAATATTGGCCCTGTTTCAAGTCAGTCTCGTTTGCCGTATAGTTCGTCCAGCAGGTCAACAAGCTTCTCCCCCAGCACTTTCCTGTATCTTTCCCATGATGATTGCATGGCCAGTTCCTCGGCTGCGTTGCCCATCTCAATCCGCCGTTGCGGGTCGTCATGAAGCAGTTGCAGTCTCTCCCTGATCGCATTCACGTCCCTTATGCCGACGATAAAACCTTCCCGGCCTTCCCGGATGATGTCAACAGCGCCGGTGTTCGTGGTGGCGATGATGGGCAGCCCCGCCGCCATAGCCTCCCAGTAGACTTGGCCGAAGCCTTCAATCAGCGACGGCACGGCGAAAACGTCGCACGTCTTGTAAAGATTCCAGAGTTCGGATGTGGATACGTCTTTTCGCACATCGAGCCAGTCCGGTGCGTTCTTTACCTCGAAGGGCGCGGCGCAGCGGCCGGCCAGGATAAGCTTCAGCCCCGGAGCATTCAGACCTCGGCAGGCGTCAATCAGGTAACTGACCCCCTTGCGCTGGCGCAGGTTGCCGATGAACAGGACCTTGAAACCGTCTCTTTTCGGTTTGATTGACTTTGTCCATTCCGGCAGGGGGTGCGCGCCGTAAGGGGCGATGCGTATCTTCTCCGGCGGGAAACCGTTCTCGACCAGCGTCCGCTTGGTGAAGTCCGACGCGACTATCGCCCCGTCCGCCCTGTCTGCCTGATCGCGTAGTTCCCTGTAATACGCGTCTCCCCAGAGGAATTCATGCTCTGAAAGCAGGTTGTCCTTCCAATCCGGATTCATTCTGATTTCTTCGGACAGGATGCGGCGGCAGGACGCCGGATGGGGGTGGCACTGCATGATGATCCGGGGAAGGCCGCTGCCTTCCAGGATGCGGAACGGGGTATAAGCCGAGTAGTAGTAGCAGACCAGCGGAAGCCCGCGGCCGAGCGCCATGGCGGCCGCCTTTCGCCCCAGCCAGTGGGTCTGTTCGCGATTTATGTTGGCCGCCCGGCTGTGTGATATCGCGCGGTGGATCGTGGTGGCCAGAACGTCAGGCCCCCACGTGGCGTGCACCTTTGCCGGAGGGACGTCCGGCAACACGCGCCGGGAGAGAAAACCCCCGGCAAGCGGCGCCCGGCCCAGCATCCTGTAGAACGGGCTGCGGTGGGGTTGATACGCGGCGGTCGTCACAAAGGTATGCAGCACCCCCGCCTCGTGGAATGCCCGTGGCACCTCGTAACGGTGCCAGGCCCCGATGTGAAAGAGCACCACCTTGTAACGCTTCACCGCCATAGCCCGTCCGCCGGCCGGCCTTCTCTGTCCCCGCTCTTTGCGCGCTCATCGCGCCGCCAGAACACAGGCGGGAATGATACGACAACGAGTTGCGCATTGCAATTCCACAATAAGCGGCGCGCCGCGACTCAGTTTATCCGGTTCCTCCCGCCGACGCTCATGCTCAGGAGGAATTCCGCGTTCGAGCTGAACTGCTTGAGCTTGTTGACCAGCAGCTCGATGGCCTCAATCGGGTCCATCTCGCTGAGCATTTTGCGCAGCCTTCTGACAAGGGCAAGCTCCTCCGGATCGGTCATCAGAAGCTCCTCCTTGCGCGTGGCCGTCTTGCTTATGTCAATGCAGGGGTAGACGCGCCGCTCGTGGAGCCGCCGGTCGAGCTGTATCTCGCAGTTGCCCGTTCCCTTGAACTCCTCGAAGATGATCTCGTCCATCCGGCTGCCGGTATCCACCAGCGCCGTTGCGATGATCGTCAGGCTTCCGCCCTCCTCGAAATAGCGCGCCGAGCCGAAGAACTGCTTTGGCTTGGTCAGCGCGTTCACGTCAATGCCGCCGGACAGGAGTTTGCCGCTGTGCGGCACCTCTGTGTTGTGCGCTCGCGCCAGCCGGGTCATGGAGTCCAGAAGTATGACCACGTCATGGCCGTATTCGACCATGCTCCGCGCTTTTTCAATCACCATGTCAGCCACTTGGACGTGACGGCTGGCCGGCTCGTCGAAAGTCGAGCTTATAACCTCCGCACTCCGGACCGTGCGCCTCATGTCCGTAACCTCTTCCGGCCTTTCGTCAATGAGAAGGATTATGACCTTGACGTCGGGATGATTCTGGGTGATCGCGTTGGCGATCTTCTGGAGGAGCACCGTCTTGCCGCTGTACGGCTGCGCCACGATCAACGCCCTCTGGCCCATCCCGATGGGCGCGACCAGGTCCACGACCCGCATCTCGATACCTTCCTGTGTGGTCTCAAGCAGCAGGCGCCTGTCCGGATGCAGAGGCGTCATCTCCTCGAAGCGCATGATCTCGCCCAGCTTCTCGACAGGCTCGTTGTTGACGGCGTCCACGCGCAGCATCGCGAAATAGCGCTCCTGCTCCTTGGGCGACCTGACGAGTCCGGAGATCGAGTTGCCCGTGCGCAGGCCGAAACGCCTGATCTGGGACGGCGAAATGTAGATGTCGTCCGGGGACGGCAGGTAGTTGTATTGCGGCGAGCGTAGGAAGCCGAATCCGTCCGGCAGAACCTCCAGGACGCCCTCGCCGAAAATAAATCCGTGTTTGTGGGCGCTCTGCTGGAGGAATTTGAAGATAAGGTCCTGTTTTTTCAGACCCTTGCACTCCAGCACGCCCTCATCCTCGGCCATCTTCTGCAGGTCCTTCACGTTCATCTGCTGCAGGATCGCCAGTTTCAGAATGTTCTGTTCCTGCTGCTTGTCGGGGAGCGGTTGCTGCTGCGGGGCATCGTTCTGGGGATAGTTCCTCTGGCCTCCGCGGCCTCTCGAATTAGCCATCTGACTTACCTCCTGAATTCTCATCATGCAAAAGAACGAATGATTTCCAGAAACGGTCAACTTCGGATTCCAGATCTTCGATTGTCCCGTTGTTGACTATCACGTGGCCGGCAAGGCGTTTTTTTGTCACGGCATCGGCCTGGAATCGCTCGCGCCTTGCCGTCTCATCAGCGTTCCAGCCACGGTCCTTGCGCGCGCGCTCAGCCCGAAGCCCCTCAGATGCTTCTACGAAGACCAGCGCGTCGCACATCGTCTGAAGGTTGCATTCGATCAGCAGCGCGGCGTCAAGGATGATCGCCTTTGCGCCGCCGTGTTCGGAAAGTTCCCTGATCTCCACGGCTATCCGCTTCAGGATTGCCGGATGCGTGATCGCGTTCAGTTCCTTCAGCGCGGCGGCATCGTTGAAGACCATCCGGCCCAGCTTCGCGCGGGATACGGCGCCGGATTCGTCCAGAGCGCCCGCTCCGAATCGCCGCGCGATTTCCTCCCTGACTCCGGCGTCGCTCAGCGTCTCGTGGCCGATGCGGTCGGCGTCAATCACCACCCCGCCTCGTGCGGCCATCATTGCAGCCACACGGCTCTTCCCGCCGGCGATCCCGCCCAGAATGCCAATCACGCGCGGCTTCAATGAGCCTCCATCCAGTCCGGACCGGACGATACGTTAACCTTCAGGGGAACCTTCAGCGTCATGGCTCCGGACATCTCGGCTCTGACGATCTCGCCGACGGCCTGTGTTTTCGCGCGGGGGGATTCCAGAAGCAGTTCGTCGTGAATCTGCAAGAGCATCCGGGCCTCGGCGCAGATTCCCGGAAGGCTCCGGTGAATGCGGGACATGGCTACCTTGATCAGATCCGCCGCCGATCCCTGCATTATCGTGTTCACCGCGATGCGCTCCTCGGCGGAGCGCAGTCTCGGATTGTTGCTCCGAATGTTCGGCAACGGGCGCTTGCGCCCGAGAATGGTACTCACGAACCCCGTGCGGCGGGCGTTCTCGATGGTCGCCTCGATGAATGCCTTTACGCCGCGATATCGGTCGAAATAAGCCTTGATGAACGCCTCCGCGTCGGCAAGCGGGATGTCCTGTTCGCGGGCCAGCCGCCCAGGCGACTGGCCATAGATGATCCCGAAGTTGACCGTCTTTGCCCGATTTCGCATCTCCGCGGTGACTTCGGACTCCGGCGCGCCGGCGATCTCCGCCGCGACGAACCTGTGAATGTCCCTGTCCTCGCGGAAAGCGCGCACCAGAGCCTCGTCCCCGCTGAAGTGCGCCAGCATTCTCAACTCGATCTGAGAGTAGTCCGCAGAGATCATGTCCCAGTCCGGCCCCGGGGCGATGAACGCCTTCCTGATCTGCCTGCCCACGTCGGTCCGGACGGGGATATTCTGCAGGTTTGGATCGCTGGAGGACAGCCTGCCGGTAGCCGTTCCGGTCTGGTGGAACGACGTGTGCAGGCGACCCGTCCTACGGTTCGCCATTTCAACAAGCGCGTCCGCGTAGGTTGACTTCAGTTTGACCAGGCTGCGGTATTCCAACACCAGCCCCGGGAGGGGATGCATCCCGCTCAACTCGCTCAGCACCTCGGCGTCGGTTGATGCGCCGGTCTGCGTCCGTTTCCCGGAGGGCAGGCCCAGTTTGTCGAAGAGCACCTCGGCAAGCTGCTTCGGGCTGTTGATGTTGAACGCCCCGCCGGCGGCCTCATATATCCGGGCTTCCAGCGCGACCGCCTGCGCGCCTAGTTCGCCGGAGAGTTTTTTCAGGTGAGCGGTGTCAATGCAGACGCCCCGGAATTCCATCTCCGCCAGGACCGGGACGAGGGGCATCTCGACCGTCTCGAAAAGCTCCCACAGCCCCTGCCTGCGCAGTTTTGGCTTCAGGAATTCGTAAAGCGCAAACGCGATGTCCGCGTCCTCGCAGGCGTATTCGCACACCTGCCGGACGTCAACCTGATCCATGCACAACTGGCCGCGCCCCTTGCCGATAAGTTGCTCCGTGCTGATCTTTTCGTAGCGGAGGTATTCAAGCGCCATGTCGTCAATATTGTGGCGGGCCTGATTCGGGAAAAGGACGTGGCTGGCGATCATCGTGTCGAAGGCGACGCCTGCCAACTCGATCCCCGCGCCCTTCATGACGATCATGTCGTATTTGATGTTCTGTCCGATCTTCTTCCGGGCCGGATCCTCGAGAATCGGGCGCAATGCCTCCGCCGTCGCCGCAGGATTGAGCGTCGGCGCCACTGTCCGGCTCCGCACGGGTATGTAGAACGCTTTCGGCGAACCCCAGCAGAATGACCACCCGACGATCTCGGCCTCCGCCGGGAACCTGCTGGTCGTCTCAAGGTCAACGGCGAAAATGTTCTGCTCCCGCAGCTCGCCCAGGAACTTCTCAAAAGCATCGGGGGAGTCCACAAGGTTATATTCGTGCTCGCGGGACTTCGCGCTTGAGATCGCCGCTTCAGCCGGTTCTGACGCCGGGGGCGCGGTTTCGAAGGCCAGCATGCCGGTCTGCGGGGGCTTGTCCGTCCGCGCCTTGCCCCGGCCCGCCCCGCGCAGGGACTTGAACTCAAGCTCCTCGTAAAGTCTGTCCGCCTCCTCCAGCCTTTCGGGAGTAAGCCGGTAATTTTCCAGGTCAATGGCCATGTCCAGATCGGTCTTGATCGTCACAAGCGTTCTGTAGAGTTCCAGCTTCTCCGACGCGGCAAGCAGGTTATCCCGCTGTTTCACGGACTTTATCTGCGCCGCGTTTGCCAGAAGGTTGGCGATGCTGCCGAACTCGGCCAGCCATTTTTGCGCCGTGACCGGCCCGACGTTCGGCACCCCCGGCACGTTATCCGATGAATCGCCCGTCAGCGTCAGCAGCTCCACGACCTGCGAGGGCGTTATCCCCTTCTTCTCCTTCAGCGTCGCGGCGTCAATCCACTCCTCTTTCGAGGCGTGGTAGATCCTGACCTTGTCCGTGATGAGTTGTTCGACGTCCTTGTCCGTGCTGACGATGACCGCTTCCAGCCCCCGTTTTTCCGCCGTCGCGGCCAGCGAGCCGATGACGTCATCCGCCTCGAAGCCGGGGACGCTCAGCGGCGGCGCGCCGTAAGAGCGGATGATCCTTTCGACGACCGGCAACTGGTCCACCAGGTCCTGCGGCGTTTCCTTCCGGTTGGCCTTGTAGTCGGGGAAAAGGCGGTTCCTGAAGGTTTCCCCCGGCGTGTCCAGCGCCACGACCATGTAATCCGGGCGGTGGTTGTTTATGACCTTGCGCAGCATCGCCGCGAAGCCGTATGCGGCATGGACGACCTTGCCGGAGCTGTTGATCAGCGGCGGCAGGGCATAGTAGGCCTGGTAGATGTGCGCATGGCCGTCAATTATGAAAATGCGTTCTGGCATTACCCGTTCCGGGCACGATGCATAGCGCGGGAGGGATTGCCTGACCGGACGATTTTGGGCGTCACGGCAGGGTATCGGGAGCTTTACAGGCTGCGCCGCGCGCAATGCGCCGGAAATCCCTCGGGAGCGGGAAGCTTGAGGAAAAAACTTCTATGGCGGGCGCGCTTCCCCGGGCCGGCGCTCCGCGCAGGCGGGGCTGGCCGTCTGAGGCAATCCCCAGCGCCGAAAACGCCGCCATGCGGCAATGGCGACACCGGGGGATACGAATCTGGAAATTAAAAACTGAAGAACGCCAGGCTAGAGCGGGAAAGGGCTTGAAGATATGGCTCACTTCCCCTTTCCCACATAAGCCAGATTAGCCGCGCTTCATGCGAATGTCAAGCATATTGCCCCAATTTCTTGCTCCAATTTCTCCAGTGTGAAGCTTGATACCGACGTCAGCGTTATTCACCTCAAGCCGCCTGAGATTGCGCAGATGCCGGCGGTTATTCGCCGGTGTTTCCTTTTCTCCTCAGAAAGGCGATCGCAAATTTCTGTTACTGTTCGAACAGTCCGGCAATTCCGGCCTCTTCCTTTGCGAAATGAGCCATGCGCAGAACGCCGCCCCTTGTCTTTCGCGCGAAAAGGTAACCGTCTTTCGCCTTCCACATAACGCCGTCCTCCTGCTTCTCAAGCCCCCATTTGGCGTACGCCTCCTCGATGCGCTTTGCAGCCGCTTCCGCCGCTGTCGCGTCCGCGTACTGCACGTCAATGACGATTGTCACAATGCCCTCGTCGAACGGATCGCTGTAAGCAGCACAAACGGCCTCGGAGTCCTTGTCCAGACCCAGAATCTGATCGTCAAGCTGCTGCGGGGCAAGCACCACGCTGTTGACCAGCATCGTCCTTCTGAAGAAGTGAATACGATCCTTGCGCAGTCCCTCCGCAGGCAGGCCCTTTACGATCTCGGGAACTTCGGAAGGTTCAGCCTTTAGGTTTGCGATGACCGCTTTAGCGATCTCGATTACGTCCTCGTCTGTAAGCGGGTTCAAGGTCGGGTTCACGCTCAGGTAATACTGACCTTTCCACGCCCAGAGCGCGCCTTCTTCAACCCACGTTCCCTCATCGCCTTCAGTAGGCAGTCCGGCGCGGTCCTTCGTGAACGCGCCATATGAATCGTCAGGCGTCTCGAATCGCCAGAGTTCGACGCTTGCACCGTTGTCTTCAGCCTCCTCCGCGGCAGCGTCTGTCGGCAGGTACTTCGCCACGCATATCGCCGTGAATCGCAGCGTCAGGTAAGGCTCCCCGCCTCCGTCCATGTAATCCCAAAGCCCTTGCGGGCCGAGGTAGGTCTCCGGCGCTTTGCCCAGCTTGAACTTGCCGATCTGCGCCGGGAATGCGGCGGCAAGGTCTTCCGTTCCGGCCTTCTTCGCCTCCTCCTTTGGCTGTTCGGTCTTGTCCGGTTCGCCGCCCTGTTCGTCCGATTGCGGCTTGTCTTCCCTGGCCTCCGCCATCCTCTGCCGGTCGCCATTGACGCGGATGCCGGCCAAGCCCGTCAGCGGGCACTTATGCTCGCAGAATCCGCAGCCGACACACAGCTCGCCGTCAACAACCGGACGCCGGATTTCGTTGCCGTTTTGAAGGCGGACCGTGCTGAAGTGGATTGCCTTCGTTGGGACCGGGCAGACCTCTTCGCATACGGCGCAGTTGCAATCCTTCCATTCCTTTTCCAGGTTCGGCAGGTTCGAGTAACCGACCCACGGAATGCAGCGTCCGGGATCAATCCGGGCCTTGCCGATTGAGATGTTCCACTTGGACTCCTGGGAGACCTGCGGTATCGCGCCGCTGGGGCAGGCGTTGCCGCAACGCGTGCAGAGATAGTCGCAATATCCAATGCGCGGGACCAGCCTGGGCGTCCAAAGCCCCGCGAGGCCGGATTCGAGCAAGGTCGGTTGCAGCCCGCCCGTGCGGCAGACCCTCATGCACTCGCCGCAGCGGACGCATCTGGAAAGGAAGGCGTCCTCATCCGCTATTGCCGGAGGTCGGATTGCCGACGCAAGCTCAAGCTCGCGCACCCTTACCGGATTGAGTTTCAGCAGGGGGACGGCGGCGACGCCGGCTGCGGCGGACTCAAAGACCGCGCGGCGCTGAAGATTGACCGTCGCGGCCTGTTCCACCGGATGCTCCCTGCGGAAGCGGATGGCGTCCACCGGGCAGACTTCCTGGCAGTCCATGCATAGGACGCATTCGCCTTCGCTTGTCGCATGACCTTTTTCGCCTATGCACTGCATGGGGCATTCGCGCTCGCATTTCCTGCATGAGATGCACGCCTCGCCGACCTTGCGCTTCGCGATCCCCCAATCGGACATGAGCGCCAGCATAGCCCCCAGCGGGCAGAGATTGCGGCACCAGTAGCGGCTACGGACGGCGCCGAGACCGAGGATGATGAGGAAAATCGCCAGGAACAGGGCGTGGGTTTCAAAGAGCGAACGCGGCGGGACGATCTGCCTTTTCACCAGCCATGCCGTTGCGGCGGAGGCCGGACCGTCCAGCCCGGGCAGTCCGCTCATCCAGCCCAGCAATCCGACGATCAGGCGAACGAGATAGGCGTGAACCACGATCACGTATGACCGCACGACGAGGCTGAGCGGATCGAGCCAGCCGGTCATGTGCGCGCCCAGGGCGGCGCTGACGAGGAGGGCGACAAGAATGTAATACTTCAGCCGCCTGCCGTCATAAGGTCCTTCTTCCGGTTTATTCCTTCGGCTTTTTAGCAGAAGGTCCGCAACGTCAATGGTCGCGCCCATCGGGCATACCCAGCCGCAGAAAAAGCGCCCGAAAATCAACGTGAGCGCGACGACCGCAAGCGCGGGCCAGTAGGCTGAGACGATTTCACGCGCGCCCAGCAGAACGGAAACAGCGCCGAGCGGGCTAAGCCTCGGAATCCATCCTGCGCGGCTGCCGCCTTCGGTTATGCCCGGCGACGCCAGTATCAGGAAGATGAAGACCGCGAACGCGATCGCCTGAACCGCGCGCCGCGCAATCCGCGCCGTGGAACGGCCCCGCTTTTTGTCTTTCTTGTCCGCCATAACTTTTACCCTCCGGTTTTCTATATGGAGATTTCCTTCACGCTGCGAGCGTTCCAGTCCATGCGCCCGATGCCGGCCTTGTGCGCCTCGGCGATGTAGCCTATGTCCTCCGGCTTGAGGCCGAAGAGCGTTGTCGCGTAGGCGTCAACGCTGACCCTGTCCGCGCAGGCGACGATGCGCCGCGCGTTTTCGGTCGAGTTGTCAACGTCCGATAGCCTCCCGCCGGTCGGCCCGTGCTTGCGCAGAATGCGGTAGGCGTCAAGCACGGTCAGGTCCACTTTCGCGATCTTGTTCAGGTCCGCGAGCTTGCGATGTATGTCCACGTGCAGCGCGCCCCGCTCCCCGTCCGTCATACCCATGACGTTCTTCATCGAAAGGGACAGGCGCGTGCGCCCGTGATCCTTCGCGATGGGGACATTTATCAGCACGTCCGTCTCGCCCTGGAAGTAGACTTCCTTGAGGAAGGGCCAGGACTTGAGCGCAAGGCCGTCCGGAATCTCGACGTTGAGGAAACTAGTTGGATCAACGAAGACGACCTCGGCGCCGGCCTTCTGCGCGGCCTGCATGATTCCGCTGCTGCGATAGGGCGGGAGGTGGTCGCGGGCGAACGGGTTGTCCAGGACTCGCACCCGGGACGCGCCGGCGGCCAGGCACATCTCCGCCAGAGCGGCGACAAGCCAGGGGTTCGTGTTCGCCGCGAAAGGCGGGCGGCGGTCGAAGGACATGTTGGGCTTTATGAGCACCTTGTCGCCCCTGCCGACAAGCGCGCCCATCCCGCCAAGTTCCTCGATTGCGGCGTAGGCCATCTGTGTGACCACGCGCTCCTCATCCTCCGGCGCAGCCGCGTCGCCCCTGGCGATAACCAGATGTTCTTTCAGGCTGTGGGCCTTGAACTGCTTCGGGGCGCGCCCGCCGGCGCCGCTGCCGAGTTTGTCCAGACCGTAGAGACCGACGCCGGCAATCATTCCGGCCTTCAGGAGTCCGCGCCTTGTGATTTCTGCGCTCATGCCGTTCGCCCTCGAATGTGTCAGTCCAGCGAGCGGTCAGTCGAAAATCGCGTCAACAAACTTCCCCGCGTCGAACGGCTCCAGATCGTCGGCCTTCTCGCCCAAACCGACGAACTTGACCGGTATGTCAATCTGGTCCCTCATGCCCAGGACGATGCCGCCCTTTGCCGTGCCGTCCAGTTTTGCAAGAACAAGCCCGGTGACGTTGATCGCCTTTGTAAATTTCTCCGCCTGAGAGATCGCGTTTTGCCCGGTCGTCGCGTCCAGCACAAGCAGGACCTCGTGCGGCGCGCCGGGAATCTTGCGCTCCAGTACGCGCCGGATTTTCGTCAACTCCTCCATCAACGTCTCCCGCGTGTGCAGCCGCCCTGCGGTGTCAACTATCAGGACATCGAAACCTCTGGCAAGCGCCTTGTCCGCCGCGTCGAAGGCAACCGCTGCGGGGTCGGCGGATTCATTGCGCACGATCTCAGCCCCCACGCGCCCGGCCCAGACGGTCAACTGCTCAACCGCAGCCGCGCGGAAGGTGTCGCTTGCCGCAAGCACAACCTTCTTTCCCTCGTCGCAGTATAGCTTTGCCAGCTTGGCTATCGAGGTCGTCTTGCCTGAGCCGTTCACGCCGGCGACAAGGATGACGGTCGGGCCGGATTGGGCAAACCTTATGCTCGTGTCCCATTCGCCAAGCTCTTTCTTGAGTTCTGTCTTGAGGTAGTCGAGAACCTGGTCGGTTGTGCGGATTTCCCGCATTTTGTACGCCCGGCGGATATGGCCTATGAGCCGGTCAACGGCGCGGGGGCCGATGTCCGCCTGGAAGAGCTGTTCCTCAAGCTCTGCGATGGTCGCCTCATCCAGTTCGCGCCCGGCGGCCAGAACGGTCCTGACGCCGATGGAGAGCTTGTCCCGCGTCTTGCGCAGTCCGCCCTTCAGTTTCTCCAGTGAACCCGTCAGCCAGCTCTTCTTCTGCGCTTTCGGCTCTTCGGAGGAAGCGGTGGCGGGAGCAACCTCAGCCGATTCCCGGTCGGCTGGCTTCGTCTCGCCTTCCTGTTCCGTTTTTTGCGCGTCGTCCTTCTTGAAGAATTTCAGAGGTTTCCAGGCCATGTCTGTCTCTTTGCGTTCTTATTCTATGCCCCGCGCAGGATGCTCTGCGCCCGGGCTTTCTCGTAAAGCTTCAACATGAGTTCAACCGGCAGGCGCGATCTGCCGATGCCGATGTCGGGTTTGCGGCTTCCGTGAAAATCCGATCCGCCGGACGGCAGCAGGCCGAGGTTTTCGCACATGGCATTATAACGGTTTTCGTCGGACTTCGAATGAGTCGGGTAGAAGACCTCCAACCCGTCCATTCCCGCGGCGGCCATGTCCGGGATGAGAGGGTCCGCCCTGCTGAGGCACGGATGCGCCAGAACCGCCGCGCCGCCCAGCCCGTGTATCATCTCAATCGCCTCGCTGTAGGTAAAGTATGGCTTCGGGACGTACGCCGCGCCGCCGTCGCCTATATACCTGTCGAACGCCTCCTGCAGCGTCTTGATCGCGCCGACCCTGAGTAGTTCTTCCGCGATGTGCATCCGGCCCGGCGCGGCGCTACCGGCATCGCGGATGATCCGTTCCGGAAACACCTTGACGCCGGCCTCGCGCAGCTTCTCGGCGATCGCGTGTATGCGCTTGCGCCTCGCTTCGACCAGTTCGGCCAGGTAGCCGCGAAACTGAGCGTTGCGCCAGTCTATGAACAGGCCGACCATGTGGATTTCCGGGCGGGGAGCGCCGCCTCGCTCGGGATTGACGCAACTAAGCTCGACTCCGGGTATGACGAACACGCCGCGTTCGCTGCCGGCCTGCTCCGCCTCCTCAATCCCGGAAATGCTGTCATGATCGCAGATTGCGATTGCCGCAAGGCCCGCCGCCGCTGCCAGCGCAACGACTTCAGATGGTCCGACCGTTCCGTCGGACGCGGTTGTGTGGATATGCAGATCCGCCGATCCGGACAATCGCCGCATATCCGGCCCGGTTCCGGGCTTTTCAGTCTCAGCCGTCGCTGCCGCCGCCCGTTGAATAACCGGTTCGGGCGCGCCTTCCGCGGTTTCCTGATGCTGAATCCTCACCTTGTCAAGGATGCCGTTGACGAATGCCCCCGCCGCGTCGGTCCCGAAGCGTTTGGCCAGTTCAATCGCTTCGTCAATGGCGACCTTCCAGGGCACTTCCTTTTCGTGGATAAGCTCGTACGCGCCCAGGCGCAGGACGTTGCGCTCGACGACGCCCATCCGGTGCATTTCCCAGTTGGTGGCGGCCGCCGCGATCAGCCCGTCAAGCTCATCCCGGCGCTTCATGCAGGATTCGATCAGACGGGTTGCGTATTCCCGCGCTTCAGGCTCCCGGCAATACTCGGCCAGATGTCTGCTGATCTGTTCGCGCTGAATTCCGCCAAGCAGATCGTGCTGGTAGAGCAATGTCAGGGCTAGTTCCCTGGCCTCCGTGCGCTTTTTCACTGTTTGCTGATATTGGCGATAAGATTCGCCATTTCGATTGCGGAGAGGGCGGCTTCCGCGCCCCTGTTGCCGGTTCGCGCGCCCGCCCTGTCAATGGCCTGTTCCAGGGTTTCCGTCGTTATCACGCCGAAGATCACGGGAACGCCCGTCTCCATCCCGGCCTGGGCTATGCCCTTTGCCGCCTGCCCCGCGACGAAGTCGAAGTGGCTTGTCGCCCCCCGAATCACCGCCCCGAGGCATATGACGGCATCATATGACTTGGTTTCGGCCAGCTTTTTGGCGATGACGGGTATCTCGAACGATCCCGGCACGCGGCAGACCGTGATGTCTTTTGGGGAGGCGCCGTGCCTCTGAAGACAGTCGAGCGCGCCTTCCATAAGTTTCGCTGAGATAAACTCGTTATAACGACTGACGACCAGGGCGAACTTCCTGCCCTTTGCATTCAGATCGCCTTGAATGACGGCGTAATCAGCCATTTTCAGACCTCCTGCTTCATGCAACCGGCCCCGGATTCCGTTCGGGGGTCGTCGTTGCAGGAATCATATTCTGCCTGCCGGAAAGCCAAACCGCAAGCATAAATGCCCCGGAATAGCTAAGACGGGCTTGAAGCCAGTCCCTGCAGCGCAGGATAATAACTGAGCCGGAGCATCGTCTGAACGTATCCGCAACATTATTCTGAAAAATATAATATGTATGCAGTTTCAGTCTTGACTTTCATTCATTTGAGTTGGATAATTCCACGCATGATCGTTGAAGCCCGGCAGTGGCTGATTTGAGCCACAACAGAATTTACCGGCGCTACCCTGACGGGATTCGCCGGGCCTGATTCCGATCCAAGACGTATTGCGCCCGTTGGGGAGGAGGCGCGCCGTTTCAATTTATGTCCGCATCGGACGTCGCAGGTCCGGGCGGGCCGTTGCCTGGTGGAGATAGACCTTTCCGCTGCCATTGAAGGCATACAGACTTCAAGGCACAAGCAGCGGGGGGAGCCTGATATTCACCGGGAGGGTTTTTCCGGCATGGTGAACCGTCGGCAAGATTTTCGACGGATTGGTTCAAGTTGCTCATAAGTCCTGCATTTACAATGATTAACATCATCGCATATGAAGAGATTTGCAGGATAATTGATGCGGCGGAAAGGATATTGATGCCCGCGTTCAAAGGTCGGGATTCGGCCTGTTGCGCGCATCAGCCATGTTTCCGTCGGAGCATCGGGCGACAATCTTAGACCGGCTTCCCTCCCAGCGGCCCGGGTTCAGACCGCGCGGCAGTTCGATTCGCGACGAGGTAATGCTGCGCATGGTTCCGGCACTCAACATCCGGCGTCGCGTCCCGCCTCCATCGCCCCGCCAGCCGTTTTGCGCAGCCCATACCCCGCTCTGCCCCGCAAAGGGGAAGGAGGTGCGAGGTGAACCTGATAATCGCAGCAGTAATCGCAGCAGTCGTGGCCCTTGCCGTCGGTATCGCGGCAGGGATTGCGTTAGGCAAGAAAAAGGCCGCTGAAACATCAAGAAAGGACAAAGAAAGCGCCGAGAACGAGAGCAGAAGGATTCTGGCTGAAGCAGAGGAAAAGGGAAAGCAGATAACCCAGAAAGCAGAAGTCGAGGCCAAGGAAGAGAGTTTCAAGAAGAAAGAACAGTTCGACAAGGAGATACAGGAGGGGCGCAACGAGCTGAAACAGTGGGAGCAGCGCATCACCCGCCGGGAGGAAAACCTTGACCGGAAGATGGACACGATCGGCAAGAAGGAGCGCTGGCTGGAGAACACCGAGAAGGATATCGAAAGGAAACGCAAGGACTTGGACGCGCGGGAAGCGGACCTCGGCAACGCGCTGGAAAAACAGAACCAGGAACTCCAGAAGGTCAGCGGACTGTCAAAAGAGGACGCCAAACAGCTGCTTCTTGAACGGTTGAGCAAGGAACTGGACGTCGAGTGCGCGAATCTGATATCTAAAAGGACCGAGCGCGCCCGCGAGGAAGCCGAGCATAATGCCCGGGACATCGTCACCAAGGCCATCCAGAGATACGCCGCCGAACATACGGCAGAATCCGTCGTAAGCTCCGTCGAGCTTCCGGGCGACGAGATGAAGGGGCGCATAATCGGGCGCGAGGGGCGCAACATACGCGCCTTCGAGAAGGCCACCGGCGTTGACGTTATCGTTGACGACACGCCGGGCGTAATAGTCCTGAGCGCCTATGACAGCGTCCGGCGCGAGATCGCCCGCCTTTCAATGGAACGCCTCGTCACCGACGGGCGCGTCCATCCCGCGCGCATCGAAGAAGTTGTCGAGTCCGCGCGCCAGGAGGTCATGGACATTATCCATGAAACCGGCAAGCGGACATGTTACGAGGCCAACGTCCGCAACGTTCCGGGCGCGCTGGTCGAACTCCTGGGCCGCCTGCGTTACCGCACCAGCTACGGACAGAACGTGCTTGAACACAGCCTGGACGTCTGCCACCTTTCCGGCCTGATGGCCGCGGAGCTGAAGCTCGACGTCGCGATGGCCAAGCGCTGCGGGCTGTTGCACGACATCGGCAAAGCCATGGACCACGAGATAGAGGGCAGCCACGCGGCCGTCGGCGCGGACATGGCCCGGCGCTGCGACGAGCCGCGAGAAGTGGTCAACGCCATCGCTGCCCACCACGAGGAGGAGCCTGCCGAGAGCGTCTACGCGGCGCTAGTGTCCGGCGCGGACGCGATATCCGCCGGACGCCCCGGCGCGAGGCGCGAGACGCTGGAGCGCTACATCAAGCGCCTGGAAAAACTTGAGTCAATCGCCAAGGAGTTCCCAGGGGTCGAAACCGCCTTTGCCATCCAGGCAGGTCGGGAACTGCGTGTCATAGTCAACAGCTCAAGGGTGGACGACTCGCTGGCCGCAAAGATGTGCAGGGACATAGCGGCCAAGATTCAGGAGGAACTGAAGTACCCCGGCGAGATCGTCATAACGGTTATCCGCGAGACGCGGGTGGTCGAGAAGGCGCGATAACGGGCGAACGGGCGCTGCAATGTCTCAGAGCAATGACGTCGAAATCTCCGTCGTCATCCCCGCTCACAACGAGGAAGAGCCTCTTCCGCTGTTGATCCCGGAGGTCGCAGCGGTTCTTTCCGGAACCGGGCGCAGCTTCGAGATCATTGTCATCAACGACGGCAGCACTGACGCCACCGCGGAGCGGCTGAAGGAGTTACGCGCGCGCTTCCCGGCGCTCAAGATCATTTCCTTCGCACGCCGGGCCGGCCAGAGCGCCGGGCTGGACGCGGGATTCAAAGCGGCTCGGGGAAAAGCAGTCGTAACGATGGACGCCGACGGTCAGAACGATCCCCGCGACATACCCATGATGCTGGAGAAACTGGCCGAATACCCGGTCGTCTTCGGCGTCAGGCAGAAGCGCAAGGATACGATAGTCAAGCGCGCCGCATCGCGCATCGGGAACTGGTACCGCAACGCGCTCACCGGGGAGAGCGTGAAAGACTGCGGATGCTCGCTCAAGGCGTTCCGCTCCGAATGCGTCAAGGGACTGATGCTCTACAACAGCATGCATCGTTTCCTGCCCTCCCTGATGAAGTTCCGGGAATACAAGTTCATCGAGGTCCCAGTTAATCACCGCCCGCGCAGCGGCGGCAAGACCAAGTATGGAGTTCTTGACCGCGCTGCGAAAGGGCTGATTGACTGCCTGGCCGTGCGTTGGATGGGCATGCGCTGGCTGGACTACGAAGTCCGGGAGGAGGACTGAGATGGTTCTTCCCCTGCTGCTCAACGCGGCCCAGAACCCAGGGATTCTCGGGGGTATCATCGAGGAGTTCAGGTCGGAAACCGTTGAGACTGGCCTGCTCTGGATCATAATCGGCTGCTCCGGGCAGGCGATTTTCGGGTGCCGTTTTCTTGTCCAGTGGATTGCCAGTGAAAAGGCCGGGCGCAGTTACATCCCGGTCGTTTTCTGGCACCTCAGCCTTGCCGGTTCGTTGCTCCTGCTCGCGTACGCGATCAAGCGGCGCGATCCGGTCTTCTTCATTGGATTCAGCCTCAACAGCGTCGTCTACGTCCGCAACCTGATGCTGATCGAGAAGGAGAGGCGCAAGTCCGGTTCGCCGGCAGGGGCCGGGGAGGAGGACGCGAGATGAAGGCGGGACGCCTGTCATTCGGGATTGCCGGCTGCGGGAGCGCCGGGCGTGGACACATCGGGAAGTTGCTTCAGATTCCGGAAGTATGGATAAAGGCCATCTGCGAGCCGAACCGGGAGCAGGCGCGCTCCGCAAGAAGCATCATCACCGCCGACACCGGCCAGCAGGTCCAGCAGTACGCGCACTTCAAGGAGATGCTGTCTCAGTGCGACGTTGACGCGATCGGCATTTTCACCCCGCATCACCTGCACGCGGAGCAGGTGACGGAGGCGCTGGAGAAGGGCTGCCACGTCATCGTTGAGAAGCCGTTGTGCATCACTGCGGAAGAGGCGCGGGCGATACTCGCGCTGGCGCGGAGGAAGGAGCGCCTTGTCGCATGCTGCCACAACATGCGCATGATCGCCACGGCGATGCGGGCGCGGAAGATCATCCGCGAGGGCGGCATCGGTGAGGTCAGGCACGTCTCGTCCCTGTTTTCCCAGCAGTGGGTGCGGGAAGCGCAGGCATCCCGGCGAAGCTGGCGCTTCGAGCCTTCCATATCCGGCGGCGGGCATCTCCTGGATTCGGGAAGCCACGTCCTGGACATCGTTTTATGGTGCCTCGGCCTTTCGCCGGTTTCCGCATTCGCAAGGGCGGATGAATCGCGGATCGGGGTTGACGTGAACTGCTCGGCGGTCATCCGCCTTGAGGACGGCGTATCGTGGACGTTGGACGTCCTGGGCGAATGCCCGCACGAGTTCATCGTAAGATTTTACGGGTCAAAGGCCGTCCTGCGCCTGGAACCATCCGTTCTCCGCAGATTCCCTGTGACGGAGGACCGCGTCAAGATAGAAGAGGTGACGGTTGAGCCTGGCGGCACGGACCCGATGACTAATTTCGCGCGAGCGCTGCTGGGGGACGAAAAGCCGCTGTGCGACGCCGAATCATGCGTGGACACGGTCCGACTTACGCAGGCGCTCTACGAAAGCATGGCGACCGGCAAAGCGATTGACCTGAAGCCGTTTGAGCTTGAGGCTGAGTCCGAGGAATCCGAAGAATAATTTCCGTCGCCCGTCAGAACAGGAAGTCTGTCGAGATGAACCGCGACTTCCGTTCCCGCGTTATCCGGCTCAGGAGTTCCTTGTTCGCGCCGTCCGCCTTCGCCGCCACCAGCGTCCTGATCGCGAAAACACGCAGCGCGTCGCTGACCGACAGCGTGGCCTCAGCAGAATCCTTTCTGCCCGTGAAAGGGAAGACGTCGGGGCCTCGCTGACACTGGCTGTTGATGTTGACGCGACACACCTGATTGACCAGCGGATCCACGAGCGCGGCAATTCTTTCCGGATCGCGTCCGAAAATGCTTACCTGCTGGCCGTAGCGGGATTCCTCGACGTAGCGTATCGGCTCCGCGACATCCCTGAACGGACGGACGGCGACGACGGGGCCGAACTGCTCCTCGCAGTAAAGCCGGGACGCAGGCTCAACAGGGCAGACCACCGCCGGATAATAAAAAGTCCCGGCGTGAAGCCCTCCGCCCTCGTTGACCACCCTCCCCCCCAGCCTGACCGCGTCCTCCACAAGCTCGGCGAGTTTCCCCGGCTTGCCCGGCTCGGGCAGAGGCGTCAGATTCACGTCCGCCTCCCACGGCATGCCGCATTTGAGCCGCCCGACGGCCGTGACGAGGCGCGACATTAAGTCATCAATGACGTCTTCATGAATGAAGAGCATCTTTAGGGCCGTGCAGCGCTGCCCGTTGTAGGAAAGCGCGCCAGTGACGCACTCCTTCACGGCCAGATCAAGGTCGCTGTCTTCCAGGACTATGCCCGCGTTCTTCGCCTCAAGACCCAGAATGCATTTCAGCCTGTTCGGGCGCGGATGCTGCTTCTTGAGCGCGTTGGCCACGCGGCATGAGCCGATGAAGGCCAGAACGTCCACGCCCCCCGATGCCATCACCGGCGATATCACCTTTTGCCCCTCGCCGTAGATGGTGTTGACGACGCCCGGGGGGAAGGAATCCCTGAACGCTTCGAGAAGCGGCTCATGCAGAAGCACTCCGAGTTTCGGCGGCTTGAAGATCACCGTGTTGCCCATCATCAGCGCGGGGATCAGCGTGGTGAATGTTTCATTGAGCGGATAATTGAACGGCCCCATGCAGAGGACGACGCCCAGCGGCGCGCGGCGGATCTGCGCGATGATCCCCTGCTCGATGACGAAGCGGGAGGACGCGCGGTCAATGTCTTTCAGCGCCTCGACGCTGTCGCGGATATACTCGACCGTCCGGTCGAATTCCTTCTCCGCGTCTTTCAGCGTTTTGCCGATCTCCCACATCAGCAGGCGGACGACAGCATCGCGCTTCTCCAGCATCCTGAAGGCGAACTTCTCGACGCAGGCGATCCTGTCCGCGACGGTCATGGTAGGCCAGTCGCCGCGCCCCTTGTCGAACGCCTTCGCCGCGGCGGCAAGCGCATCCATGGCCTCCGCTTCTCCCATCAACGGGTATGATCCGATTGAGGCCTGCTTGAGTTCGTTGCCCTGCCTGAAGCAGATCGGCGAAAGGACATCCTGAGCCGGTCCGCTCCATGACCTGATCTCCCCTTTGACCAGGTACGATTGCTGATGCAGCGGGGCGGTCAGCGCATGCCTCTCCGGAACGGAGCCTTCCGTTGGGAACAACGCGGAAACATCCGAGATGGTCTTCATCAGTTTGCCTTTCATTTCAAACATCCATCGAGTCCTTCTTTTGCGGCAGAGACTCAGGCTGTAGAATACAGTGTTGACGAGGCGAAATCACGGCCTTCATTGTTGCGCGGGCGCCAGCGCGAGAGGGCGCAGGCCAGGCTGATGAAGCGGAACGCAGCATCAGAGAGAGAAAACTATGGGCCATGTGGAAGACGGAGAGACTTTGGAGCAGATGCCCAACATCGGCGCGAAATGCGCAGGCTTGCTGCGCGATGCCGGAATCAAGACGCCCGAACAGCTCAGGCGGATCGGGAGCGTTGCGGCGGCGCTCAGGCTGAAGGCGGTAATGCGCGGCGATTCGCCGTGTCGCAGCAAGCTCTCGGCCCTCGAGGGGGCAATCCGGGGGATACGGTGGCGCTCCTTGCCGAAAGCGGAAAGAGACCGGCTGTGGGAAGAATACCAGCGAATGCAGGCACGCCAGTAACAGCGACATTCCGGCTATGAACCGGTTCGGCACAAGACCTGGCGAAATGTCACCAGCCTGCCACCGCGATTTCACTCAACGTAGAATGCGTAAAGTCGCGAATCGGCTTCGCCCCAGGTCTCCTCAAGGACGTATCGCAACCCGGAAACCTCGCGGGAGATGGGCAGTCTGACAAGGCGCTGCCGATTGGCGTCGAAGGCGCGGATGGTCTGCCATTTGCCGCCTATCAGTCCCTCGATTCGGAACCGTTTCGGCATCGAGTCCGGCAGGCGCGTCAACTGGTTGTCCTTCTGGTGGCTGCTCATTGCGATGATCCGGTCCATGGCGCTGTCAAGGACAAGCGTCGCCCTGTTCACGAATTGCGATGAATCGAATTCATAAGCGATCCAATCCCCCGGGCGGGATATCCAGCAGTGGGGATTGTCGCCGACCTGCCTGCCGATACCGTCCCTGACGGGTTCGGGATCGCCGCGCGATGCGGTTAACCTGGCGCAATGTGTCAGCTCCGGCATGCGCTGCAAAGTCCATGGCAGGTAACAGTCGTCCGCCAGCAGTTTCTGCTGCAGTTCGTCCATATGTCCGCCAATGTCTCGCGGGTTGCAGCCGCGAGCGACGGACATCGCGGCGGCGGTTCCGACGGCCTGCCCCATGCTGCAGCAGGTTCCCATGACGCGCGTCGCGCTCATTGCGGCGTGGGTGCAGCTTGCGTTGCGCCCGGCGAACATGAGATTGCCGATGTTGCGGGAGTAGAGGCAACGGTATGGAATCCCGTAGATCGGCGGAGTGGGGTGAAAAATAGTCGCGGGCTTGCCGAGTTGCACGGCCCGGAAACCGGCGGGATGGTGATCGTCCATTGACCATCCGCCGTAGGCAGCGATGTCCGCGAAACGCCCCTCTGATTCAATATCGCCCTGGGTGAGCACGTGATCGCCCATGAAGCGGCGGCTCTCGCGCTTTGCCGGGAGGAACTGGAGCCACTCGAGCGCCCAGTTGGCCGTCTTCTCCCTTGCCTGCGGGCAGCGGTTCTTGATGTGGTCCCATACGCCCAGCGCGATGGCCAGCAATTCGTCGCGCAGCCGCTCCGTGTCATGGATGCTGTGGTCTTCCCCGCCCAGTTCGACGTACCAGTATCCCATCTCCCACCATCGGCTGTGCGCCGCGCCGTAGGGGATTTCGTCGCATGAGTCGAAACGCCGCGCCCATCGCGGCGGCTCGTATGGCTGCGGCGTCGGATATTCCCGGGACTGGAACAGGCACGTCATGCCCATCGTCCTGTTGTCCGCGACCTCTGGCGCGATGGATTCGCCGTATTCACTCCTAGCCTCGCGCCCCATGCGAAAGTCCGCGCCGGTCAGCGGGGCCAGAATGCCGTCCCCGGAGCAGTCGGCGAATATCTTCGCCGCGACCGTGTGGCGTGTCTGTGTCGTAAGCTGCCAGCCCGTGACGGAGCGGATGTCCGCCCCGCCCATCTCCGCCTCAAGGCATGAGCAGTTGAGCAGGAGCGTCAGGTTCGGCTGGAATCGCGCCGCCTCGTAGAGGACGGTGTCCCACACGGAGAAGTTCTTGTTGGGATTGCGGGCGAGGTTTTCAAGGCGCAGTTCCTCGAGGATGCCGGTCTCGCGGAAATGCGGCTTGGAGCCGTGGCGATCCGCGCCGCAGATATGCACGCGGCACTCGCTGGAGGCGTTTCCGCCCAGCACCGGGCGGTCATGCATCAGTACCGTTTTTACGCCGTGACGCGCCGCGCTGAGAGCCGCGCAAAGTCCGCCCATGCCGCCGCCGACCACGCAGAAATCGGCCTCGTGCTGAATTGCGTTCATATGCCGTTTCCGATCATGACTGCAGGATTCGGACGGACATCCCGCCTTTGATGAAGATTGTCTGTTCCCTGAGTTTTCCGGAACGAGAGTATATTCTGCGGGGCGCGACCAGACAATATCCGCTCACGGCGGGCGCACAGCGCGAACTGGTTGCGTTCCGCCGCTCGGAGAGGGTATCCTGCTCCCGGCGCAATCTCCCGCGTTGGCCCGTCAGGGGCAAAATGGCAATGGCCGAAGACTGCAAGAGACTGGTTCTGGCATTCCCGCCGTTCTCGGCGGCCACGTCCCCACCGCTTGGAATCTGCACGCTAAAGGGGTTCGTGAATCGTTGCGTCAAGGGCTGGCATGCAACGGCGATTGACCTGAACCTGCTGACGCATCAGAAGATTTTCCAGTTCATTGCGCGCGGGCCGTACCTTGACCGCAACGCCTTCCGGGAGGGCGCGCTGGGGGAAATCGCGCTTTCGCAGGCGTCGGAAGTCTTCCGGGGAGCGGACGACGATGAGTTCTATTTTCGCCCCGACCGTTATAGCGTTTATGCGGACCTTGCGCTGAGACTCATTACGCACGAGACACAGGGCTTCCGCGCCCTTGAGCAGGTGTACAGAAGCGGCGCGCAAATGCCGCCGCTCATAAACGACTTCGCCGACAGGATCATGGCTGCAAAGCCGGACGCAATCGGCATTTCGCTCTGCTACTCGCAGCAGCTCTGGATGGCCCTCTGTCTGGGCAAGGCGCTCAAGCGGCGAACCTCAGCGCCGGTGATCTTCGGCGGGACGTTCTTCGGCGACGGGGTCGAGGAGTTTCTCGTCAGGTTCGGCGACGCGGCGGACTTCATCGTGACCGGCGAGGGCGAGCTTGCGCTCCAGGCGTTGCTCGAGAACATGAGCAATCCAAGCGTCGTTCCGGGACTCGTCTGGAAGGACGGTCCCGGCGCGCGCTCCAACCCGCCGGCGTTCGAGCACGACCTTGACCGCATCGGCAATCCGGACTTTTCCGACCTTGACCTGCGGAGCTATTACTCCCCGTCCCCGGTCGTGCCGATACTGACTTCGCGCGGCTGTTACTGGCGCAAGTGCGCGTTCTGCGTCCACTATCAGTCCGCCGGCCAGACATACCGGACCTACGGCATCGAGTCAGTGATTTCAGAACTGAAGAAACACGTCGCGGACGGGATCACGAACTTCTCATTCGTTGACGAAATGATCGCCCCGAAACGCTTCGAGCAGCTTGCGGCGGCGATACGCGAGGCCGGCCTTGATATAAAGTATTATGCCCTTGCCAAGCCGGTCAGACAGTTCACAAGGGAATTATTGAAGCAGATGTTCGATTCCGGATGCAGGTATCTGCTCTGGGGGCTGGAGAGCGGCAATCAGCGGGTGCTTGACCTGATAAACAAGGGAACCGACATCGCCGACATCAGGACCGTTCTGCGCGATTCCGCCGAGGCCGGCCTGTTCAACCACGTCTACATCATGGCCGGGTTCCCGACGGAAACGCGGAGCGAGTTCATGGAAACAATCCGCTTCCTTGACGAGAACCGCGACGTCATCCATGCCGTCCATCGCGGCGTGTTCCACCTGATGAAAGGATCGCCGGTTTTCAACGAGCCGGAGAAATTCTCCATCACGCGGACCTGGCCGGTTGAGGAATACCTGATTCGGGGATGGCATGAGTTCGACTGCGCGCAGGGAATGGGCCGGGAGGAATGCCGCGCCGTCTTCTCGCAGGTGATGCCTTTCCTGCGGGCATTCAACCCCTACTCGATAAGACTCGGCAATTACAGGGATCACGCGCTTTTGATATACTCGAGGCGCGGGCGCGATCTTGACATGAAATCGCGCGAGTTCCCGCCCTACGGATCGTGACGGGCAGCATAAAATGCTCATCGGAAGGAGCATGAAACCGCGCTTTTTCATTGGGAGAACCTGATATGGCGGAAGAAAAGAAAGAAAAGTGCATTTCGCGCAGGGGCTTTCTGAAGAAGGCTGCGATAGGGGGCGGCGTCGTGGTTGCCGGCGGCGCGGCAGTTGTAGCATACAAAGGCAGGCAGTTCATCGAGGGCGGCGAGAAGGGGCTTTATATAATTCCGGATAAAACGCCGGACGGCGCGGGGCGGGTCGTGGACGTCAGGAACGCCGCATGGCTGGGCGCGGACAACAAGCCCGATGCGGAGACCATCAGAAAAATGCTCGATTCCGGCCTCATGCGTCTCACGGGGAAGGATACCCCGGAGGCGGCGTGGCGCGAGATCGTCTCCCCGGACTGCCGGATCGGCGTGAAGTTCAACAAGCTCAGCCACGACTTCGCCCGCGTGAACCAGCCCATCCTTGACGCCGTCGTTGCGGGCCTGCTTTCAGCCGGAGTGAAAAAGAGCAATATCGCCGCGGTTGAGACGGAAGGCGCGAGACTCGAAGGCGGATTCGAGCCGGATTTCGAGCAGACGGGCGCAGCTGATTTCGGTGACGGCGTCATCCGCCCGTCCCGCTTCATCCGCGATCAGGTTGACGTCCTCATCAACTGCAGCGACATGAAGGACCACGGAATCGCGGGCGTGACGGCCGCGCTGAAGAACATCGCGTTCGCGGACAAGACGCTTATGAACTGGCCGTTCCGCTTCCACGGCAACCATTGCGATCCGTTCATCCCCGGCATATTCAACCTGAAAATGTTCCGCGAGAAGGTCAGGCTGAACATATGCAACGGGCTGAAGGGCATCTTCCAGGGCGGCCCCGGCGTGAAGCCCGCCAACGCATGGCGAAATGACGGAATGCTTCTCTCGACCGATCCGGTGGCGATGGATCGGGTGGCCCTGGACATTATCGAGCAGGAACGCGCGCGGCGGAAACTGCCTGCAATTTTCACCGGGCAGCCCAACTCAAAGGGGCATTATCTGATAACCGCGCAGGATGTCTATCGGCTTGGCGTTGCCGATCTGGCGAAGATCAATCACGAAGTCATCGCAATGTAGCCGCGTCCCGGAAAAACAACAAAGCCTGCCGGATTTACGACCGGCAGGCTTTGTAAGACTTGACGAAGTATCAAACAAGAGTATGCAGTGGCGCTTCTTATTTCTGCGACTGCCGACAGCGTATCGCCAAGGCGATTATGCCGAAGCCAACGAGGGCTATGCTGCCCGGTTCCGGCACAGGCGTTCCGCTCACTTCATATGTGTTGTAAATAGCCGAAGGCCCGGTCGGCGGGAAGATACCAGTGCCGTCAAACCTGTAACCCGCGCTGGTTGCCGGACCGGTCGGAAGCACACTGGGGTCGCTTCCGATCCAGTTGACCGTACTATAAGTAGCCGTTCCAATCGCAGCGATCCAATACGTAGTTGAGGGCATTAGCGTGAACGACGATGTGGGTACTAGAACCTGATCGCTTACGCCAAGCGATAGCGCCGGGACGAGGAAATCGGCCAGCGGCGCTCCGCCTGGATTCCCACCTATGTCACCGAATAACTGCACCGTAATGAGGGCCGTGGTATCCTGAACGTCCCACCGCATAGTCACGGAATCCAATGAGTAAGGGCTGCCGGCGGGCATCGTGAAACCAGCGGCTTTCGCTAAACCGCCCCCGATGAGTGCTATCGAGGTACCTGTTTCCAGATCATTTCCAGGATGGTTGCTGATGATCACCGCTGCGCGCAGGCTCGACGACACAATCAAAAGCAATGCTAAAAATGCAAGTATCTTCTTCACAAACATTTCTCCTTTGACTCTGAATCACCTTTCAGCCATCTCCGGAAAAGCCGGAGACTTTCTTTTTCCACTCAATGCAGAATATTACCTCGCCGACTACAGCATATCAATTCAATTTCCGATCACCCCGTAGTGGGTCACTGACGGGCGGGCGGCCGTAATTTGCATTGCGGCAGTCTTGCTGCCGCCTTGCCGTTAGCCGCACCTTGCTGCGGCCTAATGCGGGATTCCCGGCGGGCAAGCCCGCCTTGGTGAAGGCGCAAGCAAGCGCGTCCGCAAAGCGGACGAGCGCAATCCAAGGAACTCAGCCCGTCAGTGACCCCATACATCACTCTAATCATCTCCTCCGTGTCGGTAATCGGCAGTCTGAAATTTAACCCGACACCGATAATGCCATACACTCGAAGTTTCCAGGCTTCGACAGACCGGTTTTCCCCCGGCTGCTTACAGCCCGCTTTCCCGAATCCCTGAAAGCAGAATATTCATGACGTTTTCGGCATGTTTTTTACATCGGGTTCCCGGTTGCTGCTTCGGATACGCCCGAAAGGCTCATGGCCAGATCGTAGCCCAATAGATTACTTCCCCTGCGGTTTCGCTTGTGGCAAATCCGCCGGCGTAACCGTCGCCCGCCTGGAACACCCTGTTTACAAGGATAATAACCTCAAAATCTCCGGGGAGGTCAGCATATCCGGTATTCGTCGCGTTTCGGAATTTCACGAATGACAATCCCCCTCCCCCCGGCTTTTGCCCTACGGCGTTTGGGCGAAGTCTTGCAAGCTCTGCAAGAATAAATGCGCGCGGCGCCGCATACCGCGCCTGGATATGCGATTGCTGCGGAATTCCGCCGCCCTCCGGAAGATGGCAAAAACGCAGCCTATCCGCATTAGCTGGCAGAGCGTTCGGGAAATGGCGGACAAGTTCCGCCGCCCTGACGCGGTAAGTCTCCACCGCGCGGGAATAGTATTTCGGATTCAGATTTTCTCGATATGGAAATAGAAAGAACGAAACATAAGCGACAAAGCCGAACGCCGCGAAACCTCCACCGAATATTCCGATGATCCTGAGGGCTGACGCCGTTTCCGGGAAACGACGCCTCATCAGGTAGGAGATCGTCAGGAATCCGCCGAGCGCCATGCTGAATGCGATTGCCACCGGATGCGGCGCCACCCAAGTGTCCAGATATATCCATACATCAAAGGCAATAGCGACAGTCAGACAGATCAGTCCGACGATAAGCGTCCCCCGCATGGGCGCGTTGGGGATAGCTCGTGAATACGTAGTGGAAATCACAAATCTTATTTCCCCGTCGTTTCCCCGAGCGGCGGAAGTCCCGCCCGCTTTCTGGCAAGCTCGTGCTGCTCCTTCCACGTGGTCAGCGTGATGCCGTTGGCCTCTATCGCGGCCTTGATGTCCGGATCGAGGCAGAGACGCACATCGTTAGCCCTGCCTTCCCAGGAACCCATGATGTTCTTCATCTCGTCGCTGTCCGTCCCGGCGTGAAGGATGATCTGGGTGAGGCCGGGCTGGACGGTTGACAGGAATTTCAGGAAGTTCTCCTTGCGCTTCTCGTAGGGGCTTCCCTCGGTGGACTCAAGCCTGTCAAGGACCGGGAAGCCGGTTTCGATCAGCTTGTCGCGCCAGATGGGGCCGACGGTCCTGAGCAGCGGGGCCTGCTTGGTCAGCATGTCGCTCGTGGCGTTTATCATCATCGGCGGAAGGTTCTCGGCGGTCGCCACCTTCATGTATGCCTCGAAAACGCTCGGTTTGGCGAACAGGCTTCCCATGTGATTGTCCGCGTGGGTGGCTTTGAGTCCCAGCTTGCGGGCCAGGTCAATCTGCGCTTTCAACTCCGTTTCCACGTCCGGGCCGCTGGCGGCCAGGAGCACGCCCTCCACGCCCTCCCACATGAATCCCTTCGGATCGCACAGCGTGCGGCAGGCCTGACGACCGGCGACCGGCCCCCAGCGGTACTTCTTCCATTCGGCCGTCATGGTCGTATGGATGCCCACGTCCTTGTCCGGATGCTGCTTGGACCATTCGATCATCTCGATGATCCAGGGGCAGGGGATCATGATGCTGGTCGAGGTCATGACGCCCTTTTCCATAGCCTCGATGGTTCCGACGTTTGCGCCGTGGCACATCCCGGAATCGTCGCCGTGGATGATGAGGAATTTCTTGTCGGTCCAGCCTTTGGGCTGTTTCATTGCGGCCTCCTGCGCGTTGAGTATACCCGCAGCGCACGCGGCAATAGCCAGAGTCAGAATTGCGGTGTTCTTCATCTCGTGTCTCCATTGCATGATCGTTTTGCTTTGCGAATGAGCCGGCTGCGCCGGCGCCATCCTCGGCAAGTCTGCTGATCGGATAATTATATCAGCGCCTGCGTGAAAAACACCATGCATTGCCTGTCAAACTTGCCGGATTCGATAGTGGCCGTCTTTCGCCTTGCATTGAGAGCCGCTCAGAGATATAAACATCGCTTATCGCAGTCAGGCGTCACCGACGCGATCGGGTTTTTCAGGCAACAGGGGCGGGTCGGTTTTCCCGGCGTCAATCGGGAAACCCGGCGGGGTGATACTGTAAGTGTTTCGTCGCCTCCTGCGGCGACTGGCGGGTGATCCATCGAGAGCATACCATGCCCGAACTGCAACGACAGGCAGGCGGCGACTCCGAAGAAGCGCGGCTACTGCGCATCCTGATTGACAAGGACGCGTTTGACTGCTGCACGACGGACGCGCAGATACTCCAGCTTGTCGGGTGCAAGGTGCGTCCCGTGGAGCTTGCCATCCTGAGGGGATACTGCACTCAGGAGGAGCTTAACCGGGAGCGGATGAACCAGGCGATGGGCAAGGCCAAGCCCGCCGTGAAAGCGGCGCCCAGCTTTCAGACGGTCGAACCCAAGCGGCGTCCGGACGTAAAGCCCGAGCCGGAGACGGTGTATATCGAGGAGGAGATCGAGGAGGAGGCCCCCGTCCAGGCGCCGGAGGAAGCCGCGCTTGAAATGTTCGGCGGGAAGGTGGGAGGATATACGTTCAAGGGGTTCTTCGGTCGCGGCCCCCTCAGTTGGGTTTATCAAGCTGAAAAGGGAAACGGAGAGCTTTTCCGCGTGAAGATTTTCCCGCAACTGGTCTTCAAAACCGCCACCGGCATGGACCGCTTCATGAGGCGCAGCCGCATGATGCAGGACCGGCTTACGCATCCGAACATAGCGCGCCCGGTCGAATGCGGCGCGCTCGGGGAGCAATACTGCTACCTGGTCGAGGAATGGATAAATGGCGTGACCCTCAACAAGCTGCTCGAGAAGAGCAAGGGATTCTCTGAGAGGGTTGCGCTGGCTACGTTGCGCCTGCTGGCCAAGGGGCTTTATTACGCCCATCAGCGCGGGATAATGCACGGCAACATCAAGCCTTCGAACGTGATCATCAGCAAGCAGGGAGCGGTGTTCTCGATTGACTGGAGTTCCCCGCGCACGGCCGTCTTTGCGTCCGGCCAGTCCCTGAACGTGGCAACCGCCATATCCGAGGACCAGATAGGTTACTCCTACCTGACCCCGGAACTGCTTGAGGGCGATCTTGAGATCACCCCCCCCACGGACATCTACGCGATGGGCATACTGCTGTATGAGATGATCACCGGAAAGGTTCCTTACAACGGCAATCGCGCCCAGGTGCTGGCGCAGATAAGCAAAAAGGGCGAGATCGTGCTGCAGGATGCCGGACCGAAGACCAGGAAGCTGCTCTCAAAGATGACGTCGCTTGACGCCGACAAACGATACGACGGCATGGACCAGTGCATGACTGATCTGGAGGAAGCTCTTGCGGCTCAGGGAACCGGTTGAGCGCAAGGCCATCTCAAGGAAGCTGCGGGAATGCGCGCCTATGTTGCGGTGATAATCGGACCGGACGAGGAGAGGGGAAGCGTCCTGAGCGGCTGCCTCAGGATCGCCGGTTACAAGGTCATGAGGGCAGAGGGCATCGAGAGCGCCATTCCGCTTCTGGAGTCCTGCGACGCGGACGTCGTGATAGCCGGGATGGGCAATATTCAGCACGGGAATGAAGCCCTGTATGAGAGGGTTCAGGTAATCAGGCGCAACGCCGGGGTTCCGTTCGTTTTTCTCTGCGCCGACGAAGCCGCAGAGAAGGAGTTGAGGGCGACGGACAGACCCTGCTGCGAATACACCCGCGAACCCGTCAGGCCGCCGGAACTTCTCAGGCGCGTCGCCATGGCTCTGAAGCGCGCACAGAACGAATGGACACGGCAGGAGACTATTGAGGGCGATACGGACAGTCTGCCGCTTGCCGACGTCCTGCAGGCGCTGGGATTGAACGGCAGGACATGCATCGTGGAAATGACCGGGGCTGACAGTATCGGAACGATTTTCCTGAAGCAGGGCCAGATCGTTCAGGCCGACGTCGGCGAGGCGGACGGAATGGAAGCCCTGAAGACCATGTTGTCATGGCGGAAGGCGCAATACAGCGTCAGCTTCCAGCCGGTGCAGGAGAAGAACGTATTCAACCTTTCGACGGACGCGATTCTTGTCGAGGCCAAGGCCGGATTGCTCGGTTCTGAAGTCAAGGATGCATGGACGCCGCCGTGGCAGAAGTCCGGGAAGGCCGAGCCGGCGATTCCGGCCGCCGCGCCTGCGCCGGTCACAACGCCGGCTGACCCGTCCGCAAGCTCGTCCAGGGCGCAGCCCAGCCCGCTTCGGGAGCTTATCAAGGAATCAATCATCCAAAGGAATTATCGCCAGGCCATGACGGACCTTGAGAGCCTTATCCAGCTCGAAGGCGCGGATA
Organism: Planctomycetota bacterium; assembly: GCA_022711755.1. Lineage (GTDB taxonomy): Bacteria > Planctomycetota > Brocadiia > SM23-32 > JAKLEA01 > JAKLEA01. The sequence goes on from JAKLEA010000002.1 coordinate 82,717, forward strand.
AGAACCTGAAGGACGCCCGGCAGTTGCTTCAGCTCCAGATACAGAAATATTTGTAGAGAGCCGCGTCAAACCGGTATCCTATAAGGACGATTGTGAAACCCTTCGTTCGAATGTTTTCCGGGAGATTCCGAATGTCGGCTCGATTGGCAACGGCGATACTCTGTCTTCTTGCCGCGTTCGCCTGCGGGGAAGCCGCGGCGGACAAGGCCGCAGGCCCAGCCCCCGGCGCGGAACTGGACCGCGCCGCCGGTTCCCTTGCGGCCGCAGTGACGGGAAAGGTGACGGCGGGAAGGGAAAAGACGAAAACAGCCGTGGCTCCATTCGCCATCGGGGGCAAGCGGGACACGCCGCTGGGAACTGAGCTTGCAGGCCGAACCGCTCTGGCCCTCGAAACGCGCGGCAAGGGGAAGATTCAGATATTCGGCCATGAGGCTCTGACCGCAAAGCTTGAACCGGATGAGGAACCGACGGACGACCGGATCAAGGACGCCGCAAGGCAGTTGGGAGCCGATGTCCTCATTGAAGCTCAGATCATCAGGCAGGATGACTGTTATGAAGTTCTCCTGAAGGCCTACCGCGTGGATGACCTGTACCTGCTGGCCGCCGCCAAGGAGAAAATAAAGCGTTCAGAAGCCATTGACGCGCTGCTGGAGAAGCCGGTCCGGAGCGCGGAGGATGAAGTTGATGTTTCAGTCGAAGGAGCCGATTCCGAGATACGGATGGGCGACGCGGCCTATCGCAACGCGGACTACGAGAAGGCGCTCTCGCACTATCTGAAGACGGCCGAAAACACGGACAAGGCGGGCGTCATCTACAGAACAGCTTTCATCCTTCAGAACGTGGAGAAGGACTACCCCCGCGCGCAAAAGTTCTACGAACGCCTCATCGAGCAAAGGCCCGGCCTTGCCGAGGCGCGCAACAACCTTGGCAACGTTCTGCGCGCGCGCGGCGACGCTGAAGGCGCGCGGAAGCGCTTCGAGGAGGCGATCCAACTAGCCCCCCGCGACGCCGCCCCGCATTACAACCTGGCGCTGCTCCTCCATGACGCCGGGAAAATGCCCGAAGCGCTGGCGGAGTTCCGCAAGGCCGCGGAGATGGACCCGCAGAACGCCTCCGCGTTCAACAATCAGGGCGAAATCCTCCTGGAAACCGGAGACATGGCCGGGGCGTATGCCGCATTCGAGCGGACCGTCAAGCTGAGGCCTGCCCATGTGAACGCATGGACGCGGATGGCGGAGATCGCGCTTGAACGCGGAGAGAGCGGCGAGGCTGAGAAAGTCCTGAAACAGGCGCTCGGCAAGGACCCTCTCAACTCCAGGTTGATCATGCTTTCGGCGCGGCAGAAGTTGTGCGCCGGGAAGGCAGACGACGCCGCCCGCGAATGTCAGAAGCTGTCTGACGCCTTCAAGTCCACCGCCGAGGGTAATTGCCTTCAGGCTCTGGCGCTTGCGCGCAAGGGGGAGTTCCAGAAGGCCCATGAGCTTCTGGACGGGGCGGCGCAGGAGCGCGGCGGGCTGAGGCTCGTCTGCGGGGCAAGGCCGGCGATTTTCCTGGCCGAGGGGAAGACAAAGGAGGCTCTGGCCGCCGCCGCCGAGGCGCGGGCCGTCCAGCCTCCGATCGCGTTTGCGGCCTGGAGGGAGAGCGCGCTGGTCTACCTGCTGGAAGGTCGGGTTAGGGGCGAGGAAACTGCGCGCAAGGCGCTGGCAGACTCCACTGACGAGACCGAGAAACGCCTGCTGAAATGTCTCCTGGACGGAAGGGAACCGGACGGCGTCAAGCTGCGGAGTCAGGCAGAGGTCTGCCGGACGGAACTCTCCCTGGCTATCTCCGCCGGGGGGGGCAATGACACGGCAAGCAGGGATTTGCGCCTGAAGAACTGCCTCAAGACGACTGCCGCAGACCTGCCGGAACACCTGATCGCGACAGCGATGATCGCCCCGTCACAGACGCCGCAGTAGCCTGTGTTGATTCACCATAACGCAATAGGGTACAATATGTATGGTTCATTTTCCGGCATGGTGACGGACAACTGACAGGCGGAACGGAAAATATGCCAGACCCCAAGAGAAAAATGCTTCGATTCCTGCGGGCCGGAGCCTTGTGCGCGGCCTGCATTGCGCAGACAGGCTGCCTGAAGGGGCTTTCACCCAACATCCGGACTGTGACAAAGCAGGAGGCCCTGCGCAATCAGGTGCTGGGCAGCTTCGAGCAATTGTCATCCGAGGAATACGAGGTCGCCTCCGTCCGGGCGGTTGACGCAGCCAGCGGGGCGGTCACTCCGCCGCCTGCGGTGACGCCCTCCAAGAAGGAAGCGCTGGCGGCCCAGCAGAGCCGCATGTTCAACAGGGATGACATTGAAAGCTTCAAGGAAATCGGATGCGTGAGGGAGAAGGCGGACGGGGAGCTGGAATTCAAGAAGACAACCGAGACAGACTCGTCTCCGGACCTTGAACGCCGCGCCAGAGCCATCGTGGACGAGGAGAATGCCGACCGGGCGGTCATCATGCGCAGGCTGGTGGACACAACTCCCGGCCTTGATGGGGAGGATGGCATGAAGGTGGTCAGGGAGATATTTGCCTCCCGACAGCGGGAGCTTGCGAAAGCCGGGGAATGGATTCAGGAACCTGACGGGCAGTGGGTCCAGAAGAAGTAAATTTCCCGCGCGGGCGACAGGCTGGAGAGTCGTCCGCGGGAGGTGAAAATATATGAGCCTGAACGGCACAAAAGATGGTTTCCGGATTGGCATGACCCGCGCCGGATGTGTTGGAGCGATTCTCTGTCTTCTGATCGCTACGGCAGGTTGCGCAGGCATTCGCGGCAGCGCGCGGCTTGACAGGGAGGTTATCCGCGGCGACGACCTTGTGCTGCCCATGCCCGTGACGACGCACGTGGCGGAAGACACGAATTGCTCCGTCTCTCCGGACGGGCGCAGGATCGTCTTCGTTTCCAATCGCTCCGGCAACCGCGACATATGGCTCCAGGATCTTGACATCGCCAGCATGGAGCCTGCGCGGCAATTGACTGATCATCCCGGTCCGGACACGTTTCCCAGGTTCTCCCCGGACGGACGGCGAATCGCCTTCCTTTCCGGCAGGGAAGACGCGCACAACGACATATGGCTGATTGAGCCTGAATCCGGCAACCTGACCCGCGTCACCAACAGGAGCAGTTGGGACAGTGATCCGTGCTGGACACCGGACGGCAAGGCGATCATTTACGCGGCGGCTCCGGACGAGTTTTATCCGGCAAATCTGTGGATGATCGGCATTAAGACGGACTCCAGACCGGAGCAATTGACTTCAAAGGGCGGATTCAGCCCTGCCGTCTCCCCGGATGGTCTGTGCGTCGCCTTTATCTCCCAGCGGGAGGCTCAGGCAGGAGGCCAGGTATGGCTCCTGAACCTGAGGGAACGACGGGAGGTTGCGCTGACCTCGCCGGAGACGGCCTGCGCGCAACCGGCATGGTCCGCTGACGGCAAATTCATATATTTCGCGCGGTATGCGGACGATACAGATCGTGACGGCGCGGTGACCGTGCGAGACAACGCGTGCATCAGCCGCATTTTGTTCTCGCAGGACCTATTCTCCGGAGCCAGCCCGGGAAGCTCCGAGCAGATCACCAGCAGCCGCTTTTACTCCCTTTTTCCGGCGTTGACCGGGCAAGGGTTGTTCTATACCTCAAAGCGCGGTGAAAGCTTTGATATATGGTGGCTGCCTGAGACGGGCGAACTGCCGGACTGCGCGAATCTGACGGAACGCATCGGAGCCGCGGCGGGCGCATATGCGCGCGTCCCGCGCGATCCATTCGCGACAGTCATGGCCTGCCGCGCCGTGGTCCACGAGGCGCAGAATTCAAAAGGGCTGACCCCTAAAGCCAGGGCAGGCGTCGCATCCGCCCTTTATGCGCAGGGGCTTGTCTTCCAGGAGTCCGGTAACCGCGTTCAGGCCCGGGCAGCCTTCGAGGACATCGGCTCCAGTCCGCTGACTGCCGAGGCGAAGGTGTTCGGAGATCTGGCGGAACTTCAGTTGGCCCGAATGGCCGGCGAAGACGCCATGAAGACGCCGGAGACGGTCAAGCGGACCAGCGGAATCAAGGCCGTGCGGGAGCGATATGAAGCGTTGATTTCAAAGAATGTCTCTGCGGCAGGAACCGACATCGAAGGCGGCCTGAGCGTCATTGAACCGGCCCCGACCGTAGAGATGGTTTCCGCGTCCGCCGCGCTGGAGCTTGGCAGGCTGCTTGAGGACATCGGAGAGATGCAGGAGGCGCTGGCCGTCCTTGACGGGGTGGCCCGAGATTATCCCGGCCAGCGCGGAGCATGCGCCCATGCGCTACTGTCCAAGGCGGACATTTACAAGATCCTCAACGACAGCGAGGGGCTTACGGCCGTCTACGTCAAGGTCCTGAAGGAATTCCCTGAGCAGGGCGCGGCGGCGGAAAGGGCGGCGTCCGGCATCCTGAATATGAAGGTTGGGGACAGCGCAGATTCCAAAGCCTCCATGGATGAGAAGCTGGTTCGACTTCAGGGCGTTCTGGACAACGACGAATATCGCAGCATCCCCGTCCTGAACGCGGCGGTTCTGAACCGGCGCGGGGACCTTTACTACTCCGTCGGCGAGATTCCGAAGGCCCGGCGGGAATACCAGATGGTCGTCGAGAGCGCGGATCGCGACCCCGAGCAGGTGGCGCGGGCGCAACTGGCGCTGGCGCAGATAGCCTACGATCAGCAGGACTACGAGCGAACACTGGTCATTTACAATGAGATCACCGACGAACACAAGGCCAGAGGAGACGCCCTGTATAAAAAGGCTCGCAGAGCCTATATTCAAAGGGCATTGGAAAAGGCCAATCGCGACCGCGACCTGGGCGACGCGAAGCTGGCGCGCAAGACCTTCGAGCGGCTTCTGGAGCTTGACCCGGAGATCGTCGAAGCCCATCGCGGGATAATTGACTGCGACGCGACGCTTGACAAGACGGGCGCGGACAGCGGAACGGGACGCGGATGGCTTGAGCAACTCAAGGAAGGCTACGAGAAGCTGCGCGTCGAGAAGCCCGGCAACTCAATCCCCTACTTCTGCCTGGCCAGAATCATCAGTTATGAAGGTCCCGATTCCTGGATCGGCAAACCCGGAGAGACCGCCCGCCGCGCGGAACTTGATATTGAGGCGGCGCGCTTTGCCTCCGCTGCGATAGTCCGGGACGCACAGATCCCCTATTATCACCAGCTTCTCGGCTTCCTGCATGAGCGGATGGGCATGGCGCTGGACGATCGCTCCCATTACGAAATGGCGCTGGAAAGCTATATCACGGCGCTGACGCTTAGCGACCGCGAGGCCGATCCGCGCAACTACGCCGACCTGATGTTCAACGTGGGCGAGATCTTCAAGCGGATGAGCGATCTGCCGAAGGCCTACCAGAATTACATGAAGGCCATGGCAGCCGGGCTGAGGCTTGAGAAGGCTTCCCGCGCAGCCGTGGTCTATGACCATTCTGCGGATGCCGCCATAGAAGTCGAGGATTACGCTGTGGCGCGGGACATGCTGGAGCGTCTGCTTGTGACGCTGGACAAGGTTCACGGCGCGGACGCTCCCGCAGCGCGCCGCGAGGGCCAGGTCCGCAGGGCGGCCGTTCTGGACCGGCTCGGTCTGGTCTGCCAGCAGAAGGGGGAGCATAAGGACGCGATAACCTACCTGCAGCAATATTGCGAAGTCCTGAACGAGCTTATCGCCTCATCCGAAGAGCGGGACGCGAAGCTGCAATATCAACGCAACTGGGCGCGGGCAAGGCGCAACCTGGCCATAAGCTTCTTCCACCTGGGCAGCGGGGCGAAGGGAACGAATCCGGAGATGCTGGCGCAGGCGCTTGCGCTTTTCGATGAATGCGCCAAAAACGCGGAGAACCTGGGCGTCGGAGATGTATCGGGCGGCAAATCCGGTTCAATGATGAGCTATAAAGTCACGCAGGGACTGAGCACGGATGCCAGCATGGCTGCGCAGGGATTCGATGAAAAAGGCGAACTGCGACTCCTGCACACCTACATGGCCCGCATATATGAATTGAGCGGCGACGTCGAGCCTGCCCTGCTGCATCTGAGGCGCAAGCTGGAGCTTTACGAGATACCGAAGAAGCCGGGAATGCCGCGCAATGCGGCCCTTGTCGAGACGGCCGTGGTCTGGAGCCAAGTTGGAGAATACCACCGCCGGCTCGGGCAGCACAAGGAGGCCGCGCAGTCGTTCGAGAACGCGCTGAATGCCGACGCTGAAGGTCTGAACCTTCACGGACGCGTCGTCAACGCCGGGAACCTGGGAAGCCTTGCGGTTGACCTGCTTCAGAGCGGCGAAGGCCCCGCCGCGTTCGGCGGGGAGGCGGAATTCAACGCCTGGCTGGGCGCGGCCTTCGACTCGATTGAGAAGGCTCTGTCAGACGCTGTGAACGACCCCCTTTACGCACATCCCGAATACAAGGTGATACTCAACGACGCCCTTACCCTGCTGGCAGGAAGGACGGGCAAGGTCCTACCTCCGATGGAGGCGCTGAAGACGAAGCCGGAGGCTGCGCAAGGAGCGGCGCCCGGAGCGGCGCAGGGAGCGGCGCAGGAAACCGCGCCGGCAACCGCCCCGGAACAGGGAAAGCAGAAGGGGTGAGAGGGGCGGACTCGGAGATTGTTCGGCATCAAGATTCGTTGATTTGAAACGCCGCCTATGTTATCAAGACCGTTGTTCATCTGGCGGAGCGCATCCGCTGGAACTCGTTTCGTGTCCATCCGATTGAAAAATCCCCGGCCATCCGCAGGATCGCCGGCTTCAGAGAGCAGACAGCTTGGAACGCTACACCACAGCAGAAGTCAAGGCAGGCATTGCAGTCGCGGTCTCGGTCATCCTTCTGGTCGCTTCCGTGGCGACGCTTGGGGACTTCAAACGCACCTTCGCAGGCAAGCGCGTTGTGCACATGTGCTTCGAGGACTGCGAGGGGCTTGGGCCGAATGAGACGGTCAGATACGCCGGAGTCCTTGCTGGCAAGGTGACGGACGTCGGAATCATCACCGTCGAGGAGCTGAAGCGGAAATACCCAAGCCGCAACTGGGACATTGAGGGCCAGGATGGAAAACCCCCGCGCGAACTGTCGCTACTGACCGTCGAGCTTGAAAAGGCCTTCGCTCCGCGCGTGGATGACAAGGTCAAGGTTGACAGAACACTGACCGGCATGCTCAGCGTTGAAGTAATGCCGAACGGCACAGGGGAGGCATGGACCGCGGAATATGGCCCGTTGCTTGGCATATCCTACGTTGGTTGGGAGCATTACGCCAATCAGGCAGAAAAGTTCCTGGCGGAGTCGCAGGAGAACATCAACCAGCTTGTCAAGGACGCCCGCACGGCCGTCGGCAACGTCAACGACATACTGGATAAGACCGAGCAGCGCATTGACGAGATCCCGCCGGGCAGGCTGAACGAAATTCTTGACAAGGTGAACCAGACCGCCGAGGAAACGCGCAAGGCGGCGGCCGAGGTCGGCGACATCATCTCCGAAAACAGGCAGACCGTGAAGGATTCCGTCACCGCCGGCAAGGAAACGATCGAGAAGACGAAGGAACTGGTCGGCACGGCCGGGGAGACGTTGCAGAAGGCGCAGGATGAGCTTGTTCCGGGGTTGGAGAATTTCAAGGCGCTGAGCGCAAGAATGGTCGAGTTGACAGGCAGGCTTGACGGCCTCCTGGGCAAGGTCGGCGGGGTGGTGGACTACAATCAGGAAGACATTCGCAAGACGGTTGCCGACTTGGCGGCGACGGCCGATAACCTGAAGCAGGTCAGCGAGGAGGCCCGGCGGCAGCCCTGGATACTCCTCAACAAGCCGACGGATGAGGAGTCCCGCGCCCGCGAGATGGCATACGCGGCGCGCCAGATGGACCAGAGCGCGAAGATGCTTGAAGAGGCTGTCGAGCGCCTGCGCCGCGCGTCTCCTCAGGGTGGGACGGAACCTGACGAACTCAGGAAGCTCTCCGCCGCAATAAAGGCGCAGATCGAGCAGCTCCGGGCGCGGCAGTCCGAACTGGAGAAGAAGCTCCGGGACATGAAGGACTGATCCCCCGGCGCAGTTCATGCGCCTGGGCGATCCCGTCCCGGCGAAGGCATCCCATGAGTCCTCCCGTCAGGGACACAGACTCCCTGCAGAATGAAGCGATCCCTTCAAGCGGAAAAGGCCGGACCGCCCGCGTCTGGCCGGCGGTCATTCTGATCGTGGCTTTCCTGCTTCGCGCCGTGTTCGTCCTCCAGTACAGCGCAAGCCCCTTCCACGCTTATCTTACCGACGATGAGGAATTCGAGGAGTTGTGGGGATGGTCCATCGCGTCCGGCGCGCCCGGACCATATGACGGAATGCCATATTATCGTTCGCCGGGTTACGCTTATTTCGTGGCCGCAGTCTACGCCGTCGCCGGGCGGCAGATGTGGCTTTTGAGAATCGTTCAGGTCGTTCTCGGCGCTCTGACCGTCGCCGCGTTTTATTGGGCCGGAAGGAAATGGCTGAATGAGAAGGCGGGCATCGCCGCCGCGGCGATCGTGGCGGTCTACGCGCCCTTCATCGTATACACGGATTGTCTTGTCAAGGAAACGCTTGTTCTGCTCATTACCATCCTTCTGATCGGTTCGATGTTCGACGCGTTGAGGTCGTTCGGCCTTCGCGCTTGGGCGATCTGCGGACTGCTGTGCGGGCTGACGATGATCCTGAGGGGCAACGGAATCCTGTTCGCGCCGATATTCGGAGTTGCGCTGTTTCGCGGGTTCATTGCTCCGGAGCGCAGGAGCGACGCCATAAAGGCATTAATCGCAGTCTGCCTGTGCGGAGCGGTTCCAGTTCTGCCGGTCGCCGTCAGAAATTACAGGGCCGGCGGGGGCGACTTCGTCCTCGTGCGGTGGGATACCGGGCCAAACCTTTATTTCGGCAACAGCCATGCTTCAAGCGGAGCAGGGGCCGCCGGCGCGGGCGTCAGCACCAGCCCCTGGACGGAACACGTCGAGGCGCGAAAAGAGGCCGAGGCGACAGCGGGGCGTCCGCTGAAGGCGTCCGAGGTTTCGGCTTATTTCTCCTCAAAGGCGTTCAGGTTCATCCGGAACGAGCCTTTCCGATGGGCCAGACGGCTGCCGCGCAAGTTGCTCTGCTTCCTCAACGCCGTCGAACTGCCGGATCCGATAGACATCAGCGGAGCGGAAAGATACGCCTCGGTCCTCAATCTTCCGCTGGCGGGTTACACAGTGATGCTTAGCCTGGGGCTGGCCGGGATTTTCGCCGCTCCCGGACGGCGCGGGGAAAGACACGTGATCCCGGGCTTGTTTGCATTGCATGTCGCCGCCGTTCTGATGTTCTACGTGACGGCGCGTTATCGCTTCCCCTCGATTCCGTTCCTGGCGCTTGCGGCGGGAGGTCTCCTGTGTGAAATGCCCGGAATGATTCGCGAGCGACGATTTGGAAAAATCGCCATGATTGTCGCGGGAGCGATTGCGACAGCGGTAATCGCGCATCTGCCCTATGTCAAGCTCCCGCCGGGGCTTCATGACGAGCTTGCGGCGCGCATTTACGTCCGGCACGAGCAATGGGCGTCCGCCGCCGATCATTACCGCGCCCTTTGCGCAGCCAGACCCGACGAGGACGAGCCGTATCTTTCGCTGGCGCAGTGCCTCTACGAACTCGGCAGGATCGGGGACGCGCTGAGAACGCTCAAGGACGGGGCGACGCGCTGCCCGGACGCGACGCGATTGAATACGATGATCGAAAGGTTGGAATCCTCGATCGGAAGGGATAAGGCGCCATGACGACTCCCGAAACTGATGCGCGCCATGGAAATGCGGAAGCTGTACCGAACGGGACGCCGTCATTGCCGGGCGGAGGATACGCCGCGCCTGTCGTTCGGATGTTGGCGGGCCTTTGCCTGGTCGTTGCCGGGATGTCGGCGTGGCCTTCGCTTGCTGAAACCATCCTGGGCGTCACGCTTCCCGGCCTGGCCTCCCGACTGTATGTTCCGGCGATCCTCATCATGCTTTGTGGCGGCGCAGTCCTGCGCCGTGAGATTATCCGGCAACCACCGGGAATCGCAAGAACCCGGCTGCTTGTGCGTTTCACGCTTATAGTGGCAGCTATTGCGGCCGGCATCCTCCTCCTCGAGCTTGCGCTTCGGCTAGCCGCCCCGGTCAGGAGAACGGCCACAGTCTGGACGCCGGCAGCGGAGGCCTGCGGATGGGCGCTTCCGCCTTCTGAAGCGGGGGTTGAATATGACCTGGAAACCGGCGCGAGAATCCCCTTTGAGACGAACTCCTTCGGCTGGCGGGATGCTGAAGGCCAGCGCGAAAAACCGGACGGCGTCTTTCGGGTGGCGATCCTCGGCGACAGCCAGATTCAGGGCTACGGCCTTCCCATTGAGGAAACAGTGGCGTACCGACTCCGAGAGGCGCTTCTCGGCCTGGGATACGGTCCCGATGTTGAGATATTGCAGATGGGCTGCGAGGGTTGGGGTTCGGATCAGGAATTGATCGCGCTGGATAATCGCGTTCTCCCGCACAAGCCCGATCTGGTCGTGCTGAGCTTCACGCTTGAGAACGATCCGGTGGACAACCTTTATCCGCAGAACATATACGGGCTGGAGTCAAAACCGGTTTTCAGGAAGGGGCAGGACGGCGGGTTCGTCCTCACGCCTGCCGGGCGGCGGCCCGGACTACCGGGCATTGCGCCCATGGTCGGCGAGGCGCAGATCATCAAGCGCCTGCGCATATTTTTCCGAGGGCTTCTGTATAAAATTCACCCGGTATCGGAGGCCGGGCTGCCGCCGTCGCAGCTTGAGGCTCGTTTCCCCGATCCCGCCGCGCGGCCTGCGGTTCCGGATTACGGGGGCAGGCGCGTTGACATGCTCCGCGATCGGGCCGGATACAGCCCGTTCTGTGTTCCGGAATCCCCCCGCATAACTTACGCATGGGATGTTACGCGCATGATTCTCGGGCGCATGAGGCAGGTCTGCGGGGAGAAAGGCGTCAGGTTTGTCGTCATGGAACCGAGGGGCATGGCCTACGCCGGCTCGCCGCAGATGAACATCGCCCAGGACGGCGTGCCCATATGCCTCGACTTCCAGAGGGGGATGCTCAGATTCAAGAAGGTCTGCGACGAGGAGGGGTTGATTCTGCTTCTGCCGCCGTTGACGGAGAAAGGCTGTTTTCATCCGGACGGGCATCTGCTGCCGAAAGGCAACAGGGCGCTGGCCGTATTCCTTGCGGACTGGCTGGCAGCCTGTGAGTGGTTTCCCCGGTCAAAGGTTCGCAAATAGATTTTGCGGGTCAACCAGGCGAAGCAAGACTCCTGTCCCCCCGGCCGGATCAATCTACGCAGGGCGTCTGGAACCGGTTATGGAAGGACTTCGTCGCGGATGATGTAGTCCGGGGCGTGAGGCTCGGCGTCGGAGTTATTCCACATGCCGCGATTCTTCGTCGCAATTGCCCACTGGTTCTCCGGCTCGCCGGGAGTTCCGATTGCGCCGCTTATGTAGCCATCTACCAGGCGCGCGGTTCCCGTGAATCCGGCGGGGATATAGGGCGTCGCGGTCTCCCCGCCGTCGCTGAACGGGTCCGTTCCGTCGGGATCGTTCCATACCCCCGCAAGCCAGTTGCTGTGCGTCACTGCCCCGCCGACATAGATGTAGCGCAGTTCCGCCACTTTCGCGGCGGGCAGGCTGCGCACGCCGATGCCCAGGTTCAGTCCATCCATCGCGCCCAGACAGTACAGGTTGGTCATCCCATCGTCGGCCACAATCTGCGCCCGCGCTGTCCCGTTCATGCCTATCGCCCTGGCGACGAACGTTCCGATCCGCTTCGCCTCGATCTGTCCCCGGAATGTTCCCGATGCGACGCTGACATTGGACAGCATCCCGCCGGAGTTGACAACTGCCTTCATATCTCCGTTCAAAACGACGACGTTCATCGCGTCGCCGCCGAGGTTGATCGTTCCCTCCATGTCCCCGCTCAGGACGCCGATTGTGCCGATCGAGGACGCGCCGACCGTCGCGTTCATGCCGTTTCCCGCAATCAGCGTCTGCATGCGCCCCCCGGCGATGACGGAAGCCCCGCCGCCGAGGGTCCCGTTCGTGAAGACCGTGCTCATGTTTCCATCGCTCTCGATGCGCCCGGTGATGCCGCCCTTGGCGTAGAGGACGCCGATTTCCAGCGCGGAAATCCGTCCGCCGGCGTTACCGGCGATCGAGACCGTGGGAATGCGCCCGCCGGCGTCAACCGCGCCGGTCTGATTCCCGTCAAGGTAGTAGACGAGAATATAGTCGTTGGACTGTATGGTCCCGGACATGGCAGTCCTGACCAGAACCGTGCCGAATGAGAGCGCGGACGCGTTTCCGCTGAACTCTCCGGGGCCGTTCTGACCCGTGACGAAAACGCCGAGGTTGCCGGCCAGCGCAATGTCTCCGGACATGCCTCCGCTGAGGATGAATGTTCTGAGACTCTTTGCGACAACGTCTCCGGCAACGCTGTTGCCGGTTCCGTAGACTATCGCGGCATTAATGTCCGCCCCCGGCGAGTAGAGCGCGGCCCCCTCCGGGACCGCCATGACCCCGTCAACCGCCATGCCGCCTCCCTGAAGGCCGGTCAGATGGGAATTCACGACGGCGACGCCGATGCCGCCCTTAGCGGCAAGGAAACTTACGTCGCCGGTTCCCGTCCGCTGGTCGTAGAAGACGCCGAGCTTGCCGTCAACAACGATGCCAAGACCGCTGAAATCGGCCTTCTGATAGCCGCTGCCGGTATTGATCATTGGTCGGGCAAGAATGACGACGCCCGTGGGCGTCCCGACTATTAGCAGGTCGTTTGCAAGCGACCAGGGATTGTAGTTGGAGCCGTCGCTTTCGTCGTAATCGCCGTTGATGGGGATGCCGATTCCCGCCCCGTCCGTGTCATAGACGTAGACGTCCCCGGCGATTGTGTTGACCACGCCGAGAAGCTCAATCGGGCTTTGCACGGAGACCGTGACGGAGCCGGTGTCGCTCAGCGCGCCGGGATCGCTGACCCTGAACGTGAACGAATCATCCCCGAAGAATGCGGGATTTGGGGTATAGGTAGCCGAGTTGCCGGTGATTGTGACTGTTCCGTGCGCGGGAGGCGTGGCCAGCGCATACGTCAGATCGCCCGGAGCATTATCAATGTCCGCAGCGGGGAGAATGACGCCAACCGCAATGTCGGCTCGGGTTGACGCAGTGGTGTCCGAGGCCGTCGGGGCGTCGTTCACCGGCGCAACCGTAATCGTAACCGTGGCGATGTTGCTGTCGGCCGTTCCGTCGTTCGCCATGAACGTGAATGTGTCCGTCCCGAAGAAGTCGGCTGCCGGAATGTAAGTCACCGCATTGTCATTGTCCGGGGAGCCGAGATTGAGCGTCCCATGCGCCGGGTTCGCCACAATCGCGTAGACAAGCGCGTCGCCGTCCTCGTCCGTCGCGCCGAGATTGATCGCTACGGAGGCATCCTCGTTGACATTTTCCGCGCTGTCGGATGCAACCGGGGGATTGTTGACCGGCGCGGCGATGCGATTGAGCAGCATTGAGATATTGTCGTCGCCCATGTTCGCAACTGCGATGTCGGCCATCCCGTCGCCGTTGAAGTCGGCGCTGATCAGGCTTCTGACGAAGGTTCCCGCTGAATATTCCGTCTGAGCGCCGAAGGAGCAATCACCCAAACCGCTGAAGACTGAAATGGTGTTATCGCCGTAATTCGTCGTTGCTATGTCCGGCAATCCGTCGCCGTTGAAGTCGGCGCAGATGATGCCGTATGGCTGAGTTCCCGCCGCATACGACACCAGCGCGGCGAAAGTTCCGTCGCCAATGCCCCGCAGAACTGATACGTCGTTGCTGCTCCAGTTCGCAGTGGCAAGGTCCGCGATACCGTCGCCGTTGAAGTCCGCGCTGATAATTGAGGAAGGTTGATTCCCCGAATCATATGTAACTTGCGCAGCGAAAGTTCCATCCCCCGCGCCCAGCAGCACGGATATGTTGTTGTTTGCCGAGTTGGAGACTGCAAGGTCGGCAAGACCGTCGCCGTTGAAGTCAGCACATATCACGCTGGAAGGCCCGTCTCCTGTGGCCCAGGTCGTCTGCGCGCCGAAGGTTCCATCTCCGGAGTTCAGTAATACGGAAACATTATCGCTGTCGAAATTCGACGTGACGATATCGGCGGAACCGTCGCCGTTGAAGTCCGCCGCCGCCAGATTGGAAAGGTTGTCTCCTGCGGTGTATGTCGCCGGCGCGGCGAACGTTCCGTCGCCGACGCCGGACAGCACCGACATGCTGTCGCCGGCGGCGTTTGACGTGGCCAGGTCCGGGATGCCGTCACCGTTGAAGTCCGCGCTGATGATGCCTGAGGGAGCGTCTCCGGCGGCGTAAGTCACATGCGAGCCGAACGCGCCGGCGCCGGCGTTCAAGAGCACGGAAACATTGTCATCACCCGAGATGGAGGCGGCAAGGTCCGGCAGGGAGTCGCCGTTGAAGTCCGCAGCGACGATGTTGGAAGGGCCGTTGCCTGTGCCATAAGCCGGGGCGCCGAATATCCCGTCCCCCGAGCCGAGAAAGACCGCAACGCAGGCGCTCATCAGGTTTGAGGTGACAAGATCGGCGTTCCCGTCTCCGTTGATGTCGGCGCTAACCAGGCTTCTCGGCGAACCGCCGACGGGTATTGCCTTCTGCGCTCCGAAAGAACCATCTCCGGCTCCCAACAGGACCGACATGTCGCCGCTCCATGCGTTTGCCGTAGCAAGGTCGGCTTTGCCGTCGTTGTTGAGATCGGCGCTGATGATGAAAGACGGGTAAGCGCCGGTATCGCGCGTGGTCTGCGTTCCGAAGGTTCCATCGCCGACGCCGGCTAATACAGATAAATTGTTACTTGATCTGTTTGCGGCGGCAAGGTCGGTCTTTCCGTCTCCGTTGAAGTCTGCCGCAACCACGCTGGTCGGGACTGTGCCCGCCGCGTATGCGTTCTGCGTTCCGAAGGTTCCGTTTCCCGCCCCCAGCAGCACGGACAAATTGGCGCTTCCTGAGTTGGCAGTGGCGATATCGGCATTGCCGTCAGCGTTGAAATCCGCGCTGATGACGCTGTAGGGGCTGGTTCCCACGGGGTATGTCGCATGGCCGGCGAAGGTTCCATCCCCCGCGCCCAGCAGCACGGACACGTTGTTGTCCTTCCAGTTTGCGACGGCAAGGTCGCTCTTTCCGTCGCCGTTGAAATCAGCGCTGACGATTGCCGCAGGCGAGGCTCCCGTCGCGAAGAATGCTGGAGCGCCGAAGGTTCCGTCCCCTGCGCCCAGCAGCACGGAGGCGTTGTTCCCGCTCACGTTCGCGGTCGCGATGTCGGCAAACCCATCCCCGTTGAAGTCGGCGCCGGCCACCCCGTATGGCCTGGTTCCCGTCGCGTATGAGACCTGTAGGCCGTATGAGCCATCGCCGGACCCCAGCAATACAGAGACGTTGTCGCTTTTATTGTTGACCGTAACCAGGTCGGCAAGCCCGTCGCCGTTATAGTCCCCGCTGATCACCCCCGTCGGTTCAGAGCCGACGGCGAACTGTTCACCTGGGAATAAGCCGCCCTGAAGCAGCATGCGGCGCTCAAGCCCCTCCGCTCTGAAGACGTTGCGCGAAACACTGACAGGACTACGCTTATGGGATTCATTTCTACGGACCACTATCTTTGCTCCCTTGCATGGCGCTGCCGGATGCGGCGCGTTTCGATCATTGAGTTGGCGGTTCGTCAATCATGATATCAGGATCGCGCCCCCTGCTCAATCCGCCGTTCAGTATGACATTCCGTTCGACGCATCGCATCATTCGGTCTTTTCGAGGGGCAGGGCGTGTGCTATACTGCGCCACCTTCACAGCGGATGATCGCGTCCGCCTGAAGGAGCCTTCGCGCCGGACCGGCGGGGGCGGACGGCACGCGTCTTTCATGGCACTGGACAACCGAACAATGGACATGACAAAACAACAGATGGAACGTCTTGCGGCGGAATGGCGCTATGTCATTACCGACATGATCTGCCGGGCGGAATCCGGTCATCTCGGCGGCGCCTTGTCGCTCGTCGAAATCGTTGAGACCCTCTATTACAAGGTCATGAGGACCGATCCGGCCAATCCGAAATGGCCGGACAGGGATCGCCTTGTCCTCTCCAAGGGCCACGCCGCGCCGGTCATCTATGTCGCTCTGGCCTACAAGGGATTCTTTCCGAAGGATTGGCTCAAGACGCTCAACCAGAATGGGACAAAGCTGCCCAGCCACGCAGACGCGCGATTCGTCCCCGGCGTGGATATGACCACCGGCTCGCTTGGACAGGGGCTTTCAGCCGCCTCCGGCATGGCGCTGGCCGCGCGGATGGACAAGCGCAGCCACAAGGTCTTCTGCATCATCGGCGACGGCGAGAGCAACGAGGGGCAGAACTGGGAGGCGGGCATGTTCGCCGCCCACCACAAGCTGGACAACCTGATCGGCATCACCGATTACAACAAGCTGCAGATTGACGGCTTCACCCACGAAATCCTTGAGCTGGAGCCGCTGGCAGACAAGTGGCGCGCCTTCGGCTGGCACGTCCTGGAGATGGACGGCCACAACTTCGACGACATTGAGACGACCCTCGCCAAGGCGAAGATACTGCGCGGAAAGCCCGTCATGGCCATAGCGCATACAATCAAGGGAAAGGGCAATAAGGCCATCGAGAACAAGCCGGAAAGCCACAACATCAAGGTTTCCGACAAGGCCGCCTACGACAAGTACATGGGCGCCCTCGAACAGCGCGACTTCACGCTCCCATACTGAAAGGACTGCCTGCAATGGCGCTTCACGATAACGAAATGAGAGCCGTCTACGCGGCGACGCTGAATGAACTGATAGCGGCCGACCCCAACGTGGTCTGCCTTGAGGCCGACTTGAGCAAGGCGTCTGGAACAAATCCCAAGGTGTCCCACGCCCATCCCGGAAACTTCGTGGACGTCGGCGTGTCCGAGGCCAACATGATAGGCGTCGCAGCCGGGCTGGCGTCGGAGGGCAAGATACCGTTCTGCGCCAGCTTCACGTGCTTCGCCTCCCGGCGCGTCTACGACCAGATAACAATCAGCGTCGCCTACGCGAACAACAACGTGAAGATAATCGGAACCGCGCCGGGCGTCACCGCCGGCCCGAACGGCGGCACGCACATGTGCTTCCAGGACCTGGCGATCATGCGCGCAATGCCGAACATGCACGTCTACAGCCCGTGCGACGTCTACGAACTGCTTGCGATGATGAAGGACATGGTCGCGCGACGTCAGCCGACCTACATGCAGCTCATCCGGCCCAAGACCGGCAAGGTCTTCGACGAGTCATGCAAATTCGAGCCGGGCAAAGCCGTCCGGCTCAACGCCGGGGACGACGTGACCATCGTCTCGACCGGCTATACGACGAAGCTCGCGCTTTCGGCGGCCGCCGCGCTGAAGGAAAAGGGGCGCAGCGCCGACGTGCTGCATTGCCCATCCGTCAAACCGTTCGACGAAGCCGCCCTTGTCGAATCCGCGAAACGAACCCGTTGCGTCGTGGCGGTGGAGAACCAGAACATAATCGGCGGGCTTGGCAGCGCGTGCGCTGAAACGCTCGGGGAGAAATGCCCGGTCCGGATGAAGCGGCTGGGCGTGCCCGACCAGTTCGGCGAGGTGGCGACGGACGACTACCTGTTCGAAAAACACGGCTTCGGCGTCAAGCACATCGTCGAGGCGTGCATGACGCTGATTCTGGGCGAATAAGCGCAAGCCGCTCAGCGGCGCAATATCACTGTCCGATTCGCCACCCGCCGCGGCACGCGGGACGGAGCGTAGACCGCCTGCGCGGATGGAAGCGCCCCCGTTGCCCCTGTCCGGACGGCGAAAATGCCCGAAGACATCCTGCTTTCGGTAATCATGCCCGTCTACAATGAGCGCGACACGATCGCGGAGATCGTCCGCCGCGTCGAGGCGTCGCCCGTCCGCAAGGAGCTTGTCATCGTTGACGACGGCAGCACGGACGGCTCGCGCGAGATCATCCGGGGCATCGAAAGCGCGGCGATGCCGATTACGAAAATCTTCCACCCCGTCAACCGCGGCAAAGGGGCGGCAATCCGCACGGGGCTTGAGAGCGTCAAGGGGGACGTTGTCATCATTCAGGACGCTGACCTCGAATATGACCCGAACGATTTCGTGAAAATACTGGAGCCGATCAGATGCGGGGAGGCGAAGGTCGTCTACGGCACGCGCTACTGGGACCCGAAGAACCTGCCCCGGCTCTACCTTGCCAATTACATCGCCACGCGGCTGCTGACCTTCATGGCCAACGCCCTCTACGGCGTCCGGATCACCGACGAATCCACATGCTACAAGGCGTTCCATGTTGACGTCCTTCAAGATATCAGGCTCAGGTGCGAGAGATTCGAGTTCTGCCCGGAAATTACGGCAAAGGTGGCAAAGCGCGGGCACAAAATAGTAGAGACGCCGATTCATTACACGGGACGCACCAAGGAGGCGGGCAAGAAAATCGGGTGGCGGGACGGGGTGGAGGCGATATGGACGCTGTTGAAGTACAGAGTGGTTGATTAAGCGTTCGGGGCGGAATCTCCCAGCCATTGCGCGGCAAAACTTGCATGTCCGCAGTCGTTGCCGGGCGGAATCACAATCGCTATGATGTCCCGGACGGCTGATTCGGAGTAGTTGAACAATGAAGCCATCCATCGAAATCGAACTTTTCGGTCTGCGGCTGCGCTCGCCCCTGATTGTCGCCAGCAGCGGGCTGACAGCCAACCTCGACCGCATGCGCCGCGCAGAGGACAACGGCGCCGGGGCCGTCGTTATGAAGGGGATAAGCGACATCGCCGTCATGCGCCGCTCGCCGTCCCCGCGATTCCGCCTTATTGACAGGTCGGCATCGGGGCATGACGCCGGAACAGGAAAGGGCGCGCGCACCTTCTATTCATACGAGCAAGGCTCCGAATGGGGGCCGGAGGAATACGCCGCCGAGGTCGCGAGGGCCAAACGCTCGCTCGGCATCCCGGTGTTCGTCAACATTGACTGTAACAGCCCCGAGACATGGGAAAGCTACACGAAGACCATCGCCGCCGCCGGGCCGGACGGCATCGAGGCGAACATCTCCTGCCCGCACGGCTCCGTGACCTTCTTCGGGGGGGAGGTGGAGAAGACCGTCTGCGAAGTCGCGCGTCAACTGGTCTCGCTCACGAAAATCCCGATCGTTGTGAAACTCAGTCCTCAGCTGACCTCCCCGCCCACGCTGGCGTCCGCGTTTGAAAAAACCGGCGTCGCTGGATTGACAGTCTTCAACCGTCTGACCGGTCTTGACGTGGATATCGAGACCGGCGAACCAGTAATGCACGGAAGCTACGCCGGACACGGCGGGGCGTGGGCGTTGAACAACACGTTGCGCTGGGTGGCCGGGTTGAGTCCGGGGCTTAAGATTCCCATCCTGGCAAGCGGCGGGGTTGTCTGCGCCGAAGACGCCGTGAAATGCCTGATGTGCGGCGCGGCGGCCGTCGAAATCTGCACGATCATCTACACGGACGGCTTCGAGACTATCCAGCTTATCAATAGCGGGATCGAACAATACCTCGAAAGGACCGGAAGGGCCGGGATCGGCGATATTCGCGGAATCACATGTTCGCGGATCAAGACAATCGCTCAGGTGGAGCGCCGGAGCAAGTTGCGCGCGAAGATCGAATGCGCAGGCGCGCCCCCATGCCGCGCCGCCTGTCCCATCGAGCAGGAGGCGATGGGTTATATCATGCTCATCAGGCAGCGAAAGTACTGGCAGGCGCTGAGACTCATAAAGCGCGATAACCCCTTCCCGTCCGTCTGCGGACGCGTCTGCCACCACCCCTGCGAAAAGGAATGCGCGGCCGGGGAGATCGGCGAGCCGCTGGCCATCGCGGCGCTGAAGCGATTCGTGGCCGATATGGAACCAGACATCCCGCGATTCCCTGAAGACCGCCCGGAAAGGCGCTTCCCGGAGAGCGTGGCCGTCATCGGCGCCGGCCCGGCGGGACTTACCGCCGCCCGCGACCTGGCGCGTCTGGGTTACGGGGTCGAAGTTTTCGAGTCCGCGCCGAAACCCGGCGGCATGCTTAATACTATCGCGCCCTTCAGGCTCCCGCGCAACGTCGTCGAACGCGAGATTCAATCCATCCTGGACATTGGGGTGAAAGTCAGGACCGGATTCCGTATCGGCCGTGATGCGACATTTGAAGAGATCAGAGCGGGACACGACGCTGTTCTGGTCGCCATCGGCGCGCAGGAGAGTCGGCAACTTGGCATACCGGGCGAAGGCGCTGAGGGCGTGATTCCCGGGCTGAGTCTGCTGCGTCGAATCGGCCAGGGGGAAAGGCCGGCGCTTGCGGGTCGGGCGATTGTTCTGGGGGGGGGAGACGTCGCGATGGACTGCGCCCGGAGCGCGATCAGGCTCGGCGCCGACGTTACGATCTTCTACCGCCGCGACAGGGATGCCATGCCTGCGCACGGGGAACAGGTCGCTGACGCCGAAGCCGAGGGTGTTAAACTGGAGTTTCTGGCCTCCCCGGTTGAAATAGTGGCGACGGGGGGGAGGGTGAGCGGCGTCCGCTTCATCCGCAACAGGCTTGAAATCTCCGGAGACGGTTCGCGACCGAGGCCGGTCCCGGTTGAGGGAAGCGAGTTTGTCGCGCCGTGCGAGGCAGTGATTGTGGCGATCGGACAGGACATTGACGCCGATTTCGCAGGGTCAGCATCAAGTGACAACGATACGGAAGCGCAACAATCTGCAATGGTTCAGAGCGTAGGGGCGGGTCTAAAACCTTCCCCTGCTGATACGCCGGGAGTTTTCATCTGCGGCGACGCGGAGACCGGGCCGGCCAGCCTCGTCGAGGCTATTGCGGGCGGACGCCGAAGCGCACAGGCGATCCATCGCTGGCTGCGCAACCTGCCGATTCCTCAAACCGATATCTTGCCGGTTGCGGACAAGACCGCCATTCTCAAGAACGCTTCAAAACCCGCCCCGTGCCGTCATGCGGAGGAGGTCCCCGTCGCGGAACGTATCAAGGATTTCCGGGAAATCACGAAAACGCTGAGCGAGGAAGATGCGATCAGGGAAGCGGAAAGATGTCTCGGTTGCTCCGTTTGCGCCTTCTGCGGCGAGTGCGCCAGGATATGCATCTATGACGGGATAGAACGCGGCGGGGGGCTCATGATCGTGAACGAGCGTTGCGACGGATGCGGATTATGCGCGGAACTCTGCCCCAATCGCGCCATCAGTATGGAACCATCCCCCGGATCAGATAAATAACGAACGCGGCAGACATTCGCAACGTCAGCGATCCTTCCAATCCGGCGTCAGTATGATGCTTGCCGAAGACAGCACGACAAGCACGGAACCTATGTTGTGCACCACCGCGCCCATTATCGGGCTGAGGTAACCCGCGCCTCCAGCAATTACCGCAAAGGCATTGAAGACCATGCCGAAGGCAATGTTGACCTTTATGATCCGGAGCATCCTGCGGCTCAGTCCGACCAGGAAGGGAATCTTCAACACGTCGTCATGCATGAGGACTATGTCCGCGGTCTCCAGCGCCACGTCGGTTCCGCCTGCGCCCATGGCTATACCCGCGTTTGCCGCCGCCAGCGCCGGGGCGTCATTTATGCCGTCGCCCACGAAAAGCACCGTACGTCCTTCATCCTGGAATTTGCGAATGATGTTCAGCTTATCCTGCGGTTTCAGCTCCGACCATGCGTCTGTCAGGCCGACCTGATCGGCCACCCGCTTCGCGGAAAGCTCGTGGTCGCCGGAAAGCACGCTAATCTCCCTGAATCCCAGTTTCTTGAGCCTTTCCACAGTTGTCTTCGAATCAGGACGCACGTGGTCCTGGACGCTCATGACGCCGAGGGGTTTGCCTTCTTCATAGACGACAAGCGGCGTCGCCCCCTTCTCCCTGAAACGCTGCAGGTGATCGCGCAACGGGACCGGGACGTTCATCGTTCCGCCGCCCAGGTATGCGCTGCCGACCTCGACAAGCCTTCCGCGAACGCGCGCGCGCAATCCCAGCCCAATCTCCGCAACCATGTCCTCCGCGCCGTCAATTGTAACGCGGGCGTAATGCGCCGCCTTCAGCACCGCATGGGCAAGCGGATGCGTGCTGTTCTGCTCGACGCTTGCCGCCCGGGCAAGCACCACGTCCTTCTCCACCCCCTCGGCGGACACGATTTCGTCAACCTTCGGCTTTCCCTCCGTCAGGGTTCCAGTCTTGTCGAAGAGCGCCACGTCCGCCCGCGCCACAGCCTCAAGGAAAACGCCTCCTTTGACGAGGATGCCGGCCTTCGCGGCGCGTCCCATCGCGGCCACGACCGCCGTCGGAGCGGCAAGTATCAGCGCGCACGGGCAGCCGACGATCAGCACCGTCACAGCCCGGCTGACCTCCCCGGTAACCAGCCATGCGACACCCGCGCAGGTCAGCATCGCAGGGGTGAACCATCGCGCATAGCGGTCAATCGTCCGTATCGTCTCCGGCTTGTTCTCCTCAGCCTCGCTGACGAGTTTGATTACCTTCCCCAGCGTCGTATCCTCTCCAACCTTGGTTGCCGTTACGCGAATGACGCCGTTCTGGTTCAACGTGCCCGCGAAGACGGAATCACCCGCCGATTTCTCCCGCGGGATCGGCTCGCCCGTCATTGAGGATTCGTCAACCGCGCTGATGCCTTCCCTGACGAGCGCATCAACGGGAACCTGCTCGCCGGGTTTTACAATCAGCAGGTCGCCGACCTTGACGTTCTTGATGTCCACGGTCTTCGGTTCCCCGTCAATGACGACGGTGGCGGTCTTCGGGGACATTTTCACAAGTTCTTGAATGGCCCGGCGGGCTGAATTGCTGGTTGCTTCTTCAAGCAGCGAACCGAACACCATGACGAAGCTGACGACTGCGGCCGTCAGAAATTCGCCGCTCACCAGACTGGCGACGATGGCGATACTCACAAGTTCGTCAACGTTGACCTCACGATTGAGCAGTCCCTTAATCGCGCCCCAGACAATCGGAGCGCCGTTCAGCGCTACCGACGCCAGCGCGAGGCCGGTCCCGGCGACTGAAGCTGATCCGGAAGCCGATTCGCCGCTTCCATCCCAGAGATAACTTGCCAGGGCCAGCGCCCCGGCGAAGGCGACGCGCTTGAAGTCCTCGGATTGCTTCAGTTCGCCATAGATGCCGAGTTTTATTATGCGACCTATCATCGCTTCCAGCTTTCCGCTACCTGCTGAACTTCTTGAATGCGTCAACGATCTGAGCGAGCAGTTCCTCATTGCTTTCTTTGCCGCCCAGAGCCTCGTTGACGCAACCGTCCAGGTGATCTTCCAGTATGAGAAGCCCCAGCGAGCGCAGCGCGCCGCTGGTGGCCGCCACCTGCTTTAGCACTTCGAAGCAGTCGCGGTCCTCCTCGACCATCTTCCGGATGCCGCGGAGTTGTCCCTCGATCCTGTTGAGCCTGTCGTTGACAATCTTCCGGTTCGCGTGTTCATGAGACATGACAAATCCTCCTATACCCATACCAGGTATATGTATCATGCCCGGGGCGGACATGTCAAATGCGATTATCGGAGATTCCGCCAGCCCCGCGCCGCAACGGTCGGATGCAATAGGTCTCTCCCCGAATTGACTTGAGCGTTCAACCGGCCCTTTGATATCCTGTCTGCAAGAGGGACTTTGATTTCCCGGACATTCGCCGGGAATGGTTTGAAGGGCGCAATTTTGTGACAAGAATTTCCGGATTTCTCGCCGTTCTGATTCTCTGCCTGACGCCGCGCGGCTCCGCGCAGGAGTGGCAGGCATGGTGGGACGCAAAGTGGCCGATGCGTCTTGCCGTTGATGTTGTGCCCGCCGAAGCCCGCGCCGGGATAAATACCGCGCTGGTCAACCCCGCCGAGGAATGCGGCAAATGCAAAGAGGGCGGGACGGATGTTCGCGTGGTCTCCCAGGCCGGAGTGGTTGTGCCCCATGCGCTAATAGCAAAGGAGAACGGACGCTTCGATATCGAGTTCCTGCTGGCAAATCCGGCGGAGACTCGCTACTACGTCTACTATGGCAACCCGCAGGCTGAGGCCGTCCGCCACGACTGGGATAGGGCGCTGGGCGGACTCCGGCTGGCCACCTACTCCAGCATCAACAATTACAGGGTCTGGGAATGGCAGAGTTTCTGTGAGGCGTTCGCGAAGAAGGGCAACCCCTTCGGTTCGGAGGAATGGGGTTACATTGATGACGTGAGCAACCCCTTCGGGCAGGACGAGTTCTACCTCAGCGTCTACGTCGGGAAATTCTTCTGCCCAGTCTCCGGCAAATACCAGATCGCCACAAACTCCGACGATTCATCGTTCGTTTTTCTGGACTACCAGCCGACTTTCACCCCCGCCGACGCGGGCAAGATCGTCGTCTGGAGGCATGACGGCGTGCCGTCCGACGACTGGATTGATCCGGAATACCGCCAGGCGATCCGCACCGTCGAGATGGCGCGCGGCGTCCACAGCGTCGTTTATCTCCAGGCTGAGAACGGCGGAAAACAACTTGCTCGGTTTGGCTGGAAAACGCCGCAGGATGATGAAATCCATACGGTTCCCCCGGAGGCGTTCGTGAAACGGATTCCGGCGGAGATCATCGCGCGGCAGGAGGCCGGGCGCGTCGTGAATCCCTACTTCACTTACAATCATCGCTACAACCTGACCGTCAACAACAACCCCGCCTCCATCATCCCAACGGTCTTTTTCCAGGACAGGACGTCGGTCGTGCCCGTCGAGGGCAAAACCGCCCCTGATTTGCAGAAACTGACGCGGAAATGGAAGTTTTCCGACGGCATGGAGAGCGAAGAACCGGGCATTCTGAGAGAGTTCGCCGGGGCCGGCGATTACGAGGTCAAGCTTGACGTGGTAGAGGCAGAGGGGGAGCAGGCTTTTCTTCGGAAACTGGAACTTGGGACCGCCGTTTCGCGCCCCTTGAGCGTCTTCTTCCAGCTTGAGATCGGCAGCAATCTGATCCCGTCCGGCATCGGCGCGCCCGTGAATCTGCAATTCAAGAGCATGGCTCAGCGCCCCAGAACTTTCCTGCTTGAAACCATCGTTTCCAGTCCTGCCGACGGCAAAGAGATTAAGCGTGAAAAACAGGACGTTGTCCTGACGCCCGGGGGAAGCGGGAAGGCGGCGTGGACTACGGTCGAAAAGTCCGTGGAGCAATCCGTTCAGTCAATGCTCGTCAGCTTCGACCTGAGTTACGCCGGTGTTTCAGCAGGACGCCGGGAATTCGTAATTCAATCTTCGCAGGCTCCGATAAAGGGGCTAGCGGTTGAGGGATTCCAGCTTGTGGACGCCTGCGGCAGGTCGGTCGTTCTGAGCGTGGCGGACCTCAGACCCGGGCAGCCCAGGCGCATCCGCAAGATCAACGGCAGGCCCGTCAGAATCGCCATCCTGGACGACTCGCTCGCCCCGCCGGCGGACTCAAACCCGAAGTCACCCCGCTCGGAGGAATCGGGATACCTGCCCGAACTCGAGGCATTGCTCAGCGCTGAGATCGGCGGCAGACCGGTCGAGGCGACCAGAATCTCCCCTTCCCGGGCGGATCACGAACTGCGCCCGCCCGTCCGGTTCTGCTCGCTGACGGATGTAATTCTGCCCATGGACCCGGACGTGGTGATCTTGTGTACAAGCTCGATTGATGTAATGGACTGCGTTCCGCCGGTTATTTTCGAGAGCTACCTGACGGCGATGACGGATCAGGTTCTGGCGCGCAGCGAGGCTGTCCCGGTGATGGTCACGCCGCTGCCGATCGTTGGCAATCCGCACCAGTCGCGCCCCTACGCCGTCCTTGTCAAAAGGGCGGGCCTTCGCAAGAGCGTGGCTGTGGCCGATCTTTACAGCCGATACCTGCTTGCCGGAAGGGAGTGGCCGGACTTCTTCAGGATCAGCGGCAGCGAGAACGGTTACTGGATGTGGCCGGGCAGGCAGGGGCAGAGCCTGCTGGCCCAGGAACTTGCGGCGGTCATTGGTCCGATACTGAAGGGGCGATGAGCGCGTCCCGGATGTCAGGCCTTCATTGTGAACTCAAATCCGACAGAACAGGCCGGAACGGGACGCCGGAGGCCGTCGGCGTTGAAGTCGGTTATAGTCGCCGCGTGTGTTTTCATGGTCTGCGCCGCCGCCTCAATCGCCGGTCTGCGCGCGAAGCATCATCTCCCACTTGACGAATGGATTCGCATCGTTCCGGATGACGCTTTCTACTACTTCCGAATCGCAGAGAACCACGCCGGCGGCAAGGGATGGACGTTCGACGGCAGGAACCCGACGACCGGGTTTCATCCCGTCTACGCCCTCCTATTGTCGTCCGGCATATCGTTATTCGGAGTAGCGCATGAAGGCATCCCGTCCCTGGGCGCGGTAATCTGCGGCGTCTGTCTCGCGGCGTCTTCTCTCGCGGCCTTTTGCCTCGCAAGACGGCATTTCAGCGCCTTCGCGTCATTTCTCGTCGCAGGACTGTGGATAATACTTCCATACAATTTCGAGACCACGATCTCCTGCATGGAATCCGCCTCCGTACTCCTCGGCGGGATGGCGCTGTTACTTTTATGGAGTTGGAATCTGGAGCTTGAAGCGGGGGGGAAGGATACGCGATGGCCTTATATTACGCTTGGGGCTGCATGCGCCGCATCCATCCTTCTGCGCTCGGACATGGCGCTCATGCTCGGCGGGATGGGGCTGGCAAGCCTGCCATTGCGCAAGACTTCTTGCGGAACACAGTGGCGCGCTCCACGGACATTCATCTGTATTGTCTGCGGCGCGCTCGCCGGAGTCCTCGCGCTCTCCCTGTTCTGCCGCTCCGTGACCGGAAAATGGTCTCAGGACAGTGGTCGGATGAAGGCGCTCTGGGCGCAGCGCAACGATCTGCGGACGCGCGAAGGCATCGAGCGCCGCGCCCGGAACTGGCAGTGGGTGACATGCCATATGGCCGCCAGTCCAATCGGAGTTCCCGACTGGGACTACGATAAAAACCAGAGCGCAAGATCGCTGGCAACCGTCGTGTTGACGATCGCCGGCGTGTGGCTGATCATCCAGTTTCTGCGAAATGCCGGGGTGACTACAATCTTCGGGCGCATGGCGGCTGCGGCAGTCGTTCACTTGCTGACATTGAGCATGATCTTTGGATGGGCGCTGGCGCACCCCCAGCCGCGATGGTACTTCGCCTCGGCGCAGTTGAGCTATCTCATGCTTGGTCTTGCGGCGCTGCGATGGGCTTCCGACAGAATGTCGAAGAAGCGCTACCAGCCGACCCGCGCGGCGCTCGCGCTCGCGGTCCTCCTGATCGCCTTCCTGATGGATGCCCGGAACTCGGGCAGGAAGGACCTTTTCCCGCACCAGATTGATTTCATGCGCGCCGCGAGGCACATTGCGAAAGTCCTGCCGCCGGACGCCAGAATCGGCGCCTGGAATGCAGGCATACTCTCGTATTACTCAGGGCGCGAGGTTGTGAACCTTGACGGCGTGGTGAACTCGGCAATCGAGCCTTTTGCCCGGCGAGGCGCGGTCTCGCAATACGTTCTTGATGAGAAGATCGGCTGGCTGGCCGACCACGAAAGCCAGTTCATGGACCGCTACCAGACGCCGCTTTTTGTAAAAACCCCCGAGGAATTATCGTCGTGGACGAGTAAACACCTCCTGGTCATGGCTTCCATCCCGGTTGACAATCCGGCAGATTACTACTATAGCTCATATCTGATCTGGCAGGTGAAGCCATGACGTTGGTATCAGACAGCCATTTAATGAACAAGCGCCTTTTGTGCCGCCCTCCAATGCCTCATGTTTCGGGTCGGCAGGATGGCGAACCATGCCGCGGGCGGACGCATAATCCCCCACGGAACGAATGGAAAACCCATCTCATCCGACATTGCGGCATGGAAGATCAATCCCTGATTCCCGGAACATTGCAATGAGATTACAACAAGACTCAGACTGCGTAGCGCCCGGCGGAGCGTCCCTTCCATCGGCGTCGGGCATAATCCCTCTCTTGGTTGCAGCGGCCGTCCTGCTGCCTTGTCGCCTGTGCGCCGCTGATGGCGGCGAGTCAACCTTGTTGCGAAATCTCAGGAAGGGCCATCCCCGCCTGCTGCTGCTTGAGGAAGACGCTCCGCGCATCAGGAAAGCAATCAAGGAAGACCCCGTCATCGGCCAGTGGTATGAGCAGGTGAAGGGCCAGGCCGGGGAATTGCTCGGTCAGAAACCGATGGAATACGCGATGGATCCGCGCGGCCATGCGCTAGGAGCATGCCGGCAGGCGCTTGATCGAATCCTCACATTGGGACTCGTCTACCGTGTCGAGGGGGGGGAACAATACGCCGCCAGGGCCGTCGAGGAAATGCTTGCCGCCGCGGCTCGAGACTCATGGAACCCCAAGCACTTCCTTGACGTGGCCGAACTCACAAACGCGCTGGCTATCGGTTACGACTGGTTCCATGACAAGCTCTCCCCGGAGCAACAAAAGACAATCCGCGAGGCGATTGTAAAAAAAGGGCTGAGCGAATCTCTTCCATTCTACAACACGGCCTTCTACTGGGCGTCGTGTAATCACAACTGGAATCAGGTGTGCAACGGCGGGATGATGGTCGGAGCGCTTGCCGTGGCCGACGAGGAGCCGGAACTCGCCGAAAAAATCGTCTCCGCCGCGCTGAAATCAATCCGGGCCTCGATGAAGGAATTCGGCGACGATGGCGGATGGGCCGAGGGGCCGGGTTACTGGCGCTACGCGACGGAATACGCCGTCTTCTTCACAGCCGCGCTCGAATCTGCCCTGGGGGAGGATGCCGCGCGCCCGATGCTGGACAACAAGGGCTTCGCCAACGCGGGGGAGTTCTGCATTCACGTCACCGGCCCGTTCGGCAAGACGTTCAACTTCGCTGACGCGGGAGACCACGCCGGAGGCGCGCCGCAGATGTTCTGGATGGGACAAAAGTTCGGCAAGCCCGCCTACTCATGGTTCGCGCAGAAATACGGATGGGCCGCCCCGTGCAACATCCTATGGCGCTCGGAGCCGGGAAAATCGCCGAAGGAACTCGGCATGAAGCTCGACGCGTTCTTCCCCCATTCCAACGTCGTCTGCATGAGGAGCGCGTGGGAGGACGAAAACGCCGTCTTCATAGGCTTCAAAGGCGGCGACAACAAGACCAATCACGGACACCTTGACCTCGGCGGCTTCGTCCTTGACGCGGACGGACGGCGCTGGGCGCTGGACCTCGGGGGTGACGATTACGGACTGCCCGGATACTTCGCGTATGGAAAGCCGAAGTATTACCGGCTTAATACTCACGGCCACAACACGTTTGTCATCAACGGAAAGGTTCAGAGTCAGGATGGCGTCGCGCCGATCGTCGCTTTCCAGTCCAAACCCGAGCTTGCCTTCGCCGTCGCGGACCTGACGCACGGATACCGGCAGCAGGCGAAATCGCTCATGCGCGGCATATTCCTCATCGGAAGGCGCAACGTCCTCATCCAGGATGAGCTTGAGTTGCCGAAGGAGTCATCCATTGTCTGGCAGATGCACACCCGGGCCAAGATCATGCTCGGCGGCAGCCAGGCCATGCTCACGCTGGACGGCAAACGCCTGTGCGCCGAGATCGTCGAGCCTGCGGGAGCGAAATTCGAGCGCGTGCCGGCCTCCGCCCCAAAGCCGGAGGCTCAACAGCCGGACGTTTCCAAACTGACCCTCAGCCTGAAACTGCCGCCGGGAAAACACCGCATCATCGTGCAGTTATGCCCCGACAAGCGGGAATCTCCGGGGAAGCCGAAATCGCTCTCCGAATGGATCGGAAAAGCGGAGGTGAAATCCGGCAGCCGATAAGCCGGCGCGCGCTTATTAGCGGAGCCGGACCGATGGCATCCCGGAATCTCGCAGGTCTCAAACCAGCCTGAAAGCGATCTGTATGCTTCCTTCGCCCGTTGCCGAAGCGATCTGAAGCCTGATGCGCGACAGCGCCTCGCCCCAGGTCGAGCGCAGACGGTCGTCCTCCAGCGGAACCGGCACAATCTCACACAAAAGCGATTTCCGGTTGAATTCAACCGTCAGCGATTTCTTCTTGCCGCGTATGACGCAGCCGTTTTCCACCTGGTCAACCATGTGGGGCGTGTACAGATGTATTACAATGTCTTCCGTTGCCTTCTCCATGATGAACTCGTCCGACAGGACGACCATGCCGCCCTGAACGCTTCGATCCATGGTCACGGTCCTGATCCATGAGACGATTCCCGCCTCTGGCGGATAAAAGCCCTTGATGTCCTGCCGGAGGCTCGACTTCGCGCCGTCCGACGCGAACGACACGTCCGACGCTTGAAACTTCCTGCCGGGCGACTGTTCGCGACCGTTTATCAGCGGCACGTTGTGCCCGATGCTCCGGGTCGCCAGCAGCTCGTAACGTTTTGAACTGAACGTCTGCCGCGTGTAGACGCCGACGCCCATGTCAATGATGAGCGGCTCTCCGGCGCAGATCGCGAAATTCCCGCCGTCGTTGTGATTATGCTTCTCGGCATTGTGGCCAGCCTTAGCGGTCACGGTCAAAGAAGCCTGGTCCTTCTCATCGAAGCGGCAGACCATCCACTGCATGTCCGGGAACCACTCGTCGCGATTGCGGATCAGTGGCGACGGTTTCAAATTCCCCGCCCAGAACAGATCGCGAACTGCGGTCGTGAATCCGGGGGGGGATGATGTCCAGAAGGGCTGATTGGACGCCAGCGCGGCCAGCCCCGCGCTACCCGTCATCTTCGCGTAATATGCCAGCACGCCCTGCGACATGCTCGCCCTGAGCGAACAGTCCGCGAAGTTCACGTAACAATCGTCGAAAAGATGGACGCGATGCGGAAATTCCGCCATCGCCTTCGCCCGTCTGTCCTCGAAAATGTTGATGCGCCCGTTCGTGCGAGAATACATGAAATGGGCGTATAGAACCAGATGTCCGACGCCATAATGCCAGTAGCCCACACCCTCGTCGCACCCGCCGTCAGGCCCGTAGCAATTCAGAAAATACTCAATGCTCCGGAGGGACTTTTCGAGTATCGCGGCGAGGCGGTCTTCGTCATCTTCAAGATACATCGCCGCGCCGAGAACGCCTGCGTTGCAGACGGCGTTCCAGTTGTTGACTTCGCCGCCCTTGAAGCCCTGCCACCAATGCTCGTCCGACTCAAGGAACGGGCGGATGACCCGCGCGTCAACCTCCCGGCGTATCCGCGCGCGGACCATGGCGGCTTCCTTCGGAAACGCCTCGCCCAGGAAGTAATCAACCTCGGCCAGGGTAAGGGCGGTTCCGGCGGCGCCCAGATCAGGGATAGGTTTTGCCGTATCCGGGAGCGGCATGCCGGCATTGTGGGCGGAGTAATTCCAGCCGGACTCTTCGCAGATGCTCCAGACAACGTCAATGAGCGGATCAAGATACTTGCCCTCGCGCTTCATCGCCTCAGCCAGCGCGAAGGTCGCAAGCATCTCGCGTTTCTTGCCGTACGGGGATTCCATCGGCCTGCGCGCGCCCGTCCGCGTGAACTCCATCCACTGCGTCGCCAGCACGACGGGAATACCCTCCTGCCGGAGCTTCTCCGCGGATTCGATGAGCGCGTCGCGCCTGGGCCGGTTGGCCGGTTCGTCGGCAAGCTTAAGCCATGCCCCGGCGTCCCGGAGGAATGGAGTCCATTCCGATTTCGGAATAACGATTTGCTTCAAAGCGTCCTTAGTGTAATCTGCGCTCATGGTTCGCCTCCCCGGGCATGTCGGCGGATGAAAAAAGACGATCGTGTAACGTCCGATCGAACGGCTGTTCATTCGTGTACCGCGACGGCTTGTCCCGTGTCAAGTGGAAGCGGGATTCTGCGTTTCCGCGCCGAATGTCCCATTGCGCGCGTCCCTGCCGGGACAGGAGGATTCGCAATGTCATCAGAATCGGTAATGATCACTTCCCGCGAGCGATTTCTCGCAGCTATGGACTATCGTCCTTTGGACAGGGTTCCAAATCACGAACTCGGCGTCTGGGGGCAGACGATCGAACGCTGGAACGCCGAGGGCGCGTCACAATTCGCCCTCAAGTGGGACTGGTTTGTAAAGGAGGATTTCTTCGATCTCGATTACCGCGAATTCATTTCCGTTGACTGGGGCATGATGCCGTCCTTCGATGCGAAGGTCATTGAGCGCACGGACCGCTACGAGGTGATTCAACACGGCAACGGCATCGTCACAAAAGCGCTGATAGACGGCATGAAACTCGGCACGCGGGCCTCGATGGATCAGTATCTGCGCTTTCCGGTCGAGAACATCGCGGACTTCCGCAATCTGGTCAAACGATACGACGCTCATGCGCCGAAACGGTTGCCGCCGGACTGGCGGGAGAAGCTGAACGGCTGGAGGAATCGGGACCACGTCCTCGTCATGGGCCGCAACTGCAGCTGCGGCGGATTCTACTGGCGCGCACGGGAGTGGATGGGCACGGAAAACCTTTCCCTGGCATGGTACGACCAGCCGGCGCTCATGCATGAGATGATGGAGTTTTACGCCGACTTCACAATGGAAACGTGCAGACCGATACTTGACGAGACAGACGTGGAATACTTCAACCTGAACGAAGACCTTGCCATGAAGAATGGCCCTTTGCTAGGTCCGTCAACATTCAAGGAGTTCATATATCCTCATCTGAAACGCATGGTCGAGTTCTTCAAGTCGAGGGGAACCCGCTACTTCTGTCTTGACTCCGACGGCAACCCCGAACCACTGATACCGCTGATGATGGACGCTGGGGTGGACTGCCTCTGGCCGCTTGAGCGCGCCTCAGACGTGAACCCCATCGCGATCCGAAAGAAATTCGGGAAAACGCTCAGGCTCTGGGGCGGTGTGGATAAAAGAGAACTGGCCAAAGGGCCGGACGCTATTGACCGACATCTCCGGGAACTCGCGCCGCTGGTCGAGGATGGCGGCTTCATCCCGGCGATTGACCATACCGTCCCGCCGGACGTTTCATGGGATAACTTCTGCCACTATATGAAGCGCAAGCGCGCGCTGCTTGAGGGAAGACTGCGCACGGGATTGTGACGCGCTCATTCGTCCTCGTCTCCCGCCTCATCTCCTGCATCCGGTTCAGGTTTCTCCGCCGTCGCCGCCGCTCGAAGCGAGGTAACGGCCGCACGATTCCCGCCGACCGCCTTGCACTTCTTGACGGTCTCATTTGCCCGGCGGAGTATCGTGTGGACCTCGTCCCCGATCCTTGCGCATGCCCCCCCGACGGATACCGTCACGCGGATGGATTCGGATTCCGACCTCAGGCCCGACTGCGCGACCAGCATGCGCAGCTTGTGCGCAAGTTCCAGCAGCTCCTTCTCGTTCACGTTCTTCGCGATGACCAGGAAACGCCTTCCCCATGTGCCCACCATGTCGTATGAGCGGACGTTCTGGGAGAGCGTCCTGGCCACCATCTGAAGAATCTCATCCATGCGCCCGTGCCTGTCCCTGACCTCCTTCATGTTGTCAATACAGAAGAACAGGACGCCGAACGGCCACCCGAAACGCTTAAACTCGTCAATCCTTGATGTAAGGTTCATGACCATGAAACGTTTGTTGGCCAGCTTCGTCAACGGGTCCAGCAGGGACAGCCCCTGAAGCTCCTCGATCTTTTCCCGAAGGGCTACCGCGGCCAGGTTGTCGCGGAAAATCTCGACCGCGCCGACAATCTCCCCGCTATCGTCCTTCAGAGGGCTTGTTTTAACGACCACCGGGACGCGATGTCCGTGCTTGTGGTGCAGATAAATCTCCGCCTCGCGCGGCCTGCCGTCCTCAATGGTCATCGCCAGCGGGCACTGCGACTGGCAGATGTTCTCCCCGGCGTGGTCAACGTGCATGAGAATGTCGTTCCAGCAGAAAAAACCGACGACGTCGCCGCTTGTGAACCCCGTTATCTTCTCCGCCGCCTTGTTCCAGAAGCGTATCCGCCTCTCCCAGTCCACTATGTAGACGCCTTCGCTCAGGTTATCGAGGACTTCCTTGTAAAAGACATTTTCATTCAGATTCCTTGCCATTTTTACGGATTACTCCTCTTTCGCCTGTATCGAATGCCGTGTCGTCTCGCAAACATTTACGACGTAAACTACGAGTTTATATTATATCCGCCTTCAGTTATGGCGACAACTTGCCCTGGCTGGGGATTGACATGCCGGTCTTAAGACGGCTAATCTGTAACGTGTCGGGTTCGAGATACCGGGCCGTTGAGAAACGGGACAACAGCCGGTTAAACTTGGCGTCAGGCGCTTGCGGTAAAAGAGAAAAGACCTGTCGCGGGATTTTCGGAGGCAAACGGGGTGACCCATTTGCGAATGGCGGCAAGGATCGGAGCATTGCTCCTGTTTGCCATTGTATCCGCTCTCCGGGCGGATACGGAGGGAACCTTTGAGTCCCTGCTTGAGCGCATTGAGCGGGGAAACCGCGCCGTCGCTGGAACTTCTGGAGAATTATCGCTATTGGTCGTCAACCAGGCCCATGCCGTCAATGGGAAACAGAACCGACAATCAGCCTCAACCCGGTCCGCCGGCGTCATGAGCGAGTGGCGCAGTCTTCTTCCGGTTGGCATGATCGAGCGGGATAAGGAGCAAATTGCCCTTGCCGCAGCGGCGGTTGGCATTTGCCTGCAGGATGACATGGCTTTTGACAATCCCTCAATACTGCCGGGAGCTGGACATTTTGATGTTTCAGCCCGCCCGATCCGCGGAACGGACTATTACGCTAGCATTGCTGCCCTTGCCGTCGCGGACATCAAGCCGGGCGCCGCATTAAATGCCCACGCCGAACCTATAGTGGCTTCCGGACAGAAGCGCTACGCAGACTTTGACTGGCGTCGGCAGGGACGCCGCTCCCCCGAGGCGATGAGCGCATGGGGCGATGCGGGCGGAAGCGCAACTGCCGAAGCAAGATTGAATTTATATACCTTCAATAAGAGAGAACTTATGGCCAGAATTGATTCGTCTGCTGTATCCGCCGAAGCCCTGTTCAGCACGAGCTTCCAGTTCGGTTCCGGCCTGAAAGTAAAACATGGCGGCAGGTATTACGAGAGCGATTGAAATCCGTCCTTGTAAAGTTCGTACGGCAGGTCAGCAGGATTCAGGAGTCAAGACCATGAAGCGTTTCCCGGGCTTTTGGCTCATCGGCTCTCCCGTATTTGCCGCATTCGTAATCCATCTCGGGGCGTCCCCGAGCGCGGGGGCAGGACAGACGCAGCTTCAGGATGAAACGATAAAGGCCTTCTGCGTTGACTTCAACTGGGGAGACGGCGGGCCGAACGGCTTCGCGCGTCCTGGTCTCTGGGCCGACGCCAGTCCGGCGGAACACGCGGCATGGTACGCCGGGGTCGGCTGCAACGTCATCCAGACCTTCGCTGTCTCATGCAATGGATACGCATGGTACAAGAACGGTTTCGTTCCTGAACAACCGGGGATGAAAAGCGATTTTCTGACGGAGATGGTCCGTCTGGGCAGGGAGCGGAAGATGCGCGTCATGGGCTACTTCTGCGTCGGCGCTAACACTCGATGGGGACTGGAGCATCCCGAATTGAGCTACGGCGCGCCGAGCGCTCCGCACATCCCTTTCACAAACGCCTACCTTGATTATCTTTGCGCCTCGATCGAGGACGCGCTGAAGAAGACCGACATGGACGGGTTCATGATTGACTGGGTATGGAATCCCGGTGACCTTGATTCAGGCAAGCTGCGCTGGCTGGAATGCGAGAAGGCGATGTATGCGGAGTTGTTCGGAGAGGCGTTTCCCGGAGACGGCGCGGTTTCCCCCGAGCGCGAGCTTGAATTCCGCAGAAGAGCGGCGGCCCGGTGCTGGGAGCGCATCCGCGCATCAGCCAAACGCGCCAAGCCGGACTGCGTCATCTGGCTCAGTTGCTGCAACGTGAACTCACCGGTAGTGGTTAATTCAAAAATGTTTGCCGAGGTGGACTGGCTCATGAACGAGGCGCCGGACGCAGGCGCGCTGGCCCGGACCGAGGCGATGAAAGGCCCGCATACGAGGTTGATTCAATGCGTCGTCGGCTGGGGAGACAATCATGATGCGCGAAGCATCGTTTCCGGAGACGCGCCGGGCAAATACGGGATATACGGTTTTGCGAAACCCGGTCCGGATTCCCTCCCCCTTCGGGCTGCGGAGTACAGGACGCGCCCGATAATATCCTTTCGCGGCAATGACAGAAACATCGCCGTCCTTTCGCGGTTCTTCAACGGGCAACCGCTTGATATGATTGTGAAACCGGCAGCCGACAACGCGATCATGCTCACGCCGGAAACGGCCAACGCCGCCGGCAACAGCCCGGTCATGGCCGACGGGCAGATAGGGGACTGGGGCAACCCGAAGGACTCCGTCTTCTGGCTGGTGGATGCCGGCGGGAGAGGCAGGTTTGAGGCTCATATTGAATATGCCGTCGCAGCTGGCATGGGAGGGAGCTTATTTACGGTAAGGATCGGGGATAAGAGTTTCGACCTCGAATCGGCGGACACCGGGTCATGGCGCAACTACCGGACGTTTAAGATTGGCGTGGCGGAATTGAACGAACCGGGGATTTTCCGCGTGAGTGTCGAGCCGCGCGACGCGAACCGTTGGAAGGCCATCAGCCTGAAATCGCTTTCGCTGATGCCGGCAAGATAAAAAGATGCGCGCTTTTCATTCCAGCGAAGTTGTTTACAGTATTGATATGATCCAAATTGGGAAAATAGCGCAGAACTGAAGACCGGCATCCGCCGGATAAAGTATTGGGAATAATCTATGTCTCAGGGATATTTCCCATAACATGGCGACAATTCGACCGTTTCGTGGTGATTTTGCACAAATGGGGTAATGCCATGTGAGTCCGCCACATGAAAAGTTGACGCGCTCCTGCCCGCCCGGCGATGAAGAAGATGCTTCTTCCCGGAATAACTTTCATTCTTGGGCTTTCGAGCCTTCGTCCTCTATTTTCCTGCGCCATTCTTCCGGGCTGTGACTTTCACCCCATCTTTTCCATCCTGTTGCTATTCCCAAGTCAAAGCCATATATGACGCCCACTGAAATAATATTTATGTTATTGATCTCATGATGGTTATATAACATAATTGAGGCAATCTTGCGCGCTTCCAATTCAAATTCAACTGGTTTGTGTTTCAGCCAAGCGTTAACGACAATATAGTTTGTTTGCGAGCGAGTCTTGTCGTTGATTTGCCATGCCTTACCCACTTGAAGGTCTATTTTATGATATCTTTCCGAAGACTCGACTGCTGTATACAAAGGGATGACATCGGCTAAAACTCCCTTATCCAAAAAGGCAAAACTCGCCAGCATCGTAACGGCAACGCCGACGCACCATACGCCGATAATTGCCAGATGCGGACGCCATACCGAACCTGTTACATGCCCTGTGGGAAACGTCCGGGTGACGTACGTTCCGGCAATCAGGTCATGCAGACCCTGTCGAGTGCGGCGATTGAAAATGCATAGATAAGTATTCCCGACCCCGACGCCAAAGACGGCGATTCCGAATATAATCAGGGCAATAAAGGCGAAGAGCGACATATCCGGGTTGGAAAAAGGAAACGCGTTATTCATGAAATATGGAGCCGCCAGGACAACATTCCTGAGCAATGACCGGGGCAGCGATATGTGATTGCCGTTCCTGTCAACGACCTCAATTTTCATGATTGCCTTGCCAGTGGTCTGGCCATGATGTATCGAGCTGTTCATAATCCCGAAATACGCAAGCTGCATAAGGAATCCAACGACGCGTCCGTATTTGCCAAGACTGGCAAACGAGTCGAAAAATATGAAACCGATCATGAAAGCCGGCAGACTTATCATCAGCGCGTCAATGACCCACGCCAGGAATCGCCGCCATAAGCCGGATAGTACCCTTGCCGATAGGCCGTCTCCGGCAAGCGATTCATTTGCAACGTCCGGCGGATCCCCTTTATCGGTTTCCGACATCCTGCGCCTCCCTTCCGCTGAATGAACAAATTGCGGAAATGCCTGACCGGCTCTTCGCTTTTATGTTTTAATCCACGCGCCGCGTTTCTCTGCTTTCAAGCGTCTCCCGCAATCTCCGGGACATCGCATCGGACCTTTCCTTATTCTGCCCTGCAACGTTCCTGATCTGGCCGACGTCCGCCGAAAGGTCATATAGCTGCGGCCTCAGCGAATTCCCAAGCTCGATATTCACGTGCGTAGCCACCGCCGGGCCTGCATATGGCGGGATGAAGACCCAGTTATCCTGCCGGATGATCATCTTCCCCTGCGTTCCCTCGATGACCAGTTCGTTGCGCCCATCCGCGCTGTTGCCCAGCAGCGCAGGCAGGACGTTCAGGCTGTCCGGTCCGGCCTGCGGCTCCGGCTCGACTCCAGTCAATGCGGCGAATGACGCGAGGAAATCCATGTGGCAGACCATTGCATCGGTCTCGCCGGGGCTGACCGCCGCCGGCCAGCGCAGAATGAGCGGGACGCGCGTCCCGCCGTCGAACATGCTGTACTTGCCGCCGCGCAGCGCCCCCGCGGGGCGATGATCTCCGCAAAGCTCGACTGCGCGGTCCTGGTATCCGTCGTCCAGCACGGGGCCGTTGTCGCTTGAGAATATGACGATTGTGTTCTCCGCCAGCCCGAGCCGGTCGAGCGCGTCCAGCATCCTGCCGACGCACCAGTCCATCTCGGCTATGACGTCCCCGCGCGGCCCCAGTCCGGTCTTGCCGGCGAAGGCGGGGCCGGGCAGTCGCGGCACGTGCGGCTGATGAAGGGCGTAGTAAAGGAAGAAGTGCTTCTCCCGGTTCCGGGAGACGAACTCGATCGCCTTGTCTGAGAAGACCTCGGCCATCGTCTCGTCCGTCCAGAGGGCCGATTTCCCGCCGCGCATGTATCCGATCCGGCCGACGCCGTTGACGATGGTCATGTCATGTCCGTGGCTGTGCTTCATGCGCAGAAGCTCCGGGTTCTTCCTGCCGGTCGGCATGTCCGTGAACGCCTTCTTCTCGTCGTATGTCACCTCGATCGGGTCCGCGGGATCAAGGCCGGCCACCCGCCTTCCCTCCACGTAGACGCACGGAACGCGGTCGTTCGTGGCGGCCATGATGAAGCTGTAATCGAAACCGACGTCCAGCGGGGTATCCGTGAGGTCCGCGTTCCAATCCGGGTTGCCGCGTCCGATGCCGAGGTGCCATTTGCCGACGACGCCGGTGGCATATCCGGCCCGTCTTAGGATTGCGGGCAGCGTGGGCGAACCCGGCGGGATTATGAGCGGGGCGTCCCCGGGTAGGATACGCGCCCCCTTGCAGCGGAAGGGGTATGAGCCGGTCAGCAGGCTGTAGCGCGAAGGCGTGCAGGTGGCCGCCGTTGCGTATCCATTCGTGAAGAGCAATCCCTGAGAGGCCAGACGGTCCACGTTCGGAGTCGGAATCCGTGTCGCGCCGTAGCACCCCACGTCGCCGAAGCCGAGATCGTCGGCGTAGATGATTATGATGTTAGGCCGCTTCACATCCGGCTTTGCGTCCGGAGCGGATGCGCTGGCAGCCGTCTTGTTCCCGGCGATGTTTGCTTTTGGCATTGACTCGCTACCTCCGCGCGGCGCTGAAGGGCTGTTCACGCCTCCCCCGCCGTCCGCGCATCCGGTCAGGGAAAACGCCGCGCCCGTCACGACCGACCTCAGCAGGTTGCGG
Source organism: Planctomycetota bacterium (assembly GCA_022711755.1). Taxonomy (GTDB): domain Bacteria; phylum Planctomycetota; class Brocadiia; order SM23-32; family JAKLEA01; genus JAKLEA01. Next base: position 122,466 of record JAKLEA010000002.1, read on the forward strand.
CGCGTGATGTCGTCATATGTCCCCATTGTCCCTCCCCATTTCTGAATGAACGTTCGATGGCCGCAGCGCGGCTGACGGCGCTCATCGTATTGGCGCGTTTGGGGCAAGTCAAAGCCATTCCCCGGCATCGGCAGCCGGACATGCGCTTGGGCAGGGCGTAATGGGATCGAGCTTCCATCCTTCCTGCTGCGCCGCAGCAAACGCGCCATTTACCGACTGGTTATGTTCCTTGGTTTTGCCTGACATCGCCCCGACCGCGTGGAGCGAGCCGAACCCGAATCCCTGGCCCGCGTTTATATCATTCAGCACGGCTGTCAAATTCACTCTCTGGGAGCTTATCAGCGCTACGCCTCCCCCGCCTGCGCCGTCGCTTCACCCCGCCAACTGCCTCGCGCTCATGCCGCGACTTTCGCTACTTCCCGTCATCGCCGTTTCTCTTTGAGTCCCGCGCATCCTTTTTCTCCTGCTCGGCGACTTCTTTGGCGAACTTGGCCAGGGATTCCTCAAGAGAGGGATACTTCTTCTTCCCCTCCTTCTCCCACCAGTCAAGCCAGATGGCAATATACTTCTCAGGTTCCACATCCAAAATCTCCGGAACGGGCAGGGGAGCGATTCCTGGTTTGACCATGCGCAATGTGGCATATGCGAAGTATCGAGTGAGACTTACGTCAGAATTCAGGAGGCTGATAAGCAGAGGCGGCATTTCAGGCAGGCATTTCTTCTTGTTAACGCGTATCTCGCTGTGCAATATATCGGCAATCATAAATTTGAAGGCGTCATTCTGTATTGTTGCTAGTTCCGGCACAACCCCCAACACGAAGGCTAAATCTTCTTGTGTCTCACATGAAAACTGTAATTCCAGCCATGTCGCTGTCACAGAAATGTCATCTATGTTCTCATATTCTTCCTTGATCGTCCCGCCGCCGTCCAGTTTCAAACCCCATTCCCACATGGCCCTTGTTGCCCTTATGTCGCGCATCTTAACTAATATGCGTAAATATCTGGATTTATGGAAATCGTTGTTGGAATTCTCCACAAGCTCCCAATAGAATATGGGAATGTCCGGCGTGCGCCAATAATCCAAGTATATACACCATGGCGAAGTATATACTCCTTTCCTATATGCATGGATAAACTCCTTGCAAAAACGTTTCTTCGGTTCATCATTATCCGATAAGTCCGGTGGCAGACTGTCGGCTAGTCTGAACACGGAATTTTTAAAAGTAACTCCGAGGTTTCTCCCCGGAACTCGCAGACGCGTGAGCAATAGCATGTAACGCTTGCCCGTTTCCATCCTTGGAAAATATTCCACTTTCTGTGTATATTCCCACAATTCCCTTGCTTTCTGTTCCGCCGGAGGGGGGACTATTTGGTGAGCCAGAAGCGATTCCTCATCCTCTCTAAATAACCAGACTTCAACTTTTTTCCCCGGATCGGCGCCGATAATAATATTGTCAACTTCGAATTGCGCCACATACCAGCACCCGTGAAAGACAGCCGGATCGGGGGAATTGGTTATAAGATAATTCTTCTCTATGATGTAGTTTGCTCGTTGCCTTTTTTCGATGTTAATGATTTTCCCCGCGCAAAGCACCTCGCATTCTTCCATCATCTCTTTCCATGATCGGACTTTTAATTCGAATCGGTACTCCTGATTCTCCGCGAATGACTTGGTGGATGACACTAGTAATAATTGAAAAGCCAACAAAAGAATAGTGATTATCATCTTAATCATTATTTTATTTACCTGTGGCATCTGATACTAGGGACATTCACCCTTTTCTGCGGTCGCTCGAACATGGGCGGCCCGCCGTAAGGGGATGCAGTTGCCGGGCAAGCCTCCCTTCCCATTCGGTAATGAAATAGCCTTCCGCTCTGACGATCCCATCGCGTCCATCTCAGCCTCTCCCGGTCAATTTGTCCTTCGCCGCCCGGCCCCAACCGGAATGACCCGGTCACATGTATATATTATTCCCACGCGCGACGGGGCGACGTCAAGCGAAATATGATTCTGGGGGTAACAGGTAACCGGTCACTGAACGGCGCGGACCTGTCGGTTTTGGATTGCGCAGGCACGACTGCGCTTTCCATCGCGAATCTTCGATTCGCGCCGCCGGCATGACGGCGCGATCCTTGACCGTCCCGGAGCCTTCCGGCGAATCATGCTTCGCCGGGAAAAAGCGGCGTCGCGCTTTTCAAGCGCGCTGACGCCGCACTCCAAAATCTCGCGCCCGTCACAGACCCATTACTTCTGGGGCATCAGGCATCAGTCTGATGAATTGCTCAAGATTGAATACGCTGTTCGATTTCGCATCAATCCTTGTGCCGTATCAGTTGTCCTGCCCTGGGCGACGGATTATATCTGTTCCCGTCCACTACGTGCCGCCCGTTGATGAAGACGTGCTCGATGCCGACGGGGAACTGCTCCGGTTTTCGGAACGTCGCCGGGGAGTCAATGCGGTCCCAGTCGAAGACTACGATATCCGCGTGGCAGCCCTCGGCTATTCTGCCCCGGCCTTTCAGCCGGAAATGCTCCGCCACAAGGCCGGTGGACTTCCTTATCGCGGTCTCAAGCGGCAGCATCCGCTTCCCCCGCGCGTATTTGCCCAGGAACTGCGGATAGCACCCGTAGAACAGGCGCGACGGCATGCCCATGCCCATCAGTATCGCGTCGGTCGAGATCATCACGTCCGGATGCCTGAGGCCGGCGTAGAAGGAACGTTCCGTGAATCGGTCGTCCGGCTCGCCGAGACTCTCGAATACGATGACGTGCCCGTGCTCCTCAAGCAGCAGATCGCAGGCGGCCTCGATGGGGTGAACCCCGCGTTCCCTTGCGATCTCCATGAGGCTGACGCCCTCGTATCGTTTGTTCTTCTCAGAGCCGACGGCCATGATTCTGGCGCATTCCCAGCCCATGAGCTTGAACAGGTTCAGGGACCACGTGTCGCCCTCGATGTGCGGCCAGATCATCTTTCCGTTCTCGATGCATCGCCTGATCCGCAACCGCGCCTGCGGGTCGGCTATTCGCTCAATGATCTGATCCCGCCCGCCCTCCAGAACCCACGGCGGGAAGAAGGCGAGCAGGTGGGTGAAGCCGCAGGCGGAGGGCATGATGTCCATGCCCACGTTCACGCCCTGTTCTCTTGCCTTCATCATCTGCTCGATGGGCTTGCGGATCGGCCTCTCTATCGGCACGGGGGCCACCCACCACCGGGACAGCGATATCAATCCGCGTGCCAGCATTCTCAAAGCCGGACCGAAAGGCCCGGCGTCGGGTATGGCGAAGATGTGCGAGACCTGGCCGCGTATCCCGTTCTCGCGGGACACGGTGATGACCTCGTCAACGGCCTGCTTGAGCGTCGTTTCCGAATAACTGCGCAGGTGCGATGTGAAGATCGCGTCGTGTTTTTTCAGGACCTTGCCAAGCTCGACCAGTTCGCTCGTGTCGCTCTGGCTGCCGGGGATGTACTGAAGGCCGGTGGAGAGGCCGATCGCGCCCTCCTCGATGGCCTGGTCCAGCGCCTTTGACATTCCGGCAATCTCGTCCTTTGTCGCATAACGCATTATCTGGCCGATTTCGTTGATGCGCAGGACGCCGTGCGGCGCCAGTATCGCAGCGTTCATCGCCATGCCGCGTTTTTCCAGCGTGTCCAGAAACCCGCCCATGCTCGACCAGACGATGTCCTTCTCGAAATCCAGCTTTGTGAAGACCTCGATGTAGGCCTCGACGGACTGGCGGTGCTTGTCGCCCAGCGGGGCCAGGGCCATCCCGCAATTGCCGCCGATGAAGGTGGTGATGCCTTGCCGCGCGAGGGGTTCGAGCAGTTTGTCGTGGTCGTGCCTGAAGATTGAGAGGTCGGCGTGCGAATGCGGATCAATGAATCCCGGGCAGACGACTTTCCTGTCCGCCTCAATGGTTTCGGCGGACTGGGGATTTTCGGCGCGTCCGACGAGGGTGATCATGCCCTGCGCGACGCCCACATCGGCGCGGAAGCCGGGCTTGCCGCTTCCATCAATCACAGTTCCGTTCTTTATCAGGAGATCGAACATGTGACCGCATCTCCGAAAAAGTCCTTGTTTCAATGCGCCTGATAATCCGGATTGCGCGGGCATCGTGCGGAGAAGCCGCGTTTTCAGGCAAATCTTATTTTCCGCCCGCCGCGGTCTTTGCCGCCCTGCGCTCATGGGAACGCGCGATCAGCGCCTTGCGGTACTGCTCGCCCAGCGCCTTCAATTCATCGGGCAGGTCCGGGGGGTATATCCCGAAGTCGTCCTGTTTTGCCGGCGCCGGAGCCGCCTGCGCATTTCCCGCGCCGCCTGCGGCAGCTACCGCGCTGTCATCCTTCTCCTTCTGCTGCTTGAAGGAGTTGTAGAGCCTGATGAGCAGCTTTTCGATCTGACGCCGCACGAAGTCGTTCTGCGACGCTTTGTTTTCCGCCGCGAACTCATCGAGTTGCCTGTCCAACGCGGCCTGCCTCTCCGATTCGGGCAGCTTGCTGTAAAGGTAGGCGCTGCGGATGAAGCGCCATTGCCGATATCGCATGTACGGCTTGCCCAGCGCGTAGCGCTCTTCGGAGGAGAGGAGGAGGACGTCAAACAGGAACGGCGGATCATGGATCAGGCGGTCCATTTCAATATCGGAAAGCGTGGGCAATCGTTCAGCCAATTTTGAGAGGGTCTTCCCGCGTTCCTCGGGGGAAAGACCCTTGAGAGCGTCAGGTTTGACGGCAGCCCTGACCTCATCCAGCGTGATCGGTATTCTTTCGACGTCCAGGTATTCCGCGCCGGGGAGCTTTTCCGCGGAGGCGGTATCGGTCGGACGGGCTGCGTCCGGGGGCGGGCGAACGGGGTCGGGCATCCGCGAGAGATGGACGAGGGCGTATAGCGCAATCGCAACGGGAACCATGCACAGGATAAGGAGGACGGCTGCGATGCGTCGCCAGCGCCGCTTGTGAGGCGGGGATGCTGTCGCGGCGGCGTTATCATCCATGTTGTCTTGTTCTCTGCTCATGCCGGATTGTTCACGGTGTCGCGCCCGGGATGCCGGAGCAAAGAAGCATATTATCGCCCGTTCTCTCCGGCGGCCATAGAAAAGCAGGTCTCCGCAGGGAATGCGCAAAGGGATGCTGGTTTTCGTATCCGGTCAGTGAAGGGAGCGTTTATATGCCAGCCACTCGTAGGGGCGGGTTTGAAACCCGCCCCTACGCTGCCACGCGCCCGTGACTGACGCCGTACTGGTTTTCACGGATTTCGCTTGAAGCCGTCCGCCCCGTTCGCTAATCTATTGCGCCGTACTGTAGACCAAGCGAAATCGAGAACCGCAATCTTTCAAAATTGCGCGTCGCTCCCGATTCGCTTCTCCCAGTATCCGGCGCCGCGCGTTGCGCGGCAGATTCCGGGTTACGCCGGCTGGCAGGCAATCCTGCTCTAATACATGCCGGGGTTTTTCGGTGACGAAGGAGCAACTGTCATGTCCCTGAAGGTGAAAGGCACTTTGTTCGGCGCAATTGCGGCGATGCTGTCGCTGACCACCGCCTGCGCGTGGGCGGGAGAGACCGCCGGAGCAGCGACCCTCAAAACCCCAGCCATCTGGTGGGTCGCCCCTATAGGGGCCGCCCTGGCCCTGGTCATGGCTTACGTGTGCTACACCCTGATGAAGAAGGCGCCAGAGGGCGATCCCGAGATGATTGAGATCGCCGCGGCCGTCAAGCAGGGAGCCAACGCCTACCTGAACAGACAATACAAGATCGTGACAATCGTCTTCATCATCCTTGTCCTGCTGTTCTCATTCCTGGCCTTCGGCCTGGGAGTGCAGAACAAGTTTGTGCCGATAGCCTTCCTGACGGGCGGTTTCTTCTCCGGTCTGGCCGGCTTCATCGGCATGCGCACGGCCACATCCGCCAGCAACCGCACTGCCTGCGGAGCAAGGGAAAGCCTGGACAGAGGCCTGAAGGTCGCCTTCCGCTCCGGCGCAGTCATGGGCCTCACAGTCGTCGGCCTGGGGCTTGTTGACATCAGTGTCTGGTACCTGCTATTGAATTACCTGTATGACAACGGCATAGCGTTCGTTACCGGCTACGGCTCGTTCGACCCGTCCTTCCTGACAGACGAGTTCTGGGTCGAATCCAAGATGGTTGACATCACGACAACCATGATCACGTTCGGAATGGGCGCTTCGACTCAGGCCCTCTTCGCCCGCGTCGGCGGCGGCATTTACACCAAGGCAGCTGACGTCGGAGCAGACCTGGTCGGCAAGGTTGAGGCCGGCATACCCGAAGACGACCCGCGCAACCCAGCGACCATAGCCGATAACGTCGGTGACAACGTCGGCGACGTGGCCGGCATGGGCGCGGACCTCTACGAATCCTACTGCGGCGCCATTCTGGCGACCGCCGCTCTGGGCGCTGCCGCCTGGAAGACGATGGGCATCAAGGGAGTCATTGCCCCGATGGTCATCGCCGGCATTGGCAACATCATTTCCGCCTTAGCCATCTTCGCCGTGAGGACCGAGGAAGGCGCGACGCAGAAGAACCTGCTGGCGGCGCTGGCCAGGGGCGTGAACATCGCGGCTGGGGGGATATTCCTCGCAAGCGGCGCGGTCTGTTATTACATGATCCCGCGCGAGAACGGCCTGTGGTGGAGGGTGTTCATAGCCATGTGCGCCGGCCTGTTGGGCGGCTGGATCATCGGAAAGGCTACCGAATACTTTACCAGCGACGAATATCCGCCGACCAAGGGCATCGCCGAACAGTCCAAATTCGGCCCGGCCACGGTCATCATTGACGGTATCGCGGTCGGAATGCAGTCCACGTGGATTCCGGTCGTCACGCTGGGCGCGGCCATCCTGATCGCCTTCTTCGTTCCCGGTTCTGCGGGCGAAGGCCTTGACGTTCGGATGGGTCTCTACGGCGTCAGCCTCGCCGCTGTCGGAATGTTGGCCACGCTGGGCATCACGCTGGCCACCGACGCATACGGCCCGATCGCCGACAACGCGGGCGGCAACGCGGAAATGACCCACCAGAAGCCGGAAGTGCGTCAGCGCACGGACGCGCTGGACTCGCTGGGCAACACGACCGCCGCCACCGGCAAGGGCTTTGCAATCGGCTCCGCCGCCCTGACGGCGCTGGCCCTGCTGGCCGCCTACATCGAAGAGGTGAAAATCTACGGCGCCAAGTATGCCCCCGCCGCCGAAGTCTACACCTACAAGCCGGTGAAGACCTCCCCGGTGGTCTTCTTCAACAAGAAGACCAAGGATGCCGACCAGGTCTACATGGTTGTTGAAAAGGCTCGCCAGGCTTACACCGCCGAGAAGTTCACCGCTCTTGCGGCGGGACTAAGCGGCGAGGCGGCCCTCGGCAAAGCGACCGAAACGCTGGCGGCGACAATCAATGCCCTGCCGAAGCTGGAGGACGGCCAGGACCGCGGGCAATGCACCCCCGCCATAGCTAAAATGCTGCTTGAAGCGGAAGAGATCACAACCTTCCGCCAGGCCGAGATGGCGCATTATGTCAAGGCGTATGACATCAGCCTGCTCAACCCGCTGGTTGTGGTAGGCATCTTCATCGGCTCAATGATGGTGTTCATATTCTGCTCCATGACACTGAAGGCTGTGGGGCGAGCGGCAGGCGCAATGGTCGGCGAGGTGCGCCGCCAGTTCAAGGAACATCCGGGCATCATGGAAGGCAAGGAGAAGCCCGACTACGCCAGTTGCGTGGCGATCAGCACGGCGGGCGCGCAGAGGGAAATGCTGGTTCCCAGCCTGATGGCCATCGTCATTCCGATCGTGGGCGGCATGGTTCTCGGCGTGGCCGGCATCATGGGCCTACTGATGGGCGGCATGGCGACCGGATTCGTCGTTGCCGTCTTCATGGCCTCGGCGGGCGGCGCATGGGATAATGCCAAGAAGTTCATCGAAAGAGGCAACTTCGGCGGTAAACGCTCCGATCCGCACAAGGCGGCCGTCGTCGGCGACACTGTCGGCGACCCGTTCAAGGACACGTCAGGGCCGTCCCTGAACATCCTGATAAAGCTCATGAGCATGGTCGCCATCGTCAGCGCGGGAGTTGTTGTCAGATACTCCCCGATGATCGCCGAAATGATTGGACTGGGCGGCTAGTTCCGACGCCGCGGTTAATACCGTCGGAATGTTGAGGTATAAAGAAATCGGCGCTTGTCATTGCGGCAGGCGCCGATTTCTTTGTACTCGGAGTAGTGGGGGTAGCACAGTGGACGAAAGATACCTCTATGTGATCGCATAAACCCGTGGAGATCGCTCTTGTTCGGCCCTCCTCCGGCCTCTAACGAGTCCACCTCCCCCCATTTTCCGCGCAACGCGCGTAAAATTGGGGGAGGACGCGCGCAAGTTCGAGTCGCGTTACGCGTCGGCCCGTTTCCCGATATGCGCCGGCACTGCCGACGCCAGCCAGACCATGAACGCGAACAGCGTATAGATCATGATATTTTCCCAGAGCGGGAAGGAATACCGCGTATTAAGGGCTTCCGACCAGTGGCTGCCGATTGTCCGCCCAGCCGCCTTCGCCGCAGCCTTCATGTCCGCGTAGACGAACTCCCACTTGAGCAGGAAATACAAAGTTGTCGAGAATACGCTCAGATACAGGGCATAGGGAAGGGCCAGCCGTTTGCCGTCAAGAAACCTCCGCCCCCCGAAGGGCATCCACCGGAACCAGTCCTTCAGAACGAGCAGGCCATACCACGGAATGCCCAGACCGAAACCGATGAAGGCCATCGCAGCCACCTTCTGATGGACGTGGGTCCATTCGATCTTCCCGATGATCCGCCCGTGCGCCTCCGGGAAAACGCCTACGAGGAACATGCCGGCGCATCCGCCAATGAAAAGCAGCGTCCCCGGCCACACGGCCCACGGCGAGGCGGCGGCGAATCGCCGGTGCAGGTAGAGCATGATCGGAATGAAGGCCGTCCCCTGGAATATCATCGCAATCGTCAGCAGGAACCACGCGGGGGGATTATGCCTGGGGTCGAAACTGCCCATGAAGCTGAACGTGTGCGTCATTATGGAAAACCTGTTCTGCGGCGGATAGAAGAGCCGGCACGCGAAGATCAGTCCCCAGAATATCACGCTCAACAGCACAAGGTGAGTTCTCAGTTCATCGGGGCTGAAATCGCCCTTCAGCCAGCGACGCGCGGTGCCGGATGGCGATAGGGAGGCGTCCTCGATCATGCGGGTATGCTCCGGTAATGCCAGGTTAGGAATCTTTCTGCGGCGGTTTGCGCGGGTTGTCCCAGTTGCGGGCGCCGCGGACGTCGTCAAACAGCCATTTGAGCCTGATCGCGTCGTCCCGGTAGAAGCGCAGCATGTCCTCGGAATGATTTGCCACGTCGCGGGATTTCTCGGCGATCTCATGGAGTCTGCGTCCGGTCTTGGGAATTTCCCCCGGCTTTCCGGAAATCTCCTTCCGCAGTCTTTGCAGGTTGCGCTTCGCTCCTGCGTAGTCGGATTTTTCTCGCGCCTCCAGGGACTTCGCGATCTTCATCACCTTTCGGGCGAATTCGGAGTAGCGGGCGCGCCGGCGTTTCATGCGATCAAACATGTATTCCATGTCGTCAAGCATCTGCATGCAGTGCGCGATCTCCTCATCGCTCAACGGCTCGCCCCTTTCGAAAAGCTCGTTCAGGCGGTTCACGTTGCTGCAGATATCATGAAAGACCGTCTGGCGATCCGCTGATGCCGAAGAGTCGGAGACGTAGCTTCCGTCAACGTGGCGCACGGTCGGCAGGACCATCTCGCCGCCGTCCTCCCAGATGAGCAGGGGCGGCTCATTGTGTCCGCGCTCGACGATGTGCGCCTGACCACGGGCAATCTCGCGCAGCACCGCGCTTCTGTGCGGCTCCGGCGGGAGCCAGCGATTCAGTTCTTCCTTCATTCATCCTCTCCCGATGCCTTCATCCCGCTCAACGCGCGGGGGGCGCGTCATTCGCACTTCCGGCAGCGATAGGCCTCCAACTCCGAAATCGTCGGCACGACCGACGCCTTGTCAACGACGAGTTGCAGCCTCTTTGTCGTTACCGGCTTTTCCAGGTTGACTATCAGTCTGCGGCCGGCGCGTTTGCCTTCGGCGATCTTTTTGAACGATTGGCCGTCCCATGCCTCAAGCCGCCATGACTCGATCCGGTTGCCGAATTCCATGCATTCGTCAATCACGACGCGATCAAGGACGACTGGCTCGTCCCATGCAAGCTCAACCCAGCAACCGCTCACGTCGCCCTCGCGGCTGTTCCAGCGGGTTGAGGCGTTGCCGTCGTTGATTTTCACCGCTTCGTAGCCGCCGGGCCAGGCGGACGATGCGAAGGCTCGCGCCTTGCGCGAAAGATTCTCCGGCAGAGGAACCTGCATCACGACGCTGATCTCCTGCGCGGGGACGCCTTCCGCCTCCACCTTGATCTTGCCGGTCCAGGTCTGGCCGGCGTCGAGGCCGGCCGGATCGGCCTTGACGGCAATGACAGTATTGTCTGGAGTGTACAAGGTGGCGTTAGTATTTTCCGAAACCTGTATTGCTGGCCCCAAATCCGACGCTGGCGGCGTGATCTGGATTTTGCCGTCAGGTGAAGACGCTCGCCACTTGATCGGCTTCGGCCCCAGGTTCTCGATTCGGATTTCCCCTCTCCCGTTCTTCCCAACATGGCAGGTCTCAGGCGAGACCAGTATCGTCGGTTCTTCCAGCGGAACGAATTGCACGGACCACTCGCAACGTTCCAACTCGGGCTGAATCACAATCCTGGCGACGCCGCGATCAGATACAACCTTCACGGTGCCCGAAGATGCGGAAGCTTTTTTCACTCGATAGCTACCAGCGGCAAAGACGACTTCGTATGGATCGTCCTTAACGAGATGCGTCGAAATCCCGTCCGCCTTAATATCACCGGCGCTGCGTGACCATGTTATCTTCTCAAGATCAAGTCCGCCCTGGCTCATGTGTCTGCTCGTCGAGAGAATGACCGGGCCTCCGTGACTCGGGAAGACAACGGCGAATAACTGTCCCTCAAGCGGAGCCATGTGACTGAGAATCTTTGCATCGCTTCTGTGCCGCCCCAGGTACTGCGCATTCCAGTAGTCGTAGACATGCACAGCCATGCCTGGATTGACCGGTCCGGTTCTGGCCAGATCAAGAATCTTCTCAACCTGAGCGTCTTCATAGTTGAACAATCCGACTACGTCCCACGTCCCCCACGGCTTCGCAATCCGAAGGGTGAACGTGTCGTACTTCTTCCAGTTCTCAATGCGATAGAGGTTCACGGGCTTGATGTCGAGCATAGGGAATGAGCGCTGCCACACGCGCATGATTTCCGGCGGGACGGACGTCCATACGTCGTCGGTCAGGAACTGCTGCCCGGTGAGGACTCGCGCCTGAGCGTTGAGTCTTGCGCGTTCGACGGTTGCCGTGTGCAGGTTAGCGGCGGCGTCCGGATCGCTCCACCAGCAGACGTTATTGAGGAAGTTCCAGCGTATCACCACGTCCGTGGCGTGGCCGTCATTGCCGGTGTCGCCGCCGGTGCGGGAGCCGTCAACCGGCCCGATAGCCGTAACCGGCGTGCCCCAGCAGGCGTTGATGAATTTCTCCTCGCCCACGATTTCGCGCCCGATCTGAAGCCCCTTGCGATAGCCTTCCACCCCGTTGCCGTCGCTTGATTTCTCGTAACGGTCGCTGACCTCCGGCTGGCCGTCAATCTTGAAGAAATCGTTGTTCCAAGCTTCGCTCGCCTTGCGCCAGAACTTGCCGTACCACTCGGCGACAGCCTCCGGATTGTTGACGTTCAAGACTGCCGCGCCCTTGTTGCCATAGTTCCAGTTCACGCCGCCGAACGCATGGAGAAATTTGCCGTTCGCGTCGTGAAGGAACCACTCCGGATGATCTTTGGCAACACTTTCAGGCGCGACAGCAAAGGGCGTGAACCATATGCCGGGGATCAGCCCCTTCGATCGGATGTAGTCCGACAGCGCGCACATGTAGGCGTCGTCGTTGAAGAGGTAGTTGTCGTCAAGCTGGAAGACGAGTCTTTCGGCGTAGGGCAGCAGGTTCTTCGCAACCCAGTCAACCTGCGGGAAGAGCCATTCCTTTCTCTGCGCCGGTTTGCCCTCCCAGCCCTTGATGCCGTACCACGTCATGGCGACGACGGGCGCGGTCTGCCACGCCCCGCGCTTGCGCATGGGGGCGTAGTGTTTGATGCCAAGTTCGTCGCGGTAGTAATGACGCCGGATTTTGAGAGAAACGAGTCCCTTGCCGCAGGGCGCTCTCGCGATAACGCGCAATGGCCCCTTCCCACGATCGTTTTGCCGCCACCACGCAACGGACGATTCCGAGAAAGCCGTAATCGCAAGATCGCGCTCCGGATCGAAAAGGGATTTGGCCGAATGGACTTCCGCCGGGCCGAGAGTTGAAAATAGAACGTCCTGTTTGTCAGGCTCCTGATCCCCAAGAATGGCAGGCATGGCCTTTTCGCCGAGGCAGGACTCCGCTTCTATTATGACATCTTTGAAGCCCTCTCCAACCGTAGCAACATCTACGGTTCCATTGTCCGAAATACGAAAGGTTATGCTGAAACCGTTTGACAGGCTTAATCGCAGTTCCTTCCTTTCCTGATCACAGACCGCCGAGGGCTTCAGAGCAACATCGTCAGTCGAGAACCTTGTCTTTATATTCGATGAAACCACGGCAATCCTGTCCAGCAGCTTCCCGTATTCCGCGTCGGATATGGAGACCGTGCGGTTCTCAGTCGAGAACGCAACGCTGACGCCGGCGTGGGTGAGCGTCTCGTCGGCCCGCGCAGCGGTCGCGGCGAAAAATGCCGATGCTAATGCGATACAGACGAATCTTGCAGACATGATTTCCTCCCTAGAGTCCGGCAGGACGCCGATAGCGACGGAGGTTTCCGTCGCGCCGCAAGGGCAACGTACCCGCCCCGCCCATAACGGTCAATAAGCGATTCGGTAAGAGTATTGCATATTCCGTCCGACTCAGTTAATTTATTTCCCCTGCAAGGCGGCGGAGCTTGTTTGCCCGGACGCGCCTCGGCGGGTATAAAACCTGCGCCAAATTTCACGGCTGATTCCCTGTGACGGAGATCAGCCTTCGGGAATCATCCCCCCATGCTCGGAACGCCATCCGAGCCGGCCGGCCAAACCGGCCTTTCACACAGGAAGGAAATTAGATGACGAAGAAGAAGGAAACGCAACTCGTGGAGAGAGAGAAGCCGAACCTCATGGAGGATCAATTCCCGCACGACGAGCCGCCGCGCATAACTTTCGACGGCCCGGCGATAGAGATCATGGACGGGAAGAAATATGAGATTGACCTGACGAAGATCAAGGATCGCGACATCCATATCACCGACACAACTTTCCGCGATGGCCAGCAGGCGCGCGCCCCGTACACCATCCAGCAGATGCTCCAGCTATACGACCTTCTGGCGCAGCTCTCAGGCCCCCATGGCGTGATCCGCAATACGGAACTTTTCGTCTACAGCCGCAAGGACCGTGAAGCCGTGACGAAATTCCTGGAGCGGGGATACGACTTCCCGAAGGTCACCGGCTGGATACGCGCCGAGGAGGCCGACCTCCACATGGTTGCGTCGGTCGGAATCAAAGAGACCGGAATGCTTACCTCGTGCAGCGATTACCATATCTACTGGAAGCTCAAGAAAAACCGCGCCGGGGCCCTTGAACACTACACCAGGATGGTCAGGGAAGCCCTCAACAAGGGCATACGCCCCAGGTGCCACCTTGAGGACGTGACGCGCGCAGACATTGACGGATTCGTCGTCCCCCTCGTCCAGGCCTACGAGCGCATCAGCGAGGAAGTCCCCGAGGACATGAAGGTCAAGATACGGCTCTGCGACACGATGGGCTTCGGGGTGAACTACCCCGGCGCGACATTGCCGCGCAGCGTGCCGAAGCTGATCCTGAAGATGATCCACGACTGCGGAATCCCGTCCTCAAGGCTTGAGTGGCACGGGCACAACGACTTTCACAGGGTCTTCGTCAACGGCACGACCGCGTGGCTCTACGGGGCGGACGGGCTGAACTGCACGCTGGTCGGCATCGGCGAGCGCACCGGCAATCCGCCGCTTGAAGGCGCGATCTTCGAATACATCGGGCTGAAGGGCGGGATGTGCGGGATTGACACGTCGGTCATCACGGACATTGCGCACTACTATCGCTCAATCGGCACGCGGATTTCCGTGCGTTACCCGTTCGTCGGGGACGATTTCCACAAGACCCGCGCCGGCATCCACGCCGGCGGACTGGCCGCGGACGAGCGCATCTACAGCATCTTCGACACGAAGAAGCTCCTCAAGCGCCCGTCGGAGATCATGATCACGGACAAGTCCGGCTCCGAGGGCGTATCGCTCTGGGTGAACAATTACCTGGGACTGCACGGCAAGAACTGCCTGGGCCGGACAAAGATGGTCAAGATCATGCGCTGGGTGGCAGACCAGTACGACGTCCACGGCCGCCTGACCTCGATTTCCGACCGGGAGATGGCCGAACTGGTCAAGCAGTACCTGCCCAAGGAGTTTGAGAAGGCTGAAAAGGAAGGCCGCCTGACCTACGTCCATCATGACGAGTAGGGCGGGGGCGCTAAACGCATAAAGACAGGAAGGCCTGCCGTCCCATTCGGACGACAGGCCTTTCTTCTTCCGGCATTACATGGCCTGCGATTCCATGCCGCATGATTCACAGATTGACGAAAGCGTAATATGGAGGCAAATCTGATGAATCTCATCCCGCCGACTCTGATTCTCCTCCTTCTGGGCGCCGCCGAGTCTTCTCCTGAACCGCAACCTCCGCCCCCGCCGGTCTTCAAGCTTTTCGACACCCCGCTGCGCGATACCTCAATATGTCTGGCTCCCGATGGCTTCTATTATCTGACCGGCACGGTTCAGCCGTTCTGGGATTTCAACGAGGGCATTCGACTCTGGAAATCGCCTGACCTGGTCCATTGGGAATCGCTCGGCATGGTCTGGCGCTACGGCGATAGCCCCTGGCATAAGAAATACCTGGAAGCGCGGAAACCAATCTGGGCGCCTGAAATCCATTACCTCAAGGGCGCGTTCTGGCTTACCTACAGCATGCCTGGATGGGACGGAACCGCGAAGACCTCCGGCTGCGGGCTTCTGCGCAGCGCGACGGGCAAGCCGGAAGGGCCGTACGCGGACGTTCAGCCGAACGAGCGCATGGGCGACGAGATTGACGCGACGCTTTTTGAGGATTCGGATGGCGCGGTGTACTTCGTCTGGCATTGTGGAAAGATCGCGCGCATGAAACCGGATATGAGCGGCCTCGCGGAACCATATGTCAGGCTCAGGACGACATCAACCGATCCGGCGCCGAATCATCATTCCAATCTCTGCAAGGGCATATTCGGCGCGGACTCGTTTGACCACGTGGGATATGAAGGCGTCTTCCTGTTCAAAGCGAACAATCTGTATCACCTCGCCTGCGCGGAGATGATTGACGGGCGTTATCATTGCATGGTCGCTACGTCATCCGACATAAAGGGGCCGTACAGCGAGAGACGGATTCTGGTTCCTGACGCAGGTCACGCCACGCTGTTTCAGGACAAGTCCGGCGCGTGGTGGTGCACGTTCTTCGGAAACGGCAAGCCCGCCCCGCAGATAGAATTGCCCGGCTTGGTCCCGATGCGGTTTGACGCTGCCGGACTTATGCGGCCATGCCTATCGCTGCCGTCCAGCCTGCATTTATTTGAACGGTGATGGGAGTTTCGGCTCTAACCCGGATGATTTTATCAGCGCCCGGCGAGAACGCAGATTTATCGCCCGTGCGTCCTGGAATCGCGCCTCGGCCCGGTCCTTCTGTTCCGGTTATGGTCGGGGCTGTGATTCTCCCCTCCCTCCCGGCGCTCCGGAGCGTTCTGCCGCCCCGACCGCGCCCGGGGTCTTCCGCCACGGCGGGAGTTTCCGGACGACGGGCGGGCGGTTCCGGTCCCGCGAGAATGTCCGGATGCGCGCGCGCTTGACGGCACGCGATCCGCCTCTTCCACGGGAATGTCCGACCTGACCAGCGGCAGCTTGGCGGAGATCATCTTCTCAAGCTCCGCCAGCGCCCGGCGATCCTCCCGCGTCACGAACGTCGTGGCCATTCCGCAGGCCCCGACTCGGGCGGTGCGGCCGACGCGGTGGATGTAATCCTCGCAACTGCCCGGGAAATCGTAATTGATGACGTGCTCGATGTCGGCAACGTCAAGCCCGCGCGACGCGATATCCGTCGCCACCAAGACGCGGTTGGTCCCGTCGCGGAAGCCGGCCATTGTCTTCTCCCGCTGGGATTGCTCCCGGTCGCCGTGCAGACGTCCGACTTGAAAGCGGCGGGACAACGCGCGGGCCAGTCGGTCAACCTTGCGCTTTGTGCGCGCGAAGATCAGGACGCGCCCCTTGCTCTCCCTGAGCAGGCTCATGAGCAGCGGCGTCTTGCCTGACTCCTGAACGTCGTAGAGGTTCTGCGTGGCGCTGGCCACCGGCGTAGTCCGCCCGACCTTGATCCGAACAGGCGAGCGCATGTGCCGCCGCACGAGTTTCTCGACCTCATCCGGCATCGTCGCCGTGAACATCAGCGTCTGCCGTTCCTTCGGCAGCGCGTTGATGATCTCCACGATCTGCGGCATGAAGCCCATGTCGTACATCCGGTCCGCCTCGTCCACCGCAAGGATTTTGATGTCCTTGAGCACAACTGTGCGTGAGCGAATGTGGTCAATGAGCCTTCCCGGCGTGGCCACGAGGACGTTGGGCCAGCTTCGGAGGGCCTTGTAGTCCTCCTTGATGGGGATGCCGCCCACAACCAGCGCCACGGCGATGCCGCTGGACCTGCCGAGGTTCTGGAGCGCCTCGGCCGTCTGCTGCGCCAGCTCGCGAGTCGGAGCCAGGATGAGAGCCGACATTTCGACCTTGCCGGCGGTCTTTTGAATGATGGGCAGGCCGAAGGCGGCGGTCTTGCCGGTTCCGGTCTGGGCCAGTCCGATGATGTCCTTGCCGCTCAGCGCGGGGGGGATGCATTCGGCCTGGATGGGGGTGGGATTCTGATACCCCAGTTCCGCCACGTCCCTGAGAATGTTTTCCGAGAGTCCGTACTGGGAGAAATTACTCCCGTTCTGATTCGACTCCACTACTGAACACCTTTCACAAAAAAGCGCCTCTCGAATGATCGTCGGGCGTTGCTTTCCGGGCCGCACCTCTCCCAGTGGAGAGCCGTCCGGCCCGGGGCGACGAGGAACGCTCATGCGTTCTTTGCCTCGTCTGGCGCCCGGCTATTCGTTGTTCCCTGCGGGCGCTCTGTCAGTGAAGGTTCCGCTTGATGCGTTTGCTCCTGAGCGGTCGGATGAAAAACCTGACGACACGAACCGACCGATGAGCATTGGCTGGTGAAAAGATAGCAAGAAACCGAGATTATAATTCCCTGGCTCCAACCACTTGCGTTGCCGACCAATACTTCACTTATGAAGATTATAACGGGGTTACAAGACAAATGCAAGCGAAATTTCCACGGCCGCTTTCGTTTCTCTGGGTATGCACATGACTCAAGTCCATGCTATATGTTGTACTCTGGTCTGAAGCGCTTTTCTCCGCGTGTTTCCGGGCGATGTGCCGGCGACACGCCAGCAGCCTGTTGGGTCGAGAGATAGAACATCGGGCGCATAATGCGCCAGTTCACCGAAAACCTGTCCGGAGGGCCGGTTCCATCAAGTTCTTGTGAATGGCTCAGGTCACGAGCCAAGCCATGACAGCCGCAGGCAATCGCATACTTCATCTGGCAGACGGCGTAAAGGATTTCAATGCCGAATGGTGTTTCAGTCTCCAAGGAATAGCTTCCATGTCCAGACATACTACATATGACCCCTACTGAAGTCATGTGCATACCCAGATTCGTTTCATTGCATGACCTCAGACGCCGGGGTAAAATCGCCGTTATGATCGGCGGTCCAATAATATGGCGGGAGTGGTCCGAGGTGGTTCAGAGCAAGCGGCAGTACCTTGCCCGGGCCGTCTATCTTCTCGTTTTTCTGGGGATCATGCTGGCGGCATGGCCTTCCGGGCCGAACATGACCCGCACGCTGCTTGAGAACAGCGGCCATGCGTTCACGGTCGGTCTGATTTGGCTTCAGATGATCGTCGCCCTCGTCTGGCTCCCGTCCGTGGTTGCAGTTTCTCTGGCGGCGGAGAAGGAGACGGGGAACATCAATCTGCTGATCATCACCCGCTTGAGCGCGCTGGAGATATGCGCCGGGAAGTTGCTCTCCCACCTGGGCTACATGTTCATCTTCCAATTGTTGGGCTTCCCGCTTTTCATGCTCGTCATGAACATGGGGAGCGTATCGCTTAGGGAGATACTGGCGGCTGAACTGGTGGTGGTTGCGACGGCGCTGCTGGCGGGCGCGGCAGGCACGGTTATTGGCTCCATCCGCAACAGAGCCGCGAAGACCGTCAGTTCGGCTTATCTCTGGCTGGCGCTTTTCCTGGGGCTTTTGAGCATACCTTCGGCCTTTCCGAGGTGGGCTTCGGTGTCGCTTCTCAGCCCCATTATTGCGGCTGACGAAGCTTTGAACGCATCCGTCGGGTCGTTCCCGGGGATTCCATTCTGGCAGAGGATTCTTCCCTGCTTTGTGCTTGCCTTGGGGCTTACCATAGTAGCCCTGCTCTGGGGAGCCTTCAGGATAAGGCGTTATCCGGAGGAGGCCGACTCGAAACTGCCGGAAAAGAGATCGTTCAAACTGCGGTGGTTGACGGAGTTCTGCTTCAGCCTTGCCTCGCGCGGTCGCGCCCGGTCTGATGCGGTTCTGTGGAGGGAGTTGCGGGTCAGCCTGCCGGAGGGAAACGCCGCGTCGTCCGCCGCTCTTGTGCTTGGCTTGCTTCTTCTGTGTGGTCTTGCTTTTGTAATGGTTTTCTGGCCAATGGAGCGCGATGCCGTCTTCATCAGCTTCAAATCCGCCGGCGCCATGCGCATGCATGAGCTTGCCAAGACGTGCGTCGGTTTCAGCGTGCTTTCGCTGGCGGTCATCTTTGGCATCTCTGGAATGAGCGCGGCCACGCACATGGTCCAGGACCGAACCAGCGGCAGCCTCCTTCTGCTGGCGTCCACTCCGCTGGACGCGAACGACATCCTGCTTGGCAAGGCGCGCGGGCTGGTCCGTTATTTCGTCCTCATGTCCTCGACCATAATGTTTTTCGGCATTGCGACGGCCATATGGGGTTATATTGTTGAATGTAGCGCCAATAAGCGCGGATTCAGCCATGACGCTGAAGCTTTTGGGGGATATTGCATGGCCATATCTTACATCCTGTCCTTCTACTTCCTTCTTCAATTTCTGGTATATCAGGGCGTGGCGCAGTCAATGGACGCCCGAAACCTGCGTCATGCAATATCCAAGACGATGTTTGTCCTGCCCGTCGGCGTCGCAATACTGGTCAGCATAGTCACAGTTCCGGCGATACTCACAGCGCTTTTCCTTGACGCGGTCTTCGGGGTAAGCGCTTCGGCTTCAATTATGCTGGCAATCGCGTTCTGGACGCCCTTGCTTTCGGCCTTTATGGCGGCCGGCTCGCGGTCATACCTGAGAAGGCGGGCGGTTGATCTTCTGAATACGTTCCTGGAGACTCACGAGGTTCCCGAGGGCGATTCGGAAGGGCCTGCCCCCGCGCAACCGGTTGCCCCCTTTTCATCCGAAAAAGCATAGAAACAGACGCTCCGAATTGACAGTCGCATTCCTGTTCATATCTCTTGCGGTTTTCCTGCTGCTGGAAGTTCCCGTGGCGGCTTCGCTGGGGCTTTCCGCCGGGCTGACGCTTGCTTTTTTCAATCGTTCCGCGTTGCTCGGGATTCCGAGCATTATCTTTGCCAATCTGACGACGCCTGCGCTTCTGGCCATTCCATATTTCATCGCGGCCGGCATCGTGCTGGGTCGAAGCGGGATATCGGGGCATCTGATCGGCTTCGCGCAAATGCTCGTCGGACGGATGCGCGGGGGCTTGGCAGTTGTCACCGTAATCGTCTCGATCTTCCTTGCCGGGATATCGGGCAGCGGGCCTGCCGACGTCGCCGCGCTGGGTCTGGTACTCATTCCGGCCATGACCGCCGCTGGCTATAGCAAGGATTTCTCCGCAGCGCTCATGGCGGCCTGCGGCGGCATAGGCATCATCATCCCGCCCTCAATTGCGCTCATCATCTACGCCCTTGTGGCGGACGCATCCCCGGAGAAGTTGTTCCTAGCCGGGGTGTTGCCCGGTGTGATTGTCGGCGCGGGTCTGATGGTTTATGTCATAATCAGTTGCCGCAAGACACAACAACCAAGCGATGCGCCTCGGCCCAGTCTGAGAGAGTTTATCTCTGCATTGCGCAAGGCCGTGTGGGGGCTTGCCGCGCCGGCGCTGATTCTGGGCGGCATCTACTCCGGACTCTGCACGGCGACAGAGGCCGCAGTCGTCGCGCTTGCGTATGCCGTGGCCGTGGAACGCCTGATTTATCGCGCCATGACGTGGCGGCAGCTTTTCGGATGCTTCCGGGACGCGGCGACGACTACCGGCCAGATACTCCTGATCGTGGCGGCAGCGGGCGTGTTCTCCTTCGTGATGGGGCTTCTTGATGCGCCGCAGTCATCCACGCTATGGCTTGTGGGAATCGGCGGCGGAAGGATCATCTTCCTGATCCTGGTGAATGTTTTGCTGCTGCTTGCCGGATGTTTCCTTGATGCGATAAGCATCTTCTACGTCATCGTGCCCCTGCTTCTGCCGGCGGCGGGACATTACGGCGTTGATCCTGTTCATTTCGGCGTGATAATCACTGTGAACATGGCCATCGGGCAGGTTACTCCGCCGGTCGGCGTGAACCTTTTCACGGCGGCCGGAATATCCGGCGTTCCGGTCTGGGACATTGCGAAGCGCGCATTGCCACTTGTCATAGTGGAACTGGCGGCGCTGGGCATAGTCACTTTTATCCCGTGGCTGTCGCTCTGGCTTCCTTCTTTATTGACTGGCGCAGCGAAGTAGCCTATACATTGCGGCGGAAAAATCGCGTTACCTCTTGATTGAAGAAGGGGAATTCCTTTGATTTTGCCGATTCTGCGCGAAAGGCTGCGCGTATGGGCGATAAGAAGAAAACATGCCTCGTAATGGACATTGGCGGGACGAACTTCTCTCTCGGCCTCGCCGAACAGGGCGGAAGGTTGCTGGAATGCGTCCGGGAGGCAACCGACCGCGAAGGCGGGGCGGATTGGATGATCGCCCGGCTGACTGAGACTGCAAAGAGTCTCATGGCCGCGTCGTCCGTCAAGCCGGTTTCCTGCGGGATAAGTTTCGGCGGGCCAGCGGATTTCGAGAGGCAGATTTGCCGAAGCTCAACTCACGTTGGGGGGTGGGCGGACCTCCCGCTGCCGAGGCTGATTTCCGAATCGCTCGGTATTCCCGCCGTCATGGACAATGACGCGAACGTCGCCGCCCTCGGCGAGCATCGCTACGGCGCGGGCGTCGGGCTTTCCAGCATTATCTTCTACACGGTCAGCACCGGAATCGGCGGCGGCATAATCCTGGACGGCAAGCCCTATCGCGGCAGATACAGCGCGGCGGGCGAATTCGGGCACAGCCCCGTCTGGCCCGGCGGCCCGGAATGCCCGTGCGGCAACCGGGGTTGCCTGGAAGCCGTCTGTTCCGGCGACGGAATCGCCCGGCGCGCCCGCAAGGCCGTCCGGGGGAAACCGGAGGCGGGAAAAATGCTCCTGGCGTCCGCCGGCGGCGACACAGAGAAGATCACCGCCAAGCTCGTTTTCCAGACCGCCCGCGCCGGTGATTCGCTGAGCCATGAAATCATCGAGGAAACCGGGCGATACTTCGCGATGAGCATCGCCACCGCCTTCAACGTTCTCGATCTTGATCTGGCCATTTTAGGCGGTGGCGTGAGTCTGGCGGGGGAGCAACTTCTCGCTCCCATCCGTGAAAACATGAAAAACCACCTTTTCGGAAACGCAAGAAAGACGGCGCGCGTGACGACGGCGAAGCTGGGACTGGACAGTTGTCTGCTCGGCGCGCTCGCCCTGGCGGAGGAGACATTCGCATGACGGACGACGGAGCATTCCTGAACGGCTATCTGGCGGATCTGCGCGGCCTGCTTGACAAGATCAAGGTTGATGACGTTGCGCGCCTGGTTGACCTCTGCCGCGAGGCGAAGCGCAACGGCAGGCGCGTCTTCGTCTTCGGCAACGGCGGCGCAGCGGCCACGGCGTCCCACTTCGCCTGCGACCTGGGCAAGGGCGCGTCGCTGGGCAGATCAAAACGCTTCAAGGTCCAGTGCTTCAACGACTGCATGCCCTGGTTCTCCGCCATCGGCAACGATCTTTCCTACGAGGACGTCTTCGTCGAGCAACTTGAGAACTTCGCCCAGCCCGGCGACGTCGCCATCGGCGTAAGCGCCAGCGGCAACTCCCCGAACGTGATAAAGGCCGTAAAGCGCGCCGCCGCGATCGGGTGCGAAACGGTCGGAATCTGCGGCTTCAAGGGCGGGCGGTTGAAAGACGCCTGCAAGCTGTGTATCCTCCTGCCTGCGGAGGGTATGGGACAGATTGAGGACGCGCAACTGGTCGTCCTTCACATGGTCGCCTATGCCCTCATGAGAGATGAAACCCCGGCTAAGGTTCAATAACATCGGGCGCATCGCGTTCTGGACGGCGCTTCTGGCGCCGCCCGGGATAGCGCTTTACAGCCTCGGCAGCGGGATCGTCATCCTCGGATGGCTTGCGCCGGAATTGTGGGGCCCGTGGGCGGAGACGGTCGCCGGGATTTCAGCATTATCGCTTGATATTGCGCGCGTCCTGCTGGGCGTCGCTTTCTTCGGTTTTGTGATTGACCTCGTCGTTCTTCGCAACATCTTCATAACGCGCCCGCCGTTGGCCGTGCGTCCGGCTGAAGGGCGCGGAATCGTCGCCGTCGGGATGACCGCCTATAACGACGAGGACGCCATCGGCGACGCCGTAAAGGATTTCCTGAGCTTTCCGGCGGTCAAGGATGTCATTGTCATTGACAACAACTGCACCGACCGAACCGCTAAGGCGGCCCGCGAGGCCGGGGCGATAGTCGTTGAGGAAACGCGCCAGGGATACGGCTTCGCCTGCATGAGGGCGATGGAGGAGGCGGCGGCCCGCGCGGACATAATCGTCCTGGTCGAGGGCGACGGGACCTTCAGCGCCCGGGACCTCGCCAAAATGCTGGCGTATCTGGAAAACGTGGACATGGTGCTCGGCACGCGCACAACGCGTGAGCTTTCCGCGCCGGATTCGCAACTGGACTGGATGATGAATCCCGGCAACCAGGTCGTGGCGAAGCTTATCCAGTTGCGCTGCTGGGGCACGCGCCTGACGGACGTGGGCTGCACTTACAGGGCCATACGGCGGGAGGCTTACGAGAAACTGAAGCCGAGGCTCAGCGTCGGCGGGATGCACTTCTCCCCGCACATGATCATTGAGGCGTTGCTCCTGCCGATCCGGACAATTGAAGTTCCCGTCACCTTCCGCAAGCGCGTCGGCCAGTCCAAGGGCGTCGGCAACCGGCGACTGCGCGGAATGTGGGTGGCCCTTCAGATGCTCTGGCTTATAATGAAGAGCTGAGGAAAGAGCATGAGAAGGATGCGACTGCTGCCCGCTGATTCGGCCAGGATGGTTCTGGTTTCCTTCCTCGCCGTCATTCTGCTGGGGACGCTTCTGCTCTGGTCGGACGTCAGCGCGCGGAACGTGCCGACGACCTTCATTGACGCGCTCTTCACCGCGACGTCGGCGACTTGCGTCACCGGTCTGACCGTCGTTGACACCGGAACCCACTTCAACTTCTTCGGCCAGGCTATCATACTTCTGCTAATCCAGGTCGGCGGTCTGGGGGTCATGACTTTTGCGACGTTCTTCTGGATAAAGTTCCGCCGCCGTGTTTCTCTGACAAGCTCTGACGCCGTCCTGGATTCGCTTTCGGCCCACTACGATCCCGACATGAGCGACGTGTTAGGGCGAGTTCTCCGTCTGGTTCCCTTCATTGAGGCCCTCGGGGCGATCATCCTAACGATCAGATTCCTGTTTGCCGGAATGAGATGGCACAGGGCAATCTGGTGCGGCGTGTTTCACTCGATATCCGCCTTCTGCAACGCGGGCTTCTCGCTTTTCAGCAACAGTCTTGAGGATTATGTTGCGGATCCAATCGTCAATATCACAGTAATCAGCCTGCTGATCACCGGCGGTCTTGGATTTCCGGTTCTGGTAGACCTTCAGAAGTGGTCCGAGGCGCGCAAGGTCGGACGCCGTTATTTATTCCAGTTTCATACCAGGCTGGTTGCTTATTCAACGATCGGCCTGCTGGCGTTCGGGGCGGTGGCCGTCTATTTTCTTGAAATGCATAATACGCTGGCATCTCTTTCCCCGTCCGGGAAGATTATGGCCAGCATTTTCGCCTCCGCAACGCCCCGCACGGCCGGTTATAACACGCTGCCCATGGGGAAACTGGAGCCGGCTACTTTATTCCTTACTGTTATTCTCATGTTCATCGGCGGTTCGCCGTGCTCCACCGCCGGCGGCGTCAAGACGACTACGATGAGCGTGCTGCTCTTGCATGCTTTGAGTCGTTATCGGGATCGTGAACAGGTTACGCTGGGCAACCGCGGCATCTCATCGGAGGCCATTGACCGTTCCCAGGTTATTGTCTTGCTTTCAGTTACGACGTTGACTATCTTTTCCCTTGCCGTCCTGAGCGCGCAGAAGGGCGTGGGAACGCCCATGGGCATGGTTTTGTTCGAGGTGTGTTCCGCCTTCGGCACGGTAGGGCTTTCGACCGGCATAACGAGCCTTCTGACGCCCGGCGCGCGGGTGGTTATCTCGCTCCTGATGTTCGTCGGAAGGCTGGGCGCGCTGGCGTTTGTGGCCGGCCTGACGCTCCCGAGCCAGCGCATAAAAATCCGTTACCCGGAAGAACCGGTCATAGTGGGTTAGCAGGATGCTCAGATACGCGGTCATAGGACTGGGAAACTTCGGCTCCTACCTCGCCACGCGTCTCCACGAAAACGATTGCGAGGTTCTGGCCATTGACAGTTCCCCGGATAAGGCCGAGGCTGTCAAGTCCTTCGTTGACAAGACGGTCATCCTGGACGCCACCGACCGGCGCGCCCTTTCGGCCATGAGCCTTGAGACCTATGACGGCGTAATTCTCTCCCTGGGCGACAGGATCGAGGCCAGCGTCCTTTGCGCGCTGCACCTGCGCGAGCTTGGCGTGCGCAACATCATGGCCAAGGCCATTAATGACGACCACGGGCGCATCCTTTCCCGGCTGGGCGTCAGCGAGATCATTTATCCCGAGAAGGACATGGCCATCCGCCTGGCCAACCAGTTGAGCTGGAAGAACGTCATCGAGTACATCCCGCTGGCCCCGGGTTATACGATCATGGAAATCGCCCTGCCCAAAGACCTCATCGGTAAGACGCTGCGCGAGTCGCAACTGCGCGCGCGATTCAACGTGGAGGTTATCGCCGTGAAGGAACTGGTTCCGCCGCGGGTGAACCTCGTCCCGGCTCCGGATACGGTATTGAAGGATTCCGACGTGCTGGTCGTGCTGGGGAAGGACAAGGACCTGGAGAAGATACGGCGGGAGGGATAGGCGGGCCAGGGCGCGCGCCCGCGGGGCAAGGGTTCTCAGCGCCGGGACGCGCGCAATACGGGAAAATAACTTTTCTCATATAACATCCCGCTCATTATCAAGGATTCAGAGGCGCTGATGCGGGATTCTGGATTCTGAAGCAGATGGATTCCGCGATATCCCGGCCCGCTATCATCCAGGCCTTGTTTTCTTCCGGCAGATCGAACTGGCGGATGATTATCCCCTGTCTCAGGCGCGCTCCAATCCGCTTGAATTGGTCGCCATGGTATCGCTCAAGGTAGTCAAGATAAGCCTGGTCAAGAACAATAAGAAAAGCATCGGTCCGAATCCTGGCTTCGATAGTATCTGAATCCAAATACTCCATGACCATGGGAGAGTCTTTCGGTGGCATCAAGTCCGGCGTAACTTCGTTGGTTATTGAGTTCCATCCCAGTGCGGGAGGGGCGTACATGGACGCAACCACCCATATGCACTTGCCATTACGCCCTGTCGCGATGTTTGCAAGCTCCTCGATCTGGACCGCAACACAAGCGCCTTTCTTGTAAGCATTCATTTTGGACGTCATAAGCGATATGCCGGCAGCGACGCTTGCCAATGCCAGCGACACCATGGCCGCGTGATATAATTTAAACTTGCCGGCCTGGCCGGACGCGAGTGCCGCCAATCCCTCGATCGCGGCATCCAAGGGTTTCTTCAAGAATCGCGGCGGAAGCATGGCAGCGACGATGCCCAGGATAAAAAACCCCTGTCTGTAATACCGTGGCCTGCCCATCATCGAGAACAGGGGAATGGCCAATTGCGTCAAAGCGCCAATTACCAGCCACCGCGGCGCGATATCCTTTTTAAGAAAAAACACGGATAGAATCGCTCCTGCAATAACAGGGATGTTAACAAGACACTGTTGAATGACAAGCGTGATATGGCGATCAAGATGAGACTCCGTCATTCCTCTAGTATGGCCCAGGAAGGACCTTATACACTCTTCCGGCCATATCCAGAAAGGCGCCAGCCCGATCAGCGATATGCCGGAGACGAACGCAAGCGCTCGCGCAACACAGCGATAAGTGTCAATGTGGAAAAGCGTTTTCTCCCGGTTCCGGTAATAGAATAACGCCGCAAAAGGTACAACCAGAGATGCGAAGAAGTTCAATTTCAGTATTCCGGCAAACGCCAGCAGGGAACACCCGTTGACAAAATCCCTGGTCGAGCGATTCTTCGCTCCGTCACAACCCATGACTACACCAAGCGCAGCCGCATAATCACATATCCAGTCAGGATGCGTATGCAGCGGCGGAGCCTGAAGTTGAGGCATACAGACCAGCATCAATGGCAATCCAATGAAACATGTTGCCGGACCGAAACACCGCCGTGAAAGACGCGCGACAACAAGCGTGGCGACGCACATAAACAGCAGCGTGGCGAAACAGGGCAGAATCATGTATTCATTCAGGCGTTCAACCACGTGGCCCCTGTAGTCGGCGCAGGTCAATCCTTTCACAAGATGCATATCGAGCCACATAATTGATGCGATCACATACTGTATGACATAGTTAGGCTGGTCGTTAAAAGGCGGATAACCCGTGCGCGTCACAATCTCCAGCGCTGACAGCAGCGCCCTTCCGTCAGCGTCATAACGCACAAAGGGTGGAATGGCTACAGCGACCTGGAACCACCCCCAGGACAGCACGATGCCGACTGCGCAGACCATCAGCGCGCTTGATATCTTTTCCCGGCGGGATTCTAGGAGCATGAAACCGGCTCTTTTTCATCCGGATTTCTTACGGCAAGTTTGAATCCGGCATTTCTCCACTCATTTGAAGCGCGGGTCAGACGGGCCAAATCCCGCTTAATGCTTTTGCCAAAGGTCTATCGGTCTTTCCGCCTTTGTTCTGAACGGCAGATTGACCTTCTTTCCCGTCCCCGCGCTCTGGTAGGCCGCGAAGATGATCTCCAGCGTGGCCCGTCCGTCCTCCCCGGTCTCCAGTGGCTGCCTGTCGTTGGCGACGCAGTCAACAAAGTGCTCGAATTCCTGTGGGAAGCCGTAGTTCCAAGCCTCTTCATAGATTGTGAATGACCAGCCCCTGGTCGAGCCGGCCTTCTCGACAGCGTATCCGTAGCCGTCGGCGCTGTAGGTCTCGATGGAGTTTCCGTGCAGCAGGTCCGCGTAGGCGACGCCCTTGGATCCGTAGACCTCCGCGCGGTCGTCCATCCCGCCGGGTTTAGCCCAGCTTTCCTCGGCGACGCACGTCGCGCCGCCCTCGAAGTTCACGATTATCACCGCGTTGTCGTCGCCTTTCGTCTTGTCCTTGTGGACATATGTGCCCATTTCGGCAAACACGGAAACGGCTTTCGGCTTGCCCAGCATCCAGCGGAAGAACTCGAATGCGTGGCATCCCATGTCAAGCGTCACGCCGCCGCCGGATTTCTCAACGTCCCAGAACCACGGCGAGTGCGGACCGTCATGTTTCTCGGACTGCTTCACCATGTAGACCTTGCCGACAGCGCCTTCGTCCACCAGCCTTTTCATGCGGACGTATTTCGGGGTGAAGCAAAGCTCCTCCGCGTACATGAGCTTCACGCCGGCCTTCGCACTGGTCTTTATCATCAGGTCAGCTTCAGCCAGGTTCATGCAGAGCGGTTTCTCGCAGACGATGTGTTTTCCGGCAGCCGCCGCGTCACAGGTAGCCCGGCAATGGAGATAATTCGGACATCCGAGAACGACCATGTCCAGATCGTCCATTTCAAGCATCTTGCGGTAGTCGGTGAAGGACTGCGCTATGCCGTGCCTTTTGGCGAATGCCGCGGCGCGGCCCTTGCTTGGCGACGCGACGGCGGCGATTTCCGCCCGGGCGACGCGCTTGAGAGACTCCGCGTGAATCTCCGAGACGAAACCGGAACCTATGAGACCGACTTTTACTGTTTTCATTGCCTGATCTCCGCTGAATCCGCATCTGCCATATCTGATTGTTATGACGGAAAGTCCCACAACTCAGTGACTTGAATGGCGTGTTGAGTCTACACGGCTTGAGCTTCTGCATCAAAGCTTTTCGGGCATGGGGATGGTGTGGGATTTGTTTTTGAACATGGTATAGTATGCTCCTTGTGGATTGGCTGGCGGAAACGGTTGTGTTGTCACAAGAGTCGGAGAAATGCTTTCATTCAAGGGAGCGCGGTGAACGACAACGCACAGACAACAACGCATTCATCTGGGGGCTTGTTTTCCATGCCGTCCGGCAGCCATGAGCGATTGTTCAGGCAGGAAAATGCTCATTGGTGGTGCCGCGCGGTAAGGCGGGGCGCTTTAGACGCGTTCCGGAGGCACGGAAAGGGGCCTTTGTCGCTGGTGATTGACGCAGGTTGCGGAAGCGGGGGGATGTTGCGGGAACTGGCAGGTTACAAAGCAGTGTTTGGAGTGGAACTCGCTCCCGAGGCGATAGAGTTCGCGGCCAGGCAGACCCCCCATCCAATCCTGCGCGGAAACGTCCGGCAACTACCATTCCTTAACAATGTTGCAGACGTTGTCATGTCCCTTGACGTTCTTTGCAGCATTGAGGGTGATTTCGAAGTTGAGACGATCCTTGAGTTCAGGAGGGCGCTGAGGCCGGGCGGATTGCTCATGCTTAATCTCCCCGCGCACAAGTTCATGGCCGGCGCTCATGACAGGTGGATGGGAGTCAGAAGAAGATACGAATCCCACGAGGTCAGGAATTTCATAGCCGGGGCGGATATGCGCCTGCTTGAAATCTTCCACTGGAACATGTTCCTGCTTCCCGCCGGATACATCATTCGAAAGCTGACTGACCGAAGATCTGACAAGCCGCACAGCGACCTCGATGTTACGCCGGCATGGTGCGATCCGCTATTGTATCGCTTCATGATGATTGATATCAGCTTCTGCCGGTTGATTTCGTCGCCGGTCGGGGCGTCAATATTCTGTGTCGCTCAGAAACCTGAATAATACACAACCGTGGACAGGACGGCGACACACACACATATAAACCACTTCCCGGCTTTTTGGAATGAGAAAGATTGACATGCCCTATCGGTTTTACTGCACAGATTTGATAAACACGGAAACGCCGCTGATTTCCAAACGAAACACATTTCCCTTTGACGTTCGGGATATATCGCAGGCGCTATGCGCCACGAAATACGTGAATGGCAATGCCGGGGCTGTCACAATGGCAGAATCAAATGTCGCGCCGGGGGTTGTTCTGTCACATTGGCAGGAGATTCTGAAGCGATGAAGCATGGCGTATCATCTTCAATACCAATATGATATGACATGAGTGTCATCTCGTTGATTTCTGGCGCGATGCTTGGCATGAGCTTTGCTTTACAATAGTGCGCCAGAGAACTGTTGTTTTTTTGCCGCATGTAATGTCTATTCGTGAAAGGGCTGAAGGAGGTCCTCTGAAATGGCAGCAAAGCAGTTGACTTTGAACCAGGAGGCACGCGACGCCCTGACTCAAGGCGTGTCAAAACTGGCCAGGGCCGTGAAGGTTACGCTTGGCCCGCGCGGGCGCAACGCTGTTTTGGACAAGGGTTGGGGCAACCCGACCATCACCAAGGACGGCGTCACCGTGGCGGAGGAAATCGAGCTCTCCAACAAAACGGAGAACCTAGCCGCGCAGATCGTCAAGCAGGTCGCATCAAAAACCAGCGATGTTGCCGGGGACGGCACGACGACGGCCACAGTGCTGGCGGAGGCGATATTCCTGGAGGCGATGAAGCAGATTGCGGCGGGCGTTGATCCGATGAGCCTGCAACGCGGGATGCTCAAGGCGACGGACGCGATGGTGGCGGAACTGAAGAAGATGAGCACGCCGGTCGAAAGCGCCGCGGCAGTCGCCAGCGTGGCGACCGTTGCCGCCAATAATGACGCAGAAATCGGCAAGCACATCGCCGGCGCGATGGATAAGGTGGGCCAGGACGGGGTCATCACGGTCGAGGAGGCCAAGGGCATTGACACCGTCGTGGACGTGGTAGAGGGGATGCAGTTCGATCGCGGCTACCTTTCCCCGCATTTTGTGACGGACGCGGACGCGATGGAAGTCGTTCTGGAGAACTGCCTTATTCTAATCCATGAGGAGAAGCTCTCAGCCGTGAAGCCACTGGTTCCGCTTCTAGAGAAGCTCTCCAAGGCCGGCAGGCCGTTGGTGATCATCGCCGAGGATGTTGAGGGCGACGCGCTGGCGACGCTGGTGGTGAACAAGCTGAAGGGAATCCTGCAGGTGGCCGCCGTGAAGGCGCCTGGCTACGGCGACCGTCGCAAGGCCATGATGGAAGACATCGCGATACTGACTGGCGGCAAGGCGATCTTCAAGGACTTGGGCATCGAGCTGGAGAAGATCGGCGTCAACGATCTGGGCAAGGCGAAGAAGGTCCGCATCAACGCCGACAATACGACGATCCTTCAAGGCGCGGGATCCGAAGCGGCCATCAAGGGACGCATCGAGCAGATCAAGCGCGAGATCGAGGAGACGACGAGCGATTACGACCGTGAGAAGCTTCAGGAGCGCCTGGCGAAGCTTTCCGGCGGGGTGGCGCAGATAAACGTCGGGGCGTCCACCGAGACGGAGATGAAGGAGAAGAAGGCGCGCGTCGAAGACGCGCTGCACGCTACCAGGGCCGCGCGCGAGGAAGGAATCGTTCCGGGCGGCGGGGTTGCGCTGCTGCGGGCGCGGGCCGCGCTGGACGGACTCAAGCTCGAGGGCGACGAGGCGATGGGCGCCGAGATCATCCGCAAGGCCGTGGAGCTGCCCGCGAAGGTCATCGCCGAAAACGCAGGCATCAGCGGCTCAGTCGTCGTTGACAAGATACTGAAGGAAACCAAGAACCGGAACTGGGGCTATGACGCGGATCGCGGCGAGTACTGCGACATGGTCAAGGCCGGCATCATTGATCCCACCAAGGTGACCCGCTCGGCGCTGCAGAACGCCGTAAGCGCGGCGGGATGCCTTTTCACCACCGCCTGCCTGATAACGGAGATTCCGAAGAAGCAGGCTGCCGGAGGTCCCGGCGGCCCCGGCGGGCCGGGCATGGGCGGAATGGGCGGCATGGGTGGCATGGGCGGGATGGGCGGAATGGGAGACATGGGCATGTAGCCCCTGTCCGCCGCAACGGGATTCAGAGATTCAGAAAAAGAAACATTTCATTCAAGGAGGTTTGGAGCATGGCTTCGATTCGTCCCCTTGGAGACAGGATTGTTGTGAAGCCGGTTGAGGCTGAAGAGCGCACGGCCGGCGGGATCGTTCTTCCGGACACGGCGAAGGAAAAACCCCTGAAGGGGAAGGTCATCGCGGCGGGAGACGGCAGGCTTCTGGACAGCGGAGAGAGGGCGCCCGTCGCCGTGAAGGCAGGGGACACGGTCCTCTACGGCAAGTATTCCGGCACGGAAGTCAAGGTCGGCGGGGAAGAATACCTGATTCTTCGCGAGAGCGACCTGCTGGCGAAGATTGAATAATTGCGGGCCGGCATCCCGGCTCCGAGTCCCAAAGACTGGGAGGAGAAAAGAAGATGGCAGCCAAGCAGTTGATGTTTTCCGACGAGGCCCGCAAGAAGATACTGAAAGGCGTGCGGCAACTGGCCGCCACAGTAAAAGTCACACTGGGTCCGACGGGCCACAACGTCATCCTTGAGAAGAGCTACGGCGCGCCGAAAGTCACCAAGGACGGCGTGACGGTGGCCAAGGAAGTCGAGTTGGAAGACCCCTTTGAGAACATGGGGGCCAAGATGGTCAACGAGGTCGCCAGCAAGACAAGCGACATCGCCGGCGACGGGACGACCACTGCCACCGTGCTGGCCGAGGCGATCTACGTCGAGGGCCTCAAGGCGGTCACGGCCGGCGCCAATCCGATGGCCGTCAAGCGCGGGATGGACAGCGCCGTCGCCGTTGTCGTAGAGGAGTTGCGCAAGCAGAGCAAGAAGGTCAAGGGCCGCGATGAGATCGCCCAGGTTGCGACCATTTCCGCCAACAATGATGCCAGCGTGGGCAACCTGCTGGCGGACGCGATGGACAAGGTCGGCAAGGACGGCGTGATCACAGTCGAGGAATCGAAAGGCACGGAGACCACGTCGGACTTCGTCGAGGGCATGCAGTTTGACAAAGGTTTCATTTCGCCCTATTTCGTGACCGACGCGTCCAACATGGAGGCGGTTCTTGAGGATTGCTGCATCCTGATCCACGAGAAGAAGATTTCGAACGTGCGCGAGATGTTGCCGCTGCTTGAGAAGGTGATTCAGGCCGGCAAGGCGCTGCTGATCATCGCCGAGGACGTTGAGAACGAGGCGCTGGCGGTGCTGGTAGTGAACAAACTGCGCGGGGTGCTTAAGTGCGCGGCGGTAAAGGCGCCGGGATTCGGCGACAGGCGCAAGGCAATGCTTCAGGACATTGCAATCCTCAGCTCCGGCAAGATGATTTCCGAAGACCTGGGGATCAAGCTGGAGAACGTGACGCTGGCCGACCTGGGGCGCGCCAAGAAGGTCGTTGTTGACAAGGACACGACCACAATCATCGAAGGCGCGGGCAAGAGATCCGACATCCAGGCCCGCGTTGCTCAGATACGCAGGCAGATCGAGGAGACGACGAGCGACTACGACCGCGAGAAGCTCCAGGAGCGGCTTGCGAAGCTTTCCGGCGGCGTGAGCGTCATCCGCGTAGGCGCGCCCACAGAGGCAGCCATGCAGGAGCGCAAGGCGCTGGTCGAAGACGCGCTGCACGCCGCCCGCGCGGCCGTGGAAGAAGGCGTGATTCCCGGCGGCGGAGTCGCCCTGATCAGGACGATTCCTGCAATTGCCGAGGTTCGCAAGCGCCTGCGCGGCGACGAGAAGATCGGCGCGGACATCATCGCCAAGGCCCTTGAGGCCCCGCTCAGCTCGATAGCGGAGAATGGCGGGATCGAGGGTGACGTTGCGGTGGCAATCGTGCAGGAGCTTGGCGGCACGAAGGGGCTGAACGCCCGCACGGGAGAGTATGTTGACATGCTCAAGGAAGGCATCATTGACCCGACGAAGGTGACGCGCAGCGCGCTGCAGAACGCCTCCAGCGTCGCGGGGTTGATGCTCACCACCGAGACGATGGTGACGGAGTTCAAGCAGGACGAGGACGAGGAAGCCCTGGAAGGCGCAGTTCGCTGAGAGGGCGTCCATGCCGCCTTTCACGCGGCGGGACAGAAATCGAAAGGGGCATGGCCGCGGCTTCGGCGATGCCCCTTTTCATTTTGACCCTGCGGCGAATGTGGCATATACTCATCAAGCGGGCGTCAGCGAGTGTTTTTCTATTGACGGCGCCCCGGAAAACAGCGATTGCGCATGATGGCACAGGAAACAGATTACTACGAAATACTTGGCGTGGAACGCAACGCCGGCGAAGATGCCATTAAGTCGGCGTATCGAAAGCTGGCGATGAAGCACCACCCCGACCGCAATCCCGGGGACAAGGAGGCGGAGGAGAAGTTCAAGAACCTTGCTGAGGCCTACTCCGTCCTGAGCGATCCGGAGAAGCGGCGGCTGTACGACGCTTATGGCGTCAACGGACTTCGCGGGCAGCAGGGAGGATCGCACCCGTTCGGCAATGTGGAGGACATTTTCCGCTCCTTCGCCGACATTTTCGAGGGTGAGGGGGGATTCAGCGACGTCTTCGGGTTCGGACGCCGCAGGGGCGGCGCCAGGCGCGGAACAAGCCTGCGCTGCGACATAGAGATGGACCTGGCCGAAGTAGCCGCCGGGGCAGCCAAGCGGCTGGAGATAGCGCGGACCGAATTCTGCCCATCATGCAAGGGGACAGGCGCGAAAACCGGGACAAAGCCTGCGCCATGCGGGTACTGCCGAGGGGCGGGTTACGTCACACATTCCCAAGGGTTCTTCAGCATGAGGACCCCATGCCCGAAGTGCAGGGGCAGGGGGCAGGTCATCGCGTCGCCTTGCCCGGACTGTTCCGGACAGGGGACGATCCAGAAGCGGGTTGAACTTGAGATTAACATACCGCCCGGAGTCGCCAACGGGACGCGCATCTGCCTTCCCGGCGAGGGCGAGCCGGGAGTCGCCGCAGGTCCGCGCGGGGACCTTTACTGCGACATTCACGTTCTGCCGCACCCGGTCTTCGAGCGGCGCGGCGCGCACCTGATCTGCGAGATGCCGATAGGCATGGCCGTCGCCGCGCTGGGCGGGGAGGTCGAAGCTCCAACGTTGAACGGAAGACAGAAAGTCACAGTCCCGCGGGGGACGCAGACCGGCGACGCTCTTAGAATCAAGGGGGCGGGCCTTCCCGACGGCGATAAGGGGCAGAAGGGCGACCTGCTTGTGCAGGTCTTCGTCGAGACGCCACACAAGCTGAGCGCCCGGGAAGAAGATCTTCTCAGGGAACTGGCCGAGATCGAGAACCAGAAGGTTACGCCGATGCGAAAGAACTTCCTTGACAAGGTGAAGCAGTATTTCACCCAGACCGGCAAGTCCAAGGAGGCATAGAGAGCCATGACAAACACCGGAGACGACGCGCCGGCAAAACCGGCGCCGGATAATCAGGATCCCTGCGACACCGCGGAGTTCACTCCGGAGACAAGCGCCGAGGCGGACCAGGATTCCTGCGAGATGACGCCCGAGAAGGGGCCGGAGGAGAAGGATTCGGTCGTCACGCTCAGCGCGGCGGACTACGAGAAGCTCCGCCGGGCGGCGGACGAACGAAACGACTTCTTCGAGCGGTTGCAAAGAGCAGTCGCCGACTTTCAGAACCTTCAGAAGCGCGTGAAGCGGGAGCAGGAATCCTTCAGGAAGTTCGCCGTCCAGGATTTCGCAAAAGCGCTGCTGCCGGCTATAGACAACCTGGAAAGGGCGCTGGCCGCCGGAGAGACGACGCAGCAGACTGACGGGCTGATAGAAGGCGTGCGGCTGATTCTGGAGCAGGTTCGCTCATCCATGCAGTATTTTGGGATCACCCCGATAGAATCTGTAGGGCTTCAGTTCAATCCCGACTGCCATGAGGCAGTCATGCAGGAGGAAACGGCGGAGGCCGCGCCGCTGACCGTAATCCGGGAGCTTGAACGCGGATACCGGCTGCACGAGCGCGTTCTGCGGCCGGGCAAAGTCGTTGTGGCGGTTCTGCCCCGTCCTAAGCGGCAGCAGTCCGCTAAGGCCGGAGCACAGGAAGTTGAGGAACACATTGAGGAGCCGCCGGCGGATTGAGCATCCCGCGGACGGATAGAAAAGTCAGACAAAAAAATGCCGACATACGAATACGAATGCAGCAAGTGCGGCCATCGGTTTGAGAAATTCCAGTCAATCAAGGACGCGCCTTTGAAGAAATGCCCCGAGTGCAAAGCCAACAAACTGCAGAGGCTCATAGGCATTGGCGCGGGCGTGATTTTCAAGGGATCGGGATTCTACGAAACGGACTACAAGCGCAAGAGCGGATCATCCGGCGGATCTTCCGCGCCAAAGTCCGACAGCAAGGCAAAGACTGATTCCGGAGGCGGCGCGTCTGCCGGCAAGGATGCCAAGCCTTCAAAAGATTGAATGCCGGACCTGCCGCAAACCTCTGAAATTCAGGAAGATAGACGATCTGCCGTTCTTTCCGTTCTGTAGTGAGAGGTGCAGGCTGCTGGACCTTGGGGACTGGCTGGACGAGAAGCACGTGATCAGCGACGAGATCAGTCAGCCCGGTGAAGATGCTGATGGCCTGACGCGCGGGGAGGAGAGTTGAAGCCATGAAGGAAGTCAAGGGCTGCTGGACGGACGTGGCGCAGTCATACAGTCTGGCCTTCGACATCAAGAAGATCATGCTGGGCCTGGGCGCGGTGGTTGGCGCGTTCCTGTGGGTCACCGTTGCGGCATACGCATATGACGCCGTGGGGGGGGCGTGCGATAAGGCGCGGGGGCTTGCGGACTTGGATTTATACAGGTGGTTCACGTTGACAGGCGCGGCGGAAGTGGCGCGCGGCGTTGTCTCGATGGGCAATCCGTTCGCCTTCGAGCTGAAGCACGCGGTTGCGGCGATAATTTTCGACGCGGGCTTGTTTGCCATCTGGGCCTACTTCGGGGGGAGCATCTGCCGGCTTTCGGCGTTGGAATACGGGCGGGATGAGATTCCGGCGATGGGGGAGGGCATGGCGTACGCGCGGCGGAAGTTCAGCGCGTACCTCTTCACCCCGCTTGCGCCGTTCTTCGGCATTCTAGGTTTCTCGATCTGCCTCCTTGCGCTGGGACTGCTGGGCAGGATTCCATACGTCGGCCCGGTCATTCTCGCGCTGGGGCATTTCGGCGTTCCATTCCTTGCCGCGCCGATAGCGTTCATGGCCGTTCTCGGCATTATCTCCTTCGGGCTGATGGCTCCGGCGGTCAGTGTTGACGGCAAGGACGCTTTCGAGGGTTGGAGCCGGGCGTTCGGATACCTGATCTGGAGTCCCGGACGTTTCTTTGCCTACTCGACGGTCGGGCTTCTGGCCGGGGCGGCGGCGATACTGGTTGGAGCTTTATTCTGCGAGACGGCGATAGCGGCCTCGGTCAAGTGTGTGGCGCTGGGGCTTGGCTGCTCCGGGGAGTGGTTCGCGTATGACTGGCGCGGGCATTGCCCGTGCGCGTGCGCGGCAGGATGCTCATCCGCCCTGCAGGTTCCATCCGGCGCGGCCGGGATGAACTCGGCCGCCAGCCTGGCATTCTTCGTTTTCATGATGATGCGCGCAGCCGTCGCAGGATTCGCAGTAGCGTATTATTTCTCCTGCAACTCGGTAATCTACCTTCTCATGCGCAAGGCGGTGGATCGCGTTGACATAAAGGAAATCTGCGACCTTGAAGAGGCAGACGAACTGGCCAGAGAGACCTCCCTTCCCGCCCCGCCCATGATCGGCGTTGAGGGGGCTGATGACGCCGCCGCAGATCAACCCGGCGCTCAACAGAAGCCCGCGAGCGATGGAGAGATGCCGGGAAATCCGGAAGCAAAGGACGGTCAATGACCGTCTGACATCCCCGCCGCCGGAAAAATCGGCAACCTGAACAAGGATTCCGCTGCCCCCATATGACGGATCAACTCCCAACCGTTGTCATCGTAGGACGCCCGAACGTGGGCAAGTCCTCTCTCTTCAACTGCGTCGTCGGCAGGCGCATAGCGATTGTTGACGACATGCCCGGGGTCACCCGAGACCGTTTGTCAAGCGAGGCGGAGCGGAACGGACTTCGCTTCAACGTCACAGACACCGGCGGAGTCGGAATCGTTGACCGGGACGATCTTTCCGAAGAGGTCGAGAAACAGATAACGATGGCCTGCGAGGAAGCGGACGTCATCATCCTGGCCGTTGACGCAAGGGACGGGCTGAATCCGTACGATGAGGAGATCGCGCGAAGACTCCGGACGCTCGGGAAACCGTGCATTGTGGCCGTCAACAAGATTGACCACCCGGGGCTGGAGATTGAGAAAGAGCAGTTCCACAAACTCGGTTTCAACGACGTTTTTCCTGTCTCGGCCGTCTCGAAACAGGGCATCGGAGAGATGCTGGACCGCGCGGCGGAACTGCTGCCGGCGCAGGCAGGAGAGACGGCTCCGGCAGGCGAGGACGCGCTGAAGATAGCGATCGTTGGGAAGCGGAACTCCGGCAAGTCAACATACGCCAATGCGCTGGCGGGGCGGGAGCGCGTGATCGTCAGCGAGGTGCCGGGTACGACGCGCGACAGCGTTGACATACGCATCAGACGAGGGGAGCGGGAGATCATCCTGATTGACACCGCAGGGATGCGCAAGAAGCGCCAGGTGAAAGACCCTGTTGAATACTACAGTGTTCACCGCGCGCAACGCTCGATACGCCGTTGCGACGTGGTCATACACGTCATGGAGGCCCCGGCGGACATATCGCAGGTGGACAAGGATATCGGCGCGTACATCATTGAGGAATTCAAGCCGTTTGTGCTGGTTCTGAATAAGATAGACCTGACGGCGGGGGTGAAGCGGGCGAAGTTCATCCAGTATGTCCGGCAGCAGTTGCAGGGGGCGGCATTCGCGCCGATATGCTTCATGAGCGCGATGAAAGGAACAGGGATAGATGATCCCCTCAAGGCGGCGTTCAGGCTTCATGAGCAGGCAAGCTACAGAGCGCCGACGGCCGCGCTGAACCAGGCGCTGCATGACGCGCTTCAGGCGCGCAGCCCCGCTGCGACCGGTCGCGCATTTCCGAAGCTCTACTATGCGACGCAGGTCGAGACCAATCCCCCGACTTTCGTGCTGTTCGTGAACAAGCCGGAGCTTTTCAGCACGGATTATCGGAGATACCTGGCAAACCACATTCGGAAGAACCTTCCATTCCCGGAGGTTCCGGTGAAGATATTAATGAGACGCCATACGTCAAGGAATGGCGGCAGGGAATCCAAGTGAGACGGGTAGGCGCGGGAGAACTCAGTAATATGGGGAGCTTGTCTGCGCCACGTCCTCCGCATGTCGGGGATCATTGACTGACCCATTAGGACCTGGGCTGCTTTGTCCTTGACACTTTACCGTCCGGACGGTAAAGTTTGCGGCCTTATAAGACGGGATGGGTTTGCCGAGTCGGGATTAAGGGGAAACTGCCTGTGAAGGACATGAACAGGACGCGGCGGACGGGTCGGAGGCCAAACTCCAGAGAAGCGATTCTTGACGCCGCGGAGTCCGTAGTCGCGGACGTCGGCGCGTCGCATATGACGCTCGACGCGGTAAGCGCGAAGGCAGGAGTCAGCAAGGGCGGCCTGCTTTACCATTTTCCGAGCAAGCAGGCATTGTTGCGCGGGATGGTCGAGCGGCTGATCGGCAATTTCGCGGCGGCCCGCGAAAGGGAGGC
Organism: Planctomycetota bacterium; assembly: GCA_022711755.1. Taxonomy (GTDB): domain Bacteria; phylum Planctomycetota; class Brocadiia; order SM23-32; family JAKLEA01; genus JAKLEA01. The sequence continues at coordinate 161,921 of JAKLEA010000002.1, forward strand.
CGCCGGACTTCCCGAAGGCCCTTCCCGGTCACTTAAGGCGCATGTCCTATCCTGGTCGCCACGGAACCGCAGGCGCGAGAAGCTTATGGCGGCGCTGATCGCCGCCGCGGCTCATGACCCCCACCTTCTGAAACCGGCCACGGAAGCCTACCGCAAGGCATTCGGAGAATTCATCGCCGGCGGTCTTCGCCCTGAAAGAGCCGCCGTCATCACCATGGCAGTAGACGGTTTGAGCATACTGCAACTGCTTGGGATGTTCCCCTTTGACGCCGATCAGCGCAAATCCATCATTGAGGAACTGCTTCGCTTGGCCGACGAGGTTTGACATGTCTGGAACGGACGGAAGCCAATGACAATCCGGACGGAAAACATGCCCCCAGGAAAACGCAACCCCGGACGCTTCCCGCAGAGCGTTGGATTGTTAATCGCGTGCATTCTAATATGTTTTAATGGTTGTGGCAGTTATGACGGGGAGAAGGTCAGGCGGGACAGCGACGCGGAATATCGCGCCGCATCCGTCGAGACATCCAAGAGGGAGCTTGCCCAAAAGGAGCCATTAAACCTTGACGATTGCATAGATATCGCCCTTCGCAACAATTATCAGGTCAGAAGGAGCGAGATTGAAGCGCGGATTGCGTCGCTTGACCGCAGCGTGGCTTTTGCCAATTTCCTGCCCGAGGTGAAGCTGGCCGGGAGCGCGTATACTATTGACCGTCAGCCAATGCATTTCGCGGGCCAGAGTCCATCGGGAAGTCCGATGTACATGCCCATGCAGGATCAGGACGTGCAGACAGCGTCATTGCGGATACAGATGCCGATCTTCACCCCGGCGGCGTGGTTCCTGTATGCCGCCAGGAAGCGAGGCGAGGAGATCGGCCAACTGGTTCAGGAATTTACGCGCCAGACTGTCATGATGGAAGTGACGGCGCAGTACTTCAACTGCCTTTCGCTGAGGGATCTGACGCAGGCCGCCCGCAGCCATGTTTCAGCCGCAAGGCAGTTCCGGGACGATGTCGAGGCGATGAGGGCGCGCGATCTGGCCAGCGATCTGGAGGTTGAGGAGGCGCGCACCCGGCTTCTTGCGCGGGAAACGGACCTTGGGAGGCTTGAGCGGGCCGAACGCTCGGCAAATATTTACCTTATGGGGCTGATGGGACTCAGACCGATCCGCCCGTGCATTCTTGAGGATAGCGCGGACCTCAAGACTCCGGAAGGAACGCTCTCCGAGCTTATCGCGCAGGCGATGTTCAACCATCCGTTGTTGAAGGTTGCGGACCGCAACGTCGAGATCAACCGCCAGATGGTGAAGATCGCGATTGCGGACTTTCTGCCCAGCATAGTCGGTTTCGGCGATCTTGCCTATACGACGGACTCGTTCACGAAGTATTCAACGTCATGGACGATGGGGTTGTCCGGCGTGATGACCGTCTTCAACGGTTTTGCGAACGTAAACCGATACAAAATCGCGCGAGAGCGGGAGAAGGAGGCGTGGCTCCGGCGGGAGGAGGCGTGCCTGACGGTGATCCTGCAGATACTCAGGGCGCAGACGATATTGAGCGACGCGCGGGCGGACTGCGCACTGGCGCGCAAGAACGCGGAACTTGCGTCAATGCGGCTCTCCCACGCCCAGCAGGCGTGGAAGGAAGGGCTGGTGTCCCCGACCGAACTGGCCGGTGCGTTGGCTGCTAGAGACTACGCTGAAGAATACCGAAAGATCACGGAGCACAGTTTGCAGATCAGTATCGCGACACTGAGACACGCCATGGGAGAACCTGCGACGGACAGAAGCGGGAAGGAAGACGGAAATGAAAAGTAAATCGGCGGGAAGGCTTGCGCTGATCCTCATCGCGCTGGTCGTGATCGGCTACTTTGCTTACGGGCGCATGGGAAAGCTCAAACAGGCACGGAAGCCGGCGGAGAACGCACAGACGGCGGTCCGCGCGATTCCGGTGGTCCTCGCGGAAGTTCAGGTCCGTAAGCTTGAGGAGACGGTAAGCGCGAAGGGAACGCTGGAGGCGCGCAATTTCGCGCTGGTTTCGCCGCGAATCCCCGGGGTTCTTGAAGAGGTTGCCGTCCGCGAGGGCGACGATGTAAAGGCGGGGGAGACGGCGCTGCTCCGGACCGACAGGCTCAAGCTTGAGAAAGCTGTGGAGATTGCCAGGCAGAATCACAAGGTGGCGACATGCGCCCGGCAGGAGAAGGAGGCGTATCTCGAAAAAATCGAGGTCGAATTGCGCAAGGCGAAGGCCGATTACGATCGCTACAAATCGCTGTTGGAAGAGAAAGTTGTAACCCGCAACGCGTATGAGCTGATGGAGACCTCGTACGACAAGGCCCGGGCTTCGCAGGGACATGCCGCCAGCCTTCTTCAGCTTGCCCGCGAGGAGGAGACCAAGGCGGCTTCGGCGGTCGGGATCGCCGAGAAGGACCTGAAGGACGCGACGGTGCTGGCGCCCATAAGCGGGAAGGTCAGCCGGCGTATGGCAGAACCGGGGGAGATGGGCGCGCCGGGGATTCCGGCGCTGCGCATTGACGACTTGACCGCGATCGAGGCGTCGGCATACCTGCCGGGACAGTATTACGAGCGCATAACAAAGGGGGAAACGCGCATAAGGCTCGGGGCCAACGGCCAATGGTGGGGCGAATACGCGGTTTCCTACAAGTCCCCGACGGTTGATCCGACGTTGCGGACTTTTGAGATCAAGTGCGACCTTGCCGGGGACGGGGCGAGAATTGTTCCCGGCGCGCTGGTTGACGCCGTGGCCATCTTTTCTCAGCGGGAAGCCGTGGCGGTCCCGTCCGAATCGGTTCAGCGTCGCGCGGGCGGCCTGGCGCTATTCATCGCGGACGGCCAGATTGCTCGGATGAAGATGATACAGACGGGGCTGGAGTCGGACGGCTGGATTGAAGTAACTGGGGGGGAGATCAAGGCGGGGGACCGCGTGGCGGTCAAGGGCCAGTTTCTCCTCAACGACGGAAGCGTGATCACTGAACAGAAGGCGAGGGAGTGATGTTTCTCTCAAACGCTTCCGTGAAACGTCCTGTCGCAATGAGCTGCCTCATCATCGGTCTGACGATGCTGGGGCTGAACGCCTATCGCAAGATGGGGCTGGAGCTTCTCCCGCGTGTGGACATTCCGTTCATCACGGTGATGACGATCTATCCGGGCGCGTCGCCCAGCGACATCGAAGTTGACGTTGCGAAGAGGATCGAGGACGCGGTGGCGTCCGTTGACGGCCTCAAACACGTCACCTCGACCTGTATGGAAAATGCCGTGCAGACTCTCCTGGAGTTCCATCTTAACATTGACGTGAACGTGGCGGCCACGGACGTGCGCGAGAAGATTGACAAGGAGGTAAGTAAATTTCCGTCCGGGGTCGAAAACCCGATCATAATGAAGTTCGATATCAACGCCATCCCGATAGCGACGATCGCGCTGTCCGGAGACGTTCCGATTGACGAGTTGTACGACTTTGCCGACAACGAGCTTCGGGACCGGCTTTCGGCGATTCCTGGGGTGGCCAACCTGGAGCTTATCGGCGGCTCGGAGCGGGAGGTCCATGTGCTTCTTGACCGCGATGCGCTCTTCGCCGCGGGGCTGACGTCCATGAACGTTTTCCGCGCCCTGCAGGAAGGGATTGACACGATACCTTCCGGGCGCGTCAGGGAGAGTGTTTCGGAATACAGCGTCCGTTTCGACGCTGAATACGATACTGTAAAAGAGATAGGCGAACTACAGGTGGCCGGGGGAAAAGGGCCGCGCCGTTACGTGCGCGATCTGGGCGCGGTCATCATGGCGTCCGAGGAGCGGCGGCAGGAATCGTTCATCAACGGCAGGCCGTGCATCGGAATCCGGATCGTAAAGAAGGCGGACGCGAACGCCGTACAGGTTGTGAATAACGTAAAGAAGGCCCTGGATAAGGTGCGCAGAACGCTGCCGGGCGGCATGGACATTGTATGGGTAACGGATATCGGCTCCTTCATACAGGCATCGGTGGACAGCACTACAAGCAACATCATCACGGGCATTCTGCTAACTGCCGGCATACTCTTTTTCTTCCTGTTCAACGTCAGGTCAACATTCGTGGTATCCGTGACCATGCCCGTGACGGTGATAATCACCTTATTCTTAATGCAGATGTTGGATTATACATTGAACATGCCGACGCTTCTTGCGCTGGGACTGTCGGTCGGCGTTCTGGTGACAAACTCCATCGTGGTGCTTGAGAGCATCATGAGCCATTTTAACCGGACGGGGGACGCGTGGAGCGCGGCGCAGAACGGCACCGGGGAAGTGGCGCTGGCGGTGGCGGCCAGCGCCGGGACGAACATAGTCGTGCTGTTCCCCATCGGCATGATGAGCGGGTTGATGGGCAAGTTCTTCGGGCCTTTCGCGTGGACGATGCTGCTTGTGAACGTAGTGTCGCTTTTTATTTCGTTCACGCTCACCCCTATGCTTTGCGCGGCGTTGCTGAAGAAGGGAGCGGCGGAAGGCTCATTTCTGACCCGCATGGAAAAGCGCGTCAACGGCTTCCTCGACGGGGTTGTGGGTGATTACGTCGGCTTCCTGCGCTTGATCGCCCGGCGCCGGTGGACATGCGCTCTGATCCTGGTTCCGGCTATCCTTGTCTTGTTCCAATCCCTGTCTCTCGGATCGAAGATCGGGTTCAGCTTCATGCCCAAGCAGGACAGGGGCGAGATAGTCGTCAAGCTGGAATTTCCAACCTACCAGAATCTTGCCGAGACCGTCAGACGAGCGAAGGAGGTTGAGAAAAGGCTTCGGGACATTCCTCATCTGACGTATTGCCTTACAACCTGCGGAAAGGTGGAGGGCATCATCGGCCAGTCATCCGAAGGCGTATATCTCGCCCAGATACTCCTGAAGTTCACGGTCAAGACCGAACGCGAGATCGGGATTCATGAGCTTGTGGCGGAGGTAAGGAAGCGATTGGAAGGCGCATCGGACTGCATAACGACGGTCAGCATTCCCAGCCCGGTGGGCGGGCAGGAGGTGCCGATAGACATGGAAATCGCCGGGGCGGATCTGGGGGAGCTTGAGGCCATAGCGCTTGAAGCCATTCGGACCGCGTCCGCGATACCGGGAATTCTTGAGCCGGACACGTCGGTCAGAGCCGGCAAGCCGGAAATACGAGCGCTGCCCAGGAGGGCGGTGCTTGCCGACATCGGCGTGGCTCCGCGCGAGGTTGGGTACATGCTGCGGGCCAACATCGAGGGGTTGAAGGCGGCCACGCTGAAAAGGGGGGACAGGACATACGACATACGCGTCAAGTTCGCCGAGGAGCCGGGAAAGAACCAGGTGGCGGAGTTCCAGTTCCCGGCCGGGCGGGGGGCGACGGTTGCGCTGGCGAATTTCGCGGATATTAAGGACCGGATAACGCCGATCCAGATCACGCGCAGCGACAAGCGCCGCATCGCCAAGCTCTACTCCAACCTGTCCCCGGAGCTCCCCCTCGGAATCGCGGTGCAGAAAATCAGCGCCGCCATTGATGGAAGCGGAATTCTGCCGGCGGGATACGAGTATGTCTTCCGGGGCGACTATGAAAGGATGAGCGAGAGCATTGCGGACTTTCTGGAGGCGGGTATCCTTGCCGTGATACTGACTTACCTCATTTTGGCGGCCCTGCTGGAATCGTTCCTGCGCCCGTTCATCATATTGACGACGATCCCGATGGGGCTTATCGGAGTCATGTGGGCCTTGTACATAACGGGCACGAGCATGTCTATGTTCGTACTGCTTGGGAGTGTCATGCTGATCGGAATCGTTGTGAACAACGCCATTCTGATCATGGGCCACGCGCAGACAAACCGCGAGCACGGCGAAGAGATTCATGAGGCCATGCTTGACGCGGTGCAGGCCGAATTCCGTCCGGTCATCATGATCACTTTCGCTGCGATCCTGGGGATGTGGCCGCTGGCTGTGGCGAAGGGATTGAGCAGCGAGATGGCAAATGGGATCGGCGTTTCGTCGGTCGGCGGGATTGCCATATCCGCCTTGCTTACGCTGCTTGTCATCCCGGTCATATATCTGCTTTTTGCCAAACGCGCAGCGGATCCCGGGAAATAATGCGAATCATACATCTTGTGCGGTTAATCTCCGCTGCGGGTGATGGAATCCAGCGCCGGGTGTGTTATCATTATTAAACAGGTTCCGGCTGAAGGCGCTTTTTATAAGGGCGTTTTCTTGCGCCCGGACGCAGGACATTGGTCTTTGCGGAATTGATCCCATTGATTGCGCAACAATGAAATCCAGCGGGAAAGAACTGTTCCGCCGAGCGGAGGCGTTTCTCCTGCGATTGATACGCAGCCGCTCCACGCCGCACCAGATCGCGCTTGGGGCGGCGATAGGAATTTTCATCGCTTGGACGCCCACGCTGGGCTTCCAGATGGCGATAGCAGTGCCCCTCTGCCTGTTGCTGAGGGCTAATCCGCTGGCCGCGATTCCGCCTGTCTGGATCACGAATCCCCTGACTGCCGTTGCGGTTTATGGTTTCAATTACAAGATCGGACGTTATTTCACTGGAGGGCCGTCCTTCCGGCAGTTCCAGACCCAGATGAAGGACGTATTCCTTGCCATGCGGACAGACGGAGTCTGGCAGGGATTCGTCAACATGCTGCGTGTCGGGGAGGAAGTCGTCTGGCCGCTCATTCTCGGTTCCATTATCGCGGGGGTGATTCTGGGGCTTCTTCTTTACGGGATGACATATTGGGCTGTGATATGGGCGCGCATGAAGTTCCCGCGCCATAGAGTCGCGGGGGAAGAAGCCCAGGAAGGGGCGGAATCCTCTACAGTCTGATCCCTGATAGGTCTTCCACCACCTATCGCCCGGAAAGTGTAGCCGCTTGATACGGTTCGCCGTGGCCGGGCAATATGGTCAGTCCGTTCCTCCCTGTCGCCCGAAGTTCCGCGTCAACCTCAATGGCGATTTTTGTCAGCGCGTCCATCTCCTTTCGGAAAATCGCGCTGTCGGAGTTGGTGCTGAGCATGAGGAAGCGCGGTATGGAAAGCAGGTCCTTTTCCTCCTGCGTCATGTCCGCGACGTTGATCAGGTAATCGCCGGTTACGAGAAGGCCCGCTTCCCGCGAGAGATAGAAGACCTGCCCGGGGACGTGCCCTCCCAGGCTCTCGATTATCGTGAATCGAATGCCGCATATCTCAATCTCCCCGCGCAGGGGGAAAGGCCCCGACATTGCGCCGCTTTTATCCGGCAGCGATTCTATTGATCGCGGCGGCTGCGAGTCCGTGAACGAGTCAATGAGTTTCGTGTAAAGCCTGAGCAGTTCCGCATTACGGCCCGCAGAACCAAGCCCGCGATGTTGCTCCCTGTAGACATCTCTTGCGGTCGGATGGGCGACGATGCGCGTTCCAAGCTCGCGCTCGAAGCGCCACGCCGTGCCGGCATGATCGGCGTCAGGATGGGTCATATAGATCGTCCCTATGCTTTCAGGCGGGACGGACAGGGAGGAAAGCGTTCGGATGAGGTCCTGATAATAAAGCCCGTAGCCGGATTCCAGCAGGGCCGTCTCGCCGCCGCGCTGAAGGGCGTAGACGTTGGCGCCGGTGGGTAGGGCGATCCCGATCAGGCGCGCGCCAGCCCGGTTTTGGTCAAGCAGGACCTTGTGGGTGAAGTTCGGGCCGGAGCGCCTGCGCGAGCTTGCGGCCAGGGCGATCAGGCGGATGTAGACCTCCCCGGCGCGAAGTTCCCGCCCGGCCTCGCGAGCAAATCCCTCGAGCTGGCGAGTCACGTCAGCGGAGGAATGCACAAGCTGCTTTAGCAGTTGGACGTCCTCCTCGCCTATCAGTTTGCGCATGCGCAGGTAGAAACGCTCGGTCAGTTTCAGTCCGATGACCTGGCCCATCTCCTCCGATTCGTCGCCGCGGTAGAGCACCTTGTAGCGATAACCCCTCTCGTTGAGTTCACCGAGCAGGAGGGAGACCTCTTTCTGCGAAGGCGCGGCTACGGCGATGCGAGTTTCCTCCGGGGCGGCCAGATGATGGTAGTGCATGACGACGACGTTTGCGCCGTGCCGGGTGAAGAGGCGAGCGAGGGCGGCCAGTTCGCCGGGCCGGTGCGGAAGCTCGATTCTGAGGTCCAGAACGCTGGCCGGATCGGTAACGCTGACCTCGTCTTCGCGGTCTTGCTCCTGCCGGCGGACCAGGCGCGGGGATACGGCTTCCAGCGCCGATTCCCTGGCGACGACGGACGGGAAGCAAACCTCGATCAGAACCTGATGAGCGTCCTGAGAACGGTCATAATCGAATGCGGTGATGTTGCCTTCAAGCTCCGCGAACGCGCCGGCGACTTCGCTCAGTTGCCCCGGTCTGTCCGCCAGGAATAGCACGGTCTGGAGGACGCTGCGCCCGGTGGAATCGGTCAGCCGGGCTATCCCCGGATGCGTTGAGTCATTGGCGTCATTGTTCAAAGGTCATCTCCCATGCTGCGAGGCCGGATGATTGATTGCTGTATTGCGTCAGATCATAACGTCCGCAGGAAGATTATGCCTTTCGGCCTTCCAATGCAAGCCGGCGCGGCGGGAGCATCCCTGAGGCAAAGAATAAGGGGCGGGTGATTGTTCAAACCACCCGCCCCTGAGTTAACCGCGGTTTCAATGCGGAAAGGAGGCTGTGAAGTCCGTCTATGCCTTGCGATTCCTGCGCTTCAACACGGCGATGCCGGCGATGCCCAGCGCAATCAATCCGGCGGTTGAAGGTTCCGGCACAGGCGAAACCGTGAGTCCGCTGATGTAGAGGGTATTTCCGCCTCCGCCGAATGCGGCGAAGTAGATCGTTCCGAAATCCTGACCGAGCGGGTCAATGAACGGATAGTCGTCGGCAATCAGCATTGAGTTCATGTAGACGTCCGTTGTCATGTTCTGGTAATCGTTGACGACCTCCAGCAACTCCCAATTTCCGCTCGCAAGGAAATAGCCGGAATTCATCTCGTTGACTATCAGCCACGCGCCGGGAATGTCCATGTACCAATCCCAGTAGAAAAGAACCATTGCCGCAGTCGGATTCGCCGGCGTGGGAGCAGTAGGCTCGCCTCCGCCGCCGAGCTGCGCAAACGGATCACCCCAGACGACGGCATAATCTTGGAAATCCATATCATAACTTACCCACATCTCGCTTATCACGGTCTCTCCCGGTGCGGGCTGGGGATAATCGTGGCAGATGTGTGTTTCCTGGCCGAAGTTGTAGCCGCCGTTGATGGCCAGTTCTTCATACTCTGTAACTTCACCGCTCCCGGTAGGATCGCCGATCACGTACCAGCCCTGCTGGCCGCTGATGTTCCCTACCGTATAACCTTCGCCGCCGCTGAAGTGGCTTTGGAAGAAGGCCGCCGCCGAGGCCGAACCGGACCACGCGGCCAAGATTGCCGTCACCAGGATCATTACAAAACTGCGCTTCATCTGACTCTCCTTATCCTGAACCGATAAGAACCGTCTGCGAAATCCTGCTCTCCCCAAGGTTGCGACGCGGCGTGACGAATATGTACTACATACAACCTGTTTGAGGTTACTGTCAAGCATTTTTAAGACGAGTATGTATCCGGTCAGTGAAGGGAGCGTTAATATGCCAGCCACTTGATAGGGGCGGGTTTGAAACCCGCCCCTACGCTGCCACGCGCCCGTGACTGATGCCGTACACGGGTATTTAGTTTCTGACCGGATTGGGTTGCGGCGCAGACGTCTCTCCTGCTACCTTTCCCTGCAATCGGGATTGTTGCGCAATGACATGTGCGGAGTCTGTTGGCCGGTTGATAACTCAGGCGTTCTACTGTGGACAAGAACACCCCTTAGAACGTATCCTGACGCGAACGCGCCCGGGATCCTGCGGCCTCCGGCGCGGAAGGAACTGGTTCGTCTGGAGACTGGGAGAAATGAGAAGGAAGATATTCATCATCACCGTCGCGCTTTGCGCGGCGCTGGTCTGCGGCTGCGCTTCGACCGAAGTCGCTCCGTCCGAATCTGCGGCGTCGAATCCGCCCGCCCGGACGTCCGCATCCGCACCTTCGGGCGAGTGGACCGCCGCCCATGTGGCAATCATCGAAGGATTCAAGGTCCCGGAATCCGTCTGCGTTGACGGCGAGACCGGCTTCGCTTACGTCTCCAACATCGAGGGCGAGAAGGAAACATGGTGGGGGGACGACGGGCAGGGATTCATCTCCCGTCTGACGCCGGACGGGAAGGTTGAAGCAATGGGCTGGCACGACAGCCGCCCGGGCGATCTGATCAACTCCCCGAAAGGGCTTTGCATCTACAAGGGGGACCTCTACGCGGCGGACAATACCCGCCTTATCCGTTTCACGCTTTCGCTCGGCATCCCCGGCCAGATCATCCCCGTCCCCGGCACGGCGAGGATCAACGACATGGCCACGGACGGCAAGGCGGTCTGGTTTACGGATACCGCGACGGGAAAGATTTGGCGGTTGGACGCAGGAGGGTTCAGCGAAATCAAGCCGTTGGACAGTGTCAACGGCATAACATTCGGCGGCGGCAGGATGTTTGGCGTAAGCTGGAACAACCACGAGGTCTACGAGCTTGACCCGACCGGACAGGCCGAGCCGCAACCTTTCGGAGTGGCGGAGCATTTCACAAATCCCGACGGAATAGAAGTCCTGGACGACGGATCGTTTCTGGTTTCGGATTTCATGGGCAATAAGGTCTGCGTGATCGCCCCTGACCGGAAAACCGTGAAAACCCTCATCGCGATCGAAACGCCGGCGGACATAGGTCTTGACCGCGCGCGAGGGCTGCTCTACATCCCGCTGTTCATGCCGGGCAAGGTGGCTATTTTCAAGCTTGAGAAGAAATGACTAAAGCGACCGGCCTTTTAGAAGCGACGTGTTTCAGGCTGCGGACATCGCTCTTGGCGTTAGTCTGCGCGATCGCTCTCTACCGGTGCGCATCAGCGGATGAGACCGGACGGATTACCTTCGATTTCGAGACCAGCGACCTTCAGGGCTGGCAGATTACAGAAGGACGATTTGATCGCCTGATCTGCGACAGGCCTTTCTTCCATCATCAGCCGAACACGCCTTACAATAAACAGGGAAAGTGGTTCCTCACCACGCTTGAGCGAGGCGACGGACAACCGGACGACCTGATGACAGGAGTCATTGAGTCCCCCGTCTTTGTCCTCAGCGCCCCGAAGATGAGCCTGCTGGTTGGTGGGGGCGCTCACGCTGAAACCTATGTCGCCCTCTGCGCTATTGACGGGAGAGAACAATTCAGCGCGCGCGGCAGGAACGACCAGAAGATGGTCCGGGTAGAGTGGAACGCATCCAACCTTGTCGGCAAACCGGTCTATCTTAAGGTCGTGGATCATCACACCGGCGGATGGGGGCATATCACCTTCGACGACTTCATCGCGGAAGGGCGCATTGACGCCGATGCCACCGCGCGCCGCGCCGCAGAGGCTCAGGAACGGCGGTTGAAGGAAATGCGGGATGCGTTAATCGCGAGGGCTGCGCGAGTCGCGTACGCATTGGCGGACAGGATTGCAACCTTCGGCACGGAGAGCGGCGGGGCGTTGCAGACGGAACTTGACGCCATCGTGGTCAGGGTTAAAGCGGCGGATATTCGGGAGATCGCCGGGTTGAACGGGGAATTCGACGCCTTTTCCCACAAGGCGCTGACGGCCAATCCGCTCCTGACCGTCCATCCGATACTCTACGTCGTCAGGCCCCAATACCTCCCCGACCATCACAACACCGAGACAATGTTCCAGACCGGGGAGATCAACACGGGCAGCTTCCGGGGCGGCGGCGCGTTGAAGATGATTGATTTCGCGCGGGGGGGGGAGACAAAGACGCTGATCGAGGTCCCGGACGGCATCGCGCGCGACCCGGAGATGAGCTTCGACGGGCGCAGGATCGTCTTCTCCATGCGCCGCAATCGCGACGACGACTATCACATTTATGTAATCAACAGCGACGGTTCCGATTTGAAGCAGTTGACGTTCGGCTCCGGAATCACGGATATAGATCCAATCTATTTGCCGGACGGGGGGATCGTCTTTACCTCCACCCGCGAACCAAAATACTGCCATTGCAACCGCCATATCATGGGCAACCTTTTCCGCATGGACGGCGACGGCGCGAACATCACGCAGATTGGCCGGAACACGCTCTTCGAGGGCCATCCCTGCCTTATGCCGGACGGCTCGATCATGTACGACCGGTGGGAATACGTTGACCGCCAGTTCGGGCCGTCGTTCGGGCTTTGGCTGACGAATCCGGACGGAACGTCGCACACGCTCCATTACGGCAACAACGCATGGTCTCCGGGAGGGATCATTGACGCCCGCCCCGTGCCGGATTCGCAATGGATCGTGGCTACGTTCACATCCTGCCATGACCGCCCCTGGGGAGCGATCGCCGTTGTTGACAAACGGCTGGGTATGGACGGGACGAAGCCGATCGTGAAGAGCTGGCCGGCGGACATAAGCAGATTTCTCAACGTCAACGTTGTCGGCGGCATTGACGTCTTCAAGCAGGTGGAGCCGAAATACGAAGACCCCTATCCGCTGTCGGACAAGTATTTCCTCTGCTCCCGCGCGATCTCCGGCGAAACAATGGGGATGTTCCTGATTGACGTTTTCGGCAACGAGACGCTGATCCACTCCGAAGGCGCGGGATGTTACGATCCAATGCCGATGTCGCCGCGACGACGTCCGGGCTGCATGCCTGACTTCAGCGACTTGTCGAAATCCGAAGGAGTGTTTTATGTGGCGGATGTTTATCGCGGCTCAGGCATGGAAAGCGTTCCGCGCGGTACGGTCAAGTACCTTCGCATTATCGAAGCCCCCCCGAAGCTCTTCTGGACGAATCAGCTCTGGAACATTGACGCCACTCAGGCCCCGGCGATGAACTGGAACTCGACCAACAACAAGCGCATCCTGGGCGATGTTCCGGTGGAGGCGGACGGATCGGCGTATTTCGCCATTCCGGCGGACAAGTTCATCTACTTCCAGGCGCTGGACGAGAATCGCATGATGATCCAGAGCATGAGAAGCGGAACCACCATCCGCCCCGGCGAGAGGGCAGGCTGCGCCGGATGCCACGAAAACCGCCTGACTTCCGCCCCGAATCCCCGCCAGCCCCTTGCTATGAAACGCCAGCCGGATAAACTGGAGTCCTGGCACGGCCCCGCCAGGGAGTTCAACTACCTGACGGAAGTCCAACCAGTGTTTGACAGGTACTGTGTAAAATGTCACGATTACGGCAAGCCAGGCAGCGCGAAGCTCAACCTTTCCGGCGATCTGGGACTTGTCTTCAACACTTCCTACCTGGAACTCAGGAGGAAGTCGGCTGTCCGCTGGTTCCCGGACAAACCGGGCGACGCGAAACTCCTGGTCAAGGCGGTTGACGACGGCCCGCCGGACGTCTTGCCGCCATACGCATGGGGATCGCATCGCAGCCGCATCGTTGACGTGATCCGCAGCGGGCACAACGACGTGAAGATGGACCGCGAGAGCTTTGAACGCATCGTCACATGGATTGATCTGAACGCGGTCTATTACGGTTCGTATGCCACAGCGTGGCCGGATAACCCGTTCGGTCGCTCGCCCCTTGACGGCGGTCAGGTGGCGCGCCTGAGCGAACTGACGGGCATCACGCTGCACGAGACGTCGTCGGAGATGCAAGGCTCCCAGGTCAACTTCACAAGACCGGAGCTAAGCCCGTGCCTGGCGCGGCTGAAGGAAGGCGATCCGAAGCGCGCGGAAGCGCTGGCGATCATCCGCCGCGGGGCGGCGATTCTGGCCGAAACGCCCCGGGCCGACATGCCCGGCTTCAGGATCGTCCGGGAGACCGAAACCCGGCAACAGAAAAAATATGACGCCCGGCTGGAGCTTGAGGCCCAGACCCGGCGGGCGATCATCGAAGGAAGAAAGGTCCGCCTCGATTGAGGGACGGGCATTGTGCGTCCGCACTTTGCGGGACAGGAACAAGATGAAAAAGACAATAATTGCAGTTCTACTGATCGCGCTGGCAGCCGCCGCGTGCCGTCAAACCATGATGGCCCGACGCATTGATGTGGCTGAGAAATCCGAATATCTCTCCCCCTGCGCCGTGGTCGCAAGCCCGGACGGAGCGCGCCTCTACATCGCGGAACAGACCGCCATGCAGATCGCCGTCTTCGACACTGTGGCTGAGAAGAACGCGGGAACCGTGGTCTTGTCAGCCCAACCGTCAGGCCTCGCCCTGTCCGCCGACGGATCAAGGCTTTACGCGACATGCGGCAGCCCCTCCGGCTTCGTCGCAGTGATTGACACTGCGACGCTCGCGGTCGTGACGGAGATTGACGCCGGCCATACGGCCGTCAGCCCAGTCCTCAGCCCGGACGGCGCGACGCTCTACGTCTGCAACCGTTACAACAACAACGTGTCCGCTATTGGCCTGGCGTCAGGAAAAGAGCTGCGTAGAATCCCCGTCCGGCGGGAGCCGATTGCCGCAGCGATCACCCCGGACGGCAGATATCTCTTCGTCGCCAATCACCTCCCGACCGGCCCCAGCAGCGTGGATTTCGTGGCGGCGGTCGTGAGCGTCATTGACATCGCTCAACAGAAGGTGACCGCTGAGATTGACCTGCCCAACGGCAGCACAAGCCTGCGAAGCATCTGCGTATCCCCGGATGGAAAGTACGCCTACGTCCCGCACATTCTTGCCCGCTTTCACATGCCGACGACGCAGCTCGTGCGCGGTTGGATGAACACAGCCGGACTCAGCATCATTGACGTTGCGGCCATGAAGCGTTTCAACACCGTCCTCCTCGACGACGTGGACAAGGGATCGGCCAACCCATGGGCGGTTGCCTGTACGACAGATTCCAAGACAGTTTGTGTCACACAGGCCGGAACGCACGAGATCAGTGTCATTGACGCGCCGTCCCTTCTGGAAAAGCTGGCAAAGATGCCCGAGAAGCTGGACAACACGAAAACTGTGGATTACACCGCCGCATCCCTGATCGCTGATGACGTTCCGAACGACCTCTCTTTCCTGGTCGGCCACAGGAAGCGCATCAAGGTGAAGGGCAACGGCCCCCGTGCGCTGGCCATCGTCGGACGCAGGGCCTACGTGCCGGAGTATTTCACGGACAGCATGAGCGTGGTTGAATTGGACATCGAAGGTTACAAACAGGTTCGCGCCGTCGCGCTCGGTCCTGCCCAGCCGCTGACCACCGTCCGCACCGGCGAGATGTTCTTCAACGACGCGGCCCTCTGCTTCCAATCCTGGCAGAGTTGTGAAAGCTGCCATCCGGATTCCAGGGCGGACGGCCTGAACTGGGACCTCCTCAACGACGGCATGGGCAACCCCAAAAATTCCAAGAGCATGCTGCTCGCCCACAGGACCCCCCCCTCGATGTCCTCCGGCATACGCGACAGCGCGGAGATGGCGGTCCGGGCAGGCATCAAATTCATTCAGTTCGCCGTCCGCCCGGAGGAGGACGCCGTCGCCATTGACGAATACCTCAAGAGCATGAAGCCGCTCCCCGGCCCCGTCGCCTGCGATGCGAAGCTGGCCGCCTCCGTCGAACGCGGGCGCAAGCTGTTCAACGATCCGAAGGTCGGGTGCGCCGCGTGCCATTCAGGGGAGCTTTACACGGATCTTCAATCCTACGACGTGGGCACTCGCGGGGAGCTTGACCGCCGGGATGACTTTGACACGCCGACGCTGATTGAAGTCTGGCGCTCCGCCCCGTACCTGCACGACGGACGGTCGGTTGAGATGAAGGACGTTATCACCAGGGACAATCCACAGGACAAGCACGGTAAAACCTCGCAACTGAGCGAGGAGGAAAAGGCCGATCTTGCAAACTTTGTGCTCTCGCTCTGAGACAGGCCGACAATGAATCAACAACGCGCGGTGAAGCACCGGTTGACGCGTCTGCTGAAACACCCCGGATGTGATATCGCTATTGTCGCTCCCCCCGGAGACGCGGCGCGCCCCGGCATTGAGGAAATGTGCCTGACGCTTTGCCCCCTGCCCGGCGAAAGCGCCGCAGGCATGGCACGCAGGCTGGCTTCTGAGCTTTCCGCGCTTGGCGCGCAGACCGTTAAGCACGACGTCTTCGGACCCGTCGCTTCATACGGGGAATTCATGGGCGCATGGCGTTCCGTCGCGTCCGGCGCCGACTGCCCGATCACATGGGTTGCCGGCGCGTCATGCTCCGGGGCCTCGCTGGCTGGAATCCACGTCCGAGCCGTAAAGGGCGCGCCCGTCGAGACGGTCAGAACGCCCGAAGGGAGGCCCGCCGGCAGGACGTATTGCGACGGTCATGCGCGATACTGTCTGCTTGGGGGAATCGGGCCGGACACGGCGGGGGCTGAACGCGGAGAGCAGGCGCTTGAGACCTTTAAAAATATCCGAACCGCCCTCGGAACGGTCGGTATGGCAATGTCCAACGTCGTCCGCACGTGGTTCTACATTGATCACATTCTGGATTGGTACGGACGCTTCAACGAGGTCAGGACGGACTTTTTCAGGAGGACCGGGGTCTTCGAAGGCGTGGTTCCCGCCAGCACCGGCATCGGCGGCGGCAATCCCGACGGGACGGCTGTCGTCGCGGGTTGTCTTGCCGTGGAACCCGTCGCCGGCGATATGGCCGTCAGCCAGCTCTCCTCCCCCCTTCAAGGCTCCGCGCAGGATTACGGCAGCTCCTTCGCCCGCGCTGTTGAAACACAGGTTCCCGGATTGCGGACGGTCTACGTCTCCGGGACGGCCAGCATCGCGCCGGACGGGCGCACAGTGCGCGAGGACGACGTTGCCGGCCAGACGGAACTGACCATGCGTGTCGTATCCGCCATACTCGAATCGCGCGGGATGAGCTATGCGGACGCGACCCGGGCGCTCGTCTACTTCAAACGCGCCGAAGACGCGCCGGCATACGACCGTTACGCCCGGGCCAACGGACTCGGCGGGATGCCCGTCATCGTCACGCATAATGATATCTGCCGCGACGACCTGCTTTTCGAGATCGAGATTGACGCCTCGGCGTCGGTTTGACGCCGCTTGCGGAGGGAATGCGGCGATTATCCTGCCTGCGGATCGCGTGAGATCATGGACGCCGACAAGCCGAAATTACTTCCCGGATTGAAAAGAGCCGAGGTCCTCGGCCTTGCCACGCTCGTCCTCGGCGCGGCGGTGACGGGATTCTGGATGGCCCGGCAGGATGTCTCCCGCCTTTCTTCCGAGCTTCTTGGCGTCAATCCCATTGCGGTCGTCGCCGCTCTCGCGATTTCGGTCTCCCACCTCTGTGCGCGCTGGATGCGCTGGCATCTGTTCCTGCGCCGCTCGCAGGTGCGTATCCCGACGAAATACAGCGTCGAAATCTTTTGCTACGGCCTGCTGATGATCCTGACCCCGGCCTACGCCGGGGAATGCGCCAAAGCATGGCCCATCAAGGCGCGTTTCGGCTATCGCGCCAGGATCGTCGTCGCCGTCGTTGTCGCGGAGCGCCTCTTCGACGTTCTGGCGCTGGTCATCCTCTGGGCCGTCGGCTCCAGCGACTCTCTTTTCATGGCGATTGCCGCCTGCGTCGTCATCCTTCTCATGGCCGGATTTGCGCGAGTCATGGCGCGGGTGATCGGTTTCCTGGACAGGGCGCGTCAGCTTGCGCTGCTCCGGCAGGCGGTCGCCCCGGCCGCGGACGTCCTCCTGAATCTCTTCACAGGCGTCAATTTTCTGCTCGGTCTCGCCATTTCTCTCGCCGCGTGGTCCATGGCTGGCTTGGGACTGAAGCTCATCATCTGGGGGTTGCATCAGCAATGCGGCTGGCTTGAGGCCCAGGCCATGTTCGCGCGCAGCACGATCCTGGGGGCGCTAACCCTTATCCCCGGCGGCGTCGGAATAAGCGGAAGCCTGCTCCTGATGGCGATTCGTCAGGCCGGCCTGCCTGCCTCGACCGCCAGCGTCGCTGTCTTCCTTGTCAGGGCCGTCAGCATCTGGTTCGCCGTCTTCATCGGCGCGGCAACGATCCTCTGGCGCGCGGCGAAAACGCGGGCCGGGGTCTCCGCCGTCTTCTCAGGCTTCCATTTCGACCAGGTGTCGGAAACCTATGACGCCGAAATCCCGATCCACGTCCGCGACCACGTCGTCAGCAAGAAGATTGTCGCAATGCTTCCGCGCCTGAAGTCAGCCTTGCCGAACGGCGGCGAGGGGCTGGACATCGGTTGCGGCAGGGGCTGGTACCTGCGCAGGATAACGGCTGAGGGATACCGGGTTACCGGAATTGATCTTTCCCTGCGCCAGGCGGTTTCAGCAGGGGAACTGCTGCGGCAGGACGGCGCGGAAGCCCCGGTCGCCCTGGCCGACGTCTGCCGCCTTCCCTTCGCCTCGGAATCCTTCGACTTCGCCTACACCATTAATGTCCTTCACCACCTGCCGACGGCCGAGGATCAGGTCCGAGCGCTGGAGGAGATCGCCCGTGTCCTGCGTCCAGGCGGCATCTTCTTCCTGCACGAAATCAATGTCACGAACCAGCTCTTCCGCTTCCACATGAACTACGTCTTCCCCCTCATACACAACATTGACGAGGGGACGGAGCGCTGGTTGAAGCCGTTTTCGCTGCCGCAGTCGCCCTCGTTAAAGCTGAAAGATATCGAATATATGACCTTCGTGCCGGACTTCGGTCCGGCGGGATTGTTCAAGTCGCTACTGCTTATCGAATCGAGACTGGAGAAGTCCCGCCTTCGTTCATGGTCGGCGCACTACATGGCAGTATACGGAAAACCCGCCTGATATCGCGTCGCCCGTCCCGCCGGATTTCATTTCGCGCGATCACGCTGATTGCCCCAATAAAAGAACCCGGCCGGCCAATTCTGGGATTGCCCGGTCGGGTTCCTTCGTTATTCCCGCGCGGCGGTTGGATTCTCAACGCCTGCGGGGCCGGTCGTTTCTGTCGCGCCTCGTCTTACCGTTTGCGTCGGGATGGTCGCGATAGCTCAACGGCCTGAGATTGTCCTGATCGAATTCCCGGTTGAACTTGGAATCCGCGTCGCTGTGATCGTAGTCAGTCCGGGAGGCGTTCTCCGGTGGCGGCGGCTCCTGCCTGGGTTGACTCAACTGCCCCGGTTCCTCGTAGAACTCTGGAGCGCTTTCGATGTCTTCAAGCTCCGGCTTGCGAGGAACGGGGCTGTCCCCGCGTGACTGCGCATACCTTGAGAAATCCCGGCGTCCTGACGCCGGGCGCTGGCTGAAGGAGTCCCTGGCGCCGCGCCTGAATCCACCGGCATCCCTGGCGTCCCGCGAATCCCTGGCGTCCCTGGGGCGTCCGAAGGAACCGCGATCCCGGGGCGGCGCAGGCGGACGCGGCGGCTGGCCGGGGTCCTGCTGCGGTTGTTCCGGCTTGAGAAGGTTCGGGGGCAGGTTCGGTTTGTAATGATTGCTCGGACGGCCCCATCCGGGGGAGGTCATGGGCCGCGCGCTCTGCGGCGGCGCGGGTGGCGCAGATGCGTCTCCCGGCGTCTCCCGCATGGGCGGCCTCGGCGGACGGCGGAACTGCCGGTCGCGGTCGTCCGGACGGAAGCCGGGGGACCGCCCGGACATGGAACCGTCCACCCTGTCCGAACGCGGCGAATCGGAGAAAATCCGGCTCATGGGCATTATCAGACAGTCCGGTCCGCGCCCGATCAGGTGTTCCGAGTTCGCCGCAACCAGCGCCTCCCGGACCATCCGGTCGTTCTTCGGGTCCTGGAAATGCAGAAGCGCTCTCTGCAGCAGCTTCTCCCTGTCCGTCCCGGCCGTCGCGTATTGCGCGCCCGTGATCGGGTGATACCCGGTGTGGTATATGCAGGCTGACACGGTCAGCGGCGCAGGATAATAATCCTGCACGTGCTCCGGGAATATCCCGTATTGGCGGAAGTATTGCGCCAGCTTGACCATGTCCTTCAATTCACACCCCGGATGGCCGGACATCCAGTGGGCCGTCAGATACTGCTCTTTATTCAGTTCCAGGTTGATCTTGACGAAGGCTTGGCAGAAATCCTCATACACCTTGAACGGCGGACGGTTCATCACCTCCAGCACGTTGTCGCAGCAGTGTTCCGGGGCGACCCTGAGCCTGCCCCTGACGTGATCCTTGCACAGGCAGTTCAGCAGCTTGTTTTCCGGCTCGTTCAGGAGCATGTCGTGCCTGACGCTGGAGGTGACTGCGGCCTGTTCCACTCCGGGAACGGCGCGAAGCTCCCCGAGCATCTCAATCATCGGCTGCGTATCGGCCTTCAGATTCGGGCACTGCGCCGGCAGCAGGCAGTCCCGCTCCCCGCACATGCCCTCCTCGCGCCCGCAGCCGGTTCCGTACATGTTCGCGGACGGCCCGCCCACGTCGGTGATCACGCCCTTGAAGTCCGGCATCGCCGCGAGGCTCTTCGCCTCGGCGACAAGAGATTCCTTGCTCCGGTTCTGTATGATGCGCCCCTGGTGGACGGCCAGCGAACAGAAATTGCAGTCCGCGTAGCATCCCCGGTGAGTGATCATGTTGAACCGTATTGACTCGACGATTGGAACCCCCCCCTGAGCATCGTGTTTCGGATGGGCCATGCGGATGTAGGGCAGTCCGAATATCGCGTCCATCTCCTCAGTAGTCAGCGGTCGCGACGGCGGGTTGACTACGACGAAGAACTCGTCATGCGTCGGCTGCACAATCGGCTTGCCCTTCGCGTGGTCGCAGTTTTCGCGGGCCTGCTTGAATGCCTGGTTGAAGAGCTTCTTGCTCATGCGGACTTCTTCGAAACTCGGCAGGAAGACGTGCTTGGTCGCCGCCGGCTTCTTATCCGTGACGTAGGCGACGCCGGGCAGCTTCTGCGCCGCGTCAATCTTCTTGCCTTTGGACATCAGGCGCGCGATCTCTAGTATCGCCAGCTCGCCGGTGCCGCAGACCAGCAGGTCGGCGCGGCTGTCCAGCAGGACGGACCTCCGCAGCGAATTCTCCCAGTAATCGAAATATGCGATGCGTCTCAGGTCGGCCTCCATCCCCGTGACGATGATCGGCACGCCGGGGAAGGCTTCCCTCGCCCGGTTAGAGTAGACGATGCTGGCGCGCTTGGGTCGCCCCTCAACCACCCCGCCCGGGGAATACATGTCCCGCGTGCGCAGCTTGCGGTGAACGGTCAGCCTGTTGAGCATGCTGTCAATGTTGCCGGCGGTGACGATGCAGAAGAGTTTCGGCTGCCCAAGCGACAGGAAGTCTTCCTTCTTCTTCCAGTCTGGCTGGGCGATGATGCCGACCCTGAAGCCCTCCCTCTCCAGGCATCGGGCCAGGATCGTCGCAGTAAAGTAGGGATGGTCCACGTATCCGTCGCCGGTGACGACGATGACGTCCAACTCATCCCACCCCCTGGCTTGCATTTCCTCCCGGGTCATCGGCAGGAAGCGCGGCTGGGCCGGCGTTTCGTCCCCGGCGTCGCCGGCAACAGTCTGAGGTTCGTCGTTCGTGAACAGAGCTCCGTTGTCCTTCTTCTTGAGTCTCGGACTCATAATCCATGCAACCTTGTCGAGATGAATGTTGAATCGGCTTGCTCACGGCGGGCGGTTCACGGGTTGCGGCGCGTTGGTTCGCGCCCCCCGGGAATGCTCCGGGCAAGCCCTCGGGCCTTCAGCCTCTCGTTTACTGCCGGCCCTTTGCCAAAAAACTAATGTCCCTTCCTTCGTTTTACGTCAATCGGAACCGACACGCCGACCGTGGTGTTTGCGCGGCGGCGTCAGGCGCGGAATTTCCGTCTTCCTGTGCGCCGGCGACGCCCTGTCCCGAACAGGACTGTGCCGGCATGCCGCCCGCTCACGCGGGTCTGCGCGTCGCTTCCCGCCTTTTCCAACAGTGAGTTACCGTCCCCTTTACGCGTCCGAAGCCCCTCTGGAGCGCCTTGTCTCCGAGTGCCTTAGCCTTTAGCCGGGAAAGATCTCAGCGCCGGCCGCTTTTCCCGAAATCCTTATGCGGCAGGATGATTTCAAGCCCTCACAGGAACCATCTACCCCCTGCTGCTCGAATACCGAGGGTTCCTTCCCGTAATCAGCGCTCTAAAGGCCTCATTAGTGAATTTTAGTCAGCGTCCCGGACAAAGTCAAACGAAAAGGAGAGAGTATTTTGCGCTGCTCCGGATGATCAAGCTGACTGCGCGGCAGGTCGGGCGTCCTCCATGTCACGGCCAGAAAATCGCCTTTAGTCATTTCCTCAACTGCTCCATGCATTCGATGAACGCGGCGGAAATGTATTCGTTGTCCTTGTCCGGCATGGCCGGATGTATGGGTAGGCATAGCAGGCGGGCGCCAATCTCGTTGGAGAGGGGCAGGTCCTGGCCGGCGGTATGATCGCGCAGCAGTTTCCGCGACTTGTAACAAGGAGGGTTGGCGACCAGACACTTGACGCCGTAGACCTCGCTCATCATCTGCATCAACCGGTCGCGCTTCTCCCCGGCCCACGCCTTCGGGACGAGGCACGTGTAGAGATAGTAGCTGTGCTTGCAGTCCTTCGGCTCGTGGGGCAATTGCAGCCCCGGGACGTCGGCCAGCATTCCGTTGCGGGCCTGGGCGAGACGCCGGCGCGCGGCAATGAATCCGTCCAGCTTCTTCAACTGAACACTGCCGACGGCGGCCTGCACCTTGGTCATGACGTAGGACGACCCCCAGACCTCCGTGGCGCCGCCGTAGAACCGCGCCGACCGGACGTACGCCCCGGCATCGTCGTCATCCGTAGTCACCATGCCGCCCTCGCCAAGCGTGACCATGTTCTTCATGGTGTGGAAGGAGAAGACCGTCATCAGTCCCTTCTTGCCGATCTTTGTGCCGCGGTATTCCCCGCCGACGGCGCGCGCGGCGTCGGTGATGACCGCAGGGGGGCCGTGTCGTTTGTGGGGATTCCTCCGGGCGATGTCGAGATACTCATCAACGGGAGCCGAGAGTCCGTTGAAATGCACGGGGAAGATGGCGCGGGTGCGCGGGGTTATCCGCTTTTCCACGTCGCGCGGATCGAGTTGGAGCGTTTTTGGGTTGACCTCGCCCCAGACCACCTGCCCCCCCGCGCCCAGGACGGCCAGCGGCGCGGCCACGAAGTTGATGGCAGGAACGATAACCTCATCTCCGCGCTTCAGCTTCAGGAATCGCATCGCCAGGTCAAGCCCCGGGCCGGCGCTGTTGAGGGCAATCGCGTGTTTTGTCCCGGCATAGGCCGCGAATTCCCGCTCAAAATCCTCGGTGGGCTTCGAGTAGCCGAAGCCCTTGGTGACGTCCTCCTGGGCGACGCGCATGACGGAGACGGCGGCTTCGATCTCCTCCTCGCTGTAGATGCTGCCCAGCAGCGGCTCCCCTTCCCAGACCGTCTTCAGCTTGCCCGCTCCCAGAATCCGTTTTCTTTCCTTCAGGCTGATCATCTTTCGACTCCTGTTACAAAATGTAAAAGTAGCTTGAGAGGGGGGAATTCACCGGAGGCAATAATGCCTAATCGTGGGACGGGTGTCAATCGCTACGGCGGCGCAGATATCGTACAAGACAATTGACGTTGATGGAGAAATCCACAATTCGTTTCTCCGGTCTTGGGCAGAATTAAAGACACGCCCGGGAAGAGGACAAACGCGCAGGCCAGATGGAACAGACTGCCGGGCATGCCCTTGGAAGCAGTCTCAAGTCTGAAAGTCAGTAACGGCGTCAGGGACGGGTTTCGCGTTCCAGGGCGGATACGACCCGATCCGTCACGCCGTTCCTGATTTCCACCGTCACATTCTCCTTGCCGGGGGTGTCCGTCGTGATGAATACCAGCGCCAGACGGCTTTCGGGGTCGGCGAGTCCCATGACGGTGTCAATGCCGGCGTGGCCGAATGCTTTGCGGGACAGCCGCCTGCCGAAGCCAAACCAGTGATTCTCCGAGTCCCCCCGGATCAACCATCCCAACCCCCAATTCTCATGGGCCGGCGGGATGTTCTTCTTCCGCGCTTCGGCAATCTGCGGCGCATACTGAATCTCGCGCATGGCCCTGATCGCCGCCGCCGGGATTATTTTTTTGCCCTGCCATTCGCCATCCTGAAGGTGCATGTTCAGGAACTTCAGCACGTCAGCAGCCGTTCCGAAGCATCCGCCTCCGGGGTGGCCCATCAGTGCGAACCGCTCGGGCCGCACGGGACACGGGAGTTCTTTGGGCTGATGGGTAAGGGCTACTCTGGCTCCGGCGGGTGGCGTCTCGAAGGTGAAGCTCGGACAATCCAAAGGATCAAACAGCGCTTTCCGGCAAAGGCTCTCCCAGGAAGCCATGCTCGAAATCCGACGCACCGCCTCGGCAGCCAGGAACATGCCCTGCCAGCCGTGATAGGCCGTCCTGCTTCCGGGAGGCCATTCCAAGTCGGCCTTGCACAGCGCGTCAAGGTTCCGCTGCCAGGCCTCATCGCCAAGCGCGTGACTTATCGGAACGGACGGTATGCCGGCGGAATGGGTCAGCAGGTGTCTGACCGTTATCTTATCCTTGCCCTTATTGCCGAATTCCGGGATATAGCGGCATACGGGCGCGTCATAATCGAGCCGGCCATCCGCATGAGCCAACGCCGCCATGGTGGCCGTGATTCCCTTCGAGAAGGAATAGAGCATGTGGACGACCTCCGGCCCCACAGGCTCGCCCCGCTTCTCCTCCCCGCAGTAAGTTCCCCAATATTTTTCCAGGAATGTTTTGCCGTCGCGGGAGGCCAGGAGACACGCGCCGGGGAAGACGCCCAGGCGGATTTTCTCCTCAATCCATTTCTCGACCGATTCGGAGTTTTCGGGGTCCATGCTCGCCTCTGATGCGTATGCAAACGGTTTCAGGAACGCCAGTCCCGCGCTTCCAAGCGTCGTCATGAAGCGCCTGCGTCCCATGCTATTGTAAATCATGCCGTTCTCCCCGGATTCTTTTCTTATCCGCCACGTGGATACTTTAGCAGACGCTTGGGTGGTGTTCCAGAGATCGCGGAGTCCCTTTAATTGCGTTCATCGCATCGCCATCTTTCTGTTGGCCCGTCTCATTGAGGACTTATTAACGCCTTTTATATTATACCATAATGGCATAGCTATCAATGACATATGACAAATATATTATGAAATAGGGGGGGGGGGGGGGGATAGAGAAAAGACTTGACAAGGGGATGTGATAAAGTAAGAGTGTAAATTTGATAAGGAGCTTGCAGCATGGCCTCGTATGAGGGTTTTGTATGAGGCTCCTTGATGCCGGAGAAAGGAGTTGAGGATATGAAGACGCGAATTGTGCTGGCGATTGCGGCGGCATTGTGTTGGGGCGGCATGAGGGCAGAGGCACGGTCTTATCTCTTCAGCGTGAACTCATCGCGCACTGACGCCATCCGTGTCTGGTGTAACAACACCACATATGGGAATTTCGGGACAAGGGGCAGCAGAGCAACGGGCTGGTTCGTCCTGAACGTTGATCCCTACTACTCCGGCCAGAAACGGGTCGAATGGCTCTCTCTGGACGTGCGGAACCTTGACCGGATGACCTTCGAACTTGTCTACTCAGGTTATATTAGCCAGAATTACATTGCGCCGTATTCAGGAGATGGAAAGGGTTTGAAGGTTGACCTTCTTGGATGCTCGCTTGACGGCGGCATGCCCCTTTCGTCCTCCAATACTTGGAGAGCTATTGACAATCTCGGAAGGCAGCATCAGCAGGTTCACCTTTCGGCTCAAATTGATTTTGTGACAAATCCCGGCCAAATACATTATTATAATGAATATTATTCTCCTGGCCCGGGAGCCAGAGGAGTTCCCGTATCCATCTCGTCATGGGACGGCGATTTTCCGCTCTTTCCGTCTCAGCCCGGTCAGCAGATTCAGGCAAGGTTATTCGAACCGGCTCAGGACGAACTTGCCCTCTCATTCCCTGGTTTGGTCGGCCAAATTCATGGTGGGGAAGGTTGCTTTCCAGCATATCTTGAAATAAACCTTGAAGGCAACACCCTTACCGCGCAGACCGAACCATCACTCTTCAGCGTCCTTGACTCGGCGCGCACATCATGGGACTCGATCAACGATGTCTGGTCCTATGACTTCTCCTTCACGATCAACGACAGCGGCGATCTGACGTGGTATCCGACGCTCTATCTCTCGAACACCGTGCGGCGTTACGCCTTCTACGAGGGCGGGGCGACGGTTGACGTGGGAAACTGGGGGCGCGTCCTCTGGCAGGGGCTGGATCAGCAGAGCATCGGCGCGCGGATTTATCGCTCCGGCGATGTGCCGCCGGGATACACTAACGCGACAACGACGTGGGGTTCCGCGTCCTACGCATTCACCATCCCGGGGACGTGGCTGGGGACGTACCAGTTGCAGATGGCCTACGCGGGAAACACATACTACGAATCAGGAAGTCAGATCATCGGGATCACTGTCTACAACAATCCGGCGGTCGGTTACGCCGGGGATACGATCGGCATGACGGGAGGGTTGCTGAACGTGTCTGCGCGGCTGGTGGACGCGGGGGGAGGGAGCCTTGCCGGGCAGTGGGTGACGTGGTCGCTTGACACGGGGATGGGGGTCACGACGGTATCCGCGCAGACGGATTCGTATGGGTGGGCGTATTCGGCGCTGACCTTGCCGATGGCTGAGGACACATACACGCTGAACACGGCGTTCTCAGGGGAGGGTTTTTACCTGGCGGACGCGGAGACGATATTGATCGAGGTCGTGCCGGAGCCGGCGTCGGTGGCGTTGATGGCCGCGGGATTGGCGCTGGCGCATATGCTGCGGAAAAGGTCGGGAAGCCGGGCAAAATAGAGTCCCCGATATACGAGGAAATCCATCCGCGTCCGCCAACTGTCGCTTGCCCGAACCCGTCCGCCCTTGTAACCTCATGGGCGGCGGAATGAGAGCGCGGGAGAAAGACGCTCCCCATATCCCCGCTCGCCGCCCCATTCATGGGAGGTATGAGGATGAGGATCGCCAGGATCATGGCCGCAGTTATTCTCGTCGCGCCGGCGATATGGACGCTTTCCGGCTGCGCTCAGCAACCCGTTCAACTCCTCGCAAACGGGCAGTCCCGCCACATAATCGTCCTGCCTGGGGACGCAAGCCCGTCGGAAAAGACGGCGGCGAAAGAACTCCAGGAACATTTCAAGGCGTGTTCCGGGGTGGAGTTGCCGATCGCGACCCCGCAGGACGGCGGATTGCCGGGGGACGCGCCCATGATCGTCATCGGGATGGGTGAATGGGCGCGGAAGCTGGGAGTCAGCCCGGAGTCGGGTGACCTTGGCCGGCAGGGATTCATCATCAGGACCGCCGCTCCGCACCTGGTTATCGCCGGGACAAAAGCCTCCGGAACCCTCTACGGCGTCCATCGCTTCCTTGCGGATTACATGGGCGTTCGATGGATCGCCCCGGGCGTGACGAAGACGCCGAAAATCAGCGAACTGACGATTCCGCCGACAAACAGTCTGGTCAAGCCCGCCTTCCAGTGGAGACATACGTCCTACGCATGGCCCGGCGCGGACCTCGCCTTCCGCACCCGGCAGGGCGAGAACAACGGCGGCGCAGGCCCGGACGGCGAATGGGGCGAGCAGGAGAACCATGACGGGCGCTGCCACAGCTACTTCCGCTACATCAGCCCCGGCAGCGACTTCAAGGACCACCCCGAATTTTTTTCAGAACTCGGCGGCCAGCGCGTCGGAACGGAAACCCAGCTCTGCCTGACTAATCCGCAGGTCCTCGAGATCGTCACGGAGAAGATGCTTGCGCGCATGCGCGAAAGCCCCGGCGTGCGGCAGCACAACTTCTCCCAGATGGACTATTACAACTACTGCACGTGCCCGAATTGCCGGGAGATGAACGAGAAATACGGCACAACCGGCGGGACGCAGTTCTGGTTCGTCAACCAGTTGGCGGAGCGCACGTCGAAGGAGTTCCCCGACAAACTTATCGGCACGCTGGCCTATACGTACACTGAAGAGCCGCCGAAGGATATGAAGATGCATCCGAACGTCGCCGTCTGGCTCTGCCACATGTTTCCGTCATGCGACAGCCACCCGATTGCGACCTGCCCGCTCAACGCGGAATACAAGCGACGGGCGGAGGCCTGGGCGCAGATATGCGATCACCTCTACATCTGGCACTACTGCGTGGACTTCGCGCATTACTACAACCCCTTCCCGAACTTCCGCGCGATGGCGGCGGACATGCGCTTCTACCGCGACATCGGGGTTGAAGGAATCTATCTCCAGGGGATGGGCCACGGCGGCGGGGGCGGGGAATTCAGCCTGTTGCGTCCTTACTACGGAATGCAACTGCTCTGGAACCCGGACCATGACCCCGACGCGATAATGAATGATTTTCTGGAGGGTTATTACGGCGCGGCGGCCAGGCCGATACGGGATTACATCACAATGCTCCATGACAAGGTGGAGAAAGACAACATCCACATGCACCTCTACACAAACCCGGCAATGGGCTATCTGACCGACGAGATCATGGAGAAGGCCGAAAAGCTCTTTGCGGAGGCGGAATCGCTCGTGAAGGACGACGCGGAACTGCTGGAGCGCGTGAAGGTCTGCCGGATGCCGCTCGTCTACGCCAGGGCGTTCCCGCGAAACGGGTATCGCTTCGAGAAGGGCAAGCTTGTCTGGAACGGCCCCGGCCCGAACCTTCTGGAAATAACTGAGTTCATAGACCGGGCAAAGAAACACGGATTCAAGACAATCCGCGAGCAGGAGGGCGATCCGAACCAGATGCTCATGCTCTGCGCGTTGCTGGCGCGTAATCTGGACCTTGAAACAATCAAGAACGAACATCTCTGGGTGGACGTCGTCCCCCTTCTGGCCGGCCGCGCGATAAGGATAGTGGACCTGAAAACGAAGAAAAGCGTAACCGCCTACAACGGCAAGCGATGCCTGTTCTTTCCGTTCTGCGGGGGGCTGGAGAACCGCGTCGGGGAACTTTTCTGGTTCTACGGCTGGATGGAGCCGCAAACAGTGATCGCCAAAACGGCGAACTCCATAACCACCCAGGCGACGACGATTGACAAACTACTCCTGACCCGCAAGTTGACGCTCCTGCCGGGCAGACCCGTCATGCGCGTCGAATCCACGATCGCAAATCCCGGCGACAAGCCGCGCGAGGCGCGCCTGCGCACACACCTCGAACTGGACCTGGGCGACCTTGCGACAACGCGCGTCAAGTTCACGGACGTTGCCGGCAAGAGCGTTGACAAGGACATGACGGGCATCATCGCCGGCATGCGCGAGGGCGAGCATTACTACGATCAGGACGCTCCGCGCGGCGCATGGACGCTTGCCGGCTCCAAGGGGCTTCAGTTCACCCAGACGGTCAACAACGACGAGGTGAACTTCACGTGGCTCTACGCCTACCCGGACTACCTTGGCCAACTGGAAATCGAAATCTGGACCAAGCGCCGCATCCTCCAGCCCGGCGAGAGCTTCACCTACTCCGAAGACATCGAGATCAAACCCGTCGCACAGGAGTGACGAATGGCGCGGATACTTTCTCACGCGGAATTGCTCCGACTGAAACGATGGAACACGCCGACGATCTATAACGGATGGGAGCAGATAACGAAGCGCGATTCCGGCGCGGACGCCTTCAACCTTGAGGAAACGCGCGACTTCATGCCCCAGATGGGGACGATGGTCGGCTACGCCGTTACAGTCCTCATCGAACCGAGCAATCCGGAGCATCCGAAGCGCCTGCCGGACGCATGGAGCGAGTACCGCCGCTACGTCGCCGGCGTTCCGGGGCCGAAGATCGTCGTCATCCGGGACCTGGACAAGCCGCGCTGCCACGGGTCGTTCTGGGGGGAGGTGAGCGCGAACATTCACCGCGCGCTCGGATGCGTCGGCACGATCACGGACGGCGCGGTGCGGGACGTGGACGAGATGTGCAACGCCGGGTTCAAGGCGATTGCGCGGCGTATGTGCGTCGGCCACGCATGGAACCACCCGATCCGCTGGGGATGCGAGGTCGAGGTCTTCGGGCGGGCCGTCCGCCCGGGTCAGCTAATCCACGCCGACAAGCACGGTTTCATGGCGATACCGGAGGGCGAGGAGGAAAAACTTCTCGACGCGGCGGCGTTCATGGACGCGAACGAATGCGCCACGTTCATCAGCGCCGCCCGTGCGGCGTCAGGCATGACGACCGGGCAGATTCTTGACAGCATTGACAAGGCGGCGGTGGAATTCAAGAAGGCGGCAAGCGCTAAATTCGGAAGGAGGGGGGAGTTCTGATTCGGCGCGTGTGATATGTTTGCCGCTGATGAACACGGTTTGACATAAGTATATTATCTTATGGAATACTTTTATCCGACTCCACCGTTGAGCGCATGCCCATGTGGGAAATACTGATTTGGTCCGCGCAGGTTCGGAGTATCCGCCCTCCTGCTATTCCGGGGTTATTTTCGGCTGGCGGCGGGGCGGTTTGGGCTTTGTCTCAGCCGGTTTGGGCGGAGCCGTCGCCGGCGAGTCCGGTTTCGCCTCCGACGGTTGCCCAGCATCCGATTTCGGCGTCGCCGACTTCGGTCTTGGCGGGCGGACGTCGAAGGCATAACTTCGTATAAGCACCGCTCCGGAGACGGCCTTTTCCGCCTCCCGGCTCAAGCCCACCTTGACGCCGAGGTACACGATCGCCGCCGGGTTGAACTCCGGGTCAACCCATCCGCCGATGGGCGCCTCATTGCTGAGTAACGCCTCGCATAACGCCCATTCCGCGCCGTTGCGCATCGGAACCCACGGCCCGTAGAAACGACGCCACTCCCGATCAATCGCAAGGACCTGGATGCCGTTCGGGAATTCGGACGGCCCCTCAAGGTTGCCCCGGACGCGAAACTCGACGCTTATGCGGCAGTTGCGCATGTCCGCCGGCATCTGCATTCCCAGCAGCTCCAACCTGCGCATATCAAACGCCGCCTCACCCTTGCCGTCCGCCGGATTGCCGGACGCCGGGTCCATCTGAACCGTCAATTCCAGGCAGCCTGCCTCCCCCCCACCTGACTCCGCCGCCGCGACGACCGCGTGCCCGACCGCGCGGACCCCGCGGTCTTCCCGCTTCATCTCCCAGTTCTGAATCGGACGCCAGTCACGGACCGACTCCGGCCCTGCGAAGGTCAGGGCCTTCGTTGTCCGTCTTTCCGCCTCCGCCAGCACGGTCTCAGACGCCTCTCGCAGCAGCCTGTCGGCTTCGGCCTGCGGGAAACCGGCCAGTTCAACAGCCATTCTGAGCTTGTGCCCGGCCTGCTCCTGGAGGCGTTTCATCTTCTCCTCCGGCTCCAGGTCCTCCGAGTCCACCACGGACGCGATCAGGGACCGAAGCCCTGCCGAGACGCGGTCGGCTATCCGATTCTCCGAACGGGCGACATCTCCGGGAACGCCCCATGCGCGCAGGTATAGTCGTATCGCGGGATTGGCAAGCTGTATGTCCTCCCGGATCGTTCTGAGACTCGGCGCGGCATCGAGCGAATCGTCCAGCCCCTCTCCCCTGGTCTGGACACGAGCGAGTCTTTCTGAGAAATCCTCCCGCCGCATCTCCGCCCGCACCATGAACAGAACGCTCAGAGCCATCGGGACAAGAAGCATGAGCGGCCTGCTCCAGAGGTTGAAGCGCGCGCCGCGGAGGAACTCCCCCGCGTTCTGATATCGCCTCTTCTGCGCCGGCGCGGTCGCCTTAGAAAGGGATGGTTTCAGAAGCGAGCGCAACAGCGGGGCCATGCGGACCCTGGGCGGCAGGCGGCCCGCCTGAGCCTCCTGATCGCCTGCCCCGAGCAAATCCCACGCGACCGGCTCGCTGCCCGCTCCAAGCATCTCCCGGATTATCTGCGCGAAGGCGAAAACGTCCTGGTCCGGTTCGAGGGGAACCTTGTCCGGGGCCTCCTTGACTTCAGGCGGTACGTAATGCCTGCTGAACTGACGCCGCTTTGCCCCCGCGTGGCCGAGTCCGCCGAAATCCATTAACTGCGCGTGGCCGTCGTCCAGCAGGAGGATGTTTGCCGGCTTCATGTCTCCGTGGACGTAACCCGCCGCGTGCAGGGGGGCCAACCCGCCGGACGCGACGTCTGTGACCATGTGCAGAAATTCGTAGACGCCGAACCTGCGGCGGGAGAGAGCGTTCGCAAGGTCCCGCCCCGGCGTGTGAAAAAGAACGACGTAGCCCACGCCCTCGCCCATGTCCACGACCTGGAGAACGCGCGGGAGGCCGTGGACGTTGTCGTTCTGGAGCCGCCGCCATGCCTCCAGTTCGCGCTCGTGGTCGCGCCAGACGAGTTTCAGCACACGCAGTCCGGCCTGAGCGCCGGGGCCGATTTCGCGGGCCAGCCAGACCGCCCCGCACACCCCCTCGCCCAGACGCGCAAGGAGCATGTAGGTGTCAACCAGCGAACCGGGAAGCAGGTTCGGCATCTTCGCGCGCCCAGGGGCCGTCGCTATGCGCCGCTTCAGGCGGAACTCAGGATCGTCGCAAAAAAGATCGTGCGTGATGCCGTCGCTGCCGCGGATCAGGACGGTCGTTTTCGGGACGATCGGGACGGATTCAGCGGGTTGGAGCCTGCGGGCCTTCGGATAGACCGTCGCCGGGGATTGCGTCGCCGCGTAGCTCCACCTGCCCTCTTTCTCCGACTCGATGTATCCGGCCAGAGCAGGCGCGCCGGGAAGCCCCTCGACGGCTTCGAGCAGGAGAATCCGGGATTTCTCAGGCGCGACGATGACGGACTCGGCGGTTCCGGCTTCGGGGAAGAAGCGATGATGAAGGCTCTCAACGCGGAGCTTGAGCGCCAGCGGGTTGCCGTCCATCGCTCCGCAGCCGGTTATGGAGATGACGCAGTGGTCGCCGATGCGCAGGCGCTTGGGGTGGATGTTCGAGGCCGTGAAGAGTTCGTCGCCGGGTTTAAGCCGCTTGTTGCGCCCGGTGCGTTCAAGATGCACTGGACCTTTGGCCGCGTGGAGTGTCCATGCCTTGCCGTCCCACGCGAACACGGCGTGGTCGCGCGCTACCCCCTCGGCGCGAAGTTCGATCTCCCCCGCCTGCCCTCCCTGGCCGCTTCCCAGGCATATCCAATCGGCCCCGGCGAGGACGCATGAACTGTGGTGCGTCTCCGTTATCGCGCCGACCTTGCGGCGGCTGCTGACGTAAAGGAAATGCCTCAATGATTCACCGACTATTGATCCTGCCACCCGCGAAGTTCGAGCCTGCCCGACTCGATCTGTCTGATGCGTTCGCGGAGTTCCGCGTGGCTGGCCGTGCCGGTCTGACCTATTTTCGTCACCGTCACCGACGCCACCATGTTGCCGATCGCTGCGGCCTCCGCCGGAGTCGCCCCGGATGCCAGGGATATTGCGATTCCAGCCATGACGCTGTCCCCCGCTCCGACAATGTCAATCGGCGGCGGGACTATCACCCCCGGAACCGATTCCGCTTTCCCGTCAGGCTCTATGACCAGCAGTCCCCTCGTGCCGCAGGTGATGAAGACCGTCGTCCCGGTCCTTGCCGTCAGCGCCTTGCCCGCCTTCTCCACCTCGGCCCGGGACGGGCGTTCCGGCATGGTCATGCCCGCCCCCCTGAAGGCTTCAGACTGATTGGGTTTCAGGCGTATGCCCTTCGGGAACCGTCCGATGCGCAGGCGGGAATCCACGATCATCTTAAGGTTCGGGCATTCCCGCGCGATTGCGCCAAGTTCCTCCCGGACGCGATCCGTCACCGCGCCGCAGTTGTCCTCCTGAACCTGGTCGGAGATCAGCAGCGCGTTGCATTCCGGGGCGATTTTGCGAAGCCCGGCGATCAACTGGTCCTCGACGTCGCGCGGTATCGGTTTGCGATTCTTGATGTCCACGCGGTTGATTTCTGCCGGGATGTCCGTCTCGGACTTGAAAACCATCGGCTTGGTGTATGTCGGCGTGAAGATGCCGGGGATTTCCAGCAGTTGCGCATCGTCCGCGCCGAGGTTGCGAACGCCGTTGCGAAGCTCAAACCCCTCGCCGTCGCGTCCGATCATGCCGACGGCGTGGAGTTTCCCCGCGCCGAGGGCGGCAACATTGGACAGCACCGTGCCGGCCGCGCCGGGGCTGAGCAGCTTGCGCGCGACCTGATGCGCCTCCAGGTCGGTCTCAAGCGAAATCTCCGCCAGACGCTTATCAATGAACCAGTATCGGTCAAGGAAGTAATCCCCGAATACGGCCATCCTGGTTTTTTTGAAAAGTCCAAGTAGTTCTTCGAGCCTGCCGGCTGTAATCATGTTGTCTCCGTCTCATGCGCAAACGCGCTATGCGTCCATCTCCCCGCGGACCATCCGGTAGAGATTCGGCACGCTGTGCCTGTGGTCGGCGCGGATGTAGTAACTTGTTCCGCCGTCCCTGACCGTCCGGATCAGGACAGTCTTGAGCGGGCGGTAGTAGTAGGCGAATTCCGTCTTTTTCGGCTCCTTTTCCATGTCATCCGGCAACGGGGCCAGATCGAAAACGCCAGTCGTGAAATGCCGGATGTCCTCCCCTTTGGGTCTTGCCACGTTCCTGACCATCGAGAGAGCCTTCAGGTAGACCTCCGGCCCCATGACCGCCGTCCCGTAATTCAGGAAAACGCCGCCCTCCAACCTGCTGACAGATTGTGTGAAGACGAGGAAGTCGCGGTAGGACGCCCATCCTATCGCCTCCCCGTCGCAATTCGGGTGCTCATGCACGATGTCCTGGCCTATTGCGACATGCACCGTGCATGGAACCTTCGCGCGATATCCGGCGGCGAAGATGGACAGGTCCTTGCGCGGGAAATCGCCCTCCTGGATCGTCCGGCCAAGCATCTCCCCGAAGCCGATCTGTTCCTTCCTGGCCATGACGGCAACGTCATTCAGTCCGCCGGTTTCCTTCCAGAGGCCGAACTGACCTTCGAAGATGTACTTGGCGACCGATTCCGTCGTCGAGCCGATCATGGCGGTCTCAAAGTCATGGATGGCCCCCGCGCCGTTGGTTCCGAGGTGGGTGATCATCCCCTCCTCGATCATGCGGATCAGGAAGCGGGCCAGCCCCTGCTTGATGACGTGCGCGCCCATGAGCATGACCACCGCCCTGTCGCTAAGCCTGGCTTTGGCTATCGCCGAGGCGATTTTGCCCAGCCCCTCGCCGTCGGGCGGGAGGACTTCGGCGCCAAGCGGCATGATGTCCTGCGCGGTCATCGTATGTTCGCGCTGCGCGAGCGGAAGAATTGTCAACTTGCTTCTGTCAAAGTATGGGTATGGCATTTTGAGCGCCTTATCAGGATTTTGGCGGCTTGATATCGCCGAAAAGAAGCCCGAGCAGTTTGTCTGCGCAGGTGAAATCAGGCGCGACCAGGTCCGCCCCGGCGCGAACCAGGCGGTTCCGCTTCCAGGCGTCCTCGCCGCAACGCGCAACCTCGTTCGTGGGCAGCGCAATCGTCACGGCGCCGACGTTATGGCCCTCCTCGATCTCGACGAAACCATCGCCGACGACGAAAAGTTCGGGACCGGAAAGTTTGTTGTCGCTGATGATCTTGGCGATGAGTTTTTTCTTGGAGAAGTCTGTCCAGTTGGGCAGCGCGCCGTAGATGCCGCCCTTGAAATACTTATCAACCTTGAGCGCTCTGGACTCGCGCTGGACGGCATCATCGTCCGTCCCGCTGGCCAGAAAGAGCTTGACGCCGCGGGCAGTGAGACCGTCAAGGAAGCGGCGCGCGCCCATTATTAACCGGTCGTCGGGATCGGTTCCTCCTTCTTCGAGATCGTAGACCCGTTTGCAGATTCTTTCCCAGAGCAGGTCGAGGTAGCGCTGCTTGTAGACCAGCGGATCGGCCGGAGTTCCGCCGCGCTTCTTGATTTCCTCCACAAGCTCCAGCATCTGATAAATCGTCTGCTTACCGGTAAGCCGCTCGACGAATTCTTTTACAACAGCGTGAATCTCCTCCCGGGATTCGTGGCGCGGCGTCTCCATTAGAACGTCAACCATCATGGGGATCATGACCTCCGGCCAGCCTTCGCGGATGACCGAGAGCGTGCCGTCGAAATCGAAAACCCCGAAGCGAATCTGTCCCAGCCGGACATTCGGGTTGATTATCTCAATGTTGGAATCGGGTATGCGCATCAATGCTCCTGGAATTCATTCCGCGATGTTGAAAACTTAAGTTTCTGGTAAAGGGTGCTTCTGTCAATGCCGAGTATTTCCGCGCAACGGGACTTGTTCCCTTCGACGTGCCTGAGGACGCGCAGTATATGCCGCTGCTCCAGTTCCGCAAGGGAACACACCGGCCCGGAGTCCTCGGCAGCCGCCTCCGCCGCAACCGGCGAACGCCCGCGCCTGATTTCGACCGGCGCGTCGTCAATGCCTATGGTTTCATTTTCCGCGAGTATTACCATTCTTTCGATGGTATTGCGCAGTTCCCGCACGTTGCCGGGCCAGGGATAGGCCGCAAAAAGGTCAAGGACCTCCTGAGCCAGCCCTTTGAATTTCCGCCCGCATCTGTCCGCCGTCTGCGCCAGGAAGTAATCCGAAAGCGTCTGGATGTCCTTCTCGCGCTCGCGCAGGGGGGGGAGGTCAACGCGCAGGACGTTGAGCCGATAGAAAAGGTCTTCGCGGAACTTTCGCTCCTTGACCATTTCATCCAGCCTGCGGTTGGTCGCGGCGACGATGCGCACGTCAATCTTCCTGTCCCGCACGTCCCCCACGCGGCGCACCGTGCTTTCCTCCAGCACTCGCAGCAGCTTGCTCTGGCTTTGCTCCGGAATCTCGCCGATCTCGTCCAGGAAGATCGTGCCGCCGGTGGCCAACTCGAAATGCCCCGGATGGTCGGCGACCGCGCCGGTGAAGGCCCCCTTGACGTGTCCGAAAAGCTCGCTCTCGATCAGACTGGGGGATAATGCCGCGCAGTTGACGATCTCGAACGGCCCCGACCGCCGGCGGCTGTTGTAGTGGATCGCCCGGGCGACCAGTTCCTTGCCCGTTCCGCTCTCGCCGCAGATCAGCACGCAGGCGTCCGTCGGCGCGGCCCTGGCGATGACGTTGAAAACCTCGACTATCTTCGGGCTGTTGCCGACGATATTGTAGCGGCCCTTGACCTCGCGCTCGAGGGCGCGGTTCTCCGCCTCGACCAGTTCGTAGGCGCGAACATTCTCTACGGCCACCGCTGATTGCTGGCAGGCCGCCGTCAGAAGCTCCAGGTCGTCGCGCGTGAACGGGACGCACTCGCCAAGCCTGTCCATGTAGATCAGGCCCAGCATCCTTCCGGCTATCTGAAGCGGCGCGCAGAGGGCCGTGCTGATGCGATTGCGCCCGACGCTCGGCGCGGCGGAGAAACGCTCGTCGCTGCCCGTCGCCTGGCTCAGGACCGACACCTTCTTGTCGTGGCAGTGGTCAATGATGCTATTGCTCAGGCTCTGGCGCAGCAGGCGCCGCTCAATGGCCGTCCTGGCCCTGGCGTAGGGCGTCAGCTTCCCGTCAGGCTCCTCGATAAAAGGGACCACGCGATCCGGCTCAAGCGCCTCCCGCAGACATTGGCATACATGATCAAAAAGCTCCGGCAGGTTCCGCGCCTTCGAGACTGCGGAGCTGAGTCTAAGCAGCGCTCGCAGCCGCTCGTTCTGCCTGGCAAGCTCTTCGCCGCTCTTCCTGCCGCCGTCGCCGGGAACGACGTCTCCATCGGACTGAATCTGTATAGTCTGCGTGACTGAAAGGTCTTCAGGAGACACCGCTTCTTCTAGTTCAACCTCATCGGAAAGGAAAGTCAGCAGGCAGTCCCCGACGCGGATCTCGTCCATATGGCAGAGGTCTTCATCCTTGATCGCATGCCCGTTCAGAAGGCTACCGTTGCGGCTGTCAAGGTCCTGTACCTTCCATGCGTCCCCCTTCCGGTAGAACTTCGCGTGCTCGCGGGAGACCGTCGCGTCCGGAAGAAACACCTCGCAGCGCGGCGAACGCCCGACGAGCGCGGTCTCCCCCTCGATCTCGATCTGCGCCCCCCTGCTGGGGCCTTCCTTGACCAGGATTTTCGGCATCTCGCTTCCAGCTCCCCGATCTCACATCCGCTCGAACGGCTGAAAAAGTTTCAGGTACTGATCCTGCGCGTAACGGTCCGTCATCCCCGCGATGTAGTCGCAGACGGCCTGATGCGTTCCCTCGGCGGCCACCCGCGCCTGATGCTCCGGGGGCAGTTGCCGTGTGTCTTCAGCATAGGCAGTAAAAAGCTCCCGGATGAAACGGTGCGCCTTGTTGGACATCCGCACGACCCTGTGATGGCGGTAAAGATTCTTGAAAAGAAACGCCTCCAGTTCGTCCATCTTCGCGTCCAGCCCGGAGCTGAACCGCGCTATGCGCTCCGACTGGCGGCGGACATCTTCAACATTCAGGATTTCGAGTTCTTCGATGCGGCGCGACGTGGTCTCCACCACGTCCGTGACAAACAGGTTCACAAGGTGTCGCGCGACGTTTGCCCTCCGCAGTTTCTTCATTTCCCTTCCGTCAGCGCCGTCCTGAGGGCAATCCTGAACGCGCCCTCCGCCGGCGTTCTCGCGCGCTTCCCGCCAGAGGGCCACCGATTCCAGGTCCTCCGCCGCGATCAGACCGCTGGCCAACCCATCATCCAGGTCATGATTGTCATAAGCAATGCTGTCCGCAAGCTCGACGACCTGCGCTTCAAGCGTCGGCGAACATGCCCCGAAATCGCCCGCGGCGGGATTGTCCCACGCGGTGGAGTGCTTGGCGATCGCCTCCCGCACCTCATAGGTCAGGTTCAGTCCCGAGAAGTCCTCGTAGCGTCGCTCAAGCACGTCAACCACGCGCAGCCCGTGCCGGTTGTGCTCGAACCCGCCATGGTCCTTCATCAGCTCCCGCAGGGCGTCCTCGCCGGAATGCCCGAAGGGCGTATGCCCCAGGTCGTGGGCCAGGGCGACGGCCTCGGTCAGGTCTTCGTTGAGTCCCAGCGAGCGGGCCATCGTCCGCGCAATCTGCGCAACCTCGACGGTGTGCGTCAGCCGCGTGCGGTAGTGGTCCCCCTCGTGGTTGACGAACACCTGTGTCTTGTATTCGAGCCGCCGGAAGGCCGTGCAGTGGACGATCCTGCCCTGGTCCCGCTGGTAGGCCGTGCGGAAGGGATGCTCCGCTTCCGGATGGGCGCGTCCGGCGCTGTCCCCGGCCTTTGCCGCGTATGGGGCAAGCGTCTGGCGCTCCCGGGTTTCAAGTTCCTTTCTTATAACCATCGCGTCCGTCTTCCCGATTCCATGGGGCCGCAGCTACTGCCCGATCGTTCCGCGAAGCTCTTTCCAGAGATCCGAAAGCGCCTGGGGGATGATCTTCGTGTCTCCGATCACAGGCATGAAATTCGTGTCGCCGTTCCAGCGCGGGACGATGTGCATGTGCAGATGGCCCTCAAGTCCCGCCCCGGCTACGCGCCCGATGTTCAGCCCGACGTTGAAGCCGTGCGCGCGCATCAGCGCCTGAAGCGTATCTTTCACCCGCGCCGTCAGCTTCATCATCTCTAGCATCTCCACGTCCGTCATCCCGGCGATGTCGTCCCCGTGCCTGTAAGGGGCGATCAACATGTGCCCGTTGCTGTACGGGTACTTGTTGATGACACAGAAACAATCAGTCCCCTGAAGGATCACCAGATTGTCCGCGCTGGGCTTCTGCCGTCCTATCGCGCACAGGAAACACCCCCCCTCATCCGGAAGGACGTTCCTGATGTATTCCATCCGCCACGGCGCAAAAAGTTGATCCATGCGTAACTCCCTTCGAGGCACTTGCGCTGCAACAGGAAACACGCCATCGGCTGTAGGGGCGCGTTGCAACGCGCCCCTGCGGGCGGTCATATTGCAAATGCCTCCTACACAGCGCCAACCCGGGGACGGGGCAAACGCCATGCATTCGCTTGACGATGCTGCCGACGCGGGGGATTCTACAACGAAGCCGCCGCCATGACAATCACGTCGCTATAACCGTCGTAATGACTGCTGGCAGGGACGCGTTGCAACGCGCTTCCCCAACCGGCTTGTGATGCATGGGATCAACTGTCAAACCAATAGAAATGTCAGGGGATTTGCGCCGAACAGGAATTCAATCCGGGCGAAATCATTTTTCACCTATCCTGCGCGGTTTGGCATGGGAAGGGAGTATCCAATACTGTGAAGGGACAGTAGTACGCAGCGTTCGTATCCATTTACGTTACCGCGGTTTCTTCGCTTCTCTCTCAGTCATCCAGCGAGCCGGGCGTCAGCCCCAGCGGCAGCGGGGCCGGGCGTTCGCACTTGCTTTCGAGTTCGACGTGCCTGCCCGCGTCGGATGCGTCATGGAAGGCGCACATGATGTCCAGAACGTGGTAGGCAAGTTCGCCGCCGGCGCGCTGTTTGCGCCCGGAACGCATCGCCTTTGCCATGTCCGCCACGCCGATACCGCGACTGTTGTCCGCGTAACCGAACGCCAGAGGAATCTCGGCCCATGAGTTCATGCCCGGGCGATGGATGCGGATCGCGCCGCCGAACCCGTTGGGGTCGGGGACCTGCATCGTGCCTTCCGTGCCGTAGATTTCGATGCACGGCACCTGGGCGGACCACACGTCAAAACTGGTCACGATTGTTCCAATAACGCCGTTTGCGAAGTCCATCACGCCCGCGATATGGGTCGGCGTCTCCACTTTGACACGCTTGCCGCACTTGGGCTGGCTGGTGATGAGCCGGTCCGGGAACGTGATCTTGGTCGCAGCAGTCACTCGGCGCACGGGGCCGAGAAGGTTCACCAGAGCCGTAAGGTAGTATGGCCCCATGTCAAACATCGGGCCGCCGCCGACTTCGTAGTAGAACTCCGGACTTGGGTGCCAGGTTTCGTGGCCGTG
Organism: Planctomycetota bacterium; assembly: GCA_022711755.1. Taxonomy (GTDB): domain Bacteria; phylum Planctomycetota; class Brocadiia; order SM23-32; family JAKLEA01; genus JAKLEA01. Next base: position 202,717 of record JAKLEA010000002.1, read on the forward strand.
ACAGAGCATGAACGCCGTGGATGCCACGGGTTGGCCGATCCAGCCGTCGTCAATGAGCTTGCGGCAGGTCTGTATGCCCCCCCCCAGGAACGTGTCCGGCGCGCCGCTTACCAGCAGCCCCTTGGACCTGGCCAGCTTCATCACCTTGCGCCCGTCCTCGCGGCTGGTGGCGAACGGTTTCTCGCAGTATGCGGACTTGCCGGCCTTAAGCGCCGCGATATTCACCTCGGCGTGGGCCTTCGGGACGGTCAGGTTGACGACGATCTCGATCTCCGGGTTGGACAGCAGGTCCTGAACCGGGCAGGCCGGGACGCCGAACTCCGCGCCGCGCGCCCCGGCCTTTTCCATGTCAAGGTCAGAGCAGGCGACAACCTCCAGATTCTCGAACGACTTGCCGGACTGGAAGTAGATGCCGCTTATGTTGCCGCAACCGATAATGCCGATCTTCGTTTTCCCTTTTGGCATGAAAACCGCTCCTTTCCTGAAACCGGCCGTAATTTCCGGTTCCAGAGATATGCAGGATTAAACGCGCAGATTACGACAGTCCGGATATTTTGCCGGGATGGAGCGGGGGTTGCAATGGCCGTTTCTCCAGCCGCCATTCGGCATTCGGGGATTGCCGCGCAGATGAAACCAGGATGAGATTTCTGGCTGAATTTGTTTCAACATGGTAGTATATGGGCATCAGGAAGATGTGAACATGGGATTGACATATGTCGAAGGAACGGTTCAAGGTCCGTCCGGAAAGAAGGATGGCGTAAGGTTTCTGGTGGACAGCGGGGCGAAGTATTCCGTCCTGCCGAAATCCATTTGGACGGCGATCGGGCTTGAACCGAAGCGCAGATTAACCTTCACGCTCGCCGACGGAACGGCCATTGAGCGGGCGGTGTCGGAAGCCTATGTGATTTTACAGCATGGCGAGGCTCACACGCCGGTTGTTCTGGGGGAGGATCGCGACGAGGCGTTACTTGGCGTTGTGACGCTTGAGATTTTGGGCCTTGTACTTCATCCCTTTGATCGGACGCTTCATCCCATGCGCATTGCAATGGGTTGATTCATTCTCCAGGGCATGATGCCGCGGGCAATCACGCGGAGCCAATACCGATAAGGATGGAAAAACGCGAGAACGCCCGGCGAGGATGCCGCACAGACGTTCCCGCGTCTTTTCGGGTGATTTTTACTTCTGGTATCTTAGTATTACGTAGACCGCTCCGCGCCCGCGCCGCACAAGCAGTATCACTCTGTCATTCTGCGTCTCGGCGAGCGCCTTTGTGAAGTCGCTCACGCTCTTGACGCGGCGCTTGTTAACCTCGACGATGACGCTTCCCTGCTGGATGCCGGCGCGCTGCGCCATGCTGCCCTGTTCAACGTGCGTGACGACGACGCCGGATCCGGCCTGATATCCAAGTTGCTGGGCCAGTTCGGGCGTAAGGTCCTGAACGGCGAAACCGAGCTTCTCAATGACGCCGCCGTCGGACAACTCTCCCATTCCGCTGTCTTCAAGGTTCCCGAGCTTCGCCTTGATTTCCATCTCCTTGCCGTCGCGGATGATCCCCAGGGTGATCTCCGTGCCCGGCGCGGTCAGCGCCACCTTGTTGCGCAGTTGCTGCAAGTCCCGGACGGCCTCGCCGTTGAGCTTCACCACGAGATCGCCGGTCTTCAGTCCGGACTTTGCGGCCGGAGCGTCCTCGACGACGTCGGATATCAGCGCGCCGTTCGTGTCCTTTAGGCCGAACGCCTGCGCAAGGTCCTGTGTGACCGGTTGAAGCATCACGCCGAGATAGCCGCGCACGACCTTGCCGCTCTGCCGCAACTGGTCAACAATCGCCTTGGCCATGTTGATGGGGATCGCGAAACCGATTCCCTGGTAACCGCCCGTGCGGCTGGCGATGGCGGAATTGATGCCGATCACTTCCCCGTCAATATTCAGCAGCGGGCCACCTGAGTTTCCGGGATTGATGGCCGCGTCGGTCTGGATGAAACTTTCGTAATCGGTGATCCCGACCGTGCTGCGCTCCTTGGCGCTGACCACCCCGACGGTAAGCGTGCCGCTCAACGTCTCTCCAAACGGGTTGCCGACGGCAATCACCCATTCGCCGACCTCCAGCGCATCGCTGTCGCCGAAGGCCAGACACGGCAATCCTTCGGCCTCGACCTTTATCAGCGCGACGTCGGACTTGGGGTCGGCGCCAACCAACTTTGCCTCGTATTCCTTGCCGTCGCTGGTCTTGACGGAAATCTTTGTCACGTCTCCCACGATGTGGTTGTTGGTCACGATGTAACCGTCGGGGGAGATGATGAATCCTGAACCGCTGCCCTGGGCTTTGAACGGCTGCCTCTGCTGGGGCGACCTGTCGAAGAACGGGAACGGCATGTCGAACGGGGACTGCTGCATCCCGCCGGACATTTCCTTCTCAACGTAGACGAACACCACGGCGGGGACGGCCTTCTTTGCCACCTCTGTGAAGGCCTTCGAGGCCTTCAGAAGCGCGGCTTTTCCATTTTCCTGCTCCTGAGCCGACGTAAATCCGCAGCACAGCAACGCAATCGCAAGTCCAAAAGCGACCGGCGGGACAATCCGCCTTCCATGTAGTTCTTTCCTGTTCATTGTGCTTTATCCTTTCCTGAAAAACGAAGATGCCATGCCCCATTTGCCTGCTCTCTCCGATCCCGTACCTTGCGCCCTGACGGGCGCCTCTTGCGCTTACGGCCTCCCGGGCGGGAACCTCAAGCGCCGCATATATTATAAAGCGTCCTGCCCGTCCGATTGTCAAGAGGGGAGCGTGTTTGCGTCATTCAAACCGGGGCAGATAATCCTTCTGAAGCTCCAGCATCGCGTCCAGCAGTTGTCCGGCGCGCTGGGCGCTGTCAACCACGGGATCAAGCAGAAGGGCCTCCAGGAGCAGTTTCTTTGACCTTTTCGCGTATGCCTCGACGATGATTTTCTGAATGCTTATCTGAAGACTGCACATCGCGGCGAGCGCCTCCGGCAGGGGGCCGACCTTCTGCGGATGAACGCCGCGCCCGTCAACCTCCGCAGGGACTTCTACTATCGCGTCTTCCGCCACGTTCCCAACATACAACCCCGTGTTCGACACGTTCACCGATGGCCACCATCGCCGCGAGTCGGTTACGATGTCCCGGATCATCGGCACGGCGTGCTCCCCCGACGGACGCAGGACGGACTCGTCCAATGGAACATTCGCGTCCGACCAGTTCACCGGTTGGCTTTCCGGCTTCAAAGCTCCGTCCGGGCGCGGTACGCTGCGGCATTCCCTGCCGTAATGCCAGCGCAGGCCGAGGTCCTCATATGCGAAGGATACGTATTCTCCGATGTGGTCGTCCGACGGGAACATGAGCAGGCCGAAGAGGTCGAGCATCCGGCGCGTCAGCCGCGGACACATGTCCGCCTTAGCTCCGCGCAGCCTGGCGACCAATTCGGGATAAAGGTCCTCGCCTGTGGCGGCGTCTGCGATCTTCAGGAACCAGAAGAAGTGGTTCAGACCGCCAGTGATCATGTCCAGCTCTTCCTCGGGACGCTCAAGAATGCGCGACACGAAACCCCTTCCTCCGGAAACGCCGTGGCAGATGCCGACGAATTTCAGCGAGGTCAGCTTGCTTATGGCCATGCAGACGCGGCTTTCGGGGTTCGTAAAGTTGAACACCGTTGCGTCCGGGCAAATGGCCTCGATCTCTCTGCACAGGGGCACTACAAGCTCATAACTCCTGAGGGCGTGGAAGAGCGCGCCGGGGCCGCCGTTCTCCCCGAGCACATGTTTGAATCCGAAGGCCAGAGGGACGCGGAAATCCTGCTCCCATAGCTCCATGCGTCGCACGGCGACCGAGATCACGACGAAGTCCGCCCCGGCCAGCGCCGCGTGTCGGTCGGTCGTTGATTCGATTGATATCGGGGAGCGGAAATGTTCTTTCATCCGGGCGGCCAGGCCGTGCATCCGGGCCAGCGCCGCCTCGTCCACGTCGGCAAGAACTAGCTTCGCTCCGGCCTCGCCGAGTTCACGGCAGGAAAGGACGTCCGCTATCGTGCCGCGCCCGAAGCTGTGGCTTCCCGCGCCGATCAGCGTTATCTTTATTGCCATGTTGGTCTCGCTTGAGTTTGATGAATTGAATCAGGAAACAATAGCGATCACGCAAATCCCGCCCGCCTGAGCGTTTCCATCGTCACGCCACCGTCCGCTTCATGCCCGCCGCCGGAAAGCAGGCGTTTGATCCACTTGCCGAGGATGTCGGTCTCGACATTCACCTTGTCGCGCTCGCCCTTCGAGCCGAGCGTGGTGTGCGCCAGCGTCGTCGGGATCAGTGCGACGGAGAACCCGTCCCTGCCCACGTCAACCAGAGTCAGGCTTATGCCGTCAATAGCGACGCTGCCCTTGGGAACCATCATTCCGGCTATCGGGGGCGCGGCGTGGAAGCTCATTGTGACCTGGCCAGGGGAGTCTTCACGCTTCGCAATCGTTCCGACGCCGTCAACGTGCCCCAGCACGAAATGCCCGCCAAGGCGGTCCCCGACCCTGAGAGAGCGTTCGCAGTTGACTCGCGATCCCGGCCCGAGACCGCCCAGCGTCGTCTTGCCCAGCGTTTCCGAGGCGACGTCGAATGCGGCGACGGTTCCACTCAATTGGGAAACGGTCAAACACGCGCCGTCAACTGCGACGCTGTCGCCCAGCCGCGTTCCATCGGCAAGCGCGCCGAGATCAATCTCCAGACGGCCCCTGCCTGCGCGGACCTGAAAGGCCGCGACGGGGCGGACGGCTTCTATGATGCCTGTGAACATTTGCGTCCCGCGCAAAGAAGAATCAGATCAGACCCGTCCTGCGAAGCCGGTGCGTCCTGTCCTTTCCGCGCTCACGCACGACAAGGGCGCCCGCCTTCATTTCGATTGATTTGACGCCGGTGAAGTTCGGCTCGATCGGGATGATGAACGCAAGGAAGCAAACCCGGATTTCCCCGCCTCCGTCAAGCCACTGATAGGTCGGAACGCCGAACAGTTTTGCCATCTCGACCGAGTCGCGCTTGGGAAGCGGGAAGGGGGTGTTGCCGAATTCCAGACCGCGCGTGACCTCCTTCTTGGACCACGGCTTGTGCGTCCTCACCATGTTCTCTTCCCAGATACCCAGCCAGGGATAGGCGAGCCGGGGCCAGACGTAACCGATCAGGACGCCCTGCTGCGGATTGGCGGCCGTCGCCCATGCGTATTCGGCGCGCTGATCCATCAGGACCGTAGTGAAGTCGCCGCTGCCGGGCTTTTCCGGATATACGCGCATGTTGACCGTCCCGCCATGTGAGCCGGGCGCGTTCGGCCAGCGGTACTCCTCGTTCTTCTTCAGCCTCTGGACCGGCGCAAAGGTGACCGGAAACGCCTTGCACTTCGTCCCCGAGCAGTCGAACAGCGTCACCCCGTGCTGGACGAACGGCTGGCCGACCGTCCAGTGCTGCGTCCACGTGAACGGTTTGTCAACCTTCTGGAGGTTTCTGACGCAGTCCTCGAAATAGAGTATGTTTTCGCCCTTGCGGACTTCGAGGCGCCTGCTGTAATCCATTCCGGCCTCCGGGAGCGTGCAGCCGTAGGTGGCCGCTGCGGATTGCTCGTCGGCTTCCTCGCCCGTCAACGTCCAATTGGTAACGCCGGTCTCGCCGTGGACCCTCATGCCGTGCGCGGCCTCTGCGGGCGAGGGCGGGCCGAAATTGCCGAGGCACACGTTATGCCCCGCAATGCTGGCCAGCAGGGGGGCTTCCGCCTTCGGTCCGTGGGATCGGACAAGCTGGTCGGCAGTCTTCTCCCCCGGCTCGCAGGTATTCCACAAAGGCTTCCACATCGGATTGACTTCGGATTCGTGAAGCCGCAGTTCCGCAATGTGCCCCCCGCCAAGCAGCGCGCTGGCGCGTATGCGGTCATTCTGAATCTGAATCGCCTTGCGGCCTTCGTAATCAGCCTGTGTTATCTTCATTTGCGTCCCTTCTTCATCTGGAGCCTTTGCGGATTCACTCTGCGGACATGGTCCACTCCGGCATGATGTCACGGACCAGCGCAGATTACAAAATCAATCCAATCATTCCCACGGCTTCAGCAGAACCTTTGCCGTCTTGCGCGATGCCGAAATCTCAAACGCCTCGCGAATCTCGCTCATCGGCAGGACGTGGCTTATCAAATACACCGCCAGCGGCGATTCCGCGATAACCTTCATCACGCGCGGGAAATCGTTCAGGTTGTAGTGCCACGACCCTATTACGGTCAAGCCTTTGCGGATCATGTCGGGGCTGACGCGCATCTTGAGATCGTCCCCGCACTCGCCGACGAACGCAACCGAACCGCGACGCCGGACGGCGTCAATGCACAGCCTTTCGGCCTGAACGGTTCCGGAACAATCAAGCGCGCAGTCAACCCCGGCTCCGCCGGTAAGCGCCTTGATCTTCTTCAGCGCGTCGTTGTCAGAGGGGTCAAAGACCGCTTCAACCCCCATCGCACCGGCCCGTTCGCATCGGTACGGTTCCGACTCGACCACGATGACGCGCGCGCCACGGAAACGGGCGTTGACCACCGCGCCAAGACCGACCGGCCCCGCCCCAGTGATGAGAACAGTCTTAAATGCGTCCAAACCCATTCGCTGGAAGGCTCCGAAAGACGGACCAAGCGCGCAAAGCGCGAGAGACGCTCTCTCGTAGGAAACCCCATCCGGAATCTTCGGCAGTATCCATGATGGTTTCAAGAGATACTGCGCCATCGTCGCGCTGCCTTCAGGCGATCCCGTGAAAGCTGTGAAATCGTGACAATGTTCGCAATGGATATACTCCCCGGCAACGCATAGATCGCACGCGCCGCAGGGATATTGCGGCATCACAACGACTCTGTCCCCGACGGAAACTTTGCACGGTTGCGCGACGGCCACGACTTCGCCGACGGCCTCGTGCCCCAGATATTCGATCCTGTGGCCGGCAAGGTAACTCTTGTATTCCGCGCACATCGGAGCGACGTGTACTTTGACAAGCGCCCAGTCGCGCGCGGGCTTCGGATCTGGAACCTCTACAAGCCCGGCCTGCCTCTGCCCCAGGATGACAGCCTTCTTCATTGTTTTCTGTCCTCACGAATTGCTCGGGTCAGCGCATCCGCCATCGGGCAAACTTATCAATCAACGCGGCGACGATGATCGCCGCGCCGAGGGCGACGTGTTGATAATGGGCGGAAATGTCAGAAAGACGACACCCATTCTCAAGCGCGATGATGAAGAGCATTCCGGCGATGGTTCCCAGAACGCCACCTTCTCCGCCCATCAGGCTGGCCCCGCCGATGACGACTCCTGCGATGACCCGCAATTCCCAAAACTGGCCGGAAGTCGGCTGCCCGCTTTCAAGTTCTGCGGCCAGCATGACGCCGCTCAGCCCTCCCAGAATTCCGATCAGAATATAAATCATCATCAGTGTGCGATTTATAGGAACGCCTGAATGAAACGCCGCATCACGATTGCTGCCTATTGCAAAGGTGTAACGCCCGAGCGGAGTCCAGTGCAATATAAAGGCGCAAATGAGGACTACGACCAGCATGATCGCTATGGGTATCGGAATCCCGCCCGGCAGATCGCCCATGTAAAGATGGGAGAAGTTGGCAGGGATGTTCTCGGAAACAGGCATTGCATTGGTCATGACGAGGACCGCGCCCCTGATCGCGCTCATCATGCCGAGGGTCACAATGAATGGAGCGATTCCGCCGAACGAGATCAACGCGCCGTTCACAAGTCCGCAGAGAGCGCCTGTTCCCATGCCGGCAAGAATCCCCATCAACACGCTGCCCGTGCCTGACGCCGCCATCGCGCAGGTCACGCCGCTGATGGCTATGACCGATCCCACGCTGAGGTCTATCCCGCCGCTGATAATGACGAACGTCATGCCCATCCCGACGATGACCGCCGGGGACGTCCGAGTTATCACGTTTAATGCGTTGGATTTTGTCGGGAATGTATCCGGAGCCTTTATGGAGAACACCGTCAGTAGTATCGTCAGGCCGAGGAACGGAAGTATGAGCGTGAGTTTCTTGCGCATCGTCTAATCGTTCTTCGGGGAAGGAGCCTGCACGAGCGCCAATTCCGCGATGTTGCGGGCGAAGAGTTCGTGAACCTGGCGCATGAGCGCGAGACGGTTCAGGCGAACCTTCTGATCCTCCACGTTCACGAAAACCTTGTCGAAGAAATCATGAACAGGTTCGGCGAGGGCGAGATATTCATTCGCCGCAGCCATGTATTCACCTTTTGCCGATGCCGCCTCAATTCCTTCAGAAATGGCGCAAAGACGCGAGAAGAGGGTCTTCTCTTCGGCCTGCTGCATGAGGGATTCCTCGGCGACAGCCGGCACGTCCCCGACGGAACGATAAATCTTGTATGTGCGCTCGACAACTTCAACCAGCGCCCCCCACCAGGCCTGCCTAGTCATGGCATTCATGGCGTCAAGACGCCTCCAGTAGTCGGGGATGGACATCCCGGCGAATCCACAGGCAAGTACGGCCTGGATGAAGTCGTGCCTGTATCCCCGGTCGGTCGCCATCTGGCTTGCGCGGTCAGCCATGAATTCCACAACCTTGCTAACAACATCGTCAGGATTATCCGTCTTGCGCGGCAGCAATCCGACGGCCACTCGAGCAGCGTCACCGGGACGAAAGTCAACGCCTGCCAGCTCGATTATGCGCAGGATGCCCAGAGCGCAGCGCCTCAGCGCATATGGATCTTGCGAACCGGTGGGGATCAGGCCGACAGCGAAGCACGCCGTGATTACGTCCAGTTTGTCCGCCACGCTGACAATGCTTCCAGGAATGGTAGCGGGCAGCGCGCCTTCAGCAGAACGCGGCAGGTAATGCTCCTCAATTGCCGCCGCAGCGCCGGGCGTTTCGCCGTCGGCAAGGGCATAAAGCCTTCCCATCGTTCCCTGCAAGGCGGGGAATTCGAGAACTGTGCCGGTTACAAGGTCGCATTTTGACAACATTGCGCCGCGGAGAGCATCCTCCCGATCCTGCGGACCACAGCGGAAGACATTGTCCGCAAGCCATCCGGATATGTCGCGGATGCGCTCTGATCGCTGGAGGTTATCGCCAAGGTTCTTCAGGAATTGAACGCCGCTCATCTTCTGAATTCGTGTGTGCAGGGGTTTCTCGCGGTCTTCCTCCCAGTAAAAACGCGCGTCCTCAAGCCTTGCCTGAAGAACGCGCTCATTCCCGCCCCTGACAACATCCGCCTGCTCTGCCCCGCGATTGGTCACGACCAGGAACTTATTAAAGAGCCGCCCCGATGAATCGCGTATGGGGAAGTATCGCTGATGCCCCTTCATGGCTGCGACAATGATCTGCGGCGGAAGGTCGAGGTAGCGCTCGTTGAATCCACCCTCAAGCGCGTTGGGAAATTCGACCAGGAATGTTACTTCCTCAAGCAGGTCTTCCTCTTCAAATTTCCCGCCTCTGTAGGAAATCAGCTTTTCCAGTTGTTCGCGTATGATCCTCTTGCGTTCCTCGTGATCGGCGATGACAAAGACGTCGCGCAGGCTCTTCAGATAAGCGTCAAGATCGGCGGATGAGATTGATACACGCTGACCGCTCATGAAAGGATGCCCGGCGGAAGTCCGACCCGCTGAAACTCCATTAATCTCAACGGGCAGTATCTCCTCGCCGAAGAGCGCAAGGAGGCTGCGTATTGGGCGAGCGAAGGTGAAACGTGTTGAAGTCCAGTACATTGACTTCGGGAAGCGCACTGACTCAGCGACCGATTTAAGTATCTGGGGAAGAAGTTGAACCGCCGGAGCGCCCGGTGTCCTGATCTCGACAACGACGTAATCGCCCTTGGGCAGACTTTTTACGCGCAGGTTCTCGACCGAAACACCCAGTTTCTCTGCGAAGCCTCGCCCGGCTTTTGCAGGCTTGCCGTCGGAGTCGAAGGCGACTCTCGCAGGCGGGCCGGTCACTTCCTCAACCTTTTCAGGTTGTGTTTCCGGAACGCCTGAAGCGAATATCGCAAGGCGCCGGGGGGTGCCGACGGCATCAATCCGGTTGGACACAAGGCCATGCTCGGAAAGCCTTGCGGCAAGCGCGGACTTCATCTGATCCAATGCCGGACGAATGTAACCGGCCGGGATTTCCTCTGATCCGATCTCGAAAAGCAGATTCCTTTTCATTACCGAAAAGGGCCGGCTCAGGAGCCGGCCCTCCCTTATCATTCAATGAGAGTGTAATGCGTTGGGATGAGAAAAAGAGTCACGGGGCCTTCTTTTCAGCGCCTTCAGGCTCGCCCTTGCCGGGGGCGTTTTCATCCGCTTTGCCGGCTGGCTTTGTTCCCGGCTTCCTGCCCTTCTCGGGGCCTTTCTTGTCCTGGTCCTGGCGTTTGCCCATCTTGACTCCGGATTCGCGCATCTTCTGCTCGAAGGAGTTGCGTTCCTTTCTCCATGCGCGCCTGGCCGTCAGAAGTTCCTCCTGCTTTGCAAGAAAGTCTCCGGCAACCTTCTTCAATGGTTCCAAGGCTGCCTTCGCCTGTTCGTCCCCGGACGCTTCCGCAGCCTTTTCAGCTTCAGACAGAAACTGGTTGCAGTCAAGGATTTCGCGGGAGATTTCGTAAGCGAACCAATTTTCTCCGAGCGCGAAATCAATTTTCCTGGCAACGGCTTCCTCCCCGGCCTTTTCTGCCTCAGCCAGGCGATCGTAAAGTTCGGCGCGCTCCTTCAACACCGCAACGACTCGCTCTCCGGCCTGTCGGCAGACCGGCGTCATGGCTTGCAGCTTCTGTTCCATCCCATGGGCCTGCTGCGCCGCCCATTCGCGTCCTTCCTTGAAGTCCTTCAGACGCTGTGCGCGCCACTGCTCGACTCTGACTTTCCAACGCTCGCCGCGTTCGGGGTTGTCGGGTTTGCCGGTGCCCGGGCCGACTTCGACAGCCTCCGGAGCCTTGCCGCCCTTCTTTGCGCCGGGGTCCGGCGCGGCGGCGTCCTGAGCGTTGGCATTGAACGTAAAAATCAAAATCGCAAATGCAAAAAGCAGTTTGTCCTTCAACATGGCTCTGACCCCATTCAAAAAAGTGTTGTGAATGGCGCAATGTCCCCGACGGGAAAATGTGTGTCGTCATTTGCCCATTAACCGCGGGGATTATAGCCTTGCGGCGAACCTCTGTTCAATATCCAGCCCAAAATCCAGAACATGGCTTCTCCAGCGGCCTGTGTATCTTTATGCAAGAATCAGTCGGCTTCCATTCTCAAAATGAGGTTGTTCCCTCCGCGCAGATGAAAGAGTTGAAATAAATGGGAATGCCATTAATTAAGCCCCCGTGAAGCGTCATGGCCGGCGAAGGAGATTCATGCTTAAGGTTGACTGTGTATTGACACCCGCCCGATCTCAGATAGCATGAACCTGTGAAGCAGCGATCCCGCCGTATGAGAGATAAATGCAGCTCCGAAGCTCAGACCGATTGAGTTGAACATGAAGTTGAAAGGATGACCGAATGACCAGCCTTTTCATCGCCGTAACATTATCCACCATAACTGCCGCCACACCCGTCAACGTGATTTTTGACACCGACATCGCTTCCGACGTTGACGACGTAGGCGCGCTGGCGACGCTGCACGCTCTGGCGGACAGGGGGGAGGCGAACATTCTCGCCACGGTGGTATCGGCTGAACATGAATGGTGCGCGCCGTGCCTGAACGCGCTGAATGGATATTTCGGCCGCCCCGGCATCCCCGTCGGGCGAGTGCGCCTGGACGAGCGACGCAGGAAGGCGCTGGGGCATCCGTCGCGATATGCAAAGGGTGTCGCGGAGTCCCTGCCCCGTTCGCTGACGACCTCAGAGGATGCCGAAGACGCAACCGCGCTCTACCGGCGCATTCTGTCAAAGCAACCCGACAAATCGGTGGTCATTGTCACGGTCGGATTTCTTACAAACATGGCGGACCTGCTTGATTCAAAGCCGGACGACAAGAGCGACTTGAATGGCGCTGACCTTGTCCGCAGGAAGGTGAGCCACTGGGTCTGCATGGGCGGCGGGGCTGGAGATATCAGGGAGTTCAACCTTCTCTCCGACGCGCCGTCCTCCGTGCGCGCCGTCAGGGACTGGCCCTCGCCGATAACCTTCTCCGGTGCGGAAATCGGCGTCAAGATCATGACGGGGGCGGGACTGAGCGTCTTTCCTGAAAGGAATCCTGTACGGATGGCCTACACGCTGTTTCACGAGGGGACGCTTAGAAACAGGGAAAGCTGGGACCAGACGGCGGTTCTTTACGCCGTCTGGGGGCTGAAGGGAGATCTTTCCAGCGTCTGGAACATCGGGCGCGGAAGAACGACGGTCCATGAAGACGGATCAAATACGTGGGAACCGGATCCGAAAGGCCCGCATGCATATCTAATCGAAAAGATGCCGCCGAAGGATGTTGCCGGGATCATAGAAAGCCTGATGATGGAGGCATGCCGCAAAGCGTCGGGAAGATAACGTTGGGCATGTGTTCTATAACTATCGCTCAGCCCCTTGCGCAGGCATCGGCTTCATATCTTCGTGTCCATCTCCATCTGCTAAAAAATCATGCCCCCCATCTCACCGTGAAGATGCTTTTCACGAAAAGAAGCCATTCATTACCACTCTGGCAGATACGGCGCCTCGCTGCAACATGCTCATGGCTTGCCGCCCGTTACGCCGTCAAGCAACCCCGTCTTCTTCATCCATGTTTGACAGAATTCGGGCCATTTCGATATTGCGTGCGCGGAAGGACGCAAGCCGTATCCGTGCCCGCCGGTCGGAAAAACGTGCAACTCCGACGGCACTTTCGCCCTCTTCAGCGCCATGTAATACAGAATGCTGTTCTCGACCTTGATGCTGTCGTCCTGTGTCTGAATCAGGATCGTCCTCGGCGTCGCTTGGGTGACCTTGAATTCATCCGCCAACCCGTTCAATTCCGCGTTTGCAAGATAAGCCGGATAGATGAGCATGGCGAAGTCCGGACGGCAACTCAGGTTGTCCGCCACGTCCACTCGCGAATAACTTCTTTTCTCGAAATCCGTGGAAGCGCGCGCGGACAGGTGCGCCCCGGCGGAGAATCCGAGTATACCGACCCGCTTCGGATCAATGTCCCATTCGCCGGCCTTCTGCCGGACCAGCCCGAACGCCCGCTGAACGTCCTGAAACGCGCCTTCTCTGTTGCCCGGCACGCGATACTTCAGGATGATCGCCGTCACGCCGATCGAGTTGAGCCATTCGGCAACCTCGATGCCCTCATGCGTGAAGGCCAGAATGTTGTACCCTCCCCCCGGACAGACGACGACGGCCGGGCCGGGTTTGACGCCGCCCTTCGCGGGGAAAAGCGTGATTGTCGGCTCGCTTACGTTCGTCACGCGTGTTATGCCGTCGCCCGTCGGAGGCATGATCTTCTCAGGCTCCACCGCCTTCATCCCCGGCGCGCCGGCCGGCCAGAGAGAGACAGTCGTCCTGCCGGGACATAATTCTTCCGCCGCGGCGATCTGGCCGACCACGAACGCCAGAGCTGCAACGACTGTCGCCGCAATAATCACATGACTCATCCCATGCTCCTTTGGAAGCGGACCGGATCTTGTCTGCGGATCTTTCAAAATTCCACTTGAAGCCGCATCGCAAAGATATCCGTGTCGCCGATATCTTCAAGATGCGCCCGGATATAGTTCCACGAAACAACAATGTTCGGGTTGAGATGCCAGTTAAGACCGAGCGTGACGTCCTGCATCTCGCCGCCGCTCTTGACTTCCTCATCGCTCAAGTCCAGGTAGGCGTATCTTGCTGCGACTTCCCACGCTCCGATTCCGTCCTCATCCAGGAAATTCTTCTTCGGCTTGGTTCTGACAAAAAACGCTGACTTCTTGTTGTACGCCTTGTTCTCGCCCGTCAGGAAGTAACCCGCCTGAGCATACCATCCCCAGAAATCGGCATTTCCTTTGTCAGACACGTCGCAACGCGCCGCAAATAACTCGCTTTGAAGCGACAACGGCCCTAAGACAGCCGCAGTTTCTGGTCCGACCAGAAATTCCCGGTCAACGTCAGAAACGCTTGTTTTGACGTATTTGTCTACAAGATGGCACTCCGGCCTCTGTGAATATGAAACGGAGTCTGGATCGCGGTAGCTGGCTCCCATGCCGAGATGAACCAGCCGCCGTCCCTCTTCGCCGTAGAGCGGCAGGCATGTCAATCTTCCTGTTGCGTTCATGCCGCCTTCCCGCGTCCCTCTGCCGTAATCGTCCGTCTCGCGAAAAACGCCCAAAGCCCAGGTAATGCGGTCTTCTACGTAGCAGTCCCCAACCTGGGCGCCGACGTTGCGGCCAGGGGCCAGAACACTTGGTAATGATTTTTCCATGAACGTGTCATATTTGCATGGGATCATGTAGTCGAGACCGAACGGCTCCTTGAAATGCCCGACTTGCACATGCCCGATAACCGGGATCTGCCTGACTGCCACGCACATGTCATGCAGCTTAGCGTCTCCACCCGCGACTTCGACCATGGCCTTGTATTCATATCGCTCGTAGATGGTTCCCAGACTGTCGAAGCGAATCCGGCGAAACTCGACGCCGTCTTCCTGATCGCCAATGCGCTTCTTTGTCTCGCTGTCTTCGTCTATGAAAACCCAGTCATTCTGGACAAGCAGGCCAAGACTAATGTCGAAGGCCCCGTCGGTGCTCTTGATCTTCAATCCGTCCTTCCAGAAAACGTCAAGCTCTCCAGTCTTCTTCTCGTCCGCCTTGTCTTTCTTCAGTTCGTCCACTTCCTCCCGCAGGTCCGCTACTTCCTTCTTCAGTTCATAGAGTTCCTGCTTGGTATCGTCTTTCGCGTCGGCATTCGTGTCGCCGGCTTCTTCTCTGGACAGCGCGACAGTTTCATCAGCAGCCGCGCCTACAAAAGCCGGAAAGATAGTCAGACACCAGACCACGGAAATCACTACGTTCACAACCCGCTTCATCGCCACAGACTCCTTATCTTGAGCTCAACCAAGCGCTTCTCCTCCATCGCCCGATCTGCGCTGAAACCTATCAGGTGCCCGTTGACGGAATCCTCGACGCTCGTGCAGGCAATGGACGGCTCCGCGCCTCGGACAAACCTGACGAAGTCCCCGACAAGCCGCAGATCGCCGCCCCCGTGGCCGCCGAACGCGCCGTGCATGTCTCCGCCCTTCGTAAGGTCAACAACCTGCTCGGAATACTCGCGCCCCGGGCGGGCGTCAATATGCCGGATGACGAAGCGGTTGTCCTCGAAAACTCCCTGAATCTCCCCCTTTGAGCCGATCAGGTGAATCGAGCGCGACGGACGCGCCGACCCGCCGACCATGTTATGCGTCGCCGTAGAACCGTCCTCGAACTCGATGGCGACCGACTGGTGGTCAACAACTTCGTTGTCGCATCGCCACATACAGCGTCCGTGCGGGTTGTCGGTCCGCAGGGATTCGACCTTCTGTTCCAGCGTCGGGTTGGGAATATGCTCTAATCCGCTCCAGACGTAGAAGCTCCACCGTTCCGGGTGGTCTATGTAAATTTTCATGGCCGAGTAGGGACATTCCTTCTCAATCCGGCAGTCAACCAGGCAGCGCGTCCCCGCCCCGTCCGGCGCCTTCTCAGGCCTGAACTGCATGTTGCATCCGAAGGAGGCGACAGCTCGCGGCGCGACACCGCTTTTCATCCAGACGACCAAGTCAAGGTCATGACAGCACTTCGCCATGAGCATCGAGGAATGACACACGTCCTTACGATTCCATTTCCCGCGCACGAAGGCGACACTCATATGGTGGTAACTGACGTGTTCGATTGTCTGGACGTTCACGATCTCGCCAATCTCGCCATCCGCCACCTTCTTCCGTATGGCATAATAGAAAGGCGCGTATCGCAAGACATGGCAGATCATGACCTTGCGACCATTTTCCCGGCTCGCTTTCAACAGTCGCCAAATCTCGTCTTCGTTGGTGGCGAAAGGCTTTTCCAGCAGGATGTCATACCCAGCTTCGAGCAGTGGCAGCGAGGTTGGCACATGCTGGTCGTCCATGGTCGCATTGATGGCCGCGTCAGCGAATTTCGGGACCGATGCAAGCTCCTCGGACGTTGCGAAGCACCTCTCAGGCGGGATTCCGTAGAGTTCGGCGACCTGACGCCGCCGTCTTTCAATCGGATCCGCCACCCCGACAATCCTGAACTCGCCGGGATTGTGCTTCGCGTAAGCCGCGTAGACGAGCGCCCTGTGGCCTGCTCCAACTACAACAGCGCTAACGGGTTGTGACATGATGCCTTTCAAGGATGAGTTCTGAATCAGGACCTGTTGCCCGATTCTGCCATGTCCCTACTTTCCTGAAAGCCGCGAGGCTGCAACAACGGCGTCGCGCACTGCCTGAACCGGTCCTGCGGCTGGCGCGTTCTGAACCTTGTCATAACGCAATTCGCCAAGCGCGGCCTCCAGCTTCTCCATCGCGGCCTTCGCTTCTGCATTCTGCGAAGCGCCGAGGGTCTCTCTCAAAATTCTGATCTTTTCGAATCCCTCAATGCCCTCGCGCAGCATCTCGAACCGGATCGAGGTTCGCGCTCCGGGGTAGACGAAGAAGCAATCGCCCGCAGGCCATGTCACGAAACTCGTGTCATGGAACGGATTCTCAACCCAGGAATCATGCGCCCAACGCAGGAATCCGGTGTAATGCATGGCTGCGGCATACAGCCCCTGCCATTCGGATTCAGCCGGGGGCGAGAACGTGAAAGTATTAGGCTTGGCCGGTCCGCAGCAGACGTAGAATGTTGTCGGGAGTCCTTTTGCGGTACGTTCTTTCGCCAAAGCCGGATCAAGCGGGGGAGTGATGAACACGCACCAGTCGTCAATCTGATCTTTGAGTTCCGGATGGTTGCCGCCGGCAAGCGCTATCTTGAGTTTGGGCGAGGCGGACCGGAGAAGTTTTATCATCGGCTTCATCATCTCCGGCGGGCGTTCGTCCATCGCAATGGCCGTCTTTCCGAGCCAGCCCTTCGATTCCAGGTGCGCGGCGAAATCGGCAAGAAACGGTCCCCAATGCTCCGCATAAGGCGCAGTTCCCGGTATCGCAAATACGGCAGCGTAATCTCCAGTCTCCTCCTCAATGTAGCGGAAACTATTGGTCCATGGAACCATCGAGTAGCAGCTTATCTGTTTGGTAATTCCGCACTTATGGCAGAACTCCACGTATCTGTCAAAGACGGCGTAGTCGTATTTCCAAGAGCCGTTCTTGCAGTGAATCCACTTGATCATTGACTCGTAAGGATCGAATGTCTGCGTCCCCCACGGGTGATGAACAATGGATGTTGTGATGCACTTCTGCCCCGCCTCTGCAAGCATTCGCATGTGAGGCTCCATGATCGCAAAATGCGCATCTGACCAAGGCTCCACGCCGTGGAAACGCGCGATGGCAAAGGGGTTCTGCCAGAGATCAAGATGGAATGTCCACTGCGAAGGTTCGGGCAATACAGGCGAGAGGACTTCCAGATCAACGTCGAATGTGATTGCTGCCGCGCCTTTTGCCCGCGCAGTTACGGAAGTCCTGTAATCTCCGGGGGTTGCGTCACGCGGGATATCAACCGAGAACCACACCGGCCGCGCCGAGGCGGAGGGGATGTCAATCTCCCCGGCGTGATCAATTATGTCCGGCATTAGCTTCCCGTCGGCCAGCGTGTATCTGACGAATTGCGCCTTGACGCGCTCGGACGGTATTTCTCCGGCTTGCTCCGACCTCAAGGGCGCGCAGGACAGCCTCAGTTGCTTCAATCCTTCGCGCGACCAGAGCACAAACTGGGCATTCACTCTTTCTCCGCGCCAACCTGACAACTTGCATTTCATCTGCCCTTCCGCGGCAGGGACTTCATTGCGCGGGTAACGGACATCTGTTGATGCTACCGTCCCACGCAAGCCTTGCTCGATTTTGGCCCATGCCTCGCGCATTCTTTGTTCTTCCCGGAGTTGATCCTCGCCCAGCAGATAGCCCTCGATTTCGACAATGTGCCCTCCCGCCCTATCGCTTTCGGAATTGTGGACGAAAGTAACGCGAACCTGGCTGACGTTTCTGGTCGGGAAACGGTAGAACTCGCCGTCGGGACCGGCGGGGCGCTTGTTGTCCCGCATGTCTGCAAGCATCTCCCATTTCTCGCCGTCGCTTGAGCCTTCGATGATGTACTGGTAATAACGCCTGCCGTTCCAGAAGGTCCAAAGCCGTATCGTGTTGATATCGGACGGTTTCGGGAGCAGAACGGTCAGGAACACGGGGATATTCTCAGCCGCCCAGTGTTCCCCTTCGTTATCGCGCTTGCCGTTGACTGCGAATTGCGGAACCCGGTCGCTCCAATGTTGTGACGCCGCCACTTTCGCGTTCAGGAAAAGGTTGTTGGCCGGGACAAACGCCGAGGGATCGGACGGTTCATATTCCGGGTGAGCTTTGATCTGAGCCATCAGCGGGAAACCTCCGTGGAAAAGCAGTAAAGCCAGCAGCGCCGCTGCCGGCGACAGTTTCAGAATTCTTGGTTGCGGCGTGAAGAAAGCCATGTGAAATCCTCCATTTCCCGGGCGCTCGCGCGCCGGCGATGCCCGACAGACGGATTTCATACCACCATCAGTTCTTTGTTGCAATGTGAAGGGAGAGCCGGGGATCATGAAAATCGTTGCATGAAACACCGGGTCGTGTTACTCTGTGAAATGCCGCGGAGTGCGGCGAGAGAGGAAATCTGCGGGCCGAGTCAGGCCGGCAGAGAAGTTGAAGTATGTCCATGGAGGATGTCACGGTTTGAAAACCGCCTTTCTGGTTGAACTGCAGGGACAGGAACCGGGCAGGCGGCATTCCCTGCGGCAGGATCGCAAGACAACAATTGGAAGAGCGCCGCAGAATGATATTGTTCTTATGACGCCGTCCGTATCCAGGCAACATTCCGAAGTGGAATACAGCGGGAATCAATGGATTCTTCGTGATATGGGAAGCGCCAAGGGCACGATGCTGAACGGCAATGTTGTGGAAGGGGAATCTCCTCTTCTGGCCGGCGACGTCATCAAGATCAGTCAGACTGTATTGAAATTCGTGATGATTGACGAGGGCGGAGAGCTTGACGAGGGCATTCTGGCCATCCACGCTGCTGCCAGGGCGCCGGTTACCGCCGCCGCTCAGGGAGGGGGAGCATCCGGAGCCGCGTCTCTTGACGCCATACGGGCAAGGACCCGCATGGAGCAGGAGGAGGGCGCGCACGAACGCCATGAGGCCCGCCCGACAAAGAGCGAAAAGGCGGCAAACCCGGCTGTCCGCAAGGTCTTTTTCATCTGGGCCGGTCTGATTGCCATCCTGTGCGTGGTCGCGCTGTTACTGTTCTTTTCCCGCACATTTAAACTGGATCGCCGCAAGAAAGAATATGCCGCCCTTGAAGCAACTTCGGACGAGGCTTTGAAACAGGCCGAAGCCAAGACGTCAAGCAAGGCAGAGGACATGCCGGCGGCGATGGATGCGATGAAACAGGTAATTGAAAAATATCCGGACACAAACGCGGCGAAGACCGCCCTGTCGCGCATCCCCCAGATACGATCCGAGCGCGAGCGGAAGGTTTGGCGGGAGTTCGGCGAATACCAGGCCGGAATCGGGACGATACTCGAGGATAACCGCTTTGCAGACGCGATGCGGGGATACAAGGCGCTGGCATCGAAGAACAGCGATTACCCCTGGCTGGAGAGCGCGACAGAAAAGGAATGCGCTTACATCCTCAAACGAGCCGAACTGGCCGCCGAGGACATCGGAAAGCGCGCCCGCGCAATGGTTGAAGAAGGCAGAAAGACCGACGCCGTCCGGTTGTGCCGGGCGCTGGCGGAGAGGATCGGCATTCCAGACGTAAGCCAGAAGCTGAATGCCCTGGCCGATGAGATTGAATCCGGCAAGTCCGGCGGATAAGCCCGCAGCCGGGCTGCATGGATTAGCAACGGAGCACGCAATGGCGAAGAAGCTGAGGACAAACGAAGAATTCCTGGTGGTGCAGTCCGTCATAGGCGAGATCAGCAGCCCGGTATTTGGCGACGCCATCTACAGAATCACAGCGTCGGGCCAGCCCGTGGTTCTGCACGGCGTCGGCGGTGTGAGCTATAACGTGCTGGTCGGCCACAGCGCTACCAGATGGGTGGGAGACCACGTTGAGCCGGGAGTCAGCGTGAAGAACAAGGACGGCCCCTCCAACAACGCCTTCAACACCCTTAGCTGCGTCGGCAACACGGCGACCGTAGTCTGCGGAGACGCCAAGGGGGCCAGGGGGATCGTCACCGGCAAGCACGGCGGCATAGAACACGTCCTTGTGGATTTTCCGTCCGCGGTGATGGACAAACTGGTCATTGGGGACAAGGTGCAGGTTAAGGCGACCGGGCAGGGGCTTGCTCTGCTTGATTTTCCGCAAGTGAAGGTTATGAACGTCTGCCCGGACGTTCTTTACAAGATGGGGCTGACGCCCCGCAAGGATCGTCTGGAATGTCCGGTCGCCCGGATAGTTCCCGCCGCCGTCATGGGCAGCGGGCTGGGCAGCAGCGTCTGCCAGCGCGGCGATTATGACATTCAACTCTTTGACCAGGCGACAACCGAGGAATACGGGCTGAAGTCTCTGAGACTGGGCGATTTCGTGGCGATTGTTGACGCCGATCACTCATTCGGCAGGACCTACCGGAAAGGCGCGGTCAGCGTCGGAATCGTGACCCACTGCGACTGCGTCATAGCTGGACACGGTCCGGGGGTGACAACCATACTCAGCTCCCCGGACGGGATACTCCTGCCGGTCGTCAACAAGCGGGCCAACATTGCGGACATGCTTGGAATCGGCGCATGCAGGAAAACCCGCGCCAGAGCCAGGAAATAGGAAAAAGGAAACGCCTCCGGAACGCGCGCCATGGCCAAACAGATGAGACCAAAGGAATTCGGCAAATTCATGCTCGAAGAGCATATGGGCCGGGGCGGCATGGCCAGCGTCTACCGGGCTATTGACACCGAAACCAGCAGGACGGTCGCTGTAAAGATATTCCAACTGACTGAGGAGCGCGGTCCGGACGTGGTAAAACGCCTCAGAGACCGCGAAGTCCGGATGCTGATCGCCTGCGAGCATCCGAACATTGTGCGATATTTCGAATCCGGCGAGGTTGGGGACAATTATTACTATGTAATGGAGTTTGTTCAGACCAGCCTGGCCATCCGGATGCGGCACGGGCCGTATCTGGAGTTGAATGAGAAGGTCAGCGTGATTAAACAGACCGCCGCGGCGCTGGCGGCCGTTCACAGGACGGGCGTGGTTCATCGTGATGTGAAGCCCGGAAACATTCTCCTTGACGATTCGCCGGAACTGGGGCTTCGCGTAAAAATCACGGACCTGGGAATCGCCAAGAACGTGGTTGAGACCGATATCGCCCAGACTTTGGGAAAGAAAATCCCCGGCACGCCCAAATACCTGGCTCCTGAACAGATAAAACTCCAGCCCGTTGACGGACGGGCGGACATTTTCGCCCTCGGCGTAATGGGTTTTGAGATGCTTTCGGATGAGACGCCATTCACCGCGGACTCGCCGGACGATTACCTCAAGGTTAATTGCGAACAACAACCCAGATCGCTGAAGGAGGCCAAGCCGGAACTGCCCGACACGCTTTGCAAGGTCATCATGAAATGTCTCGAAAAGGACAGGGAAAAGCGCTACGACGCCGAAATCCTGTGCGATGACCTGCAACGGGTCGAAGATTTCATGATCACCGGGCTTCCCATACCGCCCACCTCCCAGGTTGGCAGCGTTTTCTATGAGGCCCCTCCGGAGGTGGAAGCCCAGGTTCAGCCAATTCCCGTGGCGCTCTGGGCGGTTTCGATACTGATTTTCGTCGCGGGCCTCGCGCTTCTTGTTTTCGGTCTGAAGCCGCTTCCGCCCGCGCCAGCCAGGCCGAAGGCATCTATTGCCGACCTTGTGGAACTTCCCCCGCCCACCGGGTCACAGCTTCTGGAACAGGCTCAGGCAGCGGTAAAGGAACGCGCATTCTGGGACGCCTACGGACTTCTCAGCCCAATCCGCAGGGATGACAAGTCCGAAGGCATGGACGCCGTCGCCCTCGAGAAAACAGAAAAGCAGGTCCACGCCATCCTGGGCGCGCCCCTGGCCAAAGAAATTGAGACTCTTCTGTCCGAAAACAAACCGCGTCGCGCACAACTGGCGCTTGAGCGCCTACAGGACCTTTTCCCGCAACATCCATCCATACCGGACCTTGGAAACAGACTCCGAGAAATGGACAAAGCGCTTACCACCGGGGCGGCTAAGACGGAATTGGTCGCCAGAGTGCAGCAGCTTGAATCCCAGGGCAAGCGATCTGAAGCGTTCGACGCCATCGTCGCCTTCGGCTCCGGAAGCGCGGACCTTGGATCGGAGCAGACCGCAAGCCGGATGGCCTCAGAATATCTCAATACATGGGGCGCCGGGCTGCTCAAGGGAACGACTGACGAAGCGTCCTATCCCGCATTTGAGAAAGCATTGCTCAAATACCAGGAGTTGAAATGGCCGGACAAGGCCGAAGATGTCCGGTTCAAGTTCTGGATTGAGAAAGCCCGGGCGCAATTGAAGGCGGAACGCGCCCCGAAGGCGCTGGAATACATTGTCAGGGCCGAGGGACTGGCATCAAAACCCGCCGATAAAAACGCAGTGGAAACCCTTAAGGCTGAATGTCTTTTGAAGCTGAGGGAGTTCCCGATTTCATATGATGAGTTTGCCGCAAAGACCAGGGAGTCAGGATTCGGCGGAGCCATGTGGCGGGCGATGTCCGGGCAGGGAATCGAGATCAAGGAAAAAGAGGGCAGGCTGGAAATCGGGGGTAATGCCGCCGCGCTGCGTCCGGGATCCCCGACCGGTCTGGAAACCGCCCGTCCGATTGACAATCGGGCTTTCCAGGTCACCGCCAAATTCAAGGCTTCGCTTCCCCCGCCATCGTCTTCCGATCAACCGCAGTTTGTAGCCGAGGTCCGCGGTGACAGAAACACATGGGTCCAGTTATGGTTCGGCAAGGACGGTTATCAACTTTCCATCTCCGACGGCAAGAACAAACCGACCGTCAGCCCCGCAAGCCCAGCCTTCGGCAATGAGGGCGAGGCGTTCACTGAAATTTCGCTGATGCACAATGATATTGATCAAAAATTGGAGGTGAAAATCGGCGGCAAAACGCTCCCCAGAAAGGACCTGAGCATGGGGGGCAACCTACAGGTCAGATTCTACGTCCTGAACCCCGGCAACGGGAACTACAGCGTCGAGGTCAGGGACCTTGAAGTGAAAAAGCCATACTGATATCCAGATGTGCGGCATCTGCGGCATCGCATCAGTCTCGCGCAACCGACTGCCCGATCCGAATGTTCTGAAACGGATGTGTTCTCTTCTTGCCCATCGGGGGCCGGATGGAGAGGGAACCTATTTCACCGCGAATGCCGAAGGTTCGGCGCTCAGCTGCGCTCTGGGCCATCGCAGGTTGAGCGTCATTGACCTTCAGACCGGCGCCCAGCCGATGGCCAACGAAGACGGCTCCGTCCGTATCGTATTCAACGGGGAAATCTATAATTATCGAGAGCTTGCCCGCCAACTTGAATCGGGCGGCCACAGACTCCGCACCAGGTCCGACACCGAGGTTATCCTCCACCTTTACGAGGACAAGGGGGAGGCGTGCGTCGAATACCTGCGAGGGATGTTCGCCTTCGCGCTTCTGGACGAGAGGAAGGGCTGCGTCCTACTCGCCCGCGACAGGCTCGGCAAAAAGCCGCTTTTCTACCGGCTGGACGAGGCGGGCGGGACGCTCGCGTTCGCCAGTGAATTGAAGGCTCTGCTGGCTGATCCGGGAATGCCGCGCCGGGTTGATCCTGAAGCCATTGACGCATTCCTTACATACCAATACGTCCCGCATCCCCAGTGCATCCTGAAAGACGCGCGGAAGCTGCCGCCCGCGCACACGCTGCTCTGGCAGGACGGACGAGCAACCCTCCGGCGATACTGGCGTCCGGTGTTTGAGCCTGATAACGCCATGTCGGAACAGGATGCGGTCGTGGAACTGAAATCCCTGCTTGAGGAATGCGTCCGTCTCAGGCTCATCAGCGACGTTCCGCTGGGCGCGTTTCTGAGCGGCGGGCTTGATTCCTCAATCACCGTCGCCCTCATGTCGGCGCTGAGCAACAAGCCGGTCGAGACCTTCAGCATCGGCTTCCGGGAGAAGAAGTACAACGAACTCGAATATGCCGGCATGGTCGCCCGCAAATTTGGGACAAAGCATACGGAATTCATGGTCAGCCCGGACGCCATGTCCGTCCTGCCCCGGCTCGTATGGCATTATGACGAACCTTTCGCCGATTCTTCGGCGATACCGACATTTCTGCTTTCCGAGCTGACACGCCGTTCTGTAACCGTCGCTCTTACTGGCGATGCCGGAGATGAATGCTTCGCCGGTTACCCGCGCTATAAAGCGTTGTGGCTGGCGTCACAAACAGATGCGCTGCCGAAAGTCCTGCGCCGCGCGCTTTATTCCAAGCTCTGGCAGGAGCTGCCGGCGTCATCCGAGCCGAAGACACTGAGGCGACGTCTGAAGCGCTTCGCTGCCGGGGGGATGTTGACGCCGCGCGAGAGATACATGTCTTTCATCGAAATCTTCTCCCCCCGGGCCAGACATTCTGTTTATTCCCCTGAAATGACTGATACGCTTCAGAACAGCGCGCCGGAGAACTTCCTCGCCCGCGCCTATGCCGAATGCTCCGATCCCGACTTCCTGAACGCCACAACTTTCGCGGACTTGATGACATATCTGCCGTGCGACCTTCTGACCAAGGTTGACATCGCCTCCATGGCTCACGGCCTGGAATGTCGGTCACCGTTTCTGGATCACAAGCTTGTGGAATTCTGCGCCAGGCTTCCGATCCGGTTCAAACTGTCCCTGGGGCTGGACGGACTGCGCGGCAAACGCATTCTGCTAAAGGCCTATGGGGACATCCTGCCGGAGCCTGTGGTAAAGCGCCCCAAGATGGGTTTCGGCGTCCCAATCGCGGAATGGCTCAGGGGCGGATTCGGCGCGATTACCCGGGAGATGCTGTTGAGCGACCGGGCTACGGCGAGGGGATACTTCCGCCGGGAAACGATTGAAAGGCTGATGACCGAACACGTGCAGGGCCGCGCCGACCACGGCTACAAGCTCTGGGCGCTGCTGATGCTGGAGATGTGGCACAGGACGTTTCTGGATTGCGGCGCGGCGATACCGGATACTCCTGTTTGAACATGACGGCCCTCCTGTTGTCACGGCGCGAGCCGGGGTATATACTTCCTGATGACAGTTCGGCGGCGTTCATGCTGTTTCAGGCTGGGCGGCTAAATGCTCAATAACATGACAATCGGAACGAAGCTCCTCGGGAGCTTCTTCGTCCTGCTGGGCATGACCTTCATGGTCGCCATTGTCGCCCTGGTCAAAATGGGCAGCGTCACATACATGGCCCGCAGGGCGGATGTTGACGCATGGGAGGCGTATCAGGCGACGATGAACATGCGCAACGAGACAGCCGCCATCAGGGAGGCGCTGTCACGCAACGCGGTCGGAGCCGAGGAAAGGGAGCGAATCCGCCTCTGCCTCGGAAATATTGGGATCGCGCTGGGAGCCGTATCGGATAAGGCTGGGCAATTCCCCAGCTTCCAGAAGGACCTTAACTCCGCCCTCGCCGTTCTGAAGTCTGATGCGGAGCAGATGCTCGCGCTGGCCGCTGTTGCGCCGGGCGATGAGTCTAAACAGCAATGGATCCAGGAGCTTGAGCAGCGCTGCGCGGCGCTCAACGCCGGCTCTTCGCAGTTGCTGCGTCTCACGCAGGATATCATGCGCCATTACCAGAACCGGGTCCACGACGTCGTGGCGGCGGCGGCTGTGACGACCTTCATTTTCCTTGTCGTCTCGGCCGGGATCGGCGTCGGACTGGCTCTTCTTCAAGGGGGCAGCCTCACGCGCCGTATCGTCTCCCTCACACGAGTGAGCCACCGAGTCGCCTCAGGGGATTACAAAATAAAGGCCGAATACAACGAAAGAAACCATGACGAGCTGACTGAGTTCGCGAGGATATTCAATTACATGATCGGCGATATTGAAAACAGCCGTCAGGAGGTTGCCGACTACAGCCGCAAACTGGAACAGCGCGTCGAGGAAAGAACCTCCGATCTGCAGATTGCCAATCGCAAGCTCACGCAGATTGACCGCTTGAAGACTGAATTTCTCGCAAGCATGTCCCATGAGCTGCGCACCCCGCTCAACGCGATAATGGGCTTTGCCGAGATTCTCATGGACGGCACGTCCGGGGAGATCAGCGACACGCAGAAGGAATATTGCGCCGACATTCACTCCAGCGCCGGGCACCTTCTGAGGATGATCAGCGACATACTCGACCTGTCCAAGATCGAGGCGGGCAAGATGGAGTTGAACATCGAGGATATATCCGTTCTGGACAGCGTAGAGGGGGTTCTGAACACACTGAAAGGCATATCCAACAAGAAGGGGATTCAACTCGTCATGGACGTGACTCCGGAGATCGAGCTGATCGAGGCGGACCCCGTCAAGTTCAAGCAGATGCTGTACAACCTGCTGTCCAACGCCTGTAAGTTCGCTCCTGAGGGCGGGACGGTCAGAATCGAGGCCGCCATTGTGGAGTCCGATCTTCAGGTGAGCGTGATTGACAACGGGCCGGGCATCCCATCTGATCAGCAGGAGGTCATATTTGAGGAGTTTCATCAGGTAAAAGGCCCGCAGGCCCATCGCCGGGAGGGAACCGGTCTGGGGCTGGCGCTGACCCGCAAGCTCGTGCAGTTGCACGGCGGAAGGATCTGGGTGGAAAGCAGGCTCGGGGCAGGTTCGAAATTCCACTTCAGAATCCCTCTGAAATCCGCTGAGAAGGCCGTTGTCAAGAAGCCGAAGGACGAGATTGAGCTGATCGAAGCCGCCGAATCAATCGGTCCCGTCAAAACGGTTGTCATCGCCGGGGCGGATCAATCCGCCGTCCATATCGTCGGCATGTATCTTTCCGAGGCCGGTTATCGCGTGGAGATAACACCGGATGCCGAGACCGTCAGGCGCGAGGTGAGGAATCGCGCCCCCTTTGCCGTCATCCTTGATACCGATCTGCCCGGCGGGGACGGGTGGCAGTTGCTCACCGAAATCAAAGAGAAGCCTGAAACGGCGCAGATACCCGTGATGATGATAGTCGGTCCAGGGGATCGTCCCGCCATCGGCAAAGGCATGGGCGCGACGGAGTGTTTCAACAAGCCGGTGGACCGCAACGCCGTCATCTGCGCGCTGGCCAACCTCAGCCTTCGCAGAACCGTTGAGGACACGTCCCAGCAGACGATTCTTGTTGTGGATAATGACCGCGGTTTTGTCGAGCAGGTTTCCTCCCGGCTCCGCAGGGCAGGTTTTGACGTCGCCCCTGCGCTGACCGGGCGCGACGGCGTGCAGCAGTTCATGCTTCGATTGCCGGAAGTCGCGGTGCTGAACGTCTCCCTCATGGACATGCGCGGTTGCGACGTGATCGTGGGCATACGCCGGCACGCGGTTGCTCATCAAACCCCGATCATCGCCTATTACACGGCTGCGCTGGAAAATGACGAAGCGGAGTTCCTCAGGTCAAAAACGCAGAGACTTTTCGACAAGTCTGAACTCACGCCCGACAGGATAGCAGCCGAGGTCAAGGAAGTTCTCAGGGAGCAGGCTCCCAGCCTCTCCGGATAGCCGAGATTGCGGAAAGGCGGAAAAAAATGTTGAGAGTTATTGTCTCTTCCGGCGTCCTGGCCGCGATATTCGGCGGTTTTCTTACAGGTTCCGGCGCAATCCGCGGCGATGATCCCGACGTGGCGTTCTACATTTCAGTGTTTGATCCCCTGGCCGTCGAGCGAGCGCGGGAAACGGACTGGGAGCAAAAGGATGGCGGCTCGTTGGCATGGGGAGAATCCTACTTCCTTTCCGCCCTCGTCGCGGCTTATGAAGCCTCCGGCGATGCCCGATATCTCGACATCCTTGCCGAAAGGGGCGCGCGAATCTTCGAGATACGGGATGACAAACGCGGGAAACGCGACGAAATCCGGGACCGTATAATGCCCGCGTGGGTTTCAAAGAAGTATTCGAAAGGCAAGGATTTTGCATGGATTGTTCATGCGGGGATGATTACGCATCCCCTTGCGCGCTTCGTCCGCATTGTCAGGCGAGATCCCGCATTGCGGGAGAAATATGGCGCGATTGCCGACGCCTTCCTGACCTCAATCGAGGAAACCGTCGCTGGATTTGAACCTTGCTGGAGAGGCGGCCCGAACAAGGGCGAAGGTTATTACTTCGGGGATTTTCTCGGCAAACATCTGCCCCTGAACCAGCAGAACGCCATGGGGCGAACGCTCGTTATCCTATGGCAGACAACCGGCAAGGAACAATACTTCGACAAAGCGGCAAAACTGGCCGGCTTCTTCAGAAACCGCATCCGAGTCTCCGGCGATCCGCCCGTCTTCGACTGGTCCTACTGGGCTGATCTCGACGGTCCCGGCAAAGGCTCCGAAGACATCTCCCACGCTTCGATCAACGTGGACTTCGCGATTATCTGTCACGGCGCGGGTATCGTCTTCACGCGGGAGGACATGGACGCCATGTGCCGGACCTTCATGCTACGCGTGAGCAAGGGCGGCAATCTTTTCGCAAACTGCGTCAACGGCTCCGGCGAAGGGAAGTATGACGGGGCTGTCGCGCGATGGACGCGGCTGGCGTGGTTCGATCCTGAGATCGGGCGAGTTGCTCAAAACTACATGGCCTCTCGCGACTGGAAAGGCGGCGAGGCAATGCTCGGCGCGGCGAATCTGGCGCTGGTCCGCGCAACGGCGTTTAAGAGTTCTGACAAACCGCTTGCCGCCGGGCAGTGAGCGCCGGGGAGGAATAGCTGATGGATGCGCCGTTCACTTCAGGAGTTGCGTTGGCGATCCTGGCCACAGGATTTCTTATCGGCTTGACTGTCTGGGTCATCGCTTTCACGCACTATGTCAGAACCTTGCGCCGGGCGCGAAGGGCCATCCAGGAGGCTGAGACAGGAATCCCGGAGGCGGAGTCCGCTCCGCTAGAATGGATTACCGGAGAGCGAAAGGTGTCCGTCTCCTCCGGCGACCTTCGAGCGCGGCTGAAGGCGAATTTCTCAACCGGCCCGCTCGGGACGCTCTACTCCGTTGAAGAACATGGCCAGGATGAAATCCATATCCGATACTCCAGTGAAATCCCGATGCGCTATCATCCTCTTGCTGCGATGAAACAGGCCCGGCTAAGGCTGCGCAGGGGCGAAGGCGCTCAGACGATTGTGCGATACGCGGCACAGGTCGGCGGCTCGACACGGGGGTTGTCGGTCGCAACGACGATTCTTCTGACGCTTGGCCTTTTTGCCGTTCTCGCCCTGCCCATGCTGCTCTGGTTCCTTTGCGCGAACAACCCGAACGGCGCAATCAGGGCGCAGTCCATACAGGTGCTGCAGATGATTCACTTCCTATGGCCTCCATTCCTTACGACCTCTCTCCTCAAGCGAAGCGGCTACAGGGCGCAGAGCTTCCTTGAGATAGTGTTGACATGCGATCCTGATACCGTCATGAATTCCCTGCTTGCCCTGCCTTATGCCGGGAGACGCAACGGATGACGTTCGGCGCGCGCTTGCATTGCGACAGGCTTCGTCTCTCTCACCTTACTATCCTGGTGTCCGTTCTGGCCGTAACCGGCTGCGTGAGCGAAAACATGCAACTGAAGAAGCAGTTCCTGGATCCCCCGAAGGAATTCTCCCCCATGCCGTTCTGGTTCTGGAACGGCGACCTGACCCCCGAAGGCATCCGAACGCAAATGGCCGCCTTCCGCGAGAAGGGTGTCTGGGGCTTCGTCATCCATCCCCGGATGGGCCTCTCGCCCTCGATTCCGTATCTATCCGACAAGTTCATGGAACTCGTCGTTGTCGCCGTGGAGGACGCCGCCGAGCACGGCATGATCGTCCATCTCTATGACGAAGGCATGTACCCGTCCGGTTCGTCCCACGGCATGATCGTGAAGGAGAATCCCAACCTTGCGTCGCGCTGTCTGGAGTTGCGCCGTCACGCCTGCCCGTCCGGGGAGAGCAAGGTTTCCATCGAGATAAAGGAGGGGGAGCGTTTCGTTTCGGCCTGCGCAGCCGCAATGGCGGACAAGGATTCGATTGTCCCTGACTCAATGCTTCAACTCCCCGCGCGCGATGGGGTGATTGAAATCGCCCGCAAAGATGACGGGCGCGAGTGGGCAATGTTTGTCTTTGTGGATTCACCCAGCAACGGAACCATTCGCGGCGTTCACCTGGGCGAGGACGACGGACAGCCCGGCGCGCCGAAATCCGCCGACCTGCTCAACCCTGAGACGACTGCCGCGTTCATCCGCCTCACCCACGAGCGATACTATCAGGCTCTGAAGGGGTACTTCGGAACAACCGTCCGCGCCATGTTCACGGACGAGCCGAGTCCGCGCGGGCGCGGCGGCAAGCGCGGTGTTCAGGACTGGACCGCCGCCCTGCCTGACGCCTTCCGCAAGGCGCGAGGCTACGACGTCCGTCCCCTGCTGCCGGCTCTTTGGTATGACGTGGGTCCGAAGACGGCGCAGGTCAGACGGGATTATCGCCTGACCATTGAGGAGATGCTGGGCGCCAATTATTATGCCCCTCTTTCGGAGTGGTGCGCGAAGCGCGGCATCTCGCTGACCGGGCATCCCGCGTCATCAATGGGCATCGGACACCTGGGTTACTTCCAGCTTCCCGGACAGGACATCGTCTGGCGATGGGTCGTGCCCGAAGGCAGGGAAGCGCTGGAGGGCGAGAACAGCGCATGCGCAAAGTGCTCAAGCAGCGCCGCCCGGCAGATGGGCGCTCCTCGGAACGGGAATGAATGTTTCGGCGCGTATGGCTGGCGCTTCACGCCGGATGAGATGAAGTGGCTCAGCGACTGGCTGCTGGTCCGCGGCGTGAACCTTCTCTGGCCGCACGCCTTCTACTATTCCATCGAAGGCTCGCGCGCGATGGAGCGCCCTCCGTGCGTCGGCCCGAACAACCTCTGGTGGCCGCATTACCGCCTTTTCGCAGATTACACCCGCCGCATGTCCTGGGTTGCCTCCGGAGCCTGCCGCCCGCGCATCGCCGTGCTGGGACGCCGCGACTGGCTTCCTTGGAAGACCGCGAAGGTTCTATACGAAACCCAGCGCGATTTCGATTACATCGAGGAAAGAATCCTGGTTGAAAAATCGTCCGTCGAGAAGGGGCGACTTCTTGTCGGCCCGCAACGCTACTCCGCCGTGCTCATCGAGGGGGGGGAGGGCTGGCGCAGTGACGCGCTGGACAGGCTGGCTGAATGCGCCAGGTCCGGCCTGAGAGTCTGCGCCCTGATTGAAGACCGTCCGCCGTCGAACGATACCGACGTGGTCGTCAGTCCGGAAGCCCTCTCCGCATGGCTGGACGGGAACGTGATTGCCGACGTTTCAATCACCCCGCATGCGCCCGCCCTTCGCGCGGCGACTTACCTCCACTCCGACGCCGTCCTCATCATGCTCGTCAACGAGGGCGAGCAGGCAATCGAAGGCGACCTGACCGTCCCACACGTCGGAGTTCCGGAATGGTGGGACGCATGGACCGGGCAGTGTTCCCCCGCCCCGGTCGTCGAGGCCGGGCGGAATTCAATGATCCTGCCGTTCAACCTTGAACGGCGGCAGAGCCTCATCCTTGCCGTCCGCCCCGGCAAACCTCCTGTAGTGTGCGAGCGGCAGAGCGGCGAGGCCGCCGCCGCGAGCCGTGCACACGCGGATGAAGCATGTAGGGTGGGTTCAAGCGAAGCGGAACCCACCAATAACGATGTGGGATTGAGGAAGGGTTCAAGCGAAGCGAAACCCGCCGAAAAAACTCCCGCTCGCGCTTCCGCGTGCGCAAAGCCTTCGGCTTTGCACACCCTACAAATACATCGCCAATCCGCTGAAATCCGTCAAACATGGCGCGTAGTCAATCCGGCGAAAAACGACCTCGAAATCTGGAAATTCCTCCCCGAACTGGGCAACTGGAGCGACTGGCCCTCGATGAAGAAATTCTCGGGCGCTCTCTCCTACCAGACACATTTCAATCCCGCCGCTCTTGGCGCGCCACTGGACGCAACCGCCGTTGAACTCGATCTGGGCCGCGTATGCGATTTCGCCGTGCTGAAGGTCAACGGCAAAGACCTGGGGCCGCGGCTCTGGGCGCCGTATCGGTGGGATATCACCGGACTGCTCAAACCGGGCGAGAATGCCATCGAGGTTCTGGTCACGAATTCCCGCGCAAACGAGTTCGAGAACGAGATAAGACCGTCGGGGCTGATGGGGCCGGTGGAAATTAGATGGAAGTAGTAATGATGCAAATGACAGGTATGAGCGTGAGATAAGCCCATGCCGGGTTTCTCATCGCTGTAGTAAATTAACCAATAATCTCACCCATCTGTCTCTGACATCTCCGCCTGAGTATATCGCCCTTGAGTTCCGTCTGCCGAACCGCGAAGCAAGCTCTGCGTCGGTGATGTCAGCCATCACGCGCATCGCCGTTGGGCGATCAGATTCGAAAGCGGCAAGTATCGCGTCCAGATCATCTCTCTGAAAGTTCCCCAGCTTCCAACCATCGGTCATGTCTCCATAGTTGGAGAAAACGTCATATTCGGAATTCACGAGGAACCATAGTTCCCCGGGATGTTCTCGTGGAAATGCCTCCCCTGACTCGGCTTGCTCAACCCATTCGGCTTCTGTCTTCCAATCGGATCCTTCGCCGAAGTGTTTCACAGTCTCATTCGCCAACGGTTCAGGAATATTCGCCGCGTCGTCTTCATCAATGCGCTGGGATTCAAGGTTCCATGCCTCTCCAACCGGTCCGGGAGGATGGCAGAAGATGGTGAACTCAGCCCCCAACTCAGCCGTTCTCTTACTCAGGCGCATTTGTTCTACCATACTCAGCACTTCAGACAGATCCTTCATGCCGGGCTTGGTGAGGATGATCTGCCATCGGGGTATCATGCCGACCTGTAACAGCCGCTCGGTTGCCGCCAGATTGTCCTTGAATGCCCCCCGTCTGCGGAAGAAATCGTCGGTGATCCCCTCCATTCCGAAGAAGGTTATCTGGCAGACCTGCGGGCCGTGTTCCTTTGCCCAGAGGGCATAGCCGGGATCTCCGGCCAGACGCCGGACACTCAGCAGTTCATACCTGCGCGGTTCGCATCGGCTGAGTTCGCGCTCCAGTTCGTAGAGTTTCTGATAATCGTCTGAGAAATCAGGCTCCCGGTAGCTGGAACTCACAAACACCTGTTTGAAATATGAGATTTTATCGGATTGACGCTTCCAATCCCAAAATGCTTCAGCGACCCGTTTCAGATCGTCCGGAGTTAGGCGATTGTTTGGGCCGTTGCCCAGATAGCAGTGACGGCAGCGATTCGGGCACCCGTACAAATCAACCGCAACGCCTGTTGCTTCCGGCAGATCAGCCATGGCGCTTTCTCACAGCAATGAGTGCCAGTCAAGGTCGGGGTGAATGGGAACCATACTCAGTCATAACAATTTGACGAATTCCTCAACGGTCATGCCTGCGGCGCGAATCAAGGCGCGAAGCGTGCCAAGAGATAATTCCCTGTGCAGGGGAATTGAAAGACTGGCGATATGTCCCGCTTTGATAAGCACAACATGACTCCCGCGCTGACGATCTCTGCGCCAGCCGGCGCATTCAAAGGCTCGCACCGCCTCCGCCCCGGAAATCACCGGGAGCCGGGGCATCAGACGGCCACCTCTATTTCACGAATGGCGACGGTGACAGGCATTCCATTGGCGGCCCTTGCTTCAATGCACGCTTGAATTGCCTCGCTTATGTTCTTCAGCGCCTCCTCCTCAGTCTCTCCCTGCGAAATACATCCCGGTATGGCCGGGCATTCGGCCACTATCATTCCGGTCTCGTCGCGCTCAAGTGTCACAATCAGACGCATTGGAACTGTCTCCTTCTCATTTAAAAATACTACACCCGCTGGATACCGGTTTCCAGCGATAAAAACATTACAGGATGTAACCGGTCGCTGAAGGGATCAAGGGCATGGCATGCAGTGCCGCTCCCCACACTTCAGGATAAAGACGAACATGAATCTGCTGGATTCATGTTTCGTCCGAAAATCCCGCCGCATTACGCGAACGCTTCCTTAAGCGCCTTCTCATGCGCCTTAAGCGTGAGCGCAACGTCCTTCTCCGTGTGCGCGTGGGAGACGAACCAGCTCTCGAACTGCGACGGCGGAAGGTATATCCCCTGGTCGAGCATCGAGTGGAAGTAGCGCGCGAAGCGCTCCGTGTCGCATTTCGCGGCGTCGTCATAATTGCGCACCGGCCCCGGATGGAAGAAGAGCGTGAACATGCTGCCGACGCGCTGGATGCAGACGGGATACCCGTTGCTCTTCGCGATTGACATCATCCCTGAGGTCAGCTTCTCAGCCGTCGCCTCAAGGTCGGCGTAGACGTCCTCTCCGCAGAGCCTGAGCAGCGTCGTATACCCCGCAACCATGGCGATGGGGTTGCCGGAAAGCGTTCCGGCCTGGGAGACCTTCATCCCCAGCGGACTGACGTTCTGCATGATGTCCAGCCGCCCGCCGTACGCCCCGACGGGCAGGCCGCCGCCGATGATCTTGCCCATGCACGTCAAGTCCGGCATGACGTCGTAAAGCGACTGCGCCCCGCCGAGTGACACGCGGAAGCCCGTTATCACTTCGTCGAATATGAGCAGCGTTCCGGAAGACGTCGCCAGGCTGCGAAGCCCGTCCAGAAACCCGTCGCCCGGGGGGACTACGCCCATGTTCCCCGCGACAGGTTCGACGATTATCGCCGCCACCTTGCCGGGATTCTCCCTCAGGACACTCTTGACCGCCTCAAGATCGTTGTAAGGGACCGTCACGCTGAGCCGCGCAACCTCATCCGGAACACCGGGGCTGTCCGGAACGCCCTGGCTGAGGGCCGAGCTGCCGGTCTTGATGAGGAAGGCGTCGCCGTGCCCGTGCCAGCAACCCTCGAATTTGATTATCAGGTCCCGGCCTGTGAAACCCCGCGCCAGACGAATTGCGCTCATCGTGGCCTCGGTCCCGCTGTTGACCATGCGGACCATCTCTACCGACGGGACGCAACGGCAGACCAGCGCGGCCATCTTCAGCTCGTTCAGCGTCGGCGCGCCGAAGCTCGTGCCGAATTCCGATTCCTTGCGTATCGCGGCGATGACGGAAGGATGGCTGTGCCCGAGGATGAGCGGCCCCCATGAGCAGACGTAATCAACATACTCGTTGCCGTCAACGTCATAGACCCGCGATCGGTTCGCCCTGCGTATGATGACGGGCGAGCCGCCGACGGGGCCGAAAGCGCGGGCGGGGCTGTTGACTCCGCCGGGGATGTAGAGTTGTGACTCGCTGAACAGCTTCTTTGATCTTTCGTAGCGCATTTTCCGCTTATGCCCGATTTTCAAGTTCGCGGAGAATCGCGTCTCCGCCAGTGTTCAGAAGCGCCTCCGCGACGCCGACGCCCAGTTCCCTCGGTTCCGAGAAATCTCCGGACAATTCTGCGGCGACGCAATCCCGCCCGTCCGCCGAAAGCAACTCCGCCCGCAGGATCAGCCGCCCGCCCTCCGCCCGGCAGAGGCCGCCGAGGGGGACGTTGCAGCCGCCCCCAAGCCTTTCCGTTAAGGCCCTTTCCGCGATTGCGCAGCGATGCGTCGCCTGATCGTCAATCGCCGCAAGCAGGGCGCCGACCGGGACGCCCCCGATCTTTTCAAGGCCGACCGGAACTTCGATTCCCAGCGCCCCCTGCCCCGGGGCGGGAAGAATCCGGTCAGTTGAAAGAACGCAGTGCGGGACGTCATTCCGACGGAGCCGGATCAGGCCGGAAGCGGCGAGAACAAGTGCGTCAAACTCGCCCCGCTCCAGCTTGCGAAGCCGTGTGTCCACGTTGCCCCGCGCGCCGACTATCCGAAGATCGGGCCGGAGCCTGAGTAATTGCGCCCGCCGCCGCGCGGAACCGGTCCCGACCGTCGCGCCTTCCGGAAGCCCTTCGGGAGCGACGCCGTCACGACTGACCAGCCAGTCGGTGGGATCCTCACGCGTCGGGACAGCACCCAGCATGGTACCCTTGAACATGACCGAGGGCAAGTCCTTGAGGCTGTGGACGGCAAGGTGTATTTCCCCCCGCAGGAGGGCTTTGCCGATTTCGCGCGTGAAGACGCCGGTCAGTCCGATTTCAGGCAGAGGCTTGTCTGTCTCGTCGCCGTGGGTGCGGATGACGCGGATTTCGCACCTGACGCCGGAGAATCGCCGTTCGATGGCGCTGATTACGCTTCCCGTTTGCGAGACGGCAAGGGCGCTGCCGCGCGTTCCGATCAGGACGGTCCCCTCCGGGGGCTTATCTTCCGTTTTGTCCATTGCCGGACATGATATCCCGAACCGGGACAGATGTCTTTTTGAATTCCCGTTCTGTGCGTAGCGCAACGCGGTTGCTCGTCCCCGCGGCGGCGTCAAGGGCGGCAAGGATTTCATCGAATTCCAGCTCGGAACGGGCATGGACCATTGCATAAAGATTATAGGGCCAGTCCGGAGCGATTGATCGCGCATAACAATGCGTCACCTGCGGGAATGCCGCGATTCGCTCCCCGGCCTGTTCGATCTGCTCATCGGACACACTCCAGACGATCAGAGCATTGTTTTTGAAGCCAAGCTCATTATGGTTCGCCACGGCCGCGAAACGCCGCATCCTGCCGTCCGCCAGCATCGCGCGGACCCGCTCTATCACGTCGAATTCGGAAATCCCGATCCGATCCGCGATGATCGCGTATGGACGCTCCGCGACGGGCAGTCCGCCTTGCAAGGCGTCAATTATCTTCAGGTCCAGTTCGTCAGCCGTCATCTCTTGCGCTGAAATGCACCCTTACCTTGAATTTGCGTTTTGCCGGAAGGCTGACCGGCGAAAGCCCGGTCTTAACACGGATCTGCTCAAGCTGTTCCGTCAGTTCGTCCTCGGAAGGAGCCATTAGCGTGAACCAAAGATTGTAGCGGCATCGTCCGGAAGCATCGCTCCTGGCGTAGTTGTGCGTGACGCCGGGCATCGCATTAATAGTACCGGCAACCTCATCGAGACGATCGGGGGGGACTTCCAGGGCGACGAGGGTGGACGCCAGGCCGAACGCCGCGGCGTTGATCATCGGGCTGATGCGCCGGATGACGCCGGATTCGGACATCCGGCGGACGCGGTCGAGGATTTCGCCGGCGGGGATGGAGAGTTCCTGGGACAGGACGAGGAACGGCGCGGGATGCGCGGGGAATCCCTCCTGGAGCTTCGCCAGGATTCGCGCGTCAACGGGATCCAGTTCGGTCATTCGCGTCGGCCCCGTGAACTTCAGGCGTTGGACAGGCAGAGCGGATCGTCTTCCAGAACGTCGCCCGTGACGGCGTAAGCCCGCGCCCTGCATCCGCCGCAGATATCATTCTTGCCGCATTTTCCGCACTTGCCCTTCAGACTGTTCTGGTCGCGTAGTTGCCTGAGCAGCGCGGCCTCGTTCCAGATTTCGAAGATGGATGACTCGCGCACGTTTCCGCAACTGAGCGGCAGGTAGCCGCAGGGCTGGACCTGCCCGTCACTGGAGATGAAGCAGATGGCCTTGCCCGCCAGGCATCCGGTGTTGAATTGCCCGCGCGGATGCTGCCCGCTGCCATCTTTTCCGGCGGAACGCTGAGACTCCGATTCCTTTTTTGCGAGGCGGTTGTATTGCGGCGCACAAGTTACGCGCAGGCGGATCCGCTTGTCAGCGCTCTTGCGCAGAACCCACTGAAGGGTCTTCAGGTAACCGTGAACGTCCAGCCGTTGCGTTTTCGGAATTGTCGCGCCGCAGCCTACGGGGATATGAATGAAGAAATGCAGAGCGGTAACGCCGAAATGGGCGGCAAGGTTGTATATGCCCTCCATCTCATTCAGATTCTCGGATGTCACAGTCGTGTTGATCTGAACCGGGACGCCGGCGTTTTTCAGGTTAACGATCCCCTTGACGGCTTGCTCGTAACAGCCCTTCTGCCCGCGCTTGCGGTTGTGGGATTCCGGATTTGCAGAATCCAGGCTGACTGCCGCTACGCGCATGCCGCTGCAGGCTATCCGATCGGCCATAGTCTCGTCTATCAGCGTTCCGTTGGTGGCCAGGCCGACCTGGAGGCCGAGGGCGACCGCGTATGCCGCCACCCCGAAGATATCCTCCCGCAGGAGCGGTTCGCCGCCGCTCAGGACGAGCATCGTCGCCCATTTGTCGGCGATGCCGTCAAGCAGAAGACGGGTCTGATCCCAATCAAGGTCCTCCCGTCCGCTATCGCCCGCTCCCGGTTCGCGCCTGCAATGGCTGCACGAAAGGTTGCACTTCGACGTTGTTTCCCAGAATATCATTCTGGGACCGTTTGACTGGATCATCTTGCCGACGCTCGCTTCTTCGCAAAGCCTATTTTCGCGACAGTCTTTTCGGGATTTCGAACCACTCCCCGGCCTCTTTCAGCCTGGTTCCATCCTCGTCCGTCAGGCCAATCTCCTCGTCGCTGAGGTAGCAGGCGGGATCCGGCGCCCACGGATCGCCGTAGAAAATGTCCGCCCTGACCCGCAGCGAGCCTCCGCACGCATCAAGGAAGCGGCATTGGGAGCATCGCCCCTTGAGTTTTGCTTTCCGATTCCGCAGTCCGTCCAGCAGTCCGTCCTTCTCGTCCGTCCAGATTTCGCTGAACGGCCTTTCCCGGACGTTGCCGAGGGTGTAATGCATCCAGAACTGATCAGGATGGA
This sequence comes from Planctomycetota bacterium, assembly GCA_022711755.1. Classification (GTDB taxonomy): domain Bacteria; phylum Planctomycetota; class Brocadiia; order SM23-32; family JAKLEA01; genus JAKLEA01. Next base: position 241,578 of record JAKLEA010000002.1, read on the forward strand.
CGTTCCCGCGGTAGTCAACGTCGCCAATCCCGACGCCGGAACTGTAAAGACCTCCGCCGTTCCATCGGAGCAGTTCCATGACCTGTTCCGCGCGGGGGTTATCCTCTTGTTTCATCTTTAAGTATAGGTACGCGCCGTCAACGTGGTTGTCCACTGTCAGAATGTCTTTTTGCAGTCCTCTTGCGAAAAAATCCCTGGTTCTTGCAAGGATTATGTCCATTGCCTTGCGAGTTTCGGCGTGGGGGAGGTCCTGGTCGCTGTGCTCAGCCCCGCGCCCGCTGTAGCAGAGGTGGTAGAAGCATGCGCGGTCAATATTCTCCTGCTCGATAAAATCAAAGATTCTCTCCAGGTCTTCGTAAGTCCGGCGCGTAAGCGTCAGCCTCAATCCGACCCGCATTCCGGCGGACTTCAGCAGCCGGAAGCCGCGCGTGGCGCGGTTAAAGGCGCCCTCGCGGCCGCGGAAGGCGTCATTCGTCTCGCCGATGCCGTCAAGACTCACCCCCGCGTAGGTGAATCCGGCTTCCTTTATACGTTCGGAAATGGGTCTGGTTATCAGCGTGCCGTTCGTGGAAAGCACTGCCCGCAGGCCCAGTCCGGTGGCGAAGGCCGCAAGGTCAAAAACGTCCTTGCGCATCAGCGGTTCGCCGCCGCTCAGGAGGACTGCCGGGCATCCGAACGCCGCAAGGTCCTTGAGCAGTTCGCGCCCTTCTGCGCCGCTCAACTCCCCCTTGCACGGACTGGAGGTCGAACTGGAATAGCAGTGGCGGCAGCGGAGGTTGCACCGTTTCGTGATGTTCCAGACGACGACGGGGCGTCTCTCGCTTGCGCTGCGCGGGGCGCGGCCCTCCCCGGCGGAATGCTCGGCCCCCTTTCTGCCGTAGCGCAGCGAGTCAGCGCCTGTCGCTTCCCCGCAATAAAGTCTGCTGATACTTATCATCAGGCGGTGACTTTCGATTTCACAAAGTTCATCAATCCGCCGGCGGCGATGATTTCCTGCATTGCCGGGGCGAACGGGGCCGCCTGGTATCTCTTTCCGGAGGTCAGATCAATGATGACCCCGGTTTTGATGTCGGCGGCGATCTTGTGTCCCTCGGGGATTTCCTCCGCTGCCTCCGGGCATTCGAATATTGCAAGGCCGATGTTGATCGCGTTGCGGAAGAAAATTCTTGCGAAGGACTTTGCCACGACGAACGATATTCCGGCGGCTTTGATCGCGATTGGCGCGTGCTCGCGCGAAGAGCCGCAGCCGAAATTCTCGCCCCCGATGATCACGTCGCCGGGGACGGCCTTCTTCGCGAATCCGGCGTCGGCGTCCTCCATGCAGTGCGCCGCCAGTTGCGCCGGATCGGTCGTATTCAGGTAACGCGCCGGTATTATGGCGTCAGTGTCAATGTTGTCGCCGAACTTCCAGCATTTTCCGTCAGACATAGCAGATGTCCTTTCATTGGGCGGCGGCCCGTTGCGCCGATTGACACGGCAGAATTCTACCCGCCTGCCGTGGAAGCGCATTTTAGGATAATCAGAAGATAATGCAAATGCGCTGGCGCGATTGCGGACTCATCCCTTCACCGCCCCTGCCGTGATGCCGCCTATGAAGTGCTTCTGGAACAGGACGAACGCGATTATGAGCGGCAGCGTGATCAGCAGGCAACCGGCCATGAGCATGCCGTAGGGCGTGTTGCGCTCGCCCTGAAGGAGGTATATCAGCAGCGGCATCGTCTGCATCTCTTCCGTGCGCAGCATGATGAAGGCCCACATGAGATTGTTCCAGGAATACATCAGGCGCAGGATGAGAAGGGCGGCAAGCGCCGGGCGGATGACCGGCATGACGACGCGGAAGAACATGGCGACCTCGCCGCAGCCGTCCACGCGCGCGGCGTCAAGCAGCGCGTCCGGCACGTTTCCGGCGATGTACTGCCGCATCCAGAATATGCCGAAGGCGTTGGCCGCGCCGGGGATGATGAGCGCCCAGTAGGAATTCACCAGACCCAGCTTGACCATGATGATGAATGACGGGATCAGCGTGACCTCTCCCGGGATCATCATCGTTCCCAGAACGAAGGCGAAGAGCTTGGCGCGGCCCGGCGCGTTGGGAAACTTGGCGAAGGCGTAGCCACCCATCGCGCAAAGCAGAACGGACAGAGAACAATGCCCGGCGGCTATGAGCGTGGAATTGGCGAACGCGCGGAGGATTTTCGTCTTTGCGAAAACGTCGCGGAAGTTATCCAGCCGCCACGTCTCAGGCAGGAATTGCGGAGGGATGGTGAATATCTGGTCGGGGGACTTAAACGCGGAGATGAAGAGCCAGTAGAAAGGGAAGACGAAAACAAGCGCGAGGCAGAACAGGAGCGCGTAGATCGCTCCGCGCTTTGCAAGCTCAGTGGTGTGTATTCCGCCCGGTTTCGCCATGTGTCCGCGCCGCTTCCTCGAAAACGCGCGTCAGGATAGCCGAATCGCCGTGATCCCGCAATCCGGAGTTCGCCGCCCGCCGGACGTCGCTCTTTCTCATTCAAGGCATTGGTGATATCATCCATTAAGATTCACATTTTGCGGAGTCGTCAGTGTCTGAGAAACTGGTCACAATCGAACATCGCCCGCGCACCGGGGAGGCGGAGATTTGCCGCCTGCGCCTTGAAGCCGAGGGCATCCGCTGCGTTCTGGAGGCCGCCGACGCCTTCACGTGGCTCTGGGGCAACGTCGGGCGCGTAAAAATCAAGGTTGCTGAGGAGGATGCCGAGCGGGCGCGCGAAATCCTGGCCACCCCGGTCGAGATAAGCGACGAGGACTGGCAGGCGGGCGAGGATTCGGAAAATGACGAGGAGGAGGCCCGGTCGGGTCTAACTGCGGCCCTTGTTCTGTTCCTCCGAATAGCCCTTCCGGCCGCGATTGTCTTTATTCTGGTTTTCCTTCTGTTGAATCTGGCCGGCGCATTGAGGCGTTAATCGCGCTGATACGCAAGGAAATCCCCGCATGATGCGGAACGGGCAGACAAGACGCGACTTTCTGAGAATGATCGGCTGCGGCGCGGCCGGACTGGCTGTCGGCGGATGTTCCTCCGCCGGAGCAGTCGCCGCCGGACGGGAGAGCGTAATGCGTAAACCCAACATCGTCTACATCCTCTGCGACGACCTCGGATACGGCGACATCGCCTGCCTGAACGAGCGATGCAGGATACCGACTCCGAACGTTGACGCGCTGGCGCGCGACGGCATGACCTTTACGGACGCGCACAGCGGCTCCGCCGTCTGCACTCCGACGCGCTACGGCATCCTGACCGGGCGGTACTGTTGGCGTTCGACGCTCAAGAGCGGCGTGCTCTGGGGCTACTCCCCGCCCCTCATTCCGCGCGAGAGGCTGACCGTAGCGTCCCTTTTGAAAAACAACGGTTATGCAACCGCCTGCGTGGGAAAGTGGCACCTCGGTCTGGGATGGGCGACGACGGACGGCGGCGAGATCAAAGATGGCAACGTTGATTACTCGAAACGCATCGCCGGCGGCCCGACCGATCTGGGTTTCGATTACTTCTTCGGCATCCCGGCGTCCCTGGATATGATTCCATACGTCTACATCGAGAACGACCGCGTTGTCGCGGCGCCGACAGAGACGATCGAGGGACGCGGGGATAAGGAGTTCTACCGGGGCGGGCCGTGCGCGCCGGGATTCGTCCACGAAGAAACGCTGCCGGTCCTGACGCAGAAGGCCGTCTCCTGCATTGACCGCCATGCAGCGTCCGGCTCGGACAAGCCGCTGTTCCTCTACTTCCCCCTGAGCGCCCCACACGCGCCAATCCTCCCGACCAGAGAGTTCCGGGGCAAGAGCAGCGCCGGGCAATACGGCGACTTCGTCAATCAGGTTGACTGGACTGTCGGCGAGGTTATGAGAGCGATTGAGCGCAACGGCATGACGCAGGACACGCTCTTCGTTTTCACGAGCGATAACGGCTGCTCGCCGGTAGCCAACTTCCCGGAGCTTGAGGCGATGGGTCATTATCCAAGCCAGCGCTTCCGGGGACACAAGGCGGATATCTTCGAGGGCGGGCATCGCATCCCCTTCATATGCCGATGGCCGGAGCGCATAAAGGCGTCATCCTCCTGCGCGGACACCGTGTGCCTGACGGACCTTATGGCCACGGCGGCGGACATCGCCGGGGCGCGACTGCCCGACAACGCCGGGGAGGACAGCGTGAGCATACTGCCCGATCTCGCCGGGATCGCGAAAGAGCCGCTCAGGGAGGCCACCGTCCATCATTCCATTGACGGAAGGTTCTCCATACGGCAGGGCAAATGGAAGCTGGAGTTATGCGCAGGCTCGGGAGGCTGGAGCAAGCCGAAGGACAAGCAGGCCCAGGAGCTTGGCCTGCCACCGATCCAGCTTTATGACATGAGCGCGGACGACTCCGAGAAGACCAATCTTCAGGACAGATATCCCGGCGTCGTCGAACGCATGACGAAGCTCATGCAGAAATACGTTGACGACGGACGCAGCACGCCCGGCGCGCCGCAGACCAATGAGGGCGAGACAAACATCTGGGGGCCGCAGGGAGGCTGAACCGCGCCTGTGTCACAGAAAATCCTGTTGTTCCAAAGGGGAATGGAAGTTTCGCCTTCGGAGCGTTGACACCCGCCTTTGGATTGCTGAAGCCGTGCTTCAGCCTTGTCGTTATGGGAAGATTGCCTCCCAGCCTGTCATCCCACTTGAATCTACATTTTCAGTCGGATTTGGTGTAATTTATGGCGCATTGACGCCTCTTCTCGGGCGTCGGCGCTTTCAACCGCCTTGTTGTCATTCTGCGCTGAAAGGGAACATGAATGGACACCGTGCGATGGGGCATACTGGGAACGGGAAGCATAGCGAAGAAGTTCGCCAGAGGGTTGCAGAGCCTGCCGGACGCGGAGATCGCGGCCGTTGGCTCCAGGAGCGAAGAGAAGGCGGAGTCGTTCGGAAATGAATTCAACGTCCCCCGCCGCCACGCGTCCTACGAGGCGCTGTGCGCGGACCGCGACGTTGACATCATTTACGTCGCCACGCCGCATCCTCTTCACTGCGAGAACGCGCTTCTGTGCTTGAAGAAGGGCAAGGCGGTTCTCTGCGAGAAGCCTTTCGCCGTGAACGCCCGGCAGGCGGGCAGGATGATCGCGAAGGCGAGGGCAAAGGGGCTTTTCCTGATGGAAGGGATGTGGACGCGTTTCTTTCCCCTGATGGCCGAGGTGCGCCGGATACAGGCTGAAGGCGACATCGGCGAGATCAGGATGCTTGAGGTTGATTTCGGTTTCCGCTGCGGATGGAATCCGGAGAGCCGTCTGCTGAATCCCGCGCTGGCCGGGGGTTCTCTTCTGGACGTCGGGGTCTACTGCAATGCTCTGGCGTTCATGCTCTTCGGCAAGCCGGACAAGATCGTGAGCCAGGCGCACATTGGCGCGACGGGCGTTGACGAGCAGGCCGCGTGGGTGATGAAATACCCGAAGGGCCAGATCGCAGTCTGTTCATCCGCCGTGCAGACCTCGACGCCGATGGAGGCGACGATCAGCGGCACGGAGGGACGCATCAGAATCCACGGTCCGTGGTGGATTCCACAGAAGATGACCGTCCAGCGGGGGGGGAAGGTCGAGGACCGGGAATTTCCAATCGAGGGCAACGGGATGAACTACGAGGCGGCGTCGGTGATGGCCTGCCTTCGCAACGGGCAAACGGAAAATCCCATTATTCCGCTGGACGAGACGCTGGAGATCGCCCGAACGATGGACGCGCTCAGGAAGCAGTGGGGCTTGAAATACCCGTTCGAATAACACACAAGAATTCACGCGTGATGCCCCGACAGGAGACAATGACATGACAATGCGATACGGCGAGGTAAAGGGCGTGGGCAAGCCGGTCTCGCGCCTCGTTCTCGGCACGATGATCATTAACAGGAGGGAGAGGGACAAGAGCTTCGCCCTTCTGGATGACGCCTTTGCGCTAGGCTGTACGACGCTTGACTGCGCGCTGGTCTACGCCGGGGGGGACAGCGAGCGCTGCATCGGGGAATGGATGCGCGAGCGCGGCAACCGGGGGCGGGTAGTCATACTTACCAAGGGGGCGCATCCGAATTCCGACCGACAGCGGGTCACTCCGTTCGATATCGCGTCCGATCTGCACGACTCCCTTGCGCGTCTGAAGACCGATTACATTGACATTTACCTGCTGCACCGGGACGATCCGTCCGTGCCGGTCGGTCCGATTGTCGAGGCTCTGAATGAGCATCGGCGCGCCGGAAGAATCCGAGCCTTCGGCGGGTCGAACTGGCGGCATGAGCGCATTCAGGAGGCCAACGATTACGCGAAGGCTCAAGGGTTTGAGCCGTTCGCCGCGAGCAGTCCGCATTTCAGTCTTGCCGAGCAGGTGGAGAACCCGTGGGGCAGCGGATGCGTAGGCATTAGCGGCCCGAAGGAAGCGGACGCAAGGGAGTGGCACATCCGGACAAAGACGCCGCTTTTCGCGTATTCCAGCCTTGCGCGGGGATTGTTCTCCGGGCGGATCACGCGGGCGAACTTCGAGGCAATCAGGGACAAGATTGACGGGGCGTGCCTGCGGGCCTACTGCCACGAATGCAACCTGGCGCGCCTTGACCGGGCGTATGATCTGGCCGGGCGAAAGGGCGCGACGGTAGCCCAGATCGCCATGGCGTATGTGCTGAACCATCCGATGAACGTCTTCGCGTGCGTCGGCGCGGAGAGCCGGGAGGAATTCAGGCTGAACGTCGAGGCAGGCGCTATTTCCCTAAGCAATGATGAGATGAAATGGCTTGAGGATGGATAGGCCCGAGAGCCTGGAGCGCGCAGGATCGGGAACCGTCGCCGCAAAGCAAGGACAGAAATCAGGATATTGCAAACATTTCGCCCAGGAGTCGGATTGCGTCAGAATGTTCAAAACGGTCTATTCCTCTGTGCGCGATTATGCCACGCCCATCCTGCAACTATCCTGACGATACAACCATCATACGATTCCCCTCGACTTGAAATTCGTACGGCACAATGGCGATCCGGACTTCAAATCCCTTCTTGCCAAGCTCGCTGGTAACCTCCCCGACGCGTTCGGACGGCATGCTGTCAGCATCAAGCAGAGGGAAGATGCGCGCCTCCCGCGCCACGCGGCACATCTCAATTACAGATTCAATATGGAAGCCTGCGTCGAGCCTGTCGGAATACGTGAAAAGGAAGTGAGAACACAGCGCGATATCGAATGACGCGTCCGCAAAGGGGAGGTTCGGCAGCGCTGCCGCAACGTATCGCCCCTCGTCCCGGCTTTCAGCGTAATCCTTCAGAAATTCTGTCATCGCCTCCATCCGTTTTCGTATCAGGTCGTCCGGGGTTGGGATTTCCCTCCATACGTACAGATCCGTGTTATTCCGGACCTGCGCTGCAAGATCATCGCGAGTTTCCTCGATGCGCCTTCGGATGGTTTCCTGGTTGAATATGTAGATTGGATCGGTGGATATAACGCGCCTCCCCATCCCGCGCATTCCAGCGTTGAAAGCGGCGGGGCCGTCCGCGCAGGAAACAATCCGCATGGACAGGTCCCGCTCTGTCAGATCAAACATGCGGACATACTCCGCATAAGACCTGCCCCAGGGAATAACTTGTTTGAGATGAAGGGCCATGTTCTGTTTTCCTGATGCGGCAGGCATCAAGGGTAGCGGCGGCATGGTCATATGACAAGGCTGCGATACCGGTCAATTTCCAAACCGTGAATTACCGAGTCATCAACTTAACCATCGCGCTGCAAGCGCCGTCTATCGCCGGGTTAGAGAAGCAATGAACAGGCAAGGGCGAAAAAACAAGGATTACATGAATCCGGAAACATGCAGGATTTCCGTCGGCATCCATTCGGTGCCGCTGTGCCGTCGTTATCCGATCCTGCTGTTTGGATTTGACGCTGCGCGATCCGGCCTGTTATCATTCGCAGGCGTTCTGACGCAACTGTTTTACGGCTGGAAATCGCATACTGGAAGCAATCTCCATTCATGGAGAGGATTGGAAGATGAAGCAGGTTCAGGTTGGACTTATCGGCATGGGAACCGTCGGCGGCGGGGTGGCTCGTCTGCTGACCGATCCCAAAGCCGCATGGCGCGATCGTCTTGGCAATTGCATCAAGCTCAAGACCGTCGCCGATCTTTACATAGATTCGCTCCCGATCTCAACAGAGTTGCCAGGAGACGTCTGCCGGACAAAGGATGCGAACGAAATCCTGAGAGACCCGGAAATTTCCGTCGTGGTGGAGCTCATAGGCGGCATCCGCCCGGCGATGGACTTCATAACGACGGCGCTGGAGAGCGGCAAGAACGTCGTCACAGCCAACAAGGCGCTGCTGGCGGCGCATGGGCACGAAATTTTCACGACAGCCCGCAACTGCGATCGCTGCGTGGCGTTCGAGGCCAGTGTCTGCGGCGGGATACCAATAATCGCCGCCATACGGGACGGCCTGATCGCCAACAACTTCAGTTCCATTTACGGGATCGTGAACGGGACGTGCAATTACATCCTGACACAGATGACACAGCAAGGGGCGGCCTACTCGGAAGCCCTCGCCGGGGCGCAAGCGAAGGGTTATGCGGAGGCCGATCCCACGCTTGACGTCGAGGGGCATGACTCCCGCCACAAGCTTGCCGTGCTTGCCCGGCTGGCCTACGGCTGCGATTTTGACGCCAATGCCATCTACTGCGAAGGCATCACGAAGGTTCAGGCTCAGGACATCGCCTACGCGAAAAAGCTCGGATACGTCGTCAAGCTTCTGGCAATCGCAAGGTCCCACGACGAGGCTTATGAACTTCGTGTTCACCCCGCCCTGCTGCGCGAATCCCATCCGCTGGCGTCGGTCAACGATTCATTCAACGCGGTCTCCTGCGAGGGGGACGCCGTGGGAAGAACAATGTTCTACGGGCGCGGGGCAGGCAGGGAGCCGACAGCCAGCGCGGTCATGGCCGACATTGCGGATATCGCGCTGGGCCGGGCGCAGATAACCTTTGCGCGTCTCGGGCAGTTCGCGGTTGATGTTCCGCATGAAACGGCGTTGCCGATTAGCGAGGTTCGGACCCGCTACTACCTGAGATTCTCAGCGGTTGACAAACCCGGTGTGCTGGCGAGCGTGGCCGGAATCCTGGGAGCAAACGACGTGAGCATTTCCAGCGTCATACAACCGGAGGTTGAGGAGGACGCTTTCGTGCCTCTGATCCTGATGACGCATAAGGCGCGGGAGGGCGACGTTCTTACCGCGCTCAACGCGATCAACGCCCTTGACTGCATCGAGGGAAGCAAGACAAGCATGTTGCGCGTTGCGGCGGCATAGCAACGCCGCATGTCCCGGTAGTGTGCGTCAGGCATAACTTGTTGATAACGAAGGTTTTGGGATTTTAGATATGAAGTATTGCATCATTGTGCCGGACGGGCTGGCCGACAGGCCGCTTCAGCGTCTCGACGGGAAGACCTGCGTTGAGGTAGCCAGAACCCCCAATCTGGATGCTTTGAGCCAGGAGGGGTTGCTCGGCATGGTCTGCACGATACCGCATGGGTTCCATCCCGGCAGCGACGTGGCGAATCTCAGCATTGTCGGATACGATCCGGCCCGATATTACTCCGGCAGGGCGCCCCTTGAGGCCATGAACATGGGCGTGGAACTCTCGGAGACGGATTGGGCGCTCAGGTGCAACCTTACGACCGTCAGCGACGGCAAGATGTCCGATTTCACCGCCGGGCACATCAGCAACAGCGAGGGGGAACTGCTGATAAAGGCGATTCAGGAGAAGCTGGGAGCTGATGACATAACATTTTATCCCGGCGTAAGTTACAGAAATCTCATGGTCTATCGCGGAAGCCTGCCGATGGAGCTTGAGACAACGCCGCCGCACGACATTGTCGGCCAGGTTATTGACGGGCATCTGCCCCGCGGCAAGGGCGCGGAACTGTTGCTGGACCTGATGAATCGCTCGATTCCAATTCTGGCGGAGCATGAGGTCAACCGTGTCCGTCTGGACCTTGAGCAGAATCCGGCCAACATGATCTGGCTGTGGGGGCAGGGACGACGTCCGTACATGGAAAGTTTCCAGGAGCGTTACGGCGTCACCGGGGCGGCCATCTCAGCCGTTGATCTGGTCAGGGGCATTGCCAAGTCAATAGGATGGGATGTCATAAATGTGCCGGGAGCAACGGGATACATTGATACGGATTATGCCGCCAAGGGACGGTATGCGTTAGGCGCGCTGAAAAGCCATGATCTGGTCTTTGTTCATATAGAGGCGACGGACGAGGCCGGACACGAATCCAACATGACGCATAAGATTCGGGCCATGGAGAACATTGATAAGCTCATTATCGGACCAATCAAGCAGCATGCCGCCGAGACGGGCAACCTGAGGATAATGGTTCTGCCGGATCACGCGACGCCGATTTCTGTGGGCACGCACGTTGACGATCCGGTTCCATTCGTAATATGGGACCCCCTCTCCGCGCCGCGCTCGGGCAAGGACTTCTCAGAGGTCAATGCGGCGATGAGCGGCATCATGCTGAAAGAGGGGCACAGGCTGATGGAGCATTTCCTGAAGGGCGTCTGGGAATTCTGAGCGTTTCGCGCAAGCGGATGATGACGGCTTGACGTTTTGTTGTTGCGTGACGCGCAATCGCCGGGGCGATGGCGTGTTTTTGCCATATCATTGCGCGGGGAATGGATTTCCATGTTTGTTTTCAACCACCCGTTATACGGTCAACGGGCTTATCGGAGGATTAAACAGGTGGCTGGAAATCGTCCGGGATTTGTCTTTTGTCTGTTTCTGCTTTGCATGTGTCAGGCCTGCGCGGTCAGCGGCGTCGGGCCGACGCCTGCTATCGAAAACGCCTCATGGCAAGTCGAGCCGATCCGACAGGACGGGCGTTACGTCGGTTTCCAGTTCACACCGTTGAATGAGGATGCCGGGAACGAATACCGGATTGACCTGAGCATCGCCGGCAACCTGACGGCGGGCAGGGCGCAGCGCGGCGTAAACGGGCGCGACGTCTTCATCAGACTCACGGACTTGCTGTCCGATCCGACGCCTGAAATCGCGGGAGGGTATGTGACGGTGACGCTGCTGGGCGAGGATCCGTATCCTCGCGTTGACTTCGAGCTGGATATTGGCTCGTTCGACGCTGTGGCATGGAAATCGGTGCATGGGGAGGTTCCGTTTCATTTTTTAAGTTGTTCCCTGCCCGGCGCGGAGGTCTTCAGTCAGCGCGGGTGGCCGATTGGAACTCCGGACTACGATCCCTACAACATGAAGCTTGCGGAAGGTCCGGGCAGGAGCGTCGTATCAAGCTTCTCCCGTGACTGGGCAAATACGCCTCCCATCGGCGGTTATCCGTTCCCCGTAGTGGGATTATGGAAGCCGACCTCATCGGCGTTCCTGTGCTACGATTTCCACGGGCCGAGGCTGACCGACCACTCCGAGAAATACATAGCCTCGACATACTGCTATTCGCACAAAAATCGCAAAGTAGAGGCGTTCACGCTGGCCTGGCCGCACGGCGGACAGGGATACCAGAACCTCGTTTTTCCCGAGAAGCCGGAGAAGATCGTCTCATGGTTCCGCGTCCTGCACAAGACCGGGCGGGGTGGATTGGGGCTGAACGACGATCCAAACATGTTCGTCACGGAATGGCTGTGGAAGACCTACGCTGATCTTCTGCCGCGCGCCCCGGCGATGAACGACATGGACTGGCTGCCGGAGAATTTGCGCTTCTCGGAATTCGGCAAGCCAGGGATAGGGGGGCTATATGGACCGGAGGGCAAGCCGCGATGGTTCACGCCGGATTCGATTGACGCCTACGGAATCGGCGATGACGTCTTCTGTGTGGAATACGCCTATCGAAACGGGAATCAAGGGGCGATTGACGAGCTTCACCGCAGGTTGGACTGGCTGCGCGAACATGCGAAGCGATTCAAGGTCGGGGACGAGGATTGCGTTTTCTGGGAGAAGCCGATCATAGGGGAAGGGGCGGAGTTCTTCGGCCCCGGCGTGAGGTCGCTTCACAACGTCGGCGGGTGGGGCATCGCGCTAGCGATGCTGGAGGTCTACCGCAACGAGGGAGAAAAGAAGGCGGAACTTCTGCAGGACGTTGACGGCGCGCTGAGGTGGACGCGGCATATGCTTTACTCGCGGAACTGCTATCCGGACGTCCCGGCGGCGGAGTTTGCGTGGAGCGCCGGGCCGGCCACGACCTTCTGCCTGCGCTATTACTATACCTTCCGCGACGATCCTCAGAGGCATGAGCTGGCGCAACTCGCATATCGCCTGGCCCAGACGATGCTTTATCGCTACATGGCCATCTGGACAAGCGACAGCGACGACAGCGACGCGGACGATTCATCCTTCATGATGGAGCCGAACGCCGGCGCGCCGTGGTGCGCATGCGCCTGCGCCAATGAAATCTGGGTCATGCCGAAACCGCTGGTCAACGTCTACGTGGCGACCGGAGACGAGGTTCTGGCCTACTACCTGCGCGGCATGATGGACAAGTTCCACGAGATCGTCCAGAACGTGACGTATCCGACAATCAGGGAATATCCGTCAAGCTCCTACAGCGAGCGGCTGGGACTTTTCCCCGGATGCCCGCAGGGGGATGGAATCAGGGGCGATTTCGGCGGGTTGTGGGGCGGTGGGGAGACGGTCTGCTGGCCGCCGGGAGAGGCGACCATGCGGATCGTCTGCGGAGAGAAGGGCGCGATCGCCTTCTGCCGGGACGGCGCTCACAGCGACATCAGCGATTACGCCGCCGGGAAGGGCGGCTCTTGCAAATTCAAGGTCGTGAAGTCGGGGACGTTGCCCGCAGAGGGCAAGCCCGGAGCGATATGCGTGTCTGTTCCGTTCTTCAACATGACCGGAAAGCCGGTTTCGCGCATAAGGGACGACAAGCGGGAGGCGATTTCCGATATCGTCTTTTTCGATACCCGCAACGACTCGCTGATTGTCCGGGACGTGAGGCAAGGCGACGTTATCGTCATTGGGGAAGGCCCCTTCACGCCCGTAGAAATCCGACGCTTGCGGCCACGGTTGGTCGAGACGGAACCGGTCCTTGCCAGCGGCGATTTCCGAATGGTTTCCCTGGGCGGAATTGCAGATACGGGGGTGGACACAAGCTGGGCGGCAGCGAATGGCTACGGAGGATTGTGGACGGGGATGCGGTGGGTGGCGGGAGTTCCGTTCAATCTTGCTGACCCGACGTTGAATTCCGGCAAGGGCGCTGTCCGCAATCGTGGAGTTCCTGTCGGGAATGCCGCCGGGACCGTGTTTGCGCTCATAGGCGATCATGACGAAAAGGGGCAGATAACCCTGAAGTTCCGGGATGGAACGTCGCAGGATTTCGGGACGGAAAAGGCTGTTCCGTTCATCGTCGGCTGGCCGGCTTGCTACACGTGGCATCTCGATCTTCTGACCATGCCGGCGAGGGGGATGGAGGTTGGCGAAGTCACGGCTTCCGGAGCCGCCATCTTCGCCATCAGCTTTACAGACAAGTCGCTCGACGAACTCCCGCAGGTTTCCGAGGTTATCGCCCAGAGACTCAAAATCATCGAAGGCGAGCGCGAGGCGGCGCGGCGGATTGCGCGAATCGCCCCGTTGTTTGAGAAGTTCTCCGGCCATATCGCCGTTCTGCCGATTCCCGGGGACAAGGGGCCTGACTCGCTTCCGCTCTACAGGACGTTCATGCGTGCCGGGTTGCAACAGCATCTCCGGATGCTTACAGCCCCGGAGCTTGTTGACCCGACCGTTTTCAACAAGGATAACTTCCCCGTCGCTCTTTACCTCCACGCGGAGGAATATGTTGACACGGTGAACGAGCCGGGCGACGCAGTGAAATCGCTTCAGAGATATCTCTCCGAGGGCGGAACGCTGGCGGTTCTGCCTTCAGGCCCGTTCCCGTTCTATTATCCCATGAAACCCAATGAGGAGCAGGTGAAGGGGGTTGCGAACGGGTCGGCATGCGCGGCGCTCGGTTATCCCGTCTGCGGCAGCGGCATAGGCGGGCGCAACGACACCATCCCGAACACGAAGGTAATCGGCTGGGAGGCCCCGCCGGAAGGTCTGCAACTGACGCTCAAGGTCAGGGATGGGCAGGACGTCGTCAAATCGCTGCCGGCGGCCTTCGCCATTCCGGCGGATGGCGACAAGCGATGGCGTCCGGTGGCCGGCATTTTGGATGATTCGGCGGATTACACGCCGCTGATAACGCTTTATGACGCATCCGGGACCAGCTACGGCGACGCCGCCGTCTGGATCAGACACAAAACCGGGAAGCTTGCCGGGGGAACGGTTGTCGGAGCGTGGGCGACGTTGAGCCGAGATCCGGAGATAGGTTCGCTGCTGAATGTTGACATCCTTAGCGCTGCACTGGAACGCGCCGCGCCGCCGGTGGCGCGTTTCTCATGCTCCAGAGCGGCAGGGAAAATCCAACTGGACGGCAGACTCAGCGAGAGGGCATGGGCATCCGCCCCGGCGTGGGGATTCACGTGCTTCGGAAATCGAACGGGCGAACCGCCCATAGGCACGAAGGCCCGCGCACTGTGGGACGACAAGGGGCTTTACTTCGCCTTCGAGTGCGACGATCCGGACATTCACGCCGCGCCGAGAGGGCATGACGGCTTTCTCTGGGAGGGCGAGGTGGTCGAGGTCTACATTGACCCGGACGGGGACGGCAGGGACTACTGCGAGTTCGAGATAAGCCCGCGCGGGGAGACGATTGACCTGAAAATCCCAAGCCCGAAGGATACCGGCACGGATGATCTGAACCGCGCGAACGCAAAATGGGAAACCCCGGGATGGTCATTCGGCGTCAATCTTGACGGAACGCTCGACAACAGGGATGACACGGACAAGGGATGGACTGTTGAGACGTTCATACCGTGGACGGCGTTGCCCGGCGCGCTGAAGCCGCGGGTCGGCGGCGGCGTCCGTTTCAATCTTTACCGAATAGAGAGAGCTAAGACGCTGGGCGATGAACCTATGCTGGCTTCGCTTGTTCCGACAGACACGTTCCACGCGCCGGAGCGGTTTGCGAAGCTGGTACTTGCCGGCAATCCGTATGACGAGGATTTCTCGACCTACCCGGACGGCCCCTTTGCCGCGCCGCACTGGAAGTCGGAGGCTGGGAAATGGACGATCAGCGGCGGCCTGCTGATCGGGGAGAATTCGGGAACTGACGGATTTGTCCCGGCGGGGCTGAAATCGGTTGGGACGCCGTTGACGGATTTCGACCTGTCGGTCGAGTTCAGGATCGCGTCCCGCGGAAAGGATCATCGCGACGGTTGCTGGATCGGATTCCGAGACGCAGGCCCGGGCGTGGGATACAGCCTGAATTTCCAGGGCGGACGAATCTGGCTGATGAAACGCAACCAGGGGCGATCATGCGACGACGGGACGCAGATGGCCGAGATCGGCGACTGGCAGACGGATGACAAATGGCATAAGGCCGAAATCTCGGCAAAGGGCAACGCCATCGCAATACGCCTTGACGACAAACTCATTTTCGACGTCAGAGACGAGGGGCATCTTGGCGTTCCGCCCGTGCTTTCCGGCGGGATTTCGCTTTCGGCCAGGAAGTGGTCAATGTCGCCCGGGGACACGCGGGTGGAATTCCGGAGCGTAAAGGTCGGGCAACCGCGAGAGTAGTCCCCGGAAGTTTCTGATATCATTGGAAGAAGCTTTCCCGAAGCGGCTTCAGTGCGCAATAATCCTGAAGACTGTAATCTCTGAGTCAGGAGCAACAAGCATGGTCATCATTGCCTGGGTTGTTACAGTCGCCATTGCCTTTTTCACATTTCCGGCATGCGCGGGGGAAGGGATTCCTTTACCTGAACACCCCCGTCCGGACTTCATGCGGGAGAGCTGGGTCAATCTGAACGGCGCATGGGCCTTCGATTTCGATCCTTCGGGCATCGGGGAGGCGGAGCAATGGTTCGCGCCCGGCAAGCGGGAGTTAAAACGAAGCATCGTGGTTCCGTTTCCGTGGGAGGCGAAACTCAGCGGAATCGCCGACACGCAATACAAAGGCGTCGCATGGTATTCCAGGACAGTTGACATTCCGGCGGAATGGAAGGGGCGGCGGGTCTGGTTGTGTTTCGGGGCGGTTGACTGGAGCGCGAAGGCATGGGTCAACGGGAAACAGGTCGGCGAGCACGTCGGCGGATACACCCCTTTTGCATTCGATATCACCGACGCCGCCGCGCCGGGACAGAAGGCCGCAGTTGTGCTTCGCGTTGAAGACACGTCCGCGCCGGAACAGCCTGGCGGCAAGCAGATCGGGTGGTACACGCGCACAAGCGGCGTTTGGCAGACGATCCACCTTGAAGCGCGGGGTGATGCCTTCCTGAAAACGCTTCGTGTCATTCCCAAACTGTCCGATGGCAATCGAAAGGCAACGCTTACCGTTGAGGCGGTCGTCGGCGGGGACGCGAAGGGCGCGTCGGTTCAGGTCAGAATTGGGGAACGCGAGGCGAACCTGGGACAGACGGAAGAGACTGGCACATATAGGGGAACATTGGAAATCGAAAATCCCCGCCTCTGGTCGCCTGATGATCCGTTCCTGCATGACGCCGTCTACTCGGTGATGAGGGACGGGAAACCAGTTGACGTCGTGAAGGGCTACGTCGGTATTCGGGAAATCTCGGTCGCGAAGGCTCCCGGGCGAGATTACAAATACATCTGCCTGAACGGAAAGCCGGTCTACCTGAAAGGCGCGCTGCACCAGTCCTTCCATCCGGACGGGATTTACCAATACCCGGACGACAAGACACTGCGCTGGGACTATGAGTATGCGAAGCGGATCGGGTTGAATTTCTTCCGCATACACATCAAGACCGAGATTCCGAGAGCGCTTTACTGGGCCGATAAGCTGGGCATTCTCATCATGGAGGACCAGCCGAATTTCGGGCGCTACAACGAGGCGGCGCAAAAGAACTGGGAGAGCGTCATGCGCGGGACGGTCGAGCGCGACTTCAATCATCCCAGCATCTTTGCGTGGTGCAACTTCAACGAGACCTGGGGCATCGGGGACGGCGGCTACAAGCGGGATCATCAGTTATGGGTCCAGGAGATGTACCGCCTTACCAAAAGCCTTGATCCCACGCGGCTTGTAGAAGACAACAGCCCATGCCTCTACGATCATGTGGAAACCGACATAAACAGTTGGCATTTCTACATTAACAACTACATCATGGCGCGCGGACATATCGAGAATGTGGTTAAGAAGACGTTCCCGGGATCCGATTTTAACTACGCATCCGGCTGGAAGCAGGCCGACGCGCCGCTGATCAACAGCGAATACGGCGGCATCAGCGCCGGTTCCGGCGACCAGGACATTTCATGGTGCTTCAAATATCTGACCAACGAGTTGCGCAAGCATGACAAAATCTGCGGTTACATCTACACGGAGCAGAGCGACATCGAGTGGGAACACAACGGCTTCCTGAACTACGATCGCACAGAGAAGGAATACGGGTATGAATTCTGGTTCCCCGGCTTCGGGCTTGCCGACATCAATAATCTCGATTTCATAGTCCTGGACACCGAGCCATGCCCGTCCGTCAAGCCCGGCGCAAAGCTTTCGATACCAGTTCTGTTGAGCCACTGGTCGGGCATTGAGTTGAAGGAAGCGACGTTGAACTGGCGCGCGGACTTCATTGACCGCTTCGGCGTCAGACACGACAAGTTTACGGAAGGCTCAAGGCTTGTCGCATGGGAGCAGTTCCGCGTTGTCAAATCCGGGAAGATCGAGATTGAAGTCCCGAAGGACGCGCCCGCCGTCGGGGCCGTATGCGTGTGGCTGAGCGACGGAGACGGGAAGAAACTCGCGGCCAACTACATCAATTTCCACGTCAAGTCCGACGCCCCGCGAGTCGAGGCGATTGGGGCAAGGCGGATAGCTCTGCGGTTCAGGCCGAACGAATTCGCCGAATGGAAGTGGTCCGGCAACGCAGCCCCGCCGCTGGGGGAGAGATCGTCGGCAAAGGTTTTTGCCAGCGGCAAGGGATACGCCGAGTATCGGTTGCGGATTCCGGTGAATGTCCCCGTGAAATCGCTCTCCGGGCTGACGCTGCTTTTCGAGGCATCGGCAAAGGCGCTTGACGAAAAGCTTTCCTGGCCCGCCGTGAAGAAGCCGGTTGACTATCCGCAGACCGACAAGGAGATCAAATGGCCGACCGATCTCGTAGTTTTGATCAACGGTAAAAAAGTCCATCAGGCTACGTTGCCGGATGATCCGTCCGACGCCCATGGAGTTCTTTCCCACGCGTACCACTTCCAGCCGGGCTCATACGGATATCTCACGCGGGTCGAGTTGAAGGCCGGGGAGAATCGCGAGATCATGGACGAACTTGCCCGGTCGCGAACGCTGACCATCCGCATGGAGGTTCCTGAAAACGCGAAGAATCCCGGCGGTCTTGCGCTTTACGGCGAAGCCCTCGGATGCTACCCGACCGATCCGACCGTCATCCTGGACTACGACGCGGACCACGCCCTGCCCGGCGACTATCGGACCGACGAGGCCATCGCAATTGACTGCATGGCGACGACGCGGGAGACGCTGATTCCGACGGCGGAGCAACAGCCACCGGCGTGGCGGTTCACAATGGAACGTCCGGTGGACGGTTGGACGTCGCAGGAATTCAACGATCGGGAATGGAAGGTGGGACGCGGCGGGTTCGGGACTGAAGGAACACCCAACGCCATACTCAATACGACGTGGTCTGGGCCGGACATCTGGCTGCGGATGCGCTTCGACGCGCCGCGCCCGGCAGACCTGATCGGAGGCGTCATCCGCATCTATCACGACGAGGACGCCGAGGTCCACCTGAACGGGCGCAAGATCGCGGAGCGCAGGGAATACGTGACGGATTACGTCGAGATCACGCTCAGCGTAAAGGACATTGACTGCATCAAGGAGAAGGACAACGTCATAGCCGTCCATTGCCGGCAGACGACCGGCGGACAGAATATAGACGTGGGTTTTTCGGTCTTCAGGAAGAAACGATAGCCGACGGCTGCGGCGGTCGCGCAGGGCGGTTGTTTGAGACTGAATTCCGCGGATAACCTGCGCCATGAACACTAAAAGGGGCACGATGCAAAGCGCCCCATGCGTCAGGAACTCAGGAGATTTCATGATGAGGAAAATGGCATTACTACTCTGCATTTTTGCGCTACTGCTCAATTCAGCCTGCACGCAATCCGCATCGAACGTTCAGCAGGGGACTGCTGCGGCAGCGGTAGAGGCGGTCAAAACCGAACCGGCCAAGCCGAAACAGGCGAGCGTTTTCATGGTCGGCACCGCGTCGGCAAAGATAACGCCGCCCAAGCCGGTTCCGCTTTCAGGATACGGCGACCGTTTCGGAAAGCTGTCCAAGGGCGTGCATGATGACGTCTACGCAAGGGCCGTCGCAATCCGCTCGGACGATACGACGCTGATCATGACCAGCGTTGACATGTGCGTGATGAATCGCGATCTGGCAGAAGCCGCGCGGAAGAAGGCGAAGGAGATGGGTTGCGCGGTTCCCGACGAGAATATCCTGATCGCCACGACGCACAACCATACGAGCGTCGGCGCGCACATGAAGACCCCGCTGGCCGTACCGGCGATGGGCTTCTTCGACCAGAAGGTTTTCGACCACCTTGCGGCTCAGATCGGAACGGCCATCGCAGAGGCGACGAAGGACATGAAGCCGGCGTCCTTCGGGCTTGGCAAAACGGCGCTGGAGAATTGGAACCGCAACCGCCGCAGGACTGGCGGGGGATTGACGGACAAGACGCTGGGCGTCCTGCGCTTCGACGGCGAGGACGGCAACCCCATTGCCATCATCGTCCTATGGACCGCGCACCCGACGCTCCTCGACGGCGAGGACATGTTCATCAGCAGGGATTATCCCGGCGCGATGGTTGACGCCGTGAGCGAGCATTACGCAAGCAAGCCGAACGTGCTGCACTTCAACGGCGCCCAGGGCGACGCATCCCCGACGCCGCGCGAGGGCAAGTTCAAGGACCGCTACGAAGAAGCCGTCGCTTACGGGCAGGCCATTGCCGTGAAGGTCTGCGAACTCAGCGATTCCGTCAAGGCTGACCGCAAACCCATCCTCAAGGTCAATTACAAGATACAGCAGCTTCCCCCCACCATGTTGACGGGCATGACGCCGACGGAAGCCCCGTTCCAGCGTATTGAGTTCGATCGGGACTGGCTGCTGACCGCGCCGGGCGAATGCATCTGCGCCGTCTGGATGGGCATCCGGGCAAGAGCTTTTGAACTCGGAGCGGAGAACGCCTTCTATGTCGGACTCGCCAACGAGCACCTCGGCTACTTCGTGAATCCGGAGCAATACGCGCTGGGCGGCTATGAGGCAAACATGTGCTTCTGCGGCCCGACGGTTGAGAAGGCGTTGATGCTGGGGGCGCTGGGCGATCTTCTGCCGGACGATCCAGAAGCTGAGAAGAAACTTCTTGACGGCAGCGGCATAGACAGGCAAGGGCCGGTTGCGGTCGTCAATCTGGCAGGAAGCCCGTATCAGATCGGCTTCCAGCACGGACGCCTGCTCAAGGCGGAGATTCACGACTTCTGGAAGATTCTTTGCGAGAACCTGATCGCCGAAACGAAGCCGGAACTCCAGAAATTCATGTGGAAGCAGCCGGCGCTCATCCCGATCGTCAACATGATCGGCGGCGTTGACAAGCTGGCGATGCCGATGTTCTGCATGGCGTCCAAACCCATGAACGGGAAGGTTCCGGCGGATCTGCTGGAGGAAATGCGCGGGTTGTCTGAAGGCGCGGACATGGCCTACGACGCCGTCTTCTTCATGAACGCTTACCTCGAACTGTCCAACCAGAAGGACCTCGAAGCAGTTGTCAAGAATATCGCGCTCTGCACGAACATCGTCACGATCCCCGGCGACGCTTCGCAGCCGGTCCTGCACATGCGCAACGTGGACTGGGCATGGCCTCATCTCTTCGCCCCGCGGATGGTCGTTCTGCGCGTGAAGCCGGCGGGTGGCCATGCCTTCCTGTCGCTGACGTGGCCTGGTCAGGTCGGCGTTCTGACGGGGCTGAACGACGCCGGAATCTCGCTGGCCTCGGAGACGGTGAACTCGAACAGCGACACGTCGCTTGACGGTTGCCCGATGATGCTGACCTCGCGTCTGGCGCTTGAGAAAGACGGCTCGATTGACGACATGGCGAAGCGTCTGAGCGATGGTTCCGGCACGGCCGGGTATCACATCATCATGGCCGACGGCAAGGGGCGCGTCGCCGTAAGCGTTGACAGGTCGGCCACGAAGGTTGCCCAGCGTCGCCGCGAAGGCTCCGGCAACCTGCTTGGCGTGATTCTTGAAAAGAACATGCCGGAGCCCTACGCCAATCCTGGATCGAAGAAATTGGGCATAACCACGATTGACGAGGGCGAGAGGTCGAAATACAGCCACATTGATTCGAAGTTATCCTCCGGGGCGCTGGAGAAGGCTTCGGTCGAGGATTGGCAGAAATTCATGCTCGACAAGGAGCATGGTCTGGTGAAAGGCTCGACAATCCACGCAACAGTCATGATCCCGGCGCAGAAAACCGTCCGGCTGCATCGCTGCGGGGTGGACGGGGAGAACTACCTGGAATACAAGCTCGAATAACCAGCCCCTGCGATTGATCAAACCACAAAGACTCAAAGACACAAAGAACGGATGGGAGAAGTATGGGATTTAGTAACAATCGGTTCGACATTCCCTGACCTCTCCCGGTAGCTCCATCAAAGAATCCGATATAATCACCGTGTGGATAACCACAGGCAGGATTCGGTCCTCAATCGCTATTTTCCGAGCCTATGATTGGCTCCAGAAAGTGATTCCATCTCGGCGGTTTTGACTCTTCTTCAAGCTGTTCTTTGTGTCTTCGAGTCTTCGTGGTTTATGGGTTCGTCATTATGGATATTCCCATTGACAGCTTAAATGCTGCCGGAGCGGGCTATCGGATTGGAGTCATCTCCTTCGCCCCCGTTCGCGCGCGGCGTCGCGTTCCTGTTCGCGCTGCTTGATAGCCTCCCGCTTGTCGTACATCTTCTTGCCGCGCACAAGACCAAGTTCAACCTTGGCGTAGCCGCGCTTGAAATAAATGCTCAACGGCACGATCGAGAATCCGCGCTGGGCGACTTCGTCGGTCAGCTTGCGCAGTTCCTTCCTGTGAAGCAGGAGCTTGCGCTTACGGTCGGGGTCATGCGTCGCGTAGCCTGACGATTTGTATTCCGCGATACGCATCCCCAGGATGTACATCTCCCCGTTCTCCGGTCTGGCGAACGCCTCCGCGATGCTAACGTTTCCCTCTCGCAGGGATTTCACCTCGGTTCCGGTCAGGGATATCCCCGCTTCCACCTTGTCCAGAACGTGGTAGCGGTGATACGCCTTTCGGTTTTTCGCTACGATTTTTACGCTTTCAGCCATTATCCGCATCCGCCGCAGGGCGTCTCATAAGAAAGAAAGTTCTGAGAACGCCCAGGCATTCATCAGCCAGAATGCCCGGCGTCACTTCCAGCCTGTGGTTAAGCCTTTGCTCCCTGGCGATGTCGAAGATGGAGCCGCAACCGCCGCTTTTTGGATCGGGGACGCCGAAGACGACTCGCGCGGCGCGGGCCTGGGAGAGCGCCCCGGCGCACATGCAGCACGGCTCAAGCGTCGCGTAGCACACGCAGCCGACCAGCCGCCATGATCCGACCGCCCGGCCTGCCGCCCTCAAGGCCAGTATTTCCGCGTGCGCCGTCGGATCGGAGAGCTGTTCGCGCCGGTTGTGTTCGCGGGCGATTATCTCCCCGTCCCTGACGATGACGCAGCCAACCGGGACTTCGCCCTCGCTTGCCGCTATTTCGGCTTCGCGCAATGCCTCGCGCATGAAGGCCTCGTCGCTGCCGCAGGGGGGGGATGCGCCGTCCATCGGCTCCATTCAAAAAAAATGGCGCGCCCAGGAGGATTCGAACCTCCAACCTACGGTTCCGTAGACCGTCGCTCTATCCAGTTGAGCTATGGGCGCGCTAGACGTCGTTTTTGTCAGGTTGTCGGGACACACTTATAGTCGGCCGGGCGGCGGCGTGTCAAACGTTTTTGCGGCGAATGAATCCGGGTATGATGGATATGCGGCGGGCTGCGCGAGCCAATCGGCTGGCTGGTCCTTGCCATTGGTCAGGTAAAGACATGAAATGTCCGAACTGCGACGTTGAGTTCCCCGGGACACCGGGCGACGTCTGTCCCCGCTGCGGCTGGCGGGACGCCACGCGGGAACCGGTTTCGCCCGGGCTGCCCATGGACCAGATCAGCGAGTTGGGCTTCCTTTCCGCCTTCGTGCAGACGACTTTCTGCTGTCTGACTTCGCCGTCAAACTCGTTTGCGAAGATTAGGTCCGGCGTCTCGTCCAGTCTGGCGGCGTTTTATTACATCGTCATGGAGACGGGCGCGATACTGGTTTCGACCTTCATCATAATGTTTTTCTTCATTCTGTCACAGAACGCTCAGACTGCGGATGATGCTTCCTCCTCAATCCTCGTCTCCGGTCTTGTCGTCCCGGCAGCGGCGTTTTTCCAGATTCTTCTTACGGCGTGCCTCGGTCCGGCGATTCTGCACATGGCTGGAACGGTCAGCCGTTCGACCCCCGGCGGATTCAATGTCACTGCGCGCGTCTTCTGGTACGCAGTTGGTTGCACTGCTCCGATACAGGCAATCCCCTTCATAGGCTGGGCGGCGGCGCCTTTCTTTGCAATGGCAATCTACGTCATCGGCGCCGGCGCGGCGCACAAGGTGAGCAAGGTAAGGGCCGCCTTCCCGCTCCTGGTTCTGATACTCGGATTCTTGCTCTTTGTCGGCATAACCTCGTTTGTCGCTGTATTCTTATAGCGGCATCTCCTTGTTGAGGTGGCGGGTTGGAGGAATCCCGCTGCCTCGCGCGTCCGTTTCGGGATAGAATAGAGTCAGGAATGATGATCCGGCGTTACGGACATTACGACAACGAGAAAATTGTCACGGAGGCAGACCATGGCGAAATCCGGACAGCCGAACGTGCTGGTCGTCTTCACGGATCAGCAGCGCTGGGACACATGCGGGTGCTACAACAGCCCTATGGAACTGACGCCGAACCTGGACCGTATGGCCTCGCGCGGCGTTTTGTTCGAGAACGCGTTCACCTGTCAGCCTGTGTGCGCACCGGCTCGCGCATCCCTCCAGACGGGCCTTTATGCGAAGGCGACGGGTGTCTGGCGCAACGATCTCGCGCTACGTCCGGATCAGCCGACGCTAGGGACATGGTTCAGCAACGCGGGTTACGACGTGGGCTACGTGGGGAAGTGGCATCTCGCCTGCACGTCGGTTGAGCCTGTGCCGCGCGAGCTTCGATGCGGATACAACGGTTTCTGGGAGGTTGCGGACATCCTGGAATTCACATCCCACCCTTACGCCGGGCACGTCTTCGACGCGAACAACCGGATTATCGAATTCAAGGACATGTACCGCGTTGACTTCATCACAGACCGCGCGATCAGATTCATGGACATGGAGCGCAACGCCCCGTTTTTCCTCTTTATCTCTTACATAGAGCCACACCAGCAGAACGACTGGAACAAGTTCTGCGGCCCTGAGGGCTACGAGCAGCGCTATGCCAATCCCTGGATCCCGCAGGACCTGCGCTACCTGCCGGGGGACTGGGTGTCCCAGTTGCCCGGCTATTACGGCTGCATTCGGCGCATTGACGAATGCCTGGGCCGGATGCTCAATCATCTGGAGGAATCGGGCAGACTGGAGGACACCGTCGTAATCTTCACGTCCGACCACGGTTGCCATTTCCGGACGCGGAACAGCGAATACAAGCGTTCCTGCCACGAATCCTGCATACGGATACCGATGGTAGCGGCGGGACCGGGTTTTGAGCGGCAGCGCGTGGAGCGGGAGTTGGTCAGTCTGATTGACCTTCCGCCGACGCTGCTGGATTCGGCGGGGATACCCGTTCCGAAAGAGTTCCACGGTCGGTCGCTGCTGCCTCTTGCGCGCGGGGAGGCGAAGGACTGGCCGGAGGAGGTGTTCCTTCAGATCAGCGAGCGCACCGTTGAACGCTGCGTCAGGACGAAACGCTGGAAATACAGCGTCTTTGCGCCGGAGAAACACGGCTGGCACGACCCGGACAGCAAGGAATACGTCGAGCGATATCTATATGATCTCTACGCCGATCCGCATGAGATGGTCAACCTTGCCGGGCGGCCGGGCAGGTACCGGGAGGTGGCGGACGACCTGATGGAGAGGTTGAAGGAGAGAATGACCCAGGCGGGAGAGGATCTGCCGGTGATTCATCCCGCCAGGCATTACGCTTGATAAGGGCTGTTCCTGCTATTCCGCGTCGTAGGCGATCAGAGATCGCACGTCGTAACCTTCCAGCAGCCTCCGTCCGTTCAGGAAGCTGAGTTCGACGATGAAGCTGACAGCGACGATCTCGCCCTTCATCCGTTCGACCATCCGGCAGCAGGCGGCCATTGTGCCGCCGGTCGCCAGCAGGTCGTCGGCCATCAGGACCTTCTGGCCGGGCCGTATCGCGTCCTCGTGCATGCAGAGTGTGTCGGTTCCGTATTCGAGCGTATAGGTTTCCGAGATTGTCTTGTAGGGGAGTTTTCGTGGTTTGCGTATTGGCGCGAAGCCCGCGCCGAGTTCAAGCGCCAGGCCGACGCCGACTATGAAGCCGCGCGATTCCGCCCCAGCGACGACCTCGACACCCATGCCGCGGAATGGTTCCGCCATGCGCTTCACAGTTTCCCGCAACCCGGCGGGATCGCCAAGTAAGGGGGTGATATCCTTGAAGATGATTCCCGGCTTGGGGAAGTCCGGAACGTCGCGTATGAGTT
Organism: Planctomycetota bacterium; assembly: GCA_022711755.1. Taxonomy (GTDB): domain Bacteria; phylum Planctomycetota; class Brocadiia; order SM23-32; family JAKLEA01; genus JAKLEA01. Next base: position 267,461 of record JAKLEA010000002.1, read on the forward strand.
TTCTGATGTCCATTTTTATTCCTTCATTGCCTCTTTCAGTTTGCCCAGTGCGCGCAGTTCGATCTGGCGCACTCTTTCGCGGCTGACGCCCATCCTGCCGGCGACTTCTTGAAGGGTCATCGGGGGGAATTCGTCAAGCCCGAAACGCATCTTCAACACCCGCGCCTCCCGGACGTCAATGGCCTTCAGCATGCGGTTGAGCGCGTCCCGCTCCGCCTGTTTGACGGCAATTTCGTCCGGGGATTGGGCGCGTTTGTCCGCAAGGACTTCGCTGAGGTCCAGTTGATCGGTATTGCCGCGCTCGAAGCTCTGGAAGAACGAGCCGACGTAGGTCGAGCTTGCCCGAGTCAGGATGGCCATGCGCTCCTGGGTAAGGCCGGCCTCGCCGGCGACTTCCTCAAGAGTCGGCTCGCGTCCGAGGGATTTCTCAAGCTCGGCGTGCGCCTCCCGCGCGCGGCCGAGCGCCCCTATGGCGGATGCCGGCAGTTTTATCCAGTTGCTGCCGCGAACTGCGCGGTTGATGCTCTGGCGTATCCACCACGCCGCATAGGTGCTGAATCGGCAGGGCTTGCCGTCGCGGGCGTGTGCGAACGGGTCATAAAGCTCAACTGCCCGAATCAGGCCCAGATTGCCTTCCTCAATAAGGTCGGCCATGGGCAGCCCGTGTTTGGAGTATCTGCGCGCTATACTGACGACAAAGCGCAGGTTTGACAGGATCAGCCGCTGCCTGGCCGTCCTGTCTCCCTGAAGTTTCCTCCCGGCCAGCTCCAACTCCTCTGCGGGAGTCAGCAGCGGAATCTTCTCGATCTCGGCCAGGTAGAAACTGAAGTCCTTAGCCTGCGCCTGTTTCAATCCTGTCCCCGTTGCCGGTTACGCCCCTTCGCCCCCCCCGCCGCGCTCTTCGGCGTCGGACGATTCTCCGGCGGGCGGCGAATCGGTTCCTGTTTCGTTCTCAGCCTCGGCCGCCATCTCCGCGGCGTCGGCTGCGACCTCAGCGGCAGATGCCCGTTCAGCCTCCGCGCGCGCCTGCGCGGCCATCTCCTCGGCGGACATCTGGCGGATGATGCCAGGCTCGTCGCTGTCCGGCGGGATGACCTTGCCCGGACGCAGACTGAGGCCGATCTTTCGGGTTTCCTGGTCTACGCGGATGATTTTCACGTTCACGAGGTCGTTGATCGCCACGATCTCCTCGGGACGCGAAATCTTCCTGTCCGAAATTTCGGATATGTGCAGCAGACCCTCAAGCCCGTCCTCAAGCTCGACAAAGGCGCCGAAGCTTGTGAGCTTTGTGATGTGCCCGCGCACGATGTCGCCGCCGTGGTAGTTGTTCGGAATCTCCGCTTCCCACGGGTCGGCGTGCAGTTGTTTCAGTCCCAGGGCGACGCGCTTGCGCTCCTGATCCACGTTGATGATGACGGCCTCGATTTCCTCGCCCTTCTTGACCTTCTCGGACGGGTGGTTGACTTTCTTTGTCCAGGACATGTCGGAGACGTGCAGCAGCCCGTCCACGCCCTCCTCCAGCTCGACGAACGCGCCGTAGTTGGTCAGGTTGCGCACGCGCCCCTTGATGATCGTTCCGGGCGGGTACTTCTCCGCGACCATGCTCCACGGGTCGGCTTCCGTCTGCTTCATGCCCAGGGAGATTTCCTGCTTGTCTTTGTTGATGCCGAGGACGACGACCTCGACCTGCTGGCCGAGCTGGACGATCTCGGACGGATGATTGATTCGGCGCGTCCAGCTCATCTCGCTGATATGTACAAGGCCTTCGACGCCCTCTTCCAGCTTGACGAACGCGCCGTAGCTGACGAGGTTGACGGCCTCTCCCTTGACCCTGCTGCCGACGGGGTATTTTTCCTCGATCGTTTCCCACGGGCTGGCGGATTTCTGCTTCAGGCCGAGGGCGATCTTTTCCTTTTCCTTGTCAACATTGAGGACCATCACCTCGATCTCCTGATCAATGGAGACCACCTCCGAGGGATGACCGATGCGGCCCCAGCTCATGTCCGTGATGTGCAGGAGTCCGTCTATGCCGCCGAGGTCCACGAATGCGCCGAAGTCGGCAATGTTCTTGACCTTGCCTTTACGGAGTTCTCCGGGCTGGATTTCGGCCAGGAGCTGTATCTTCATGCGCTCGCGCTCCTCCTCGATGAGGCGGCGGCGCGAGATGACTATGTTCTGGCGCTCAGGGTCAATCTTCAAAATCTTGCCGGAGACCTCCTTGCCGATGTAGTCCGCGATTTCTCGCGGGCGGCGGATGTCTATCTGCGAAGCGGGCAGGAAAACGGGAACGCCGATGTCCACCAACAGCCCGCCCTTTATTTTGCGGACGACTTTTCCGGTGACCACGTCGCCTTCGTTGCACTTTGAGAGGATCTGTTCCCAGTTGCGGATGCGGTCTGCCTTGCGCTTTGACAGGAGAGGCATCCCGCCTTCGTCCTCGACGGCCTCAAGGAGGACCTCGATCTTCTCGCCCGGTTTGATTTCCTCGCCCTCGTCCCACTCGTAGGACGGCACGCGCCCCTGGCTCTTGCAGCCGATGTCAATGATCACGTCGTCCTCGTCAACCCCCAGGACGCGGCCCGTCAGGATCTTGCCTGCGGTGAAGTCCTGGACCGTTTCCTCGTAGCGGGAGGGCAGCGCGTCCGAACCCGTCAGGATGGCGGAAACTTCCAGTTCGATCTCGTCCCTCGAAATGCCGTTCTCTTTGAGAAAATCCCGTTTTACAGTCTTCTGAGCCATGAAAAAGAATCCCAAAAAAAGTTGGAAACATCCCCGCCGGACGACCTTCGCCCGGGGGGCGCCTCCTTCCCGAGGAGGCCTGACCCGCAAAATGGAACCTGGACGCCGACCGCCGGCGCCCCGTCCTAACGTCAATGCCCTCGCGTTTCCTGAACGCGACGCATCATGATTTCAATCACCTGATCGAGGCTGAGCCTCGTGGAGTCCACAACAATCGCGTCATCCGCCCTTCGCAGGGGAGAAACCGGCCGGGACATGTCGAATGTGTCGCGGGCGATGATCTCCGCGATCATGCGCTCCCGTGTCATCCCGGCAGCCTTCCCGCAAAGTTCTCTCAGGCGGCGATCCGCTCGCTCCTGCGGCGTGGCATCGAGGTAGAACTTTACCTGCGCTTCGGGAAAAACGACGGTTCCCATGTCGCGGCCTTCCGCCACCACGTCGCCGGCATCAGCAAAACGCCGCTGGCATGGCAGCATTTCCCGCCTGACATCTGCGGAATCAGCTACGAAGTGGATATTTCGCGTGACTTCCGGCGAGCGAATCAGGCGCGTTGCGTCACGTCCGCCGATGCTGACTGACATGCCTTCCGGCCCGCAGGTGGCCGCAAGTTCTGAGGAGCGAAGGAGTTGCGCAATGCGGACACTGTCGGACAGGTCTTCCCCACGCGACATGGCCAACCAAGTCAGTGCGCGGTAAAGCGCACCCGAATCCAGATGCCTGAATCCCAGCCGCCGGGCAAGCTCACGGGCCACCGAGCTTTTGCCTGCTCCAGCCGGGCCGTCTATCGTCACAATCACGAATTTCCACCTCGCGTGAAAAGATATTCATACCATATTTGAGCGATTGAAAGCAATCATTTTCGCGGGGAGATAGTATCCGGTCAGTGAAGGGGGCGTTTATATGCCAGCCACTTGGGGCGGGTTTGAAACCCGCCCCTACGCTGCCACGCGCTCGTGACTGACGCCGTACGGGAGATATGGGACCAATTGCCAATTTCCGAGGTTTTGTTGAGCGCATGGAACCTATTGCCTGACTGTCGCGTCTATATGACCACGGGAGCGATGGAAGCGTCCCGGATGATTCCCGAAAAACGTATCAGGAGGCATAGGAAATGAGGAAGTTGGCAATCACTCTGGCGTTTGTTGTCGCATCTCTGTCATTCATATGCGGTTCGCTCAGCGCGCAGGAAACAAAACCGAAGATTCAGGTTGCGATCCTACTGGACACCAGCGGCAGTATGGATGGCCTGATCGAGCAGGCCAAGACGCGACTCTGGGACATAGTCAACGAATTCGTCAAGACCACCAAAGCCGGAATGAAACCCCAACTCCAGGTGGCGCTTTACGAATACGGGAATGACAGGCTGAAGTCAGATGAGGGATATATACGGATGATATGCCCCCTGACGGACGACCTGGACAAGGTTTCCGAGGAACTCTTCGCATTGACGACCAATGGCGGAAGCGAGTATTGCGGGCAGGTCATCAAGTGCGCGACGGAAGGGCTGGCTTGGAGCAAGTCCAACGGCGACCTGAAGATTATATTCATCGCCGGCAATGAGCCGTTCACGCAGGGCGGCGTGGATTACCGTCAGGCCTGCAAGGACGCAATCGGCAAGGGGATAATCGTCAACACGATCTTTTGTGGAAATCAGGAAGAGGGCGCCAGGACGAACTGGAAGGACGGGGCGGATCTGGCCGACGGGAAATACGTCAACATTGACCAGAATCAGGCGATCGTCCACATTGAAACGCCGCAGGATGGGGAACTCGCCCGCCTGAACGGAGAGTTGAACAGGACGTACGTCGTCTACGGCAGGGCAGGGGCGGAGGGCAAGGCGAGACAGGAGGCGCAGGACCTGAATGCGTTGAATTCATCGGGAGCGGTTGCGGCGCAGCGGGCCGCCAGCAAGGCTTCTGCCTTCTATTCGAATGAAAGGTGGGACCTTGTTGACGCGGTCAACAACTCGCATGTCAAGCTTGACGAGGTTCAGAAGGAAGAACTGCCCGAAGAGATGAAGAAAATGAGCGATAAGGAGCGCGAGGATTACGTTAAAACCAAGACAGAAGAACGCAAGAAAATCCAGGCGCAGATAACGAAGCTGGCCGAGGAGCGGAAGGCGTTCATCGCCGAAAAGCGGCGCGAGGCGGCTGGGAAGGACGGCAAGGCAACGCTTGATCAGGCGATCATATTGGCCGTCAGAGAGCAGGCAGCGAAGCGGGATTTCCAGGTGAAGTAGGCAAAACGGCAAAGGGCAAGCCGGCGGAATGCGGCGGCGTCTCGGATGACGCCGCCGTTTCCGTTTTCAAAATCTCACGTGCGGCATCTGTAAAATCCATCAGGTTGGACGGTCCGTTCAGCCTATCGTCGTTTCAATGACGCGGCGAATCCATTCCATCTCCGACTCCGGCAGGCCGGCGCCGAATGAGAGCGTTTTTGCGTCGCTGCGGGCAAGGATCGAGGGTCTTGGCGCGCCGTCGGCGCGTCCGACGATGAGTTCCTCGATTTCGTCCGCAGGCAGCGCCTCCGATGAACCGCCGAAGGACGATTGTTTTTCGATACGAAGCTCGTCGCGTGAGACGATGACAACCGTCACCCCCCGCATTGCCTGAAGTGTTCCCCACGCCACGCCGATCAGAGCCATCACGCCGACCGCGCCCGCTGTCGCGACCACCTGCCAGGGGAGTCCGAGCGCCCTGCCGAACATGAGCGCGCCAAGCGCCAAACAGAGCAGTATCACCCCGAACGCGAGCGGGATTGCGGCGGCCCCGAGACCCGCCGGCGGGATTTCGATTCGCACCGACGCGCCCTCGACGCTCATGCGGCATCGCATGTCGGGCGGGGCCTCCGGGAGGGGTTGGCGCGCCTCGCCGGATTTCCTGCGCCGCTCGCGCAGCGATTCGTCAACCTCTGCGCCCTCGCGCACGACTACCGTGCCGGTTGTCGAATCCTCCATCCGTATGCCGAGGGCTTTTGCCAGAAACTCGGCCTCGCGCCTGGAGGCGCGCTGGTCCTGGCCCTCCATGATTCCAATGTTGATGCTGTAGTTCCCGCGAATTCGGACGGGGTAGACCGTGTATGTGTTGTTCTTGGATCGGCGAACCTCCCGCGTCAGGGCGATGTGCTGTAGGACGTCAAGCTTCCCGGTCGAACGCCTGACCAGGGTGAATATCCCGTACCACTTCTCGTATGACCCGGATGCCTTGTCAAGAATCAGTCCGCTTCGCCCGAAGCACAATCCTATTCCGACCAAAGTGAAGAACTGAACTCCGGCAGCGCCGCCATATTCCCCCTGCTTGAGCATGGAAACCCCCGCCAGACACCCGATGCTGACGCAGACAAGGCCTATGGCAATGGCTGCGCCGCCCCCGCCTCGATACTCCACCCGATTGAGGTCATCGCCCGATATCCTCTTCATATCGCGCTCCCGTGTATGTTGTTGCGACGCTCCGCCGCATCCGCTTGTACGACAAATATAATGTAATGGAAATTCCTGCTCAGGACAATTGCGGAACGATCCGGGGCTTCCGCATGTTGCGCTGAGTTTCTTGATGATGACACGGCCGCCCCGCGCTGATAAACTTTATCCCATGCATCACATTCATCCAATTACCCGAAACGCCGCGATCTGTCTTGCGGCGCTGTTGCTGTCGGCATCCGTCCGTGATGCCGCGCCCGGGGACGAAGCCGCCCCGCGCAAAGGAGAATCCACTATGCAAAGCGCGAGCGATACGCTCCCCGGCCCTGACGCGCTGCCATCCATCAGAGAATTGCCAAATCCGTTCATCATGAACGACGGGACGGAGGTTTCAACCGTCGCGCAGTGGCGCAAGCGCCGTGAGGAGATAATCAAGCTGATTCTTGATTATGAGTATGGGCACATGCCGCCGAAGCCCGACAACATGGAGATCGAGGCGGTCTCAACGGAGACAATCCTTGACGGCGCGGTGGTCCAGAAGCGGGTGATTCTGAAAATGGGTCCCGGGCAGAAAATCCGTGTGAACGCAGGGGCAATCATCCCGGCGAAGGGCGGGCCGAAGTTCCCCGTCGTCCTCTCGATTGACCCGGTCTGGAGCGACAAGCTTGCGCCTTCGGCGGCGAGCATTGTCGCGCGGGGTTACATATTCGCGGGTTTTGACAAGCAGGACGTTGACCCCGACAAGGCGGACCGCGGCGACGGCGTCCATCCGCATTATCCCGGATACGACTGGGCCACGCTCTCCGCATGGGCTTGGGGTTTCATGCGGACGATGGACTGGCTGGAGACGCTGGAGGCGGTTGACCGCGAGCATGTCGCCGTGACGGGCCATTCGCGCGGGGGCAAAACGGCGCTGCTGGCAGGCGCGCTGGACGAGCGGTTCGCCCTTGTGGCCCCGCATTGCTCCGGCACAGGCGGGTCCGGGGCCTGCCGCATCATGGGCAAAGGCTCCGAGACTCTCGGCGCGATCACAAGCCCGATGCGGTTCCAATACTGGTTCCAGCCGAAGTTCGGCGAGTTTTCCGGGCGCGAAGACCGCCTGCCCTTTGATCAGCATTGGGTGAAGGCGCTGGTCGCCCCGCGCGCGCTGCTGGCGCAGGAGGCGCGCGACGATCACTGGGCCAATCCCATCGGCTCCCAACAGACCAACATTGCGGCAAAGCCCGTGTTCGATTTCCTTGGCGCTGGGGACAGGATAGGCTACTTCATCCGGGACGGCGGGCACTCCGTTCCCGTGGAGGACTGGGAGACGCTGATCGAGTTCGCTGATCGCGTTTTCTTCGGCAAGCCGACGCGGCAGGACTTCTCCAGGCTGGAGTTTCCCGACGCGCCGAAGCCGTATTCCTGGAAACCGTCGGCCCCGGCAGTCAAGTAGTATATTGTAATACTCGGCAAGCCGGAGTACGCGGAATGGAGGGCGCAATGAGCATGAAATGCCTTGACTACGGCGCGTCGTTGATCTGCCATCCTCCGGAGTCGTTTAATGCCGTCCGCTTCGCCGTGGAATCCCGCGCCCGGATCATCTCCCCCGGGACGGGCGAATTTCGGGACTACTATCAGTGCGCCTCCTGCAAGAGCGAGAACACGTTCGAAGGCCGTCCGCTCTTTAAAGCCGAGAATTATGACTTCCTGCCCGTCGTCGGCCCGGAAGGCCTGCTCATCTTCCGGCGGCATGCGTATTGCACGGAACATTATCGGGAGTCATGCGGCTTCAAATCCGCGTGGGGCGCGCCGGTAATGAAACTCTCAGCGCCAGGCGTAGTCCAACCGCTGCCGGACGGGGCAAACATTGTCCGCGCGACACTCGCGGGTTTGCCGATAGTCGCCCGCACGGAGATCGCCTCCGAAAAGACAGGCATGAAGGCGGTCATCGAATATCCCGTGAAGACGATGAACGCCAATTCCGAGACGAATTCATGGCAGATTGACACGGGGCCTGTGCTGTTTCCTGACCTTGAAAGCGATTATGAAAGGGAGATTGAGCGTTTCAGCCTGGCCTTCATCGCGCTTTGCGATTTCGAGTATGCGGAGTTTGTGACGGAGCAGCCCGTTGCGATTCTGAAGGACGGCGCGGAGGCGGCGAAGGTCTTCCACTATAGCGGCCCGGTCGGTTTCAGCGCGAAGAATGAACTTTTCGCGCTCGGGGGAAAGTTTTAATCTAGGATGGAGAAGAAGAGTTCTTCATTCCTCGCCATCTGAAGGCGATATATCCTTCGTTTCCGCCGTCTGATCGGCTTTTACGCGCCCCGCAGCGCTGAGCCTCCCAAGCGCGATCCACGCCCCTATGCCGAAGACGATCTGAAGCGTTCCGACGACGACGAACGGCGCCCTGAGGCCGAACTCCGCCCCCAGCGCGCCGCCTGTGAACGGTCCGAGCGCGAAGCCGAAGGAACTGGCGCTTTGCACGATCCCGAATGCCTTGCCCTGGCTTGAGCGCGGCACGGCGCGATTGACGAATCCGCCCATCGCGGGGCCGATTGCCCCGGCAGCCAACCCAAGCGCAATGCGAATCTCATACAGCGTCGTCAGTTGCGTTACGAACGCTTGCGGAAGCATCAGGCATCCGCTAAGCAGCGTCCCCGCCGCCAGAACGTTCCGAGGCCCGATGCGGTCGGACAGCCAGCCAATCGGAACCGCCACAAGGGCGGCGGAGATCGCCGTCACGGCGATCAGCCTGCCCGTGTGCGTGTTCACGGCTGAACTGTCGTGGACAAGCGATTCGACAAAGAGCGGGAAGACCGGGCTGAGGACAGTGCCCGCGAACTGGAGCAGAAACACCACGCCGATAATGATCACAAAGCCCGGCGTCGCCAGGACGCTCAGGATGCCGACTTCGGATTTCCCGTTCCGTCCGTCCGGTTCGCGCGGGGGGAGGGGGCTATCCTGCGCCAGCGCGGCGATCACGATTCCGCCCAGCAGCAGAAACGCCCCGGCCATGTAGAACGTCGCGGAGTAACCGTAAGCGTCCGCGAACATCCCGCCCAGCAGCGGCCCGACGCAGTTGCCTAAGAACACGGCGGACTGCATGAGGCCGAGGCTGAATCCGGCGCGCTTTCGCGGGCTGACGCCGGAGACCATCGCGTTGGTGGCGGAGATCGTTCCGGTAAGCGCCCCCTGCATGAACCTGAGGACCAGCAGCGTTACCGGGGAACCGACCGCGCCCATCAGGGCGACGACGACTGCGCCGCTGAACATGGCCCGCATGACCATGAGCTTGCGCCCGTAGCGGTCCGCCGCGATCCCCCAGAACGGCGCGACCAGCATCATCGTCACTGCCGGCGCGGAGCCGATCAATCCGGACCAGTAGCGCTGCGCAACCGCGCCGTGAACGCCCAGTTGGGCCAGGTAGAAGGGCAGGAAAGGCATGGCGAACGCGAACCCGGCGATGGAGGCGAACTGGGCGAACCACGCGGCGGTCAGCGTCCTGACCCATGCGTGGCCGGCCAGCCCATCCTCTTCCTGCAATGTGGCTGCGTCTGACATCCCCTTCCGGAATCCTTCCCATGTGAAAAACGAGCGGGCATTCTACACAATGCGCGCGGGGAGGGATAAGGGAAAGTCGGGGGATGGGTAATGGGCCGCAGATAAGGCCTGGCAATACTATTGACAATGGGCGCCCGATGCGGCTTGACCGTTTTCCGAACGACTGCTAGACTGCGCCGGACGTTGGCGCGATCGCCCCTCAGCAGATCGTCGGGATCAGAAGCCGGGCGTTCCGGCTCATTTTTTCGAGGGAAAATCGGGAATCTGAATGTTAGTTTTTGAACTTTTCAGGCAGGACCCGCGCCTTGCCATGTTCTTTGTGTTTCTCTGCGTCATGGCGCTGACGGTGCATGAGTTTGCTCATGCTTACGCGGCGCAGGTCTGCGGGGACGACACGGCGCGACTGATGGGCAGAATGACCCTGAATCCGGCGGCGCATCTGGACCCTCTGGGAACGATTCTGATCCTGCTCATCGGGTTCGGCTGGGCCAAGCCAGTCCCCGTCAATCCGCTGAACTTCAGGCGGTTGCGCAAGGACGACGTGCTGGTCAGCGCGGCGGGGCCGGCCAGCAATCTGATCCTGGCCGTGATTCTTGCTGTAATCGTCAGAATAATGATAAAGGCCGTGCCGGGCGGTCCGGCGCTGGATACCGCGTATTTTCTGGCCGGGTACGGCGTTACGCTCAATGTGGCGCTGGCGATTTTCAACCTGCTGCCGCTCTTCCCGCTGGACGGAGCGCACATTGCGGAGAATCTGCTGCCCGCGCCGATTTCAACATTCTTCGTGAATTTCCGGCCTTACGCCCGGTACGTCTTCATTGTATTCCTGGTCTCGCGGATCGGCGGCGCGCTGATTTCCGTTCCGGCCGCGGCGATTTCGACGTTGCTATGCGGATTCTGAAGGGGTGATTCCAGAATGTCCGAAGAAGAACGATCAAACCTGGAAGAGAGCAATTACAGAACGGAGCTTGACGCTTACAGCGGCCCGCTCGATCTGCTGCTCTACCTTCTCAGGCGGGAGGAGGTGGACATATTCGACATCCCGATAGTGAAAATAACGGATCAGTTCATCGCCTACCTTGAAGCGATGGAGGCGGTTAACATTGAGATGGCCGGGGAGTTCCTGGTCATGGCGGCTACGCTGATGGAGATCAAAAGTCGCCTGTTGCTACCGCCGCAGGAGGAAGAGACGGCGGATGGCGAGGAGGAAGCCGACGATCCGAGGCTCGACCTTGTCCGTCAGCTCATCGAATACCGGAAGTTCAAGGAGGCATCCAACCGACTGCTTGAGCGTTCAGACATTTTTGAGAAGCGGTTCTCAAGGCCCAGGATCGAGATTCCGGCGGAACTGCGGGAGATTGATGATTCAAAGCTGCTGGAGAATGTGACCGTTTTCGACCTGATGCGCCTGTTCTCGGAGTTGCTGCAGCAGACGCGCGTTCAGGGGGAGTCGGTCCGGAGAATCGTCTATGACGACGTTCCGGTTCACGTTCACGTCCGCAACGTCCTGGACCAGTTGCGGGCCGCGGAAGGCTCGCTTCCGTTCCTGGATTTCTTCTCACCGGGTGACAGCCGTCCGAAAATTATCGGCGTGTTTCTGGCTCTGCTTGAGCTGATAAGGCAGAAGTTCATCCGAGTACGCCAGGAGGAAGGCACGGCGCAGATATCGGTTTCGCTAAGGGATGACGCGCCGGAAGACATTGACGAGAGCATGTTCGCCGACTTTGAGAGGCAGGCTGCGCCAGTTGCATCCGTTCAACCTGCCCCGCCGGGGGGGTCAGAGACGAATGATCCGTCAGCAGCGGATGAAGACAAGGAAGAAGCGGGTGAACCCGATCCACAAGATGAGCAATGAAACGGACAAAGCGACATCTGTTGAAAAGCACCGGAAGGGATATTTGATATCGCGGCGCGAATTCGCTTCAGGGCTGATATTAAGTATGTGCGGGATCCCCGCCTGCAGGAGAATCCAATCTTCCCGCATGGCTCCGCGCGTAATTGTCTTCGGGGTTGACGGCATTGACCCGGATTTGCTGGATAAGTGGACTTCCGCCGGCGAGCTTCCCAACTTTGCCCGGCTGAAAAGGGATGGCGCGTCCGGGACCGTCTGCAGCACGTGTCCCCCGATTTCCGCCGCCGCGTGGACCACGGCGGCAACCGGGGTGAATCCTGGAAAGCACGGCATCTTCGGTTTCGTCTGCGGGGTGCGCAGCCTTGAGGATGGAAAGAAGGAGTGGAGCTACTACAACTCCCGGGATAGAAGATATCCCGCCGTCTGGAGCCGACTGACGCAGGCGGGAAAGCGCGTAGCGATCATCAACGTCCCGCTTACCTCCCCCCCCGAGGCGATAAACGGGATGATGATATCGTCAATCCCGTTCGTCAACCCGCAGGAATTCGCGTCGCCGCTTTCCTATCAGATGAGAATCGCCGGGCGATACCCGCTGATGAGCGGGGACAGACTGGATGTGGCGCAGACCAGCGAGACTCTTCAGGAACGCATTGAGAATGAGCAGAAACGCTTCGCGGTCTCCATGGAGCTTCTGGATTCCGAGCGATGGGCGCTTTTCTGGCACGCAAGCCTGTCGGTTGACGGCATTCAGCACTTCTTCTGGAAATTCATGGACGGACGCGCCAGCGACGGCCCGACGGACGCCATTCTGCAGGGATATCGTGAACTGGACAGGCAGCTCGGCGAGATACTGAAGCGCATGGACGACCGGACTACGCTGCTGGTCTTTTCCGATCATGGATTCGGTCCGCTGAAAAAGATTATTTCGACAGACGCGATACTGGCCGAGGCTGAAGAACGGTTTAAGGACGTCGTCTTCTTCGCGCTGGAGCCTGAGTTCGGCATGTTCTGGGTGGCATCGCCATACGGAGACAGAAAGGGAATTGATCCGGCGGCCGGGGATAAAGCCGTCTCCTGGTTATGCGATAAACTCCGGTCTCTCAGCGATCCTGAGACCGGCAAATCCGCGATAGCGCAAATCCTGACGAAGGACGAAATAGCTTGGGGGCCATGCAGCGACCAGACCCCGGACGTCTTTGCATGGGGCGCGCCGGGCAGCTACTTTAAGAGCGGAATTGACCCGGCGAAAGGCAAGGTAATGAAGGCCGCTTCCGACCTTACGCATTGGAGCGGACAGCACCGGATGAATGGCGTATTGCTCTCCCTTGGAAGAGGAATACAGCCCGGCGCGCAGCCTGAAGAAGCATGGCTTGCTGATATCGCGCCCACGATCTCGCATTTTCTTGAAGAGACTGTCCCTGACGACATGGATGGTCGTGTCATAAGCGAGATTATGAAACCGGAATTCCTGGTCGGCCATCCGCCGCCGCCCGCGCCACAAGGGCGCAGCCACGCTCCCGGATGTTTCAGAAAACCGTCTTGCGCGGAGATTGAGCAATAATGATCCCGGGAGCGGATGATATCTCCGGACTTATTAAGTCGCCGATAACGAGGCGCGCTTTTACCGTCGGCCTTGCGTCGGCTGGGCTTGGTTCTATCGCGTCGTTATGCGCAGCTTGTCGGCGTGTCGGACCCCAACACGGCCTTATTCCCCGCGTCATTGTCTTCGGGGTTGACGGCGCAACTCTCGACCTCCTTAAATCCTGGGCAGGCGAGGGGAAACTGCCTAACTTTGCGCGACTGATGGCGGAAGGCTCGGGCGGATTGCTGATGAGCGTCTGTCCGCCCAGTTCTGGCCCTGCGTGGACGACGGCATTCACCGGCGTAAATCCAGGCAAGCACGGCATCTATTGCTTCGTAGCCTCCATGCGGGAGCTTGAAGAAGGCAGGAAAGAGTGGTCTTTTTACAGTTCCAGGGACAGGCGTTATCCCGCGATATGGAACCGCCTTTCCGCGGACGGCGTAAGGACGGCGATCATCAACGTCCCCATGACGTCGCCGCCGGAGCCGGTGAACGGCGTGATGATCTCCGGGATTCCTCATCTGGACCAGGATAATTTCGCTTACCCGCTTTCCTTGCGCCTGCGCCTGGGCGATTCTTATCCGCTTGAGGCGCTTTACGACCTGCGGGAAACCCAGAACGCGCTGGACCTTGACGCGGCAATCAAGGCGGAGCGGAAACGTTTTGAAGTCGCGCGCGGGATTCTTGATGAGGAGCGATGGGGATTGTTCTGGCATTGCTGCATGGTCACCGACCGCGTCCAGCATTTCTATTGGCGTCACATGGTTCCCGGTCACCCCCTTGGCCCCGCCAACGAGAAGGACCGAATTCCTGACGCAGTGCTCAGGGCATACCAGGAGGCGGATTTCGAACTGGGCGAGATCATGAAAAGGATGGATGCCTCGACCACGCTGGCAGTAATTTCAGACCACGGGTTCGGGGAGCATCGCAGGATCGTTTCAACCGCTCCCATCTTCGCCCGCAAGCCCGACGAACTGCGGGAGGTCGTTTTCTTCTCCACCCAACCGACCATCGGGATGTTCTGGATTGCATCGCCGAGTGGGGACATCGAAGGCGTTGATCCCCAACTGCGCGCGAAGGCGATCCGTTGGCTAAAGGGCGAGCTGGAAGCCGTCCGCGACCCTCAAACCGGCGGGGCCGTCATTGAGCGCGTCATGCTGCGCGATGAAATGTTCTGGGGCCAGGCCGCCGCAGGAGGGCCGGACATATTTGCATGGGGGCGGGACGGGTACTATCTTCGCAACGATCTTGCGCCCGGGGAAGGAACCGTCGTTATCCCCCGGAGGGAGATCGAGGCGCAGAGCGGGGAACACAAACCGGCAGGCATCGCATTCTTCGCGGGCAGGGGGATACGCAAGGGCGGCCAGTTGGATAACGCATGGCTTGCCGACGTGACCCCCACGATTCTCCACTTTCTTGGCGAGAAGATTCCCGAGGACGCCGACGGGCGCGTGCTGAAGGAAATCCTTGATCACGCCTTTGCGGCGTCAAGGCCGATTCCCCCCGCGCCGGAAATCAGGCATCCCTTCCTGCGGCGGCCTCAGGCGCCTGCCGGGCCATAAGCTCCAGGAACTCCCTGTTCGTCTCCTCCCAGGCCGGCAGAAGCTTGCGCACGCCGACGCGGAACTTCAACGCCTCCAGGCTGCGGCTGATCGCTTCACGGATATGCTTTCCGCCCGCCAGTATGTCCGGTATCGAGCGGACGGCGCACATGATCAGGGCCGGCGTTCCCGCCATGTCGTGGTAGGCCTGATATACGTTCCTCTGGAGTTCCGCCGCTGTCATGGATGTCGGCTCGTAGACGGCATGAAGCGTGTCATACCAGCGCCAGTCGCGCGTCCATATCCGCCCCGCCGCCTCGAACTCCCGCTCGATCTCCGTCCCGCAGAACGGCGTCAGAATCGTGAACGCGAAGGCCGTCAGCCGTTCCCGATTGCAGAATCGCGCCACCTCGCGGATGCTTTCCAGCGAATCGTCGTCCCATCCGAAGACGAAAAGCCCCTTGGCGGGGATGTTGTATTTCCTCAGCAGGCGGGCGGCGCGGAAGATATCCTCCGGGGTCTGCTTCCCCTTCTTCATCTTCTCAAGCGACGACAGGCTCAGCGATTCAAATCCCACGGCCACGAAATTGCAGCCCCAGCCGCTCTTGCGCCTGTGTTCCCGCAGGTGCGAAAGAATCCTGTCCGTCCCCTCCCGCCGCAGGAACAGGCTGTCCTCGCCGAAGGTTATGCAAGGTCCGTCCGGGACGTTCCTGATCTCCTCGATGACGCGTTCGGTGGACTGGCAGCGGAACTTGTGCCCGAACATTGCCGTGCAGGAGCAGAAGGTGCACCTGTGCGGACATCCCCGCTAGGACACTATCCCCGCGAATGGAATGCAGTCCGCATGCGCGAGCAGGCTGTAATCCGCCAGGGGAAGCGAATCCATGTCCGCCAGTGGCGTTCCTTCGACGATTCCGGAAGCGCCGGAACCGAGCAGTTCCGCAATCATCGTGTCCGCTTCGCCGCGGCAGACCACGTCGGCATATTGCAGCGCTTCATCCGGCATGAAGGTGGGATGGACGCCGCCTGCGGCGATGCGGCCCTTCGGGCTGCGTTTTCGGAAAAGTTGCGCGATTTGATAGCCGCGCGCGGCGGATGAGGAGATGAGGGAAAGGCAGAGCCAGTCGGCGTCAAGGTCGCCCTCCGCGACCGGCCTGCTCATTACGCATTCGTCCAGAACGGTCACGTCGTGCCCCGCGTTTTTAAGCGTCGCGCCGAGGGTGAGCGTGCCTACGCTTGGTTGGCGGCAGGCTCCGCCGAAGAGACCCGTCTGGGGCGCTATGGGGGAGACTATCAGAACCTTCTTACCCATTCAGGCGTTCTCCCCGGCGGGATGAAGACGGTTTATTCGATAACGATCTCGTTCGTTCCTTCCCACAGGCCGTGCATGTTGCAGCTTGCGACGCAACGCAGAACATATTTCCCCGGACGGTCGAATCTGACCGAAAGGACGGCCTCGGGCAGGCAGATCAGCGGGGCGAAGTCCACGCGGCCGATGAAGGCGTCGCCGGTGAAAAACTCGACCCATTGAATATGGTGGCCCTTCTCCATCGGGTGCGGGATGGCGCCGACCTGAACATGCAGCGCCAGACTGTCGTGAGCCGCGGTGGAGTCATGGATGCAGACGCATGGAACGTGCGTCTTTTCATGCTCGTCGGGATGCCCGCTGAGGCGGTTGATTTCAAAACTGAATTCCGTCTGATCCATCGTTGCCTCCCGGTTCCCTGTCACCTGCCCAACTGGAGCCGTTCGGCGCAGTAGGCGTGCAGGCAGGCGTTGCGCTTTATGCGTTCCATCGTCTGGGCGATGTCGTACTTTACGCGGTGGTAACGAACGACGTTTTCCCCGACGGTGACGTAGCAAGCGCGGGGATCGCCGTCCCTGGGCTGGCCGACGCTGCCCGTATTGATGACGTATTTATAGCCCGGTTTCAATTCGAACTCGCAGTTGTCGTCGGTCGGTTTGAGGAATTCGTAAAGCTCGGTGAAGATGCCGGGGAAATGTGTGTGGCCCACAAAACACAGGCGGGAGATGAGGGAGAATATCTCATCCAGCTTCGGCGTCCCATACCCGTAGCCCGTGTCCGATTCCAGGATGTATTCGTTGCGCTCGTCGCGCGGGGAGGCGTGGACGTAGAGAACGTCTCCCTCGAGCTGTCGCAGAGGGGCGTTTTCCAGGTACTGCCAGCGGGAGACCTTCTTCTGCATGTCCGCGTAGCGCGGCTTCATCCGCTCGCGATGGCAGGCGACGGCCACCGCAGCGATGGGGTTGAAGTGATAAGCCTCAGAGAGAACGGCGTAATCATGATTTCCGGACAGGGCGAAGCGGCACTTTTCCGACACAAGGTCAACGCAGGCTTCCGGATCCGGGCCGTAGCCGACAATGTCGCCGAGGCACAGGATTTCTGTGACGTTCTGGGCGGCGGCGTGCTCCATGACGGCCCGCAGCGCCGCCTCGTTGGCGTGGAGGTCCGAGATTATCGCAATCACTCCGCTTCTCCCGTCATGTCCGGAGCGATGAGCGCCTGCTCGCCGGGCGGCAACCAAGCCGCCCGAATTCATGCGTCCCAGGCGATCTCGCCGTTCAGTATCTTTCTAATTATACCCGCAACCGATGCGCCGGCGGAATCCGGATTGACCTTGTCGAGGATTTTCTCAAGCTCGGGATGCAGGGGCGCGTTGGAGGCCAAAATGTCGAAACGCACCCCTTCGAGGTGCAGCAGGCGGACGCAACCGCCCGCCGATTCGAGGATGACCGTTCCCGCGGCGACGTCCCAAGCGTTGATGCCGCATTCGAAGTAGGCGTCGGCGCGCGCCCCGGCTACGAATCCCATGTCCAGCGCCGCCGATCCCGTGCTGCGGCCTTTTGATGCGCGGAAAATGACCTCGTGCCAGATCGCCATGTCCCGCGAGAGGTGCGCCGTGACGTTTCCGAATCCGACCAGGATGAGCGCCTCATCAAGCCGCTTGGTTTCGCTTGCGCGGATGGGACTGCCGTTTCGCTCGGCAGGCCGCCCCGGCGCGGCGCGGTAAATCTCCTCGCGCATGGGATCGTAGATGACACCCGCGCAGAGGGCGTCCCCGCACACGCAGCCGATGCTTACGCAGAAATGCGGGAGGGCGCGGGCGAAATTGGCTGTCCCGTCCAGCGGGTCAATCACCCAGATGAATTCGGCGTCCCGGGGGCCGCTTACGCCGGCCTCTTCAGAGAGGATGGCATGCCCGGGGAAGGAATCTCCGATTGCGCCCATGACGATGGTTTCGCTCGCGCGGTCGGCCTCGAGCTTGATGTCGTGATGCTCCCGCCTGTCAACTACCAGTTCCCGCTGGCGAAGTTCGCGGACCTTCGCGCCCGCCCTGCGGGCTACGCCTTCGGCGAAGTCCAGCAGTTCATCGGTCTGTTTGCGATTGGGGAGCTTTGGCATTGCGGCAGGCCTTTCCGCGCGGCGTCAATATTCGTCCGGCATTGAGCCGAGTTGCGCGATCGTGAAGACGGGGCCGTCCTTGCAGACGTAATGCTTGCCGACGTTGCATCGCCCGCACTTGCCAAGCCCGCACTTCATCCTGTTCTCCAGGGTCGTGAAAATATTGTCCTTCTGGAAACCGATTTTCTCAAGGACCGGCAGCGTGAACTTGATCATGATCGGAGGACCGCAGACGATTGCCACGCAGTTCTCCGCCGACGGCTTGGCCTCTCCCACAACGGTCGGGACGAACCCGGAGCGCCCTGTCCAGTCGGGGGTCTCCCCGCCCGGGTCAACGGTCAATACGACGTTCATGTCATTGCGCCCGCGCCATTCCTCAAGCTCGCGCTTGTAGACAAGGTCCGCCACCGTCCGCGCGCCGTAAATGAGCGTGACGTCAGCGAAATCCTTGCGCAGGTCCAGCACGTTCCAGAGCAGGCAGCGCATCGGGGCAAGACCTATGCCGCCGGCCACGATTACCACGCTCTTGCCCTTCCAGCTTTCGATGGGGAAGCTGTTGCCGTACGGACCGCGGAAGCCCATCGTCTGTCCGGGTTCCATTTCATAAAAAGCGCTGGTGACGCGCCCGACCTTGCGGAACGTGCATTCGACGTATTCCCGCCGGGTCGGGGGGGAGGCGACGCAGAAAACGCTCTCGCCTGTTCCGAAGGCGGAGTATTCCGCAAACTGGCCCGCGCGATACTTCGCGAAGAATGCCTCGCGCTCCTCGTCCTTCTGGAAGCGGAGCTTGAAGGTCCTCGTCAGCGGAGCTTCTTCGATCGCGTTCTCGATTGTCATCAGCATCGGACGGTAGATGTTGTCCATGAATTCACCTCAGAGCAGTTTGCGCGCGCCGCGGCGCCAGGAACGCCAGAGTCCGGCGTCCATGCCGAGCGCGTCGGAGCCATTTTCCTTTCCCCACCGGTTCCGGATCAGCCCGAGAACGTCCGCAGCCTCCCGCCGGAAGGGGTGATCCTCCTGAGCGGCGACACGCGTCAGGCCTGCCGCAGCAAAAGGGCCGAGAGCAAGCAGTTTATCCGCGGCATCGCCCGGCAGGAAGTCAATCCCCGGAATCGGACGGCGCGCCCCCGCAACAGGGGATGCCGCCGCAAACGCGGCGAAGCCGTCCTCCAGCGACATCGCCACGCAATTCAGCTTCAACATGAACGCCCCGGCCTGCGCCATTGGAGCCGGCCGGGACAACGCGGCGATCAGTTCCTCAAATGCGAATCCGGGCCGCCGGGCAATTTCCCGTTGAGCGGCCATGAACAGCAGCGCGTTGGACTGGAAGGACGCAAGCGCAAGATGTTTGCCCAACGCTTTCTTCGCGCTTTCCGCCGACGCGGTTCCCGTCGCGGCGCCTTCGACGAGGACTCTTGTGCGATGCAGTATCAGGCTTCGCGCAGCCTCGCCATGCAGCCCGAACCGCGACGCCAGTCCGGTCTCGGCAGCCAACCTGTTCGGAGCGGCATCAACGATTCCGAACGCTTCACGCAGGTCTGCGTCGCTGAAATTGATCTCCCGCAGCGGACGCGGGATTCCGCTGAACGCAATGTCGAAATCCGTCGGGCCGAAGGCGCCCATGTCTGGCGGGAAATGCTCGAATCCCATGACCTCGGCCAGGTCCGCCCCGGCCTTGGGTTGCGCGGCAAGCGTGTCTGCCAGCAGGGCGCGGACGCGCTCCATTCGCTCCCGGATTTCAGAAACGACCGCATCCGGTTGCCTTGACGCTTCCAACGGTATCTTAGCGCCGGTTTCTGATCGCATCTCCGCGATCAGGTTACCCACCCGAAGCGCGTCCAACAAACGGTCCACGGCGACCTTCTCGCCCATGACCGTCAGGAGCGCTTCATTAAGTGCGGCAAGCTCGATCTGCGGCTTCGGAACCGGCAGCGAGCCGGGGACAACCAGTTCCTCGCCCGGTTTTATTTTCGCGTTGTAGACGCCGGCCTTTGTCAGTCCCGGAACTGAAACCGCCCCGGAACAGGATCGCATCAAAGCGACGGAGCAACGAACTTCTGAAGTTCCCTTGCCGGGAAAAAGATCCCTGTCAATCAGACGCCCGGCGCATGCGGCAAAAAGCAGAACGGCGTATGCCAAGCCCGCGCCCCCGATTACATGAACTGCGGCGGAATGTGAATCGGGACATTGAGGAGCAACCTTCTCCCCCGACAGGGGCGTGGTTTGTGGGAGAAGCTCAGGCACTTGAGGCTTTTCTGCTCCACGACGACAGCGGACCCAGTTCCCTGACCTCCGTGATGACCTTATCCACAAGCGCGGCCCACTTGCCGCCCTCGGCTGCGGAGACCCATGAGAAGTGCAGTCGGCCGGGATCAAGCCCCAGGAAGAACAACTCCTCGCGGAAGACCGTCCAGCGTCGGCGGGCGTGGTAGTTGCCGGAGATGTAATGGCAGTCGCCCGGATGGCAGCCGGAGACCAGAACGCCGTCGGCCCCGTTCTCGAAGGCTTTGAGGACGAAAAGCGGCGAGATTCGGCCCGTGCAGGGCACGCGGATGACGCGCACGTTGGCCCCATATTTCGTTCGGCTGGTCCCCGCCAGGTCAGCCCCGGCGTAAGTGCACCAGTTGCAGACGAAGGCGACGATTTTAGGCTGGAAACCCGTGGATTCGCTTTCGCTCACTTATGTTGTCTCCTGGCCCGCGAACGTCGTGCGGGACTGTGTTGGGGGAGAGTTATAAGACTCAGCGCAAATTGAAAACTGTAAAAAGGGCCATGCCTCAAGTCAAGATGTTTTTCGGGCCTTTAGGTCCGTCCATTCACACAATCACAAGCATGCCGTCAGATAAACTTTTTCCTGTTCATGCAACGATAAAGTCTTCTTGCGGCACAACGTAAAAGGATAACATCATTTGTCGTCTTCGGAAATCCTGGAAAAGGACACCTTCTTTCGCCCCGGGGCGAACACCAATCCCGGATTTGCCCATATCCCATTACACATAAGCGGCGCCAGTCTGTTGCCTCGCTCTCCGGTTCATATTATAAAGTCGGCGGCGCGATGCCGGAACGCCGCGCCGGGGAGGTTCATGATGCGACATACCATATCGTGCCTTGTGCGCAACCAGACGGGCGTCATCGCCAAGGTCGTTGATGTCTTCAGCAGGCTGAAGGTTAATATTAACAGTCTTGCCGTGGCCGAGACCCGGGACACGTCGGTCAGCCGGATGACGATCGTCGTCGAAGGCTCTGAGGAGGTGGTGTCTCTGGCGGAGAGCGAGTGCCGCAATCTCGACGTGATGGTCCGGCTGGACGACCTTCTGAGCGAGGAATTCTTCGCCCGCGAGCTGCTGCTTGTAAAGGTCCGCTTCGACGCCGACAGCATAACCCGCATAATGCAGGTCGCCGAGCTTTTCAAGGCGCGCGTCATCGGTCTGGGGGAGACGACGATCACGCTGGAGCTTTGCGACGACCAGAAGGCAGTTGACGCCATGCTGAAGCTGGTCGCGCCGCTGGGAATCGTTTCGATTGCGCGGACGGGCCAGGTGGCGGTGCGAATGGGCGACGCGGAATAGCGCTCCGTCGCCGGGAGGGGCAGATGAAAGGTCCGATCAGGTCATTCGCCGAACTGCTCGAGCGGGCGCGGCGTTCCAAATCTCCGCGCATGGTAATCGCGGCCGCCAATGACGCGCACTCCCTCCAGGCCGCGCTCGACGCGTGGAGGCAGGGACTTGTCGAGCCGATACTGGTCGGCTCGCCCGACGCGATACGCGCAAACGCCGCGCTGTTGGGGGAGGACATTTCGCCAATACGAGTAATTCAAGCCGACAGCCCGGAAATCGCAGCCGCCGCGGCAGTCCGCCTTGCCCACGACGGCGAGGCGGAACTCGTCATGAAGGGTCTTGTCAGCACGAAGACGCTGGTGCGCTGCGTGCTGAGCGCGGAGTTCGGGCTTCGCCGTGCGGGGATCATGAGCCACGTCACGCTCATGGAATCGCCGGACCGCGACCGGCTGATGATCATGACTGATTCGGCGATCAACATCCGCCCGACGTTTCACAGGAAGGCGGAGATACTGTCCAACGCCGTGGCCGCCGCCCATAAGCTGGGGATCGAGGAGCCTAAGGCGGCGATCATCGCGGCGGTTGAGAACGTCGAGTTGCCCGCCATGCCCGCAACGCTTGACGCGGCGTTACTCAAAAGGCTTGCGGCGGCGGGGAAGTTCGGGCGATGCGTGGTTGACGGGCCTCTCTCAATGGACAACGCGCTGGAGGCGGAGACCGCGGACATCAAGGGAGTGAAGGCCGAGGTGGCGGGCCGGGCGGACGTTCTGCTCGTGCCGGACATCGAGACCGGCAACGCGGTCTACAAGGCTGTGCGCCATATAGCAAAGAGGGAGCTGGCCGGGGCGGTGGTGGGGGCAAGCGTCCCGCTTGTGATGACATCGCGGGGGGATTCGTCGCTGACGAAGTTGTACAGCATCGCGCTGGGGGCGGTTCTCTCCGCAGAATAATTCGCGCGACAGCCATGGGCATGGCGGCGAACCGCCGCCGCGTGTTATGATTCCAGCCGCCGTGCGGGTTTAGGCGATGCCATTTCCGCGACAGGGCAGACAGGAGATAAAAGATGAAAGCGCGCGCGTTGATCTGCGACGACAGGCAGAGATTTTCCATTGATGACGTGACGCTCCGCGATCCGGGACCGGACCAGATAGCGATCCGGACGCATTACTCCGGGGTGAGCATCGGGACGGAATTCGCGTTGATACGGAACAAGATTTCGTGGGGGCCGTACCCGCTCTGCACGGGCTACATGGGGGCCGGCGTGGTTGAGGCCGTGGGGAAGGACATCACCAATTTCGCGGTGGGCGACGAGGTTTATTTCCGCGGCAACGACTACATGGAACTTGCCGGGGGCAGGCGCGTTTCATGCGTCCAGGGGGCGCATTGCTCCAGCGTCGTGACGCGCCCGAACACGTCGCACGGCGCCGCGAAGATGATTCCCGGAGCGCGCATGGACACCGCGTGCAGCTTCGTCATGCCAGCGGTCGGTCTTTTCGGAACGGATATGGCTAACCCGCGCATGGGCCAGACGACCGTGGTCTACGGCGTCGGGCTGATCGGGCTTGGCGTGGTCGCCGCTTGCGCGCATCGCGGCTGCGTCGTGATAGCCGTGGACATCAATCAGAAGCAGCTTGAGCTTGCGAAGGAGATGGGGGCGGATCACCTCATCAACGGCTCTTCTCAGAACGTCCCGGCAGAGGTACGTAAGATCGCGCCGGAGGGCGCGGACGTTGTCTTTGAAAGCACAGGGCTGCCCCAATGCCTTGATCCGGCGATCGAGCTTTGCCGTCCATTCGGGTCGTTCGTCTGGCAGGGCAACTACGGCGAGGCCCCGGTGTCTCTGCATTTCATCCCGCCGCACGGCAAGCGGCTCAAGATGTTCTTCCCGTGCGACGACGGCCTTCAGGCCTGCCGCCGCGCGGTTGTCAAGAACATGGCGATGGGCGCGCTGAAGTGGGAGAAGACGATCACGCACCGCATCGGCTTCCAGGAAGCCCCCGCCGTCTTCGACAAGATAAACAAGGGGACGGACAAGAGCATCATCGGCGTCGTGATCGGATGGAATGATTGAGTCCGCCGCCCGGAAGATTGCGGGCGCGCGAGAATAATTTTTCAGGAGACGGAAATGAGCGGCATACTCGTGACAGGCGCGAGCGGTTTCATCGGAAAGGCGCTGGCGGCAAGGCTGGCCGGCAAACACAAGGTCGTCTGCATGAGCCGCAAGCATCCCGGGCTGGACCTGCCGTGGGTGCGCGGCGTATTCGGGGAGTTCGAGGACCTGCGCGGGCTAGGTTCGCATGACATTGATGTTGTGGTTCACCTTGCGGCGGTGACGGGCGGCTGCCTTGAGCGCGACGGGATCGTCGTCAACGTCGAAGGGACGCGCAGTCTGATGAGATACCTCATGGACCGCGGCTGCCGGAAATTCGTCAACGCGAGTTCCATCGCCGCCGTGGGATTCCAGAACGTGAAGTTCCGTCCCCTGGCGCTGCCGATCCCTGACGAGCATCCCTGCCTGGACCGCGACGGGTACGGACTGTCCAAGTTCCTGATGGAGGAGGTTACGAAGTATTATCATCGCCAGAATCCGGGGATTGACGTAATCAACCTGCGACTGTCGTCGGTCTGCCCGGACGATCGGATGCCGGAGCCTGCGCGCGTTCGCCCGCTGGGGGAATGGGCGCTGGGCGGAATAACCGTCATGTGCCTGACGGACGCCGCGCTGGCGTTCGAGGCGGCGGCGGAGGCTCCCCATGCCCCCGGAGTCCGCATCATGAACGCGACCGGGCCGAAGGCATGGGCGGCCGACCCGGTGGCGGACATTCTCCGGAACTGGTGGGGGAAGGACGTTGACGTTTCATACTTCGAGCAGCCGGGGCGCGAGTTCGACTCCGTCTACACGGTTGAGCGGATACGGCGGGAGCTGGGCTTCACGGCGCTGCGGTTGCCGTAGTGTCCGGATAGCGTAATCGCATATAACGCCCGTCGCATCACTGGATCGGAACACACCTTGCGTAAAGCCCTGGCATCCTCCTGGATCGCGATGATCGCCATCGCGATCACGGTCAACGTCCCCCCCGTGTGCCTCACGTCGGTTGAGGAATGTTTCAACCTGACGCACGCGGCGGGAGGCTTTCTGCTTTCGTCCGTTCTGCTCGGTTTCCTCTTCACGCTTGCGCTGGCCGGCCCGGCGGCGGACCGGATCGGGATGCGTCCGCTCCTGGTCGTCGCCCCAATCATGCAGATCGCCGGTCTGCTCACAAGCGCGTTCGCCCCGACGTATCGCGTCCTGGTCGCCGGGGCCTTCCTCATGGGTTCCGGCAACGGAATCCTGGAGGCGCTAGTCAATCCGATTGTCTGCCTGACCGCGCCGGAGAACAAGACCCGCGCGGTGAACTTCCTTCATTCGTTTTACGCGATCGGCGCGGCGGCGAGCGTTCTCGGGACGTCGTTCCTGCTCAGGGCCGGCGGCGACTGGCGTCATGCCTACCTTGTCGGCGCGGCCGTCCCGGCCATATACGGGGTCATGTACGCCCTTTCGGACCTGCCGACCCTGCCGGCGGCCCACGAGGACCGGACCGGAACGATGCACATGCTCCGCCGGCCCGTCTTCATCCTGCTGATCTGCTGCATGTTCCTGGCGGGCGGCGCGGAGCTTGGGCCGGCGCAGTGGATACCGGCGTACATGGAGGACGAATACGGCCTGTCCAAGTTCGGCGGCGCGCTGGTCTTCGCGCTCTTCAGCGCCGCGATGATGTGCGGGCGGCTGACCATGAGCCGGCTGAGCGAAAGCGTCAGGCCGCTCTCATTCCTCAAGGTCGCCTGCGTCTCATGCGCCGCGATGGTGGCCTTGTCCGCTCTGTTGCGCGGCAGCGTCCCGGCGGCGGTTGTGTTCTTCTTCTTTGGATTCTTCGTATCCGTCTTCTGGCCGACGCTGCTCGCCGTCAGCACGGACGCCTTCCCGCGCGCGGGGGCTACGATGTATTCGATCCTCGGCATTTCCGGAAACGCGGGAGGCGTGTTCCCGTGGGTGGTCGGCGCGGTGGCGGACCGCTGGAGCCTGCGGGCGGCGATTGGCGTCCATGCGATTCTGCCCTTGGCATTGCTGGGACTGCTGGTGATGGTGGGAAGGCAGACGGGGCGTCGGGACGGATGACTCACCGGTGCTATGAGCTTGGCGGCGAGAACCTTGCCTACTTCGCCTGGGAGCGCGACGCCGTCGGCAACAAACTCTTCACCCACAAGTTGCATGATGAGCTTGCAAGCGAGTATTATACATATGATGACGCTCACCGCCTGACGTGGTGGCGGCAGGCAGACTGGAACGCGATGAACGCGCCGTATTACGAGATGGACTGGTCGCTGGACCCCGTGGGGAACTGGGATTCCTACACCTACTACTACGCCTACGACGGCCAGTACGGCAAGCGCGCCCTGGACCGCTCGCACGACGCGGCCAACGAAAACGGGGACTGGCTCGCCGCCTTGGCGTGCCTGTCCCCGCTTTCGCAGACCGGAGCGCTACTGTCAGACGCCGGACTGCAGGACCCCGGCGACCCGGACACGGTGCTGGAGACCTACTTCGCCTACGACGCGGACGGGAACATGACCTCCGCGGGCAGCCCGGAGAACTTCCAGTACTACTACCGGTGGGACGGCTTCGGGCGGCTGTCCGCGGTGGAGTTGAACGGTTCGCCGGTGGTCTACTACTGCTACGACGCGCTGAACCGCCGGGTGGTGAAGTACTTCCCGGAGGGCAGCGAATACGGCCTGCCGAAGGTCTACGTCAACGACGACCGCTGGCGCGCGCTGGAGGTCTACGAGGCGGACGACTGGGCGCAGCCTGCGATGGAGTGCGTTGACGGGGCGGGGATAGACGAGCACGTGACGATTGAGGCCGACCCGTCCGGCCCCGGGGCGATGATCTACTACCCGCTCACGGACGACCTGGGCAGTTCCGCGCGGTTCATCAAGCACGGTTCGGCGACGCCGTCGGCGGTGATCAACTACGACCCCTACGGGCGTCCTCAGACGCCGCCGACGGTGGAAGCTCCGCTGTTCACGGGGCGCACGTACGACCTCGAGACGGGGTTCTACTACTACCGCAATCGCTATTACAGCCCGCTGATGGGAAGGTTCATCAGCCCAGACCCGGCGAGCAATCTCACGGGCGAAAACCTATACGAATACGTAATGAGCAGACCAACTGTTGCGATAGATCCTGGCGGACAGCTGGGGGTACTGAGTGTCTCTCTGGGTGATGCATCTTGGCGTAAGAACTCGCCTCACAGATTCGAAAGTTACTTCAGGACTTCGTACACATTCATCGAGCGGGACCCGTGTTGTACAGAGGCGTGCTGGGTTCAGATCGCCAGGGATAGGATCGAAGGCGGCGGATGGAATCCTAGTAGTACAGGATGGGTATGGTGGCACGATAAACCGGGAAAGAGTGATCACGCGTACTGCTATATGCCTTCGGGGCATCCTGATGCGAGGTGTAATCCTAGCGGGGTGTTTGGCGTGATCTCGATGAACGACACGCCGGGTTCCGGGAAAGCTGGCCTCCTCGGCCGTATTAGGCACTATAAAGGGCAATACGAATCGTGCGTGGTTTGCGTAACTGGTCCCGCAAAGGGGAAGACATACGCATGTGTCAAATGGGGTCACGATTTCCGACGCTTGTCACCTGGCTGGAGAATGGCGCGTTGGATGGTTCCAGGGAACCCGCCCAACGATCTCAAAGTTGTCCCAGATGGCGCTCCTCCGGTTTTCGGCAGTGCGCCATTGGCTTACACGGGATCTTCTGCTCTTACACCTTCGAACGACTTCGTCACTGAGTTGTCGAAGGAGGGGCTGAAGGTGTTTCCGGTGTCGTGATGCGCATTGGCAATGCGACAAAGACAATCCTGAGATGCATGTTGTCACCCGCAAGGGCCTTCATGCGCCCCTATGGACCGTCCGGCCAGGATGCAGAGGACATCTGTAAATACAGGACGATATCATCTGTGGGGGCAACTGTCCTGACTTTTGCAGTCTGTGCAATCATGCGCTACCATGCCTTGTGCTTTCCCGATATTAATGGGAGGGGAATGAACCTGTTCTACTCGGATGAATTCGTGCAAGTTGCTGCGCTTCTTTGTTGTGGATCTGTTTTCGCTTTGCCCTGCATCAGGAAATCCGCCAGACAAGGCAATCTCCCTACTGCGCTTCAGGCGTTGCCTATGATCCCTGTCTTCTCTATCGTTTGGATGTTCGTGCGTATCACAAGATGGTACGCGGGTCTATGGTACGCGGGTCTGCCCCCTCCGGTTCCGGACTGGCACGCAATACTGAAACCTCTTCTTGGACAACGTGTCACTTTGAATGTTTATATTATTGGGCCACAGCTTATGGAGTCGGCATTTGCACTTCCTGTCGTTAGTTGGCTTATATTCGTCTATCTGTGGCGAGGGATTCGCGTACGCCTATCCGTGGCCGTTTTGTGCTCCATCTTGTTGAGCGTACTAGCATTGCTTCTAGGTCTGGGAACATGGAGCGCGGTGCATAGCGCGCTCTGTTTTCCGTGGGATCATCCAGTGTTGTACCCGCTCTTCAAGTGGCTGCCCCAGGCATATGAATTCCAGATGGGCCCTCCTCCGTAAACGTGGTGCGAAATAGGAAACGTTACCCTATTGTTGGTTGACGGGCCGGCGCGATGCCGTTACCCAAGAACCCAACAACCGCGGTTGTCGGGACACAGGGCGGATCGCCGGAGCACAGAGACGGGCTTGCGACGTTGCCCGACCACCCTGCTTGTGATAGGATATAGGCGCTGTAAAATGTGGCGGGAGAGACTGGAGAGCAAAGAAGATGGATGATAATAGGGTAACGTCCCCGATTTCCATGACAGCCTTCTGGTATAAGAGCATAATTTGACCATATGCCTTCGGACTGGAGGTAGAAGTTAAGAGTACAAATGGAAACCGGATCAGCAGAAGAACGGCGGGCATGGAAACGACGCGTCACCACCATCGGTTGTGTGTGTGTAATCGTGGCAGGGTGTCTCCTTGTTTGGCCGCGTCAGGAAAAGGAGAGCAGAATCTTCCTTGGGGCTCTCATGATAGCAATTAATTGTGGGAAGCATATGGAGAGATGGGGTTGTCTACCTCCGGATCTGGATGCTGTAGTGGCACATTCCGGACCGGAACTGGCACGGGATCTGGTCAGCCCCTACGAACAAACGCATTTTACGACACCCGCTGGAATAGTTACAAACTACCGATATATCCAGATTCCCATTGACAGTCCCCCTGAAACTGTTTGTGCTTACTACTTGCCCAGCCCAGGCGTGAAGATTCCTCTCAGGGGGCCTCCGCGCTATATAGCTTTTTTGGTAGAGTCCCTAGGGTACAATCCGCCGTGTGTCGAACTTAATAAGCGGGTTGTTAAGCGAGAGGAACTCATACTCAGCTTGCACAAGTGTTACCAAGAACTTGACAAGCTGGGGTTGATTCCAGATGATAGACGAGAGGAGTTTGAGGATTTCTACCTGCGTCCAAGAGCTGGCGAGTGACGGTGATACCGGAGAATTCTTCATCTACGACGCGCTGAACCGCCGGGTGGTGAAGTACTTCCCGGAGGGCAGCGAATACGGCCTGCCGAAGGTCTGCGTCAACGACGACCGCTGGCGCGTGCTGGAGGTCTACGAGGCGGACGACTGGTCGCATCCGGCGGCGGAGTTCGTTGACGGGGCGGGCATAGACGAGCACGTGACGGTTGAGGCCGACCCGTCCGGCCCCGGGGCGATGATCTACTACCCGCTCACGGACGACCTGGGCAGCGCGGCGCGGTTCATCAAGCACGGTTCGGCGACGCCGTCGGCGGTGATCAACTACGACCCGTATGGGCGGCTTCAGAACAGCTTCTTGTGCATCCACTTCCCCGACCGGTATCTCATATAGTAGAAGAAGCTCAGGGTGCAGATGAATATCGTCCCGCCGACCCATGCCCCCGTCGGGCCGAGCAGGAGCGACAGGCCGTAGGCCGACGGCAGGAAGAGAAGCAGCCCCAGGCTGATCTGCATGACGGCGGGCCAGAGGGTGTCCCCCGCGCCCTTCAGGCACGCGCTGACGATTATTGAGACGGCGTCGAATCCCTGAAATATAGCGGCGCAGATGAGCATCGGCCCGCCGACGCGGATGATGTCCGGATCGCTCCCGAACATCCGGATGACCTGCTCCCGGAATACCCCGAAGATCAGTCCGAGCGTGCCCATGTACCCCACGCCGACCTTGAGAGCCATGACGATGAGCTTGTGTATGTCCGCCTTGCGGTCCTGCCCCAGCAGCCTGCCCGTCAGCACCGTAACGGCCACGCTCATGCCGACAGTGGGCATGAAGCTGAAATGCAGGACGGTGAAGCAGATCGTGTTGGCGGCCAGGGCGATCTTGCCGAAGCGTCCGATCAGGAAATGGACGAATATGGACCATGAGATCATGTCCAGCATCCATGTCAGCCCCATGGGAGCGCCCACGCGGACGAGTTTCCTGAGGGATTCCCGGAGGATGGCCGGCTTCTCCGCCGTGCCGTAATGCCTGCGCTGGAAGGGCGTGAGATAGACGGCCAGCAGCATCAGCAGCCATGCGTAAAGGGACAGGACCGTGCCCAGCGCCGCGCCCTCAATCCCCAGCTTCGGGAAACCCCAGTTGCCGTATATGAGGGCGTAGTTGGCTGCGACGTTCACAAGGTTGCTCAAGGCTCCGGTTCCGGCGGAAATCCACGGGCGCCCCGTGCCGTCGAAGAAGGTCGCCAGCGCGACGGCTGCGAGGTTGGCAGGGCAGCCCAGGAGTAGAACGCGGAAGTAGATGACCTCCCGCTCCATGACCTCAGGCTCATGCCCTGAAACGCTGAACAGCCACTGGGCGCCGGGCCAAAGGAGCGCCATAAGCGCCATGCCGCCCATGATGCCCACATAAAAGGCCTGCCACGTGAAATGTGAACACTGCCTGAAATCTCCGCGACCATGGCTCTGCGATCCGAATATGTTGTTGGCGGTGACGATGCCCATGAAGAAACCCATGAACGTCCAGGCGTACATCCCGGCGGGGCCTATGGCCGCCACCTCTTCCTTGCCCAGCTTTCCGACCATCCACGTGTCCACAAGCCGCATGAGGGAGCCGACCGTGAAGCTGATGATGAGAGGCCACGCAAGCGAGATGAGCGTAAGGAATCTCTGCCGCGGCGTGTCAAGGGCGATGGCTGTGCTGATGGCTTGTTCCTGTGTCATGCGTGCATGGTATCGGGAAAAGAGGCGGCGGGAAAAGCCCGGCAGGATATTTTTGCTGAAGATTCCGATACAACGCTGAGGGGAAGTCCTATTGCGACCTGCCAACCGGGAACGGGCTGGATTGGGCGGCCCCATTCTTGCAGGCCAGGGCCACGCGCTGGCCGAGTTGATTGGCCCCGCGCATCAGGTCGGGGTGATTGATCACCTCGCCCCGGAGATTCATTCCGTAGACCGGCATCCTGGCAACGACGCTCATACCGAGCCACTCGCAGACGGAGGCCATGTAGGCGATGACCTTCTCCGCTACGCCCTCCGTCTTAGGCATGGCCGCGACGGATATCAGGCCGACTTTCTTCCCCGGAATACGACTTTCCCACGTTGCCGGGTCGCAGAAGCATATCCAGTGATCAATCAGGGTCTTGACATGCGACGAGACTGAGAACCACCACGCGGGGGACGCCATGATTATTCCGTCAGCCGCGCGGATTTTTTCGAGAATGCCGTTGACGGTCGGGTGTTTGACGCAGTAGGAGGCGCGGGCGCATGAGTAGCACCCGTCGCAAAAATCCATGTTAAGCTCGTGCAGGACTACCTTTTCAACTTCTGCCCCGGCGTCTTTTGCGCCGGCGATCGCGCTGTCCAGCAGCAGATCTGTATTGCCTCTGGACCTTGCGCTGCCCATTATTGCGACAATTTTCATTCACGGCTCCGTTACATACAGGAACGGTTCGGCGTGCGGAGCGCCGGATTCGGGCGGCGCGGTTGGGAAAATCCCTTCCCGCGTCGCGCGTCATCCCCTGGCTGTCCCTCCAGAAACGATGGGCGTTACGGTAATTCGGCCATGCTCATGTGTCAATGAATTATTCCTGCCGCCGACCATGGCAACTTTTTTTGCTCGTATGACGGTAATTCACCGGGTCCGTTCAATTTCGATCAATATTCCTTCCGGGCATCGAGCAAGCTCGTGAAACTTGATCGGCAACAGCCTCAGCAGGTCGGGCTGTTCGACGAAGATGTAGGCTACGTCAAGCTCACGGAGTTCGCGCTCAAGATCGGCTCCCCGCAGGTTTTCGAGAAGCTGCGCGCGGAGCGGGGAGTTGATGGCGTGCAGTATCGGATGCGCCGCGCCCCAGCGGTTGATCTGGTCAATGTTGCGCGCGAGATAGGACACGTGGATGACTGGCATGTCGAAGAATATCTGGTATGTATCGTTGAGCTGGCATCTCTCCCTGACAAGGATGAGCATCCGGCGGGAACGGTCCAGTTTGTCGAGCACAGTCCGGGATATGGCCGGATTGCGGACGGGGGAGGGATGGGAGCCGGTCGGGAATGTTTCAACCGCGCAGATCAGCATAAAGCCGGTCAGCGCCAACCTTCCGCGTCGTCCAAGTCTGCGCCCGCGTTCGGATAAAAGGAATTTGACGCCGACCGCCGCAAGACCTGCAATCCAGAACAGGGCAAACGGCAGGAACCGCCCCGGAACTCTTACGCCGCGTCCGAACGGGACAAGCCCGATCAACCGTGACGGAATCGAGAATGGATCAAGCGCAAGGAAAAACATGGCGACCGCGAGTATGCCCATAACGCGGATAGCGCGTTTGCGTCGTTCCACTGCGAAGCCCCAGCACGCCATGGCGATGAGCGACAGCGGGATGCTGCTTCCGCTGAACTCGGTATTGCACGGCCCGCGCAACGATGCGAGCAATCCCATCGCGTGAGGGCTGAGCGCGTCCGCGAGCGATAACTTTGCGTGAAGCGGTTCCATATAAACGCCGGACGCGGGGGGGGCGAAGAACAGAC
This sequence comes from Planctomycetota bacterium, assembly GCA_022711755.1. Classification (GTDB taxonomy): domain Bacteria; phylum Planctomycetota; class Brocadiia; order SM23-32; family JAKLEA01; genus JAKLEA01. Next base: position 300,182 of record JAKLEA010000002.1, read on the forward strand.
AGATCAGGCTGACGCCGCCGGCGAGCGCGGGAAGCAGGAACCTGGCCTGGGCCGCAATGCCTCCGCGCGACCACAATCTGCGTCTAACCAGCCACCATGACGCGGCCAGACACGCGCAGTCTATCGCAAGCATGAAGGCTTCCAGGATCGAGGTCCAGAAACTCGCCCAGAAGCAGAGCGAGAAGACTATTCCGCGCCGGATCGAGAAGCGATTCCGGGCGTAGGAATCGAAAAGAACTGCCAGCGCTCCGCCCCAGAAGCACTGACCCAACATGTTGGGGTGGCAGTGAGCTTTAAAGGTGAAATACCCCGCGAATCCGAAGAACGCGCCCATCGCGAAAGCCGGCGCGCGCCGCTGCCCAATGCATCCGCAGGCAAATAGATAAAACGCCCATGCGCCGAACGCAAGCAGCAGCATGAGCATGATGTTGTAGCCCGCGACTGCCCCGAACAGCCGCCCTGCAGGGTAGGTAAGCATGGTAGGTAGAAAGACATGGGAGTGATAAAAGATGTCCACGCCGCCGGGCGGGAAAACCCAGTCGCAGCGGAAGGGATTTTTTCCGAGGTCAACTGCCTTCTGAAACCACCAGTAGGTCCATGGGTAGTTGAAGGCGTCCTCTGTTCCGGGCAGTTCGTCCGGGATGTGCGTTCTGATGCGGGCCAGCGTATCAGCGAAGAAGATGCAGCAGAGGATCAGATAACCGAGCAGTGCAGAGAGATGTTCCCTGATCTTCATATCCGGAACCCGCGCTTTCTACGCAATCTCAGCCTCCGGCAACGCCTGTTAACCGGGTTTCTTCAGCGGGGTTTCGCCAGAAGTTTCCGGTAGCAGCTATGAATGTCCTCAACCATCTTCCGCGCGCTGAAACGTTCCCGGCAAAGCTCACGTCCCGCTGCTCCCATGCGTCCGGACGTGCCCGGGTTTGAAGCCGCCTCCGCCGTTGCGCCTGCCAGTCCGTCAACATCGCCTGGTTTGAGAAGCCAGCCTGTCCTACCCGGGATGACGACTTCGCGCGCGCCGCCGATGTCGTATGTGACCACGGGCTTGCCGCACAGCAAGCCCTGGACGACCGTTCGGGCAAGGCCCTCGCGCATGGAAGCGTGAACCAGAATGTCCATGGCGCTGATCATGGCCGGAATGCGGGACGGATCAACAAGCCCCGTGAAGGTCAGCCGGTCCGCGATGCCCATGCCGGCGGCTTTTCGCGCAAGCTCCTCCCGGAGGATGCCGTCTCCAACGAACATGAAACGGGCGCGGGGGCATTTCTCGATAATCGCGGGCGCGGCGCGAAGCACATCATCGTGCCCCTTCATGTGAAAGAGCCGGGCGACCTTGCCGATGACCACGTCGCCGTCGGAGAAGCCAAGCTCGGCGCGCGTCGCGGCGCGGAGCGAATCCGAATCCAGAAACGTCTCCGTCTCCATGCCGCTGTAGACGGTCAGGAACTTGTCCGGTCGGGCTACTCCGGCGTCAACCGCCTGCTGCGACATGGCGTCGCAGACGCTGATGATTTTACCGGAGACGGCTGCGGCCCGCGTTTCCAGGAAGACATAAAGCCTGTTGCGTAAACGGGATTGATATTCATCGAATGGCAGGCCGTGGATGGTATGGACAATCGCTGGAACACGCGTTCGCGCCGCCGCGAAACGCCCAAGAATCCCCGCCTTTGAACTATGCGTATGAACGATCTCCGGGGCGATTCGTCTGATCTGACGCGCGAGTTCAAAATAGGCTCGCGTGTCGTCGGGCGGGTTAATATCCCGCCGCAGGCTGGGGATGATAATTGTTTTAAAAGGTCCGGCCTTTGCGCGCTCCAGAAGCTCGCCCTCGGGACCGAGCGCCGGCCCGGTCAGCAGGAACACCTCGTAATCCGGCATCCGGCCCAGGCCTTCGCACGTCAGGAGCGTATTTTCCTGCGCCCCGCCAAGTATGAAGCGGGTGATGACGTGGACGACCTTGACGCGCGGCATGGCCCCTCCGCGATAGAATCTGCTGTTTCGCGCGGGTTCCGGCGCTCATACGCGACCCAGAACGAGCGCCACATTATGACCGCCGAACCCGAACGAATTCTTCAGCACACAGTCCAGCCCGGCTTCCCTGGTCCCCTCGGCGACGAAGTCAAGGCCGAGACATGCGGGGTCGGGATTCTCAAGATTCAGCGTGCGATGGATCAGATTGTTCCGCATTGAGAGAAGACAGGCGACGATCTCAACTGCTCCGGATGCGCCGAGAAGGTGGCCGAGCATGGACTTTGTCGAACTGACCGGGATGCCCGAAGCGTGATCTCCGAAGACATCCCGAATAGCTTTCGCCTCGATTTCATCCCCGGCTTTTGTGCCAGTTCCGTGGGCGTTGATGTAGCTTATACGTTCCGTGGCGACTTCCGCGTCCGCCATGGCGTCGCGCATTGCGCGGGCCGCCCAGCGCCCGTCCGGATCGGGCAGGCAGACGTTGAAAGCGTCGCTCGTCATCGCTCCGCCCAGGACTTCGGCGTAGATTTCCGCTCCGCGCGCCTTCGCCCGGTCCATCTCCTCAAGGACAATGACACCCGCGCCTTCTCCCATGACGAAGCCGTCGCGATCCTGATCGAATGGGCGGCATGCGCCGGACGGATTATCGTTGCGCCGGCTAAGCGCCTTCATGTTGATGAATCCGGACAGGGTCAGGCGGTTGAGCGTAGCTTCCGTGCCGCCCGCCAGAACAACGTCGCTCATGCCGTGCCGGACCTGCCATGCAGCGGAGAGGATGGCGTTCGCGCCGGAGGTACAGGCGCTGGACACGCTGAACGCGGGACCGTGCAGACCGAGCCTCATGCTGACAAGGCTTGCCGCCGCGCCGGACATAGCCCGGGGAACCGTCAGCGGCGAAACTCGCCCGGGGCCTTTCTGAAGCAGCGCGTCATGCTGAGAGATTATCTCCTCAAGCCCGCCGATACCCGTTCCCATCATCACGGCCGCGCGGACGGGATCGAGGGCATCCAGGTCAAGCCTGGAGTCAGCGACCGCTTTTTCAGCGCAGTAGGCCGCCAGCAGCGTGAAGCGGTCCATGCGCCGGAGTTCCTTCGCGTTGAAGAACCCCTCCGGCGGGAATCCTGAAATCTCCGCTGCAATGCGGACTTCAAGGTCTTCCGCCGGGAAGCTTCGGATTGGAGCCACCCCGCTGCGCCCCTGCGCGAGCGCTGCCAGGAACTCGCTCTTTTCAGCGCCGAGCGGGCAGGCGACTCCGACGCCGGTGATGGCGACGCGCCTGCGTTTCATGGTTACGACTTGTGCTGTTCGATGTACTTGATAATGTCGCCGACCGTGCGGATCTTGGCGGCTTCCTCTTCGGAGACGCTCATATCGAACTTCTCCTCAAGCTCCATGACGATATCAGCCTGGTCCAGCGAATCCACGTTCAGGTCGTTGACCAGATGGGCCTCAGGCTTTACGTCCTCCTTCGGGACGCCCATTTTTTCCGCGATGACTTCAATCACGATTTCGGCTACTGATGACACTTTTTTCCTCCTCCTTGGCGGCTTTGCCGCCAGGCCAGTTTTCTATCCTGTTCGCTTTCCTTGACGACAGGCATTTAATCCGGAAGCTCCTAAATCACAAGCCCGCCGTCCACGCAGACCACCTGTCCGGTGATATAGCCCGCGTTCGGTCCGGCAAGGAATACCACGACATTCGCCGCGTCGTCAACCTCGCCGAATCTTCCAAGTGCAATGCGTCCGCAGAATTCCTTCTCGAACTCTTCGGTGACGCCCCTGGTCATGTCCGTCCTGATGAAACCGGGCGCGACCGCGTTGACGCGGATGTTCCGTCCGCCCAGTTCCCTTGCAAGCGATTTGGTCAGGCCGATCACGCCTGCTTTCGAGGCGCAATAGTTGGCCTGCCCCGCGTTGCCGGCCACGCCGGCGACGCTGCTGATGTTCACAATGCTGCCGCTGCGCTGCCTGATCATCCAGCGCGCGGCTGCCCGGCAGCCGTTGAAGCAACCCTTCAGGTTCGTCTCAATGACTGCGTCCCAGCTTTCTTCGCTCATGCGCGCGAGGAGACCATCCCTGGCGATTCCGGCATTGTTAACGAGGATATCCAGTCTTCCCCGTTTTTCAAACACATCTTTGGCAAGCTCGGCGAAGGCGTCAGTATCCCTGACGTCAAGCGTCCGGACCTCCGCGCATCCGCCCGAAGCCCGGATTTCGGACTCGAGATTTTGCAGGCAATCTTCAGAGCGCGCAACGGCGACAACGCAGGCTCCCGCCTCCGCCAGCCTGATTGCCACGCAGCGCCCGATGCCGCGGCTTGCGCCCGTGACGATCGCCGTCTGTCCCTCCAGCGCCCGCCCGCTCATGTCAGAATTTGCTCAACTGGTCGCAGGAGTTGATGCTTGCGCACGGCCTGGACCTGTCAATCCTGCGCAACAGCCCGCAGAGCACCCTGCCGGGGCCGATTTCCCTGAAGACCGTGAACCCCTCGTTGATGAGCCATGCCATGCTGTGCTTCCAGCGCACCGGACTTGTCACCTGCCTGATGAGGCATTCCCGTATGTCAGCCGGTTCGCCGTGCGGCGCGGCGGTGACGTTGGATATAATCGAAAATTTCGGCGCGCGAATCTCTACGTCGTTCAGAACTTCACGCATGGCGTCGGCAGCGCTCTTCATCAGCATGCAGTGATAGGCGCCGGCGACGTCAAGATGCGTGACCATGGTCGCGCCGCGCTCCTTGCAGGCGGCGGCGGCTTTCTCAACTGTCGCCTTATCCCCCGTGATGACGAGCTGCTCCGGGGCGTTGTAATTTGCCGGTGCGCAGACAGTGCCATCCCGGGCTGCGTCGGCGCATATGGCCTCCACGTCGCTGTCCGTCAGGCCGACGATCGCAGCCATTCCGCCCGGGCGCGCCTCAGCGGCCTGCTGCATGAGCCTTCCGCGCTTCTGAACGAGTTTTACGGCATCGCCGAAAGCGATGCTGTCCGCGCAGACCAGCGCGGAATATTCGCCCAGGCTGAGTCCGGCCGCGCCCATGCACTCGGAGTCCTGGGGATGAACGTCGCGGATGACGCGCAGTATCGCAATGCTTAATGTCAAAAGGGCGGGCTGGCAAACGTCAGAGCGTCCGAGTTCGGATTCCGGGCCTTCAGAGCATATCTTCCGCATCGGCAGCCCGGTCAACCCCTCGGCTTCGTGGAAGGTTTCTGCTGCGATGGCGTAAATGTCGCAGAAGTCCCGGCCCATTCCGACGGCCTGCGCCCCCTGCCCGGGGAATAGAAAGGCTCGTTTGCTCACCGTCTTGAGTCTCCCGTTCCTTCGAGATTCCGGCGATTCCCGCGACGCCGCATCCCGTTCGCGCAGAAAAATTTGCGCCGTGGCGCTCCGGAAATCCCCATTTCAGTTATAGAAGCTATCCCGGAAACGGGGTTGTGTCAACGCCAAAACCCGCATCTGGCCATGCCGATGGTCATAAACGACTACTGGTAAAGGCGTTACTTCGTTTTTTCACGCACCGCAGATGCGGTCCGGAGTTTTCAGATCACCACGCAACCCGCGCCGAGGATCTGCTTCGGCGTTGACGCGAACTCGATCTTCAGCACGGTCACGCCGGCTATCTTGTCCGGGCTTGCGGCGGGAAGCCCCTTCAGAATGAGGCGTTCCTTGTCCTGCTCGAACTTGATGCTCTTTCCGCCGATCAGGAAGCTTGCGCCCTTGACCTTTGCCTGAAGCCCGCCGATGACCAGTTCCTTCCCCGGCCAGCGGCTGCACCAGAAATAACCCGTTTTTCCCTTCAGCGTGAATGCCCCCGTCGGCATCCACTCGAACAGGTTGTCGCAGCGCGTGACCGCGCCGTAGGCGGCTTCGCCGTTCTTCTCCAGCCATTTGCCGACTGCCGTCAGGCGTTCCGTCGCTTCTTCGGGGATTGAGCCGTCCGGTTTCGGTCCGATGTTCAGCAGCAGGTTCCCGCAACCCGCTGAGCACTGGCGCAGCATGTCAATCACGCGGCGCGTGGAGTGCCAGTCCTCCGGCGGCGCGGGTTGCCAGCCCCAGGAGCCGTTGAACGTCATGCAGGCCTCCCATGCGCGCCCGGCCTGCTCCGCCCGGATGTGCTCCTCCGGCGTGCCGAAATCCTCGGGCAGTTGGGAGCGGTTGTTGATGATGATGTGGGGCTGAAGCTCCCGGACCATCGCGTTCATATTCGCGCTTTCCCAAAGCTCCGGGGAACTCAGCGGCCACGACACGTCGTACCACATGATGTCAATCTTGCCGTAGTTGGTCAGAAGCTCCCGCACGCAGCCCTGCGTGAAGTCCACGAAGCGCCTGCGGGCGTTCTCGTCTTTTGCGCAGTTCGCGCCGTCCGGGTGATGCCAGTCCATGAGGGAGTAGTAGAAGCCGATCCTGAGTCCGAACTCGCGGCAGGCCTCGACGTATTCGCGCACCAGGTCGCGCCCTGGGCCGGTCTTCGCGGAGTTGTAGTCGGTCTGCTTCGTGTCCCAGTTGCAGAAGCCTTCATGATGCTTGGTTGTCATGACCATGTATTTCATGCCGGCCTTTTTGGCCAGCCGCGCCCAGTCCCGCGCCGGGCGGGGCTTCGGCTTGAAGGTCGCGGCCAGTTTCTCGTATTCCGGAAACGGGATTCGCTCGCGGTTCATCACCCACTCGTGCCGCCCGAGTTGCGCGTAAAGCCCCCAGTGGACGAACATCCCGAAACGGGCGTCATGCCACCACTTCATCCTCTTGGCCCTTGTCTTTTCCGCATCAATCGCCTTTGCCATTGCGTGTTCCCCTTTCGTATCGAAACTCTTTCCTTATCTCCCGGATGGTTTGGTGATCCGCGCAGGAGACGATGTTCATGCCTTAGCTTTGTGAAGTTTAGCCGGTCCTTCGGAGCATTTCCATACCGATCATGAGTTAAAAGGCATTTGCGATGCGACCACCGGTAAGGGCACGTTGCAACGTGCCCCTACCGATGGTGTGTTTTTTGTTGCATCGCAAATGGCTCTGAGTTACGCATTGCATTGAAGGGCATCTGCGATCTTATGCGTCCGGGTTGAACGGCCCTGTCAGCGCCGTTATTCTGATTGCCGCTTCTCGCGCTCGGTCGCTGATCGCGCGCTTTCCCGCGTTTCGGAGGTCAAACCAGTGAACGAAGCTTCCCCCCGCCCGGCTTGCCCGGGCCGTTACGAGCCTGCGCCTTATCGTCTTGACTTATCCACCTGCCCGTCAATCCCGGTTCCCCCGCCGGGGCCGCGCTCGCGGGAAATGCACGCGCGCGCGGAACGCATTATGCGCGGCTATTCCGGGCAGGTCCGCCTTTTCCCCGTCGTCTTCGCCGAGGGCAAAGGCTGCGCGCTTCAGGACGCCGACGGCAATCGTTACATTGACTTCTCCAGCGGCATCTACGTCACCAACCTGGGCCACTGCCATCCGAAGGTCTCCGAGGCCGTCGCCGACGCCGCGCGGACGCTGATGAACGCGCACGACTTCACGACCCCGATCAAGCTCCGACTCCTGGAACTGCTCATGGAAATCCTGCCGGGGGACTTCGCCGGCGTTCAGCTTTACGACTCCGGAACAACCGCCGTCGAGGCCGCTCTTCGCACCTGCCGAGCCGCGACGGGAAAGGGCGAGTTCCTGAGTTTCTTCCGCGATTTCCACGGCAAGACCCTCGGCGCGGTCAGCCTTGCCCGCATGAATTCTGTCTACGCGCAGACCCGCATGCCCGGCTTCTATATGCTTCCCCGACCGGACACCTACCGCCCGCTCTGGCAGCGCCCTGACGGCAGCCTTGATACGGAGAAATATCTCGATCTCTACGACGAGTTTCTCCGGGAGGGCACGTCCGGTCAGGTAGCCGCCGTCGTCATCGAACCGATCCAGGGCTGGGCCGGATCAATCATGCCGCCGGATGACTTTCTTCCCAAACTCAGGACGTTCTGCGACAAACGCGGGATAATCCTCTTCGCCGATGAGGTTCTCACCGGCATGGGCCGCGCGGGGCATTGGCTCTGCTGCGAGCGATGGAACACGCTGCCGGACGTCGCCACGCTGGGCAAGGGTCTGGGCAACGGATTCCCGGTGACGGCCATGATTGTTCGCAAGCCCTATGCGGACGCGGTTGACAAAATCTCCGCGTCAACCAGTTACGGCGGCAACCCGATGGCCTGCGCCGCCGCAGTCGCCAGCATCGAGGTAATCATCGAGGAAGGATTGCTTGAGCACGCGCGGGAGCTTGAGGCGTATTTCCTCAGGCGTATGGCGGACTGGCCGAAGAAGTACGTCATCGTCGGCGACGTCCGCTGTATGGGCTGCCTGCTGGGCGTCGAACTCGTGAAGGACAAGGTTACAAAGGAGCCTTTCGACGAAGCGGGAAAGCGTGTCTACGTCAAGGCATTCGAGAGGGGCCTTGCCTGGATTCCGGCGGGGCACATTCTCCGCATGAGTCCGCCGCTGGTAATGCCGATTGAGGTTGCAGTTAAAGGGATGGACATCATTGAGGAGGCAATCGCCGAGACGGAGAGGGAGTTGGCGATGATTTAATCTCAACCTTGTAACTCGTCACCTCCGCCTGACGACGACGCGGTTATCCACAACCTCGAAGGTGAAGCCGGCCGGACCCAGGATTTCCGCAAGCGCGGCGTGGCATGGCTTTGGCTCAAGGATCGGCTTGGCATACCTGGTCGCCGCCGGACCGAGCCTCTTCTCGGATTCCGCAGCGTCATATGTGACGCCGACCTGGTTCAGGACGAGATGTACCGCCTGCGTGATCGTGATCCTGTTCGCAGGCCCGGAGCCGAAATCGAATGGGGGACGATACGAAACAACGTCCTGGAGGGCGGTCTGCGCCTGCCGCAGCAGCACAATCTTTGCATCCCGGAGTTCGTAACGAAGGCCGAAAGGCTTGATCAGTTCCTCAATCGCCTCCCCGCAACGCGTTCCGCGCAGGTCTGGGCGGATGAACGTCCGCCCGCGCGTCCCAATATGCCGTTCCGACGCATCGCGGTCGTACTCGAGTCCGACCTGTGAGGCGATTTCCTTCATCGCCATCTGGAGCGACACCTTCTCATCATCCCCGAGCGCGTAGGGCCTTGTCAGCGTCACCTTCAGTTCGAGCCTTTCCTCGGGGGTCATGTCGCGCAGGAGCGCGCTACCGTCAACAAGGCTGTAAGCCAGCCCATGCTCCGAAAGCAGTTCCACCAGCGCGTCGCGGCATGTCTGCTTCTTAAGGTCCGGCCTCACGGCGGTCTGCGCCCGATCCCCGAGGTCCGTCGCCGACTGCGCGCGGTTGAACGGAATCCCCGCCTGATCGAGCAGGCAGGCCGCCGCGTCCAGGACGCGGATTTCATCCCGAGGCTCGGACGCAAACGCCTCCGGATACGGCGGGGAGAGCGAAACCCATCTTCGCATCGCCCGTTTGAAGGTCCCATCGCTCATCGCGTCCGGCCTGATCCCGCCGGCGGCGTCCTCACGCGCTTTTCGCAGCCTGTCCTCGGCTATCATCCGCATCGTCGCGTCGGGATCGGGCATGCCCCACATGCCCCGCCGCGACTCCTTCGCCAGTTTCTCGAAGCGATTGAAAACAGTTCCGTAAGCGGCTGCGTCTGCAGGGGCGTCCGGCGCCGCGCCGAAGCCGCCCTCGACGAATCCGTATCCAAGCCTGACAAGCTCAAGATTGACGAAAAGCCCATCCGGAGCGCGGAACAGGAACGCGGGAACCGGTTCCTCCGGATTGCCCTCAGGCTGTCCTTCGGGGAACTCCGCAAAAACCTTTTCGCCGGTCAGAAGATGTTCAAGGTAACGCGCCGCCTCCCGCCCGAAAGATCGCGTTCGGACGTCAAGGCTCTCTGCGTCCGGAAGATCAACCCCCGCGAGGCTGACCGCACGCTCCCGACCATCATGACTTATAACCAGAATGTCCCCGTCGAGAAGCTCAATGACGGCGCATGGAGCTTTTCCTGCAAGGTCCTTTCTCGGGAACTCGATAATCCCCTCTTCTTCAGCGGCGCCCGCAAAGCCGTTCGCGCCAAAGATCGCCAACATGACAAGCGCCGTCAGACATACATGTTTGAATAGCGTGTTTAGAAAGTTCACGAGTTGGATTTTATCTTCTCTTTCCGGCTATTTCCAGCGACGCGGGGTGGCGGCCTTCCCGCCTGTAATCCAACCTCTTGGGATTCTGTCTGAGCTTTCGCCGGGCGGATAATTGGGCAAAAGAGACATGAATCCCCGCCCGATATGATTTGCATTAATCGGAGCGAGACAGTAATAAATATGCCCTTGCATAACGCATGGACGGGGAAAACACGCTCCGATCCGCATAAGAAAGGACATCAGGGATGAAAGTCTACGTAAGAAGAAGCGCCCTCAAGCGCGTCAGAATGTGCGGCTTTCGCCGCCGCATGAGCACTCGCGGAGGCCGCGCCATAATCAGCAGGCGAAGGCGTCAGGGTAAGAGAGCCGTCGCCAACATCAAGCGCAAGAAGTAAAGAAGGTTCCGGCCATGTGCCCCAAGGGCGCTTGCGCGGTCTATACCCTCGGCTGCAAGGTTAGTCAGTACGACGGTCAGGTTCTGCGGGAAATGCTTGCCGCAGAGGGAATTACGCCTGCCGCACAGGATGTAGAACCCAGCGTGTGCCTGGTGAACTCCTGCGCCGTGACCGCCAGAGCCGAGCAGAAATGCAGACAGCTCGTCAGACGGCTTGCCCGCAAGCATCCCGGCGCGAAAGTAATCGTCACAGGCTGTTATGCCGCCCGCGCCGCGGACGAGCTTTCGAGCATGAGCGAGGTGTCGGCCGTAATTCAACCCGGCGACACCGAAGCCCTCCGAGCAATCCTGGGAATTCCGGCGGCAGTCCATGAATATTCCGCTGACCACGTCCTCTGGGGCGTCGCCAACTTCCATGGTCATGCCCGCGCCTTCCTGAAAATTCAGGATGGGTGCGACGGAACTTGCAGTTATTGCATAGTTCCCAGCGTCAGGCCGCGGCTCCAAAGCCGTCCGCTGACGGAGGTTGTGGATGAAGCCCGCCGGCTGATTGATAACGGCTTCAGGGAAATCGTTCTGACCGGAGTCCGGCTCGGTAAATACGGGCGCAACCTTGATTCCGGCGACTCTCTTGCTGACGCTGTAGAGGCGATGGAGCGGCTTGACGGTCTAGACCGCTTCCGCCTCAGCAGCCTCGAACCGATGGAGGTTTCGCCGGAGTTTCTGGACCGCGCGGCGGCCTGCAGCAAGCTCTGCCGACATCTGCACCTGCCGCTTCAGAGCGGTTCGGATGCGACGCTTGCGCGCATGAACCGCCCCTATGATTCATCGTTCTTCCTTGACCTTCTGGCGCTGGTCCGGGATCGGTTGCCCGGCTTGGCGATCAGCGCGGACGTAATCGCCGGTTTTCCCGGCGAGACGGATTCCGACCATGCCCGGACGATGGAAGTCTGCGGAAAGGCCGGATTCTGCCGGATGCACGTTTTCCCCTTCAGCCCGCGGCCCGGGACGAAGGCCGAGCTGATGCAGCCTCGTGTCCTGCCGGAAGTCATCAAGGCGCGAGTCGCGGATCTGACCCGCCTCGGCTGCCAGACGGCGGACGCGTTTCGCGCATCGCTTGTCGGCAGGCGATTGCGCGTCCTTTTCGAGCGGCAGGTTGCCGATCCGGCGGAAACGTCGGTCCTTGAGGGCTATTCCGACGAATATCAGCGCGTCAGGGCTTCTTGTCCTGCCGACCTAATCGGGCGCGCGGCGCTGGTCGTAGCGGAAAGACTCGACGGCGATGCGCTGATAGGACGCCTTTGCGGAGCAATGACGGCATGTGGAAATCCCGCCTGACCGACGCCACCGAGAAGGGACATCCCTCCATCAGCCGCCGAGCCTTCCTAACTGCGGCGGCCGCCGGGATTGTGGGAATCCGGTCGGCGCGAGCAGCCAACCCAAGCCGGTTCATCTTCGCCCAGGTCAAATACAGCGGCGGCAACTGGACGCCCTATTCCGGCGTCGGCGCGGCGCTGCTTTCCCAGATTGAAAAAAGAACGAGCGTCGAGGTTGACCTCGAGCCGAAGATTGTTGAAATCACTCGCGCGGACCTGTCTCGCCATCCGTTCCTTTATATGGCTGGCGATGCGGAGTTCGATCCGTTCACCGATGAGCAGACGGCCCTGCTGCGGCGATTCTGCTCATTCGGCGGCCTCATTCTGCTGGACAACGTCGCTTCCGATGAGCGCTCCGGATTCGACAAGAGCGTCCGGCGTGAATTTGCGCGGGTTTTCCCCAATCGTCCCTTCCGCGAACTCTCCCCGGAACACGCCGTCTATCGTTCCTTCTACAGGCTGCACAGGTTTGCGGGGCGCGTCGCCGTCGTCCCGCTCCTTGAAGGCGTCGAGGTTGAAGCGTTCACGCCGGTCATCTACTCCCGGTGCGACCTGGGCGGAGCCTGGGCGCAGGACAGGATGGGCTTTTGGACCAATACCCCGATCCCCGGCGGGGAGGCGCAACGCCGGGAGTCCATGCGCGCGGGCGTCAACATCGTCATGTATGCGCTGACCTCGGACTACAAGCTCGATCAGGTGCACATAGAATATCTGCGCCGCTCGGGCCGCTGGCCGTGAACAACCAGCGGCGCAGAGAGGAACAATCATGAGCGACTTCTCGGCAAGGATTCAGGAATACTGTGGCAAACGCTGGCGCTGCCCTGACTGCGGCGGCGAGCACTCCGTCACAACAGTCTTCATCCAGGTCGGTCCGGACGCCACCGCCCGGTTGGCCAACGTAACCTGCGCCATCGCCCCAAAAGGACGCATCCTGCTCGTCGAGGATGAGAACACGCGAGTCGCCGCCGGCGACCGCGCCTGCAAGTTGTTGGTTGACGCCGGGCGGCAGGTTGACAGATTCCTCTATCCCGGAACTGTCGAGGCCGACATAGAGTCCGCCCGAAAACTCCTGGCCCAGGTCAGAGACGAGCATTCAATCATCGTCGCAGTCGGCGCGGGAACCATCAACGACCTGTCCAAGTACGTCGCCGATCAGCGAAAGATGCCGTGCCTCCTCGTTGGAACGGCGGCGTCAATGAACGGTTATGCGAGCGCCGTGGCGGCGGTGCTGGCGGACGGCGTCAAGCGCACGTTCTGGGTTCCGCCTCCGCTGGCGGTACTGGTTGACCTCGACGTCGCGACCAACGCCCCCATTGAGCTTGCACGCAGCGGACTGGCGGACCTCATGGCCAAGCCGGTGTCCAACGCGGACTGGAAGCTGGCCACGCTTGTCAAGAGTGAACTGCGCGACAAGGGCGGTAAGACGACGCATCCAGTGGACGTCTTCTGCCCTGTCCCGTACAGAATGGTGCATGAAGCCGAGATCGCGTGCAGGGCCAGGGCGAAGGACATCAACGCCCGGAAGCCCGACGCTATGAAACTTCTCACCGAGGGGCTGATTCTCTCTTCGCTCTCAATGGTCGTCGCCGGGCACAGCGCCCCGGCAAGCGGCGGGGAGCACTACATCAGCCATTACTGGGACATGGTCGGACACATGAAGGGCCAGCCGCACAAACTCCACGGCTTCCAGGTAGGCCTGGGAATTCTTGCCTCATCAACGCTTTACGCCCGCATGCGCGGGATGAGGCCGTCCGATTTCAAAATGGACGAGCTTGCGCGGAAGCACAGAACGCTGGAGGAGGAGAAGGAGCGGATTCGCGGAGCTTACGGGCCTTTGAGCGACGGCGTCATTCAGCAATTCGCGCAGAAATATCTTGATTGGGACCGCAAGGGCGCGGAACTGAAGGCCATCCTCGACAACTGGAATCGCATATGGGACACGCTGGGCGAGATACTCGTCCCGCCGTCGGAGATCAAGGCCGCGCTGAACGCCGTCGGCGCCCCGGCCACGGCAGTCGCCCTCGGATTCACGCGGGACGACATGCGCGATTCCTATCGCTGGGCGCGTTACATGCGCTCGCGCTATACCATTCTCGACCTTGCAGCCGATCTCGGCGTGCTGGAAGAAACGCTGGAAGACGTCCTGCAGGAATCCGGCCTGCTCGACTGAAATCCGGGAGGATACGCATGAATAACCATGACGCAAAGAGAGCGCAGGAGATACTTGACCTGCTGACGCGGGAATATCCCGACGCCCGGCTCGTGCTGAAATTCTCAAACCCCCTGGAACTGCTAATCGCCACAATCCTTGCCGCGCAGTGCAGGGACGAGCGCGTCAACGAGGTCACCGACGGGCTGTTCCGGAAATGCCGCGTCCCCGCCGACTGGATCGCCCTGGGCGAGGAGGGATTGCAGGGCGAGATCAAATCCATCAGCCTCTACCGGAAGAAGGCGAAAAGCATAATCGCCTGTTGCTCGCGCATGGTTGATGACTTCGACGGCAAGGTTCCGGACGCCGTGGAGGGGTTGACTTCGCTTCCTGGCGTCGGAAGAAAGACCGCCAATATCGTTCTCGGTTGCGCCTTCGGAAGGCAGGCGATCGCCGTGGACACACACGTCCAGCGCGTATCCGAACGACTTGGGTTGACGAAGAACAAGCTACCGGACAAGATCGAGGCCGATCTCTGCGCGCTGATTTCCGAATCGGCATGGACGCGGGCCACGCTGGTTATGGGCGCGCACGGACGCGCGATATGCCACGCCAGGAAGCCGGACTGCCCGAAATGTGTCGTTCGGAAACTGTGCCCCGCGGCTGAATCTGCCCTGTAAATACGGTGGATGGAACTTCCAGACATTCAATATCAAAAGCCCGTCTATTGTTCACCTGAAAGATTGGAATTAGTTCGCTATAATATAAAAAAAACGTCTATTTGCCTTGATAATGTATGGACTTTTGTCGAAAGGATGATATCATAAAACCATTCTTTCTTTGAGAAAGATTGTCAGGACGCCCCGGACGGCGGGACCAAGGCAGGTCGGTATCCTTGAAATTCACCGTCGTGGGCTATCAGCGGAACCGGGCATGACAATCGGAAAGGCTTTGCCCCGGGATGCGGCGAGGGATCATCCGGGACAGGAGTGGAGCGGGCTTTTCCGACGTCTGTTCGTAACAGTGTAGTCGGATCCGTTACGAAGCGGAATTTTCTGGATTGTTTCATGTAACGGGCACAGAACAGGGGAGGAAGATTCAGAGATGCAGGAAAAACTTCGCGCGTCGCAGATATGGACAGCCGTGGACGTACTTGTGTTGAGCTGGGCCGGCGACAAGATTCAGGCGCTGCTGATCGAGCGCGGCAATGAGCCTTACAAGGGCCGTTGGGCGTTGCCCGGGGGATTTGTGGAACCCGACGAATCCCTTGAGCAGGCCGCCGCCAGGGAAACAAAGGAGGAAACCGGCATCCAGCCGGGATATCTCGAACAGATCCGCGCGTTCGGCGCTCCTGACCGCGATCCGCGCGGGCGCGTCATCAGCGTGGCGTTTCTGAGTTTTGTCCCGTTCGACAAGGCCAAAGCGATCGCCGGGAGCGACGCCGCCCGTGTTCAGTGGTTCCCGATTGACGCCCTGCCCACCATGGCGTTCGAGCACGCGAAGATAATCTCCGATTACGCCGTGCCGCAGTTGCGCGCCATGGCCCGCTGCTCGCCCGCCCTGGCCATGATGATGCCCTCCAAGTTCACGATCCCGAACCTGCGGAAACTCTACGAAACGATCCTCGGCGAGAAACTCAACAAGAAGCACTTCCGCCAGCAGTTGTACGGATATGGCGTCCTGGAATGGTGCAACGAGTTCTTCAGCGCTGGAGTTCAGAGACCGGCCCGGCTTTACCGCATCAGCGTGAAGATGCGCGAAAGAGAATGGCTGCGGGCGATTCCCAGGCTGGGGCGCAGGAACCGCAAGGGCGGACGCCGCAAGAAATCCTGATGACGGAACCTATCCGCGCGTAATCGGCGATACGTCCAGAACGTAGATATGCCGCGTTCCCTCGTGTATCGAATCAATGCAGACCTGCCCGCCTGAGCGATCCCATCGCGGGTGCAGATCGCACCGGAACGGCCCCGTAATCTCCGGCGCGGAATAAAACCGCCCTATGTCAATGCGCCGAGCAGTCGCAGGCTCATAAAGGATCAGCGTCCTCTCATTCTTTTTCGGATACGTGTCCGTGAGTATCCATTTTCTGTCCGGCGAATATGAGCAGTGCCCGTCGCAGTCCAGCGTCCCCTTGCCGATTATCTCATGCTCCCGCGTCCGGTCCTTGAACAGAAAATAGAAGCATCCGATGTTGAACTGCTGCGCCCACGCCAGAACGTGATCCGGGTCGCGCCAGTCGAAATGCGACGTCATGTCGTCGTCCGCCAGCAGGCAGATGCCGGACCCGTCCCGGTTGGCCGTGTAGAGCCTTGTGAACCATCCGCCGCCCTTCTTCGACCAGCGATGGAGAAATATGAAGCGCGATCCATCCGGCGAGAACTGCAAATGGTTGAACCAGTGCTCCGCGTCCTTCATTGACTCCTTTTTCTGATATTCCGCAATCTGCCTGTAGGTGATGATAAGCGAGTTGGAGCCGTTTTCAAGGTTCATCAGGCGGATGCCGTCGTCCGCGGGGGCCGGATCGCCCTTGCCCGGATCGGGCAGCGCGCAATATCCGTACCCCGGACGGGTGCGGTGAATCCGAGCGAAGTTGGGCGTCACTCCCCACTTGCCGTCCGGCGTCACGGCGTATATCGGCAGCGGCAGGTCATACCCCTCCCCCGACTGCGTGTCCCTGACGACCGCCGCGAAATGCCCATTGCGGACATCGTTGTAGATAATCATCCTGTCCGGCGCGCTGCCCAGCCACTGAAGCATCGTCCCCTGCTGCCAGTTGAACGCCTTTGTCTGCGCAAGCGGAATCCAGCGGTTGCCGTCCTTCAGGTCAACCATGCCTATGCCGCAGGCATCCTCCGGGGTCGGCATACGGTCCATGAATCCGATTTCAAGGGAAAGAAGGTAGCGTCCGGAGGCGTTCCAGGGAGTCTTGTCGTAGTAGCCGAAGTAGTGGAACTTCGGCCCGGACGTAACGGCCTTCGCATCGAGAATTCTGGTTTCAATCGGCATTATTCGAACCTCCCGGAACCGGCCTCACATCTCCCGCCGTCCGTCCAGCGCGTCAGTGAGAATGCTGTTGCTGGCGTATTCGATCTGGCTTCCGCTCGGGATTCCGCGCGCGATACGCGTTACCTTGATGCCGGAGTCCCTCAGACGGTTCGATATTTCCAGCGCGGTGGCGTCGCCCTCAAGGGTGGGGTTGGTTGCGATTATGACCTCTCTTATACCACCGTCTTTGACCCGTTCCGCCAGCCGGGCGATGGTCAGGTGTTCCGCCTCGATGCCGTCAAGCGGCGCGATGTGCCCGCCCAGGACGTGGTAATCCCCCCTGTAACGCGCCGCCCGCTCGATGGTCAGCAGGTCGCGCGGTTGCTCGACGACGCAGATCACGGAATGATCACGGCGGGGATCGGAGCAAATATGGCAGGGGTCCGTGTCGCTCAGGTTGAAGCACGCCGAACACTGCTTCAGGCGCAGCTTCACGTTCTCCACCGCCCGGGCCAGCTTCAGCGCGTCCTCTGCGCTCAGGCGCAAAATATGGAACGCGATTCTTTCCGCGCTTTTCGGGCCGATGCCCGGAAGCGCCGCAAGCTCCTCCATCAGCCGGCTCAACGGCTCCGCGTACCCTGATGTATCCATGTGTGCCCCATTCTGGACCGGCGCGTCCCGGCGACGTCTCTGTTGGCTTGCGCAATCTTTCGCGCGCGCGGCGGCTATAACAACCCGCCCAGGCCTGGAATCGCCATCCCGCCGGTCACGTCCTTCATCGCCTCGTCCGCGATTTCCTTGGCCTTTTTCAATCCTTGGTTCATCGCTGCCAGCACCATGTCCTGCAGCATCTCAATGTCTTCGGGATTGACGACTTCCTTCGAGATTTCCACCTTCAGCAGTTCGCGCTGGCCGTTGACCAGGACGCGAACCATTCCGCCGCCGGCGGTCCCTTCGACCACTCGCTCGCGAAGGTCGTCCTGGATCTGTTCCATTTTCTTCTGCATTTCCTGTGCCTGCCGTTGCGCATTGCGCACAAGGCTGGCCCACTCGCCGAAAGCTCCCATCTTCATTGCTCGTTCTCCGGTTGTTCCTTGTCCAGGTCCGTGGGTTCCAATCCGAATTCCTGGTCAATCGCCTCGAAGGCTCTCATCAACTGTCCGTCCTGAACCGCCTCGCGCGCGATGCCCGGGCTTCGCGCCGCCCGCTGAAGTTTGCGTATACGCTGCTCATTCGGGGCTGCTGAGTCTGCCCCGGCCCTCATGTCTTCCGCTGAGCGGATCCTAACGCCGTAATCGCTGCCCGTCAGCCGCTTCAACGCCGCGGTCAGCTTGTCCCGGGATTCCTTCCCCGTGAGCGGCTCCCCGCCAGGTCCCTCCGCCGGGATGACACAGAGCCTGCCGTCCTCGACCCCGATCTCCGCGCCGGCAAAATATCGGGCGAGCATGTTGCTCCCCTCGGTCTTGAGCGTTTCGATCAGTCGCGCCTTTATCTGCGGCAGATTCGCTGCTGTAAGTTCCACCATCGCGGCGGACGCGCTGGACGGTTTTGATGCTTGTGCGCCGATGGACGGCGAGGGGGTTATTTCTGGATTCCTGCGCGGTTGTTGCGCCGCTACGGGCGCCGCCTGCGGCGCGGCGGTCGGTCGCCCCGGCCCGCCTCCGCTGATCGTGGCGGCGCTCAGCGGACGCCGCGCCTGGGGCGTCTGGCCCCCGCCCGGCCGGGGCGATCCCGCAGGCGGCGGGCCGGAATTCTCCAGTATCCCGATCAGCGTCTCCAGGTTCTGAAGGTCCTTCAGGTGCAGGATCTTCAGCACGGCCAGCTCAAGCGCCGTGCGCCCGCCGGGATCGTTCCGGCTGCGATTCTTCACCCCTTGCAGGAGCTGCATGATGTAAAGCAGCGACTCCCGCGAGAGCGCCTTCGCGTGCCGCTGCGCCGCCTCAATATCCAGCAGGTTCGCTTCGACCAGCCCCGAATCCGCCCCGCAGTGCTGCACGACCAGCACGTCGCGCAGGTAGTTAGTCACCTGGTCAACAAAATCCGCGATTTCCTGCCCCCGGTCAATCGCGTCCTCAACAATCTTCAGCGCCGCCGCCGCGTCCTCCGCGATCACGGCGTCAACCAGCCCGTAAAGCGCGTCGCCGCTGATGACGCCCAGCACGGTGCGCACGTCCTCTACGCTGATTTCCTTGCCGCCGAAGGAGCAGAGTTGGTCAAGCGCGCCCTGCGCGTCGCGCATCCCGCCCCGAGCGTGCCGGGCCACAAGCTCAAGCGCGCCGGGCTGCGCCGCGACGCCCTCCTTCTCGCAAATCTGCCTCAGCCGCTCGATGATGTCCGTCACGCTGATGCGGCGGAAGTCGAAGCGCTGACATCGCGCAACGACCGTCTCCGGCAGTTTCTGCGGATCGGTCGTTGCCAGGATGAATACCACATGCCCCGGCGGCTCCTCCAGCGTTTTGAGCAGCGCGTTGAACGCCGGGCCGGTCAACTGGTGCGCCTCGTCAATGATGTAGACCTTGTAGCGGCATCTGCTGGGCGCGTATTTGACGTTCTGGCGCAGTTGCCGTATCTCCTCGATGCCGCGGTTGCTGGCCGCGTCCATCTCGATCACGTCAACGTCATCGCCGGTCGAGATTGACTTGCAGGCCCGGCACTGGCAGCAGGGATCAGTGGTCGGGCCTTTCTCGCAGTTGAGCGCCTTGGCCATTATCCGCGCCATGCTGGTCTTGCCGACCCCGCGCGACCCCGTGAAGAGGTAGGCGTGCGCGACGCGGTTGAGCCGGATCGCGTTCTGAAGCGTCCGCGCTATCGGCGTCTGCCCGGCCACGTCGTCGAAGGTCTGAGGTCTGTATTTTCTTGCGAAGACCAAGTACATGTCGTTCTTTCTCTCGGACTACAGGCAGGATGGGTTCAGCGTCGCCGAATCCACGCCGCAATAAAAACCAGAGTACCAGAGCAGCCGGGGTTAGTCAATTTCGGAATGATCTGCGCAGCGGGTGTTTCATTCATCACGGCGTCTTTGACATTTCTCCCCCGTTGCGCCCGCGCCCTGATATACTGTTTCCGGCGCAGGATATTCGCGCATGCCGTAACTCGTGTGCGCAAAGCCTCATGCCTTCGGCCTTTCGGCTTCGCACACCCTACGCTTCTGTAACAGCCTACGCTTCTGTAACGCGAAACATGTTCGTTCAAGTCATGGGAACGTTTCTTGAAAGGGTGTCAGCGATGGCAATGAAACCGTTCCGTCTCGCTCTCATAATCCCGGCGATTTTGCTTGGTCTGGCGACAGCGCCCGCCCCGGCTCAATCCGAGGCGGATGCGAATGGTCCGACCGGGATCAAGCTCCTCTGGAAAGCGCAGGTCAATTGCGTTCTCTACACGGCAGCCACGCTCGCGGATGTCAACAGCGACGGTCTGGACGAGATAATCGCCGCCGGAATGAACTCGATCATGGCGCTGGACGGCAAGGGCAAGACCATCTGGCAATGGCCCACGCAGGAGCGATTCAACACTTATCCCTCCATCTGGTTGCGCCAGAACGAGCCGGCCCTGATCTATGCGGCGGACGACCTGCATAACATGACCTGCCTTGACGGGAACGGCAAGCTCGTCTGGCAGGCCAGGCTCAAGGGCGCGGTGAACTGGACCGCCGCAGTCCTGGCGGACCTGACGGGCGACGGGAGGCCGGAGGTCATTCAGCCGGACGCCACAGGCGCGGTAGTCGCGCTGGATGCCCTCACCGGAAAACCTGTCTGGGAGGCGTCCGTCTCCGGCGAGGTCGCGTGCAGCCCGTCCGTCGCGGACATCAACGGAGACGGAAAGCCGGAAATCGTCGTCGTAACAGAGAAGGGATTTGTCAACGCCTTGTCCTCGGACGGGAAAATCCTCTGGTCCGTCCAGATGGGGCGCAGTCTGTATTCCGCCCCGGTCGTTTTCATGACGGGCGAGGGCGAAATCCGCATCGCTGCCGGATCGTCTGACGGCAAGTGCTTCTGCATGGACGGCGGCGGGAAACTCCTCTGGTCCGTTCCGCTTGACAGTCCGACGGATTCCTCCATCTCGGTCGGCGACATTGACCAGGACGGTTGCGCCGATATTTTCGCCGTGACCACGCGCGGGGTCATTTATCGTCTTGATGAGAAGGGGCGAACCGTCTGGAGCCTTGACATGCAGATGCGCACGGACGCCCCCGGGGCGATCGCCGACATTGACGGATACGGCTCGCTCGAATACATCCTCTGCACCCATCGCGCCCAATTGCTCGCGCTGCGGGAGGACGGAACCATCCGGCACGAGCAATCCCTCGGCATCCCGGACGCTTATAACGCCACGCCGACATTCGGAGAGATTGACCGCGATTCCCCGGGACTTGAGGCCGTCGTCTGCGGGGGCGACAGCGGCTGGATATTCTGCTTCGCGGCCAACGCTCAGCCGGGGCCGACCCTGCAATGGTCGGGCGTGAGGCGCGACTGCCGCATGGTTGGCGCAACCGGCGCAGGAGCGGGGGAGGCCGGCGCCAGCATGGTCCCGCTGAATCTGTCGTGGGACAGGTTGCTCCAGACCGAGGGGGCGCGGTTCCTCGCGTCCGCCGGACCGGATTCTAAACGTCCGCTCAGGGCGGAGGCGACGGTTGTATCTCCGCAGGCGACGCGCGGAGCGAAGGTCGTCAGGATTCACGGCCCGGAGGGCATGGTGACGCTTCCGGTGGACGTTGCCGCGCCGGGCGTCTACAGCTTCGAATGGAAATTGCAGGACGCCGACGGAAAGTTCCTGGTCCAGGGCAGAAGGCAGATCACTCTCAGCCCGTTCGCAAACGAGAGTGCCTTGATCAATTCAACGCTGCTTTCCCTGGACGCAACCGCCCGCGGCATCGTCGAGAGGCTGCCGCTCTCGGCGAAGGCCCTGGACGAGGAGGCCGCGTATCTCGCGGGGGCTTCCCACGCGATCATTCCGAGGCAGGACAGGGCCGTCAGGGGGGATGCCCCGGACAAGGAGATCATCATGGCCGACAGCGCCGCCCTCGTTGCCCGGACGCGCCGCGCGGGCCGGATTGCGGAACTTATCGCGCAGGCGAAGGACGCGCCGCCGGAAACCAGCGTCATTCCGTTCGAGGCCGCGCTCTGGAACAACCGCAATGTTGATGCCGCCCTGCCCGATCGTTTCCAGACGGGTCTGAGCGTCGCTCGGCGGGCCGCGCCTGGGGAGCATGAGCCGCTGGCCGTGAACCTGCTCAACATCACGAACCGCCCGCTGAGGCTTCGCATTTCATCTGCCGCGCCGGAGGGCATAAGCGTGAAGCTGCATCGCGCCGAGGCCGTCCCGACAACGATGGGCGAACAGTCATGGGACGCCCTGCCGGAGCTTGACGAGGCGTCAATGATGGAAATACCGCCGTTGGAGACGCGCCAGCTCTGGATTGACGCGGCGATAGCCCCGGACGCGAAAGCCGGAAAGCTCAAGATTGAGACGACCGCGCAGATACTGAACGGCGCGGGCGTGCTGGACGGGCCGAAGTCCGGACGAGCCGTTCCGCCGGGAGAGGTGAAGATCGTCCTGGACCTTGACGTGCTCGACTTCGAGATGGCTCCGGCGACGTCCTGCCGGCTCTGCACGTGGTCATACGTCGAGTCCTCCGCGTTCAAGAACGCGCCGGCGGCGACCTACAAGGACCTCCTGGCTCACGGCAACAACGTGTTCGTCGCGACGCTGGGCAAGGCCGCGTACGACAAGGAGGGGCGCATCGTCGGGGAGATTGACTACGAGAAGCTTGATGTGATTCTGGACAACCTTCAGGGAAGCGGCGCTTACATCCTGCTGTCCGGCGTTCCTCCGCTGCAACCTGAGAAGGGGGCCGAGGCGCCGGGCGGCGAAACGCACCTGAAAGCACTGAAGGCGTACTGCGGCGACCTTGTCGCGCACATGAAAGCCAAGGGCTTCGGGCCGGGCGATTACGCCATGTATCCCTATGACGAACCCGGCGGGCGGGACGGCTGGAAGGGCATCAACGCCATGGTTGACTTCGGCAAGATGATGGAGAAGGCGTATCCCGACCTGCCCATCTACACGAACGCCTACGGCCCGACCGGCCCGGTGATGATCGAGGCTCTGGCCCCTTACATTGACGTATGGTCGCCGCCCGTGAATCTGGTATCGCTGGAGCCGGAGAAGATGGCCGTCATGCGCGCCACCGGCAAGCCAATATGGTCATACAACTGTTCGTACAACAATTACGGCAAACCGTTCCCTGACGAGGGGACGCTGAAAATCGGCGACACGATTTCCGAATATCGCGTCGCGGGAATCTGGGCTTTCCGGCACGGGCTTACGGGCATCGGATACTGGACCTACTGCTGCAGCCCTGATGACCCGTGGGCGCGTACCTCGACGGAATACATGATGGTCTACACGGGTAAGAACGGGCCGGTCACGAGCCGCCGCTGGGAAGGCGTGCGGGAGGGCATCGAGGACTTCCGTATTCTGACGGCTCTGCGTCAGGCGTCCGATAAACCCGGCCTGCCCGACGCGGCGCGGCAGAAGGTCCGCGTCCTTATTGAGGAATCTCTCCCCCGGTTCGCGGACGGGATGACCGACGACAACAGCCTGAAGGCGTTCAGGGCAGGGATGCTCGACGCGGCGCAGTATGTGGCAAAACAATAGTGAAGCGACGCATCATGTCCTGAATCTTTACGCTTTGCTGTGGGACTGATTGAACAATACAATAAGCACGGCGTGGGAAAGCGTTGCGGAGGATATCCCCTTGCCGGACCTAACAATGGAAAAACTGACCGTTGGACTCGGAAGCCGGAGTTATGACATCCTGCTGGGGTTCGGGCTTCTGGACCGCCTGCCCGAACTCATCGCGGAGCGGAAACTCGGCAACGACGCCTTCATCATCACGGACTCAACCGTGGCGCGTCTTTACGGAAAGACCGTTGAGAAGCGCCTCTGGGCCGGTGGATTCGGAACCGTAAAGATATGCGCCTTCCCGGACGGGGATGAGAACAAGAACTGGGAAAGCTACCGGCTTGTGATGGACGAGCTGGCCAGCTTTGAACCTTCACCCGGACATAAGATGATCATTATCTGCCTGGGCGGCGGGGTTCCGGGCGACCTGGGCGGTTTCGTCGCCGCGACGTTCAAGCGCGGCGTCCCGTTCGTGCAGGTTCCGACGACTTTGCTGGCTTGCGTTGACAGCGGGGTGGGCGGCAAGGTCGGCATCAACTGGCGGGCGAAGAACCAGGTCGGGGCGTTCTGGCAGCCGTCCCTTGTCGTGGCCGATCCAAAGGCGCTCGGCACACTGGACGAACGCCAGATACGTTCCGGCATGGCTGAGATAATAAAATACGGCGCGGCGCTTGACGCCTTCTTCTTCGCGTACCTTGAAGACAACGCGGAGAAGGTTATGGCGCGGGAATCGCGCCCTCTGATACACGCCTGCAAGCGCAGCTATGAGATCAAGGCGGCGGTCGTCTCCGCAGACGAGCGGGACACGCTGGATCGACGCATCAGCCTGAACTTCGGGCACACGCTGGGCCATGCGGCGGAGTTTCTGCCGGGGTCGGACCTCTCCCACGGGGAGGCCGTCTCATTCGGCATGGCCTGCGCCCTGGACATTTCGGTCGAGATGGGGCTGCTCGCCAAGGAGGACGGCAAGCGCGTTAAGCAGTTGCTGCGCCGCGCGGGGCTGCCGACGCGGCTGCCGGGGCTGGACGTTGACGCCGCGCTTGAGATGATGCGCCGGGACAAGAAGTTCAAGGACGGGCGCGCCCGCTTCGTCCTGCTCAAGGGGATAGGGGAGTTCATCGTCGCAGAGGAGGTGGAAGACGCGCTGATACGCAAGATTCTCGCGGCTAGGACGTTGATAAAAGGTTGAAATTATCCATGCTCGCGGACGGTTAAATGCCCGCAGGTCGGAGGCATTGGGGGGGGGCAACTGTCACGTTTTCATGATCTCTGTCTGGAAAAGGTCTTCGTCAGGCCACCGGGCCATATCCATGGCCGTTTTCTCTACCGATTCATGGTCTTTCGGCATGGCGGCGATTGATGCCTGCGCCTTTTCAGTCAGAGTCATGCAAACGCGGCTTCCATCCTTCTTATTGGAAGCTGATACTTTAATCTGCGAGGATTTTACCAGGACGATATTGCGCTTGCCGTAGGTGGCTCCGGTGGAGACCTGAAGGCCGTCCACAATACAGCTTTGCGGCGGACAGTCCGCGCATTCGACGGCAATTTCAATTCCGAAGTGTCTTTGAGCGGAAAGCAGAGAAACGGCCTTTAGTCCCATGCGCAGGCCGATCATGGCGTAAGGTCCAAGGTGGCCGTGAAACGCGATAAGCCTGTCAATGTCTTCCATGTTCATCAGGTTGCTCCTTGCAAGGTCATTGCCGATTTGCGCCGGTTTATTCATGGCGCAATTTCTTGATGCATGCCGCAACCCCCAGGATGGCGCAGGCCAGCATGCAGATGCAGGCTCCGACCGGCGCTTCAGCGGCGTATGAGATCAGGAATCCACCCGCCCCGCTGACAGCTCCAAGCAGGGCAGCGGTCACTGTCGTCCTGACGTATCCGTGGCAAATCTGGTAAGCGGCAGCGGCGGGGCACGTGATAAGGCTGAAGAGCATCAAGCCTCCAACCAGGTTGATGTTAATCGCAATCATTCCGGCAGTCACGGAGAGAAAGACACACCATACGAAGCCTTCATGAATTCCGGAGGCTGCGGCCAGCGCCCGGCTGTGCAGCATCGCGCGCAGTTCCTTGTCGAAAAGCGCGGCAATGACGAGAACGCCAAGAGACGTGGCGCAGACGGCGACCGCCTGCGGCCATGAGACGAACAGAACCGAACCCCAGAGGAGGTCGAGCATGGGCGTCCTGGCGTTAGGGGAAAGCCCGATGCCGAGGAAGGTGAGTCCCATCATGAAGGAGAACGCCGCGCTCATGACCATGTCGGCCTGCTCGAAGGAACGGCGCGGGCTGGCCGCTGCGATTGCGGCGGCGCTGATCATGCTCAAGGCCAGCGCGCTGAACAACGGAGGCCATCCGGCGATTACTCCGAGCACCGCGCCAGCCATGGCGGCGTGGGAGATGAAGACGCCGATGAAGGGTATGCGCATCCCGACCACGTAGACACCGAGAAGCCCGCATCCCGCGCCCCCCGCCGTCGCCGCCAGCAGGACCGGATGGAAGTATGAATCCACTATCATCCTCCAGACGCGCAGGCGGGTGGGCCGGAGGAGAAGGCATGACGCCGCCCGTCGCAGATGGTCACATGAACGGGACAGGAAAAGAGGAGCGAGAGTTTTTCCGGAGTAAGAACGTCGCGGGGCGGCCCCAGCGCGGTGATGCGCCCGCCGCTCATAAGCCCGACGATGCCGCAACCAGCCGGCAGCAGGCCGGTCTCGTGCGATACCATGACGACCGTCATCGGGACGGAGCGATAAAGCTCGTCTATCAGCAGGACAACTCTTTCCTTCCAGTCCATATCAAGGTTGGCCGTCGGCTCATCCAGTAGGAGCAGATCGGGACATTGCGTCATGGCCCTGGCGATGAGAACCTTTCGCTGCTCGCCGCCGGACAACGTACGGAACATCCTTCCGGCCAGGGGGAGCAGATCGAGGCGTTCCATCCAGGCATTCACGACGGCGCGATCTTCGGCCCCCAGTCTTCGCACGAGGCCCCGGATTCCGGCGCGCCCTCCTTCAATGACCTCTCGCGCGGTGAAGGGCATGTCGCAGTTTGCCGGCGGGGATTGCGCAACGTAGCCGATGCGGCAGCGCAGGTTCGAGCGTTTCCATGCGGAGAGATCGCCGGTTCTGCGCTCCAATACTTCGACCCGTCCATCGGACGGGAGACATAACGCCGCGCAAAGGTCGAGAAATGTGCTCTTGCCGGCCCCGTTTGGGCCGACTATTCCGAGGAACTGTCCGGCGTCGAGCGCAAACTCCGGGACATCAAGGATGACTTTGCCCCTTCGGCGCACTGCGACGCCTTTCATGCGAAGGCATTTCATTGCGACTTCCGGCATCGGAGAAGTTCCTGCACGTTTGCGCGAACGAGGTCGTCAAAAGTTTTCTGCCGCTCGTCCATGGCTGGGAAGTTGCTGAGCACGGCTACGGGGACGCCCAGACGCGGGGCAAGAGCATCCGCGAATCTGCGCCCCTGCTGAAGATTGGCGACGATAAGATGCGCCGGAGCCTTCTCTGCCTCGTCCAGAATGGCTTTGACCTCACTTATATCCGCCTCCGCCCCTGAGTCGAAAGTTGCGGCGACAGACATGCCCAGCCAGCGGCAGAAATCGGCCTGGTGATTTGAGCAGAAAACCCTTAGCTCCGAGAATTTGCTTTCCTCGGCTGTTTTCCTGCATTCGTTACTTAGCGCCGCCATCCTTGTTCTTAGGCTGTTCAGGTTGGCGGCGATGCCATTTTCTGAAACAATGCCTGAACGAATAAGCGCCTCAGCAGTCTGTTCGCAGGCCTTTTCATAAGTGGCCGGCGCTGAAAGGCCGCCCGGCGCTGAGATTGCCTCCACGCGAAGTCCGGCGCTTTTAAGGCGATCAAGCTTCACGTCAAGACCGGACTGGAAATCGAAACGCAGCAACAGGGCGCAGCCCGCCAGCATGGTCACATCGGTCGGAGATAGGTCGAAGTGACCGGGGCAACCGCCGGGGGGCATGATGCGCCTTATCACGACCTTTGGGCCTGCGATGTCCCGGGCCGCGCATTCAAGCCAGCTTGTGGTGACGCTGACGGCGATTTGCTGCTTTTGCGCCGCCTCCCTGCTACATCCCAGGATGCATGGCGAAAGGAGAAAAGAGAAAACTACAACGACGGCGGCAAGGTTTAGAGCGCGGGTACGCTTTCGATTCAAGTTACAGCCTCCTTGAGCCGTCCGACCGGCGTCCGCCCGGTCCCGGCGGGATTTCATTTTGCGGCCCATGCGTCCGACCTGATGTAATCGTTTCCGTTGTAGGCGTGGCAGATGATGCCTCTGCGCTTTTCCTGATGCGGTTGCCAGTTTTCATCATACCATTTGACAGTAGTCCGGGCAGGGTACCAATAACTTCGCTGTAGGGGGAAGTTCAGGATATCGTAGTTGACGTATGGAATGGGGATGCACCCGTCCGGGCCGACGCTCCAGACTGCGTATTTAACAGGACATTCGCGCTCATCATAGTACTTTTTTCCTTTTATGCTGTCTCCGTCCGGAAAGTTTTCGGGGACGAATGTCCCCCTGCTGCTGGCGGTGTCTCCGAACCAGCCGAATCCGGGATGTTCGTATTTGTAGGTATAACCGGGATTGAAAGGATCCTCGCGCATCTGTGACAGGTAGCCGCCCTCCTTCAACTCAGGGGGGAGCTTGCAATGCTCGTTGCCGAGCGCGCAACCGAAGTGACAAGGCGGATATTTCGTCTTTTCGCCCATCCTATCGTCGGCGTACATTTCCAGCGCAAGCTCAATCTGGCGCAGATCGCAGTGCACGGCGGAAATGCGGGCCGCGAGCCTCGCCCGCATCAAGGTCGGCGTCAGGATGGCGGACAATATGCTTATGACGGCTATGACCACCAGTAACTCAATTATAGTGAATCCGCTATGTCTCAAGTCCGTTTTGCCTGTTCCCGTTAAATTGGCATGCGGGACGGACGGGCAAGGCCAGTCCGCCCCGCGGCGAAGGAGGCAACTTCTATTTCGCGGCTTTCCTGCGGCTCAACGCTACAACCGCCAACCCGGCGGCCATCAGCGCAAACGCTCCTGGTTCCGGAACGACGTATACCTGGTCCTTGATCCAGAGGCGATAATCCCCGGTGAAGGGGGACGTCAGATCCTCCTGGTCGAATATCCCTATCGCGTCAAAGGCTCCGACCGGGGCTGTGTCGAATGTCCCCAAGCCCGACAACAGCAGATTCATTGTGTGTGTTCCGCCGTCGTCGCTGACCACTACGGTCTGGCCCGAAGCCCAGGTTCCGCTGATGATGCTCAGGTCGTTCAGACGGGACCATTGCGCCTGATACAACTCGCCGCCGGTTGCTCGCGTTTCGTCAAAGGAGTCGCACGCGTCAACGCTGGGGATCACTATCGGGGCCGGCAGTCCGACGTCAGCGGCCAGCAACGTGATTGTGAAGTCCATTGCCGGATCTCCGGTATGACGCTCATTGATGGTAGTTTTTCCCCTATTGTTGGCTATGTAACCCTCGATGCGGATCAGGTCGCCTTCCTTCCATCCCGTTGAGAGTCTAACATATTCCGCCATCCATTCCGGAGAGCCGGGACCGCCCTGGTAAAAGCTGCCTGCCCAGGCCGCAATCCCGCCGGAATCAGGGCCGACGCCCTGAACGTAGACCTGGAACTGCACGGTCGGATCAAGGTAATCATCCGAGTCGTTCAGGGCAATTCCTTCAATGCGGATCATTGTCGTGCCGCTTCCGATATATGGGTTCGTGCCCAGACCGGTGGAGTTGACGGTCTGCGTATCCCAGATGTCCTGGTTGACAACGTCCGCGCCGGTAATTGAAGCCAGTGCAATTACAAGAAACGCCGCCAGCGCAAATGCATTGCTTTTTCTGAGAACCGCCTTAATCATGACGTCCGTCCTTTCCCGACAATGCAGTCAAGTGTGATGCCAGCAGCGCCGGTCATAGCGGCGTTGCCGACGAAACCCGGAAAGCGTAATACGTATGATATTATCGTGATACTTATTACGTGTCAAGCGACTGATAAAGAATTAATAAAATGGACTGAAATTAGGCGGCTGCCGCTCGTCCTGATGCCGAAAAACGGTTCACATTGCCGGGAGAGAAACTACCAGCCGTAGCGCTCCGGCCCCCATTTCTTGCGGATCAGCTCCTGTTTGACGTAGACGCATGTCCCGTCCGGAACGTCCTCGTTCAGGATGGTTCCCGGGCCGATCACCGAATATGGCCCGACCTTCACCCCCGGCAGAAGAATGACATTCACGCCCGTGCGGCAGTAATCCCCCAGGAATGATGCGTTTCCGGCGGGGTGCAGCGCCTCCTTGTGTCCGGCGATGATGTGCTGCGTATCAAGGTCGTCGAAACGCAGCGTTCCGCAGACCGTGGCGGCGCCGAGGTCGGTGTTCTGCCCGATGACGCCCCAGTATTCTCCGTAATGATAGGCGTATGACTTGCGGAACATCACGCCGTCAACTTCCGTGCAGTGGCCCGCGTAGCATTCGTCCCCCAGGGACGTCCCGCCGCTTATCTGGCAATAGCGCTTCACGGTGCATCCCCTGCCGATGGCCGTGCGCCCGTCAACCATCGCTCCTTCGGTTATCCGGCTGCCGTCCCCAACCCATACGCAGTCGCCCAGACGGACGTTCTTGCCGATGACGACGTTCTCGCCCAGGATGATTTTGCCATCTATCTCGGCGCTGTCGTGAATCTTCGCCGAAGCGGGGATGATGCTCTTCTCGACCCGTTCCGCGGCGTAATTGAGGTAACGCTCGTTGGCCTCCATGATGTGCCAGGGTTTGTCAAGGTCCACGCAGTGATGCTTCGCCTCCACAGCGGCGACTTCCATGCCGTCCTGGATGGCTACGTTGACGGATTCTCCCAGTTCGCAGAGCGTGGGGGACATCATGCCGACCTCGATGCCGTGCATGACGCCGGGATTGCGCTCAAGACAGGAGAAGAACCGGCGGTCGAAGCAGAACGCGCCGGCGATTCTGTGCGATCCGTTGCGGGGATGCCCGCGAACCTCGCGCGTCGCGCCGGAACCGGGACTGACGCAGAGCCAGTCGTTGGAGCGCTCATACTCAGGCAGTTTCGCCGTAAGGAGCGCCGCGCCGGGCTTACCCTCGTCGAAGGCCGTTATCAGCGCCCGGAGGTCTTCCTCGGCGATCAGGCAGTCGCCGTAGACGACCAGCGCCTCGTTCGAGCCGGTTGTGCGCCAGCCGCTCAGAACCGCCGTGGCGGTTCCCGGGGCGGCGCTGGACTGTTCAACGAGGCACACGCCCTCGATTGCCCCGACGGCGTGGGCGATCTGTTCCCTGCGGTAGCCGACGACGACGATGATCTCGCGTATGCCGATCTTCTTCAGCGTTTCAACCGTCCGGCAGATGAGCGGCCTGGCGGCGACGGGCAGATAGGCCTTGTTTTTGGTGACCCCGTAAGGCCACATTCTTTTGCCTTCGCCGGCGGCCGGGATAATCGCGGTAATCATCGCGCGTGTTCCTTTCTCGCCATCCGTTGCAGGGGCGCATTGCGCCGCGCGCCTGTCTGTGGTCACAATACAAGTATTTCCAGCCTACTTCTTCTTTACGACGGCGCTTTTCAGTTCCGGCAGGTTGTCGCGGACCTTCTTCATCGCGTTCGCGATGTCGTCCATGTCCTTCTCGTCGGCAAGCAACGTGGACTGGTAGAGCCAGCATCCCGTCTCGTTGCAGACCTTCTCGCAACCCGGCAGTCTGATGTCTCCGTATTTCGCGCCTGCCGCCCACGGATACTCCGCCGGATCAAGCTGCATGAAGCCTTCTTTGTAGAGCGGAACGTAACCTGTGCCGCAGTCAATGCCCTCGGCGTTGAGCGCGCGCAGGAAGTCATTGCGATGAACGCCGTCGAAAGCGGAGGAGTCGTAGCTGAAGATGTAGAGATGATAGCCATGCATCGTGACCTGCTTGAGCCGTTTCTGCGGCTTCAGTCCTGGGATTTCCGCGAGCCGGGAGTCCAGGTATCGCCCCATCTTCTCACGCTTTTGCGTGTCGGCGACGACGGTTTCGACCTGCGCATTCAAGACGGCCGCGGCGAAGGCGTTGGGCCTGTAGTTGGCGCCCATGTGGCGATGCTCGTACCAGCGGCCTGAGCGCACGCGCCCGCAGTTGCTGAACGTGAAGCAGAGGTCAATCAGCTCCTGATTGTCCGAGACGACCATTCCGCCCTCGCCCCCGCTCATGTTCTTGCTGGACTGGAAGCTGAACGATCCGATGTCGCCGATGGCGCCGATCCTGCGCCCCTTCCATTCGGCCATATGGGCTTGAGCGGCGTCCTCGATGATCCTGAGCCTGTGCTTTTTCGCGATCTTTTTAATCGCGTCCATGTTCGATGGCATACCGCCGATGTGGACGGGCATGATGACCTTCGTCCTGTCGGTTATGGCCGCCTCGATCTGCTTCGGGTCAATGTTGAACGTCTCCGGGTCAACGTCAACGAAGACCGGCTTTCCGTTGGCGAGAACCACGGCGACTGCGGTGGCCATGAAGGTATATGGGGGGATGATGACCTCGTCCCCGGCCTTCAATCCGCACGCCTTCAGGGCGACCCACAGGCTGACGGTCCCGTTGGCGACCATGAGCGCGTGTTTGGCGTTGTGAAGCTCCGCGAACTTTTTCTCGAACTCGGCGACGGCGGGGCTGCCGATGCCCCACTTGCCGGATTTGAGGACCTTTGTTACCTCCTTAAGCATCCGCGTATTGGGCTGCGGCCAGTCCGGGAAGGGCTTCTTACGCAACTTCGGTCCGCCGTTAATAGCGAGCTTTGCCATTGCTGTCTCCTGTGGTAAGGCTGAATGTCTTTCCGACTCGAAGGGATTGTATTTTTTCCGGCGGGGGCGGAATCTGCAAGCGTTTTCCGTTATCGAAGCCCGTTGATGGCCTCCGGCAGCCAGTCCTCATCCCGCGGCGCTGCGTTCAGCGCCGCCCGAAGGTACGTCTGCGACTGGGCGTCGCGCCCCTTCATCATCCCGAGAATCTGCGAGAACCGGAAGGCCATCTCTGGAACGTTCACGCAGAGGGTTTCATACTTTGCAAGCGTCCAGTATGCCCGGCGGACCTGCCCCTTGCGGGCAAGGGCGCGCGCGCGCGTCATGTCATATTCGAAATTTCCCGGATCAATCGCCCATGCCCGCGCGGCATAGTCTTCGGCCTGATCGTTCAAATCCCGCGAGGCTGGGGAACCGGGCGCGTGTTCGGCGAGCATAAGACAACCCCGCGCCATGGCTCCAAGCAGAAAAGGAGAACCGGGATTGTTTTTCAGTCCTTCGCGGCAGATTGCGATGGCTCCATTGGCGTCGCCGCTCTTGAGCACGACCTCGGCAAGCCATGCGCGGACCTCGTCCGGCTTCGCGCCGAGCTTTTCCCACTTCATGAACGCCGCCCGCGCCTCATCAAATCGCTTCGCGCGAAGAAGACAAAGCGCAAGTTGCCGCGACGCGCCGGCGTCATCAGGATGGCGTTTGAGATGGTCATTGAGCAGTTCGATAGCCCTGTCGGATTGGCCGGATAACCTCAGCGCATCCGCAAGGCGCGGCAGCAGCGCGGCGCGGGCCGCATCATCCCCCATGCCGGAGAGTCTTTCCAGCACCTGCGCTGCCTCGGCGTGCATGCCCAGGCCCATGCAGGCGTCAATCAGCTTGCGCACGCCCGTCGCCGGATCCTCGCCTTCCTCGCGGCAGACGACGGCCATTTCCTCGAGCTTAGCCAGCGCTTCGGCGCGGCGTCCCATCGCCAGCAGCGCCATCGCTGTCTGCGTGTACGGCTTGTCGCGTTTCAGGCTGAAGGCCGTCGCCTCCTGGAACGCGTCGCGGGCCTCTTCAAACTCCCCGCGCAGAAGATGGGCGACGCCAAGATTTCCGAACGTGACCTGGCCGCGCGGATCATGTTTAACAACGTCGTTCCAGAAGGTCAGCGCGTCGCGCCAGACGATCTGCCTTTCGAGGGACGCGATGAAAAGGATTCCAATCAGGATTCCCGGCGAGAGCAGTCCGAATACGGCAAGGGGATGTTTTCGGGTTGCGCTCCATGAGGAGAGCCGGACCAGCGCGCAGCCGGCCAGAACCGAGACGGCGATGCCTGGGAGGTAGGTATAACGGTCCGCGAACGGGCGCGCGGTGGGGATGATCTGGATCATCGGGGAGAGGCCGACGATAAAGAACGCCATGCAGCAGGAAACCCACGGCGCGCGCCGCAGCGAAGCGATTCCTGCCGCGGCAAAGCATATCGCGCCAAGCAGAGAAAGCGCGTAGATCCCGCGACCGAAGGCTCCGCCCTTTTCCCCCGGGGGCAGTTCCCTCCATAATCGGACCGGTTCGGGGACGTTGTAGACTCCGCTTAAGTTCATGGGGCATATCATCTTGAGCGAATGAAAGGAAACGCTGAAGGCCGGCAGCAGGATTTTCGGGGGGAGGGTTCCGGTGAATTTCCGATCAATGACGCCGGAGGCGGATTGCGCCCTGAACATGGCGACGCCGAAGAATGTGGATGCGATGAGCATCGGCAGGATGGCGGCAATCCCGACGCGAATTTCCCGCGCAAACCGGGGAAACCACGCGCCAACCGGAGACGGGGCTTTTGCGTTCACGCCGCCATTATCCGGGGGAAAGACGGCGCGGAAGGCGTCAATCAGGACGATCATGAGCGGCCACGGGCAGACCGTCGCCTTTGCGCCAAGCGCGAGAACGAACAGCATGACGCTCAGCCAGTATCGCGGCGCTCGGAACATCGAAATCAGCCCGGCTGATCGGGCGCGCGAATTCAGATAGACCAACGCCGACAGCAGACAGAAAAATGCGCTGAGGACGTCCTTCAACTCGGCTATCCATGCGACCGATTCAACTCGCAAGGGGTGAACGGCCCACAGGAGCGCTCCGACCAACGCCCCCCCCCGCGCAACGCCGATCTTCAGGCACAGCCTGAAAACGAGCCATGCGTTGATCGCGTGAAGCAGGGCATTGAAGGCGTGATATCCCGCCGGAAACGGCCCCCATATCGCATACTGCGCGCGGAAGGCAAGCCACAACGTTGGCGCGTAGTAACCGTGGTTCGGCTTGGTCAGCGCCTTGACGATCCATTCCGAACCGGGGACTACGACCATGAGATTCTGAATGACAAAACCAGTGTCATCCCAACCCGTATAATCGAAGGAGACAGTCCGGGCGAACAGAAGCAGCGGGGCGATGAAGACGAGGAGTTCCGCTGCGCGACGGTGAGCGAGGAAACGGCTCCAGACGCCCCCGGCGTCGGTCGGCTCAGGCTCGTTCCGGGAGGAAAGGCCGTTCATTGTGGATGGTTGTTACCGGCTATTTTGTGGCGGGTGTCACGCCGAGACGGTTAGCTAGTTCCTGAGCCTCCGGCAGCCATTTGTCCGTCGCCCCGGCCTTCCGAATGGCTATTGAGACATAGCGTCCTGCCCTGTCTGGGCGGTCGCGTTTTTCGCTGATTGCGGCCCAGTGAAAAGCGGTTTCGGCATTCTGCCAGAGATAGGACTTGTGGCGTCCCATGTGTGCCTCAGCCAGCCGGAACTTGCCCCTGCGGTAATATACCCACGCCAGCGTGTCGTCAAAGACGAAGAGCGGGCTGTCAGGGCTGGCCGGGGCATCGCCGAGCGCATCCACCGCATGGCGCGCAAGATCCTCCGCCTCGTCGAGGTCCTTGCCGGCAGCCAGCATGTAATGCGCCAGATTGTTTCGGAAGGTCCATTCTGAGGGAAAGTCGGTTATGGCCTTTGAGGCGATCCGCGCAGCCTCCTCGGGATTGCCTCTGCGCGCTTCGATTTCCGCCAGCGCGATGGCCAGTTGCGCGGCCTTGTCCTTTCCGGTGATGAATTCGCGCAATTTCTTCTCTGCAAGATCGCAGTCCCCCTTGTCCATGATGTATCCGACAAGGGTCATTTGCGCCGGTTCAAAGTCAGGCCACTTCGCCAGCGCCTGCTCAAGTTCGGTGATTGCCTCGTCATAACGTCCCAGTTTGGCCATACAGTCGCAGATGAGGAGCGTCATCTGCTGATCAATCTCCCTGCCAGCCTCCGGGTTGATGGTCTGTTGTGGCGGCAGTCCGGCGGTGGTCTCGCCGGATGTTTTTAATTCTAATGGCTGCGAGGGCTGTGTTTCCCCGCCTACTGCGGGGGATTCCTTTTTTACGGCGGCTTCTGCGGCGGCTAGCTTGTCGCGCCCGATCTGGCGGGCCTTTATCCCCGCGGCGAGCGCTCTCTCCGTCAGTCCTATCTGCGAAAGAAGTCCCGGTAGGTTCATATCCGCCGCTTCGTTCATGTCCTGGATGCCCATCGCCGTCATGATGCAGGCGCGGGCGGCCTGCTCCGCCTCGTTCTCCTGGCCCATCGCCGCGCGGGCAAGCGCCATGTTCAGGTAATAATCGCTGACGTCCGGCCTGTCCCGCAGCGCGTTCTGGAACTGGAGAGCCGCCTCCTCGAAAAGCCCCTCGCGGATGAGGTTTGTGCCGTAGTTGTTATAGGAAATCTCGTTCGGATTATTCCGAACCTCGGCCGCCCAGAGGGTCAGTGCGTCATTCCAGACCGGGAGCCGCGCCCTTGCGCCGGAGAAAAGCGCAATCGCAATCGGCGCCACCAGCAGCCACGACGCCGCTCCCGCAACGATTTTTCGGTCTTGAATCTGAATGACGCAATACTGAATGCCCATTGCCACCGCTGCGGCGATTCCAATGCTGGGCAGGTAAGTGTATCGGTCCGCGTAAGGCCGCGCCGTCGGGATCAACTGGCTCATCGGCAGGAAGGCGATGGCGAAGAAACAGAGCGCGAAGGACGCCCATGTGAAGCGGTCGAAGAATATGACCAGAAGCGCGCCCAGGACAATGCAGCCCAGGAAACCGACCGTGAAGGGCGTGTTGGCAAGCGTCACTGGTTGCTCAAGCAGGTAGACGGTTGAAAGGCCTGATGGCCAGAACAACTTCTCCAGATGAAAGATGAAGCTGCGCGCGGCCACAAGTATGTTTCTGCCCAGGTCGAAGGAGTTGGTCTGATCAACCGCGCCGATGCCCTTCTGAGAACGTATCATCACCAGCCCGGCCGCCGCTGAAAGGGCGAGCATTGGCGCAATCTCGACGAGGATGGCCTTCGCGTATTTCCAGAACCGGTCGAAGTCCCCGCTTTTGCCCTTCTCCGGCGCGACAGGCCATGCGCGGCGGAAAAGCTCGATCAGCGCTATGACGAGCGGCCAAGTGCTTACCGTCGCCTTCGCGCCAAGCGCGAGTGCGAATAACACGACTCCGGCAATGTAGACCGGCAACCTGAACATGCGGAACGCCCGGCCGGACGGATTGTCAAGTTCGACGGCGCCGGAAGCGTCCGCCGCGCGAAGCCAGCACAGGCACGCCGCAAGCGCAAACGCGCCGCTGAGACAGTCCTTCAACTGCGGTATCCATGCGACGGATTCGACCCGCAGCGGGTGAATCGCCCATATAAACCCGGCGATAACTGCCGCCGGCGGTCCGGCCCCGAGCCTTCGACAGATGATTATCACCATGACTGCGTTGGCGCAGTGCAGGAGGATGTTAAGCCCATGGAATCCGCCGGGATTCAGCCCCCATATCGCGTGTCCGGCGCGGAAGGCATTCCAGAGCACTGGAGCATAATAACCTTGATACGGCCCGCGGAAACTCTCGATGACCCAACCGACCCCGGGGGCGGTAACACGCGGATTGAAAAGAACGAAGACCTGGTCATCCCAGTCCGCGTAGTCATAACCCAGCGCAGGGATGAACAGAGCCAGCGTTGCGGCAATGACCAGCAAAGCTCCGGCGCGCGTCAGCCTTTCCGTTTTCAACGGGCACTGAAGGCCGGAAAGAACATTCCTGTCTTCGGCCATATCCCCTTCCTTGAACGCGGTTTGTGGAATCTGCCTCGGATGAGCGGCTGAGACATCATTGCCGATGGGAAGGCTCAAGTCAACCGTCTGAGTCAGTCTATCCGGTCATGCACCGGCGATGACATTCTCAGGTTGACCGGCTTCAAGCTGACATCGCAGCCCAGGGAGGATGCGGGATGTTGTTGGCTCATGTTGACTGATTGCGGGCTTTCGCCCCTGCGAGCCTGATTAACGCTGTTGCGGGATCGCATAGGGGCAAACATCTCGATGTAAAATGTCTCGTTGACAGGACGTTGGTTCATGGAGTAAATAGGTTGACGCGCCCGTAGCTCAATTGGACAGAGTAGTGGACTTCGAATCCAAGGGTTGCGAGTTCGAGTCTCGCCGGGCGCGCCACTCCTCCCCCGCGCAAATCGCCGTTTCTCAGCATTTTTACATCAGTCATATCTAAGCCGGTTTCTTTTTTTACTTTCTTATCTCTCATTTATGCGCTGATATATATCTCAGGAATAGCGACGGGCTTCCAAATGGATGAAATGAGGATGACGATTGATGAAAGCCAATGACATGATATCGCAGCGATGTTATCATTGCGAACCGGGCATTCGAAGCGTGTTGTGCTTGCGGCTGGCCTTTGATGATTCGGGATGATGGAAGGGAACAGCATGGCCGGGTCAGGACTGATTGTCTCAAACGAGCAGGTTCAATCGCTCAGCTTTCTGGATTTTCTCCGCGGTGGCATTCACGATTGGACGGTTTCACTATTCGATTCTGAAACCGGCGGATTCCGGCAGAGCGCACAGATCGGCGTGAATATCATGACCAGCACCGACGTGGCATGGATGCGCTACGCCGCCAGCGATCCGGACATCGGGGCGCCGGATCGAGAAAGGTTCATCGGCTACCTTGCGCGCGCGCAGGACCCGGCAACCGGGATGGTGCGGCATGATCGCGGACCTGCCGGGCAGGGGCACTGCGACGGTCACGCCTTCTGGCAGACCGCCCGGGCGCTGGGCATCCTGGGGGGGCAACTGAAGCGTTTTCCAGTCCACCTCGCGCAGGTTCTGACCCCGTCGGGGCTGGATGCGTGGTTTCGGGGATTCGACTGGACGGCTTCTGGGAATGGGAATCATCATGAGGTTCTCGGACTGGTTCCCGTGCTGGCCGGCATGAATAATCCGGAATGGACGGACGTGTTCTACCAGAACATCGGCAGTCAGCAGGACGACGCGAGCGGCTGCTGGCCTCAGGGGGGGGCCATTAATATCAGCCGGACGTTCGCCTACACGGCGCTGCACATGGCCGGGGGACGGTTGCCGCGCCGGCCGGAAAAGATTCTTTGCGCAATGCTGACGATGCAGACGGAGAACGGCATCTGGGACAATGGCATGCCGGGCTTTCACACCATGGACGCCATCTTCCTTCTCGCGCGACTGCCGGGACTCATCAATTCACGAGAGAAGGAGGCGCGGGATGCCCTCCGGCTGACGGCGGATCGGATACGGGACATATTCGCCGCCTTCCAGCCTCAGCTTATGGACAATCCCCACAAGATGCTTGCGATGACTCACGGGCTGGGGCTGCTGCAGGAAACTTTTCCTGAGAAATTCCCATCCAGCATCCCGTTCCGTTTCGACTGGGACAGGATGGAGTTCTACAAGCACCGTGTCATTCAGGAAGCGGCTGCGTCATGACGCTGCGACGATTATCGCGCCGACTGAGACCCCGCCTGCTCCGCAGATGGCCATGACCGCCGATTCCTTTCCGGACAGCTTCAACTCGTTGGCCATTGTGATGACCATGCGCGCCCCCGTTGCGCCGAACGGATGCCCCAGGGCGATCGAGCCGCCGTGGATGTTTATCTGCTCCGGCAGAATCTCGCCGACCGCTTTGCTCAGGCCCAGCCGTTCCTGGGCGAACTTGTCGTTGCCCAGCATTTTCAGGATGCTGAGCACCTGCGCGGCGAAGGCCTCGTGAATGTCAATGACGCCGATATCCTTCAGTGTCATTCCAGCTTTCTTCAAGGCTCGCGGTATGGAAAAGGCCGGCCCCATCAGCATCTGGTCCCAGGGATCAACTGCGTCGAATGACCAGCTTCTGAACTCCGCAAGGGGCGCGAGGCCGAGGGCTTTGGCCTTTTCCCTGGACATGAGCAGCACCGCGGCGGATCCGTCCGTCAGCGGGCTGGAGTTGCCGGCTGTCAGCGTTCCGCCCTTCTTGAACGCCGGTTTGAGTTTTGCGAGCTTCTCAAGGCTGGTGTCTGCGCGGACGAGATTGTCCGCCGAAACGACCTTGCCCTTCGTGTTGACAACGGAGCAGACTTCCTGCGCAAGCCGTCCGTTCCTTATGGATTCGGCGGCGCGTTGATGGGACTGTAGCGCCAGCGCGTCCTGGGCCTCGCGCGTTATACCGTTGCGTCCCGCCATTTTTTCCGCCGATTCGCCCATCAACTCCTTCGTCGAGCGTTCGCGCACGCTGGGTCTCTGCGGCATCAGGTCCTTGCGGATTTTCATGCGGGCAGCCAGTTTCAGGTAGTCCATCGGGCCTGACTTGGAACTCATCGTCACGGGGGCTGTCTTGTGGACGAAGCTCTGCGGCATCTTTACCTCGGCGTTGCTGGTCGAATCGCTGCCGCCGGCGATCATGACGTCCGCGTCGCCCCGCTCAATGGCTTCGACCGCCATAGCGATGGCCTTCATGCCGGAGGTGCATGCCCGCGTTACGGTTGTCGCCTCAACTTCTCGTGGAAGTCCCGAGTCAAGGGTGATCTCCCTGCCGATGTTGGCGGACTGGCCGGGGAGTATGACTCCCCCCCAGACGACTCCGTTGATCTCCTTCTTGTCAATCGGGAACTTTTCCAGCAGCTTTTGCACGTTTGCCGCGCCGAGGGCGATTGTGTCCATCAGCATGAAATCGCCGAAGGCCCTGAGGAACGGCGTGCGCACGCCGCCGATTATCACTGCGCGGGAATTTCCCCTGCCGTTTGTCGCGTTATCCACGTGTAAG
Organism: Planctomycetota bacterium; assembly: GCA_022711755.1. Lineage (GTDB taxonomy): Bacteria > Planctomycetota > Brocadiia > SM23-32 > JAKLEA01 > JAKLEA01. The sequence continues at coordinate 340,717 of JAKLEA010000002.1, forward strand.
TTCCTTCCTGTTGAGTGTGACTATGCCCCGACGAAGCTGCCGCCGCAGACCCGCAGAATCTGCCCGGTATGCCCGACGGCCCCCGGACTGGACAGGTAGACGGCCGTCTCCGCCACGTCCGAAGGCAGGCCGCCCTGGGAAAGATTGCAGAGGCGGCGCGCAACCTCCCGCGTCATCAGCGGAATCGCCGCCGTCAGCCGCGTCTCGATGAATCCCGGAGCCATGGCGTTGACGGTTATGCCCTTCGGCGCCAGCTCTTTTGACAATGCCTGCACGTAACCGATGATTCCGGCCTTGCTGGCGGAATAGTTCGTCTGGCCGAAGTTGCCGGCGATGCCTGCTATTGATGACAGACAGACGATGCGCCCGCCTTCGCGGATTTGCCCGATCAGTTTTTCGTTGACGCGGATCACGGAGAGGAGGTTGACGCCCAGCGCCTGATCCCACAGCTTGTCATCCATCTTGCCCAACGTCTTGTCCCGCGTTATTCCGGCGTTGTGGATCGCTATGTCGAGTCCGCCGAATTTCTCCGCGACGAGGTTGCAGACGGCGTCCGGGGCGTCCGGCGCTGTGATGTCGCACATCAGGGGAACGCCCCCCAGCCTTGCGGCCAGTTGTTTAAGCGCCTCCTCGTCCTTCGGCAGGTCCATCACGATGACCTTCGCCCCTTCCCGCGCCATTGCGGCGGCAGTCTCGGCGCCGATTCCGCGCGCCGCGCCGGTCACCAGCGCAATCTTCCCCTCCAGAGGTTTCGTGAACAGCGGTTTTGCCGATGGGGATGGAACCGCAGAGGAAACGTGGATGGGCTGGCCTGAGATGTAGGCCGAGCGCGTGGACAGGAAGAACCGCAGAACGGCCTCAAGGCGCTCGTCCGCGTCGGCGTCAACCGTTATAAGGTTGGCGGTGGAGCCTTTCTTGCCGACTTCCCGGCCCATGCTTCTGGTGAATCCCTGAAGGCCGCGCGCGGCGGCTGCCTCGCCGGCTGAGGAGATTGCCGAAGGCGGGCGGGTGATGACAATTATGCGCCCGCAGGACCTCAACTGCCTGATGCAGGAATGGAAGAACCGGTACGCAATCTTCATGTCATCCGCAGTCTCAAAGCCTGTGGCGTCGAAGACCAGCCCATGCGGGCGCAGGCTTTCCGGGCATCCGCTTTCGGGCAGTGCGATGGGTTTGCGGCTCCATGCCTCTCCGAGTCCGGCGTAGACCTCGGCGGGCTGATTCTCCCCGGCCAGCCAGATTTCCGCGCCGGCGGAGATCAGCGTTCCGGCCATGACGGAGGCCAGCGCGCCGCCCTTGCCGTGGCAGACGATCACGGGCAGATCGTTCACCGGGCGGTCTTCCCACGGGCCTTTGGCCCGCTTCAGAATCGGCGGCATGGGAACCGGCAATCCGAGCTTCGTTATCAGTTTTTTTGCGGCTGGGTTGCCGCTCAGATTCAGAAAGAAGTCGCTCAAGACTATTCTCCTTCAACTGTCTCGTATGAACCGACCAGACTGGCCGGCTCTCCGCTGGCCGCGCCAACGAAAAAGCCCCCGTCGGCGTCAACAAAAACTCCGGTCTCCCCGGGAATCACAAGAGGGGCGGTGAAGCGCGCCTCGATGCGCGCAAGCCTGCCGGGATTGCCGGAGAAGAGATGGCGGTTCATTGACTCCACGGCCCGCGCGACCTGCGCGAATCCGTGCAGGATGACGCCCCTGTGTCCGCCGAAGGCGCGGGCGTACGCGCGGCTCCAGTGCATCGGGTTGAAGTCGCCCGTCACGTATGCGAACTCCAGCCCGCTCCTGCCGGACAGTCTCCACCGCGCGATCTCCCGCGCATTTTCGGGAACCTTCGGCTTCTCTTTCTTCGGCTTGTCCTTGTTCCCGCCGGACTTTCTGCCGGTTTTGAGAGGCACCAGCGTGCTGACGTATCCGACGACGGCCTCCGGAGCGCTTCGGGTTCCGGTCACGACGCGCTGCCTGATTATCGCCCGCTCGCCGTTGTCGTCAACGCTTTCCAGGCAGGCGCTGAGAACAAGGCGTTCTCCGGCGGGGAGGGGGCGGTTCATCCGGATTTCGCACCCCACGTTGATCACCCGGCTGATGTCGTAAGACTGGCCGTCGAGCGTACGGAAAAGAATCGGGAACCCCCACTGCGGGAACATGTGTGCGGGGACGACGCCGGCGTACCAGGACTGATCGCCGCCGACGTGGAGGATGTAATCCCGCACAAGGCGGGGATTTCTGGGCGGCAGTTCATCTTCAAGGATTGGGCCGGGAATGCGCGGGCTTCCTGAAGATTTTCCACGCCCCGGCAGCGCCTTCAAGCAGGCAACCTTCAGGACCGTGCGAATCACGGGGCCTTGACGCAGCACATGTCGCAACGGGGCGGTCATTCGACTGCTCTCCCAAACCGGTCTTCTACGCCACGACTCTTTCGGCGGCACATCATACAACCGGCGGGCCGGGTTTGTATATAAGGATGCGCGCATCGAAAGCGGAGCGGACAATCGGCGCGATGCTTTTCATGCTTTCGGCAGCCAGCGCGGATGGTCGGCGCCTTTGGCGTCAAGTCCCCTCGACAGCATGCGCTGGGAGCCGCCGTCGGCGTTCATCGCCCAGAGCGCAGGGGCTTCGCCGGTTCCGCATCGGCAGAAGGCGATCATCCGTCCGTCCGGGGATTCGCAGCATCGGAAATCCCACACGGGCGGATCGGAGACCGTCAGGGCGGTTACCGCCCCCGTTTCCGGATTCATGCGGCAGATTTGTGTTCCGCCGCGCGCAAGCTCCGGCTTGTAGTCGCGGTTGAAATGGTCCGTATCGGGGCGGTGCGGCTGGAATTCCCATGCAACCTTTGAGCCGGGCAGCCTTCGCGGGAAAAGTATCTGCCCGTCATGCGTCCATGACGGCACATTGGACCCGCCGCCGCGGGTCTGCTCATTTCCATATGTGGCCCCGAACCACATGGCCTGCCCCTCGGTCAGGACGCGATGCCCGGTCCCGTCCGCGCGGCCGATGCATACGTCTGCCCAGTCATGCCCCGGATCGCTCCCTTCGAGGCAGTCAACGTAGAGTATCCATTTTCCGTCCGGGGACCAGCATGTTCCGAAGAAGAGGTGTCCCGGCGCGGCGGCCACGCGAATGCGGTCGCCGCCCTGCGCGTCGCTGGTCCAGACCTGGTAGCCTTCCGGGCCGGCCAGGTGGAACGCCACGCGCTTTCCGTCCGGGCTGAGGCTGAGTCCGTAGGGCATGCCCTCGCCGGCGCGGGTGAATTCCCGGGCGTCCGTGCCGTCCAGATTCATGCTGTATATCTGGCCGACGCGATCCTTCACGACCTGAACGAGGATTCGTTGATCGCTCACGAGAAGGGCGGGGGTATAGAAGACGGCTATTCGCTCCTTGTCGGCGATTTCGGAGAGCGCGCCCGTTTCAAGGTCGTGAATCCAGATGTGGGTGGGGGTCTGGGTGTAGTATTCCTCGAAGGGGCGTCCGGGGCCGTCGCGGCGCGGTTCCATGCTCAGGAAGATAACGCGCCGTCCGTCGGAGAGGAACGGTCCGGGCTGCCAGGTCGCCTGATTCGGGACATTGAAATCGAAGGTTTTCAATCCCGATCCGTCCGCCCGGATCAGGCAGGTCTTGCCTGCTGACGTGAAGAAAAGGCGGGGGGCGGCGGTTGCTGCCCGGCGCGCGACGGGTCTCCGGCATGCCGATGCGGCCGAAAGGGAACTCATGGCCAGCCACGACAGGAATTCTCTTCTGTGCATGGCAGACAGGATAACCCTGCAAGATGAAAAATGGAATGCCCGGGTTAAAACTGTGCAGGCCAACTCAGGGCTTTGCGCGTTTTGAGATCATGCGAGTCAAGTTCTTTCTGTCCGCGTAATGGGTCACTGACGGGCTCGGGACTATGGAATGCGGCGGCACGACGCCGCTTTTTCCCGGCGAAGCATGATTCGCCGGGAGGCTCCGGGACGGTCAAGGATCGCGCCGTCATGCCGGCGCTCAGAAAAGCGCAGTCGTGCCTGCGCACTCCCAAAACCGACAGGTCCGCGCCGTTCAGTGACCCGTTACCTGTCCCCGGGATTTTCTTTGGCGATTTTACGGCGGTTCGCGCAATGATATTGATGATTAGTAAATAGTGTATTACAATACCTCAACATTGATGACGCCGCGACGACCGGCCGGCGGGGGCCTGCTCCGGCGACTGTTCAGAGGAGGTTGGAGAGCGTGAAAGAGTTCCCACGATGGGTGAAGATCGCCATCGGAATTGCGCTTATGGCGCTGGCGGCGACGGGCGCATGGTTCTATCGCGAACAGGAAATGCAGGTGATGGGCCAGGTTGAGGGCGAGCTTCTCGCCATCGCCCGGCTCAAGGTAAATCAGATCAAGTCATGGCGGGCGGAGCGCCTCGGCGACGCCGGCGCGCTGATGGACAGCCCGTTCCTGGCCGACGGTGTTGCGCGCTTTATTGCCGGGCCGCGGGGCGAACCGGAAAATCAACTCCGTTCCCGTTTCAAAAGTCTTCAGGCGCGATACAACTACAGCGACGTTATCCTGACAACCACGGATGGCAGCGTTCTTTTAAGCCTGAGCGGGCGGACAGAAAAGCTGCATTGCGCCGAACCGACTTTGACAGACGCTTTCCGCGACCATGCCCCGGCGCTGACCGAACTGCACACGGAAGATCATGATAAACAACCTCATATCGGAGTCGTGGCTCCCATCTTCTCCGGCGCAGGGCCGCAGCAGAAGCCGATCGGCGCGATCATCCTGATCTGCGACGCCCGCGAATTCCTTTATCCCCTCATCCAGTCCTGGCCGGTTCCGAGCGAGACGGCCGAAACGCTGCTCGTGCGCCGAGACGGGAATAACGTCCTGTTCCTGAACGACCTTCGCCATCAGAAGGATACCGCGCTCAAGCTCCGCATCCCCCTGACCCGGAAGGAAGTTCCTGCAGTGACAGCCGTTGAAGGCAGAACGGGGATCGTCTATGGAACGGATTATCGCGGCGTTTCCGTAGTGTCCGCAGTAATGCCGGTTCCCGGCTCATCCTGGTTCATCGTTGCCAAGATGGACTCCGCCGAGGCGTTCGCGGCGTGGCGTAATCGCTCCGTGCTGATCATGGCTCTGACACTGGCGGCGGCGATTTTAATCATAGCGTCCGCGCTCGTGGTCATGCAGAGGAACAGGAAGGCCTATTACCGCGCGCGCTACCGGGCGGAGGCCGCGCTACGGGCAGGCATGGAACGATACGGCGTAACGCTCAAGAGCATCGGCGACGCCGTCATAGCAACCGACAGGGATGGCAACGTGGAACTGCTCAACAAGGTTGCCGAGGACCTGACGGGATGGAAGAGCGACGACGCGCAGGGCAAACCGCTTGACGAGGTCTTTCGCATTGTCAACGAGCAGACGCGGGCGACGGTTGAGAACCCGGTCGCGCGAGTGCTGCGTGAGGGCGTAACCGTCGGTCTGGCCAATCATACCGTTCTCATCGCCAGGGACGGAACGGAACGCGCCATCGCCGACAGCGGGGCGCCCATCCGCGACGAAAAAGGCGCAATCACCGGCGTAGTCCTCGTCTTCAGGGATCAGACTGCCGAGATGGAGGCTCAAGCGGCCATACAAAGGTCAATGGCGGCGTTACGGGAGAGCGAGGACCGCTACCGCGACCTGGTCGAGCACAGCCAGGACCTTATCTGCACACATGATCTGGATGGCAATATTCTCTCAGCCAATCCGGCATCGGAGAAGATGCTGGGTTATCCGTCGGGCGCGTTCATAGGCATGAATCTTCGGGATTTCCTGGCTCCTGAAACCCGCCACCTGATTGAAACCTATTTTACCGAGATACGCGAGCGCGGGGCGTCCAGCGGGTTGCTGCTTGTCCAGACGAAGACGGGCGAACGCCGCATATGGGAATACCGGAACACGCTCCGCTCTGAGGGAGTTCCCTTTCCGATCGTGCGCGGACTTGCCCACGACATAACCGAGCGCAGGAGGGCGCAGGAGGCGCGACGCCGGGAGGAGGAGAAATTCCGCGCGGTGTTTGACGAATCGCCGATCGGCAAATCCATGGTTCTTCCGGACGGATCGCTATCCCGAATCAACCGGGCCTTCGCTGAAATGCTGGGCTACACGGTGGATGAGATGACGGGCCTGAATTTCAGGGACATCACACACCCCGACGACCTTGCTGAATCCGAGGAGTGCGTTCGATCCATCATCAGCGGGGAGAAAAACGAGCAACAGTTCCAGAAACGTTACCTGCACAAGGACGGCCGCATTGTCTGGACTTTGGTGACTACAAAGTTATTCCGGGACGAGCGCGGCAATCCGGTTTTCCTGCTTACAAGCATACTGGACATAACGGAGCGCCTCCGGGCGGCGGAGGAGATCAGGGCGCAGAGGGATTTTGCGCAAAACATCTTTGATACCGCTCAGACGATCATACTCGTTCTCGATACTGAGGGCAGAATAGTCAGTTTCAACTCTTACCTTGAAAGCATCTCCGGCTACCGCTTGGACGAAGTTCGCGGGCGGGACTGGTTCTCCACGTTCCTGCCCGAACGAGACCATGAGAACATACGCCGGTTGTTCAAGAATGCCATTGGCGACATCCAGACACACGGCAACGTCAATCCGATTCTCACCAAGGACGGGCGACTGCTCGAAATCGAGTGGTATGACAAGACCCTCAAGGACTCCGCTGGACGAACGACCGGCATCTTATCTACCGGACAGGATGTCACCGAGCGCAAGCGGGCGGAGAAGATAACCCAGATCCGCCTTGACCTTTTCGAATATGCCGCTACCCATTCCCTTGAGGATTTGCTCCGCAAGACGCTGGACGAGGTCTGCGAGATGACCGGCAGCCCCATCGGCTTCTATCACTTCATGGAGCCGGATCAGAAGACGCTCTCGCTTCAGGCGTGGTCAACCCGCACGACCAGCGAGTTCTGCACGGCCGAAGGCAGGGGGGCGCATTACGACCTTGACAAGGCCGGGGTCTGGGTGGATTGCGTGCGCGAGCGCCGCCCGGTGATACACAACGATTACGCATCCCTGCCGCATCGCCGGGGACTTCCGAAGGGGCACGCGGCAATCACGCGCGAGCTGGTTGTTCCGATCATGCGACTTGGGAAGATAGTGGCGATTCTCGGGGTTGGGAACAAGGCAAGGGATTACGATGAGAAGGACATGGAGCTTGTTTCCTACCTGGCGGACGTGGCGTGGGAGAGCGCGGAGCGCAAGCGGACAGAGGAGGCGTTGCTGGAAACGCAGAGCCTGCTGAACGACGTCGGCAGGATCGCGAAAATCGGCGGGTGGAAAATGGACTTGACCACGCGCAAGGCCACTTGGACAAAGGATACCTACGACATCGTTGAGATCGAGCCTGGACAGCCCATCCCGGGTCCGGATGAACACGTGCAATATTATCTTCCGGAATATCGCCCGATAGTCGCCGAAGCAATGCGGGCGCTGATCGAAGAAGACAAACCGCTGGATTTCGACGCCAAATTGCTTACCGCCCGGGGCAATGTCAAGTGGTGCCGGGCAATAGGGAGAGCCATCCGCAAGGACGGAAAAGCCGTCGAGGTCTACGGCACGTTCCAGGACATAACGGAACGCAAACGCGCGGAAGAGGCAATGCAGGTCCAGAGCGAAATCGTCGCGAACATGGCTGAAGGCGTTCATCTTGTGCGCCTTGACGACGGCGTGATTGTATACGCAAATCCGCGTCTTGAAGAAATGTTCGGATACGAGACTGGAGAAATGCTCGGCAAGCACATCTCAATTGTCAACGCGCCGGGAGAGAAGACTCCGGAAGAGACTTACAGGATAGTAACGAAGATGCTTCAGGAAACCGGACATATGCAAGTCGAGGTCAGGAACATAAGGAAGGACGGCTCTACATTCTGGTGCTACGCCAATGCTGTTGTTTTTGACCATCCGACGCACGGGCGAGTGGCGTTGTCCGTGCATACGGACATCACGGAGCGCAAACTGGCCGAGGAGGAGAAGGAAAAACTTCAGGCTCAGCTTCTCCAGTCCCAGAAGATGGAGTCTGTCGGCCGTCTTGCCGGCGGCGTGGCGCACGACTTCAACAACCTGCTCACGGTCATCCTGGGCCGCGCCCAACTGGCCCTTGCCAGGATGGACCACGCAAGCCCCATGCGCCCCGGCCTTCTGGAAATATATTCCACGGCCCAGCGCGCCGCCGATCTAACCCGCCAGTTGCTGGCCTTCGCCCGCAAGCAGACCATCGTGCCGAAGGTTCTGGACCTCAATGAAACCGTCGAGGGGATGCTGAAGATACTGCGCCGCCTCATCGGTGAGGACATTGACCTTGTCTGGGCGCCGGGAAGGGACCTCTGGCAAGTGAAGATGGACCCGGCGCAGATTGACCAGATGCTGGCCAATCTGTCCGTGAACGCCCGCGACGCCATTGCCGGCGTGGGCCGGATCGCAATTACCACGGCTAATGAGACTCTTGACACGGAGTATTGCGCCGCGCATACCGGCGCCCGTCCGGGCCAATACGTGATGCTGACTGTCAGCGACAGCGGCTGCGGAATGGACGAGGGCGTCATGACGCACCTGTTCGAGCCATTCTTCACCACAAAGGGCGTGGGGCAGGGAACCGGTCTCGGCCTGGTGACGGTCTACGGCATAGTCAAGCAGAATGAAGGCTACATCGCGGTGGACAGCGCGCCGGGCATGGGTTCGACCTTCAGAATCTACCTTCCGCGCTACGTTGGGGAGGAAGCGTCCGCTGCGGCAACCGAGCCGGCTTCCGAAGCCGAACCGATCAAGGGCGGCGGGGAGACCGTCCTGGTGGTCGAGGACGACGCCGTCATACTCGGCCTCTGCCGGGAGGTGCTGGAGCCGCTTGGCTATGCCGTGATAGCGGCCGATTCGCCTCAGAAGGCCATCCGCATGGCGCAGGCATACAAGGGGGAGATACAGCTTCTCATAACGGACGTTGTCATGCCGGGCATGACGGGTCGGGCGTTGGCCGAGCGGTTGATGGTCGGGCGGCCCAATCTCAAGCGGATCTTCATGTCCGGATACACTGCCGATGTGATAGCCCATCGCGGCGTGCTGGACCCCGGCGTGAATTTTATTGAGAAACCGTTCTCAATTGACGACCTTGCGGCCAGGGTTCGGGAGGTTCTGGAGGGCGGGGAGTCGCCGGAATGCTGAAACATGACGCCATATCGGGACGAGACGTTTCTCCCGATGCGCCAATTTATCCGGGGGACTGAATCACGCGCCTGCGACGACGGCGCTTCCCGATGCCCCCCCCCCTTCCGCCTCTATCGAGGCGACCTCCCCCCGCCGCGCGAAGAAACCCGCCGGGATTCTGAGACGTTGCAACGGCGGGGGGAGGATGTCGCGCAAGTGACAGGAAGGGGGCTTTCTCTTAGTGTGACGGTCGGAGGGCTTGTCTGTTGCTTGATTTCTGGGATGAACATACCCGTCTGCGTTGACGCGCCCGTTATTCCCCCCGAATTGCGAAGTCGAATACCTTCGTTCCGGCCAGCGTCACCCGGCGCAGTTCGTCCGCACTCTTGATCCGCATCAGCCAGCGCAGCATGTAGCTTGGGCGCAGGTAGAATTTCCGATAGGCCCGCTTGACTGCGTCGGACAACTGCGGGCCGTCCAGATCGCAGAAGTGCTGGTTGAAGAAGCCCTGCGTATGCAGGCGGGAAAGGTCGCATTCGCTGGCGTCGCCGATTTCCGGATGAGTCGCGGCAAGCTCGTCATAGATGTCTGTTCCGGCGTAGGGCGTGGTTATCCCGAAGGTGACGATGGTGGGGTCAATCTCGATGGCAAAGCGGATTGATTGCTCGATGGTTTCGGCGGTTTCCCCCGGCATCCCGATCATCATGTGCGCGTGGGTGTCAAGGCCGACCTCGTGAATCCAGCGGAAGGTTTCGCGGGTCTCCTCCAGCGTGATGCCCTTCTTGACCTTGTCCAGAACGGCCTGCGAGCCGCTCTCGACCCCGAAGCGGATCATGTGGCATCCGGCCTTTTTCATGGCGATCATGCTTTCCCTGTCCACGGAGCCGACGCGCGCGCTGCATATCCAGGTCAGGTCCATGCCCGCCGAAAGGATCATGTCGCACAGTTCCATCGTGCGGGATTTCTTGACGGGGAAGAATTCGTCGCGGAAGAAGACTTCGCGATAGCCCATCCCGGTGATTTCCTTGAGTTCCTCGAATATGTTTGCGGCGGAGCGATATCGGATCTTGCGTCCGTAGAAACGGGGCGAGGAGCAGTAGACGCACAGGCCGGGGCAGCCGCGCGTGGTGTAGCTGGTCGTGAAGGGCACGCGCTTGACGATGGGATTGAAGTAGTCAACGCCCTTCGGCAGCAGCTTCCGATCCGCGAAGGGCATCCCGTCAAGGTTCTGGATGAGGGGATAGGCCGGGTTGTCAACAACCTGACCGTCGCGGCGGAACGATATGCCGGGGATGCTCTGCCATGAGTCGTCGCCTTTGAGCATTGCGCGGGCGAGATCGCGGACGATGTAATCGAATTCGCCACGGGCGGCTATGTCTATGCCAGGCTTGGCCAGCGTGTGCTTCGGAAGGAAGGTTGGATGAGAGCCGAAGACGACGGTCTTCAGACCGGGATTGCCAGCCTTGAGCGCGTTGAGGAACTCCGCGTCCTCGTTGACGGTCATTGTGGAGGTGAGCATTCCGACCAGGGAGTAGTCAGCGGCCCGGCGCGTCACGTCCTGCACGGTCAGCCCCTCGGCTGCGGCGTCAAGGAAGTCGGCCTGACCGCCGTCGGCGCGGATGATGGTGGCGACCATTACGCTGGTGAGGGGCGGGAACTGGATGCCGGCGATGCGCTTGCCCTTGCACCAGCAACCGTAGACGAGGTCGCGGGGGACGTTTTTCGTGAACTTGCTTGGCGGAACCAGTATCAGAGCGCGAATGAGCAATGCCTCCGGAAAGGGACGGCGGGCAAGGCCGGAACCGGGCGGAAGACCGCACAAGCGCATCCGATGCCTTGCCGGACATCACGATAAACGCCCACCGGGGCAAAGTCAACGCGGGGCGGGGCGCAATACGGCCGGTTCGATGCCGCCATGTTCCATTGTATGTGACATGGACGCCGCTCTTTGCGCCGCTCTTTGCGCTGCTTCTTGCGGGTTTCAAGCCCTGCGTGATACACTCCGGCGCAGGAGCATTGCGACGCCGACGCATTTTGGAAACCATTAAATGGAAGACAGGGCTGAGACATTGCGGGGAAAACATGGCCGTCTTACCTGGCGCGGCGCATTCCGCCTCGCGGCGCTTCTTCCCCTTGCCCTCGTTCTTGAGCGCGCGCTTGAACCGGGCACGATACCGTTCGGCCATCCCAGTCAGCCTTACTATACAGACATGGTGGCGTTCCACGTCCCGCTCAGGGCTTTCTATGCCGAGCGGCTGGGGGAAGGGGAATTTCCTTTATGGCTGCCGCAACTCTTCTGTGGATGGGACATGGCGGGAGAGGGTCAGATCGGGGCTTTTCACCCCCTGCACATTGTCACACACGGACTGCTGGGCTGGCAGTGGGGGATGAAGATTGACGTCGCGTTCGCATACGCCCTCTGTTTCGCGGGCATGTTCTTATTCCTGCGCGGCTTCATCGGCGCGGAGGGCAGCCTGCTCGGCGCGACGGCTTTCACGTTCGGGGGGAGCTTTGCGTGGCGCGTCATTCACCTGAACATGTTCCTGACGCTCGCGCACATGCCGATAGGAATGTGGTGCGTGTGCGGCATAGCCCGGGGTGATCGAGCCGCTTTGCGCGCGGCTCTTCTGGGCTTGACGCTGGGAAGTCAGATTCTTTTCGGTTTCCCTCAGGCGGTCTGGTTCTCGGTTCTCTGCTGGGCGGGGTTGACGCTTGCGCTGGGCGGCATGAGGCTTCGCCCGTGGGGATGGTTGACTGCCGGGATCGCGCTGGGCGGACTGATCGGGGCGGTCCAGCTCTCTGCAAGCTTTGTTTATTTTCTCCACAGCGACAGGGGGACGCGCCCCGCCGCGTTTCTCCTGTCCTACTGGCTGCATCCCCTGAGGCTGACCTCGCTCCTGTATCCGCTTGGGTTTTATCCGGGATTCGATTGCGCCCGCGTCTCGGAATCCGGAGCGTATGAGCCGAATCCGGCGGAATACGGAATCTTCGTGGGGACGTCGGTTCTCCTGCTTGCGATTGCCGGGATGATGAACGGGAAGCGGGAGGACAGGTTGTGGAGATTCGCGGTCGGCGTCATCGTGTTTGGATTGCTGATGGGTTTGGGGCGGTGGTTCCCGCCATACAGGTTGATGCTTCATGTTCCGATTATCGGCAAGTTCCGCGCGCCGGTCAGATATTCCGTATTCATTTCGCTGGGATTGTGCATTCTGGCCGCCTGCGCGATAGGTCGGGCAGGGAAGGACGGATTACGCGGCGGCAGGCTCGGTTTGCTGCCTGCCTCATTCGTCGCCTTGAGTCTGGCGTCTCTGCTTGCGCTGGCCGTGTTCCTGAACGCGGCGGGCGGCGGCGTTCGCGGCAGCCTGACGGATTTCCACGGGTGGATGGTCTGGCAGTTGCCATTCCCGGCGCTAGCGTTTATCTCGGCCTGCCTGTTTCACATGCTGCATTCGGAGACCGGCGGACGCAGGGCGATGCTCGGAATCATGGTTGTCTCTTCCCTGGAACTCTCGTATTTGGCAATTGCCTTCCCGGGCGGTCGCTCGATAACGCGCGAAGGTTTCCAGAAAGTGATTGAAGCGGGGCCGGAGCTTCATGCCGGCAGGCCTCCTTTCAGGTTGGCATGCGGCGCGGAGGCCAACACGTTGCTGCTCAAAGGAGTCTGGCTTACGGGTGGCTACGCGGGCGCGTTTCCGGAAAGACCGCCTTACGATCCGCGCTCGGAATTCGGAATGCGAATATCGTCTGCCGACGCTTCTCTCGACTTCGACAAGGAGTCGGGCGATGTGATATTCCAACAAATCAATGACCCGATTCCGCGGGCATATGTCCTGCCTGTTGAAGCCGTAACTTCTTCAGGTCCCTGGCGACGGAATCATCCATCGCCGATACCCCTGATAGATCCGCGCCGTCAGGCGATTGTCTTCAAAGAAGGCCCGTCGGATACTGCAATCGCTCCGCCCGCCTCCGGCGCGGACCTTGGGGATTCAAAAATCATCGAAGACCGCTGCCATCTCGTCCGCGTCCGCGTCAATGCGAAGAAACCGTCATGTCTGATTCTCAACGACAGGTTTTATCCGGGATGGCGCGCCACGGTTGGCGGGCGAGACACGGAAATCCTAAGGGCTAACGGCATATTCCGCGCCGTGGTTGTCCCGGAAGGCGAGAGCGAGGTTGTCTTCACTTACAGCCCGCGCTGGATTATCTGGGGCGCAGTTATCAGCGCGTGCGGGCTTGTTATTTCACTGGCGCTGGCCGCATTGTCTTTGACTATGGGGGCGCATCGCGTTCGGTCTCATACCTTGAATCTGTAGAGCGGCAAGGCTTGCGGCGGAATATCCCGGAAGCGACGAATCACGTGAAACGTCAGATGATTTGCGTCGTGGAAATTATGCGCGCCGTTCCACGCCGTCCGGCACGCGACTATGATGTCCTCTCCGTCGAACTGCCAGTCAACGTACTGGAATCCATTCGATTGCGGATCGAGCGATTCGTCTCCGACAACGCGGCGCTGGAAATCCCACGACAGGAGATCAGTTGAGGAGAACAGGCTGAGTAGTTGGCGCCTGACCTTCCTGAGCGGATCAACTGTCCCGTTTGCGAGAGTCCAGTATCGGTTAGATTCGGGATCGCGGCGGATGGTGAATTTGGTATGTCCCCCTGGGAAAGGTATGAACGGATGATCGGGATGCAATGACAAATGCCGGCCATCCTCGGAGATTCGTAGGATTGCGCCCCAGTCGCCGATGCCGGAATTGACGCGAAGGACGTTCCAAAGCTCGCCGCATGGCGCGCAGACCACGTTGCCCTCCAGCCAGCCCTCGCCCTGCTTTGGGTCCTTGAGTTCAGGGGGATCGGCGTCGGGGACATAGGGCAGCTTGTTCGTCATGATCCACGAATCCGCGCGCAGAAGATCGCTGTCTTCGCCTGCGCTGATGACGCAGGCCTGGAATCCCTGGGGCCAATGGCGGGGGGTGTTGTCCTCGAAGGCCCGCCATATCCGACCGCTGTGGAAGAGGACAGGAACCGGGGCGCAGTGATAATTCGGCGACTCGCCTCCCGGCCCGCCGGCAAAAAGCAGTCCGGAGGATGAATCGGCGGGCTGCGTCCAGGTCGCGCCATCATCGGTCGAGCGACGGATGACGATGTGGCCGTATTCGGCTGAGACGCCAAGAATCCAGACTGCGCCTTGATGGAGGAAGAGGCCGGACCACCATTGCCCGGTCATGCCGGCCACGCGATGCCACGTTGCGCCGTCATCCCCGGAGCGATAGACAAACGTTCTGTCTGGCATTCCATGCTCGTTGCGGGGCGCTGCGGGGCCGAAGTGGTCGTGCGAGATCAGGATGCTTCCGGACGGCAGGCGCAGGATGCTCGGGCTGCCCATGTATATGCGCGATTCAGCGGGGCTGAAGGCCACAGTGTTCAGATTCATGGAATGCTCTCCACAGTTGAAAGGTTACAAGCGCGACGAGTCTGAGAGTTGATTAATGTTGCAGACAACCATGCAGCGCGCCGGCATTTGCATATCGGCTTACTTATCATATGTCAGCCTGATGGTGGGGATATCGGTGAAATACCAGAAAAGGCTGCCGCGATCCGTATTGAAATGGAAGTTCACGCCGGAACCAGGCTTTGTGATTATTATTTCGCCATCTCCGTACAGTCCTATCAGCCGCGTATTCGAGGCGTCAATGGTTATGCGGGTTCCGGCCGGCTGTGGCATGGCGGCCAGACGTGTGAACGCCCGAGGGGCAAGCAGCAGAAGACTCTCGCCATAGCTTTGCAGTCGCCGGTCGAGCATGCTGCTGAAAATCATGAAATCAGGGCGATACTTGAGCAGGAAGTCCGCGTGGTCGGCTCCAGGTTTCATGAATGGCAGAATCTTGCCGTCTGTGATGCCGTCCATGCTCAGGATGCGGCGATCAAGGAAGTATCTCGCCTGGACTTCCAGCGTGAGGATGGTCGAGTGGGGGGGGGTGATTGCCTCCAGCGTCCTGCAGAGCTTGAGGTCGCACGCGTTATGGATATGCGAGGGCTTGTATGTCAGGACGTTGACCGCTTCCCGGCATGCAGTGACAGCCGCCAGAATAATAACAGGGGACATCATGCGGATTTTCCGTCCTGTAATCACATTCGCGCAATCCTTCCTGACGAATGTCTGCAAGAATTCGCAGCTTGCAGTCCCGCATGCGCCCAGGATCACAAGCGGAGGCCAGACGACCTGCCAGTAACGCCCTGTGTACCAGTCCAGGCGCATCGGGAATGCGAATGTCCAGAAGACAATGTTTCCAGCGAATGACGCCGCGAGGGCGCCCAGGAACAGATCGCGCGGCTTCTGAAAGACGGCCAGAGAACCGAAGACGATGAGCAGCGCCGGGGCGGCGTCCGATGCGAAACGAAAGACAAGTCTTTCGCTGATACAGACGCCTGCGATACGCGGCGCGCCTTCGCGGGCGAAGAGAAGCCGGGACAAGCCGCTGTCAGGTATCAGGCTGCCGGTATGCCGGGCCTGATAAAGTTCATACGGCAGGAAAACAGCGGCGGCCAGCGCAAACGCGGCAAGCGTCCAGCCCCGATTTCGCCCCCCCCCGCGCTTCCAATTCGCGGCGGCAATGGCGGCTCCGTAGCAGAGCGAATAAATCACGCATTCCGGTCTGACAAGCGGCAGCATGCCCAGCGCGATCCCCATGGCGGCGAACAGAATCGGGCGCGGCTCCGGATCGCGGACGCAATGGAACAGAAGCAAGGAGGCGCAGAAAATCAGAAAGGCGCAAAACGGAGTCTCCATGCAACCGGCCGCGCATGTGATGCCGGAATATCCGGAGCACAGGGTCCACGCTATTGCAGCCCAGCCCGCCGCCAGGGAACTCCTCGCAATCTTCCAGACCAGCCAGGCGGCGAGAACGGGACATGCCATGTGAAAGAACATCGCCTGCGCCGCGCAAAGCGTGATCGCGGAATCAGGGAAGAATCTGAAGCAGATTGCCTGAAGCGCCATCCACGCGGGGGAGGTGCTGCCGAAGGACTTTTCGCCGGGATTGAACTCAAACATCAACCCCCGCGCAAGATTACGGGCATAAACAAGGTGAATGGCGGAATCGCCGGAAATCGAGGGCCAGACGCGGGACAGCAGCGCGGCATTGTATGCGAGTGATGCGATTATGCAGACCGAGATTAACTTCAATCCACCGGGGGCGGCGGGGCGCTCTGGCGTATCCTGAAGGCTCATATTCTCGCGCCGGAACGGCGCGTCCTATTTCTTCAGAAGCGAAGCCCGGCGGACGGGGGCGTATTCGGCCGCAAATGCCGGGCCATCGTAACTGACGCGATCAAGTTCCGGTTCGCACATTGACACCTCGCGCCCGGCGTCGCGTATGCTCAGTTTCGCGGCAAGCAGAAGCTTGACGGACTCGACGATATCCTCCAGCGCCGCGATGGGCTTCCTGCCCGGCAGAGCCGCGAACATCTTGTCCAGCATCGTCTTGTAAAGCCGGGAGTTGTCCGTCGAGATTGCGCGGTAACCCTTGTCAGTTGTGACCCCGAGGGAGAATGGCAGCCAGAGGCCGTTGCGCTGGAATGTGACCAGCGCTCCGCAGGAGTGACGGGCGCTGAAAAGCTCAACGGGGCCGGATGTTCCCAGAAAACGGACGACCTCAAAACCAGGCCCCAGCAGTCCGCCGAGCATTTCTGCAACGTGAATGGCATAGTTGAATTCGTCAGTGCCGACAATGCCGTTGACTACGCGGAACTCCGCGCCGCGCTTGTCAACCGGCAAAGCCAGGTAATCATCCACCTCGACCGTGTAGCGCAGGGAGGAAGAGCCGTAGATGAGCGCCCCCCTGTCGCGCCATTCCAGGAATTTCTTCGCGTCCGCGGTGTTTCCGCAGAGCGGTTTGTCAATGAAGACCGGCACGCCGGACTGCATGAAGGGGATCGCGCGGGGCAGGTGCTTGTCCCAGTCCACGCTGTGGATCAGGACGATGTCGACCTTGCCGATCATGTCCTCGGCCTTAACGCATATTTCCGCGCCATATTTTGCGGCGTAATCGCGGGTGAGTTCGGGGGTCATGACGGTTCCGCCGTCATGGATCGCGGTCACGCGGGCGACTTCGCCGGCGTGAATTATGTCCGCAAACGAGCCGGGGTGGGACGTGTCAAGGTCAATCTGTCCGACGCGAATCATGTTCGTGGCCTCCTGACCGCGCGCTCGCCGCGCAGGCGGCGCATCGCAATCACGGATATTCGTACCTGTTCCGGCGCATTATTTCCAGGCATTTCCGGATTCGCAGTCGCGGGTCGCGGGCATCCATCCGTGGAATTCACAGATTGTCGCGATTCCGAAACGCTTCGCGCCGTCATCGCTTAGCGTTGCCAAGCGCCTTGCCAAGCCGACGCATCTGTTCAATGCTCTTTTCGGGTATCTGCCCGTCCTGCCCGATGGGCAGGTTGAGCGTCACTGCGCCGGAGACGGCATTGCATCTTCTAACGAATCCGAAAAGCTCATCGTCGCTGTAATGATACGGCTTGCCGCCCTCGAACGTGCTGTCCACCGGGACAAGCGCGTGCCATTGAACGCCCTCGATGAATTGTGATTCGGGCAGATACAGCGGTGATTCCTTGTCATGGCCGAGTTTGATTTTCCCATGCGTCAGACAATGGACCTCGCCGGCGTGGTAATCCTCCAGGAGCGTAACCGGTTTGACCTTGTTTATGCAGAATGCTCCATCGTTGAAGGCGACTATGGCGCCCGGATTTCCAGAGCGGGCCGCTGCGAACCAGTTCGGCCAGTCGTACAGGCTGTTGTGGAAGCAGTCCCATTCGTAGCAGCCGTCGAACCACCAGCCGTCCAGATCGCGTCCGAACTTGTCCGCATATGCGCGGATGAATTGCTGGTATCGGCGCTGGAATTCCGACTGGTCCTTCGGGTTCCAGGCAAAGGCCGCGTGAACCTCCGGGGTTTGGGCGTTGACCTCGCTGGGCAGGTAGGCGATGAATCGCCTGCCAATTCCTTTCACGCCTTTGGCTATCTCAAGCGCGAGATCGCGTTTTGACGTGTGGCCGGGCAGCCGTTCATCCAGAAAAGCGTTGGGACTGCAATAGTATCCCGTATTCTGCCCGATCGTGAAGATCAGCCAGTCCGCTCCAGCGCCCGCGAACTGCTCAAGGAAGGCGTCTTTCCTGAATCCTGCTACGATCTGCTCAAAGGCGGCCGTCCTTTCCTCGGCGGAATCTCCCGGCGGGGCGATGAGGTAATGGACCATGATGCCGTAAGAGCCTTTCGCCATCCATTCCGCCCTGTTTGGTTTTCCGGTCATTGAATCCTCCCCGCCCTGCACGGCGGACGCGACCAGGATTGACGCCAGCAGCGTAGCGGATATTGTTGTCCGGTTCATCGAAACTCCACCATTCCGCATCTGTCGGGTATCCATTGCGCGGGGCTGGACACGCCTATCTTCCATCCAACCCCTTGACGGATTTCGAGGACAAGCTCCTCGATGGTTAACAGCTTCTGAAGGAATCCAGCGTTCCATTTCTCCCGAGCGGATTTCAGGAGCGACGTGTCGCTGTATCCCGATGTGAAAACGATTGCCGTCCGTTCACTAATCGTATTCAATTGTCTGGCCAGGTCAAGCCCGCCCATGCTTCACTCTTGGATCCTCTGATTCGTGTGCGGCGGGTTATTAGCACAAGACGCGGTCAGTTTGGCAGCATTCAGGACACTCTGACCGAAATTATAATACAAATCATCATTATTTCTGGATGTGAGGCGGCGGAAATATGCCCCAAATAAGCCTTAACTGAAAGCCAAGAAAGCTGTAATTGTTGAAAGTTAAGCCATGAGAGAGATTATTCGTGAAGATTTCTCAAACATGAACTTTTGATTGTAATTGCTTCATGTTTGTGGCATGATGATTGCGTTATAGCTTGGTGTTCGAAACGCGAAGGCGCAACATCGAGGCGGGCATGATGGAAGACGCGGAGAAACCAGGCATGGCGGGCAGGCATTGTGCTCATTCCGGGGATGGGGCGGGAGAATGCGCCAGTCCGGGAGGAGATTCTGTTTCCGGAAGTGAAGGGCTGCGCCAGGAACTTGAGGCCCAGCGTCGGCTGTTCACAACGGTCATTGAGAACTTCCCCGAAGTTCTATACATCACCGACCCCGACACGTATGAAGTCCTCCTGGTAAGCAAGGGGTGGCGTGACGCCTTGGGGAAAGACCCCGTCGGCGGCAAGTGTTATAAGGAATTTCAAGGACTTGACGAGCCATGCCCGTTCTGCACGAACGATATTTTATTCAAGAATGACGGCAAGCCGTATACATGGCAATATCACAACAAGAAGCTTGACCGCCACTACCACATCATGGATCAACTCATAAAGTGGCACGACGGACGTATTGTCCGTTACGAGGTGGCTGCGGACATAACCGATATCAAGCGCGTTGAGGATGCCCTGCGGGAAAGCGAGAGCAGATACCGGTTGCTGGTTAAGAACATCCCCCAGAAGGTATTCATGAAGGGCCGCGATCTGCGGTACATTTCCGTCAATGAGAATTACGCGGCCGACTTCGGCATGACGCCGAAGGATTTCATCGGCAAAACCGATTACGACTTCTATCCCAATGAACTAGCGGACAAATACCGGGCGGATGACAGGCGCATAATAGAAGGGCGTCTGACAGAAGAGATTGACGAGAGCTACATCAAGGGCGGCGAGGAGCGTTCCGCTCATACCGTGAAAACGCACGTGGTAGATGATGCAGGAAACGTCACCGGCGTGCTGGGGCTTTTCTGGGATGTGACCGACAAGAAAAAGGCGGAGGAATCTCTGGCGCGATCAAACAGGGAGTTGGAAATCCGCAACAGGATAACCAATGCCTTCCTCACCTTCTCCGACGAGGATGTGTTTTTCGAAACGCTCAAGATCGTTCTTGAGGCGATGTCGAGCAAGTACGGCGTTTTCGGCTATATCGCCGACAACGGCGATCTGATAATCCCGACAATGTCGCGGGAGGTATGGAAACAGTGCAGGATTCCCGACAAGACGATAGTATTTCCGAGAGACAAGTGGGGCGGATTGTGGGGGAGAGCGCTGGTTGAGAACACGATACTCTGGTCGAACGAGTCGTCCCGGGTGCCGGAAGGGCATATTCCCATCACGCGCAATTTTTCGGCCCCGATCTCCTATCAGGGCAGGGTGATCGGCCTGCTCCAGGTCGCAAACAAGGAAAGCGACTATGATGAGGACGATCTTGCGCTTATGCAGACGATGACCGGGATCATCGCCCCCATATTGAGCGCCCGGGTTGAGCGAGACCGGCAGGAGGCGGCAAGGCGCAAGGCGGAGGAAGAGTTGCGGGAGTTGAACAGCGAGCTTGAAATGCGGGTGTCGCAGCGCACCGCGGAGTTGCAGCGTTCCAACGCCGATCTTCAGCAGTTCGCATACGTAGCGTCTCACGACCTTCAGGAGCCGTTGCGGATGATCGGAAGCTACCTGCAACTGATCGAGCGGCGCTACGGCAGCAAGCTGGAGAAGGACGCGCGGGAATTCATGGGCTACGCCGTGGACGGGGCCAAGCGGTTGCAGGGCATGATCAACGATCTTCTGCTTTACTCCCGGGTTGAGTCGAAGGGGAGAAGCCTGGAGCCGACAAACAGCGAGGCGTCCCTGCAGCGGGCGATAGACAATCTTCAATACCAGATTGAGAGCGAAAAGGCTGAAATATCATGCGACGCGCTTCCGGAGGTCATGGCCGACGGGCTTCAACTGACACAGCTTTTCCAGAACCTGCTGGGGAACGCGATCAAGTATCGCGGGGAGGAAAAGCCAAGAATTCAGGTCACGGCCTCGCGGGACGGGGACCAGTGGGTCTTTCGCGTCAAAGACAACGGGATCGGAATAGAGCCGCAGTACCACGAGCGGATTTTTGAGATTTTCCAGCGCCTGCATTCAAGGGGCAAGTACGAGGGTTCCGGCATCGGTCTGGCCCTTTGCAGGCGCATCGTCCAGAGACACGGCGGAACGATCCGGGTGGAATCGGCGCTCGGACAAGGTTCCACGTTCATCTTCACATTGCCGGCTGGAGACAAAACGGAATGAAAGAAGCTGCGTCGTGCAGGAAGGTTGAAATCCTTCTCGTCGAGGATAATCCCGGGGACGTCAGGCTGACCCAGGAGGCCTTGAAGGAGGGCAGGATAAGCAATCGTTTGAGCGTGGTTGAGGACGGCGCCGAGGCGATGGACTTTCTCAGGAAGAAAGGCAAATTCGCGGGCGCGCCAACGCCGGACCTGATCCTGCTTGACCTTAATCTGCCGCGCAAGGACGGGCGGGAGGTGCTGGCGGAGGTCAAGGAGGACCGGGAACTCAGGCGCATACCCGTGGTCGTGCTTACGACGTCCAAGGCCGAGGAGGACATAATACGCTCCTACGACCTTCACGCAAATTGCTACATCACAAAGCCCGTGGACTTCGAGCAGTTCATCAATGTCGTCCGGTGCATCGAGGATTTCTGGCTGGCGATAGTGAAGCTGCCAGGCGCGATCTAACCGGGATGACGCGCATGAAACCATAACGCGCGAGGCTGGGAGCGTCGGCTGGTCTCCAAGAAGAGGTTGGAAAAGGTGAGAAACCGGGTGATCAGGATACTGCTTCTGGAGGACAATCCGGGGGACGCGCGGCTTGTCCGCGAGAATCTCCTGGAGGCCGGGGAGACCGACTTTTCGCTCCGGCACGCGGCGACTCTGGCCGAGGCGCTGCAACTTCTTGCGAGGGAGGAATTCGACGTCGCGATCTGTGATCTCGCATTGCCGGACGCGACGGGGCAGGAATCCTTTGAAAGAATACATGAGCTGAAACCACATCTGCCGGTTGTGGTGCTGACGGGGTCTTCGCACGGGGGCGCGGGGGTGGAGATGGTGCGCAAGGGGGCGCAGGATTATCTTGCCAAGGGCGACATGACTCCCGGCCTGCTGGCGAAGACGATCCAATACGCCATCGAACGAAACGACATGGTCATGATGATAGAGAGGCTCACGGCCCGGGAACTGGAACTGAGCCGGCAGCGGGCCACCGCGCTTGTCCAGAATTCATCAGACATCATCACGATTTTCGATGACGACGGAACAATAAGCTATTGCAGCCCGGCGGTGACAAGAATACTCGGTTATATGCCTGACGAGATTGCGGGGACGAACATATACGATTACGTCAATCCTGAGGATCAGCAAGCCGTACAGAAGGAACTGGAGATTACTGTAAAGGCGAAGGGCGAGTTAAGGTCGCTTGATGTCAGGCTTCGCAGAAAATCAGGGAAATGGGTATGGTGCGAGACGCTGGCGGCCGATCTCAGAAAAAATCCGGCCGTCGGGGCCTTCATTGCCAACACCAGGGACGTTACTGAGCGTCGCCAGTCAGCCGACCAACTGCTGCACCTCAACCGCGTTCTGATGGCAATCCGCAACGTCAACCAGTTGATCGTTCAGGAGAGGGACCCGGAGCGACTGCTGCGCGAATCGTGCAGGATATTGACCTGTGAAAGGGGCTATCTGTCGGCGTGGGCGGCCGTATTCGATGAGGGCGACGGCCTGAAAGTCTGCGGGGAAAGCAACCTGGGAGCGGACTTTGCTCGCGTGATCAGGAAGTCAAGCTGGCGCGAGATGAAGTGCCTGAGAGAAGCCCTGAAAGGCAGCGGCGTGATCGTCAAGGACAAGCGGAACGAATGCGCGGGCTGTCCGCTGGCGCATGTTTATCCGGAGACGACGGCCATGGCCATACGCTTCAGCGCGGAAGGCGGGCGCGCGGGTGTGATAGTGGTCACCGTTCCAGATGGCATACAGGCCAATGAGCAGGAAAAATCGCTTCTGGCCGAGGTCGCCATGGATCTGGGTTTCGCCATGAGGAGCATTGACGCTGAGCGTATGCGAGCGGAAGCAGAGGCGGCTGTGCGCGAAAGCGAGCATCGCTTCAGACAGATTTTCGACTACGCCGGGGACGCGATAGTCATTCATGACGTCCGCGGGGACATCCTTGAGGCCAACCAGCACGCTTCCGAGATACTGGGCTACTCGAGGGAGCAATTATTGGAGATGGCCGTCCAGGACGTAATCGTAACGGAACAAGTTGGAGAGGTTGAAAGACGAATGCGGGAGGCTTGGGAGAGGGGGCGCGTCATGTTCGAATCCGTCTGCATAAAGCGGGACGGAGCGGACGCGCCCGTGGAGTTCAGCAGCCGCCTGATCGAGTATCGCCAGAGACCGGCGATACTGACGATCGCGCGCGACATCGCGGACAGGAAGCTGCTTGAGGAGGAACTGCGGCAGGCGTTGAAGATGGAGGCCATCGGACGGCTGGCCGGGGGGGTGGCGCACGACTTCAACAACATCCTGACCGCCATGATGGGATACGCGCAGATACTGACGCGGCGCATTGACAAGAGCGACCCGCTTCACAGCAGCGCGGAGCAGATTCTTACCGGCGCAAAGAAGGCCGCCAACCTTACCCGGCAACTGCTCGCTTTCAGCCGCAAGGACGTGATCCAGCCCAGGGTGGTTGACCTGAACGAGACGGTCGAGAGCATGAACAAGATGCTCAGCCGCCTGCTTAGCGAAGACATAAAGACATCAGTGATAACCACAAGCCAGCCCGCCAATGTGAAGGCCGATCCGGGGCAGCTTGAGCAGATTCTGATAAACCTTACGCTCAATGCCCGCGACGCCATGCTTGAGGGCGGGGCGCTCGTGATAGAAACTGCGTTTGTTGACATTGACGCGGAGTCCGCGCGCCAGCGCATCGAGATGCAGCCGGGCAGGTACGTCTGTCTGTCGGTAAGCGATACAGGCTGCGGCATGGACGAGAAGACAATCGCGCACATCTTCGAGCCGTTCTTCACGACGAAAAAGCCGGGCAAGGGAACGGGACTCGGCCTTTCGACGGTCTACGGCATAGTGAAACAGAACAACGGGCACATCACGGTCTACAGCGAGTTGAACGAGGGGACGACGTTCCGCCTCTACCTGCCGGCGGCGGCGGAATCGGCCGATCCGTCAAGCTCGGTGGGGGAGGCCGTGCCGACCGGGTCGGAGACTATTCTTGTGGCGGAGGACAATCCGGCGGTGCTGAGCCTGGTCTCCGAAACGCTTAAAGGGCTGGGTTACTCGCTTGTGATCGCGTCCAGCGGGGAGGAGGCTCTGACGAAGGCGGCCGGGCATTCCGGCAGGATTGACCTGTTCGTCTCGGACCTGATTCTTCCCGGAATGACCGGGTTGGACACCGCCGTCAGGCTGCAGAGCGTCAGACCCGATCTGCGTGTTCTGTTCATGACGGGATACTCGGGCGAGATAGCCGTTCAGAAGGGGATCGTGGAGCCTGGGGCGCCGCTGCTTCAGAAGCCGTTTCCGGCAGAGCATCTGGCCAGGGCGGTCAGGAACGCGCTGGATTCGGAGCCGCCGAAGTTGAAAAGACGCGCGGCGGACTACTGAACATCACAGACTGACATCGCGCCACAACAGGAACATTGAAAAAACAAGCATGAAAAACGCCATTGTGATACTTGACCGGAGCCTCACCTCCGCCCGCCTTGCTGCGGAATTGCTGAAGCCCGCGGCGGGGGAGATAGTCAGGACAAAGAACCTGAATGAGACGGTTGATGCGCTTGATCGTCTGGATCGCGAGGGATGCGAAAATCGCTTGGTATTGCTGAATCCGTCGGCGGTGGAAGGCGACCTTGTCGCCGCGATTGACGGTCTTCGCCATGGCCGCCCCAATCTGGCGGTCCTTGTGGCGATGGATGCCTTTGACGCCAGGCTTGCGGCTGAGTTGCTTGAGTCCTGCGGTCCCCTTGCGGACTGGATACTAAAAGATACGCGCTTCATCAACGCATTGCCGATCAGAGCAAGGCGACTGATGGACCGGACGCGGGCGATTTCGGAGCGGCTTGACGGGCTGGCCGGAATCCTGATGGTTTCCGAACGCCCAGAGAGCGCCCCCGGCCAGGCGGCGGCTGAAATCGCCGATCTTCGCCGGCGGCTTTCCGCGGCTGCGGAAGCGTTGAAAGACATCCGGTCGGGAAGGGCCGACCTTGACGCGGGATTGCCGTTCGGCTCGATCCTCCAATCGCAGGGCAATCCATCAGACAGGCTCTACCGAAGACTGCTGGAAAGCCTGCCGGACGGAATTGTCATTTGCAGCAAGGACGGAGAGATAAGGTTCGGCAACAATCGCGCTGCCGAGTTGCTGGGGCTGGCGCGTCGCGCCCTTGAAGGCGCGCTGCTGCCGGATTGCGTCGGCCCCGCCGACCGCGACGCGGTCTCCGCCGCGCTGGAGGAAGCGCTTGCCGGGGATCCGTCGGAGGCGATGATAAATCTGCGCGACGATCTGGGGGAGCCTGTCAGCGTCGCAATGACGATGTCCGAACTGGTCTCCGGGCCTGATGACGATCCGGAGAACGTCTTGGCGCTGGTATGCCTTCACCACCGCCAGCCGACCGCCGACGCGGGAGACACGATAAGCAATCTTGACCGCGACGTCAGGCGGATGCACCTGCTGAACCGCGTCGTCAGGCGCGCGCAGAGGATCACGGACCTGGATGACATGTTGCAGCGCATCCTCTCGGCGATAATGAACGCGCTCTCCTGGGACGGGGGGGCCTTTTTTCTGGCGGAAGGCGGGATGGAGAACGGCGGCTTCCGCGCAACGCGCGGCCAGGTTCCGGCGATGGACGATCCGCAGGTCGTCGCCGCGTTTCGCTCTGCGGCGGCAAAGGTGCTGGAGGCCGCGCCTGCTTCGGCTCCTCAGCCGGTCGTTTCAAAGTACCACGACGAGCCAAGCTCGATTCTGACCGTTCTCATTGACTCGGCGATGGCGAAGTCGGGGCGCATTCCCGGCTTCAAAACGTGCGTGCTGATAGCCTTGTCTTCGCGGGATCAGGCGCAGGGCGCGTTGTGCCTGTTCAGCCGCAAGCCGCGGGAGCTTAGCGGGGAGGAAAACGACATCATTCACGCCGTATGCCCGCAGGTGGCCGTGGCGATCGAGAACGCAAGGCTGCTCAAGACGGTTTCGCAGGCAAGGGCGGACTGGGAGAACACCTTCGACGCCATCCCGGACCCCGCTTTCATCATTGACGACCGGCACGTCATCCTGAACGCGAATATGGCGTTCTGCAAATCCGTGGGCATGACCAGGGATCAGGTCTCGAGGCGGAAGTGCCATGAGATAATACATGGTTCCAGCGCGCCGTACCTTGACTGCCCGGCGCTTGAGACCATGCGCACGGGCAAGACCGAGGCGCGGGAGATCGAGGACCGGGAGAAGGGCCGGACGTGGTGGGTCACGTGCTCTCCGCTGCCCCCGGACGCGTCGGGCATGCGCAGGTTCGTTCACGTTTCCCGCGATATATCAGACATCAAGCGCCTGCATCGCGAACTGGCGCACGCAGAGAGAATGTCATCCATCGGACGCCTCGTTTCAGGCATTGCGCACGAGCTTAATAATCCGCTGACCGGCATCCTGGGCTACAGCCAGATCCTTGCGGGCGACGATTCCGGCGGAGTTGTCCGGAAGGAGATGAAGCAGATCGCGTTCCTGGCCGAGCGCTGCCGGATGATAGTGCAGAATCTAATATCATTCGCGCGGGAGAAGCCGCCGTCTGTGGCCCCAGTGGACGTTGCCCGGGTTCTGAACGACGCGGTCAACGTGATAGAGCCGCAGATTCAGGCGGGGGGGATCGAAGTCAGGCGCGAGATCGAGCATGGCCTGCCCGTCGTCATGGCGGAGGAATACGCCCTGCGCCATGCCTTTCTGAACGTCATTGAGAATGCGCTGCAGGCGATGGAAGGCATGAGGGGAACGCTCACGGTCAGGGCCTTTGCCAGGGACGAGAGTGTCATCCTGGAGTTTCAGGACACGGGAACAGGCATAGAAGAGAGCGATATCAGCCGGGTCTTCGAGCCTTTCTTCACAACCAGGGAGGTCGGCAAGGGCACGGGACTGGGCCTTTCCGTTGTGTATGGGACCATTTCCGAGTTGGGCGGAACCGTGACTGCGGAGAACGCTTCCAGGGGCGGGGCGCTCATACGCGTCAGGCTTCCGGCGCAGCCCGGCGCGATATCCCCGGCGCCGTCCGCGCAACCGCCGGCAAACCTGGACGGAAAGAAAATCCTGGTGATTGACGATGAGGAGCCGATACTCGAACTTGCGCGCTGCCTGCTGGAGGCGGAGGGCTGCGTTGTGACCTGCGTGAATGAAAGCGCGCGGGCGACGGACGTCATCGCCGGGACGGTCTTCGACGCCGTAATCTCAGACATTAAGATGCCGGGGGTCAGCGGGGCGAAGCTTTATGAAATGCTCCAGGAGAAACATCCGGAGGCGCTTTCACGCCTGATTTTCATGACGGGAGACACCGCCACCCCGGATGCGCGGCGCTTTGCCGGGGAGGCCGGCATACCGGTCATCGAAAAGCCGTTCGATATTGACGATTTTGTGGAGGTCGTACGCAAGCGCGCGACGGCAGGTTGATATCGCTCGATGCCGCGGACTGAATGGAAGCGGCAGGTCTTTGCCGCAATCTGGTCAACCCTCGTCCGATTCGTCGTCTTCGTCCCTGGCAACCCCGTAGTCCCGCAGGCGGCGTCGCAGTGTGCGGATGGAAATGCCCAGCGCTTCCGCGGTCTTTTCTCGCCTGCCCCCGAATCCCTGAAGCGTTCGCAAAATGTAGGCTTTTTCCAGCTCATCAAGCGTGGGCTTGGATTTCAGCATTTCCTCGACGCTGCTTTCGGAGGACTGTAGGCCTGAGAGGTCCCTGGGGGCTATCGCTTTTCCCTTGCAAAGGAGCGCGGCGCGGTCAATGACGTGCAGCAGTTCCCGGACGTTTCCGGGCCAGGGATGCTCCTCAAGCGCGCGCATCGCCTCCGGCTCAATGTCCGCGATTGACTTGTTGTATCTTGCCGCCGATTCGCGCAGGAAATGAAGGGCCAGCAACCGCGTGTCGCCCTTTCTATCCCGGAGGGGGGGTATGGAGACAGTCAGCGTATTGAGCCTGAAGTACAGGTCCCTGCGGAAACGGTCTTCGCGGATGGCCTGCATGAGGTCGCGGTTGGTCGCCGCAATGATCCTGGCTTCGGTATGTCTCAATTGCGCGCTGCCGACCCTTCGGAAGTCGCCCGTTTCCAGAACGCGCAGGAGCTTGCCCTGGATGAGAGGGGACATGTCCCCGATCTCGTCAAGCATGAGGCTGCCGCCGCTTGCC
Source organism: Planctomycetota bacterium (assembly GCA_022711755.1). Taxonomy (GTDB): domain Bacteria; phylum Planctomycetota; class Brocadiia; order SM23-32; family JAKLEA01; genus JAKLEA01. The sequence goes on from JAKLEA010000002.1 coordinate 369,130, forward strand.
GCTTCCAGCAGGCCGCCCCGGTCGTCCATGGCGCCGGTGAACGCGCCCTTTTCGTAGCCGAAGAGTTCGCTCTCGAAGAGGCTTTCCTGCATGGCCGTGCAGTTGATCGGCAGAAAGGGGCCGGCGGCGGCGCGGCTGCGCGCGTGGATGAGGCGGGCCAGCAGCTCCTTGCCCGTTCCCGTCTCCCCGAGAAGCAGGACGGGCGAGTCGGACGCCGCGACGCTCTCCGCCAGCTCAATTGTTTCACGCATCGCCGGGTCCTGCGTGACGATCTCCGGCGCGCCCAGACTGCCGGAGGACGCGGCGCGAAGGGCCGTGTTCTCATCGGCCAGGGAGGCCAGTTTCGCCGCCCTGAGCGCGAGCATGAGCAGCTTCTCGGTGTCGAAGGGCTTTTCCAGGAAATCGAAGGCCCCGTGCCGCATTGCGGCGACGGCGTTGGAGATCGTCGCGTGCGCCGTCAGGATGATGAATTCTGTATTCTTGTGCTTGTCGCGGGTGGTTCGCAGGAATTCCATGCCGTTCATGCCCGGCATGGACAGGTCAAGCACGACGACGTCGAACCGGCGCTTCTCCATCCGCTCCGCGGCATGGTCTGCGGACGACGCCTCTGCCACCCTTGCGCCGCCGTCCTCCAGCGTCCGCCGCACAATCTCGCGAATCGCCTCGTCATCATCAACCACCAGAACGTTTGCCGTGGGTCGCCCCATGATGCTGTCCTCCCGGCCATGCGTAACTGATGGGCGCAACCGCGCGCCCCCCTGTTTAGTCGCTTTCGCTCTTTGATCCCGTTTCCGCTGCCGGCAGTTCGACTGAGAACTCCATCGTTTGCCCTGCGCAACGGAGCGCGACGCTTCCTCCGGATTCCGTCAGGATTAGTCGCAACGACTCAAGGGATTCCGTGAATCCGGCCCCGGTATCGCAAGCTCGACCGTCTTTGACGCCGGCCTTGAAAACCGCGCATGCTCCTGACTCCGAGCGTCTGAGGGAAATCGTAATCTCGCCAACAACTTCCGGAGGAACGGTTTTCTCGCACGCATCCAGCGCGCGAAGAAAGGCGTGGAGAAGGAGATGTTCATGGCCATGAACCGCCGCGGATTCTTCCCCGTTTTCCAGGCGAAGCTCGAATCGTTTTCTTCTCAGGATGTAGCTTCTGAGCCTTATCGCCTTTTCAATGATGACTCGAAGATCGAACGTTAACGCTTCGGGCGGATTTGCGGGAGCCAGGGACCGCATGGCGGAGCAAAGTTCAACGGCCTTGTCGGTCTGCTCCTCAACGCGCGCCAGATCGCGCCGGGCGTTGTCATCCGTAATGCGGCGACGCAGCAGGCCGGCGAAACCTTTCACACCCGTCAGGTGATTGCGCATTTCGTGCGCCACGCCGGGGAGAACCTCGGCTGCCATCATCCCGCATGACGCGGCGGCATCCTCCTGCGCGGGCGCGTCCGCAAGAATCAGAATATGATCTCCGACCGGAAGGAGTAGGAGAGCGTCCATGCCGGATGAGCGATGCGTGTTACAAAGATTTATATCGGGGGCGGGTGCGTCATCGCGGCGGAAGATTACGGGGTCGTTCGCAGTGATCGCTGTAATGGCTTTTTCGATCCCTGGGATTATTTCCCCGATTGCCGCCGTCTCATCCCCCGGCTTTATTGCGAAGGCGCTCAACGCGGAGCGGCTGGCCGCCAGAATGCCCCCGGAGCGATCCACAAGCAACGCGGGGCGTCGCATGGCTTGGACTGCCCGCTTCGCGTCATCTTCGCCTTCACGCAGGAAATGGATCATGGTTCTGTATGCCGCCCCAGGAATCGAGAAACGATGAAACTCAGGCGAGGGCGTCTTTAAAAAAAGCTTCATAAGAATAGCACGCGCATGAAGCGCTGCGCAAGCTCGGCTCTCCATTGGCAATATGCGAGTTTTGGCAGTGAGGAATTTGGTTTATCCGGACGACTTTGAGGCGACCGGCTCATCGGCCTCCTCATGCGCCACGCGCAGCCTGGTATCGCTTGCCCCGGCCTCGCAACCGCGCCCGACGTTGTCCTCTCTTATCTGCGCGCGGGTTTCGCATACGCTGCAGCTTATCCAGTCGTAGCCTCGTTCGATCCTGTATTCCAACTGCTGGGCGCTGAAAGTCGCGCCGCATTCAGCGCAGTTGAGCGGGCGATAGAACTCCAGCTTGTCAACGCAGGAGCGATGCTTCAGGTGTCTGTAGATGAAGCGTTCAAGCTCCAGGCGCGCCGCGCGGTCAATCTTGAGGTCGAAGTTAAGCTTCAGTTCCGCCGAGTCCTCTTCAAGGCGGGTCAGGTGAATCCTGAAAGGCGCCTCCTTTTCGTCGTGAAAGCACGCCTCGTTGCTCCAGACCTCGCCCAGGGAAAGACCTTTCTGCCGGCTGAGTCGCGCAATCAGACGGGCGTAGACGCTTGTCACTGCTCCTCCGAACCTGATAACCAGGGACGATTTCGGTTCCTGCGGCTTGTCGGGAAGCTCCGCGCCGAACCTTGAAGGGACTATCAGCAGCGGCCCCATATCCGAAGGCTCGCGGATCGCAATTCCGTGCAGGAGAAGTTCTTCCACCGTGCCGACAAGCATCAGGCGCTCCTGATCAAGGTTGGCTATGCGTTTGTTTTCAGGAATGCCGAATTCTCCCGTCCGGGCGGTCTTTTCTTCGATTAAGGCAAGTCCGTCAGGCTCTCCAGACGCCGCTTCAACGATCATGCCGGCATAGTCATAGAACATTGCCGGGCGGGTCAGGAGCAGATCGCCGTAAGCGAATCTGCGGATGATGCCGCGTGTTTCCGCCAGTTCGATGCAGAACTCAAAGAGGGTCTTCAGGCTTTCAGGCCGCTCCCGCCAGAGACTCCGCGCCTTCTCGACGGCAAGCTCCGTGTCCGAGGGCTTGTCCTCGACGCGCCTGGCGCCGCCGCGAAGCATTGTCGCGCCGAGGAGGGAGGAGCCTGCGGCCTGTTCCTTCGCCCGGCATACCCAGATCGGCGGCAGGGCCGCATCCAGCGGCGTCAGGTGGTAAGCCTCGGTTTTCTGGCGCTCAGTCGGTTCCTCACGCTGAGTCATTTCGCCCTTCAACCGGTCAGTGAAGGCGATCAATTTCCCGCGCAAACGCTCTCCGAACACGCCCGCCGATGAAGGTTCGGCTGTTCCCTGCTTATCCTCGGCGGCGAGACGGTCCATGAAGTTTGTGATGAACTTCTTCCGGGTATTGATCACGCGCCCGTCGTCGCGCCATTCGCGGACGTAGTCTGCGATCATCTGAACAAGGTGGGGGCTGCTTACCGAGGGGATTTCGTCCCAGTCAATAGCCGTGCGAACGGCGTCAGCAAGGTCGCTGATCTTGTCGCCGGTTCTGGCGCTGCATTCGATGACCGGTCCGATGCCGAGTTCCCTGCGCAGCTTGTCCGTGATCCTGCTGCTCACTTTTGAAGGGCCGAGGTCGGATTTGTTCGCGGCGAGGATTATCTTCAAGGAGGAAATGTCGCGCCCGCAGGCCTTGCATGCAGACTCCAGCATGCGATACCAGCGGCGTACGCCGGCCATCCGGTTGGTTTCCCGGCGCCCGTCGTAGACAATGATCGCCGCTGACGCTCCGGTCATCTGAAGGCTTCCGGCTGCGCGATTCACCGGGTTGTCATGAATGTCCCAGAGCAGTGTTTCGCGCCAGGCCTGCTGTCCGGCCTGGGTTTCGAGATTCACCCTCTCCATGAGCCTGATGTCGGCGAGGCCATCGCCGCGGGGCGGCTGTGCCTGACTGCCGCAAAGCGCATTGACCAGGGCGGTCTTGCCGCTTCCTGAATCGCCTAGGACCAACGCCTTGGCGTTGGCGTAATGGATGTCGCTCAGATGCGGAGGGATAAGCCATTCATCATCCAGTTTCCATATTCTGACGCATAGGTTCTGCTCGCCAAGCGTGGCAAGGGCGGGCAGCCTCGGGTGAAACTCCAGTCCGGGGGGACAGAAACGCCCGACGCTCTCCTCCAGGGCTGCGACCGCCTCCCACGTGTCCGCGCGCCAGATGCGTATCGAACCGTCATTGGACTTTGACGCCATCATTCGCCCGTCGGATGAGAAGCTCAGGCTTGTGACAGCGCCGGAATGGGCCTTGAAAATCATTTTACGAACAATGCAGGGATTGGAGTGTTCGGCATGCGCGCCTGCAGTGGATGGTTGGATTTGACCTGTCGTGGTGTCATTGCCGGATTCGGATGACGCCGAACGGGTGGAATCGGTAATCAGAACGTCCCATCCACCGAGGGTCCATATCTCAATCGCGCCTTCCTCGGTTCCGACTGCAAAGAAACTCTCATCTGGAGCGATACGCAGGCTCTTAACCTCGCGCTTTTCCTCCTGGAACGTCCAGAGCAGCCTGCTGTTCTCCGCGTCCCAGAGGCTTATCCTGCTGTCCTCAGAGATTGACGCCAGGCCGCGCCCGGAAGACGTCCAGGAGACAAAAAAGACGCCAGCCTTGCCGCTGGGCAGCTTGCAGAGACAATCCTCAGATTCCGCGTCCCAGAGCCTGATCGTTCCATCTCCCGACGCTGTTGCAATGACGGAGCCGTCCGGCGACCAACTGACGCAGTTGACGGGGCCGATGTGTCCCTTCAGGACGCGAACCTCCCGCCCGGTCACGGCATCCCACACGCGGGCCGTTCCATCCCATGAAGCCGACACAATCCTGCGCGAGTCCGGGGACCAGGCAAGTCCGAACACCACGTCCGTGTGGCCGCTGAGCGTCCTGAGCGCCTGCCCGGCTTTCACGTCCCAGACTCGCAGTGTCCTGTCGTATGAGGAACTGGCCAGGCAGCATCCGTCCGGGGACCAAGCCACGCGCGCTATATCCGACCTGTGCCCGGTGAACGAATGAAGCAGTTTCAGGCCTCTTGGCGTTTCCTTGCGGGCCTTCTTTGCGTCCATCTTTTCTTCCCCCTTTCGGGCGGCTTAGTCATCATGGTTATCTGAGAATCATCACCGCCCATTGAATTGTTGCTGCAAAGGCAAGGTGGCAGATCAGAAGCACAATCGTCAGGAAGACTGCAAATTCAAGCTCAAGCGTCTCCCGGAAGAATGTATTCTTCACCATGCCTGCAATTCCCTTTTTCATTGTCCGGATTTTTGTCTTCATGATTCTTGCCTTTCACTTGACGGCGATGTGTCTTTGCTGATTTCCATGCGCTGCCGAGGCCGCGCCGGGGTTGTGCGAAATCTCGAATCCAATCTTGCCGACGCCTATTCGCCTGACCGCCTCGACCATCGTCCAGGGGGCCAGGCGCTGTCCGTCAACCGTAGTGCCGTTCAGGCTTCCGCAGTCCTGCACGAAGATCGTGTCCCCGGCGCGGCGCACCGTGCAATGGCAGGAGCTGGTGCCGGCGTCCTCGATGACGATCTGGCACGATCCCCTGTCCCGCCCGATGGTGAATTCCTCGCCGTCTCTTATCGGGGCGGAGAACTTCCCGGAGTCGTTGCGGCGGGCGATCAGCGTGATCGGGTTGGAGAACGCGGCCCCCTCCTCCCCGCGCGCCGCGGGGGGGATGACGGCGTTCCGGTTGAACCAGACGCGGAACGCGCCGCGCTCCCTGGCCGGGACCGGCGATATCTCGGCGTCCTCGTAGAGGCAGGCCTGTGTCTCAGGTTCGGTCCTGCTGCAACGCCGGGCCTCCTGCCGCTTCCCGTCCGCCCGTTTATCCGGAATCTGGTGTTTCGCGGACGACCGCTCCTGCTGCTCCTGTGACTCGCGGCGTTCCTTGTTTGGATCGGCGCGAAGGCCGGCGTAAGCCTTCCTGAGATCATCCAGAAGCTCGTTATATGTCTGATATCGCGATTCCGGCTCGCGGGCTGTCATGCGGCGGATGATTACGTTGGTCAGCGGCGAAACGTCCGGCGTGAGCATCCTCACGAGGGGAACCGGCTTGCACAGCCGAGCGGCCAGCACCTCCGCGACGCTGCCGGTGAATGGCGGCGCCCCCGTCAGCATGTGAAAGGCGGTCATGCCCAGGGAGCAGATGTCGGAGCGCGCGTCAAGCTCCCGGTCTCCGCGCACGCGCTCCGGAGAAAGATAGGCCGGAGTTCCGATCATCGTCAGGCCTTCGTTGAGGGTCGTCGTGTCCTCTGCCGGATCAGGCTCGGCCTGCAACAGTCCGGTCCTGTGAGCCAGAGCGAAGTCGGTCAATTTAACCGCGTGCTGCCTTGTGAAAAGTATGTTTGATGGTTTAATGTTGCCGTGGGTGATTCCAGAGATGTCTGCGTCGCCCAGCGCGTCAACTGCCGCTATCAGCACGCTTAATGCGAGCCTTTCACCCAGACGTCCGCGTTTTGCAATGATTTTCTCCATTGAGATGCCGTCCACCAGCTCCATCGCAACGTAATGACACTTCCCTGCGCGACCGGCGGAGTGGCAGCGGACGATGCCGCAGTGCTTAAGACTTATCGCTTTTTGAGCGCTGAGCGTGAACCGGCGGGAAAAGGCAGTATCGGCAATCGGGCATAGGTCTATTGTCTTGACCGCCACGGTCTTTCCATCGTCAATCTGCATCGCCTTGTAGATTTTCGTTCCGGGACCGCTGCCGATTTCAGAAATCAACTGGTAACCCGGGATTGCAGGGAGCAGTTTGCGTTCAAGGATGGCTTCAATGTCCGGAGTCATGCGGGCGGCGGCGGCCCGGCTCAGGTCAATCCCCACATCAAGGGGGAATTCGTTGAAATGCCCAGTCGAAAACGCCGGCGCGCTTCTTTTTCCAGTCTGAGTCAGTTCGCTCTTCATCACGTTCTCTCCCCAAATTTCGGCCTGGCTTGCCGCACAAGGCACTCGGTATCATCAGCAAATGCAAAGCTGATGCCGAAACCGGCTTTCAATAATAAAGACAATATTCTTATATGATGACTCTACATAACCTATTTCTAGTCAATGGATTACGACGTCGGAGAAAAATCTTGTCAAGTGGGATGACGGGACAAGATTCAGAATGCAGAATGCGCGCGGACATCCTACCGGTCATTTTGTCCCCCGGCGGGGACTATTCTGCCCGATGCGATGGGGGGGGAAGCGATACCGAACGGTTCGATGGCGGGAGGCTGATTCCGGACGGGTAGGAAATGAGCCGGGCCCCGGTCGAGAGGCGAAGCGACGCGGGACCCGGACTCGCGGGGACAACCTTATATTTACGCCTGTCGCGCAGTCAGCTTGTGACGGCGGCTATGCGCGATGCGGAGGACTTGAAGCCTTCAATGCGCCGGGATAACTCCTTCAAGGCGGAGAGCGCCTTCGGATTGCCCGGTTCGCAGGCCAGGGCGGACTCCAGCGCCTCCATTGCCGCGCAATACCGGCGTTCCATAACCAGTTCGGCGGCCGATTTCAGCAGTTCATCAACGCTTGCGGCGGAGGTGGCGGCGTCCGCTGCTTCCCGGTCTTGCGACTCGCCGGGTGGAACCGGGGGATTCAGGTATTGTTCAAGTTCCGGAATCCCGCCCGGGGGGGCCGCGGTGTCGAGCTGCGTGGTTGGCTCACTGAGTTCGGGAAGTCTGGAGTCTGCAGTCGTTTCCTCAATGCCGATTTCTGACTGCGACTCCTCCGGAACATCAACGCTGAGGTTGATCTTCGCCGGATTTGAGAAGTCCTTGAACTCAACCTCGAAATCTCCGGAGTTCCAGTCAAGCAACTCGACCGCCGCGTCCAGGGGGAGCATCCCGTCAAGCTCGGCGTCAATGATCTCTGAGTCGCGCAGGTAAAGCCTGCCGCTTCGATCCTCCCGGCGCAGGCAGATGGCGCAGCTCTGTCCGGAGCGGCAGATGACCTTGACCAGGCTCGTGGTCGGCAGGTCCTCAAGGCGGCCTCGGAATGCCTCGGAACGCCCGGCCTGAGCCATGGAGCGGTCAATAGTCATCTTCGCCCGGACGACAAGCTCGCGCGGATCAACCGGCTTGGGGAGATAGTCCGTGCATCCCATTTCCAGACCCTTGAGCCTGTCCTGAAGCGCGGAACGCTCCGTCAGGAAGAGGAAAGGAATGCCGGCGGTCTCGTCATCAAGCTGAAGCTCTCCGAAGAGCTGAAAGCCGTCCATCTCCGGCATGTTGACATCCGAGATGATGAGGTCGGGCTTGACGATTTTCAGCTTTTGCAGCGCGTCTCGCCCGTTGCGCGCCAGTACCGCTCTGAATCCTGAGTTTTCGAAGCTGCGGGACAACAGCCGCAGCAGTATCTCGTCGTCGTCAACCAGAAGTATTATTCCCTTTATCATCTCGACGCCTCCTGAAAAGTTGTTGTGGTTTCCTCTTTGAAACAGCGTTTCCGGATCATGCGCCTGACCGGAAGACCGTCCATCGTCCGGAGTGTGCCCAGGGCGGCCTCGATATCGGTAAGGCATTCGCGCATGTCCGTGAAGCCTTCCCCCGGATTGGAAGCAGTCATCTTCTTGAGCAGTTCGGCGGTTCGCGGCGTGACGCTGACGCCGAATTCAGAAAGTTTCGGCAGGCCGAGGTGTTCCAGTTCCCAAAGGACTTTCTTCGGGTCCGGCGCGTAGGGCATTCTGCCTGCCAGCATTGAGAAAAGGAGGATGCCAAGCGCGTGCATGTCGTCCGCAAAGCCGGGGACATCCAATTCCTTCAGCAGTCGCCGGCTCAGGTATTCCACCCCCGACGCATGGCGCGCCTTCTGCCCCGGAAGAATCCTGCCGGCTGCCTGCAAAAGGCCGGAGGGCGGGGCTGACCAGTCAATGCTCATGATCCTGCCGGTTACGCCGATCAGGATGTTCTCGGTTTTTATGCCGCCATGCGGCAGGCCGCGCTTATGCCCTTCCAGAACTCCCAGCGCGACCTGCCTGAGCAACTCCATGGCCGTGCGTTCGGAGAGTTTCCTGCGCCTTCGCAGAAGCACGTCAAGCGTTATGCCGTGCTCGTATTCCTCCAGGATCATGACGCAATGCCTTACGCGGGCGAATTGCGTCACCCGCGCCGCGCAGGGATGAGCCATATTCGCATGGACCCTGTCGGCCTTGTCCAGCGCAAGCTCGACATCCCTCTGATCGGCCAGTCGCCGGACGTCTATCACCTTCAGGCGCCGGGCCACGTTTCCGCCATTGCCGGCGACCCTGTAGGACGATCCCAGCGCGCCTTCGCCCAGTTTGTAGTCAACACGGTATTTATGCGTTCCGTCGCCAACCTGCTCCGGATGCTGCTCGATTTTTCCGGGAGCGCCGGGTGCGTTGGTCATGCTCCCTTCGACAACGTCAGATAGGAAGCGCTGGAAGAACATCGTGCCGTCATCCGGATCAGCGTTGCCGTTTGTCAGGTTGCCGAACTGCTCGATCGTTGACGCGATCTCCGACCTGCTGACGTAGCCGCGGCGCACCGCGATCGCCACCGGATCGGCGGGGCAGCCCAGGCTGGTCATGACATCGGCGTCCTTCCTGCATTCGCGGAAATGCTCCGGATCGCAGAGGACCTGGAGGGCCTTCAGTTGCACGGAAGATCGGAATCCGCTGCTTCCTGACGAACTTCGGATTTTGTTTTTGTCGTCGCTCATTATTTGTCTCCCGATGATGCGTAGATGGGAGGTCTGGATGCGTCAGCCCCAATGACGCCGCAGACGGCTCCGAGAAGTTTTTCCGCAATCTGATCAACGTCGTCCGCGCCCGACTTGCAGGCGCGCTCCAGGCCGCCGCCGAGACGCCCTATCTCGGCGTAACCGAAAGTGCCCGCTGTTCCCTTAAGATCGTGCCCGATTTTCTGAAGGGCCGGCCTGTTCCCGGCGGAAAGCGCCCTGCCCAGGTCAACGGCGTCGCGATTCAAGCGTCTCAGGTATTCCTCTCTGAGTTCTTCGATGCACGCCTGGAAGCTGTCTTCCTCAGGCTTGTCAATTCCTGTCTCCTGTTCCTGCGTTTTTTGTGATTCCGCGAGGGCTTTCCCGCGTTTTATGACAAGATTGCTTATGCAATCCCGCAAGGCCGCCCGATCCAGCGGCTTGGCGAGGTATGCGTCGCATCCGGCTGCCAGGCATTCCTCCTGATCGCCCTTCATCGCGGCGGCCGTCAGCGCGACTATGGGAAGGTTCCTGAACCTGGCGTCCTCCCTGATGTTGCGGGCGGTCTGGTATCCGTCCATGACCGGCATGCGCATGTCAAGAAGCACAAGGTCGTAATCGCCCTGGTCAAGGGCGGAGATGCACAGCGCGCCGTTGTCAACAATGTCGGCCCTGTGTCCCTCCTTCTCCAGCGCCTTGCGAATGAGCTTCTGGTTGGTCGGGTTATCCTCTGCGACGAGCACGCGCAGGCCGTTTCCGGATGCCGGAGGACAGGCTGCCGCGTCCTTGCCGGCGGCAGCGGGGCGGGCATCTCGCGCAGACTCGCCCGGGATCACCCATCGGCTGCAGATTTCCGCGATCCTGTCGCGGGGCAGGCCGTTGGCAGCCGCGTAGTCCATCAATTCGGCGGTCAGGCGCTTTGACTCCTCCGGGGTCATTTCCTCCTCTGCATTGACCACGACGCGGACGGAGTCCAGCAGATTGCGTTCGGAAAGGTTCTGAATTAGCTTCAGTCCTTCGCTGTGAACGTTGCGCACGGACATCAGCACCGCGCCGGGGCGATAGCCGCGCTCAATCTCGGTCATCAGGTCGCTTGCCGACGCGAAGTTCCGGTGACCGTTGTGTTTGTCCTCTTCGCGCTCCGGTTCGTTTGAGAGCACGGCCACCTCGGCAACGGGATTTTCCTTCAGGACCTCAAGCACCCTCCGGCGCAGGACGCGGATGCCGCCGGCCTTTGGGATGCACTCCACCGCGCCGAGCAGTCCGGCCCTGCGCTGGTCGGCCACCACGGAGCAGACGATGACGGGTATGTCGCTCAGTTCGGGATCGGCCTTCAGGTCGCGCAGGATGTCCCACCCGTTGCGCCCCGGCAGCAGTATGTCCAGTATGATTGCGCACGGCCTGAGCCTGCGCGCTTCCGCTATCGCCGCGCCGCCGTCGGGGCAGCCGACAACCGAGACGCCGCTTCGCGCAAAGGCCGAGCGGTAGAGCTTCAGGCAGGTTGCGTCGTCCTCGACCGCCAGGACGACGCCGCGCTCGCCGGCGGGCGCCCTAGCGGATTCCGTGTTGTGCCGCGCCATGCCCGGGGCATGATCTTCATCCGGCTCTTCCCGCGCCTGAAGCGAGACTCCGGCAGGCAGGCGGAAAGAGAATACGCTTCCTTCTCCCAGACGGCTTTCGACGCTGATGCAGCCCCCCATGGCCTCGATGGTCCTGCGGCAGATGGCAAGCCCCAGGCCGGTTCCGCCGAATCTGCTGGCGATGGAGGCGTCGGCCTGGTTGAACGGGTCGAAGATCTTCTCCATTGCTTCCGGGGCTATGCCGATGCCCTGATCCCGCACGGCGAACCTGATAGAATCCCGTCCAGCATCGTTGGTCTCGACCGAGCAGCTCATGACGATCCTGCCCCGCCGGGTGAACTTGACGGCGTTACCCATCAGGTTGGTAAGAACCTGGCGGATTCGAAGCGGATCGCCGGCAAGCTCACGCGGAACGTCCGGGGATATCTCGCAGACAAGTTCAAGCCCCTTCTCGGAAGCCGTCGGGACGAAGGTTTTCATCGTTTCCTGCGCAAGTGTCCACGGATCATAGGGCTTCCTCTCGAAAACCATCGCGCCGGACTCGACCTTGCTCAGGTCAAGTATGTCGTTGATGAGCGCCAGGAGCGTTTTGCCGCTTGAGCGTATAGTCTCCACGGCGTCTCGCTGGTCGTCGGTCAGGATGTCGTCCATGAGCATGTCGGCAAAGCCCATGATGCCGTTAAGAGGCGTTCTTATCTCATGGCTCATGTTGGCCAGGAAACGGCTTTTGGTTGAGTTTGCGGCCTCGGCCGCCGCCTTGGCCCTGAGGAGTTCAAGCCTGGCCTTCGCCTGTTCCGTGACGTCCTCGACCATCTCAATGGCGGCGATGATGTTTCCGGCGGTGTCGGTTATTGGGCTGGAGACGATCTTGTAGTGCCTGATCTCGTCGCCGTTCGGGGTGTTTGTCGTGGCCTCGTGGAGTTTCCCGTCGGCCAGCGTCAGCGCAGTCGGGCAGTAGGAGCATCGTTCATCGCGGGCCGGACTGTTGAATGCGCGGTAGCAGGTCGGGCATTCCCGGGCGTCAACGTTCGGGAACCACTTCTGCATCTGCTTGTTCAGCGAGAGTATCCGCATGTCGGCGCTGATGACGGCCACCCCGACCCCGATATTGTCAACGACGTTTCGATATTTCTGTTCCGACTCGCGAATGGCTTCTTCAGCCTGCTTTTGAGCGCTTATGTCCCGTACGGTAGCCTGCAGAAAGGTCTGGCCGTTCAATTCCACCCTCGTCAGCAGCACGGTGGCGGGGAAAACGCGCCCGTCAAGGCGCATATGCGCCCATTCGAAGAAATGCGCCCCGTCCCGCATCGCCGTTCCGATCATCTCCGCCGCCTTTTCGGAGGAGGCTCGTCCGTCCGGTTGGAATTCCGGCGACAATTCCCACGGGCCTTTCGAGACGAATTCCTCTTCGTCTGCGGCGCCGAAAAGCTCCACGCAAGACGGATTTCCTGAAGCGAATCTCCATGACGGCGGGGCGAGGGTCATGATCGCGTCGCGCGAGGACTCAAATAGCGTCTTGTAGAGTTTTCTGCTTTCATTCAACGCATCTTCAGCTTGTTTTCGATTTCGGATGTCAACAAAGCTTTCAATCAGGCACTCCCGATCCCCGAGATTCGTCTTTACCACGCTCTTGATTACGGGAATCTCCCGACTCTGCGCGTCGAGGATTACTCGTTCGGAGTTCTCAACCGTCCTGCCGAGATCGGTGATCGGGCACTTGCCGCATTCGGCGGGGCATATGTGCTTATGGCATATCTGGCCGACTATTTCGCTCTTTGGCGCTCCTATCATCCCGATTGCGACGGGATTGACCTCCAGTACCACATGTGTCTCGGCGTCAACAATTGCAATGCCGGTAGGCAACGATTCCAGGATGCCGTTGAGCCTTTGGTTGTATTCAATAAGTTTGGTTTCCGCTTCGCGGCGTCGGGTGATGTCTTCACCGGAGGCCAGCACCGCTTTGATCCGGCCGTCCGCATCGCGGACGGCGGTATTGTGCCAGAATATGAGTTTCTCCTCTCCTTGCCGCGTAAGAATGACGTTCTCGCATTCCTCCACCCATCCCGAATCGCCATTCAGGATGCCTTTGAAGATTTCTCTGACTTCCTCCCTCACGCGCATGGGAAGACAGGTCTCAAACCAGTCTTTGCCGATCAGTTCGGCGGCGGCATAACCCATAAGCTCGTGTCCCTTCCGGTTGATCATTGCGATCTTCCCGTCAAGGTCCAGGGCCAGGAGTATCACCCCGGCAACATCAAGGTATCCTGCGGAGACGTCGTGTTGTTCCTTGAGCGCCTGTTCCGCCGTTATCGTCTCCGTAATGTCCTCGATGACGTGAAGCCAAAGGTTGCCGCATGGGGCGTTCTTGTTCGTTTTTGAGCACTTGACGCGGAAGAATCTGCCGGGGAGCAACTCCTGACAGGCGACAGAAAAGTCCTCCCCGTTCGCCATGCTGCGGCACGCGTCGCAAAGTTCCGGCGGCCTGTCCGAGCAGTGGACGACCTCGTAGCATTTACGTCCGATCACGTCCTGCGGTTTACGAGATATCATTCCGCAAAAGCCCTGGTTGCAATCCAGGATGTTCTGCCCCGGATCCATGAGGAACGCCGGGAAGGGAAGCCCCTCCAACGTCAGCCTGCCCGCCGCCTTGACGCTTTGATTTTCCACTTTCTCGCCTCTTGGGTTGTCTGTTTTATCAGGGCGCGCCCCGCGCGCGCCCTGTTGAGCGTTCGACTTGATATGCAAATACGCAAGAGACGTGCCACGCGCTCGGATTTCCCGGGGATTAAAGGATATGAGATTGAGACATGTTTCTTCTTTGATCTGGAAGCGGAATATTTGCGGGGATTGCCTTTCATGCGCTCTCAGCAGTGTGTAAGGATGTAAATGATAAAAGAGAAGAGTCCGGCCAGTATTGCCGCTCCCGGGGACAACGTGTCCGCCGATGAGAAAGGGGCGGCAAGGCGTTGGGGGTTTAAATGGAAGACGCGCCGGAGTTCGGCGCGTCTTCGTTCGGGAAGTCGGCGTCCCGGGTGCAGGGACGCCGGTCTGGGTGGCGGGGACGCCCGAACTCAGGCCTCGGTTATGAGCCTGAAACTGGTCTTGCCGATCTTCAATTCTGTTGTCATCCAGCCAACCTCGCCGGCTTCGAGCTTCCTGCCGTCCACGCTGGTGCCGTTGCGGCTGTTGCAGTCCTGAACGACGACGTTGTTGCCGCTGCGCATGACCTTACAGTGGGAAATGCTGACCTGCGGGTCTTCCAGGACGACGTGGCTGAAGTCGGCGGAGCGTCCGAACGTGAGTTCATCCCCGTCGTTGAGTATGATGCCCACCTTGTCGCGCCCGTCCGTGACCAGAACCATCGGCGATGAGAAGGGGCCTGACCTTTCGGTCATGACCTTCGAAATCGAGTCGGAATCCCTCACTGGGAACACGTGCGCTCCGTCGCCTTTGACGGCAATGTCCGAACCTTCCGCATCGGGCTTGCGAGGATTGATGACCGTCGGAACCTCCAAAAAGCGGCAGATATCATCGGGGGTCTTCTTGACGGTCGGGCTGGAATCCGGGGATTTGCTTTCATTGCCGCCCTCGTATTCCTTCAACAGCCCAAGCACGCGGGAGATGCTTTCTTCGCCGGGGCCGCAGGAAACGCTGCCTTCGGATTTCGCGGAGCCTTGAATGGCTTCCGCAAGTTCGGGGGCGTCGTCAGCCTCGGCCACCTGCGCGCCGACGGCCTCCGGCTCGAATTCCTTCAGGAACGGCAGGACTTTGGAGAGACTTTCGTCGGTTCCGAGGCTTCCGTGCGACGTCTCGCGGGCGGCCGGCGCGGATTTCGGGGCGGAGGGGAGCGATGAAATCGCAGGCTGATTCGGGCCTTTCGCCTGTTCCGCAGAGTCCTTGCGCGCTGGCTGATAACTGCCGGTCTTGGCCAGCCGCGCGGACAGGGCGTGAAATTCCCGCAGCAGTTCCTTCGGACTCTGGTAGCGCGCCTCCGGAGCCTTGGCGCTCATCTTCATGATGACCCGCTCCGTCATGGGCGAAATCTCAGGAACAAAGTTCCGCAGGGGGGGCAGGGGGTAGAGCAGATGCGCTGACATGACTTCGATGGCCTTGCCCTTGAACGGGATTTTGCCAGTCAGTACCTTGAACAGCGAGATGCCCAGCGAGTAAATGTCCGAGCGCACGTCCACCTCCTGCTCCCCCCTTACCTGCTCCGGAGACATGAAAGCAGGGGTGCCGACGCGCATGTTGGCCTGGGTTATCGCCGTGCTCTGCTGCGCATTCCCGTCCTTGCCCCATACGAACTGCTTTGCCAGGCCCAGGTCAACCAGCTTTACGTGGCCGTCGAAGGTGATCAGGATGTTGTGGGGCTTTATGTCCCGATGGGCGATGCCGTGACTCCAGAGATGGTCCATCGCATGGAGCGTCTCGATCATGATGTCCACTGCCGCCGCTTCCTGGAGGCGTCCCTGATTCTCGATGAGGTCGTTGAGGGAGTAGCCGTGGACGAATTCCATAATGGCGTAGAGCATGTCCCCGTCCTGTCCGTATCCGAGGATACGGGCGACGTTCGGGTGATCCAGGCCGGCCGCCATCCTCGCGGTCTTCAAAAAGCGCCGGGGGGTATTTGGATTCATCTCGACGTCCACGTTCAAGACCTTGATTGCCACCATCGCCCCAGTCTTTGCGTCTGATGCCTTATAGACCGTGCCCTGCGAACCTTGACCGAGGACTTCAATGATCTTGTAGCCGAGTTTTTCGAGTTTCTCGGGGTTTGACGTCTGGCGATATGCCTGGAGGGCCGGATTGTCAGTGCTTTCCAGGATGATTGTTCCGGACTCTTCATCAATGCCGTTGAAGATGGATGGTTTGTCGCCGCCCGCCGGAGGAGTAGGAGTCTTTCCCGCTCCGGAAATTACCGGCTGATTTGTGATGCGTGCGTTTGCCATGTTGGTCTGCATCTTCCTTACCCCTGTTCCTGTCCGCCATGAACGAATGAGAATGAATGAACTCTGCGGGAATGGAACGCAACTGCCGTGCCAGTTTGCGCTTTAAGGTATAAACATTCGGTGGAATTGCCGGGATGTTTATCGCAGACACATCATGCAGGAAAGGGAAGTCTGATGGATGGGCGATGTTTGATAAAAACTGCGCCGTCCGCAGGGCCGCAGGAGGGGGATCTATCGGTCATTCTGTCCGGTGCGGTAGCGGAATTGGCCGCGTGGTCATGAATCGGCAAGGCGCATTCCGCTTGTCAGCCATTCAGTAGCGAGCCGGTTTGTTCGACAGATACCCGACCCGAAGGTGCGGGCTTGGTTCCGTGATGCCATATCGGCCATGTTCGATGACGTCAACAAGGCCGAGTCCCAGAGGCGCGGGATGCTCAACAAGCGCCGCTCGGAGTTGATCAACATTCAGGACCGCCTGCTCAACGCTTTCCTGGGCGGGACAATCGAGGAGTCCGTCTACACCGCAAAGTCAAACGACCTGAGAAATCAGTTGGAGGAGGTTGAGCGAAATCTTGAAGAGAACGGCGACAACAGAATCAGTAAGGAGAACGGCAGGCTGGCGTTGACGGTATTCGACTTCAGCCAGAATCTGGGGGGCATATGGTAAAGTTCGAACTTGGCAACCTGGAAAGAGATACTGGAGTGCGTCACCAACTCATGCCAGGAAGCCCCCAAGCTTGTCTTGGGGGCGGAATGGCATCCTTTCAAGCAGGGGTTTTTAGGGGACGGCCAGTCCCCTAATCAGCGCCTGCTGCCGAATCCGAAGGGGGCTTTGCCTCCGAGAGGATTCGGCGTCATGCTGTTGCAGGCGATCAGCCGAACTTGTTCGGCTGCCGGAAGCCACCGAGCTTGCTCGGCGGTAGTTCACTTCTAACCGGCAACTCTTTGCCACAAATCTTTGCCTGACAAAGAGAAAGCCCTTCGACATACTCACCGAAGTTCGAAATCTGGACTATGGTGGGCCCAGCTGGATTCGAACCAGCGACACACGGATTATGAGTCCGCTGCTCTGACCGGCTGAGCTATGGGCCCGGGCAGTCCACTTCAACAATTACCAACGCTTACACAAGCGCCTCGCTCTCCGCCGATGAAGACAAACGCTGAAAATACGACCGGCGAATATCAACGTTTGACGGAACGGGCTGAGCCGGATGTTCAGATCATCAACTGCCGGAAGTATAATGCCCAAAGGCAATCCTTTCAAGCATTTGCATACCATTTCTATGCCAACGGTTGCCAGACTGAATTTATGTATGAAGATCCGGCAAGCTGACATTCTGACAGGATAGCTCGCTATCATCCCTCAATATTGCGAATAATGTCCCGGCAACTGCCTTTCTTCCTGCGGGAAGTATTATATCAATGCTCAGTCATTCCGGGTCAGGAGGATGCGAACCTTCCGTGGCGCATCGCATGGACTGTCAAGCGGGATATTGCAGGTGATATTCCACTTTCCAAGGTCAGCGTCGTAGCATGCCTGCCAGAAGTCATTTCCATGAACCGATTGATCCACGCGTTCAGCTTTCCCCTCCGCTGAGCATAGGATGGTATGATTCCTGTAACTGTCCAGTCCGGTAAAGGTGATGGGGACATAACCGGCCCCGCCGGAAACAAGAAGTTCGGCGCAGTTCCCTTCTGTCGCGATCTCCATGGGATAATGCCGGAGTATGCGCCCACGGAGCATTTCGATTTCAAGACTGTTGGAGGCCGCCTCACGATGAACCAATTTCCAGGTATCTGCGCCGTCAATGAGCGCGCGGCGCAGATTCTCGTTCGGACCATAATATTCATCGCCTGACATCGGGATGATGACCATCTCAACCTCTGCCTCAATGAAATCCCCCGGAAGCAATTCAGCAACGCCGGGCGGGGGCGATAGCTCAACATTCATGCTTGGCGGCCCGTTTTCAGTGCCGAAACACGAGGCGAATGGATATGGGATATCCTTGCCGCCCAATACGGCTTTCCAGCGTCTGACAATCAACCCCCGGTTGGCCCATGCTCCGCCCTTGACGTCCCGACTGATTGCGCGGTGGAGCGAGAACCATGGGGCTTCACCATCGCATGGGATTCCTGTCCGGTGATAATGTCTGCCCCCTCTCTGGCACGCCCATTCCTCAATCATGCCGCCTGCATTGCCCCGGGCGATCAGGTCAAACTGATGGTCGTTGTAGTTGTCAGCGCCAAGCTGGTAAAAAGCAATCCGGGTGAACCGCGTCGGCTTCATCACGTCGTAGCGAATCTTGTGAAATGCGCGGTTTATATCATCGCAACGCGGCGTTGATGCTTCAATACGGGCGGCGATGTTACCGTCCGCTGAGATTCCAGCGTAGATGACTTTCGTGAAATTCGGGCCATACGAGAGATAGGCCGTTTTCACGCGCGCGAGGAACTGCTTCTCGCCCTTCGCGTCGAAGTAGACGAGGAAGTCGCCGCCGCCGACGTTATTGGTCCAGCCCCATTTCACCTTTTCCGCGTTCATCTGCCAGACCATGAGCGGACGCACATCGTCAATCATGGCCCTGTTGAGATTGACGTCGGGATCGTAGGTGATGGACTCGCCCCAACTTCCGATGGCAGCCTGGTCCCAGAGCTGGTTCATTCCCCAGCCGATGAGGCAGAGTTGCGCGTGAGACGCCGCCGGGACCCCCCCCCAGAGGGCGTATGTGACGTTGAATTCAAGCGTCGTTCTGGATTTAGGCGGCAGGCGAAGTTGTGTGAAACCATGGAACCATGGGCCTTCATAGAGGAATCGCTTGTCGGGCTGGCGATGCCAGTTCTTGGAAATTTGCACTGGAATCCCTGTCGGATTGCCCTCATTGTCGCGCATCATCGGCGTCATGCCGGTTACGCCGGGGAACGGGTAATCCCGCGCGAACAGCAGCCGCGCCGTGGCTGGATGCTCTTCGGCGTTTGACACGGTCAGCCTGATTCGATCAAGATGATCCGGGTCCTCACTGACAGACCAGTTCTCCTTCGGCAACTCGATGCGATGCCAGCCGCGTTTCGCGTCATGCTTTGTATCAAGCGTTTCGTGATTCCCCCTTATGTCAACAGCTTCGACCGTTGCCGGCTCGTCCGAGCCGGAGACGGCGCAGGGAAGCAACTTCATCCCGCATGCATATTGCAGTCCTGATTTCCAGTCGGTGGATTCTCCCCTGCCGGTTGAGTCTGAGATGTCGGCGTTGAGGGCGCATAGCCCTATCTCGATCCGCGACTGGGGAAGGTCTTTATGCGGTGTGATCTCAAGTATTACCGATGCCTGATCGGGCCATGCGACAATCTCCAGCCGGCCTTCGGCGGGCAGAAGGTTCCCGTTGTCGTCCTCAAATTCGAGCCGGCGGATGTCCGCTCGTTGGACGAATCGTCCGCTCTCGATTATGCGGACCGGATAATCCAGCCAGTCGTTCTGCCCGACTGCTCCCCGCCTGCAGCGATACCTCGCGCCGCCGGCATGAACATCAAGCGCCAGTTCCGACCTCGGCATGTTGAAGATTGTGGAATTGTCTTCGGCAGCCGCTTCTTCATAAGACTTGGGCGCGCGAATGATCCCGAGGTTGAGCAACTCAACCCTCTCAACGTCCAGCGCCAGACCGTAATGTCCCGTCTGGATGCAGAGGACCTTTCGGGCGTCCGGCGAGCGTCCGCGCCATCCGTATGCCCACCACATGAGCGAATAATCACGAGCGCCAGGCATGCACTCGCCTGGCGAGAGTTCTTTCAGATGCATGGAAGATATCCCAATGCCGTCCTGCGCAGGCAGAATGGATGCGAAGGCGGCAAGAAACATGGCAACAGCAGCGATGCGCGCAGTTGTCAGCGCCTGCCCCATGACTGACTCCCGGACAACGAGTTAACGTGCATTTCAGCGCGAATGCGAATTCCCATAGCTTGGATTCTCATGTCTGATTAGCCGGTTGTGCAAACGAAAATGCAATATATGGCGAGAAAATTCCGATCGGCATCTATCAATTATGAGCAGTTAAGATCGCCATAAGTTAGAATGTTCAATACTCGGACCGATTCTGCGAAATCGCTTTACAGAAGCAAACCTGATGGCAATTCCGCCGCTGAGGAGATTGAGTCTGATGATCGAAGTTAATAGCCGCATCATGGCCGTGATGGGGCTTGCGTCCCTGACGCTGTTTTCCGGCAGCGTCCGCGCGGAGGATGAAATGGTTTCGCTGGTTGTGAAGAGGCTGGACGAAAGCCTCAAAAGCGCGATGAGCCGCCAGGTCTCCGATCCGCAGAACCCCCGGTGTGGCGGAATCGCGGATCATACCGGACTGTACCACTGCCACACGGTCGGCGGATTCCTTAAGGACGCAGCGGCGGCCTACTATCACCCGGAGTCCGCGTATCACTCCGACAAGGCTCTTTTCGAGCGGGTGCGGCTCGCGGCGGAGTTCCTGACCCGATCTCAATCTCCGGACGGCAACGTCAACCTTCTGGTCACAAACTTCAATTCCCCGCCGGACACCGGCTTCGTCGTCCACAACGTGGCTGCCGCAGCGAAACTTGCGCAGATGCGCGATGACAAGGCCGTCCTGTCGCTGCTGGAGCCTTTCCTGCGGCGCGCGGGCGACGGCATGGCCAGGGGCGGAATTCACACGCCCAACCATCGCTGGGTCGTCTGCGCGGCGCTTGCGCAGATCAACGACGTCTTCCCTGACGAGAAGTACAGCAGGCGGATTGACCAGTGGCTGGCGGAGGGCATTGACATTGACGCTCACGGCCAGTTCACGGAGCGCAGCACGGCAGGTTACAACGCTATTGTTGACAACTCCCTTGTGGTCATGGCGCACAAGCTGAACCGACCCGAATTGCTCGATTCGGCCCGACGGAATCTTGACGCGATGGCGTACCTCCTGCATCCCGACGGCGAGGTTGTCACGGAGATTTCGCGCCGGCAGGACTTGAATACGCGCGGGACGATGGATCGCTACTGGTTCGCGCTTCGCTACCTGGCCGTCCGCGATCAGAACGGCATTTACGCCGCCATGCTCAAACCGCATGAACCAGGGAGCGTTGACCTTGCAAGGCTGAAGGAGTATCCCGAACTGCTGAAGCCGTTGCCGGAGCCGGCAACCATCCCGGATGATTACGAAAAGGAGTATCCCGAATATAACATCACGCGAATCCGCCGGGGCAGAACAAGCGCCGTCATCCTGCACAAAGGCAACAGCCGATGGATAACCATGAGGCGGGGCGGAGCGGTCGTGAACGCCGTGCGCTTTGCAAGCGCTTTCTTCGGCAAGGGGCAGTTCATTCCATCAACCTTCGAGAAACGGGACGGCGCGTTCCACTTCAGGCAGCAGCTTCGCGGCAGTTACCTGCAGCCGATATCCGACCGGAGATTCCTGCCAGTTCAACCGGATGCATGGGCGGCGCTGACATTGAAGAGGAAGGAGACCGAAATCTGCGCCATGAACTACACAGGCAGCATTCGTGAAACGGAAACAGGTTTCGAGATTGCCATAAGCGCCGAGGGGACGAACGGCGTGCCCCTGGCCGTCGAGATTAACCTCCGGGGCGGCGGAGAAGTGAGAGGCGTTGAACCGATTCCCGGAGCGGGCGATGCGTTCCTGCTCAGGGACGGATATACCGAATACCGCATGGGGGACGATATAATCCGCTTCGGCCCGGGGCAGTGCGAACACTCATATATTGACGTTCGAGGAGCAGAGGGGAAACTCAGCGGGCCGAGTGTATATATTACCGGTTATACCCCGTTCAAACGCATTCTTATTTTCGCGATGAAGTAGACTGCGTAAAAAGGCGGTTCCATTATCCAATGATCTCCATCCTTCGCTCTGCCTGGTTGAGAAAAGGATATATCAATGCCTCCTTGTTTTTCGCCTCAACAAGTGAGGGCGTTTTGCCTTGTTTGTTTTCATTGTAGAGCAGATATCTACTGATGTTCGCACAATGCCATGACACATTCCTCGCTGGTGACGTGTCCAAAAAGCTTCTCTACGGCAGTTTGGTGTTACCATATTGTGCGATTATAAGTAAACGGAATCCCGAATCTGCCGAAAGAATTTTCATGTGTGTAAAAGGTACGGGGTCAGTGACGGGCGGGAGGGTGTGAGGCGGGGAGGAATTTTCAAAAGAAGAACTCGAATCGCGGATTTTTTTGTTGACATGGGTGTATGTATTCTGATATACATACGCGAATGAAGAAGACACTGCCTCAATCAGGTCGCAATCAGGAAAGGTTCCTCAAGGATCTGGAAGCCCTCTGGCCCCTGGCCAAAGGCTCGCTTGCCCAGGTGCGAAAACCCTGCATCCGAAAGTCATGCCCCGCCTGCGCCAGAGGCGACAAGCACCCCGCCTTCATCTTCACCTTCACCCGAAAGGGCAAGAGAAAGTGCATGCACGTGCCCAAGTCCCTTGTGCCCGAGTTGCGAAAGGCCATAGCCAACGGCAGGCGGTTGCAGGATATGATCTCTCAGGCAGGCATTGACATGATTCTGGACAGCCGCAAGAACTCGTCCCCA